>CALNYP010000064.1:0-24037 GCA_942490715.1 uncultured bacterium
TCGAAGGCGATCGCCCGGGCGAACGACAGTAGCTGCTTCTCCCCGACGGAGAAGTTCGCGCCGCGCTCCCGGACCGGCTCGTCGTACGCCTGGGGCAACCGGTCGATGAACCGGTCGGCGTGGACCGCCGCCGCCGCGGCACGCATCCGCGCATCGTCGACCGCCGGATCGCCCAGGGTGATGTTCGCGCCCACCGTCCCGGCGAACAGGAAGTGATCCTGGAGCACCACGCCGACCGACCGGCGCAGCTCTCGCAGGTCGTAGTCGCGAATGTCGACGCCGTCGATCAGGATCCGCCCCTCCTGGACGTCGTAGAGCCGGACGAGCAGACGGATCAGCGTCGACTTGCCGGCGCCGGTCCAGCCGACGACCGCCAGGCTCTCGCCCGGCGCGATCCTGAAGCTGACGTTCTTGAGCACCGGCTCGCCGGGGTGGTAGCCGAAAGTGACGTTGTCGAACTCGACGTCGCCCCGGAGCCGCCCCTCGATCGGCGTCGGATTCGCCGGCGAGCGGATGACGACCTCGGTGTCCAGCAGGTCGAAGATCCGCTCGGCCGCCGCCATCGCCGCCTGCATCGAGGTGTAGTACTGGGACAGCTCCTGGATCGGCCGGAAGAACTTCGCCGAGTACTCGATGAACGCGACGAGGGTGCCGAAGGTGACGACGCCGCGCAGGATGCCCCAACCACCGACCCAGACGATCCCGGCCAGGGTGACCGAACCGATCAACTCGGCGACGGCGGTGAAGCTCGAGTCGTAGAGCACCGCGCTGAGCTGGGCGTCCCGATGGCGCCCGCTGATCTCCTTGAACTGGTCCATCGCGGCGCGCTCGCGGGAGAACAGCTGCACGATGCGCATGCCCGAGACGTTCTCCTGCAGGAACGAATTCAGCCGCGAGATCATCGCCCGCACCGTCCGGTAGGCCTTGCGCATGCGGCCCCGGAAGTACCAGGTCGTCAGGATCGTCGGCGGCACGACGGCGAACGTGACCAGCGCCAGCCGCCAGTCCATCCAGATCAGGATCACGACGATGCCGATCAGCTTGAACAGGTCGGCGATCATCATCACGACACCGGAGGTGAACGCCTCGTTGAGCGCCTCGACGTCGGAGGTCGTCCGTGTCATCAGCCGCCCGACCGGGTTGCGGTCGAAGAACGACGACGGCAGCTTCTGCAGATGCGAGAAGACCTCGGTGCGGATATCGAAGACGACGTTCTGTCCGGTGCGCTGCAAGACGTAGATCTGGGCGAAGCGCAGCAGGAACTCGGCCAGCAGCGCGCCGAGGAACAGCGCGCCGATCCGGGCCAGTCCGTCGAGCTGCCGGGTGGCGATGTGGTCGTCGATGGCCAGCTTGATCAGGTAGGGCTGGATCAGCTGCACCGCGCCGACCCCGAGCACCAGCAGCAGCGACAGCAGCACCAGGCTGCGATGGGGCCGGACGTACTTCCACAGCCGCCGCATCAGCCGGGCGTCGTAGGCCTTGCCCAGGCTTCTCCTCGTGGGCGGACGCGCCGTCCGTGGTGGCTCATCGGCTCATTCCAGCCTCTCCTCCAGGTGGTGGCGCCGGAACAGGCGCGCGTAGACGCCGTCGCGGGCGATCAGCTCCTCGTGGGTCCCCTGCTCGACGATCCGCCCCTGGTCCAGCACGACGATGCGATCCATTCCGGCCAGGGTGGAGAGGCGGTGCGAGATCAGGATCGAGGTCCGCCCCTGCATCAGCTCGTCGAGCTCGGACAGGATCGCCCGCTCGGTGTCGGCGTCCACGGCCGACAGCGAGTCGTCGAGGATCAGGATGCGCGGGTCACCGACCACGGCGCGGGCCAGCGTCGCCCGCTGACGCTGACCGCCGGAGAGCGTGAAGCCGCGCTCGCCGACCAGCGTCTCCAGCCCCTCGGGGCAACGCTCGCAGGTCTCCGCCAGGTGCGACATCTCGACCGCGTCGGCAGATCTCCTCGTCGGCCGACGCCTCGGGTGGCCGAAGAGGATGTTGTCGCGCAGCGAGCGCGAGAACAGGAACGCCTCCTGCGGCACGTAGCCGATGCTGCGCCGCAGCCGGGCCACCGGAATCTCGGTGATGTCCTTGCCGCCGATGAAGATCGTCCCCGGCAGGCACCGTCGTAGACCCGGGCCAGCAGATTGGCCAGCGTCGACTTGCCCGAGCCGACCGGGCCGACCAGCGCGACCCGGCTACCGCGGGGATCGTCAGGTTCGACGTCGTGCAGCGCCGGGGACGCCGCCGGCCTCCTCGCCGTCGCCGTCCGGCTATCGTAGACGAAGGTCAGACCGCGAATCTCGATGTCGCCCGTCGACCGGCTCGAACGTCGGTCGTCGTCGTCGCCCACCGCGGCGGCACGTCGGGCTCGGCCAGAGCACCTCGTCGAGCCGCTTCATCGCCCCGGCGCCGCGCTGGAACGTGTTGATGATCCAGCCCAGGGCGATCGTCGGCCAGACGAGCATGCCGAGGTAGGCGTTGAAGGCGACGAAGTCGCCGAAGGTGATCCGGCCCTCGATCACGTAGCTGCCGCCGACGAAGAGCACGATCAGCGTTCCCGACCCCGGTGACGATGCCGATCAGCGAGAGCATGCCGCCGCGCAGCGCGGCCATGGACAGGTTGCGGCGCCGGTACTCGGCGCAGAGGTCGCGGAAGCCGTCGATCTCCCGCTCCTCCTGGACGAACGTCTTGACCTGCTGGATCCCGCTGATGTTCTCCTGGGCCCGGCTGGAGATCTCACCCAGCTGCTCCTGGACCGCGATCGAGATCGAGTAGACCCGCCGGCTCAACCGGTTGACCAGGAACATCAGCACCGGAAACAGCGTCAGCGAGATCAGCGTCAGTCGCGGATCGATGCGCAGCAGCAGCACGAGCACCGCGACGTAGACGATCGCGGTGTTGAGCAGGTTCATCAGGCCGGGACCGAAGAAGCCCTGGATCAATCTGGATGTCGTTGACGCCGCGGGACATGATGTCGCCGGTGCGGTGTCGTGTCGTAGTAGCTCGCAGCCGAGGCGCTGCAGATGCGCGAAGAAGGCGATCCGCACGTCGTAGACGATCTTGCGGCTGTTGCCGAGCATCGCCAGCCGCGAGAAGGTGCGTACGACACCGACCGCCAGGGCGACGCCGATCATCATCAGCGCCAGCCGCGCGACGACCGCCAGCTCCTGACCGCTCTCGACCGCCTGCACCGCGTCCCGCAGCAACCAAGGGATCCACAACCCGAGGCCGTTGGTCACCAGCAACAGCAGCAGGCCGACCAGATAGAGCGGCACGTAGGGCCGGGCGAATGCGACGAAGCGTTGTTTCATGATGACCGCGCCCGGGGAGCGTAGCGGCCACCGGGACCGGTCATGGTATCAGCCCGGCAGGAGCGCCTCCCCGCTTGCCGTCGGTCGCCGCTTCCGCCGGGCGAGCTCCAGGTGCTCCCGGGCGTGGGCGTCGTCGGGATCGGCGTCCAGGACGACGCGAAAGCAGTCGGCGGCCTCGTCGAACCGGTCCAGGTACAGCAGGACGGTGCCGAGGTTGTTGTAGATCTCGGGGTAGTCGCCCCGGCTCCCGGCGATCGCGTTGGCGAAGCGCGCCGCCGCGTACTCGGCCTCGCCGCGGAAGTAGTGAAACAGCCCCAGGCGGAAGTCCCGGGTCGGGAAGCGCTGCCGGGTGACGAGCCCGGCAGCCCAGCGGGTCAGCGAGCCACGGCGCGGCGGACCGCCGAGCCCGGGCAGCGTCTGCAGATCGGGGAAGGAGAACTCGGTACTCAGGCGCTGGAGGCTGGCCGACGCCGGGAACCCGAGATTCTCCCGCTGGTCGACCCAGACCGCCGCCAGCGGGTCGGCGTGGACCAGCCGCCAGCGGGCGTCCCGGGAGAGCTGACGGGTCAGCACGGGGTTCTGCCGGTGGGACAGGACGATCCAGCCGATGCCCCAGCGATCGACGGCGGCGGCCAGCGCCTGCTCGCTGGAGAGCACCTGCTTGTAGATCTCGTAGAACTCCTCGCCGAGGACCTCCAGCCGCGTGTCGACGAACACCTTGGTCGGCACGCCCCACATCAACTGCCCGCCGAAGCCGAGCTGGTTCAGCACCCGTCCCCGGGGTGGATTCACCCGCAGGTAGGCGACGGCCTCGACCGGCAGCCGGTCGGCGTTCCAGCCGACGCCGAAACGGATCCCCCGGCGATCGTCGACGTACCAGGCGTCCTGGTAGACCCGCAGGCCGACGACGAGGGTCAAGGTCGTGAACAGCGCCAGCCCCCAGGATCTCAGCGGCAACGTGCTTTCACCGGCGACACCGGCGAGCCGTTCGTCGAGGCGCAGCGCACAGGCGATACCCGGCGCGCAGACGATCGCCGCCAGGGGCAGGTTGCGCACGGTCTGGAAGGCCAGGGGGAAGAACATCAACGCCAGCAGCAGATCCGGGTAGCGTCGGTCGCGAATCCAGCCCGGCAGCGACAGCAGCGCGGCGGCGGCGAACCACCAGTAGAGCCAGTAGGCCAGGTCGTTGTGCCCCGGCAGCGCCATCGCCCGCCACAGGGAGAGCAGCTCACCGATCTCCTGGGCGAAGACGTTGCCGCTGTCGAGCCGCGTCGCCAGGGTCAGCGGAAACAGCACCCCGCGCAGCCCGTAGGGATTGAGGATCGACACCGCCATCGCCCCGGCGCCGAAGGCCAGCAGCCGCCGGTCGAGCTTGCGGTCGCGCAACCAGGTACCGACGACGAACGCGCCGATCACTCCCCAGCCGAGAATGAACAGACCGTGAACGTTGACCCATAGCCCCTGCAACACCGGCAACAGCCAGAGCTTGCCCCGACCGCCCTCGGCGTGGTGGTGACAGACGAGCAGCACCGCCGCGAGGAACAGCCAGCTGGCGACCTCGGGCCGGACCTCGAAGCGGATCTCCGACATCAACGTCGCCGCGAACAGCAACAGCAGCAGCGACAGCGGGTCGGCCCCGATCCGCCGCCCCGCGGCGAAGACCATCCCGAAGACGGCCAGGATCGCCAGGCCATGCGCCAGCACCTGCCCCGCCGGCCCGGCCACCCGCTGGATCAACGTGATCGCGACCTGGTAGCCCCAGGTCGTGTCGACGTAGGGGTGATCGTTGATCGTGTAGGTGAAGGTGTCGTGGACCGGGAAACCGCCACCACCGAGGATCTGTTCGCCGGCGTTCAGATGAAAACCGAGATCGTGGCTGCCGACCTGCCGGATGCAGAGCAACGCGATCAGCAGGAACAGGGCGCCGAGGGCGACGCGGTAGGAGAGTCGTGTGCCGCTCATCGCCGTGATCGCCTACAGGATCGCCCTGAGCGTCGCCGCGTCGACGTTGCCGCCGCTGACGACGCAGACGACGTTGCGGGAGCCCGTCAGGTCGATCTTCCCCTGGAACAACGCGGCGAGAGGCGCGGCGCCCGAGGGCTCGGCGGCAAGCTTCGCCCGGGTCATGGTCCAGCGCAACGCGTCGACGATCGATTCGTCGTCGACACAGACGACGTCGTCGACGTGGGCCTGGACGTGACGCAGGGTGTGCACACCGGCGAACGGCGCCGCGAGACCGTCGGCGACCGTCTGCGGGTGACCGATCTGCACCGGAGCCCCGGCCTGCAACGCCTGGGTCATGGCGCTGGCGAGCTCCGGCTCGACGCCGATCACCCGCACCTCGGGTCGCCGGGCCTTGACCGCCGCGGAGATCCCGCCGATCAGGCCGCCGCCGCCGATCGGCACGACGATCGTGTCCACGTCGGGAACCTCCTCGAGGATCTCGAGGCCGATCGTTCCGTGGCCGGCCATGATCGCCGGATCGTCGAAGGGATGCACGAGGACCAGCCCCCGCTCTTTCTGCAGGCGACCGACCACCTCCATCAGGCTCTCGTCGGTCAGGACGATCTCGCCGCCGTACCCCTGGCTGGCCTCGATCTTCGAGGGGATCGCCCGGGAGGGCATCACGATCGTCGCCCGGCTACCGCAGACCGTCGCCCCGTAGGCCAGCGCCGCAGCGTGATTCCCCGCCGACATCGAGACCAGTCCGGCGTCGAGCTCGGCGGCGGGCATCCGGGACAGCTTGTTCAGCACCCCGCGGATCTTGAACGAGCCGGTCTTCTGGAACAGCTCGGCCTTGAACGAGACCTGGACGCCGACCCGACTCGACGTACGCGCCGAAGGCAGCGTCGGTGTGCGATGAACCCGCCCGGCGATCCGCTCGCGGGCCGCCAGGAAATCATCCAGTACCAGGAGTCGATCGCCCATCGGCGTGAGTATACGCCGATGACGCATCGACCCTGCCGTTACCCGGGTCAGCGTTCCCAGGGCATCGGGAAGGTGAACGGCGTGTAGGGCGCGTCGGGCTTGGCCTGCAGTTCCAGCTCGGAGACGACAAGGGCGGGGCTGATCGTCGAGACCGGTACGTCGCCGGACTCCGCACCGCACCAGGCGTTGTCGACGGCGCAGCGATCTCCGGCAGCGACGATGTTGCGAACCGCGTTCAACGGCGTCCCGACGAAGTTGACGCCGCGGATCCACTCCTCGCGCCCGTCGGGGTAGACCTTCGCCGCCAGGTTCGCCTCGCCCAGGAACGCCTGGAAGTTGTAGGCGTCGGTCGCGGTCTCGCCGCTGGTCGCGTCGACGATGCGAATCCCGTAGGGCGCGCCCTGCTTGCGAACCTCGTCGAGGAGGATCCGCTTCAACTCGCGGTCGCCCAGGCCGCCGTGGGATTCGACGATCAGGTTGGCCATCCGGCTGATCGGCCGCTCGTGATAGTCGGCCCGGGCGTGGCCGTTGGAACGGTGACGTTTCGCGACGCCGGTGCGACCGGTCAGGAAGCCCTTGAGCACCCCGCGATCGACCAGCTCGGCGCTGGTCGCCGGCACCCCTTCGTCGTCGTAGCGGTAATGACCGACCAGCGACCGCCCGTCGAAGGTGCTGCGTGTCGGATCGTCCCGCAGCGAGAGGAACTCCGGCAGGATCCGCTGGCCCAGGGAGTCCTTGAAGGTCTGCCCCTCGCCCGACGAAAGCAGCCGGTTGCCTTCGAGGCGATGGCCGATCGCCTCGTGGATCAGCAACCCCGCGGGGACCGGCTCGAGCAGCGCCGGACCGCTGAACGACCGCACCGTCGGCGCCGCCGACAGCTTGCGCAGCCGCTCGACGATCCCTCGGGCCTGGCGACGGAACGCCCCCAGGTCCGGCAGCTCGGCCGGGTCGGTGACGGTGTGCTTCAGGGTCCACGGGAACGCGTAGCCCGCGTCGGACAGCAGCCAGAGATAGAACTCGATCGACCAGACCGGCTGACACTCGACGATCCGGGAGCCCTCGGAGTTGACGAACGTGCGGCAGACGTGGGCTGCGGTGAACTCCACCGACGAGTCCTTGACCTCGGGGTAGCGCCGGGCCATGTCCGACGCGCGTTCGACGTAATCGCGCCAGTGCTCGACGTCGACCTCGGGGAACGGCTTCCAGCCGAGATCGACGACGGCCTCCCGGCGCTCGAACGCGGCCAGGTGCCGGTTCTCATCGAGGAACGTCAGCTCGTGGGAACGCTTCTGGAACAGCGAGTCGACCGCCTCGCGATAGCGCGCATCGGTCAAGCGCCACAACCCGTGGCGCACGCCGTCGAGCTTCGGCCCGTGAGGCAGGTCGATGTAGCCGTAGGACTCGGCGTCCTTGTCGTTGTCCTCGAGCCCACCGTCCCGCAGGTGATCCGCCCGGTGGGAACCGACGCGCACATCGACGAACGCGTTCCGCGACCGCTCGTGGGTGTCGGCCTTCATCGCCCCGTACTTGGCCTGGATCCGCCAGCGCTCCTCGTCGCGGATCAGGTACGAGATGTAGTAGGGGCGAGGCTGTCCCGGAATGCGCATCCCGGCCATCGCGCGGTCGAGCTCTGTGGCGGCCGCGCGCACGAGGCGCAGCGTCGGGGTCTTCTCCAAGCCGGCGCTCCTTCGGTGCTTACAGACCCAGAATGCGGTCGATCGTCGCCAGCAGCCCGCGGATCTCCCACTCCTGGGTGTCGCCCATGTGGGCGATGCGGAACGCCTGCTCCTTCAGCTTGCCGTACCCGTTGGAGATCATCGCCCATTGCTTGCCCAGCTCGCCGTTGAGGTCGGCGACCGAGATGTTCCGGGTGTTCTTGACGCAGGTGATCGTCGGCGACTCGTAGCCCTCCTCGGCGAACAGCTCGAAGTGTTCCCGGGACCAGCCCTGGACGATCCGGGCCAGCGCGGCGTGACGGTCGAAGCGCGCCTGGACCCCCTCGGCGAGGATGTCGGTCAGCTGTGCGTCGAGAGCGTTGATCTGGGGAATCGCCGGCGTCGACGGGGTCTGCCCCCGATCGTCGTACTTGGCCATCTCGAGGAAGTCGAAGTAGTACCCGCGGTTCTCGATCGTCTTGGCCTTCTCCAGCGCCCGTTCCGAGACGGTGGCGATCGCCAGTCCGGCCGGCAACGAGAAGGCCTTCTGCAGTCCGGCGAGACAGACGTCGATGCCCCACTCGTCGATCGGCAGCGGTGCGCCGGCCATCGACGAGACGGCGTCGACGAAGAACATCACGTCGGGGTGCTTCTTCATCACCTCGGCGATCTCGCCGAGCTTGTTCATCACACCGGTCGAGGTCTCGTTGTGGACGACGGTGATCGCGTCGTACTGCCCCTTCGACAGCGCGTCGTCGATCTGCTGGGCGGAGATGCCGCGGCCCCACTCGACCTGCAGCTCGTCGGCCTGCTTGCCGTTGGAGGTCGCCACCTGGATCCAGCGATCGGAGAAGGCGCCCTGCATGCAGCAGAGCACGCGATCGCGCACGCAGTTGCGGATCGCCGCCTCCCAGACGCCGGTCGACGAACTGGTGACCAGGAACACACGCCCCTCGGTCGACAGCAGCGTCTTCAGCTTGGGCATCACGCTGGCGTAGAGGTCGCCGAATTCCTTGGAGCGATGTCCGACCTGGGGCAGGGCCAGGGCGGCCAGGTTCTCGACGCGGACCTCGGTCGGTCCGGGGATGAACAGGCGCTTGTGCGGCATGGATTCCTTCCTCGAAAAAGGGAACTGAAGAGGATCAGAGTAGCGCGTCGGACCGGTGGGTCAAGGGCTGCTGGACGAGGACGACCGGCGGGGCATCCGGGTCATCGACTGGTCCAGCCAGGGGAGCAGTTGCCGGGGGCTGAGGAAGCCGCTGATCTGGGCCACCACCTGCCCCTCGCCGTCCAGCACCATCGTCGTCGGCGTGCCGGAAACCCGATAACGACCGGCGACCTGGGCACCGACGAAACCGTTGATTTCCCGGCGATCGTCGATGTCGACACGGACCGTGACGAAGTCGGCGGTCCGCTCGATGACCGACGGATGCTTCCAGGTCTCGCGGTCCATCTTGCGGCAGTAGCCACACCAGTCGGCGTCGAAGCTGAGCAGGATCGGCTTGCCCGCGCTACGGGCCGCGTCGATGCCCGCGCCGAAGTCGGTCCACTCCACCCGGTCGGAGAGAAACGCCGGTTTCGCGACCTCGGCGACCCGGGGCTCCTCCTGGCTGAACCAGACCCAGCCGCCGGAGACCAGCAGGCCGACGGTGGCGACGGCGGCCAGGGTCGGCAACAGCCGCCCGGCGGGCCGGGGAGCCAGCCGATCGTTCCCGTCGAGATAGGTTCCCGTTCCCTGGGTCGCGGCTTCCGGGGTCGCCGGGGCCGGGCCCGGGGTCGGGGCCGCCGCGCCGGCGGTGAACGGCAGGGCGAGCAGGACCACTGTGGCCGCCGAGCCGACCAGCAGCACGAGGTCGATCCCGGTGCCCCGTTCGCCGAACAGCCAGAACGAGAAGGCCACCAGCGCCGCCGCGGCGCCGACGCCCGCCCAGCGGGCCCAGGCACGGCGAGAGACCAGCCCCAGGGAGAGAGACAGGCCGAGGAGGCCGAGCATCACTCCGCCGAGCTTGGCGGGGAAGGCGGGATGCGTGACGAACCCGAAGCCGGTCCAGGCGACGAGGACGAAGAAGATGGCTCCGAAGATCGACCCGAATCCCATTGATATCCGCTCCGCGGGATGACCGTTGCGCTAGTCTTGTATATCGCAGCATCCAGGCCTCTGCAACTCGACCGAGGAGCCGATGATCGCCTCGTTTCTCTCCCTCCTGCTACTGGTCGGCACGGCCCCGGCGGCGATGGTGAGCCCGGCACAGACCGCGGTCGAGATCGACGTCCGGGCCCGGCAGATCGCCCCGGGCGAGCCGCTGCGCATCGTCGTCCGTGCCTCCACCGCCGCGGCCAGGATCTCCGGCCGGTTTCTCGGCAGCGACGTCGCCTTCTCGGTGCTCCCGGGCCACGACGACAAGGTCTGGGCCGGCTGGACCCTGGTACCGCTGGACGGCGATCCGGGCATGACCGTCCTCGAGGTCCACGGGGAGGCCCGGGACGGCTCGGCGATCGTCGGCACCCGGGCGCTGACCATCGTCGAGAAGCCGTTCCCCGAGGAACGGCTGAGCGTGGCGCCGTCCTATGTCGAGCCTCCCCCCGAGGTCGCCCGGCGACTGGCCGACGAGCGGGCCCGGCTGAACCGGATCTACCAGACCCGCCGGCCGACGACGGTCGCCGAAGGAGGCTTCGTGCGCCCGGTGCCCGGCCGGCGGACCTCGGTCTTCGGGACGCGCCGGGTCTTCAACGACCAGCCCCGGTCGCCGCACCCCGGCGTCGACCTGCGCGCCGCCAACGGCACACCGGTGGCCTCGTCGGGAGCGGGTGAGGTCGTCCTGGCCGAAGACCTCTATTACTCCGGCAACACGGTGATCGTCGATCATGGCGACGGGCTGTTCACCCTCTACGCCCACCTCAGCTCGATCGAGGTCGAAGTCGGTGACGTCGTCTCGGCGGGCGACACCCTCGGTCTGTCGGGAGCCACCGGGCGGGTCACCGGCCCGCACCTGCACTGGGGCGCCAAGATCGGCTCGGTGCCCTTCGATCCGGCGGCCTTGCTGGACGACCGGCTCTGGTAGCCGGCCGTTTACAGGTTTTTACCCGCGTCCAGGGCCCCGCCGTACTAGATTCATCGTTCGACGTTGCACCCGGAGGAAGAGTCCGCATGAACCAGCGAAACCGTCCGTCTCGATCTCGATGGATCGTCCCCGCCGCGATCGCACTGGCCCTCGGCGCCGCCCCGGGCAGCGCCCTCGCCGGTGACTGGCCGAGCCAGCGTGGCCCGGATCACGACGGCAGCTCCGGCGAGAAGGGCGCGTTCAAGGGCGAGGTCTCGCTCACCCAGCTCTGGAGCCACGAGATCGGCGTCGGCTACTCCGGCGTCTCGATCGCCGACGGCAAGGCGGTCACGGTCTACGGCGACGGCACCTCCGACTTCATGGTCGCCTGGGACGTCACGACCGGCAAGGAGCTCTGGCGCCACACGATCGGTCCGATGTTCCCGGTCGTCGGCGGCGCCGACGGCGGCCAGAACGCCACACCGGTCCTCGACGACGGCATGGCCTACCTGATGACCGCCGACGGCAAGCTGCTGGCGCTGAACCTGGCCAACGGCGAGCAGGCCTGGTCGTTCGACGTGGCCCAGGAGTTCGAGGCCCCCTCCCCGCGCTTCGGCTTCGCCTCGAATCCGCTGCCGCTGGGCAAGATGCTGTTCGTCCAGACCGGCGGCAAGAACAACCGCGGACTGACCGCCTTCGCCAAGAAGACCGGCGAGGTGCTCTGGTCCAAGGTCGACGACACCGTCGGCTACCAGTCGCCGATCCTGGCCGAGATCCACGGCGAGGAGATGATCCTGGCCACGACGAACCACAAGATCGTCGGCCTGACTCCGGGCGGCGGCGAGGTCCTGTTCGAGTTCGACTACCGCGACGGGGACGGCGACGGCTCTGCATCGCCGGTGATGATCGACGACAACGTCTTCCTGATGAACGGTCGCAACGAGTCGACGGCCTACGGCATCGACAAGACCAAGGCCGGATACGCGGTCGCCGAACTGTGGAAGACGACCTCACTCAAGCGTAACTTCGCCGCTCCTGTTCTGCACCAGGGCAACATCTACGGCTTCGACGGCAACTTCATCGCCTGTGTCGATCCGAAGACCGGAGAGCAGAAGTGGAAGTCCCGGGGCGCCAAGGGCAAGGGTCTGATCGTGGTCGACGGGCACCTGATCGTCTTCGACGACGAAGGTCATATCGTCGTCGCCGAGGCCGACCCGACCGAGTACAAGGAGAAAGCCCGGCTGAAGGTCGCCGACGAGGGGACCTACTCGTATCCGGCGTTTGCCGACGGGACGATCTTCGTCCGCAACCTGAAGACGATTCATGGAGTCAAGGTCGGCGGCTGAGCCCGGCGATCGGGGCATCCTTTGACCCGCCCCTGGCGGGCATCCATAATTGGTCTCTAGCCGGGCCCCGTCACCGGGCACGGTGGAGATCGAATGCCCCTCCTGCCCGACCAGCTTCTGGCCCACTATCGGCTCGTCGACAAGATCGGCGAGGGCGGGATGGGTGTCGTCTGGCGCGCCATCGACACACGGCTTGATCGCGAGGTGGCGCTCAAGGTTCTCCAGAGCGACGCCGCGAATGACCCGAACCGGCTGCGACGCTTCCAGACCGAGGCCAGGGCGGTTGCCGCCCTCAACCACCCGCAAATCGTCACGCTGCACAGCGTCGAGGAGGCCGACGGCATCCACTTCGTCACGCTGGAGCTGGTCGACGGCAAGTCGCTCCGCGAACGTTTCTCCAGCGACGGGATGGGTGTGCGGCCGCTGCTGGAGATCGCGCTCCCGATGACCGCCGCGGTCGCCGCGGCCCATGCAAGAGGCATCGTCCATCGGGATCTCAAGCCCGACAACGTGATGATCACCCGGGACGGCGTCGTCAAGGTCCTCGACTTCGGTCTGGCCAAGCTGCTCGATGCTGTTCGAGATGGCGACGGGGAAGCGGCCGTTCCAGGGAGACAACGCCCTGGCGATCATTTCGGCGATCATCAAGGATCCGACCCCCTCGGTCACGTCGATGCCCGAGATCATTCCCGGGCTGGGAACGATCCTCGAGCGCTGTCTGGCCAAGGACGCGGCGGACCGGTATCCCAGCGCCGCGGAGCTGCACGCCGATCTCGAGACGTTGCACGCCGCGATGACCGCCGACCCGGCGATCTCGGGAGCCACGCTACGGCCCACGGGGCCGATGTCGGTCGAGGTCGACACTCCCCGCCGAGTCCCCTGGCTCGTCGCCGCTGTGGCGCTGCTAGCCGTGGTCGCCATCGCAGGCTGGAGTTTCCTCGGGTCGGACTCCACGTCTGCCCCCGAAGGCGTCCGGTCGGGGGCAGCCCGGACCCTCCAGCCGTCCGTCGCGATCCTGCCGCTGTCCGTGGCCGGAGGCCGCGACGACGACCTTGCCTTCGCCGACGGCATCCACGACGACATGATCCTGCAGGCCTCGAAGATCGCCGCACTCAAGGTGATCTCGCGCACTTCGGTCATGACCTTTCGAGGCTCCAGCCTCGACCTGGGCCAGATCGCCGATCAACTCGGCGTGACCTCGATCGTCGAGGCCAGCATGCGCCGGGCCGCCGACCGGGTGCGGGTCAACGTCAAGCTGATCGACGCAGCAACGGAAGAAACCCTCTGGGGCGAAACGTTCGATCGCGAATTGACCGCGCGGAATATCTTCGACATCCAGTCCGAGATCGTGGAGGAGATCGCCGGCGCGCTGGAGGCGACGCTCACATCCGGCGAACGCGAGGCGCTCGACCAACGGTCGACGGACAACCTGGAGGCGTACGAGGATTACATCCTCGGCAGTTCTCTCGCCCGGGCCTCGCCGACCGGGGCGAATATCCGAGCACAGATCGCGGCCTTCGAATCGGCGGTGCGACGGGATGCGGCGATGGCTCCGGCCTGGGCGCGGCTGTCGCGAGCGCACTTGCAGCTGTACCATCGAGGTAACGAGCGAACCGCGGCTCGCCTCGCCCAGGCGTCGGACGCGCTGGAGCGAGCCGAGACACTGGAACCCGGATCGCCCGAGACCGCGCTGGCCCGCGGGTACTACCATTACTGGGGGCTCAGGGATCATCCCCGGGCCCTCGAAGCGTTCGAGGCCGCCGAGCGAGGCCTGCCCAGCGACGCCTCGGTGATCGCCGCCAAGTCGTTCGTGCTACGCCGGTCGGGTGCGTGGGACGCCTCGATCGATGCTCTGCTGAAAGCGATTTCCCTGGATCCCCGGAACACTTATCTGGCCGAAAACCTGGTCAACTCGTACGTGTTCCTGCGACGCTACCGTGATGCCGAGCAGGCGGCCGCGACGTATCGAGCGCTTCCCGACTCCGACCCGCATCTCTTTTCGCGGGCGACGATGCGTTCCGTCACCGTGGGAGACCCCTTTCCGGCACTCGCCGAAGCGCGGCAGACCGACGATCCCGATGTATTCGAGATCAGCGATCGGATCCGACAGGCTCGCGAGTACGACTTCGGATTACAGTTGCTCGAGGGTCACGCAGGAAGTCCGGAAGGGACCACCCAGCACTCCTGGGAATCCGTCGACTTGCTCCGCGGAGAGTGGTTGGCATTGTCAGGACAGCCGCAAGCCGCGGCAGCTTCGCTTCTCGCCGCCCGCCAACGACTCGAGCAGCTTCTCGAATCGAGGCCCGATGATTATCGACTGCACCAGGCCCTGTCCCTCGCACTGGCCTACCTCGGCGAATCCGCGGCGGCCCAGGCGACGGCAAGATACGGGTCGGAGCTGTACCCCTACTCCGTGGATGCGATGTCCGGGGGGTACCCCGTCCTCCGCCTGGCGGTCGTCCAGGCGCTCGTCGGGAACACCGACGGCGCTCTGGCGTCCCTCGAGGAGTACCTGGAGCGGCCCGGATATTTTGGAGCTTCGGCGATTGCCCAGGATCCGCGCTTCGACTCGCTCCGGCAAGACTCGCGCTTCCGCGAGCTGCTGCTCGAGCACGGCTGGTCGGGAACCGTTCATGAACGGCCTGCCGATTGGTAAGTTGCCCGGACCGGTGGTTACGCCGGAACCAGCGCTCGCAACCGCGCCAGTCGCTGCTCACGCTCCGCCGCGAACTTCTTGACCCCCGCCAGCAGGTGCTCACCCGACAGGTGCGCCTCGGCGATGATCTCGTCGACACTTCCGCCGGTACGCCAGCGGTTGTCGAAGTCCGAGAACATCGAGTACTCCGCCGCCACCTCGTTGGCGATCCAGTCCGCGCTGACCCGGGCCGAACGGTTCGAGATCACCATCGAGTCCCAGCGCTCTCCGTCGCCGACGACGCCCTGGCGGTACGCCTCGTCCTGCAGCGCGAACAGCTGCGGACTCGCCGCCACGACGATCTTCACGTTGACGCCGGCCTCGTCGAGCCGGGGCAGGATGTCGATCAGGTTGGCCGTCGTCATCGTGCCCTGGACGTAGACCACTCCCTGCCTGGGCTGACCGGCCTTGTAGTCCCGCAGGATGTAGGCACCCTTGGCCGCCTCGAAGTGCGAACCGAAGCCCAGTCCCTCCCGGTCCGGAATCGTCACCGCCGGCCGCGTCAGGTGCAGCGCGACGATCGCGGCATCGGTCGCCAGGGCCGCGCCGAGCATCACCGGCACCTCGTTGTACTCCCAGGGATGGATGTCGATCACGTGGCCGTCGGGAAACAGCTGGGTCACCCCCGGCGAGAAGATGCCGAAGTGCGTGCGTGAGTCCTCGGCGGTCTCGGGGCCGGAGTGACCGGCGACCCAGATCACCTTGCCCACGTCGAGGTCACAGTCCTGAGCCAGCTGACTGAACAGGCGCATCGGACCGTACTTCAGGTACGAGAACGAGCCGTAGGTCGAGCAGGCGGCCCAGAAGCCGTCGAAGCCCTTCATCGGATCGCGATTCAGGTTGACCGAGGCGATGCCGGTGCAGAGCGCGGCGTTGGTGAACTCGGTGATCTGCTGGGGCAGCAGCGCGCCCCGGGGATTGGTGTCCCGGTTGTACCAGCCCCAGCCCTCGGTCTCGCCGAAGCCCTTGGCGAAGCCGGAGATGTTCGTCGAATCGGCCAGGTCCGCCGAGCAGGCGAGGAACAGCGGCCGGTTGTACTTCTCCCGGGCGTAGCTGTTGACCCACGAGCCCCAGGTCGCCAGCGCCGTGCGGTTCGGCCGTTTCTCGCCGGGCTTGGCCCACATCTCCGCCGGGTAGTTGGCGAAGTCGGTGATCGCCGGATCGCTGAAGATCTTCGCGGTGTCGCCGTCGATGTGCGAACCCTCGATCGTCTCGGGCACCGAAGCGGCCAGTTGGACCAGCCGGTCGGAGATCTGCTCGACGACGTCGGTCTTCCCGCGCAGGACGCTGATCGCGATCTCGAAGTTGCGCCGGGCCTGGGCCTGGATCTCTTCCTGGGACGCCGGTGCGGCCTCGTCGACCCCCTCGTAGGTGACGCCGTACTTCTCCATGAAGCCCTTGCGCAGGGTCCAGAACAGCTCGCTGTTCATGGGATGAGCCGCGCCGTGGGACTTGTTGTCGTACTTCAGGTAGCCCCGACCCTTGCGGGTCTTGACCCAGGCCATCGACGGCCGGTTCTTCGGGTTGTCGCCCCGGGCCGCCTCGAGCACGGCGCGGGTCACCGGCGCCCACTCCGAACCGTTCTCGGTTCCGCTGACCCGCCAGTCGTAGGCGCCGAACCAGGTCGCCGGGTCGCCGGGCACCACCGAGGAGACGGCGTTGTCATCGATGCCGAAGTCGTTCCAGTCGACGAGGAAGACCAGGTTCGACAGTCCCAGACCCCAGGCGGTGTTGCGGGTCTCGTGGGACGCACCGGGGGTCAGGCCGCCCTCGCCCTCGAGGGCGAAGACCTTGACCTCGCCGCAGCCGGCAGCCTTGAGCGCCATCGCCTCGCCGGCGGCGGCGGGCATGCCGTGCCCCGACGGACCGGTGTTCCACTTGAGGAACAGCGACTTGCCTTCCATCTCGGCATGACCCGGCAGCCCGCGGTTGCGCCGCAGGGTCAGCAGATCTTCCCAGGTCAGCGCGTACTTGCCGTCGGACGGAAAGGCGAAACGTTCGTCGCCGGTCGCTTCGTGACGCGCGCGCATGCACTCGTTGAGCACCGCCAGGCAGGCGTAGATCAGCGGGATCGTGTGACCGGCGGAGAGCACGAAGCGATCGCAGTGCCGGCGCCAGGGCCGCTGGATGTCCCAGCGCATCGCACCGGAGAGCATCGTGGTCAGCATGACGTGCACCTTGGAGCGCGAGCCTCCGGGGTGGCCGCTCTGGCGGTAGTTCAGCATCAGGTCGATCATCTCGTCGACCAGATCCTTGATCACCTCGTAGTTCTCGAACTGCGGCTCGGCCTCCGCGTACAGCTTCTCGATGCTCGTGCCGTTCCCTTCAGCCACGGAATCCTCCCGGGTGCCGGTGGTTCACCGGTCGCCTGGACCTGCTCTTACTTGCGGTTCTTCTTCATGAAATCGGTGATGCGCTGGAGGCCGTCGTCGATCGCCTCGAACGACGAAGCGTACGAGAAGCGGATGTGCTGACCATCTCCCTCGACCGGCCGGCCGAAGTGGATGTCGGCCAGCACGGCGACACCGGCCTGCTCGAGCAGCGCGCGGCGCAGCTCCTCGCTGCTGCCGACGCCGACCAGCTTGCAGGCCTCGGTCACGTTGGGCCAGACGTAGAACGCACCGCCGGGTGTCTTGCAGGTGAAGCCGTCGATCTGGTTGAGGCCGGCGACGATCTTGTCCCGGCGCTGCAGGAATACGTCGCGCATCGCCAGCGCATCGGTCTGGGGACCGTTGAGCGCCTCGACCACCGCGCGCTGGTTCATGTTCGCGGGACAGGAGTCACTGTTGGTGACCCAGCGGGTGAACGCCGGGGCGAGCTTCGTGTTCGCCGCGTAGCCGATGCGCCAGCCGGTCATCGCGTAGGTCTTCGAGGCCGAATCGGCGATGATCGTCCGCTCCTTCATGCCCTCGATCGAGGCGATGCTGACGAACTCACCGTCGTAGACCAGGCCGGAGTAGACCTCGTCGGAGTAGATCCACAGATCCGGGAACGGCGCGACGATCTCGGCGACGCGCTCGAGCTCCTTGCGGCTGAGCAGGCCACCGGTCGGGTTCTGAGGGCTGTTGAGGATCAGCAGCCGGGTCTTCTCGTTGACCTTCGAGGCCAGCTCGTCCACGTCGAAGTTGAAATCGTGGGACTCGCGCAGGTTGATCGGCACCGGGACCGCGCCGTTGGCGACGCACATCGACTGGTAGATCGGGAAACCGGGGTTGGGGAAGATCACCTCTTGCCCCTGGCCGTAGTCGGTGGTCGAGAGGATCGCGTAGCCGATGAACGGTTTGCCGCCGCAACCGCAGACGACGTCGCTCGCCTGGACCTCGACGCCGCGAGTGCGGGTGAAGTAGTTCGCCACCGCCTGGCGCAGCTCGTCGATTCCCGGCGAGGCGGTGTAGCCGGTGTGCCCCTCGGTGATCGCCCGGATGCCGGCCATGCGCACGTTGGCCGGGGTCGGGAAGTCGGGCTGGCCGATACAGAAGGAGACGATGTCCTTTCCCTCGGCGAGCATGCGGTTGACCTCACCCAGGACGACGAAGGCGTTCTCGGTTCCGAGTTCGCTGGCTCGGCGGGACAGGTTCAGCATGGCGTGAGCCTCCTTGAGCCGCCCCTGGCGCACCGGGCTTGCCGGTATCCGCGAGAAGATGAGCTGGCTGGAATCGAACCCCGTGTGTTCGGGTCGATTCTACCGGTGGAGGCGGGGTTCCTCAAGGTCACGACCGAGGAACGGCGGGAGAAGGGGGAATCAGGCGAGGCCGGGATCCAGCGCGGGGAGTTGGTTACAAGGAGTTGGCTGGGTCCCGGCCTCAGGGGCAGAAGGCTGTACTACCGGTCAGACGGTGTTCAGGGTCGTCGGGAACCGGCGTTCCGGCCGCGGCGGCCGCGGCGGTGCGACCGGGCGCTCCGGGGCGATCGGTCGGGGCACCGCCCGGGGCTGCGGCGGTAACGGTGCCACCGGCCGCGGGGCCACCGACACGTTGTAACGGGTGCCGGGCACGCTGAGTAGCCGGGGCGTGACGACCCGCACGTTCCGGGAATCCGGTGCGTAGAACACTCCGGCCCGGGGACCGGTCGGACGGTCGCGCTTGGGCCGTTCGATCGTCACGTCGAGGGTCTGGGCCCGGCCCTTGCGGATCACATCGACGGAGAAGGACTCGCCGGTCTTGTCCCGCAACGCGCTGCGCAGATCCCGGGTATCGGAGATCGGCTCGCCGGCGACCGAGACGATCAGGTCGCCGACCTGCATGCCGGCCTTCTCGGCGGGGCTGTTGTCGACGATCTTGCTGACGAGCACGCCGATCTCTTCGTCGCTACCGAGATGGCTGCGGAGTTCCGGGGTGATCTCGACGAGCTGTACGCCGAGCACCGGCCGGCCGCCGGAGAAGAAGTAGTTGTAGTTGAACGAGGGGCCCTCGCACTCTTCGTCTTCGCCGCAGACGTTCCACTGGGGCGCGACGAGGGTGCAGTCGTCGTCTTCGCAGGCGAAGGCGCTACCGAAGCGCTCTCCGAGCTGTTCCATCTGCTCGGACAACCGCTCGGTGAACTCGGGGCTGATCACGGTCATGCCGCTGCCGCTCCAGAGCGACTTGCGATCGGCCATCTCGACGGTGAACGTCTCCCGGCGACCGTCGCGCATCACCTCGACAGTGACGCTATCGCCGCCCTTGGTCCCGTGAATCCGCTCGGTCAGGGCGACCGGGCCACGGATCGTGCGGCCGTCGAAGCTGACGATCACGTCGCCCTTGCGCAGCCCGGCCTCGTCGGCCGGCGAGTCGTCGACGATCTGGGTGATGCGTGCGCCACCCTCTTCACTGTCGGTGTCCTCTTCGAGACGAACGCCGAGATAGCCGCGATCTTCCCCGCCCCATCCGTGGATCGTGACGGTCGAACCGTCTTCGCTGGTCGAGATCCCCGAGGCACGATCGGCGACGGCGGTTCCGGCGGTCAGGATCAGGGCCAGCGCCCCGAGAGTCAGGGAAGCGCCCAGTCGCGCGATCCCGGGTTGATTTCGATTGCTGAACATTGCTGATAGCCTCCATGGCTGCGTTGTTGGCTCACCCGATTCTACGCATCGCCCGGGAAAAAGACGGTAGCCGGTCGGGTACGATTACGACGGGTCGCGGAATCCCCTTTTCCGGGCCTGGAGGGCAGCATGGAGCGTTCCGACGACCATCCCCGGGTGGCCCTGATCACCGGCGGCGGCACCGGGTTGGGGCTCGAGATCGGGCGGCAGCTCGCCGCCCACGGCACGGCGATCGCCATCGCCAGCCGGAACGAACAGCACCTGTCCTCGGGCCGGGCGACCCTCGAAGAAGGCGGCGCTCGGGTCAGCCAGCACGTCTGCGACGTCCGTGATCCCCACGCCGTCCGGCGAACCGTCGCCGCCGTCGAGCAGCAGCTGGGGCCGATCGACCTCCTGGTCAACAACGCCGCGGGCAACTTCGTTCGCCCGGCGGAGGAGCTGCCCGAGAAGGCGTTCGCGATGGTCACCGACATCGTGCTCAACGGCACCTTCAACTGCTCCCGGGCGGTCGGCCGGGCGATGATCCGCGCCGGACGCCCCGGGGTGATCCTCAACGTCGTGGCGACCTACGCCTGGACCGGCGGGCCGGGGACGATCCACTCCGCCTGCGCCAAGGCCGGCGTCCTGGCGATGACCCGGACGCTGGCGGTGGAGTGGGCCTCCCACGGCATCCGCACGGTGGCGATCGCTCCGGGGCCCTTCGAGTCCAGCGGGGCGGCCGACCGGCTCTGGCCCTCGGACGAGCTTCGCCAGCGGGTCCGGGAGGCGATCCCCCTGGGCCGCTTTGCCACCCGCGAGGAGGTCGCCGAGGCTGCCGCCTGGCTGGTTTCCGGCCGCGCGGGCTACATGACCGGCGCCTGCCTGACCCTCGACGGCGGCGCCTGGCTCGGCCGGGGCATCCTCGGCGACGCCGATCGGGTCGAGAAGATCGACCGTCGGCGCGACTGACCCCACCCCCCGCCCCCGACCGGAAAAAACCCGGTTTCTGGCCTGTGAGGGCCAAACGACGTAGGTTCTGCCAGGGTCCCCCGGCACAGGAAGAACTACAGGGCCGTCACTGGGCGGCGGCCACCGTTACTACATGACGACAAACCGGATTCTCGCCATATTCCTGCTGGCGTTCGCCCCCGTGGCGTTCGGGGCGAACCGGTTCGTCGACCCGGCCGGTACCGACGCCGGTAGCTGCCTGTCCGGCTTCCCCTGCCGCACGCTGGTCTACGCCCTCGAGCGGATGAACGACGGCGACACGTTGTTCATGGCCGACGGCATCTACGACGACCCCGGCGTCCGGCGCGACGGCTGCCACGTCAACCAGATCTCGACCCAGGTCTACCTGGACGCAGCCCGTTCGTGCCCGCAGTTCGGCTGCACCCTCCGGGCCCAGAACATCGACGGGATCGACCCGAAGGTGACCGTGCAGGGGCCGGAGAGTTCGACCTACATCGACGGCGCTGCCGGCTGGACGATCGAGGGCATCCGCTTCATCGCACCCGCCGGAACCTTCGCCTGCGACGCCCCGAACCTGACCTTTCGCGACGTGATCGTCGAGTTCGACCAGTCGGCACCGCGGACCTCCCGCGGCGCCACCTTCAACCGCTGCGACGACCTGCTGCTCGAACGCTACCGGGGCTTCGAGACCGGCAAGAAGTGCTGGACCGCCAAGCGGGTCGACCCGCTGTGGGTCGACTCCGACGGTGATCACGACGGCCTGGCCCTGGACGGCTGCACCGGCGTGACGATCCTCGACAGCTACTTCGGCCACATGAACACCGTCGGCGTGGTCACCGACGTACACGACCTCGTCGTGCGCCGCTCTCAGTTCCAGCACTTCACCGAGCACGGCCTGCTGATCGGCGTGGGTTCGTCGAACCTGCTGTTCGAGAACGTGATCTGGAACGGAACGACCCAGGGGCATTGCTGGGACGGCGCCGATCAGGCGACGCTGACGGCGACCCTGTGCCGCGAGGACTCGGTCTGCCAGGCGGCCCATCCCGGAACCGCCGAGATCTGCCGGGTCGACGACTGCTTCTGCGAACGGGATCTGGCCAACACCTGCGGGACCTGTCCGTCGGGGGTGGTCGACGAGAACTGCATGCGCGGCGCGCGGATGTACGACATGTACGAGGTCGACGGCCTGGTCGTGCGTAACAACACGATCGTCGGTCACGGTTACAACGGCATCGACGCGATCCACCGGAACTTCACCGAACTCGACGCCCATCGACTCTGTTCGAACTACCCCGGCTACTGCGATCTGGACAAGTCGGTGCGCTGCACCGAGGCCCAGGGAGACGCCTTCTGCGCCACGGCAGGGCCCGGCGGCACCGACCTGGGCGACTGCATCCCCGAGTGCCGGGTCGAGAACTTCAAGTTCTACAACAACATCATCTACGACCTGACCGATGAGGCGACCGCGCCGTCCTACGTTCGCGTTCCGGTCAACAACGTCGAACAGCCGTGGCTGAACCACTCGAACATCGTCCTCGACTCGAACCTCTACTCCGGGCAGCCGAACCGCTGGAGAAACGTCGACCGGGCCTCGTCGTTCTCCGGGTTCTGCACCGACACGGGCACCTTCGACTGCAACAACTCCCTCGACTGCCCGATCGGCGAGACCTGCGTGTTCCACCGCTGCGCGACACAGACCGCGATCGCCTGCACCACCGACGCCGAGTGTCCGGGATTCGAGCAGTGCCGCGGCTGGCAGGTCGAGAAGCTGCTCGACGCCTACCCCGACGCCAGCGGCCTGTGGCGCCCCGACATCGCCGCCGACTTCGCCGGGTACGCCACCGAGAACTACGAACCGGCCGGGCCGGGAGCGGTGATGGTCGACGCCGGCCTCGTCGGCAGCGACAGCCAGGGGGTCGCCTACTGCGCCGGAGAGGACTTCCTCGGCAACCCGCGCTGTGACGGCGCCTGCGACATCGGCGCCTTCGAGCTGCAACAGGATGACGACGGCGACGGCGCGGTCTGCGACAACTGCCCGGGTATCGCCAACTTCGGTCAGGAGAACGCCGACGGCGACGCCCTCGGCGATGCCTGCGACCCTTGCCCGGCCGATCCGCTGAACGACGCCGACCTCGACGGCGTCTGCGGCGACCTCGACAACTGCCCGCTGACCGCCAACGCGGACCAGAACGACGCCGACATGGATGGCGACGGCGATCTCTGCGACGACGAGGACGGCGACGGCCTGCTCGACATCCACGAGACCGACGACGGGACGTTCGACGGACCGGAAGACACCGGATCGGACCCGAACAACGGTGACACCGACGGCGACGGCTTCGGCGACGGCGTGGAGGTCGAAGCCGGGTTCGACCCGAACGACGCCTCCTCGGCGCCTGACGGCGTTCCCTTCGCCGCCCGGGCCACGATCGACGCCACCGCCACGGGGGTCGCCGACATCGCGGTCGCCGACCTCGACCGCGACGGCACCGCCGACGTGATCGGGGCCTGGCCCGGCGACGACCAGCTGCGCTGGTACGCCGGCGACGGCCTCGGTGGCTTCGGGATGGCGACCGTGGTCGGAACCCCCGCACCGGGCGTCGCGCTGGTCCAGGTCGCCGATCTCGACGGCAACGGCACGGCGGACCTGCTGCTCGCCGCGCCGTCCAGCGGAACCGTCTCCTGGATGCCGAACGACGGCAGTGGCGGCTTCGGCGCCCTGGCGCCGGTGGCGACGGGAGCCGGCAGCGTCGCCGCCCTGGCTGCGGCGGATCTCGACCGCGACGGCGACCTCGACGTCATCGTCGCCGGCGATGCCTCCTCCGCCGTCGCCTGGTACGAGAACCTGGGGGCGGGAAGCTTCGCCGCCGGGATGCCGATCGACGCGCTGGCCAGTTCCGCCGACGCGCTGGCCGTCTTCGACGTCAACGGCGACGGCAGGCTGGATGTCGTCTGGAGCTCGGAGATCGACGGGATCGTCGCCTGGCATTCCGGCAACGGCAACGGAACCTTCAGCATCCGCATGACCGCCGTCGACCCGATCGCCGGTGCGACGTCGATCCTGGCCATCGACGCCGACGGCGACAACGATCTCGACCTGG
>CALNYP010000065.1:0-11108 GCA_942490715.1 uncultured bacterium
CAGCTCGATCACCCAGCAGACGGTCAAGAACCTGTTCCTGACCTCGAGCGCCGAACCTGGACTCGCAAGATCCAGCGAGGCAGCGATGGCGGTGGTTCTCGATCTCGGTCAGGAAAGAATCGCGGATCCTCGAGGTCTACCTGAACGAGGTGTATCTGGGTCAACGCGGTGCCGTGTCGATCTGCGGTGTCGAATCGGCCTCGCGGTTCTACTTCGGCCGCGGCGTACGCGACCTGTCGCTCGGCGAGCACGCCTTGCTCGCAGGCATGATTCGCAGCCCCGGACGCTACAACCCGTTTCACCATCCCGAGCGGGCGAGCGAGCGGCGCCGTCAGGTGCTGGAGGCGATGAGCGTCCCTGGGCTGGATCGACGACGAGCCGTTCGACGGCGGCCGCGGGCGAGCCGGTACGTGCTGGCCCACAGCGATGGGGCTCGCCGGCGGGCCGCCTGGGTTCGTCGATCTGGTCATGTGAGCGACATCGGGTCCCGCTCCTACGCGAGCGATCGCTGCGCGACGGAGGGACTGCGGATCTACACGACGATCGACACGATCCTGCAGCAGGCGGCGGTCCGAGTCGCGCGGTGACGGACTGGCGCGGCTGGCTCGCGATGTCGCGACGGTCCGGGATCAACAGTCGGACCCGTGCGTTGCAGGGCGCGGTGGTCGTCACCCGACCCACGCACGGGGGAGATGCTGGCTCTCGTCGGTGGTCGCGACTGGCGACAGCAGCCAGTTCAACCGGGCGACACAGCGCGCGCGTCAGCCCGGTTCGTGCTTCAAGCCCTTCGTCTTCGCCGCCGCCTTCGAGGCCGAGGGAGCGGCGCGCATCACCCCGGCGACGCTGCTCGACGACGAGCCGATCGAACTGACCTCCGGCGGTCAAGGTCTGGAGTCCCGCGAACTACGATCGGCGAATTCCGTGGGCCGGTGACCGCACGTCACGCGCTCGAGCGCTCCCTCAACGTCACCGACCGTGCGCGCGGCCCAACAGGTCGGTCTCGGTCGGGTGACCGACCTGGCTCGACGCTGCGGGATCGCCTCGACGCTGAACCGTGTGCCGTCGATCGCGTTGGGGACGGGTGAGGTCACGCCGATCGAACTGGCCGCCGCCTACGGCGTCTGTCCCGGGGGGGCGGTGCAGGCGAACCCTGGCTGGTGCGGGCCGTGCTCGATCCGCACGGCGCACCGATCCCGCCGCGACGGGAACCCGAACGTGAGCCGGCCCTGAGTCCGGAGACGGCGTGGTTGATGCACGACATGCTCGAGGGCGTGTTCGAGCAGGGGACGGCACGCTCGGCCTCGCGGCTGGGTTTCCGTCAACCGGCCGCCGGCAAGACCGGCACGACCGACGACACCCGGGACGCCTGGTTCGTCGGATACACGCCGCGCCGCCTGGCCCTGGTCTGGGTCGGCTACGACGACGGCGCGAGCACCGGGCTGACCGGCGCCAGCGGTGCTCTGCCGATCTGGGTCGACGTGATCGAGGACGGCCGGTCCGGCGGGAAGCGCGCGACCAGCGACGAGCCGACGGGGCTCGTCGCTCGCACGATCGATCCCGAGACCGGCGGACTGGCGTCGCCCCGTTGCCCGTCGACATTCCGGGAGTGGTTCATCGCCGGCTCCGAGCCGGTCGAGACCTGCCTGCGGCACCGCGCCCGCACCGCCCGCGAGGCCCGGGGCGCCGACCTGGTCGTGCCTGCGGCTACCCTCGGCCTCGTGGCGTGCCCCGTGGGCGAGTGCGCGGGCGGGGTCGGCCAGGGTCGTGGTGTCGCCGAGCGCGCGGCCCTCGGCGATGTCGCGCAGCAGGCGGCGCATGATCTTGCCGGAGCGGGTCTTCGGCAGGTCGGCGGCGAACAGGACCTCCTCCGGGCGGGCGATCGCGCCGATCTTCTCGGCCACGTGGTCGCGGATCTCTCGCGCTTCTCGGCGCCGGCCTCCGCGCCCCTCGCGCAGGGTGACGAAGGCGGCGATGGCCTGCCCCTTGAGCTCGTCGGGCGCGCCGACCACGGCCGCCTCGGCCACGGCCGGGTGGTCCACGAGCGCGGACTCGACCTCCATCGTGCCGATGCGGTGGCCGGAGACGTTCAGCACGTCGTCGACGCGGCCGAGGATCCAGAAGTACCCGTCGGCGTCGCGCTTGGCGCCGTCGCCGGGGAAGTAGGTGTTGCGATCCCACTTGCTCCAGTAGGTGTCGATGAATCGCTGCTCGTCGCCCCAGATCCCCAGGGTCCGGCCGGGCCAGCCGCCGCGGATCGCCAGGAAGCCGCCGCCGACCTCGACCGGTGTGCCGTCCTCGGTCAGGATCATCGCCTCGATCCCCGGGAAGGGCAGGGTCGCCGAGCCTGGCTTGGTCGTCGTCAGTCCCGGGAGGGGAGTCAGCAGGATCTGACCGGTCTCGGTCTGCCACCAGGTGTCGACGATCGGACAGCGGTTGCCGCCGATGTGCTCGTGGTACCAGGTCCAGGCCTCGGGGTTGATCGGCTCGCCCACACTGCCCAGCAATCGCAGCCGTGAGAGGTCGGTGCTGGCCGGCCAGCTCGTCGCCCCATTTCATGAAGGCGCGGATCGCCGTCGGCGCGGTGTAGAAGATCGTCACCCCGTGCTCGGCGCACATCGACCAGAATCGATCGCGAGCCGGCCAGTCCGGCGCGCCCTCGTACATCACGATCGTCGCGCCGGCGGCCAGCGGTCCGTAGACGATGTACGAGTGGCCGGTGACCCAGCCGATGTCGGCGGTGCACCAGAAGACGTCGTCGTCCTTCAGCGTCGAACACCCGCTTGGTGAACGTGTACGCGGCACCGACGAGGTAGCCGCCGGTGGTGTGCACGATGCCCTTGGGCTTGCCGGTGGTGCCCGACGTGTAGAGGATGAACAGCGGATCGTTGGTGTCCATCGATCTCCGGGCTCGCACCAGGCGCTCGGCGTCTTCTGCATCAGCTCGTGGTACCAGTGGTCGCGGCCCGTCCTTCATCGCGATCCTCGAAGTCGGCGCGCTTGACGACGACCACGTTCTCGATCGTCGGGGTCTCCGCGCAGCGCCTCGTCGGCGTCGTCTTGAGCGGCGACACTTGCCGCGGCGCCAGCCGCCGTCGGCGGTGATCAACAGCTTGGCGTCGGCGTCGATGATCCGGTCGCGCAGGGACTCCGACGAGAAGCCGCCGAAGACCACGCTGTGGATCGCGCCGATCCGGGCGCAGGCCAGCATCGCCACCGCGGCTTCGGGCACCATCGGCAGGTAGATCGCCACGCGATCGCCCTTGCCGACGCCGAGCTCGCGAGCACGTTGGCGAACCGGTTCACCTCGCGCGAGAGGTCGCGTAGGTCCACTTCCGCGGTCGCCGGGCTCGCCCTCCCAGATCAGCGCGGCCTTGTTGCGGCGCCGCCCGTCGAGATGCCGGTCGAGGCAGTTCACGCTGACGTTCAGCTTGCCCCCGACGAACCAGCGGGTGTCGGGGCCGTCGCCTTCGACGACCTTGTCCCAGGGGCGCTCCCAGCGCAGCTCGGCGGCGAAGCCGGCCCAGAAGTCCTCGGGGGAGGCGGTGGCCCTGGCGTGGACCTGGGGGTCGGAGACCACGGCGGCCTTGCGGAACTCCTCGGAGGGTTCGAAGCGCCGGTTCTCGTCGAGCAGGGCGTCCAGCTCCTCGTGGTGCTGACCTCCGGATCTCGTCTTGTCGTCGTCGGACATCGCGGCTCCTCTCCTGGTCATCGGACTGGGTAGAGGGCTAATGTAACCCTGTCCGGCGGCGGAAGTCACCCGGTGACTGGACGTTCTGGCCGCCGGGTCCGTACCATCTGACGTACCGAAACCCCGCGACGAGAGGATCCGGACCATGCAGCGACGCGACACCACCGGTCGACGTGCCAGCGCCCTGTTGCGCCGCCGTGCCGGCGGCTTCAGCTTCGTCGAGATGATGGCGGCGCTGGTGGTGCTGATGGTGCTGGCCAGCGCGGCGATTCCGATGACCCGCTGGACCGAGAAGCGCCGCCTCGAGGCCCACCTGCGGGTGCACCTCAAGTCGATGCGCCAGGCGATCGACCTGTACAAGAAGTACTCCGACGAGGGGTTGATCATCCAGACCGACGTCGATCAGATGGGCTATCCGCTGACCCTCGAGGAGCTGGTCGACGGCGTCGAGGTCGGCGATCCGCAGTCGCCGGACTCCCAGACGATCCAGTTCCTGGCGCGGATCCCGATCGATCCCTTCACCGGTGAGGCCGACTGGACGCTGCGCTCGTACCAGGACGACTTCGACAGTACGGGGTGGGGTGGCGAGAACGTCTACGACGTCTACAGCAGCGCACGACTTCGGGCGCTGGACGGGACGTACTACTCGGAGTGGTGAGCCCACGAAAAAAGCCCCGGGCCAGTGGCACCGGGGCTTTGTGCTGCGATCGATCGAGGGCTGGTGCCGAAGGAGAGACTCGAACTCTCATGGGGACAAGCCCCGCTACCCCCTCAAGATAGTGTGTCTACCAATTCCACCACTTCGGCAGGGATCGAACGTTCGAAAAGTATAGACCGGGATCTATTCGGTGTCGTCGCCGCCGTCGGTCGACGAACTCTCGGGCTCGGTCGGCGTGGCGTCGGGCTCGGTGACCGGCAGGCTGCCGCTGTCGGAACCGTCTCCGGGTACCGGCGCGGAGGTCTCGGCCGGGACGTCGGTCACGACACTGCGGTTCTGCAGCTGGGACTTCCGGGCGGCGACGATCGACAGGCTGATCGAGGTCAGCATGAACAGCACCGCGAAGGTCGTGGTCAGCTTGGAGAGCAGGGTGGCCGCACCCCGGGCGCCGAACGCCGTCTGACTCCCGCCACCGCCGAAGGCACCGGCAAGATCGGCCCGTTTGCCGGTCTGCAGCAGCACGACGGCGATCAGACCGAGGGAAACGACGATGTGCACGAGGACGATGAGAAACGTAATCATGACAGTAGTTTAGCTCTCGAAAATGGGAAAAAACGGACTATAGCACCAACCCTGGGGACCGGCAACCGCTGCCAGGCCGCCTTTTGTGCCGCGTCAGCCGGCTCTGGAACCGGACGAGACGGGCCCGCGGGGTCGACGCCGGATCGGGGGCAGGATCGAATCCAGCGCCTTGCGTTGCCGCGCGCTCAGAGCGCGGAAGAAGCGACTGTTCCGCCGCATCCGCTCCCGGCGCATGATCGTCAGGACGACGGGACCGATCCGCTCCCGCCCCTCGTCGTCGGCCCGATCCCAGGCCAGCAGCAAGACGCCGATCTCCTCGCGTTTGCCGATCATCTCCACGGCCATCAGGTACTCGATGTCGAGGGGCCGATCCCGATCGGCCAGACGGTCGGTCAGGTCGTCGATCGCCACCCGGCTGCCGATCCGGGCCAGCTCGATGTGGGCCCGTGCGCGGACCCGGTCCATCGGGTCGAAACGTGTGGTTCCCGGTACGGCGCGCTCCGCGATCCGGTCGATCAGTCCGCGGAGGCGGTAGATCGTCGGCCGCTGGCCGATCGCCCCGACCACTTCGACGAGAACTCCCAGCGGGATCGGCTCGTCGGTGGCGTCGAGGGTGTCGCCGATCGCCCGGGCACGCCGAGGGCCCATCGCCTTCAACGCCATCCCGGCCCGGGCGCAGTACTCCGGATCCCGCTCCCGGCGGCGCATGCGCCGGACGATCGGATCGACGACCTGGCTTCCGTAGGCCGCGAGTTGATGGACACTCTCGTGCCAGACGGCGTAGTCCGCCGCCCCGAGCCGGCTGAGCAGGGCGTCGACCTCGGCCTCGGCGGGCTGGTCGTCCTGGGTCGCGGCGATCTCCGAGGCGCGCCCACGAACCTCCCGGCAGGGATCCTCGGCCAGCCGGGCCAGGACCGCCCGCCGGCGAGCCGGTGTCAACGCCGGCAGCAGTGCCATGGCGGCGACGCGCAGCCGCGGCTCGCGCTCGGTGTCCATCAGGCACTCGAGGACGAGACGGATCGCACACTCCTGACCGCCGGCGAACTGTTCGACGAGGGCGTGAACCGATTCGATCTGGACCAGCAGACTGCGATCCCGTTGCAAGACGCGGTTCAGCGCCGCGACGGCATCGGCGGAGGGGAAGCGACCGAGGCTCCGGGCGGCGATCGCCCGCAGACGCGCGCTACGGTCGAGCAGCATCGCGATCAGCGGTTCGCGGCCGGCCGGGTCACCGATCAGCGCAAGGACCGGCATCACCCGGGCGCGGACCGTGTCGTTTCCACCTTCGAGGGCTTCGACGAGAACGTCGACCGCCTCGACGCCGAGGATCGACAGGCGTGCTCTTGCGGCGTCGACGCGCTTGGTGTCGCGGCTGCGCAGTCGTTCGACGACCTGTGCAGCTTCGGCGGTGCTGGAACGCCTCATCATGTGTGAGAAAGCACCATGGAGTTGCCGACCTGCGCGCTTCGATTCGTTGACGAAAAGGGGTGACCTGTGCGGCCCGCATTATCGACCGCGATCGAAGCGAAGTCAACGCCGACACGGGGTTGCACTTCACTTCGATTCGTGCAAGTGCAGAGCGGTTCGAGAAACGATTTCGAGTTACTATGTAAGGGCGATGCTGTGGACGATGTGGAAATCTTGTGGAAGAAGTTGTGCGCTCGTTCTGATCGCCCTTGCGCTTCAGGGAGTTGCGCTGGCGCAGGCAAAGACCGTGCCGGACTGGGCGGTCGGTGTGCTGCCGAACGGCGCGGAGTTCCGACTGGAGATCGCGGCCAGCGACGAAGAACGCGCACGCGGTTACATGTTCCGCGAAGTCGTCGGGCCGCGCGAGGGCATGCTGTTCCTGTTCACGGAAAGCTCCCGCCACGGTTTCTGGATGAAGAACTGCCGGGTTTCCCTCGATATCCTCTGGCTCGACGAGAACTTTCACATCGTGCACATCGAACCGTCGGTGCCGCCGTGTCCGGAGGAAGGTGAGTGCCCTTCGGTCGTTCCGTTCCGCGCAGGAAAGTACGTGGTGGAATTCGCGGCCGGAACGTCCGCAGCCGAGGAGTTGAAGACCGGCGATCGGATCGTGATCCTCGCCGACGGAGAGCTACCGTGACCCCCGGTCTTTCCCTGCTCGTGATCGTGCTGACCGCAACCCAGACGGCGTCGGCCGGCCAGGGCACCACGATGACGCGTGAGGCGGCTCAGCTCGCGGATTCGGTGCAACGGATCGCCGGCCGGGTGGAGGCGATTCGCGACTTGAAGTTCCGGGCCACGCCGGCGGCGGCCCGGGTGCCCCAGGATGTCCTGGACGTGGCCGCAGAGCTTCGGGCCTTCAGCGCCCTCGCTCCGGAGCGGCTGGCGGCCCGGGGTCGTGGCTGGACCGATCTGGGCCTCGGGGTTCCCACGACGCCGTCGACGATCGTGCGCATGCTCGCGGCCGACCTGGGCGGCATGTCCTACGACCCCACGGCACACCGGATCCTGCTGGCGAACGAGACGTTGACCTCCGCCGATTTCGAGACCGAGGCGGTCGACGCCGGCAGTACCGACGGCAATCTGCTGGCGATGACCGGCGTCCGGCCCGATGAGCCGGCGATCGGTCACGTACTGATCCATCTGCAGCAGCGAGAGCGCACCGGCGCCGACCATCTCATCGGGTCGACCGACGAGCTGCTGGCCCGGGCGGCCTGGGCCGAGGGCGAGGCGAACCTGGTGGCGATCCGCTACCTGTTCGGCGGCATGGGGCTGGCGGATTCGGTGACCGATGTCGTCGCCAATCCGGGAGAGTTCCTCGACGGCAAGCTGGTGCCGCCGGAGTATGGCAGTCAGACCGGCGCCGTCGCCGATTTTCTCGACTTCGTCTACGCCGAGGGGTACGCCCAGGCGATCAACCGGTACAAGGCCGGGGGCTGGGCGGCGATCGATCGTGCGATGAAGAGCGAGTGGAGCACGCGACAGGTCTTGCACCCGGGAAGGACCGCGATCCCCGCCGGATTCCCCGAGGCGGTCCCCCCGGCAGAAGGGCTGACCCTTCGGGACGAGGACACCCTGGGGGAGCAGGCGATGATCGTGCTGATCTCCCGGCTGACCGGAAAGGACAATCTGGCCCTGCAGGTCGGTGACGGCTGGGCCGGCGATCGGCTGTACCGCTGGGAGGCGACCGATGGCGGCGAGGGCGGGGTGACGGAGCTGTGGACCCGCTGGGACTCCGACGAGGACGTCGAGGATTACCTGTACGGCCTCAAGCGTGGACTCCCGGCTCGCTTTCCCGGAGGGACCCTGTCCGCAGCCGCAACCGGGGCGGGCACCCAGCGGCTGGAGACCGCCGAGTACGTCGTCCAGGTCGCTCGCGACGGTCTGGAAGTCCGGCTGGCCGTCGCCTCGGGCCGCTTCGCCGCAGGATTTCGCGGGCCCGACGACGAGCCGAGCACGAACGGCGGCGGCGACGCCGGAAACTGATAGAATGCGCCTCCCGCCGGGCCGACCGATCCGGCGATCAAGCAGGAGCCCGACCCGATGAATCCGTTCGGCGACCAGTTGTTGAACGTCGTCACCTACGTGCCGCTTCTCGGCGCGGTGCTTCTCCTGGCGATTCCCTTCCGCGAAGATCAGAAGGGCCTCGTGGCCCGGATCGCGACCCTGATCGCCGGCGTCGACCTGCTGGTCAGCCTCCCGCTCTGGTTCAGCTGGAAGGGTGCGGCGGCGGACGCCTACGGGTTCCGCTTCGTCCAGGAGATGAGCTGGATCCGCTGGGGCCAGCACGAGATCAAGTACATCGTCGGCGTCGACGGCATCTCGATGCTGATGGTGCTGCTGACGACGGTGCTCGGCTTCGTCGCCCTGCTGGCCTCCTGGACCTCGATCAAGCACCGGGTCAAGGAGTTCTACGCCTGCATGCTGCTGTTGCAGACCGGCATGATCGGCGTCTTCGTCAGCCTCGACTTCTTCCTGTTCTACATCTTCTGGGAAGTCATGCTGATCCCGATGTACTTCATCATCGGCGTCTGGGGCGGACCGCGAAAGATCTACGCCGCCGTCAAGTTCTTCATCTACACCCTGGCCGGGTCGTTGCTGATGCTGCTGGGCATCCTGGCGCTCTACCACTACCACGGCAACACCACCGGGATGTTCACCTTCGACGTGCGGGTCCTGCAGTCGATGGGCGCCTGGTCCGGCTGGTTCGACCTGCAGTACTGGATCTGGCTGGCCTTCTTCCTCGGCTTCGCGATCAAGGTGCCGATGTTCCCGTTCCACACCTGGCTGCCCGACGCTCACGTCGAGGCGCCGACGGCGGGCTCGGTGATCCTGGCCGGTGTGCTGCTGAAGATGGGCACCTACGGCTTCATCCGCTTCAGCTTGCCGATCATGCCCGAGGCGACACGCTACTTCATGCCGATGGTCTTGACGCTGTGTGTGATCGGGGTGATCTACGGCGCGATGGTCGCCCTGGTGCAGAAGGACTGGAAGAAGCTCGTCGCCTATTCCTCGGTCAGTCACCTGGGTTTCACGATGATCGGCATCTTCGCGCTGAACTACCAGGGGATGACCGGCGGCGTGCTGCAGATGATCAACCACGGCCTGTCCACCGGCGCGCTGTTCCTGCTCGTCGGCTGGTCTACGAGCGGCGGCACACCCGACTGATCGCCGACTACGGCGGGCTCTGGGGCGTGATGCCGGTCTTCGCGGTCTTCTTCATGATCGCGATGCTGTCCTCGATCGGCATGCCGCTGATCCCCGGCAACGGCTTCGTCGGTGAGTTCTCGATCCTCGTCGGCGTCTTCGCCTTGCCGCAGAAGTTCTGGGCCGTCCTCGCCGCCACGGGCATCGTGCTCGGCGCGGTCTACATGCTCTGGCTGTACCAGCGGACGATCTTCGGCAAGCTGGACAAGGACGAGAACAGGATCCTCAAGGATCTGAGCTTCCGCGAGATCATGACGCTGCTCCCGTTGACGGTGCTCGCGTTCTGGATCGGGATCTACCCCAAGCCGTTCTTCGAGATCCTGGAAGAGCCGGTGACCCGGCTGGTCCATCAGATCGAGGGCAGCCACGTCTTCCCGGACAACGTGCTGGTCGAGGCGGTTCCGGATGTGGACGCCGAGCTGGACCAGCCGACGGTCGAGCTGACCAGCGGACCCTAGGGCTCAGACCAACACACGAAAACCTTTGCGCTTGTCCCCGTCGCGGCAGGTCACGAGCCCTGGGCTGCTCTCGGTACAGGGGCTTGGGGTTGCCCGGACAGTACAGTCGGAACCGACGCCCAGTGGCCCCTCGCCGTCCCGGAACACCGCGGCAATCTGGAACAGCCAGGCCTCCCCTGGCTCGGGATCGACGGGCAACTCCGTTCCGCTGAGCGGGAAGCCCGCGAAGAAGCATTCGCCGGCGTCCTGCTGCGGCGGTCCCGTGCGCGTGTGCCGGTAGATGTTGTACGAGAGCGCGTCCGGCTTCCATTCCCACGCAAAAATGGCGTTCCCTTGGGGGCTCAGATACCACCGGACGTTTCGAACGTAACGGTCATCGCACGGACCCAAGGCGTAGATCGGCTCGTCGGCGGCGAACGCTTGACACGTATTGATGAAGTCGGTGCCGAAGCAACTGCAGACAGGCTCGCACTGCGACGAACAGTTATCTGACGGGAACTCCCGCGTACAGACCCCGATCGCGTCAACGGTTGAGCAGCCCGCCGACCCTGAGTAGTCGACCTTGCAGTACTCACCTTCTGCGCACGGCGTTCCGGCGATACCGTTGCATGCGCAAGAGAAGAAGTTCACCTCACAGGTCGACCAACCTTCGTCGTTGCACTTCCATTCACCCGTTGCGCAGCAGGTTGCGCCTGTCTTGCAGTCCAGCGGTCTTTGCCACGGAGGACAACAGTCAGGTCCGCCGGCAACGGCGCACACTCCCAAGACGGATACGAATAACACGGCAGCAGCCGATGCGACGACGGCTGTCGGCAATGGGGAACTCGCTGCGGGCCGACCGCTCATTGCACCCACTCCTGCATGACCTGCGGTATGCCAGACACGGTGGTTCGTGGGTTCCGGCGTCGACCGCGGTGGTTACGCGCGTTACGGTAGGCACGTTGCCCTTCCTACCATTGCGAGATGTATACGCCGCCTTCGAGTCCCGCCGTCAACACGCGGAAGCGCTTCGCCAAGGAAACGGGGTTGTCTGCAGCGCTTCTGTTCC
>CALNYP010000066.1:0-68767 GCA_942490715.1 uncultured bacterium
TGTAGCAGGTCTCCATGTCGGTCAGGTTCAGGTTGGTGAACATGTTGGAGAGCAGGGTCAGCACCTGGTTGCCCACGTAGTGCCAGACAGGTGACAGCGCTGGGCGCCGCTCGCCGAGGAAGCGGCTGCCGTAGACGACGTCGGCCTTGCCGGCGAGGATCGGCCCCAGCAGTCGTGGGTAATCGTTCGGGTCGTACTCCAGGTCGGCGTCCTGGATCGACGACGACGTCGCCGGTCACCGCCTGGAAGCCGGGCGCAGCGCCGCGCCCTTGCCCTGGTTGTCGAGAGTGCGCTCCTCGTTGTAGACCGCCGGCCTCGGTGTCCTGCAGGGACCGGCTGATCCCCAGGAGTACGTCCGCGTAGATCGCGCGGGTGCGCGAGTCCATCGGACGCACGCCGAGGTTCTCCCGCAAATCCAGGACGGATCGAAGCACGTCGGGGGACTCGCTACCCTCGCGCAGCGCCCGCTCCAGGGCGGCCTCGGCGACGTCGGAGGCCTCGAGGGGGCGGCGTGCCGTATCGACGCCGACCCACGCGGAGATCAACGTGATGAGCGCCAGGCCGAGGGCCCAGAGCGAAGCGGCGCGTCGCTGCCCCGCCGGCGGACCGTCGCCGGGGGGGACGACCTTCAACGTCGTTCTTTCCACGGGAGTCCGATCAGGCAACCGGCGACGATCGAGGCGATCGCCGCGTTTGCAGGAATGTGAAAGTTGAAGTCGACAAGTGCGTGAAACAGGACCGCGAGGAGTGCGGCCGCAAAACCGACGGCGATCGTTCCCTTGCGTAGGGTCAGTGCGGCCACGATCGTGCGAAAGATCGGGATCAGGATCAGTACGAGCAGCACGACGCCGATGATGCCGGCCTCCGCCCAGAGCTGCAGCAGGTCGTTGTGGCTGTGGGAGTAGAACAGTCGAACCTCCGGCGATCGAAACGCGGGGTAGACCGCCTCGAAGGTACCGAAGCCGGCGCCCTCCACGGGGAACGCCATCGCCATCTGGATCGTATCGGCCCAGACCGTCGACCGGGCCCCCGACTTGGTCAGATCGATCGTCGACTGGGAGAAGCGCGTCACGAGCTGGTCCGCCCCGAGCTGGAGCATCGGAATCGCCGCCGCGACGACGACCACTCCGATCGCCGCAACCCGTGTGCGCATGCCCCGCCGCCGCCCGGCGATCATCGCGGTGATCGCGAGCGCCAGGAGTCCGACGGCGATCCCGGCCCGGGACAGCGACGCGAGCAAGCCGGCCAAACCGATCGCGAACAGGATCGCCCAGACGAGCAGCCGACTGCCGTCGTTGCCGAGCAGCGCCAGGAGCCGGGCTCGTCGCCCCCGGGACGATCGAGGGCGACGGGACTGGGCCAGCAGCATCCCGAGGCCACAGGCCAGTGTCATCGCGAGGAAGCAGGCGAAGTGGTTCTTGTTGATGTAGGTGCCCGTCGCCGAACTCAGGTAGTAGATCTTCTCGCGGTTCCAGATCTGGTTGAAACCGGAACCGAGGACCAGCAGGCCATAGAGCCCCTGGAACGCCGCCGAGATCACCATCGCCTGGGCCAGCCGGGTCACGCCGCTGGTGGCGGCGACCGACGCCGCGACGAGCAGGAGGAGCGAAAGTGCGACACCGGTCCGCAGCGCCGACGCCGTGGCTCCGGGGTCCAGGGAGATCGAGGGCGGTGCGTCGAGAGTCGATGGCGCAACCCCCAGGAGCCGCTCCTCCGCCTCGGCCGGGCCCGACCCCGGAGCGGGCTCCGTACGGAGCTCCACCGAGTGAGGAGAGATCACGCCGACGATCGACTCCCCGAGGGGCAGCATCTGCACCGTTGCCAGCAGCAGCAGCCCGACGATCCCGACGGTCATCATCTTCGACGGGAGCACCACCGGTCGGGTGAACGCGCGGTACAGCCAGATCGCGCCGAGGATCGCGGCGAAGCCCTCGAGGAAGTCGCGGCCGAAGGAGGTGACCGCGCCGAAGGGCCAGGGGATCAGGACGACGGCAAGACAGAGACCGAACTCGAGGGCTCGAGCGGACGGTTCCGGGGTCGACGAACCGCGGGGCACGGGGTTGTCGTGGCCCTACGCGGCGCCGCCGGCCTGCTTGCCGGCGGGAGCAGTGCGGTCGTCCGAAGCCTCCGGGCGCTCCCCGTAGTAGCGGTAGTAGTAGCGACCGGGCCCACCGTGTTCGATGTCGTTGAGCACCAGACCCGTCGTGCCGTGGCCCGCGGTCTTGAGTCGCTCGAGGGCGACCGTCACGGAATTGCGCGGCGTCTGGTACGCACGAACCACGAGGATCGCCGAGTCGACGATCGTGGAGATGATCACCGCATCGGAGACCGAGAGCACCGGGGGCGAGTCGTAGATGATGTGATCGAATCCGTGGTCGAGCAACTCTCGCCCCATCTGGGCGAAGCGTGGCGAGTTCAGCAGCTCGGAGGGGTTCGGTGGGATCGGCCCGCTGGGAATCGCGAACAGTCCAGCGACGTCGGTGTTCTGCACGAGCTCCTTGGCGTCGTTCTCGAGCCCCGAAAGATACGTGCTGACGCCACGGTTGTTGGTCAGGTTCATCGCCCCGTGGAGTCGCGGGCGGCGCAGATCGGTGTCGATCACGAGGACCCGTCGACCGAGCTGTGCGAGCACCGCGGCCAGGTTCATCGTCGTGGCGGACTTGCCCTCCCGGGGCATCCCGCTGGTGACGACGATCTGAAGCGGGGGCTGCCCTGCATGAGACAGCAGCAACGCGGTTCGCAACTCGCGATAGGCCTCCGAGACCCCGGCCCGGCTGTCCCAGTGGGTCACCAGGTCGAATCCTGGACCGGTCTTGACCTCGACGGTCTTCCGGGTCGCTTTCTCGCTGGCCTCGACGGCCTTGCCGTGATGCGGAATCGTGGCCAGGATCGGGCAATCGGAGATCTTCTGCAGGTCGGCCGACGACTTGACGGTGTTGTCGAGGTAGTCGAGGATGTGCGCCATTCCGACGCCGAGCAGGCATCCGAAGACCAGTCCGAGCAGGACGTTCAACCGCGTGTTCGGCTGGAACGGTCCGGCCGGCGGACGGGCGGTGTCCTGGATCCGGATGTTGGTCGAGGTCGCGTCGATATCGGTGATGCGGGCGGCGAGGGAGACCTCGTTCTGCCGCTTGATCAGGCGATTGAGCGTCTCGCGCTTCTTCTGCGCCTCGCTGAGCAAGTAGGCGTACTCGACCGAGTCGCGTCGGAGTAACTGGGCCTCGGAGTACTGTTCGTCCAGCAGCTCCTGGAACTCCCGCTCCTCTCCGAGGGCCCGCTGGTACTCGGCCTTCGCGTTGGCGCGGACCTGCTCGGCGATCTTCTCGACTTCGATCTCCAGTCGATCGCCGGCCGACTCCAGCCGCGACTTGAGCACCTGCATCTCGGGCCAGTCCGGTTTGAAGCGCTGGGACTTCTCGATGTAAGCCGATTCGTAGGATGCGTACTCGGCGCGAAGCCGGGTGATCAGCGTCGAATTCCGCACGTCGGGGAGTGCGTCGGCCTCGGTCTCGATCATCGCGAGGTAGTTCGCCTCGGCCTCGGCACGGACCGAATGCGCCTTGGTCAACCGTGCGGAGATATCGCGCAGCGCCTGCATCGTCACGTTCGTCGTGTCGTCGATCGAGACGATACCCTTCAGCTCGCCGTAGTCCTGCAACGCCTCTTCGTCGGTCTGGATCTCCTGGCGAAGTTCGACGATCTGATCGATCAGGAAGTCCTGGGCGTTCCGTGTGGTCGAGAACATCGTGTCGATCGTGTGCTCGATGTAGGCGTCGGCGATCGCGTTGGCGATCTTCGCGGCGAGCTCGGGATCCGGATCGACCTGCGAGACGAGGACGAGGTGCGAGTTGCGGATCGGGGCGACTTCGAGCCGGGAGATCACCGAGGCCGCCGCGACGTCGACCGGGTCCATCGGCACCGGGGAAGTGCGCCGGGGCAGCATCGCCTTCAGCCGCGACAGCAGGGACGGCTTCGAATCGCTGGGCTGGAAGTCCGGATGGCTATCGAGGCCGAGGGTACGCACGGCCCGGGCGGCGACCGCGGGGCTGGCGATGATGCGGTACTGGGTCTGGTAGAAGTCGGCGTATGCCGACCAGGAGGTGTCGAGCTGCGAGATGTCACGGAAGGTCAGGACGTCGGGGTTCTGACGCTCGATCTGCAGCGTTACGGTCGCGCGGTACTGCGGTGTCGCCAGAAACGAGCCGACCACGGCGATCAGCGTCGTGGCGAGGATCGACAGATAGACGACCCAGCGACGCCGGACCAGCACCTGCAGGTAGTCTCCGAGAATCGAGTCGCTGAGGGATAGCTTCATCAGAAGAAGGCCTCCGGAACGAGTACGATGTCGTCCTCTTCGAGAAGCGGGTCTTCGGCCTTGCCGCGCTTGACCTTGCGCAGGTTGACGAAGAACGCGATCCGCTGTCCGCTTGCATCGGTGCGCATGATCTGGACTTTCTTCTCGGCGGCACGGTCGGTCGTACCGCCGGCGAGCGTGATCGCCTTGAGCACGGTGATCGGCTCCGACCGCGGCACTTCGTAGAGGTTCGGGGACTGGACCGCGCCGGTCACGAAGATCCGCACCCGCTCGACGACCGGGACGTAGATGATGTCGCCCGGCTCGACCACGAGGTTCAGCGCCGGATCAGCCGCGTAGACGAGCTGATCGAGGTCGACGGGGATCCGCTCCGCGGCACCGCCCGGGCCCGGTCGAAAGATGATGATCTTCGTGCCCATCTCGGCATCGAGCCCGCCGGCCAGGGAGACCATCTCGAGGAGTGTCTTGCGCCCCAGCATTTCGTAGCTGCCGGGGTTGCGCACCGCACCGGTCACCGCCACACGCTTGGATTCGTACTCGCGGATGAAGACCGTGACCTGGGGGTTCTGGACGTAACGCTCGGCGAGCAGGGTCGCGATGAGTCGCTCGACCTCACTCTTGGTCAGGCCGCCCACATCGAGCCGCCCCAGCAGCGGCATCGTGATCGATCCGTCCTCGGCGACACGGGCCGTCTGGGACAGCTCCTCCACTCCGAAGACCTTGATCTCGAGCAGGTCCTGGCGACCGAGGGTGTAGTCGGTGGCCCGATCGAAGATCACCGGCGGCGGCGGGGGAATCGCTTCCACCGGTTCGCGCTGGAGGATCGGCTCGGAGTCCTGGGTCGACGCGGAATCCTGAGCCCACGCCGGGCCGGCCACGGTCGGGGCCAGCAACGCGAGGGCGAGGGTCAGGACGAGCAGATCAGGATTACGGCGAATCATCGGCACTCCCGGAGGATCGGCACACCACGCCGAGTCTCCCAATTCTCGCGGCCCAGTATAGCGGCCTGCTCTGCCAAAAAGCCCGGGCCCCATCAGAATCCCAGCACTGCGCCGATCGCGATCGTCGTCCGTTCCCGGTTCTGGGATTCCTGCGTTGACTTACGCTCGGAGCGTACCAGGCGGATGCTGTACTCCGTCTTGCGGCCGAGGGAATTCTCCGCGACCCGGAGCCGGATCCCGATGTCGTATTCCCGGAGTCGGTCGACCCGGTCGGAGCCGTCGGTCTCGGCCTCCGGAAACGAGAGCCGTCCGATCGCGACGCCGGCCTCGATGCCGATCAGCGGGTTGAGGTAGCGGATGCCACGTCCCGAGCCCCCTGTGGAGATGTAGTAGGTCTGTTCGCCGACCACGGTGAATCCGGGGATTCGTTCTCCGGCCAGCTCGACCCGGGTACCCCCACCGAACAAGTAGGAGAACTCCACATCGCCGACCAGATCGGAGAAGTCCGGCCTGTCCGGGTTGAAAGCGTCGATGTTGGCCCAGCCGAAGCGGAGGCTCCCGGTGGCCCGGCCGGCGCTGCCCAGGGTGATCCCGGGCAGGATCGACCACTCGTCGGAGTCCTTGAGCGGGTCGTCGTTGCGAAAGTCGATGTCCTTCGTCTGGATATCGAGGGTCAGCGTCGTGCGGCCTTTCCAGCGGTAGTCGAGGTTCAGTCTTCGCTGGACTTCCTGGCGGTCGAGGCGGTCGCTGATGTCGGGGTTGTCGTCGTCGGTGTAGGCGAGGTCGATCCGGGTTTGGGCGATCTCGACTTCCGTACGCCAGCCCAGCTCGAAGATGAACCCGGCCCCGAAGCGATGATCCTTCTGTTCGGGTCGCAGATCTTCCTGGTCCAGCGGCCGCAGGTGGACCTTGTCCAGCCGGTACTCGCCGAAGACACCGAACTTGCCCAGCGGCACGGTGAGTCGGCCCCGGCCCCGGTGGTCGAGGAAATTCTGATCGGTGTTCTCGAGATAGCCGGTGTAGTCGAATCGCTCGGTGAACCGAAAGAAGCCGCGGCTGCCGAACAGTACCAGCCCTCCGAGTTTCGGAGAGAGCGTGGCACGGTAGTCGCCGACCTTGTTGCTGTCGTCGAGGAAGATGTTGTTGTCGTACCCGATGTTGGAGAGTTCCATTCCCGGGCGGGCGCGCAGGGGACCCCAGCGGACGTAGCGCGCGAGGTCCGGGGGCTCCAGACTCGACGCCGCGTGTGCCGGGGGCAACGCGAGCGCCTGGAATCCCAGGACGGCGAGGATGATCAGGCTCTTCCGCATACGGCCCAAGGACTCTAGACGCGCCCCCGGACAGCGTCAAGGATCCGCCAGCGGGTCCGCCTGGCTTCGATCAGCGGTCAGACGGCCCGGTTCGAACTGAGCAGCACCATCGGGGTCATGGCCAGGATTGCCAGATCCAGTGACAACGACCGGTTCTCGAGATAGTAGAGATCGTAGTGGATGTTGTCGTGGATCAGGAACGCGCGATCGGCGCTGATCTGCCACAGGCCGGTCAGTCCGGGTTTCACCGCCAGACGCTGACGCTGGATATCGGTGTAGTTTGCGACCGGCCCGGGCATCTCCGGACGGGGTCCGACGAGGCTCATCTCGCCGCGGATCACGTTCCACAGTTGGGGCAACTCGTCGATGCTCAGGCGGCGCAGCCAGCGGCCGACCGGGCTGATTCGCGGATCGTCGGCGTTGGCGGGGTGGCGTCCGTACTTCGGCGCAGTGACGTGCATCGTTCGCAGCTTGAAGATCGTGAAGGTGGCGCCGTGAAGTCCGCAACGCTCCTGGGAAAAGAACGCCGGCCCAGGGGAGGTCAGCTTGATCAGCAGGGCGCCGAGTCCGATCAGTGGAGCGGCGCAGAGCAGCATCAGGGTGCCGACGCAGACGTCCAGCGCACGCTTGGCCATCTCGTAGGCTCGATCGCGGACCTGGATGCGCCGGGTGAACACCGGCATGCCGGCGACCTGACCGAACTGCAAGCCGGAGAACATCAACTCGCCGGCGCTGGGAATGAAGAAGCAACGCATGCCGCGGCTCTCCAGCCGGGCGACGAGTTCGCTGACCCGTTCGGAGCTGGCCGAGGGCATCGCGATGAAGACCGTGGTCGCCTCGGTGGCCTCCAGTACGCTGTCCAGATCCGATTCCGCCCCCAGAACCCGAAGTCTCTCTCCGCCGACTCCGGCGCCGACGCGGATCATCCTGCCGTAGCACTTGCTGCTGTCGTCGATGAACCCGACCGGTTTCAGGCCGAGGGAGTGATCTTCGATCAGGTGCTGGGCCAGCTGGCGTCCGGTCTCTCCGGCGCCGTAGATCACCACCGGTTTGGAGTAATGCGCCCGTACGCCGTCCTGGACCTTCCACAGGATCATGCGCACCAGGGCCAGGACGAAGAAGGTCACCGGTCCCAGGAGCAGGATCGTCAGTCGTGAAAAGGCCGGGAACATCAGCAAGAAGGAGAGAGCCAGGGTCAAGGTGATTCCCGCGGCGACGGCATGGAGCACGTGGCGGATGCTCTCGATCCGCAGCAAACCCATCTGGCTGCGGTAGGCTCCGAAGGCGACCAGCGCGAACAACGTCACGAAGGCGAAGGCCAGGCTGAGCTGGGCGTACAGCGTGGGGTCGTAGTCCCGACGACCGAGTCCGGACAGGAGGTAGAGACCGTAGGTGGCCATCCCGGCCAGGAACAGCCCGCCGAAGTCCAGACTGATCTGCAGCAACCGCCAGCCGAGCCCGGGTTCGAGCCGGACATGCGTCCCGTCGCTTGCCGCCGGGAAGGTCGCCATGTCCACGGAAGGTCTGAGTGTTATCTCAGGCATATCTCCACCGCCGCCCCGTTGCGGTGTCACCGCATCCCCGAAAAAAATAACCGTCGGGGAGGAGCATGTCCCCCCCTCGATGCCCATTGCCCACGGACACCCTTAAAGATTCGGCAGGAAGGGGTGCAATGTCAAGGTCGTTATCTCCTTTACATTCTGGGGATTACCGGGCGTCTGGATTCCCGATCCCGGGAAAAACCGACACAGCCCGGCGGCTGCTATACTCGGCCGCCGGTCGGATTCCGGCGCAGCCCCACGAATAACGCCCGATAGGAGCCCTGGAGACCCCATGCAACGGCAACGTGGCGTCCCGATCGCCGCGGACCGGGCCGGGTCGACCGCCGCGGACTCCGCGACCCTTGCCTCCGGCGCTGGACTGGCCCTGGTCGGCCGGGTCAGCGGACGGGTTCTCCAGGTTCTCACCGAGATCTTCCTGGCCCGGGTGCTCGGCCCGGCGATCTTCGGCCTGTATGCCGCGGGCTGGACCCTGCTGCGGATCATCGGGCTGATCGCCCCCCTCGGAGCCGACAAGGGCGCCCAGCGCTTCGGGACCGGTTTTCTCGGGAAGGATCCCGGCCGGTTGCGGATGGTGATCGTGCGGACCCTCGGCACCTCGCTCCTCAGCGGGGGAGTGCTGGGCGTCGTGGTCTGGCTGACGGCGGGTCAGATCGGCGAGACGCTGGGCAAGCCCGGCCTCGCGTCGGTGCTGCGCGGGATGGCGCCGGCGGTCGCGTTGATCTCCGCGCTTCGGGTCGCGGCCGCGATCACCCGGATCTCGAAGCGAATGCTCCACTCGGTACTCAGCGAGGAGCTGCTGCGACCGGGGCTGAACTTCGCCCTGGTCGGTGTTGCCTGGCTGGCCGGCTGGGGGCTGTCCGGCGCGGTGGCCGCCTGCTCGATCTCCTTCGCCGCCGCCTTCCTCCTGGCGCTGTTCCAGATTCGCGGACTGTTTCCCGCCGCCTTCGCCCAGGGAGTCAAGGTCGCCCCGGTGCCCGGACTGGTGCCCTTCTCCCTCTCGGTCTCGATCACGGGAACGGCGATCCTGCTGCTCGGCTGGATCGACAGGCTGCTCCTGACCGGGCTGCGTTCCAGCGCTGAGGTCGGGATCTACCAGGCGACGACACAGACGGCGTTCGTCTTCTCGACGATCCTGATCTCGTTCAACGCGATCCTGGTTCCGATGATCTCGGAGCTCCACGAGACCGGGGAGCGGGACCGGATGGCGGAGCTGTACCGCATCAGCACGAAGTGGGGGCTATACGTCGGTACGCCGATCTTCCTCACGATCGCCGTTGCGCCGAAGGCGCTGGTCTCGTCGATTCTCGGGCCGGAGTACCTGCCGGGTGTGGTGCCGATGCTGTTGCTGTCGGGCGCGCAGCTGATCAACGCCGGGACCGGTGCGGTCGGCCCGTTGCTGATCATGACCGGCCACGAACGCCGCTGGCTCTTCTTCCCGATCGGGGCCCTCGTCGTCGATGTCGTTCTCGGCCTGTGGTGGATTCCGAAGTGGGGGATCGTCGGCGCGGCTGCCGCCACCGCCTGCGCGATCTCCGGACTGTTCCTGATCGGTGTCTGGCAGGTTCACCGGGTACACGACATGGTCCCCTACGACCGGCGCTACCTGAAGGGGGTCGTGGCCACCGGCGTCGCGGCCGCCGCCGGATGGGCCGTCGGCCTGTGGCAATCCGGCGAAGGGTGGAGCGAGTTGCTCTGGAAGGGTGTTACGGTGACCGCCGTGTTTGGAGCGGTCCTGTTCATCGCCGGGTTTGACGAGGAGGATCGGGTCTTCCTGCGCGTGCTTCAGCGCCAGGCACTACGGTGGCGGTCTCGATGAACACCGATCCGGTAAAGGTTCTCTACATCGCCGGCTGGGGCCGCAGCGGCTCGACGATTCTGACCAACGTGCTCGGCCAGGTGGACGGCTTCTTCGCGGCCGGGGAGCTGCGCTACCTGTGGCAACGCAACCTGCTGGACGGGCACAACTGCGGCTGCGGTGAGGGCTTCGCCGATTGCCGGATCTGGAGCGGGGTGGTCGGTCGGGCCGGGATCGGAGTCGACGATGCGACGATGCACGACCGGATCGCCCACGCCGCCGGCGACCAACGGATTCCGGCGATGATCCTGCGCGGGTCCGGGTATCCGGCGAGGTTGCTCGGTGAGGGCGCCGAGCGGCTGGTCTCGCTCTACCGCGGGATCCGCGACGAGCTCGGTTGCCGCGTGGTGGTCGATTCGTCCAAGGTGCCCTCGTATGGCTTCCTGCTCGGCGGGCTGCCGGGGATCGACCTCCGGGTCCTGCACCTGGTTCGCGATCCCCGCGCGGTGGCCTACTCCTGGTTGCGAAAGAAGATGCAGAAGGACGTCGGCCGGGAGATGATCCGACGCAGTGCCTTCGAGAGCGGCTGGCGCTGGGCGATCCGGAACGCCGAGGTCGACATGCTCTGGAGAGGCGACTCGCCGCGGGTGGTACGGATGCGATACGAGAGCTTCATCGACCGGCCGGAACACTGCCTGCGGACGATCCTCTCCTTGATGGGCGAAGAGGACGCCGCTCTGCCGATCGTGCGGCCCGGCGTCGTCCTGCTGGGGTCGACGCACACCAGTTCGGGGAATCCGAATCGCTTCCAGACCGGGGAGACGGAGCTGCGCCGGGACGACGAGTGGCGGCGCAAGATGCGCGCGCGGGATCGCCGGGTCGTCACTTCGTTGACCTGGCCGCAGCTGCTCGGATACGGGTTCGGCAAGGACGACGATCGGGAGGCGGCATGAGCATGGAGTGGCTCGAGCGGTGTCACGGCGAGCGCAGGGGCCGTTATGCGGATATCGGACCCCTTGTCGACGAGTTGCGCGCCCGGGGATGGGCCGAGGAACGGCTGGTCAAGAACGACCTGATCGAACCCAAGGGAGTCGCAGGGCGGAAGTGGGACCACGCCGCTTTCTGGAACACGATCGTTCAGCTGACCGGAGAGCTGGAGGGGCTCGGGCTACCGGCGATTTTCATCAAGTGCGTCCGTGAGTATCCCTACTGCGATTCCAACGTCGACGTTCTCGTCCCGCGCCGCCGGATGCGCGAGGTTGCGCGACAGCTCTACCGGTCGGCGTGGGTCGCACCGGAGCTCTGGGACCAGTTCGAGCAGCTGCTGATCGAGCGGGCGAAGCTCAAGCTCCCCTCGACCCGGCCGGGATTGATCACGGCCCACCTTTACGGCGGTGTGAGCTGGCGCTACCAGTCGGACATCGGCATGCTTCGCCGGGACGGCGTGGCGGAGAACCCGGATCAACTCCAGCGCACGGCGGTGGGCGATTGCGTTCCCCAGGGAACGACCGGCGTGGTGGGTCGCGAGACGATGGTCTGGCTTCCCGATGATGCTTCGGAGCTCGTGTTGCAGGCGGCCCACGTGGCCTACGAGAACTTCCGGATCACCGTCGGCGAGGCGTTGCACTTTCGACTGCTGGTGCTCCGGGTCCCGGAGGCGCTCGAGGCGGCTCGGGAACGAGCCCGCGAGAATGGCTGCGAGTCGGCGTTGCAACTGCTGGACGACGAGAGCCGCCGGGTCGTCGACGGCCTGCTGACGATCGACCCCGCGGACTACCCGCGCACGCTTCCGCGGGCCCCGCTCACGCCCGCGTTCGCCGAGCGCTCCCGCTTGCTGCGGGGGCGCGGCGAGACGCTGGCGGCGATCCACGAGTCCGGGAGCATGCGCGCTGTCTACGCGCTGGTCTCCAACATCCGTCGTTTTCGTCGCTGGCGTCGTGGCGCCGAGGACTACCGGTACTGATGATCGCGATCGCCTTTACCGGGCAGGACGGTGCGGGCAAGTCGACGCAGATGGAGCAGCTGCGTGCCCGGCTCGAGGCGAGCGGATGCGCCGTTGTCCAGGTCCACCAGTACGGACCGACGACGGCGATCGGCCGCTGGATCGCGCCCCGGGCCAAGGAGTGGGCGAACCGGATCATGCGCAGAGGGAGCGGGAAGAGAGCAGCGGACTCGAAGCGCGGCGGGGGTGGATCCCGGGGTGTCGTAGGCCGGCTGGCCAGCGGCGTCTCCCTGACCCTCGGCTGGTTTCGTTCCCTGGGTAACTGGTTTCGCAACCGGGACTGCGACGTGTTGATCCTCGATCGCTGGTATTCCGACGAGGTGATCCGGGCGGCCCACAAGTTCGGTCGGGTTTCTCCGTTCGGATGCTGGCTGCTGCGTCACGCCGTCCCCTCCCCCCGGCGCGTCTTCGCCTTTCGGCTGGACCCGGAGACCGGCTGGCAGCGCAAGAAAACTCGCGAGATGACACTCTCCGAGTACAAAGAGAAGACGCGCATCGCCCACGAGGTCGTGGGGCTGGCGGAGTCGGTCTGGCCGGTGACGGTGATCGACATCGACGGACTCGAGGCCGCAGAGGTGTTCCGTCGAGTCTGGGACGTGGTGGGGAGCGATGTCGAATCCCGCGGGTAGAGCCCGACTGCTCGCGCACTCGATCGATCAGGGGATCGATTACGACGAGCGTTCGTATCCCGAGTTCCTGGCGGCCCGGATCTCGGACGCCTGCGACCATCTGGGCTGCGCCCCGGAAGCCTGCCGACCCTTCGCCCGGAACCGCAACGCCAATCTGTTCCGTTTCGACCATGCGGGGAAGAGCTACCTGTTGAAGGTGCTGGTCTCGAAACCCGCGGCGACCCTGGACCGGGAGTACGCAAACCTGGTTCGCCTCGGCGAGATCGCCGAACGGAGCGGAGCCTTCCGGGTGCCCCGGCCGCTGGTGCAGTTCGACGGCCGCTCCTCGTACCTGATGGAGTTCGTCGAAGGCCAGGCCCTCGATCGCTGGCTGTGCAGTGGCGATATCGATAGCCGTCTGCCGGTGCTCCGGGCCGTGGGTCATGCCGTCGCCTGCATTCATCAACCGGACGCGGCGTCCGGCGCGATGCTGGATGCCGCCGCCCTGCGCGAGGATCTGGGCCGGTTGCCCTGGACGCCGTCGGATGGCGAGCGCCGGATCCTGGCCCGGGCGCTGGGCCGGCTCGAACAGGCGAGGGTCGAGGTCGCGCGACTCTACATGGATTGCGATCCGGTCAACGTCCGCGTCGCCGCCGACGGTGGAGTGATCTGGCTCGACCCGCCCGAGCGAGACGTCGTCGACGCGGTCCACTGGGACCTCGGGATGTTCCTGTTCGGTCTTCGACGGCTCGGGTGGAAACGGCCGGGCAAGGCTCGTCGGCTCCGACGGGACGGAGCCCGGATGCGGGGAGCCTTTCTGGAAGGGTATGCTGGTGGCGGCCGGCGGCTGGACGACGAGACTTCGCGCCTGCTCCTTGCGATCGCGGAGCTGGTGCGGATGGCGCAGCTCTGGCTCTGGTGGCTGCGACCGCTGGCGTTCCGGCACAAGCTGGCCGGCGTGGCGCGGGCCGCCTACGCGTTCCCGTTGCTGCAACGGGCTCGTCGAGAACGCTACGCCGCGCTGGCGGCCGCTCTCGAGGATGGAGAAGGTACGCCGTAGGGCGTGGGGGATCGGGACGAAGCATGGAGCAGATGCTGTTGATGGGGATCCTCGGGCTGGCGATCGTGATGCGAATCGCGCACATCGCCAAGACCAAGAGCGATCCCGTCCTCGCGTTGATCCTCGCCGGGGTCGCCGTGACCCGGGTCGGAATCGGTCTGGTCAACGAGTTCCTCGGACCACTCCCCGGCGCGCAGATCGACGCGATCATGTTCGACGAGACCGCACGAAACATGGCCTCGATCCCGACGGGGGCGGTCAACTTCGTCTTCGAAGCGGGCAAGATGGGCTACTCGAGCTTGCTCGCGATCTTCTACATGATCGGCGGCTACCACTTCTTCATCGCGACGCTGATCAACCTCGCCTTCACCGTCGAGTTCGTGCGCCTCGTCTACGAGATCGCCGAGCAGTGGAGCGGACCCCTCGCCGGCCGGATCTCCGCCGCGAGCGCCGCGTTCTATCCGACGTCGATTCTCTACACCTCCGTGCCCTTGCGTGAGGCGCCCTTGATGTGGGCCTTCGCCCTGTTCGTCAAGGCCTTGCTGGACTACTACGACGGCAAGCGGCGGCTGATCAGTCCACCGCTGATCGCCGGGATGGCGCTGCTCGTCTGGCTGCACGACGGGTTTGCTCTGGCGATCTTCCTCGTGCCGGTCGCGATGTGGTTCCGCTACCGCGACGTGTCGATCGCCAAGCGCCTCGCCTTCATCGGCGCCGGCGTCGTGGCGATCTTCGCGGTCTTCGTGCTGGCGCTGAGCTTCATCGATTTCAACAAGATGCCGGCCGACCCGGCGATGCTGCTGGACCCGACCTTCCTGGCGCGAATGCGCGAGGTCAAGTCGGCCTACGGTGTCGGCTACGGTGAGGTCGAAGCCTCGTGGATGGGGTTGTTGAAGAGCGGTCCGCTGTTCTTCTTCGCCTTCATCGCCGCGCCGTTCCCGTTCTGGTGGGGCGGCGTCGGCGAGCTGCCCAAGGTCGCCGAGGGAATGGTCCATCTCGCACTCGTCGTCGGCGCCTGCTTCACGGTCTTCCATCGATCGATGGCGGCGGACCCGCGACGCAGGATGGCGCTGGTGATGTACCTGTACATCATCTTCGTGTTCGCGATGGGCACCGGAAACACCGGTATCGCCGCCCGACACCGGGCGAAGTTCGTCTGGATGCCGGTCACACTGGTGACCGTGGTGTGGTGCACGGTCGGACGCAGCCGACAGGCGGTCCGTTCCGGTTCCGGTTCCGACCTGCTTCCCGGTGTCGCGGTTCAGGGCGGGCCGTGAGCCGGCGCGTTGCCGCCACGGCCGGCGAGACCGGTTTCGTGCTCCATGTCCTCGAGGCGACCCTGGGCGGCACCCGGCAGTACCTCGACGACCTCGCGGCGGCGACCCGGGGGCTGCCGCTCCGGATGGGACTGGTCCACGCGACCGAGCGATCCGACGAAGGGTTCGCCGGGGCCCTGGATCGGATCCGGGATGCCGGCTGGGAGACCTGGACCCTGCCGATGGTGCGTCCCGTCCGACCCTGGCAGGACCTGCGGGCCGCCGCGACGCTGCGGCGTTTGATCCGGCAGCTCCGGCCTGACGTCGTCCACTGTCACAGTTCGAAGGCGGGCGGCGTTGGCCGGATGGCGGTCAGCCTCAGCAGCGATCGTCCCTGGATGATCTACAGCCCGCACGCTCTCGCGGCGAACAGCAACCGGGTCTACCTGGCGGCGGAGAAGATCCTGGCGCGCTGGACCGACTCCTGGGCTGCGATCTCCGACAGCGAGCGCGACGAGATCGAGGAGTTCGGCCTGGGCCGGGCGGATCGTATCGACGTGGTCTATCCGACGATCGACACCGAGCGGTTTCGCCCCGCCGATACCGCCGAAGCCCGCCGGGAAGTCGGACTGGGACCCGAACCGCTGATCCTGGGGATCGGCCGGTTCATCCATCAGAAGGATCCCGTCGGCTTCGTGCGGGTCGTCGAGCGTGCCCGGGCCCGGGAGCCGCGGTTGCGCGCGGTCTGGATCGGTGAGGGACCGATGCAGGGCGAGGTCGAACGTGCGGTTGCCGAGGCGGGCCTCGGAGATGTCATCCGGATCGAGCCCTGGAAGCTCGACGTGCGTCCCTGGGTCGCCGCGGCGGATCTGCTGGTGAGCACCGCGAGGTTCGAGTCGTTCGGCTATGTCGTGGCCGAGGGAATGGCGATGGGCAAGCCGGTCGTCGCTTCCCGGATCACCGGAACCGTCGACGTCGTCCAGGAGGAACCGGCGGAGCTGCTCTACCCGCCGGCCGACTACGACGCGGCTGCCGCGCTGGTCGTCGATCTGCTGGCCGACCCCGGCCTTCGTGAACGCTACGGGCGAGCCGGAGTCACGCGGATCCGGCGCGTCTTCTCCCGGGAGGCGATGGCCGACCGGTTGATCCGGGCCTACTCCCGGGCGCCGGGACTCGCCGACTGCCTTGCGTCGCGGAAGTCCGACGCGACGACGCCGGTCGGGGCGTAGTCGGGCACGATCCCGGCGAGGCCCCGCCGAACGGCGGCCTCGTCCTCTCGCAGCGCCGCCGCCAGCAGCGCCTCGAGCCGTTCGTCGAATCCGTCGGGGATCGACGGAAACGCGACCGAATAGCGGCCGTTCTCATGGCTGGCGATCGATCGCTCGTCGAACGTCAACAGCTCCTCGACCGTTTTCTCGCCTGGGCGCAGACCGGTGTAGACGATGCCGATGTCGGCATCGGGGCAGTATCCGGCGAGCTGGATGGTCCAGCGTGCCAGCGCGTCGATGTTCAGGGGCGGTCCCATGTCCAGCACCTGCAGCGGCGGCGCCTCGGGCCGCGCGGACTCGAGGACGAGACGAACGGCGTCGTGGACGGTCATGAAGTAGCGCCGGACGTCGGGGCCGCTGACGGTCAGCGGACCGCCCCGGACGATCTGCTCGCGAAAGATCGGTACCACCGACCCCGAGGTGTCGATCACGTTGCCGAACCGTACGGCCCGGAAGCGAGCGACCGGTTCCCGGGACTCCAGCGCGGCGAGCAGCAGTTCGCCGACCCGCTTCGTTGCGCCCATCACGCCGACCGGGTGGACCGCCTTGTCGGTCGAGAGGTAGACGAACCGGCCGGTTCCCGAGAGCCGGGCAGCCTCGGCCAGTTCACGGGTGCCGAGGACGTTGTGGGTGACCGCGGCGCAGGGTGTCGCTTCGAGGGGCGGGACGTGCTTCTCTGCAGCCGCGTGAAACACCGTGCGCGGGCGGTGCCGGGCGAACAGTGCTCTCACCGGGCCGCGCCGGCGGATGTCCAGCGGTTCGCCGACGATCCGGGACGCCGGGTAACGTGCCGCGAGGGAGGTCAAGAGAGGCTCGAGTTCGTCGCCGTTTCGATCGACGCAGATGACCCGCACAACCCCGGCGTCGACGAGCTGGCGCACGATCTCGCTGCCGATCGACCCTGCCGCGCCGGTGACGAGCACGGTGCCGAGGCCGCTGGGGTCGACGGCAGCCAACCGGGTCGGCAGCTGGCGGACGAGATCGTCGGCATGGGGAAGGCGCAGAACCGGACGTCCCTGGCTGACGTCGAGTACGCGGTAGGTCAGCCGCCGGTCGACAGCGCCGTCGAGAGTGCGGCGCACGGCGCTGCCGTCCATGGTGCGCCCCAGAAACACCACCGTCCCGACCGAGGCGTCCAGCTGCGCGCCGGCGGCAACGGCCGAGTCCGGCGGCAGACCGGCACCGCGGCAGACGTCGCGCTCGCCACGATCGGGCTCTCCTCCGACGATCCAGACCGCCGCGCTCATCGGCGCATCCCTTCGTCGACCGCACTGCGGAGCGTGGTCACGACGCGGTCGATGTCGCCGTCGGTGAGTCCCGGATGAAACGGCAGGGCCAGCGTACGAGCCGCGATCGATTCGGTGATCGGCAGCGCCACCGGACCGGCGAGCCGCCGCTGGACGTACGGTTCGCGATGCAGCGGAGGAAAGTAGGTTCGCACCGGCACACCTCGGGACTCCATCGTCGCGATCACCCGGTCGCGATCGGTCTCCGGGGCGAGGAGCACGACGTAGGCGAACCAGCTGATGCTGCAGGCCGGGTCGGGGGAGGGCGTCTCGATGCCGGCGACGTCGCCCAGCTGCGCCGAGTACCTGTCGGCGATCCGCTCCCGGGCGGCGATCTTCTCGTCGAGCCGTGCGATCTGCGAGAGGCCGAGGGCGGCGCTCATCTCGTCGAGCCGGTAGTTGTAGCCCAGCCGCTCGTGAGTCAGCACGGCGCTGGTCCGCCGGCGCCCGTGATTGCGCAGGCTCTGCGCGGCGATCGCGAGCTCCTCGCGATCCGTGACGATCATGCCGCCTTCGCCGGTGGTGATCGGCTTGTTGGGATAGAACGCGAAGGCGGCCGCGTCGCCGAAGCTCCCCACCGGCACACCCCCGTGGCTCGCGCCGAGTGCCTCGCAGGCGTCGTCGATCAGGGCGAGCCGGTGTCGTCCGGCAAGTTCGGTCAATCGCGGCCAGGCCGCGGGGTGGCCGAAGACGTCGACCGCGACGATCGCCCGTGTCCTCGGGGTGATCCTGCCCTCGGCGTCATCGGGGCAGAGGCAGAAATGATCCCGTTCGATCTCGGCGAAGATCGGCGTCACCCCCTCGTAGAGCAGTGCGTTGAGGGTTGCGGCGAAGGTGAACGAGGGCAGGATGACCTCGTCGCCGGGGCCGAGGCCGAGGGTGCGGACGATCAGGTGTAGCGCCGTGGTTCCCGAGGACGTGGCGACGGCGTATCGCGCTCCGACCCTGGCCGCGAGGACGCGCTCGAACTCCTCGGCGCGAGGGCCCAGCGCCAGGCGTCCGGAACGAAGGACCTCGACCACCGCGCGGATGTCGCTCTCGTCGATGTCGGGAGACGAGAGGGAGAGGGGAGCTGCAGGTGGTTCGTCGTGACGCACGGTTCCTCACGAGTCCGGCCGGAGGGCGGACAGGGAACCGTCAGTGTGACACAGGCAGGAAGAGGCGCTAGCGGAGCGGGCGCGGAGGCTAGATCGGGCTCGCCGCACCTTCGTCGTGGTCGTTGTCGTCGACGAGTAGACCGATCAGCACGATTCCGCCGATGACCATCAACGTGGCCGTCAGCGGGTTGCCCCAGAACCCGTGGCTGCCATCGATCGGCACCGCCTGGGCGGCGACGGATGTGTCGAGGCGGACCCGCAGGTCCTTGGTCTTGCCGGGGGTCACGCGTACGGTGCGACCCAGCGTGTGCAGGACCCCATCGTATTCCACGGCGAGATCGTAGGAACCTGCCGGCAGATCCTCTACAATGAACTCGCCCTGGTCACCGGTCGGAGAGGATGTGTACATCCGGCTCAGTTCGGTGTTCCAGGCGTGGACAACCGCTCCCTCCAGGCTCCGCAGGGGAGACGTAGAGAGCACGGTTCCCGCGATGGCCGAACTGTCGGAAGCGACCGCTCCGGGAATCATGATGGCTTGCAAGGAGACGGCCAGGACCGCCGCCAGCAACTTCGTTCCAAGACCCCGGTTCAGGCTCATCGCGAATCATCCTCGGCGTTTCCGGGGTTGCGCGACCACCGGAACCATGTCGCGACGGGGTACTCCCGTCGAGTTATCCACTCTCACAAATCCGTGCGCTGTTGTTCAATATAGGCCTCGCGAAGGGAAATCCAATGATTCAACCAGATCGTAATCGACTCAAGGAGCTGCTTCGCTCTAAGTCATTGATGTTCGGGGACTTCGTCCTCGTGTCCGGTCAGAAGAGCAAGTTCTATTTCGACTCCAAGAAGACCACGCTAAGGCCGGAAGGAGCCTACCTGGTCGCCGCGGAGATCCTCGATCTGCTCCAGCGCGAGGGGATTCGCGCCGATGCGATCGGTGGGATGACCCTGGGGGCCGACCCGATCGTCTGCCCGGTCGCGGCGCTCAGTCACGGGACGGACTGGCCGCTGCGGGCCTTCATCGTCCGCAAGGAAGCGAAGGAACACGGTACCGGGCGTCAGATCGAAGGCGACCTGGAAGAAAAGAGCGATGTCGTCGTCGTCGACGATGTGGTGACGACCGGCGGGTCGACATTGCGGGCGATCGAGGCGGTGCAGCAGGCGGGCCACAACATTGTTGCTGTCATCGCTCTGGTCGACCGCGAACAGGGTGGCACCGAGAAGCTTTCGCGCTGGCCGTTCTACCCGCTGTTTCGAAAGGATGAGATTTTCGCGGTTCCGGAATAGAAAACTCCCAATTAAGGGGTTGACTCACACCTACCAAACGCGTTTTGATGGCCTCGGTTCGACTTCTTTGACCGGGCGGGGGATTGAATCGGGCCCGAAACAAGGCCAGGAGGTTCCAGTGCGCAAGGCGGCGAAGAACGCAGTTGTTTGTCTGACCATCTCAGCGATGATGTTCATGGGTGCTCAGTTGGGCGCGGTAGCTGGTAACGGCGCCCTGCTCAATGGCCAGATCGTCGGCATCGACGGCAAGGCCGCAGCGGGTTACACCGTGCACCTCATCGGCGAGAATGGTGCGGTTGTTGGGCAGGCCGTTTCCGACGAACAGGGCATCTACTCCTTCCCGGCTCTTGCCGCTGGAGTTTATGCCCTCGGTATCGAAACGCCTGATGGTGTGATGGTCCCCGTGGCCGTGGCACCGATCCAGGTGGGTGGGCAAGAGCTCGCCCGGCGGGATGTGAAGCTCGTGACCGCGGACGCGGCCACGGCGAACGAGATCGCTTCGGCCAACGAGGCGGTCGGCGGCTGGTGGGGTGGACTCTCCACCGGTGCCAAGATCGGCGTGATCGTGGGAATCGGCGCCGTTACCTGGGGCGCGATCGAGGCCTTCGACGACGATAGCCCTTCGAGCCCCCACGCTCCGATGGGTAGCTGATCGACTGAACGTGTGACACCGCGGCGCCGTCAGGCGCCGCGGTAGAACTCGGCGATCGATGCGACGACTCGCTCGCGCATCTCGCTTTCGAGTTCCGGATAGATCGGCAGCGAGACCACCTCCTCGCAGGCCTTTTCCGAAACCGGAAAGTCTCCCTTCTTGTAGCCCAGCTCCTCGAAGCACGCCTGCTCGTGCAGCGAGACCGGGTAGTAGACCGAGTGACCGACCTTCTGTTCGTTCAGGTGGGCCCGCAGTTCATCCCGGCGTTCCACCCGCAGCGTGTATTGATTGAAGATGTGTGACGACCCCGCCGCCCGGAACGGAATCTTCACCTGACCCGACTCGATCAGGCCGCTCTCGGCGAACCAGCGATCGTAGTCGTCTGCGTTTCGAGTCCGTGCCGCCGACCAGTCGTCGAGGTGCCGCAACTTGACCCGCAGCACGGCTGCCTGCAACGCGTCGAGGCGGCTGTTCCAGCCGACCCATTGATGGTGATACATCTGCCTGCCGCCGTGGACCCGCAGGAGGCGCAGTGCGTCGGCCAGGGTGTCGTCGGAGGTCACGATCATCCCGCCGTCGCCGAACCCACCGAGGTTTTTCGTCGGGAAGAACGAGTAACAACCCGCCGCGCCGAGCGCTCCGGCTCGCATCGTGCCGCGAGCGTCACCGGTGTCGCAGGAGGAGCCGAGGGCCTGGGCGGCATCCTCGACGACCGGGAGGCCGCGTCGTTCGCCGATCTGCAGCAGCGCCGGCATGTCGGCGCACTGACCGAACAGGTGGACCGGTAACAGTGCCTTCGTCCGGTCGTCTATCGCGTCCTCGACAAGATTGGGGTCGAGGTTGAACGTCGCCTCGTCGATGTCGACGAAGGTCGGGCGCGCCCCGACCTTGTAGGCACAGGAGGCCGTGGCGAAGAACGAGAACGGCGTGGTCAGCACACGATCCCCCTCTCCGATGCCGAGCCCGGCCAGGGCCAGAATCAACGCGTCGGTGCCGGAGGCACAGCCGATCGCGTGCTTCGCCCCGGTGTAGGCGACGACCTCGGACTCGAGGGCTTCGACGTTGGGTCCGAGGACGAAGTACTGGGATTCGATCACCTCGCGGACGACGGGTTCGATCTCGTCGCGCAAGGAGGCGTACTGAGCCTTGAGGTCGAGCAGCGGTACTGGCTTCACGTCGGGTCTCCTTCGGCCGGGATTGTAGCGCTTTCCCCGGGAGATCGAGGTGCTACCATGAGCCGATTCCCGTTATCCCCCGTGAAGGAGCGAGGATTGGACCCCAGGGTACGTACGGCGATCGCGGTCTATCTGTTCACCGCGCTCGGGATCTTCCTGACCGTCGTGCCGTGGTCGCCGATCTGGACCCAGGCCCTCGGCGGGGCCCCGGCGGCGCTGGCCAAGTTCGCCGCTCAGGGCTGGGTTCGTGGCGTGGTCAGTGGCGTGGGTCTGCTGGACCTGATCGTGGCCCTGCAGAAGCTCGGGAGTCTCTGGTCACGCCTCGATCGTCCGGCTCCCGTGGAGCGGCCCAGGACCACTCCGAACCGCTTCACGGACTGATCGGCGCCCCGAAGAGCAGGCCGCCCGATAAGAGTGCCAGGCAAAAAAAGAGGCGGCAACGGGGACCGTCGCCGCCCACCGTACGAACCGTGGTACGGATCAAGGGAGGAGAGAGGGCCGGGGTCTCGCGCCATACCCCGGAACTCAGCTTGCTCAGCCGGTTCGGGTCATGAACCGCGCCGAATGTTCACGTGACTGTTCGAGTTCATCGCGCAGGACGCGATGATCGGGCTGCACGCGCAGCCCGTGGGTGAAGGCCTCGATCGCCCTGTCCCACTTGCCGGCGACCCGATAGACCCGGCCGAGGTTCAAGAAGAACTCGGGGTTGCGGGTGTCGGCCGCGGCCGCCGTCATGCAGGCTTCGATCGCCTTGCTATCCGGGCGAAACGCTTTCGCCATGCTCAGGCCGTAGTAAGATAGATAGCGCCAGTTTGGCCGGTCGAGAGAACGCTGCTCATGAATGTCGATCGCGTTGCGGAAGTATCGCGCCGCATCCTCGTAGTTGTCGTCGACGATGGCCAGGAGGCCTTTCTTGAAGTTGTTTTCGGCGGACAGGATTGCCATCGGGAAGTACCTCCTCTCGGGAGAGTCACAGTTCCCCGATACGGACGCGCCGTCGCTTCTGCAAGGGACAGATTCAGGAGCCGGCAAACCGGCCTGTTCGCCAACGCCGCCAACCCGGAAACCGGCGACTTGAGCGTGCCTTCGAGAGCCGGTCGCCCGTCGCCCTTCCAGCGGCGGCTCCTGTGCGGGGTCGCCACCCTGCTGCTGCTCTCCCTCGGCTGCGCCGAGGATCCCGAGGTTCGCCGCGGCTCGATCTACGACCTTCGCCGCGATCCCACCCCGGAGAACGTGGCCAAGATCCGGGCGTTCCTCGACGACCCCGACCGGGACATCCGTGCCACGGCTCTCAATACCCTCGTGGGTATGGGCGTCGACGATGCCGAGGAACTGGCCCTGGCCGGCGTCAAGGACGAGGACGGTTTCGTTCGCTCGATCGCCACGAAGAGGCTCGGTGATCTCGGAAACCGGGAGAACTCGGAGCTGGTGGCCACGATCCTGACGACCGATACCGACCCCCGTGCCCGCCGAACGGCCGCTCAGGCCCTCGAGGCGCTCGCAGGAGACGCCGCCGCCGACGGGCTGATCCTGGGGCTCGACGACCCGATGAAGGACGTCCGCCTCGCCGCCGTCACCGGGCTCCGTCGGATCGACCCGGCCCGGGGCAAGGAGAAGCTGGCCCGGCTGCTCCTCGAGGATGCGACCTGGGAGGTCCGGGTTCAGGCTGCCGGAGCCCTGGGGGCGACCGGGGACCGGGCGATGATCCCGATTCTCAACACCGCCGTGACCGGGGACGAGGTCGAACTGGTCCAGGACGCGGCTCGAAATGCGGTCGCCCGGATCGAGGTCCTGTCCTCGGGCGGTGGCGCCGCGCCGCCTTCGCGGGATGCTGCTGGAGGGGGTGGCTGAGGAAACCCGGCCATTCGTAGTATAGTGGCCGACCCGTACGGGCGGCGCGGCCGACACGCAGAGCCCGGCACCCCGGCACCCCGGCACCCCGGCGACCGGATGGCGGTGGCGGTCGATTGCGACCGAACCGAGACGGACACGGCAAGGCGGAATCGCGAGCGCGACGCCAAGAGGCACAGCAAGGCGCTGTTCGGATCGAAGCAGTTGAGGCGCAGGACTGGGCCGGATCGATGGCGACCGTCCGGGGTTCAGATGGTGATGGGTTGACGGATCGGAATCCGCACGTCGACGGAGGTCCGGGAATGCAGGGGCTGCGACGCCTCCGGCTCCGGGCGGACGGTGGCTTTCACCTGGAGTGCCCGGCGGGGAGCCCGGTGGAGGCCGACCGTATGGGCGACGGCTGGAAACTGACGGCGCCTGGCGAGAGTGCCGGAGCACGAATCGAGGGCGTTCCCGGCGGTCTCGTGATGATGACAGGAGGGGGCGCCGAACTCGGCCGTGTGAGCCGGGGCGACGATGGAGGCGGCGACACGTCGCCGACGATTCTGCTGGACGACGGGCGGCTGTTCCGCGTGATCCGAGGAACTCCACGCCAGGGTCGATACGAACTGACAGGTTGGGAAACCCGGGGCGCGTACTTCGAGGCGCGGCCGGATGGAAAGGACTGGGTCTTGACCCGCACCGTGGCCGGCGCGGCGCTGGGAAAGGCCACGACGTTACTGACACTCTTCTGCGCAGAGCTCCTGGCCGCCGATGGCACGGCGGAGGAACACGGCAGAGTTGACGGGGATTCATGAGCGAGCAAAACCCGGGTTCGAGTGATCGCCCCCGGCGTCGACGGCGCAGACGGCGGCGCGGCGGCGGTGGCGGCGAAGGCGATGCCAATCGTGGTGGTGGCCAGGGAGGCGGTGGCCAGGCTGGCGGCGGTGCCGGCCGGGGACGCCGGCGAGGGCGCGGCGGCAGCGGCGGCGGTGGCGGTCGGGGTGGCCCCTCGGGCTTCGCTCAGGTGCCGCCCGGCGACCCGGACGTCGAGGTCAGCGGCATCCTGCAGCTGTCGGAAAAGGGCCACGGATTCCTTCGCTCCCCGACGGAGAGCTACTCGGCCGAGCCGGGCGATACGGTCGTCCCGCGTTCGCTGGTGAGCGAGTTCGCCCTCGAGGACGGCGTCGAGATCCGCGGGATGGCCGTGGGAAGCGAGCGCAAGGGACAGCCGGCCGTGCTGGCGAAGATCGACGAGATCAACCACGGTGACATGGAAGCCTGGGGTGAGCGTCAACCGTTCAAGGATCTCGTCGCCGAGAGCCCTCACGAACGGATCCGTCTCGAGGCCGAATCCGACGGGGTCTCCACCCGGGTCGTCGATCTGATCGCGCCGATCGGCAAGGGACAGCGCTGCTTGATCGTCGCCCCGCCCAAGGCGGGCAAGACGGTCCTGCTCCAGCAGATCGCGCACTCCGTGACGACGAACCATCCCGAGATCAAACTGATCGTCCTCCTGGTCGACGAGCGACCGGAGGAGGTCACCGACATGCGCCGCTCCGTGAAGGGCGAGGTGATCGCCTCCAGTTCCGACGAGTCGCCGCGGAACCATGTGAACCTGGCCGAGATGGCCCTCGAGCGGGCCAAGCGGATCGTCGAAGGTGGCGGCGACGTCGTCATCCTTCTCGACTCGATCACCCGGCTGGCCCGGGCCTACAACTCCGAGCAGCGTGGTTCGGGACGTGTCCTCAGCGGTGGCATCGACGCCCGGACGATGGAGAAGCCCCGTCGTTTCTTCGGCGCCGCACGCAAGTGCGAGGGCGGCGGCTCGCTGACCGTCATCGCGACGGCCCTGATCGACACCGGTTCGCGGATGGACGAGGTGATCTTCCAGGAGTTCAAGGGCACCGGCAACACGGAGATCGTGCTCGATCGGCGCCTGTTCGAGATGCGGATCTTCCCCGCGATCGACATCGCCCAGAGCGGCACCCGGAAGGAAGAGATGCTGCTCACCGACGACGAGTATCAGAAGGTGACGTTGCTCCGTCGTGCGCTGGCACCGTTGCGAGCGGCCGAGGCGATGAAGCTGTTGACCGGACGGATCGCGCAGCAGCCGAGCAACGAGGCGTTCCTGGCGTCGCTGATCTAGTCCGGATGCGGTGCGTCCGACGACCGCCGGATCAGCCGCAGAGGACGGCTCCGCCGTTCACGTTGAGGACCTCGCCGTTGACGAAGCCGGCCAGGTCCGAGGCGAGGTAGATCACGGCACCGGCGATCTCGTCAGGTGTTCCCGGACGCCCGAGGGGGATCAGCGCGCGGATCGCATCGGCTTGCGGGCCTTCCAGCGCCTCCCGGGAGAGTTCCGTGTCGACCCACCCGGGAGCGACGCTGTTGGTCAGGATCCCGTCGCCTGCGAGTTCGGCGGCCAGGGACTTGGTCAGGGCGATCACCGCGCCCTTCGACGCCGCGTAGTGGGCGTGGTTGGCCTCGCCGCGTTGCCCGGCCGTGCTGGAGATGTTGATGATCCGGCCCCTACCCGCCTGCTTCATGTGCGGGACCGCCGCGCGGATCATGTGAAACGTGCCGGTCAGATTGACCGAGATCGTCTCGGCCCACTCGCCGTCGCTCATCTCCTCGATCGGCGAGCCCTTCCAGATCCCGGCGTTGTTGACGAGGATGTCGATCGCACCGTAGCGATCGACGGTCTCCTCGACCATCATCTCGGCCTCTTCGGCGACGGCGATGTCGGCGGCGAGGGCGAACGCCTCACCGCCGGCGGTGGTGATCTCGCGGATCAACTCGTCGGCCGCGTGGCGCTCGACGCGATAGTTCACGGCGACCCGGGCCCCGGCTCGAGCGGCCATCCGGGAACAGGCGGCGCCGATGCCCCGTGCCCCCCCGGTGATCAGGATCGAGCGGCCCTGCAGGTCGATCATGGTGTTTCGTCTCCCACCGGTGCGCCTGGCGGGTTGCCGGGCAGTAGCGCGAGCTGCCCGCACGCCGCACGGGCGTCGGCGCCGCGACTCCAGCGGATGCTGACCCGCTGTCCGAGATCCAGCAGCCGGTCGCGGATCGCGAGCACGCGCTCCCGGGTCGGCGGCTGATAGTCCAGCCAGCCGGGGACCGGGTTGAACGGGATCAGGTTGATCTTGGAGCGGGTGCTGCCGGCGATCCCCGCCAGACGCCGGATGTCCTCGTCGCCGGCGTTGATGCCCTCGAGCAGCACGTACTCGAAGGTGAATCGCTCACCGGTTTCACGGACGAAGGCCCGGCAGGCGTCGAGCAGCTTCGCGATCGGGTACTTGCGATTGATCGGCATGATCCGCCCACGAACCTCGTCGGTCGTCGCGTTGAGCGAGATCGCGAGTCGCGGCAGGACCGGCTCCCGAGCCAGCTTCTCGATCGCCGGAACCATCCCCGACGTCGAGACGGTGATCCGGTGCCGGGACATGCCGAAACCCTGCTCGTCATGGAGGATGCGACAGGCGCCCATGACGCCGTCGTAGTTGTGCAACGGTTCGCCCATCCCCATGAAGACGATGCGGAATCTGCGGTCGTGAAGATCGCGGTCGGCGCGGACCAGGGCGACCTGGGCCAGGATCTCGCCGACCGTCAGGTGACGGACCAGCCCCATTCGCCCGGTCAGGCAGAACTTGCAGTCGAGGGCGCAACCGACCTGGCTGGAAATGCAGAGCGTCACCCGCTCGGACTGGGTCATGTAGACCGTCTCGACCGAGGCCCCGTCGGCCAGCTCGACCCGGTACTTGATCGTCCCGTCCCGGGCCTCGGCGCGATCGGCGATCCGGGCCGGCATCGTCCGGGTCTCCTGCCGGAGCCGCTCCCGCAGCGCCAGCGGCAGGTCGGTCCACTGGGTGGGATCGTGCACGCCACGCTCGTAGAGCCAGCGGTAGATCTGGCGGCCGTGGAAGGCCGGCGTGGAGTAGAGCTGGGCGAGCTCCGCCAGCGCGTCACGTTCCAACCCGTAGAGATCGGTGACCGATCCGTGACTATCGGCGTGGCCTTGACCCATGCCGGCGGAGTCTATCACGCGGGGCTTCCTTGACGGGATTCCGGGGCTTCGCTAACGTCGAGGGGCGGCAGACCAACGAAGAGTCGGGCCGGGAGGTTGGTGGAGCCTTGAAGAAAGAACACGCCCTTTTCCTGTTGATCGGTTTTGCCTTCGGAGCCCTGTTCGGGATCGCGGTGGTCAATGCCGTCGGCGGCCAGCCGGACCTCCAGGCCCAGGCGGCCGGCGACGACGGAATGCGCCCCCAGGCCCCCCAGGGCCAGGCCGGTCCGGACGGTGGAGCCGCGCCGATGATGGCCGAGATCCGGGCGTTACGTAAGGCGATCGCCGACGACCCGACGGATCACGCCGCCATCGTGCGTCTGGCGAACCTGCATCACGACATCAACGACTTCGACAACGCGATCGGCTACTACGAGCAGGCGCTGGCCCTCGTGCCTGACGACCCGGACGCGATGACCGACATGGGAATCTGCTATCGCGGGAAGCGCGAGTTCGATCGGGCCCTCGAGCTGTTCCGCCAGGCCTCGGCGATGCAGGAGAACCACTGGCAGTCGCTGTTCAACATCGTCATCGTCACCGGTTTCGATCTCCAGCAATACGACCCGGCGTTCGAGGCCCTCGAGACGCTGGAGGCCGCCCAGCCCGATCTGCCCCAGCTGGTCGAGCTGCGCGGGGCTCTGGAAGAGGCGCGGACCCGGTCCGCCGGTGGTGCCGGTTCTTGATCGGTCGCCTCCTGCTGCTGGTGCTGGCCGTGATGGCCTGGCTCTGGCTGCGAACCCGGCTGCGACAGCCCGGCCGTCCCGGAGCGCGGACGAAGCCGACTCCGGCGCCCGGGACCGGGACAGGGACCGGGACGACGGTGATGGTCCGTGATCGGATCTGCGATACGTTTCTGCCCCAGGAACGAGCCCTGCGTCTGGACGTCGACGGCAAGCCGGTCTGGTTCTGCTCGGAGCCCTGCCGCCAGACGTTCCGGGAGCGGATGGAGGCCGGCGAGGCCGACCGGACCGCCCCCCGGACTTCCCCCCGGACTTCCCCGACGGGCTCCGATTCCACGTCGACCCCCTGAGATTGGCCTCCCTCGCGGCCCGGCCCTATGTTTGGCCCGGGTTGGCCGCACTCCCGGGACTTCCGGGTACGCCGACCGTCTCAGGAGACGGACGACGCGATGGACCAGTACGAAAACCTCGATAACCTCCACCAGCAGGCCTCCACGCTCTCCCTGAAAGGGGAGTTCGACGAGGCGGAACGTCTGTGGCGCCGGCTCCTGGAGCAGGACCCCGACCACGAGCTCGCCCTCGAGGGCGTACGGCTCTGCGAACTGGTCCGGGCCCAGGCCGGAGAGTCGTCGGGGGATCCGGAGATGGACGACCCCTATGCGATCACCGTCGAGGAGTCCCTCGCCGACCTCGAGAATCTGCTGGACGACCCCGACGGCCCGATCGCCCTCGACTCGACGACCGACGAGTCCCTCGAGCTGGGCGACCTGCCGCCGATCGAACCCGACCCCGGGGTCGTCGGTAATCCCGAAGAGCAGGCCAGCCGTGACCTCGGTGCCGCCGCCGCCGCCGAGCTGCAGGCGCGGATCGACGAGTTGATGCTCGACGCGACCCGGGTCTACGAGACCGGCGACCTCGATGCCGCCGCCGCACTGGTCGAGCGCGTGTTCATCCTCGATGAGTCCCACCCCGGCGCCGAAGGGCTGCAAGCGCAGATCGAGAGGGACCGGGAGAGCGACGAGCAACAGAAGCTCTCCGCCGCCGCCGAAGCGGAGGCGATCGCTGCGAAACATGCCGAGCACGAGGAGCGACTCTCGATGCTCGCCCTGGAGGAGCGTCGCGAAGCTGCACGGCGCGAAGAGGCTGCCCGAAGGGCGGCGGCCAACGAGGCCGCGGCGAGGGAGCTGGCTTCCATCAACCGCGACGGCGACCCCTCCAAGAAGCCGAAGTCCTCCGGGGTGCCGGCTGCAGAAGCACCGCTGGCGGAAGTCCCGGCGGAAACCGTGGCCGAGAGCCCGGCCGGCGATGAGGTCGCCTTCGATCTCTCCGCCACCGAGGAGACTCCCGGAGGAGGCGCAGACCCGTCGGACGTGCTCGGTCTCGACGGCAGCGACCTCTTCGACGGGGATGCCGAAGTCGCGGCCGTGCCCCTGGCGATTCCTCACGACGAGGAGACTACCGATCCGGAAGAGCTCGACGACACCCTGTTCGACGCGGCGGCGCTGGGGGAAGACGCGCCGTTGTTCGATCCCGACGCGGCGGCCGACACGGCTCCGGATGCCCCTGGCGACCTGGGGGATCTGGACCTGGACGGAGTCGACCTGGACGAAGGACCGATCGTGGCGACGCCGCCCGAGGCAGGCGCATCCGCCGCCGCCGCCGATCTTTCCGGCGATGCCGTGGCCGCGGCGATGGAGGCGGAGGCGGGACTCGACGCCGAGACGGTGACCACCTCCGACGATCTCGCAACTCCGGCGGCAAAAAAGAAAATCTCGCTACCGAAGTTCCAGCTGCCGAAGCTCTCGCTTCCGGGGCTCTCCCTGTCCGGGCTGTCGACGACTGGTGGAAGTCCGCGAAACCGGAAGATCCTGCTGGCGGCGGCGGGCGTGCTGCTGGTCGCGGCGGGCTGGTTCGGGATTCAGTTCTTCCTGGGTGGCGACGGGGTGGAGAACGCAGCTCTCGCCGAGCAGATGCAGCAGGCTCGCGATCTGACGAAGAAGAAGGCCGCGGCCAAGAAGAAACAGGCAGCCGAAGAGGCCGCAGCAGCAGCCGCCGACGCGATCCCGGTCGTCCCGGAGATGACCCTGGAGGAGGCCCTCGAGGACGCGCGGACCGCCTTCGAATCCGAGAACTGGTCGGCCGCGGTGATCGCCTTCAACACCGTCGCCAGGATCGATCCGAACAACGAGGAGGCGCTGGCCGGCCTCGAGATCGCCGGCGAGAACTATCGCATGCAGCGGGAGCGGGAGTTGAAGATCACCCAGGCGTTCGCCAGCTTCGAGCAAGGCGAGTTCCGCGCCGCGCTGCGGGTGTTCTACCGGCTTCCAGGCGCCGACGGCGACCCGACCTTCACGGCCTACAAGATCGCCGGCTGGCACAACCTCGGCGTGAAGGCACTGCGACGCGGGGATTGCTCCACGGCGATGTCGCACTTCGACGAGCTGGAACAGCTCGATCCGTCGGACCCCGATCTCGCCGACCGGATGGAGCTGGCCCGGGCCTGCCGCGAGGGCGGTCGGATTCCGGAGTACGACGCCCGCGTTGCTGCGTTGCCGTACCGCGAACTGGTTGCTGCGGAGGCGACGGCGGTTCCGCCGGGCACGGAGGCTGCAGCCGAGCCCGCGACGATGGCGGAGACTAGTGCCGGAAGTGGCGGCGGCCGGTAAAGACCATCGTCATGCCGTGCTCGTTGGCGGCGTCGATCACCTCGTCGTCGCGAATCGAACCGCCCGGTTGCACGACCGCCTTGATCCCGGCCTGGGCCGGGATGTCCAGCCCGTCCCGGAAGGGGAAAAACGCGTCCGACGCCATCGCCGCCCCCTCCAGGGAGCTGCGTGCCTTCTCCACCGCGACCCGTGAGGAGTCGACCCGGCTCATCTGTCCGGCGCCGACTCCCAGCGTCCGGTCGGCCGACGTGTAGACGATCGCGTTGGACTTGACGTGCTTGGCGACGGTCCAGGCGAACTCCAGCGCCTGCCACTCCTGTTCGGTCGGCTTGCGCTCGGTGACGACCTTGCAGTCCCGCAACCGCTCGTCCAGCGTGTCCCAGTCCTGGGCCAGCATGCCACCGCGCACGCGTCGCAGATCGAATCCTTCCTGACGGTAGCGGGAGAGGTCGCCGAGGACCAGCAGGCGCACACGCTTCTTCTTCCGGAGCACCTCCAGTGCCTCGTCGTCGAAGGACGGTGCGACGACGCCTTCGCAGAACATCTCGGCGATCGCCTCGGCGGCCCGGCGATCCAGCGGGCGGTTGAAGGCGATCACCCCGCCGAAGGCGCTGACCGGGTCGCAGTCGCGGGCGCGTTCGAACGCCTGGCGCGGTTCGGAGCCGAGGGCAGCGCCGCAGGGGTTGCCGTGCTTGACGATCACGCAGGCACCGGAGTCGAACTCGGTTGCCAGCCCGAGCGCGGCGTCGAAATCGAGGATGTTGTTGAACGAGAGTTCCTTGCCCTGCAGCTGCTCCGCCGTTGCGATGCTCGGGCCGTGGGCCAGGGGGTCGCGGTAGAACGCCGCTCGCTGGTGCGGGTTCTCGCCGTAGCGCATCTCCTGCAACTTGCGGAAGTCGATGCGTAGGCGATCGCCGAAGGGAGATGGATCCGCATCCGCGGACCCGTCGTTGTCGAGGCCGGAGAGATAGCTGGTCACCGCGCTGTCGTAGTTGCTGGTGTGGCGGAACGCCTGCACCGCAAGCTGGCGCCGGGTCTCCTCGCGGAGCCCGCCATGCTGCTTGAGTTCGCCGGCGACCGTCTCGTAATCGGTCGGGCAGACGACGACGCCGACGTGTCCGTAGTTCTTCGCGGCGGCTCGCACCATCGCCGGTCCACCGATGTCGATCATCTCGACGACGTCGGCGTGCCCGATCCCGTCGGTCGCGGCGGTCTTCTCGAACGGGTAGAGGTTGACGACCACGAGGTCGATCATGCCCAGGTCGGCCTGCTGCATGTCCTTCATGTGCTGCTCGTTACTGCGCACGGCGAGGATGCCCGCGTGGATCCGCGGGTGCAGGGTCTTGACCCGGCCATCGAGCATCTCGGGGAAGCCGGTGTAGTCCGAGACCTTGATCACCGGCACGTCGTGCTGCTGGAGCAACGAGGCGGTACCGCCACTGGAGAGGATCTCGACGTCGAGTTCGACGAGGTGCTTGCAGAAGTCGACGACGCCTTCCTTGTCGAAGACGCTGACAAGGGCGCGACGGACCCGGCTCGTGTTCTCGGTCACCATGGTGGCTCGGACCTCCTGGGGGGAAGCGGGCGGATCACTCTCCGCCGGAAACGGTTTTGCGGTACGGGGTGTCCGACATGTCGCCGCCGGCGGAGTCCCAGATCGACAGCCAGACCCGGGTGACGTCGGTGACGGTCCGGGACCAGCTCAGGGCCCCGATGGCGAACGGAACGGAACGATCGTCGAAGGCCGAGGGGTGGGGCGGGGTGCCGGCGCGGTCGTAGACCCCGGCCAGGGTGGCGTCCTCGTCCCGGGCGCGATTCATCCGGTCCAGCGCCCACTCGCGATGCTTGCCGTCGGCGAGGAGCGGGTCGTCGTGGCCACCGAAGACGGTCCGGAAACGCGGGCGCCGTGACTCGCAGAAGCTGGCGAAGTGGGCGTAGTGGCCTTCGCCGCTCGCCCCGCTCATCGCCGGAGGGAATCCGGTGTCCGAGACGAAGTGCGCCACTCGCCCGAACTGGCGGGCGACACTCTGAAACGGCGCCGATCGACGGAGCAGGGTCTGCAGCACTTCGACTTCCTGATGGAACTGCGCTTCCAGCGTCCCGTCATCCCACGGCGGGCGATGGTCGGGATCGTCCTCTTGCAGCATCGGTTCGAGCATGCCGCGCAGTACCGCTTCCTGATGACGTTCCAGCGCCAGTCGCAGCGAGCCCGGCATCATCCGGATCACCGAGTGCACCAGCTCGATGCGTGTTTCCGGGGTCCAGGCCTGGGCCTGGGACGAGACGAGCATCCCGACGAGCAGGATCAGCCCGGCGGACCTGGAACGCCGATCCATAGGGCGGGGATTCTAGCGTGGATCGGCCGGGACTTCACCCGCCGTCGGGCAGCTCGCCGTCGGGGACGCTCAGTAGCGGAACACCGAGTCCGCCGGCCTGCTCCTGGTAGAGCAGGAGCTGGACCGCCAGCAGCCGATCGTTGTTGGCCGCCTGGGGATTGACCATCGGATCGGCGAGGGTCGGATCGAGGGTCAGGGCGACCTTGTACTCGTTGATCGCCTGCTTGTACTTGCCGAGGCTGTCGTAGGTCGCGCCCAGGTTGTAGTGGGCCACCGCGTTGGTGCGGTCGAGCTCGATCGCCTGGAGGTAGGCCTTGGCGGCCGCGTCGTTGTCCATCAGCTGTCGCTGGATCGTGCCCAGGTTGATCCAGAGCAGCGCGTCGGTCTTGTCCATCTTGACCGCGGTGTCGTAGTAGACCAGGGCGACCTTGGGCGACCCCGAATCCGCGATGAAGTTGCCGAAGGCCGCCATCTGCTGTGCGCTGGCCTCCTGAGAATCGACGAGGTCGAGGTACTGCAGGACCGAGGGCGACTGGGACAGGCGGCTGTTGCGGATGATCTCCTGGGCCATGGCGAGCTGCTTGGAGAGCCCGGCGGAGCTGACGGAGGTGCCGGCCTTCGCTGCCTTCTTCTGCGCCTTCGCCATCTCGTTCTCGGCGGCCTGCTGCTCCTGGAGGGCTTGCTCTTCCAGGCGCTGCTGCTCCTTGAGGGCCATCTCCTCGGCTTCGGCCTCGGCCTTGGCTTCGGCCTCGGCTTGCCGACGAATCTCCTTCTCGAGCTTCTGCTGTTCCTTGGCCGCCCGTTTCTGCTCGCGCTTGAGCAGATAGGCCTGCTCGCGCTCCTCCCGGGTCTGTTCCGCCTCGGTCGGCCCGGCGAGGGCCAGTGGCGTCAGGATCGCCAGTACGGCGCTGAGGCAGAGGGGAATCGCTCTTTTTCCAAGGAATTCAGCCATTGTCACACTCCTGCCGATCCAGCTCACCCGTCCGGGTGCCGGAGCCGATCCAGCATACATGGTCTGGTACGCAGAGCCAGGCGGGCGCGTCTAGCGCGGAAGGGCTCATTTGCCCGGTTTGGCCTTCAGCTGGACCTTGTTGTCCGCCCCCAGCACGACCCGCAGCTCGACCTGGGCGCAGCCGGACTTCGAACGCAGCCGATCGGCCTGGCTGGCGACGCCCTTGGCGAACTTGTCGAAGGAGATCTCGGTGCGGACGCCGGAGTGGCGGCGGGCCTGGAGAAACTCGGCGTGGAGCTTGCGCAGGGCCCGGTGGTCCCGCTGTTCGTCCTGGTAGCGGCAGGTGGCGACCAGCCGCTCCCGGGGCTTGCCGTTGACGCCCAGGTGCCGGCCGTGCTGCTCGAAGGACCGGAGTCGTTTGCCCCACAGCTCGCAGAAGATGTTGTAGCGGCCGACGAGGGAGTTGTAGCGGAACCGATGGTGGTACTTCTGCAGCGGGGTCTCGGCGTAGCGCTTGATCAGCTTGGTCACCCGGCCGCGCAGCAGCACCGGCTCGCGGCTCAGGCCGCCTCCGAAGAACTGCTCGTACTGGATGCGTAGCTGCCGGATCCCGTGCTCGAGCCTGTTCAGGTCGTCCTCGACCTCTTCGGGCGGCAGGTACTTCGATACGCCGATTGCCATATATACTCTGGATTCCAGCGGGGTTGGACGTTGCTGGCCCCTCGCAAAAGTAACGACGGAAGCCCCTGAATGCAAACCAATCCCGGAAAGCGGGTTTCGTCACCGCCGGCGGCGGCCAGCGACCTTCCCTCGATCGCCCGGATCCTCGAAACCGCGGCCTTTCGCAAGCTGGCCCGTGAATCGGGGCGGCCGTTGACCGTCGAGCTGCTCCGGGAGGCGATCGGGGCGCTGCGGGAACGGATCCGGGCCGGGGAGATCGACGCCGCGGAGCTGCGCCGGGCGACCACGCCCCAGGCGCTGGCCGGCGCGGTCCGGAAGCAGGCGCGGGAGCTGCTCGCCTCCCGCCCGCGACCGGTGATCAACGCGACCGGGATCGTCGTCCACACGAACCTCGGCCGCTCGCTGCTCTCGGCCGAGGCGGCCCAGGCGGTCGCCGAGAGCGCCCGCAGCTACGTCGATCTGGAGTACGACGTCGCGGCGGGAGGGCGGGGGAGCCGGCTGTCCCAGCTCGAACCGTTGATGAGTCGTCTGTTTCCCGGTCACGGGTTCCTCGTCGTCAACAACAACGCCGCGGCGATCATGCTGGCGCTGCGGGCGCTGGCCAAGGGCAAGGAGGTCGTCATCTCCCGGGGTGAGCTGGTCGAGATCGGCGGTTCGTTCCGGGTGCCCGATATCCTCGCCGCCTCCGGAGCGAAGCTGAAGGAGGTCGGCACGACCAACCGGACGCGGCTGGCCGACTATCGCGAGGCGCACTCCAGGAAGACCGGCGCGGTGCTCAAGGTGCACACGAGCAACTTCCGCATCGTCGGCTTCACCGAGTCGACGAAGATCTCGTCGCTGTCCCGCTGGTGTCGCAAGGCCGACGTGCCGTTGATCGTCGACTGGGGCAGCGGCGACCTCGTCGACCTGGAGCCGCTGGGGATAAGGGACGAGGATCCGATCGGCGCGGTGCTCGCCGCCGGCGCCGACCTGGTCACCTTCAGTGGCGACAAGCTGCTTGGTGGCCCTCAGGCGGGATTCGTCGTCGGCCGTCGGGAGATGATCGAGCGGTTGCGGAAGGATCCGCTGGCGCGAGTCTGTCGCCTCGACCGTCTGCTGATCGCGGCGTTGCACAGCACTCTTGCGGCCTACGTTCGCGGCGACGAGATGGAGCAGGTACCGACGTTGCGCATGCTGGCCCTCGAGCCCGCAGCGATCGAGAAGCGGGCCCGCCGGGTGATCCAGAGCGCCGTGCGGCGCACCGGCCTGAAGGGGCGGCTGGAGATCGTCGACGGCGTCTCGCGCACCGGCGGAGGCTCCTCGCCGATCGGCGAACGGCCGACGCGGTTGATCGCGGTCTCGGGAAAGAGTGGCGATGCCGGCTCGATCGAGGAGCGGTTGCGGTGCGGTGGGTTGCCGGTGATCGGGCGGATCGCCGAGGGGCGTCTGTTGCTGGATCTGCGGACCGTCGCCGAGGACGCCGATCTCGAAGTGGCCCGGCGGTTGAGCGATGCCCTGGCGGCGGACGGCGAGTAGCCTTCCGTCGGTGGGTCCCGCGGCGGATCCTGAACGTCGTACGTCAGGCGTCAGACGTTGAAGCGGAAGTTGACGACGTCGCCGTCCTTGAAGACGTATTCCTTGCCCTCGAGTCGCAGGGTGCCGTTGTCCCTGCAGGCGCTCCACGAGCCGGCGGCGATCAGGTCGTCGTAGGCCACCAGCTCGGCGCGGATGAAGCCGCGCTCGATGTCGCTGTGGATCGTGCCCGCGGCGGCGCGGGCAATGGTGCCGATGGCGATGGTCCAGGCCCGGACTTCATCCTCGCCGACGGTGAAGAACGCATGCTGTCCGAGCAGCTTGTACGAGCCCCGGATGATCCGGTCGAGGGCCGGCTCGGTGATGCCCAGGTCGGCCATGAAGCTGGTGGCGTCGTCGGCGTCGAGCTGGGCGATCTCGCCCTCGATCTTGGCCGACATCGCGACGACCTCGGTCCCGGGGCGGGCGGCGGCCTCTTCGAGCCCGAAGGCGGCGGCGCCCTGGCCGAGCTTGTCGGCGTCGTCCTCGCCGGCGTTGACGATGATCAGCAGCGGCTTCCTCGACAGAAACGTGTAGCCCCGGAGCAGGGCCCGCTCCCGCTCGTCGAACTCGACGTTGCGCAGCGGGTTCTCGGCCTCGAGGTTCTCGACGCACTTCTCGATGACGGCGAGTTCCTTCTTGTCCTCGTCCTTGCCGGCCTTCTGCACCTGGAGGCGCAGTTTCTCGAGGCGCTTCTCGGCGATGCCGTGGTCGGCGAGGATGAACTCGGTCTCCATCGTCGCCACGTCCTGGGCCGGGTTGATCTCGCCCTCGCTGTGGGGCAGGGCCTCGTCCTCGAAGCCACGGACGACGTGGGCCAGGGCGTCGGCGGTGCGCAGCTGATCCAGCGGTAGCGCCGTGGCGGCCTGACCCTTCTCGACGCCGGCGATGTCGAGGTACTCGACGGTGGCCGGGGTGATCTTCTTCGGGTTGTACATCCCGGCGAGGACCTGGAGCCGCGGTTCGGGCACCTTGGTCATGCCCAGGCGGGTTTCGCCGCGATGGGCCGGGGAATCCTCGGCGCCGGTCAGCAGCCGGAACAGGGTCGATTTGCCGGTCAGGGGGAAGCCGAAGAGGCCGATCTTCATTGTGCTGCGCTCCGATGAATGGCCGAGCAGGATAGCGGAGGGGGGAGGGGCTCGCCAAACCCCGGCGTGCTATCGTTCGCGAACCGACCGATCGGGGTGTGGCGCAGTCTGGTAGCGCACCTGCTTTGGGAGCAGGGGGTCGGAGGTTCGAATCCTCTCGCCCCGACCAATCCTCGCCTTCGGCTCGTCATGGTCGTGGCGAGTGGATACGGTCGCGCGGCCTCGCTGCGCTCGGTCGCTTGGAGCGAATCCTCTCGCCCCGACCAACCTCCGGCCCACTGCGACCCGCCATCCGGCTAATCCTTCAGAGCTTCTTGACCGCGGCCGGTACAATCGTCGTCTGGCGGCCCCGGAACAGTTGAAGGGGGCCGCGAGCAAAGAGGTGTCTGATGCCAGGTGCGCATGAGGGAGCGGCTATCGAGTACGGCACGTACAGAACGGCCGACGAAGATGAGATGGTCCGGCTTCTGGGTTACGTCTTCAGTAGGCATGACCCGCCCGCAGTCGCAGCTGGTGTGGAGCCCGCGGAGTTCGAAGCCTTCGTACGATTGTTCTGCCCTCGTGCCGCCGTTGAAGGCCTGACTATCGTGGCCCGGCGTGCGGGTACGGGAGAGGTGGTTGGCGCGATGCTGACGGAGGATTGCGCATCCGGCCCACCGGATGGGATGGATCGACTGAGCGCCAAGTTCGATCCGATCTTCGACATCCTGGGTCAGTTGGACTCGGAGTACCGTGGGGGGCGAGTCGTCGCTCCGGGACAATGGATGCACCTGCTCCTTCTCGGAGTCGCTGAATCCGCTTCGGGGCACGGTGTCGCGCAGAAGCTCGTGTCAACGTGTCTGGAAAACGGCTTGGCCCGCGGCTATGGGCTGGCGGTCACTGAGGCCACGAACAAGACGTCCCAGCACGTCTTCCGCAAGCAGGGGTTCGCGGAGCGGGTGTCGCGTTCCTACGGCGAACATCGCTTCGAAGGGCGATCCGAGTTCGCCTCGATCGCCGAGCACGGGGGGCCGATCCTCATGGACAGGACTCCGGGCGACGTGTCGGTCGAGTAGCTTGGGGCAGGCTGGCCGGCTAGTCGAGTCCGGTAGTCGGCCCCAATCGAGTTTTCGGTGTCAGGTTACGGTGACGGACGAGCGCGCGCCCGCCGTTGGAGCGCCACATCCTCACTCTGGCGGGACCGCTTTGGGAGCAGGGGGTCGGAGGTTCGCGCGGCCTCGCTTCGCTCGGTCGCTTGGAGCGAATCCTCTCCAATCAATCCTCGCCTGGGGCTCGTCATGGCCTGATGGGCCGGCCGCTTTCGGTGAACACACGAAGGGTTCCAGGGGCGAGTGCGCTTGGAGTAGAATCCAGGCGCATTGATCGATTCCAGGGGGGCTTCCGATGCGCGACCAGGATGGCCCGGACAAGTCGTCAGTTTCGAGGCGGGAGGTGCTGGGAGCCATCGGGATGGGGGTGATTGCGCTTCCTTCGCTGGTCTCCGGTCACGTGGCTCACGCCGATGCATCCGATCCGGAGACCCGGGTCATCACTCCGGCGGAGCGCAATGTCGTCGAGATGCAGACCTTCGTGGAGGACTGTATCGCCGCCAACAAGGAGTCGGATCCCCAGGCGGCGGTGAAGGAGGTCCTGGCTCGGGGGGTGAGCGATCCGCGAGCGATGCTCGAGGCGGTAGGCGAACCGTCGGAGGCCGGCCTGAAGGTGTTTCACCGCTCCGAAACGTTGACGATCTTCGCCGCGGCCTGGACACCGCAGATGAACCTCATGCCGCACAATCATCTGATGTGGGCGAACATCGGTATCTACACGGGGCGGGAAGACAACATCCTCTGGCGCAGCGAAGCGGGGGAGCTGGAGGCCCACGACGTGAGGTGCCTCTTCGCCGGCGATGTGGCGACACTCGATCGGAATGTGATCCACTCCGTGACGAATCCTCTCCTTCGTTTCACGGGTGGAGTGCACATCTACGGTGGCGATTTCTTTGCGACGGAGCGCACCCAGTGGGATCCGGAGACCCTCGATGAAGAGCCGTCGAACGGGGATGTGATCCGCGAGATGTTCCGACGTGCCAACGAGCGGAACGAACGGTTGCAGAAGGGTTGAGCTTGCGTCAATCGGCGGAGCAATCTCCGGCGGATGGTAGCCGCTCGGCGCCACTCGATCCGCGACCGTAGTGCTCGACGCCGTACCGGCCCTGGGCGCGAACGGCGTAGAAGAAGGCGCTGCCGGGCTCCGGTAGCGACGCGATCAAGGATTCATCCGGCGTTCGGTCGGTGGTGTCGTCGCCGAGACAGGCCACATTGCCGAGGTTCCCGTTGCCCAGCTCCTCGACCTGGCCGCGCACCACGTCGTAGCCATGGCTGCACGGGAGCGATCCCCAGCGTATCCGTGGGCCGTCGCCGTAGGTGGTGAACTCCAGCTGCTGCACTTCCATTGGGCAGGGAGGTTCGACGATCGTGAACGACGTGACGTCCAGCGTGATGCAGCCGGTGCGGTCATCGAACTGGAGCGGGCCCTCGAGCACGGCGTACTCGCAACGCAACGCTTTGAGGTCAATCTCGGAAATTGTCAACAGCGCGCCGCTGCCCTCGATGTCGCAGACGTTGTCGATCAGCGCGTCGATCTGACAGGCCGAACCGAAGCCGCCGTCGGGAATCACGCCCTCGTACACGCCGTGATTCGTCGGGTCGTCCGGGGCCGGGTCGCACAGGTCGCCCAGTCCGTCCCGGTCGCGGTCGTTCTGGTCGGTGTTTCCGATGGTCCGGCAGTTGTCGGTCTCGTCGCAGATGCCGTCGGCGTCCATGTCGAGACAACCTGCGGACAGAGGTGCCCCTGCCGTCAGGGCGATGGCGATCGGGAAAGAAAGGGGGATGACGAGGCGCAGCTCCATCGCCGAAAGTATACGGCCTACCCGTTTACGCCGGCCGGTAGGTTCGACGGACTCTCTCCGTGGAGTTCAGGCGGCCGCCGGTCGCGGATGGCAGAATGTAGCGCGGTGACGCCGGTGCAACGACGAGGAGCGCCACCCGAGAGAACGACGCAATGACCATGGAACCCCAACCTCCGATCCGGACCGACCGACCCGATCACTCCGGCGTCTCCTGGCGCGATAGCCGCGCGGCCGCCCGCGCCATCCTGACCGGTCGACGTAGTCGGGTTCTGGTCAAGGTGCTGTCGTTCGCGGCGGTGACGGCCGTGGCGCTGCTCGTGTGGAACGGACTGACCGGGGAGCTACCGACGGATCAACGCGCGGTCTTGTTTCTGCTGCTGCTCGCCGTCGGCCTGTGGGCCACCGAGGCGGTGCCGGCGTTTGCCGTGGGGCTGCTGATCATCGGTTACCTCGTCTTCGTCCTCGGCACGCCGGTGATCCTCGCCGAGCCCCGCGACGTCGCTCCCTACGTGAACACCTGGTCGAGTCAGGTCATCTGGCTCATGCTGGGTGGGTTCGTGCTGGCAGAAGGCATGTCCCGGACGGGCCTCGATCGTTCGCTGCTGATGCGAGCGATCCGGCCTGCCGGGACGCGCCCCGATCGGGTGTTGCTGGCGATCATGCTCACCAGTGCGGTCAGCTCGATGTTCATCTCCAACACGTCGACGACCGTGCTGCTGGTGGGTGCCGTGCTGCCGCTGGTGCGGCGTCTCGGCCGACAGGAGCCGTTCGGCCGCGGCCTCCTCGTCGCGATTCCGCTCTCGGCGTCGATCGGAGGGATGGGGACGATCATCGGCAGCGCGCCCAACGCCATCGCGGTCGGCGCAGCCGCCGAGTTCGGCCGCACCGTGGACTTCGTCGAGTGGATGCTGCTGGGTGTCCCGGTCGCCCTGGTGCTCGTCATTGCGGCGTGGTTCTTCATCAAGAGGTTCTACAAGGCCTCGATCTCCTCGGTCTCGATGGACTTCGACGACATGGCGACGCCGGACCCTGCAGGGCCTCACGATCGAACGATCGTTGCGCTGGTCGCGCTCGTCACCGTGGGGCTCTGGATCACGACGCCACTCCACGGTATTCACACGGCTGCGATCTCCCTCGTCCCGATCGTCGCCCTGACGCTCACCCAGGTGATCGACGCCGGGCGAATTCGCGGTCTTCCCTGGGACACGCTGATGCTCGTCGCCGGCGGACTGTCGCTGGGAGCGGCGGTGGTCGAGACGGGACTGGCTACCCGGCTGACATCGGGTCTCGCGTTCCTCACCGGAATCGAATCGGCGCTGCCGGTCTACGTGGCGCTGGCGTTGCTCACGGTGACGATGTCCAATTTCATGAGCAACACGGCGACCGTCTCCCTCATCCTGCCGATCGCCATCGCGCTGGTCCCCGGGCACGAGGTCGAGACCTGCCTGATCCTGGGGTTGAGCGCATCGTGCGCACTGCTGCTGCCGGTATCGACTCCGCCGAACGCCGTCGCCTACGCGACCGGCGAGATCCCGTCACGGGATTTTCGACCGACCGGCCTGATCGTCGGACTCGTCGGTCCGCTGGTGATCATCGCCTGGGTGCTGCTGGTAGGAAGGTGGGTCGGCTGAGCCGGCACGCCGTCTCCCCCGGCGGCGCTATTCGTCGTCTTGTGCACTCTGGCAGGCGATGCACAGCTTGACGCCTGCGATCGCCTTGCGGCGAGCCTCGGGAATCGCCCGTCCGCAGGTGGCGCAGGATTCGCGGCTCTCGCCGGCGGGTGCGCTCCGACGGGCGCGATCCAGTGCCTCCTCGACCGCGCTGTCGATCTCGTCCTGAACGGCCCCGTCCTTCGACCAACCAACCGCCATCGTCTCTCCTCGTGCGCCAGGTCCGGCACCCGCCGGTCAATCAGGAAAACCGAGTCTCTCGATCAGAGTACGGTAGCGCGGATCGTCGCGTAGCGGCCCGAACACGGGGTCGGACGCGAGCATCACCAGACCCGAGTGTCGTTCGTCGACGGCGATCTCGAGCGCGTCGAATGCTGCATCGTATTCTCCGATGATCGTGAAGGCCTCGGCCCGAATGTAGGGGTCGGAGTCGCCTGTCCGTAGACGAAAGGCACCGACGAACCCCTCCCGCTCGTATGCGACTTCGAGAGGGGGGATGAACTGCTCCACACCGATGAGACGCAATGCTGCTTTCAACGACTCGAACGCCTCGTCGTCCAGGCCCAGACGACGCAGGGTGTCGATCCGGACCAGGTAGGTCAGAACGAAGCTCGGGTTCAGCGCGATCGCTCTCTCGAAATTCTCCTTGGCTTCCGGGTACCGTCCGGCGATCCAGTAGGCGGAGCCGAGTGCGTGGTAGGGGAGCATCCACTGCGGTTCGAGCTCGACGCCGCGCAGGGCATGCTCGATCGCCTCGTCGTGGCGTCCGACCGCGGTCAGCAGCTCGACGTACCAGATGTGGGCGATCGGCAGGTTCGGATTCAGCTCGAGCGCCCGTTTGAACTCACGCTCGGCGCCGGCGAAGTCGAACCGGGCATAGAGAAGCCGGTCGGCGATGATCACGTGGGCCTCGGCGACCTCGTCGTCGATCTCGAGGGCCCTCCGCGCCGCGGCCTCGGCCTCGGCGTTCGCTTCGGGCTCGGTGAGTCCGAGATACCGTCCCGCGCCGGTGGAGTAACACGAGGCCACGCCGGCCCACGCCTCGGCGAACGTCGGGTCGATCTCGATCGCCTGCCGGAACAGCGAGAGCGCCTCTTGCATCGCGTCGCGGTTTCGCAGACTCACCAGGTGGCGTGCCTTGACGAACAGACGGTAGGCATCCTGGCTATCCGTCGGCGCACTGGCGACCGGCTCGACACTCGCGCCGGTCAGTCGCGAGCGCAGCCGGTTGCCGAGCGCCAGCGCTACCTCGCGCTCGACGGCGAGCAGGTTGCCGTCGTCGCGGTCGAACTGTTCCCCCCAGAGGTGTGCATCGCTGGTGGCATCGACGAGCTCCGCCGCGACCACCAGGCGCCCGGCACGCTGGGTCACCCGGCCGGTGACGACGGCGTTGACCCGAAGCTCGGTGCCGACCGTCTGGATGTCGATCCCCTCGCCGCGATAGCGAAAGGCGCTGTTGCGAGAAACGACGCGCAGATCGGGGAGCGTCGCCAGCCGGTTGATCAGGGACTCGGCGATTCCCTCTCCCAGGTACTCCAGATCGGGGTCATCGCCCTGGGTCACGAACGGCAGCACCGCGACCGACGCGATCTCACCGCCGACCGCGGGAGTCGCCGCGGGATCGCCCTTGAACGCACTCCACAACGCCACGCCGGCGAGGACGGCGATCAACGTCACGGTGGCGAGCAGTTTGCCCCGGTGCCGGCGCGCCAGCCCGATCGCGATCGCGCTGTCGGAGCCCGAGAGGGTGTCCGGGCCGGGGCTTGCGCCGACCGCGGATGCCGGGGGTGGGACCGTGGTCGAGGTCGCTCCGTCGGCTCGCTCGATCGTCGGGGTCTGCGATGACCCACGGTCGACAGGTATGGCACCCGTCGCGTGGCTCGCCAGCGAGAGGTTTCGTTCGGCACGTGACAGCTCGGCTCGGAGATCGGCGGAGCTCTGGTGGCGCAGGTCACGGTCCTTTTCCAGCGCGCGGTTGACCGTCGCCTCGAGGTCCGCGGGGACTTCGGGGTTGAGCCGCACCGGAGCCGTCGGCGTGCCATGGAGCAGGGCGTCGAAGACGGCAGCGGACGTCGCCCCGGTGAAGGCGCGCTGGCCGGTGGCCATCTCGTACAGCACCAGACCGAGAGAGAAGATGTCGGCCCGGGCGTCGAGATCGTGGCCGAGGGCCTGCTCCGGTGCCATGTAGGCCACGGTGCCCACGGTAGCGCCTGGGTTGGTCAGGTCCAGGCCTTCGGTCTGTGTCGCGCCATCGTCGGCGGGCGTCGCAGCCGTCCGCTTGGCCAGACCGAAGTCGAGGATCTTGGCCTGCCCACGGCGTGTCAGGAAGATGTTGGCGGGCTTGATGTCCCGGTGGACGATCCCCTGTCCGTGAGCGGCGTCCAGTGCGTCCGCCAGCTGCACGCCATGGTTCAGCAGCTCGCGGATCGGCAGGGGGCCCGCGGCCAGCCGCACGTTGAGTGGCTGCCCCTCGAGCAGCTCCATCACGAGATAGGGGCGCCCATCGTGAGTGCCGATGTCGTAGATCGTGCAGATGTTCGGATGGTTGAGAGCCGATGCGGCCCGGGCTTCGCGTTGAAAGCGCTCGAGCAGCTGCGGGTCACGGGCCATCTCGTCCGGCAGGAACTTGAGCGCAACCTGCCGGCCTAGCCGTGTGTCCTCGGCGACGTAGACCACGCCCATCCCACCGGCGCCGATGCGCCGGAGGATCCGGTAGTGGGATGCGGTCTGGCCTTCCATGGCAGGCGCCATTCTAGGCCATCAGGCAGACGAACGGGGGTCAGGGGCGCCCGTCCTCGATCAGCTCACGGATGCTCTGGGGAATCCCCCCGGAAAGCCCCGCGGCGTTGAGGCTCATCGGATCGCCGTCCAGTGCGCCGATGCCCAGGTCGTTGGTCAGCCCGGTCGTCGGCGTGCAACTGTTGCAGTCGGTCGCGATGACCACACCGGCGCAGGCCGCGTCGCCGCCGTTGGCGCAGGTGAGCGAGTCGGCCCGGCCGCCGGACTGAACGACCGCCCGGCTGAACTCGGTGATATGGGCGTCGCCGGTCAACTCTCCCTCGACCACGAGATCCGAGCTGCCGTCGACGATCAGTTTGCCCGACATCACGCCGTTGGAAGCGATCACGGTGCTGGCGTTGCCGCCGACGTGGAGGATCAGATCACCGGCGTCGATCAGGCCGTGAAAGCGGACGATCGATTGGTAGAGCGACCAGCCTCCGGTGCCGTTGTTCGAAAGCGTGGCGCCGTCGAACCAGACCATCACGGCACTGTTCATCGAGATGAAGCCGATGCCGTTGTTGTAGACCTCGTTGCCGATCACCGTCAGGTTCGCCCCGGTCTGGACCATCAGCCCGATCACCGAGTTGTCGTGGACGACGTTGTCCCGGGAGATCGTCAGGTCGCCGACACCGGTCGAGATGCCCCGCTCATTTCCCCGAATGATGGAATCGCGGATCTCGCTGGTCGAGCCGACCGAGCGGAAGCCGCGGCTGTTCTTCTCGATCACCACATTTCCGACCCAGACGTCCGAGTAAAGCGCGTCGATGGCGGCGGGGAATCCATTGCTGATCGTCATGTCGCGGACCCGTACGCCCTGGGCGTAGTGAACCTCGATGACACTTCCGACGGGGTTGCCGCGGGTATCGATGCCTCCGACGATCGCGGCATCCTCGGTCACGCCGAGGAGCGTCACGTTGCTGCGTCGAATGATCAGGTTGCCGGTGCAGACGCCCGAGATTTCGACGAACAGCCGACCGATGTCGGCGGTCTTGTTCGCATCATCGTCATCATCGTCGCCATCGAGTACTCCGACCGCCTGCCCGACGGTTCCGACCGGGAGGCCGATCGGCAGGATGTCGAGAGTGTCGCCGGCGTTGCAATCGATTGTCATTCGCTCGGAAGGCGGAAACGGTGTTCCGACCGCCTGCATCTCGTCCAGCTGGACGAGCTCGGAGAGCAGCTGAGGTTTGCGCGAGTCCGCCGAAGCGTTGAGAGTCGCCAGGGCTGCAATCGCGAGCACGATGTGGGCTTTCGCAGTTTTCCGTTTCATCACTGTCTCCCCGAGGCCGTTGCGGAGGCCTGGTAGTTCGACAGTACGCACGAAGTCGATTGCCTTCCCGCAGTTTTGGTCAGGGGTCGACGATTGGTCTCGCTCTGTCTCGATTGTTCGTTTTCGTCATTCCGAAAAGGCCGCCAGCCCGGAATCCGGTCGCTCCAACCCGCGGCGGGCCGGCCGGGAGGGGCCGACGCCTCGATGCCTGCTACCATCCTCGAGCACCGCCGGGGTCTCACCCGTACAGGATTCACACGATGACCGACAATCCGACGTTCGATTTCGGCGGCCTCGCCCTGAGTCAACCGATCCTCAGGGCGGTCGACCGCGTGGGGTACGAGTCGCCCTCGCCGATCCAGGCCGAGGCGATCCCACCGCTGCTGGCGGGGCGCGATCTGTTCGGGCAGGCCCAGACCGGTACCGGCAAGACGGCGGCGTTCGCGCTGCCGCTGTTGAGCAAGCTGGACCTGTCGATCCAGCAACCGCAGCTGCTCGTGTTGACCCCGACCCGTGAGCTGGCGCTGCAGGTCGCCGAGGCGATGCAGACCTACGCTTGCTACCTCCGCGGGTTCCATGTCCTGCCGGTCTACGGCGGGCAGAGCATGGAGGTCCAGTTACGGCAACTTCGCCGGGGAGTGCACGCGGTCGTCGGGACCCCCGGGCGGATTCAGGACCACCTGCGCCGGGGCACCCTCAAGCTCGACAAGCTGAAGACGGTCGTCCTGGACGAGGCCGACGAGATGCTGCGGATGGGCTTCATCGACGAGGTGCGCCAGATCCTCTCGCACACCCCCGACGAGAAGCAGGTCGCCCTGTTCTCGGCGACGATGCCGCGAGAGATCCGCAGCGTCGCATCGGAGTACCTGCGCGACCCGATCGAGATCAAGATCAAGACCCGCACCGCCACCGTGGAAACGTTGACCCAGCGCTTCTGGCAGGTGACCGGCATACACAAGCTGGACGCCTTGACCCGGATCCTCGAAGCCGAGGAGTTCGACGCGATGCTGGTCTTCGTCCGCACACGTGTGGCGACCGTCGAGCTCGCCGAGAAGCTGGAGGCGCGCGGGTTCTCCTGCGCTCCCCTGAACGGAGACATGAACCAGGCCGCTCGCGAGCGAACGGTGGAACGACTGAAGAAAGGTAGCGTCGACATCGTCGTCGCGACCGATGTCGCAGCCCGCGGGATTCACGTCGACCGGATCAGTCATGTCGTCAACTACGACATCCCCTACGATGCCGAGGCCTACGTCCACCGCATCGGCCGCACCGCCCGGGCCGGCCGCGAGGGACAGGCGATCCTGTTCATCTCCCCCCGTGAGCGGCGGATGCTGCGCACGATCGAGCGGGTCACCGGCCAGCGGATCGAACCGATGCGCCTGCCGACCCGCGAGGACGTGACCGACCGTCGGATCACCCAGTTCAAGCGGGCGATCGCGTCGGCGATCGAGGAGCAGGATCTGCGGATGTTCGAGGCCGTCGTCTCGGACTTCGTCGAGGAGAGCGAGGCCGAGATCGGTACCGTCGCGGCGGCGCTGGCCTACATGGCGCAGCAAGCTCGCCCGCTGCTTCCGTTCCGGCCGGATCTTCCCGCCGGCCGATCCAGGGAGCGAACCTCCTCGACGCCGAGGCCGCCGGTGGCACCGCGGACGGGCGGAAGCCGTGCTCCCGCCACCGGCCCCGCGGATCGAGCGGCGTCCGATCGTGCCCCCTCGAAGCGCCCGGCGACGCTTCGTTCGTCGACGGAAAGGCCGCCCGCGGCCAGGCCGTCCGCGGACCGGGCGGCAGCCAGATCGACACGGCGTTCGGACCACGACCTCGAGTGTTATCGCATCGATGTCGGGCGCGAGCACGGCGTGCAGCCCAACAACATCGTCGGCGCGCTGGCCAACGAGGTCGGGCTCGATTCCCAGTTCATCGGCGCGATCAGAATCCACGATGACCACAGCACCGTCGAGCTTCCCGAGGGAATGCCCCGGGCAATCCTGCAGCACCTGCGGAAGGTCTGGGTCTGCAACCGCCAGTTGAACATCTGCCTGATCGGCGACGGAGACACGCCGCCGAAGAGCGTGACCTCAAGCGGGCCGGCAGGGCGACCGGCGGGGAAGGCAGCGAGGCGACCCGCCGCAAAGCGGGACGGGAAACCGGCGCGCAAACCGTCCGGGAAGCTCGGCGGCAAGTTCAGCGGGAAGCCGGGGCGCAAGGGGGGCAAGCCACGCGCTGTAACGGCCCGCCCCAAGCGTTCGAAGCCGAGCCGCGGATCCGACGCCGCCTGACCCGACTGAACTCCGGAGTCCTACTGTGCCGTGATGTCGAAGTACTCCGGCGCCCGGGCGACGAAGTCCGTCCTGCGAAACGTGAGCGGAATGACGCCCGCGCAATCCCAGCTGTTCGTGAACGCTTCGACAAAGGCTGATCCGTCGATCTGGATGTTGAGGGTGCCCTGGCCGTCGGCGCTGATGTTGAAGTTGGCGTCGCCCATGAAGTCTGCCGCGGTGTAGACGATCGTCGACGGCGAGGAGAAGAAGAAGAAGTCCTCGCAGGCGGGTTGCGGCGTCTGGTCGTCCTTGAGCAGCAGGACATTGCCGACGGTCAGGTTCGAGATGCGCCAGCTGCCGGAGCTGAGCACCAGGGTCGTCGGCGTCAGGACGAGGGGCTGATTGAGGTTGATATCGAGAACGTCGCTCGCGGTCGCGATCAGCCCGACCGGTGCCTGGCCCAGGGCCGCATCGGACGCGGGATCGTTCGGTCGCACGTTGATCTGGATGATCGAGAACTCGGCGAGGTTGTCGAATGGTGTTTCCGCGTTCACCAGCTCGATCTGAACCGTCAGCTCGCTGTTGCCCGTCGCGATCGGATCCGAGTCGGTGCACCCGGTCAGGACCATCCAGGGAAGTAGTGCGGTCAGCATAATCGTTTTGGTGCGCGGCCTCATGAACAAGCCCCCATTCGTGACGTAGGTTTTAAGACCGAAAAAGTACCAATCCCCTCCGGGAGGCGGGAACTATAGACGAGATGGGTGCGGTAGAACAACCGCGACTCGCGGGGGAGTTCCCGAGGGCCCCCGGCCGCGGGCCGCAGGCCCCTCGGCTGGTTCTCCGGACCCACAGCTGGATAGGCCCCGGGACCCACCAGACCCGATTTGAGGTTGTAAACCCTAAATTGTCAGTGGTTTAAGGCGATCGAACTGGAACTTTCTCCCGGCCCGGGTCGTATCAACGGTCGCCAAGGGCAGAGCGCCCGCGAGAGTTTCCGGTTGGAGGAGCGCATCGCGGGAAGTCACCCGGCCGGGGGTCCTCCCGGCGGGTGAGAACAGACGGGACACGGAGGGGCTTGAAGGAGAACTGCCATGCAGCGGATTCCACAACGGGTCATTCTCACGGTACTGATGGTGTTGCTGCTTCCGGCCCTGGCCAGCGCCCAGGAGATCTCGGGCAGGGATCTCGAGCGCGCGGCCAACGGCGTCCTCGAGCGCGACGAAGAGGTCGTCAAGACGCCGGAAGAGCAGGCGATCGATCATTACAACCAGGGCATCGCGCTGATCCAGCGTGCCGACGGCTTGCTCGAGAAGGCGGGGACCCTCGAGGGCGCCAAGCGCGAGAAGATGCTCAACAAGGCCGGGAAGTCCCTGGTCGGGGCCGCTCGCGAGTTCGAGAGCGCGAGCCTCAAGAACCCGACCTTCCCCGAGGCGTTCGCCCTGATGGGGTACTCCCTCAGCCGGGTCAATGACTTCGAGGGCGCCGTCGAGGCGTTCGATGGGGCGATCGCCCTGCAACCTGCCGATCTCCGCTCGATCGCCGGCCGGGCACAGGCGCTCCTGTCGCTGGGTCGACTGGACGAAGCGAAGCAGGCTTACAACGACCTTGCCAGCATCAACCGGGAGCAAGCCCAGGGGCTCCTGTCGGTGATGGAGGCCTGGGTCGCCGGGCGGGATACCGAGCCCGAGGCGGTCGAGCTGGCCAGCTGGATCGCACAGGTCCGAACGGCCGGTTGATGCGGTTGATCCGGTCGTACGAGTCGTCGAGTAGTCCGGGTCTTCCGGTGCCGGGCCGGTGCGGTGTCCCCCGCCTGCCTCGGCGTCGGAAGACATTCCGGCGCATCGCTCAGTGGCGCCAGTGGAAGGTCCGTTCCATCTCGTCGAGCCAGGCCTGGGTCTCCGCGGGCATGCTCTGTGCGCCGTCGAGCTCGTCGAAATAGAACGGCACCCGAGGTTCGCCGGGAGGCGCCATCGTCGTCGTGTCGTAGACCCGGCCGTTCAAGACCGTGTAGACGACGTGCTCCGAGCGCCGGAGATCCTCGAGGGGGTTGCCGTCGATCACGATCAGGTCGGCGAGCTTGCCGGTTTCGATGGAGCCGATGTCGCCGTCGAGCCCCAGATGGCGAGCACCGCCGATGGTGCCGCCGCGTAGCGCTTCCCAGGGCGTGAAGCCGCCCTGTTCCATCATCCACATCTCCCAGTGTGCGGCGAGCCCTGCCAGTTGACCGTGGGCACCGATGTGCACCGAGACGCCGCGGTCCATCAGCTGCTTGGCGGTTCTGGCGACCCAGATGTGGTTGTAGTGCTCCTCGGGCGCCTTGGTGCGGCGCATCGATCGCGCGCGGATCGGAGCGTCGGGAACCCAGCGGAGCAACCGCTCGTTCTTCCAGACCTCGGTGTGCTGGTACCAGTAGCGCTCGCCCTCGAGGCCGCCGAAGGAGACGACGAAGGTCGGCGTGTAGCCCGACTCGGTACTGCTCCAGAGCTGCAGGACGTCCTCGTAGGCGTGCTTGACCGTCAACGAGTGCTCGATTCCGGTGTGCCCGTCGACGAGCTCGGTCATGTTGTGCTGGAACTTCATCCCGCCTTCCGGGACGACCATCACCCCGAGCTCGCGCCCGGCGGCCACGATCATCTGACGCTGATCTCGACGCAGGAGCTGATAACTCTTGACCGAGATCGCGCCGACATCCTTCATGCGCTGGATGTGAAAGCGGGCGTCGTCGAGGGTGTCGACCTTGACCGAGAGCCCCGGCACCTTGGCGCCGTAGAGGATCGTTCCCGTGGAGTAGATCCGCGGAGCGAGGATCCGTCCACTGCGCTGCATCTCCGAGGCGGCGAAGATGCTCGTCGTGTCGTTCGACGGGTCGTGGATCGTCGTCACACCGAAGGCCAGGTTCGCGTACTGGGCCCAGTTGCGCTGGGGCACGATCTCCTCGCGGGCCTGGAACCCGTGGGCGTGGGCGTCGAGCAGGCCGGGGAGCACGGTCTTGCCGCTGACGTCGATCGTCCGGGCGCCGGAGGGGATCGAGACTTCTGCCGCCGGCCCGACGGCCCGGATCCGGTTGCCTTCGATCACGACGACGCCGTTGTCGATCACCTCCTGACGATTCCAGGCGTCGCGCATCGTCACGACGCGACCGCCGGTGAGGGCGACGACCCCCTCCGGCCGATCCGATGCAAGCTCGATCACGATCTCCTCTCCCGTCGTCTCGGGCTCGGGGAGCTCGTCGGGTGCGCCGTCGAGGAAGGCGAAGGCGTCCTTGAGGTCGCGTCCGTAAAGCGTGGGGCCCATCGACCAGTGGAGTCGCTGCGAGTCGGCGCTCCAGTGCAGGAACTCACCGGCTCGTCCGGAGACGCGTCGGACCGGAAGCGAGGTCATCGAGGAGGAGACCTCGATCTCCTTGGCGGCAGCGGTGAAGGGCACGATCCAGGCGTCGTAATCCTGCCGGAAGGCGAGCCAGCGATGGTCCGGGGAGAGACGGAACTCGGTCACGGTCTCGCCGCGGACGTGGCTGCGTTCGTCGGTTCCGTTCCGGTCGACGCTGTAGAGCCCGAGCTGGGTGCCCTGGGTGTTGCGCGAGAAGTAGATCCGCTCGCCGTCCCGGGCGAACTGTGGGTTGCTGCCACTGCGAGAGACCCGTTTGGCCTCGCCACCGGCGGTCGCAACGACGTAGATACCAGGCTCGCCGCTGAAGGCCGGGCTGAGCGCCGCGCCACCGGTGAACTTGCGATACGCGACGCTGGTCCCGTCGGGTGAGAAGGTCGGTTCGACGTAGTGCCCCTTGGCCGGGCTGATCACGCGACCGTCGCCGCCACCGGCGGGAACGACGCGGACGGCGCCGAGCTCTTCATCGTGCCAGCTGACGTAGACGATGTTGCGGCCGTCGGCCGAGTACGAAGGGAAGAACTCGAAGTGCTCCTCCTGGGACGTCAGCCTCCGGGGGGCGCCGCCGGAGGCCGGCCGGGTCCACAGTCGCCCCTGCGCCTCGAACAGGACCGTGTTGCCGTCAGGCGAGTACTGGAGCCAGCGCGGCATCCGCACCCGGAAGGTCTCCGGCGCGACCTCGTGGGAGAAGCGCAGCGCCGGCCAGATCTTCTTCTCGGCCCGGACGTGAACCGGGATCTCGGTGACCTGCCGGCTCTCGACGTCGATCCGCTGAAACGTACCGCCGGACCAGAAGACGATCGAGCGGCTGTCCGGCGTCCACGAAAACGCGTTGGCGTTCCCCTGGCTGCCGCTGGTCTCCTGCAGGTCCCGCTCGTAGGCGTCATGGATCGCCCATTCGAGGCCGCTCTCCAGCTCCTTCAGGTACAGGGCGCTGACCAGGCCGGGGAGCCGCTTGATGAACGCGAGGTACTTGCCGTCGGGCGAGGGCGTCGGGCGGACGGCGCCGCCGGCGCCCGATACGAACGTCTCGACGCGGCCGGTCTCCCGGTCGAGGCGGCGGATGGCGAAGATCTGACCGGTGGAGTCCTTGCCGTACTGCCAGACTCTTCCCGAGGTCACGTCCTGGCTGTAGTAGACGTAGCGCCCGTCCGGCGAGAAGGTCGGCTCGGCGATGTTCTTCTGGGCCGCTTCTCCCCCGGGCCGCTCGACGAGCTGCAGTCCGTCGCCGCCCCCCTCGTGATAGAGCCAGATCTCACCGGCGGGGATCGAGCGAGTCGACACGTAGCCCTTCTGGGCGGCCAGGAACGCACCGTCGGGGCTCCACGACGGGCTGTGGAGCAGGTGATCCTTCTCCGAGGAGACGGCGCGGGGCTCGCTTCCGTCGGCGTTCATGATCCAGATGTTGTCGCCGCCGGAGCGGTCGCTGACGAAGGCGATCTTGCTGCCGTCGGGGCTGAACCGAGGCTGGAAGTTCCACTCGACGCCGCTGGCGATCGGCTCGGCCTCGCCGCCCCCGAGGGGAACGCGGTACAGGTCGCCGAGCATGTCGAAGACGAACCAATCGCCGTCGGGGCTGACGTCGACGTTGGACCAGGTCGTCTCGTTGGTGTCGATCGTGATCGTCTCGGTCTCGCCGGGAGGGTTCGAGACGTCCCACTCCGGTTCGTCGGATTCCTTGCGGTCCTTCCCGCTCTTGTCCGTATCGGGCTCGGAGCCGTGAGCCGGGCCGAGGGGCAGCGCGAGGAGCGCGAGCAGCAGGACGAGACCGGAAAGCGATCGGCTGGGACTGGGCATCAGGGATCCTCTCTCTCGTGGCAGCGACACGGTGGTCCGTCTGCGAGTGTCCGACGGTCGGCGAGTATACGATAGGCTGGCTGTCGTACGGACGGCCGTGAAAGGAAGGGCCGATGGGCACGAAGCGGGCGAAAAGCGGACGGCTCCGGCGAGGTTGTCTCGGCTGCTTGCTGCCGCTGGTCGTGATCGGTCTGCTGCTGTCCGTGACCGGATTCTTCGTGATCCGATCGAACTCCCGGCCGGGCCGGATCGCCACCGTCGAGGAGCGTCATCCCCCCGCGGAGGCGAGCCTTCCCGTTCCCGGCGCCGGCGAGACGACGCCCGCCCGGGGTCTGATTCGCCTGGAGATCCGCGAGGCGGTGGTCAAGATCGAGCGCGGAGCGGCCGGCGAGGGTGTCGTCCTCTCGGCCGAGTACGACAGCGATCGGTTCGAGCTGATCGAGTCCCACGCCGACGGGTCGCCCTGGAGCTACAGTCTGAAGTTCCGGCGAACGAAGGGGAGGGGTTGGTTCGGCATGTCCTGGCCCCACAACCGGATTCGCCTGCGGCTCCCGCCGGATGGGCCTCTCGATCTGACCGGCAGCCTGGCTCGCGTGGAGTCCGAGCTTCAGCTCGGCGGACTGTGGCTTGTCGATGTCGACCTCGAGATGGATGCCGGCGAGCACGAGGTCGACTTCCACGAACCGCTGGTGGTTCCGATGGAGCAGTTCGAGTTGCGTGCCTCGGGGGTCGAACTGGCGGTGATCGGGGTCGGCAACGCCAGCCCCCGCCGATTCGACGTCCGGCAGAACCTGGGCGACTTCGACCTCGATCTGCGGGGGGCGTGGCGCCGCGACGCCACGGTCCGCGCCACCTGTACCGCCGGTGAGATCGACGCCAAACTCCCCGAGAACGTTCAGGTCGAGTTGCTCGGCGACGACGAATGGATGCGAGACCCCCAGGGGAATCTTCTCTCGGGGGCTGCGATTCTGGGGAACCCGGAAACCATCGACCCCGTACTACAGATCGATCTCGACGCAAGCGTCTGTCGTGTGCGTCGGCGTCTGCGTTGACGACCGCTCTTCGGAGGACCACGCCATGCCCTTACATCGTTCCAGACGTAACCGGATGCTCGCCGGAGTTTGCGGTGGGATCGCCGCCTGGCTCGGCTGGAACCCCAACGGGGTCCGGGCGCTCTACGTGGTGGTCTCGATCCTCTCGGTGGCCTTCCCGGGGATCCTGGCCTACATCGTCCTCTGGCTGCTGATGCCCGAAGGGGACTGACGTTCAATCAAGATGGGGCCGGGTCGTTATTGCGGGATCCCGAGTCGCTCACGGAACGGTCGCTCCCGGGCGGGATCGCTGACGACGTCGAAGTAGAAGCGGCGGAAGCGTACCCAGTCCGCCGCTACACGATCGTCCGGTAGCTGCTCGATGTTCGTCAGGTAGGCGTCGAGCATCCGTGGCACGTCCGGCACCTGGGCGCCGCCGCGCACCAGCGCCTCTACGACGACCGGATTCCAGCGCAGGAGCTGGGCCGTGAATTCGTCGTCGAGATGCACGATCACCTCGGGGATGTACTCTCGCAGCGAGATCAACCGCTGGGGGACGCCGGAGAACGTGATATCCGCGCGACGGGTCTCGAGGACGTGAAGCGCCGAGGCGTGCTTCTCGTGTCCCGGTCGCCCGCGTTGGTCGAGGGGTTGCCGGGCGACCTCGGGCTCGGTCAGTCCGGCGTGGCATTCGAAGGCGACGTCGAGATCCGCGCGATAGACGATGCGCGCCTCGTCGCCATAGAAGGCGACGCGGACCGGCACGTCCTCGAAGATCCGTCCGATCAAGCGGGCCTTGGCCTCGAGCTTGGCGCTGCGGCTGCCGTGGTAGTAGGCGAACTCGTCGGCGATCCCACGACTCCAGCTCGCGGCGCCGACGGGAGAGGGGGTCGCGACCATCCCGGCGGCGAGCACCAGCGCGACGAGGAAGGCCGGGCGCGGATACGGGCGGAAGGCTCGGTCCCAGCCGACCTCGAGCACGATGAAGTAGAACGGCGCGACCGGCAGCAGGAAGCGGGCGAACATGAAGTCTCCGCCGACACGGACGACGTAGAACGTGAAGCCGATCGCGATCGCCAGCGCCAGCCCCAGCGCCGGCCAGTCCTCGTCACGGTCACCGTCGGCGAGCGGGTCGCGCCCGTCGGAGCTGCGTCGAAACACGATTGCGACGATGCAGAGCAGCGGCCCGACCAGCAACGGCCAGTAGCGGCTGAAGTAGAGCTGGGTGTAATGCCAGCCCTGGCTGTACCAGCTGAGCCAGGCCGACTTGGCGTAGTAGGTGTTCGGGAGCGGGTCACCGTAGTAGGAGATGCGCCAGCCGAGGTGTGTGGCCCAGAGGATTGCAAAGCCGATGGCGAACGCGGGGCCGGCGCGCAGACGATCCTGGCGGAAGGCGAGGATCCAGCCGCCGGCGAGGGCTGCGGGCAGCAGTCCGTCGGGGCGGGTCAGGGCGGCGAGGCCGAACAGGACTCCGGCGCAGGCGATCCGGGGTACGCTCGATGCGCGGTTCGTCGTGAGGAGGAATCCGCCGAGCAGCAGCAGGGTGAACAGCGGGGTCTCCAGACCGCTGGTGGCGAAGCGGGCGGCGTCGGTCTGTAACGCCGCGGCGATGGCGGCGAGGGGCAGCCAGCGGGCCGGGCCGCCGGAGCGGCGGCGCAGGCTCCAGAACAGGAGCAGGGCGATCGTCGCGATCCAGGCCGTCGCGCCCCAGAAGGCGGTCCAGCGCTCGGCCGGGAAACCCAGGGCGAGTCCGGCGGAGGCCCACAGGGTCCAGAGGAAATTGGTGTAGGCCTCGACCCGCTCGCCGACGTTGAACACGAGCCCGTGCCCCTCGACGAGGTTCCGAGCGTAACGGAAGGAGATGAAGGCGTCGTCGGAGGTCCAGGAGCGAAGCGACAGCAAGGCCCATCCGGTCGCGGCAACTCCGAGCCCCGCAGAAACCGTTCTTGGAGAAGGAAGTCGCATCGTCAGGCCCTCGAAGATACAGGAAATCCGCGCCCTGGTGGTCATCTTGCAATGATTCCCGCTCCTCACTACACTGCCGGGCACGACGGTTTCGAGCATGTGCGCGCGTAGCTCAGTTGGATAGAGTGCTTGCCTCCGAAGCAAGAAGTCGCAGGTTCGAATCCTGCCGCGCGTACCAACCCCGACCGCTGAAGGCGTCGTCCCAACGGAGTCTCGATGCCTGTCGATCTACCCACGGCTGACGACCTGCCCGAGAGTCGTCTCTACACGTTCATCGACGAACCGCGCGAGTTCGCGCTGTACTTCCTCGAAGCGCAGAAGCTGATCCACGACCTCGCGTTGATCCACGACATCCGCGGAGACGGGTTCGCCTACTTCCGCGATGCCGTTCTCAGCGTGCAACTGTTGATCGCCTTCCTGAAGCACGGCGATCAGTTCGGCTTCTACTTCGATTCGAATGATCCGTTGTTCCGGCTCAAGATCGAGACCGGCTACAACGGCGAAACGCGCTGTGCGCTGATCCCCGAGGAGTTCAGCGAGTTCCCGGAGACGCTACGCGGCATGGTGCGGGTGATGAAGCTGTATCCCAACAACCGGCCGCCGTACGAGTCGATCCTCGATGTGACCGACCTTCCGTTCCGGGCGGTCGTCAATCACGTGTTGCAGAACTCGTATCAGGTCAACGGTGCGATCGCCCTCTCGCCGACCAGCGACCAGAGCTTGATGGTGCATCAGTTGCCGCCGCTGCGCCCCGACGAATACGAGTACTCGGTCGAGGCCGCGCGCAGCCGCCGCGGGGCGATCCGGAAGGTCACCGACGAGGTGTTCCAGCAGGCGATCACCGACGGCGCGGAGCTGGCGAAGGCGCTCGAGCCCGCGGGGTTCCGGTTGCTGGCCAGCCGCCCGATCAAGGTCAGTTGCTCGTGTTCGAAGGAGCGCATGGTCCGTGGGGTGCACCTCGCGGTCGGTGGCGACATCGAGCAGCTCTTCGACCCGATGCAGGAGGCACTGGACGTCACCTGTGAGTACTGCAAGACGCACTACGCGATCAGCCGCGGGGATCTCGCGCAGGGGCCGATCGGGGACAACTAGAAGGGGGACGTGTACCAAACCGGGGTTTTGGGGACGTGTACCAAAACCCGGTTTTGGTACACGTCCCCCTTCTCCTCGTCCCCCATCTCCCGTCGGGGGCCCTTTGCGGTAGGCGTGATGTTGGGGCGGAGAGGAGGGGCGTTCGCGGGGCCGTTTGGGCGCCTGAGCGAGCTGGCGCGGCAACGGCGACCCCATACGCTTGACACCGTCGGCACGACTCGAGCGTCGGATGGGCGGCCGGTCGGCCCCGCGAGCGCCCCTCCTCTCCGCCCCGGCCTAGAACGCGTACCGGAACCCCAGCTGCCACTGGCGCCCGAAGCGCCGCTCCCCGGTGTTCACGCCGTTGATCTGTTCCTCGAGGCGCAACGAGCTGTCGTTGAACAGGTTGAAAACCTCGGCGGTGAGCTGGAACATGCCGTGGCGGCCGAGAGCGAACTCCTTGGCCAGCAGGGCGTCGAAGGTCCAGTAGGCCTCGTTGCGCTGGTCGTTGCGCTGCCCGGTGGGAAACCGGAAGCGCGTACGCAGCTCACGCGGCCCCTGGTTGAAGTAGAGCGGCGGCGTGCTGAAGACCGTCTGCCGACCGCTGATGATCGAGTAGGGCAGCCCGGAGTCCCAGCGGATCACCGTTCCGACCCGGAACCCCCTGGACAGAAAGCGTGTCGCGTTCAACCGCACGACGTGTCGCTGGTCGTAGTCCAGGTAACCCCGTTCGTCGTCGCGCAGGTTCTGCTCGTTCCCCAGCGATAGATCGAAGTCCTCGGCGTCGCCCACGGCCCGGGACCAGGTGTACGACGCCTGCATCTCCCAGTTGCGATACGAACGGCGGATGAACTCGGCGACCACACTGCGGTAGTCCGCGGTATTGAAGTTCCCCAGCAACAGGATCTCGCGCCAGCCCGGGTTCTGCACGTAGAGGTCGGGCAGGCCGTCGGGTTGATCGGTCTGGATGCCGAGGATGCCGCCGGTCGAGATGACGTCACCGGTGCAATCGTCGATCCTCCCGTCGCCGCGGCCAGGATCGGTGTCCACGTACTGCTCGCCGGTATAGGGATCGGTGATCGTCTGCCCCGAACCCTCGCTGATCTGGACGACACGGCCGTCGAGCGGCGACGGCAGGATGCAGCTCCCCTGGTCGCCCTCGAGGTGGTTGATGTCGATGTCCTGCAGCTGGTCCTGGAACTTGCGGCGGATGTACGAGACACGGACCGACGACTCCCGGGCGACCTCGCGTTCGACCGACAGCGTGTACTCGTCGGAGAAGGGCGTCGAGAGATCCCGGTCGACGACCCGGGCCGTCAGCGGACTGGTCACGACACCGGTGTCGAAGTTGACGAACCCCTGCGGCCGGAAGAGGGCGGTCATGTTGAGCGTCGTCTCGATCGGTTCGAGTTCGACCAGCGGAATCGCCAGGAAGATCTTGTCGTAGTAACGACCGGCGCTGGCGGCGATCTTGGTTCTGCCGTCGTGGGTCGGGTCCCAGGCGATCGAGAAGCGCGGGGCGACGTTGGTGTTCCGCGTCTCGATGTTCTCCTTGCGCCGGGAGGCCGGCCAGAAGGCGCTCTGGCGCGTCAGGCTGTCCAGGGAAACCCGGGTCGACGGCAGGTCCATGATCTGTGCCAGTTCGTCGATGAAGTCCCCGACGCTCTCGTAGGCGGTGAACGAGGGCGGAATCGCCTGGACCGGGTTGGAGCCGTTGTCGATGCGCTCGTTGAAGGCCGCCGCCTCGTCCTCGGGGCTGAACGGCGACGACCCGAAGGAGTCGATCTCCTCCCGGTCAAGGCGCAGACCCAGGGTCACCGCGAGATTGCCCAGCGGCTTCCACTGATCCTCGACGAAGATGCCCCAGCTGTTGCCGGTAGCCCGGGCGCTGGAGACCTGGGGCACGGCGATACGAACCGAAGCGAGCCCCTCCGGGTCGCCGAACGGGTTCTCGGTGATCGAGAACGAGATGTCCGTGCCCCGGTCGAGGTCGCGGAAGTAACGCTCGCTCTCGGCACGGAAACCGAGCTTGATCTGATGGCTCTGTCCGGCCAGCGAACGGTGGAGGGTCATCTGGGTCCGGACCGTCAAACGCTGACGCTTGTCGCGGCTGGCCTCGAAGTGCGATCCGCTGACCCGTGTCGTTTCGAGATTCGTGCAGCGGGAGAAGCTCAGCGGGAGGATCGTGTCGAAGCCCAGGCAATCCTGAGCCACTCCTTCCTCCATCGGGATCAGATCCTGGCTGATGTCCTGCCAGGCGACCTGACTGTCGATCAGCATTCGCGCCGAGTACGGCGCGGTCCAGTTCAACGCCCAGGTCGGGCCCGACGTCTCGAGCTGCCGGCTGGACTCCGAGGGCACCGTCGTGCCGATCCCGAGGTTGGTCAGCAGCAGGGGGTCGGACTGGTACTGCAACGCCAGCTTGTTGCGCGGCGAGACCTGCCAGGTGATCTGATCCGAGTTGATCGTCTGCTCGCGACGACTGAGATCGACGCGGTTGAGCAGGTTGACCGGGTCCTCCCGGTCGATCCACTCGTGAGAGGCGCGGAACCAGAGCTTGTCCTTGACGATCGGGCCGGAGATCTGGAACGAGGGCTGGATCGTCTCGAATTCCGGCGCCGGTGCGACCGCCGAGCTGCCGCCCGCGCCGTCACCATCGAGCTTCGAGCTGCGATAAAGGAAGTTGAACACCCCCTCGAACTCGTTCGTTCCCTGCTTCTGGATCACCCGGGCGAAGCCGCCCTGGGCTCGACCGAATTCGGCGCCGGCGCCGCTGGTGATCACCTCCATCTCCTCGATGGAGTCGGGGTTGACCCGGCTGAGCCACTGTCCGGTCAACGGATCGACATTGCTGACACCGCTGACCTCGACCCGGAAGTCCCGGCTGCGGGCGCCGTGCACGTTGGGGTTCCCGTCGCCGTCGTCGTCGTTGACCCCGGGCGCGAGGGTCAGGAAGTCCTGGTAGAAGCGGCCCGGCGTCGGCAGGCCCTCGATGAACTCCTCGGAGAACTTCGTGCTGTTCCCGACCTGCTCGATGTCGACCACGTCGCGTGTGCCGAGCACCTCGACCCGTTCCTCGACGCTCGTCCCCAGGGTGACGACGACGTCCTTCGTCGCATTGCTGCGAACGCGCAGGTCGGACACGCGCTGTGCCGCGAATCCCGGAAGGTGGACCTCGACGATGTAGCCGGTCCCGGCACGCAGGATCGGAAAGACCGCCTGGCCGGCGGCGTCGGAGACCAGGCTCTGGGGCGGAACGAGTTGCTGGTTACTCGTCAGCGATACCGTCGCCCCGGGCAGCAACTCGCCGGTCTCGTCGAAAACGGTGACCCGGAGGCCACCGCTCTGCGCCATCGCGGGTACCGCCGCCAGGAAGAGAAGGAGGATCAAAAGCCCGGAGCGCAGGCGCCCCGGGCTCGGCGTCTCGATAGGTTCAGTCGTCATCGTCGTCGATCAGGTTACGCAATAATCCGCGAATTGCCTTCTTGGTGTCGTCTTCCCCTGTGGCTCCGAGCAGCAGCTGACCGGTATCGACGCCGATCCCCGGGCCCACGATACTGCCGTCAACCTGTAGCGGCACGGTGATTCTCCCCTGGGAGTCGGTGAGCGCGCGGAGCTGACGGTACTTGGCAACCCACTCCGCCGAACGGCTCGCGTCGAGCTGGGCCTGGAAATCCAGGTCGAGCTGATCGGCCCCGGGGTCGAAGGTGCCACCGCCTTGAAGGCTCAGCTCGCCGTTGCGCGCCGAGAAACTGCGCAGCGAGAAGGGGCGCTGCGACATATCGATCGTTACCTGGAGTTCGTCGAACGCGCGCTGTCCCGTCGGTTCCCGGGGCGCGGTCGTCGTTCCGCGTCCGAGCAGGGCCGCGATCGCGCCGAGCTTCTCGTCGAGCTTCTCCTCGAGCCGGCCCTGGAGATCCCAGCCGGGCAGGTCGACCGGACCGGTGCGCAGTTCGACGCTGCCCGACAGGGCGTCGAGACCGGGCTCGGCGACCGACAGATCGAGGCCAACGTCGAGGGCGGCGTGGGCCCTCCCGGTCACCTGCCCCTGGGTCGATGGAGCCAGGCCTGCCAGCAGCAGCTCCAGCTCTGCCGCTTCGAGCTTCACCTGGCAGCGGAGAATGCCCGGAGGATCGACGCTGTCGAGAGACAGGCCGCCGGTCAGCTGTCCGCCGGCGAGTCGGGCCTCGTCGAGCTCGACACGCAGCGCCCCGGTCTCGTCGAGCCGGTAGGAGGCTCGTAGCGGCTTGGCCGACGGCAGGTAGTCGGCCAGGGCCAGCTCCGCAGCCACGAGCTTGCCGCTTGCGGTGTGGAGCAGCGAGCCGTCCTCGGCGGAGAACAGCCTCGCTTGCAGTGAGGCGCTACCGGGCTCTCGCAGGTCGAGCGGCAGCGGGAAAACGCTTCGCGCCAGGGCCAGTGCCGGTGCGAGGGGCGTGTCGGGCATCTCCAGATCGATGTCGGTCACCGGCTGGATCGTGCCGCTGCCGCTGATCTGCGCCGCGCCCGCGGCGATCGTCAAGCTCGTCAACCGGACCGTCTCGTCTTCATCCTGTTCCACGCGGAAGGCGATCGAGGCCGACGGCAACGTGGACTCGCCGCTGGTCAGTCCGAAGTTCTGGATCTCAAGATCACCGTGGACCGACAGCGGCAACGCGAACTCGATCGATCCGTCGAGGGTGCCCTCGGTGCGCAGCAACCCGGGGCCGGCCCACGTGTCGAGGAGGGCGGTCGAGACCCCGGCGAAGGAGAGCTGCGTCGAGCTACCGTCGCCCTCGAAGGTAACGCTGCCCTCGGCCAGCCGTGCTTCTCCCTCGAGGGTCCCGCTCGCCGGGGAGAGGTCGATCCGGATCCGGTCGAGGAGCAGTTCCCGCGGGGTGGCGGTCGAGCGGTCGAGGATCCGGATCTGTCCGTCGCGGATCGCGACCCGATCGATCGTGATCTCGACGGCGGGCCGGGTGTCGGCGCCGGTGTCACCGGACGGCGCGATCGGTATCGGCAAGGGGAGGGGATCGCCGGCCTCGACGCGCACCAGCTCGATCGAAGGCCCGCGGACCTCGATCTGTTCGATCGCCAGTTGCCCCCGGAGAAGCGGGAACAGCGCGGCGCTGACCTGGAGCGCGTCGATCTCGACGACCGACGATCCGTCGGGCGAGCGCAGGGAAGCCGGCCGGACATCGACGGCAAGGCCACCGAGGATCGACAGGCTCATCTCCCCGATCCGGGGTTCCCAGCCGGTGGCGTCGCGGAGCGCCGATTCGATCCGCGGCCGGTGCCGCTCGAGATCGACGAGGAAGGGCAGGGCGACCACGGCGATCAGCAGCAGGCCCACGAGCAGGCCGGCCACGATCCAGATCCGCTTCCTGCCGCTTCGGCTCACACCGACCTCCGAAAAGCTCCAGTGTCCCGGTTTCCCGCCGGCGGCGCAAGGCGTCGGAGCGTTCTGCTAATCTCTCCACGAACGGGCGCCTGTAGCTCAGCTGGATAGAGCAACGGCCTTCTAAGCCGTGGGTCGCAGGTTCGAGTCCTGCCAGGCGTACCAGCCCTCCGAATCGACTCGCCGGGAATCGACGGACGGGCTATAATCCGCGCCGCTTGTCGGATGGTGGGTATAGCTCAGTTGGTAGAGCACCGGATTGTGGCTCCGGTGGTCGTGGGTTCGAGCCCCATTACCCACCCCATTCGATCGGCACGGGCGTCTGTAGCTCAGTTGGATAGAGCAACTGGCTTCGAACCAGTAGGTCGGGGGTTCGAGTCCCTCCGGACGCACCATTATGCTACGATCCCGATCCCCGATCGGGGAGTGTCCTCAAGACGGTAGGTGTGGGCCGCTAGCTCAATTGGCAGAGCAGCAGACTCTTAATCTGCGGGTTCGGGGTTCGATTCCCTGGCGGCTCACCATTCCGTCTCCAAAGATCTGCAGCCTCTCCGATGCGGGATCGCCGGCATGGGGTACCGCGGACTGGCTTCTAGCTGCGAAAGTGGCGGAATTGGTAGACGCGCTGGATTTAGGATCCAGTGGGGCAACCCGTGGGGGTTCGAGTCCCCCCTTTCGCACCAGCAGACAGCGGGACTCGAGTGAATGAAGCGACGGTGAGTGAGGGTTCAAGATGAAAGTCGAGATCAAGGAAGTCAGCCCGGTCAAGCGCACGATGTCCGTCGAGGTCGACGCCGAGACCGTCGCGCGACACGCCGACGAGGTCCTCGGTGGCTATTCGCGACAGGCGAAGATCCCGGGCTTCCGGCCGGGCAAGGCGCCGCGGGCGGTGATCAAGAAGCGCTACGCCAAGCAGCTCGAGGAAGACATCCGTGAACAGGTCGTCACCAAGGCGTACCGGGATGCCGCCGTCGAGCACAAGATCCAGCCGCTGGGCGATCCGTTGCTGGACAAGGTCGAGTACAAGGAAGGGGAGTCGCTGCGCTTCACCACGACCTTCGAGGTGCTGCCCGAGTTCGAGGCAAAGGGCTACAAGGGGTTGGAGCTGCGGCGCCCGTCCGCGGCCCTCGAGGCTGACGCCGTCGACAAGACCCTGGAAGAGATCCGGCAGTCCCGGATGACCCTCGAGGCCGACGAAGGCAAGGCGGTGACCGACAGTGTCCTGATCGCCGACGTCGACGGGACCCCGGACGAGGGGGAGCCGTTCCAGCGCGAGAAGATGTTCGTCGAGGTCGGCTCGACCGAGAACCTGCCGGCGTTCAACGAGGGACTCGAGGGAGCGGGCGTCGGCGACACCGTCGAGTTTCCCGTGGAGTACCCCGACGAGTACCCGGAGAAGTCACTCGCCGGCAAGCGGGTCGAGTACAAGGTCACGGTCCACGAACTGAAGAAGAAGGTGCTCCCGGAGCTCGACGACGAGTTCGCCAAGGACCTGGGCGACTTCGCCGATCTCGCGGCCCTGCGGGCGCGGATCGAGGAAGATCTCACGAAACGCAAGGAAAACCAGGCCCAGAGCGAGGTTCGCCAGCGTCTGCTGGACAAGCTGCTGGTCGAGAACCCGGTGGTCCTCCCCGAGGTCCTCGTGGAGCAGGAGGTCCGGAGTCGCCTGGAGGAGATCGCCCGTCGGCTGATTTCCCAGGGAATCGACCTCGATCAGGCCGGCCTGGACTGGAGCAAGATGCGCAAGGAGCAGGAAGAGTCCTGCCGCAAGAGCGTCCATGCCCGTCTGGTGCTCGACGCTGTCGCCCGGGCGGAGGACATCCAGGTCACCGATGAAGAGGTCGACGAGCGCATTACGCGCGACGCGGCACAGATGGGCGAAAATCCAGACAAGCTCCGCGAAGGTATGAAAAAGCACGGCGGATTACAACCCCTTAAGAATCAGATACTTAGGGAGAAATCTCTTGACTTGCTGACCGCCGTTGCTAATATTCAGAACGAGGAGTGATCGCATGCCCTTGATCCCGATGGTGGTCGAACAGACCAGCCGCGGCGAGCGGGCCTACGACATCTACTCGCGGCTGCTGAAGGACAGCATCATCTTCATCGGGCAGCCGATCGACGACGCGCTTTCCAACCTGGTCATCGCCCAGATGCTTTTTCTCGAAGCGGAAGACCCGGATCGTGATGTCTCGGTCTACATAAACTCTCCCGGCGGGTCGGTGACCGCTGGACTGGCGATCCTGGACACGATGCGGTTCGTCAAGCCGGACATCAGTACCTTCTGCGTCGGACAGGCCGCCTCGATGGCTGCTGTATTGATGTCAGCAGGAACCAAGGGAAAGCGCTTTGCACTCCCGAATTCCCGCATTATGATTCATCAGCCGCACGGTGGCGCTCAAGGTCAGGCATCGGATATCGAGATCCAGGCCAGGGAAATCCTCCGGATGCGGAAGGCGCTGAACCAGATCCTGGCCAAGAACACCGGCCAGGAACTCGACAAGATCGAGAAGGACACGGATCGCGACTACATCATGACCGCCGCAGAGTCCAAGGAATACGGAATCATCGACGAAGTCATCCAGGAACGCTGAGCAAGCGAATAGAGGGTATTGGATGTCACGCAAGAAGGTCGAAGGCGAAGGACTCAAGTGCTCGTTCTGTAACAAGAGCCAGCGAGACGTGCGCAAGCTGATCGCCGGGCCGACCGTCTACATCTGCGACGAGTGCGTCGACATCTGTCTCGACATCATCGCCGAGGAGCGGGTTCACGAGGCCAAGGCCCGGCCGCAGCGCCTTCCCAAGCCACCCGAAATCAAGAGCTTCCTCGACGAGTACGTCATCGGCCAGGACGCGGCCAAGAAGCGCCTCGCCGTCGCCGTCTACAACCACTACAAGCGCAACGAGATCGCCTCGCGCCGCCGCAACGAAGTCGAACTGCAAAAATCGAACATCCTGCTGATCGGCCCGACCGGCTCGGGCAAGACGCTGCTGGCCCAGACGCTGGCGCGCTTGCTGTCCGTACCGTTCGCCATCGTCGATGCCACGACGCTGACCGAGGCCGGCTACGTCGGCGAGGACGTCGAGAACATCATCCTCAAGCTGCTGCAGGCCGCCGGCAACGATGTCGAGAAGTGCCAGCGCGGCATCATCTACATCGACGAGGTCGACAAGATCGCGCGCAAGGGCGAGAACCCCTCGATCACCCGCGACGTCTCGGGCGAGGGCGTGCAGCAGGCGCTGCTCAAGATCCTCGAGGGCACCGTGGCCAACGTGCCGCCGCAGGGCGGCCGCAAGCATCCGCACCAGGAATTCGTTCCTGTCGATACGTCGAACATCCTGTTCATCGTCGGCGGCGCCTTCGTCGGTCTCGACAGATCGTCGAGCGGCGCATCGGCCGGCAAGACGCTGGGCTTCCAGCGCCGACGTCAAGGCCCCGACCGGAGAAGGACCTGCACGACCTGCTGAGCCAGGCGCAACCGGCGACCTGATCAAGTACGGCCTGATTCCCGAGTTCGTCGGCCGGCTGCCGGTCGTCGCCACGCTGAGCGAACTCGACGACCAGTCGCTGGTGCGCATCCTCACCGAGCCGCGGAACGCGCTGGTCAAGCAGTACCAGAAGATCTTCGAGTTCGAGAACGTCTCGCTTCGTTTCACCGACGACGCGCTGGGTGCGATCGCCCAGCAAGCGGTGGAGCGCAAAATCGGGGCACGCGGGCTGCGAATGATCATGGAAGAGCTGATGCTCGAAATGATGTTCACGCTGCCTTCCCAGTCACAGGTGAAGGAAGTCGTCGTCAGCAAGGACGTGGTCCTCAATCGAAGCAACCCGCTGGCCGTCATGGAGAAAGCCGGGTAGTCCGACACGGCTTCGTTCCCGCCGATCGGGCGGGAAACAATCGCAGGAGTCCTCCACATGGAAGAACGCGAAGAGCGTTCTGAGAACAAGGTAACTCTGCTGCCCATGGTGCCCCTGCGGGACATCGTGGTCTTCCCGCACACGATGGTTCCGTTCGTCGTGGGACGGCAAAGCGTCCCTGCTTGCGGTCGAGCGGGCCCTGGCCACCGACAAGAAGCTGTTCCTGTCCACCCAGCGCAACGCCAAGGTCGACGATCCGTCACCGGAAGAGGTGAACACCGGTCGGCACCGACGGCGACGGTCGTCCAGCACCTGAAGCTGCCCAACGGCAACGTCAAGTTGCTCGTCGAGGGTATCAGTCGCTCTCGGTTGCTCGAGATCGAACGCCACGAAGAAGGCTACTTCCAGGTCGTGGCCAAGGACATCGAGCGCGAATGCGAGGCGACCGCCGAGATCAAGGAACTGATGTCGCGCCTGGGCAGCCTGTTCGAGCGCTTCATCAAGCACTCGCCCGGCATGCCCTACGAAACGATGCTGTCCACGGTGAGGATCTCCGACCCGAACCGGCTGGCCGACACGATCGCCGCCCACCTGCCGCTCAGTGTCGATACGAAGCAGGCACTGCTCGAGACGACGTCGGTCGCCGAACGGATGCAGGAGATGCTCCGCGCGCTCGACGACGAGGTAGAGAAGCTCCGCGTGGACAAGAAGATCCACCACCGCGTCAAGAAGCAGATGGAGAAGGCCCAGAAGGAGTACTACCTCAACGAGAAGATCAAGGCGATCCAGAACGAACTGGGGCGGCGCGACGAGCGCGGCAACGAGGTCGACGATTTTCGTCAGAAGATCGAAGACGCGAAGATGCCGACCGAGGCCAAGGAAAAAGCACTACAGGAGCTGAAGCGCTTCGAGGTGATGCCGCCGGTGTCGGCCGAATCGACCGTTTCGCGCAACTACCTGGAGTGGCTGCTGGCCGTTCCGTGGAGCAAGCGCTCTCGCGAGGTCAAGGACATCCTTCGCGCTGAAAACATCCTCAACGAGGACCACTACGGCCTGACGAAGGTCAAGGAGCGCATCCTCGAGTTCCTCGCGGTGCGCCAACTGGTGAAGAAGACGCGCAGCTCGATCCTGTGCTTCTCCGGCCCTCCCGGAGTGGGCAAGACGTCGCTGGCCAAGTCGATCGCCCGAGCCACGGGGCGCAAGTTCGTCCGCCTGTCTCTGGGCGGCGTCCGCGACGAGGCCGAGATCCGCGGCCACCGGCGGACCTACATCGGCGCCTTCCCGGGCCAGATCATCCAGATGATGCGCAAGGCCGGCACGCGCAACCCGGTCTTCCTGCTCGACGAGGTGGACAAGATGGCCGCCGACTTCCGCGGCGATCCGTCGGCGGCGCTGCTCGAGGTGCTCGACCCGGAGCAGAACCACACCTTCCTCGACCACTACCTGGACACCGAGTACGACCTCAGCGAGGTGATGTTCATCGCCACGGCCAACGTCATGCACACGATCCCTCCGGCGCTGCGCGACCGGATGGAAGTGATCCGTCTGCCGGGCTACACGCTGAACGAGAAGCTGGGCATCGCCGAACGCTACCTGGTGCCCAAACAGATCAAGGCTCACGGTCTGGGCAAGTTCCAACCGGAGTTCGAGGTCGATGCCCTGCGGGAGATCACCGAGCGCTACACCAAGGAAGCCGGCGTGCGAAGCCTCGAACGCGAGATCGCGTCGATCTGCCGCAAGCTGGCGCGCAAGGTCGTGGCCAAGGAGACCGAGGGGCCGCTGCTGGTGACACCGACCCGCGTGGTCGACTTGCTCGGCGTTCCGCGCTACCACCGGCCCAGCGAAAAGCCCCGGCCGCCCGCCGTCGGTGCGGCGACGGGACTGGCCTGGACCGAGGTCGGCGGCGAGATCCTGACCATCGAGGCCACGCGCATGCGCGGTCGCGGC
>CALNYP010000067.1:0-61821 GCA_942490715.1 uncultured bacterium
CTCGGCGGACTTCCGTGAGAACGCGTAGGCGTCGGCGGCGGTCAGCATCGCGCCGGACAGCCGCGCTCGCACACGATCGTCGAGCCGGAAGCCCTCGGCGTGAACGATCTCGCGCGGTGCGAAGCCGCGCAGGCAGTCGCCGAGCTGGATCGGCGCCGGCTCGCCCTCCTGGCCGGACTCCCAGGCCAGGAACTCGCCGGTCGAGACGTCGAGGAATGCGGCACCGAGGCGATCGCCTGCGGCGGCGATCGCCGCGACCCACAGGTTTTCCTTGGTCTCGAGCTGGGACGGGTCGGTCACGGTGCCGGGAGTGACCGTCCGCACGACCTCGCGCCGGACGAGCCCCTTGGTCGTCTTGGGGTCCTCGACCTGCTCGCAGATCGCGACCCGCTGGTCGGCCTTCACCAGTCGGGCCGTGTAGCTCTCGAGCTGGTGGTGGGGGAAACCGCACATCGGCACGGCGTTCTCGGTTCCCTTGCCCCGGGCGGTCAGCGTCAACTCCAGCAACCGGCTGGCCCGCTTGGCGTCATCGCCGAACATCTCGTAGAAGTCGCCCATGCGGAACAGCAGAATCGCGCCGGGGTGATCCCGCTTCAGCGCGTTGTACTGGCGAAACATGGGAGAGACGGAGCCGCTGGAGCCATGGCGCGCCGGAGTATAGCACCGTGAAAACCGACGATTCTTGACGCTCCTCCCCGCGCCGGGATATAAGGCGCCCATGGAATCCGAACCTCTGGCCCAGGAACTCAGCGACCAGGACCGGTTACTGCTCGTCTTCGGCTACCTCGGCCCGCTGGCCCTGGTCTCGCTGGTCGCCAGCCGCCGCGAGTTCATCAAGTGGCACGCCAAGCAGGGGCTGGGCCTGTCGTTGACGTGGGGCATCCTCTACGTCTGCATGAAGTGGTTGCACAACCTGCTCGACGGCGCCGTGATCGGCCCGCTGGCCGAGGTGTTCCTGGCGATGGCCTGGCTGGTCGTGCTCGGCGTGGTGATCGCCGCGATCGTCTGCATCGTCCGCGGCCTCGAGGGCGAACGGTTCAAGATTCCGTTGCTCGGCGTTCTCGCCGACCGACTCTGAATCCAGCCGGCGTCGGTTCAGCCGCCGCCGTCGCTCCCGTCGGTCCCTGGGGCCCCGCTCTTCTTGCCTGCGCCTCCGCCGCCGGTCCGTCGTCGGAACGGGATGCGCCAGCGGTTGCTGTGGAACATCAGCGGCGCGTACCCGGCGCGGAACGAGGTCTCGCGGATCGGCAGGCCGCGCAGGATGTACTCGATCGCAGCGGCGACGAACGTCCGGTGCGCCGGCGAGATCTCGTCTTGCAGTCTCTTTCGCGTCGCGCGGTCCAGCTCTGCGATCGCCTCGGCCTCGGCGAGCTTCGCCCGCCCCAGCGTGGCGTTGTCGAGCATCAGCTGCTCGAGCTCGGCCGGCGCCAGGTCGGCCCACAGCCGTCCGTCGGGGGCGGTCGGTTCGTCGAGGTCCAGCTCCGCCGCCTGGACGGTGATCTGCGCGGCGTAGCGGAACTGGTCGCCGGTCGCCGGAGCCTTGCGCACCGCGGCGAACCAGGCCTCGGCGGCCGAGGCGTAGTTGCCCCGGGAGATCTCGTGGCGAGCGACCCGGTCGAGATCCGCGACGGTGGTCTGGCCGTCGCCCATCATCGTCAGGTACTCCAGGGCCGCGGCCGGGTCCCCGCTGGCGCTGGCATGATCGGCCAGGTAGCGCGCGGCCCACTGGCGTGCCGGTGACTTCCCCAGCCCCTCCTCGGCCAGGGCGGTGACGGCCCGCTGATACCACTCGACCGCCTTCGCCTCGTTCTTCTGGTCGGCGTAGAGCTTGCCGAGCTGGAACGCCCCGATCCCGTTGGTCGGCTCGGGGATCGTGCCCGCCTCCACCTGGGAGGTGGCCTTGCCGGCGACCTCGCCGGCGGCGCTGAGCTTGCCGCCGTTGCGATAGACATTGGCCAGGTAGAACGGTGTCTCCAGATCGGTCGCGCTCGCGACCTCGGCCTCGAGTGCGGCCCGGGCCACCAGCATCGACGCCCGGGCGTCGGGGCTGCCGGCCTCGGACTGGCAGTAGTAGAGCCGGTAGAGGATCGCCCCGGAGGTCTCGTCGCCGGCGAGCTCCTGCAGCAGGGGCAGCGCGGCGGAATAGTCGCCGGCGTCGTAGAGTGCGATCGCCCGGTTCCGCTTCTCGATGACCGCCGGATCCTCGGCGGTCGCCGTCAGCGGCTCGGCCGGGTCGGACTCGCCCTGCCAGGACGGTTCGACGGCGAACCCCGGCGATAGCGCCAGGGGCAACAGGAAGAGCAGTGGCAGGATCCGCAGGTGCCGGACCGGGGCTGGATCGACGCGTCTCATTGGTTCCCTCGAGACTCTCTGATTACCATTGGACCGGGCCGTTGGCAAGGTGGGCTGAACGATGAAGCTTCCTATCTCGAGAATCGTGACGGTGGCCCTGGCCGTGGCTCTGTCGAGCCTCGCCTCGACCGCGCCGGTCCAGGCGGCCAAGCCGCGCCTGGGCGCCGCCGAGGTACTGGCGGGTATCCAGCGCTGGCTCGACGGCACCGAGGATCTTCAGGGCCGTTTTTCGCAGCGGATGGAATCCGGCGCCTTCGGCGAATCCGAGGAAGAGAGCGGCCGGCTGTTCGTCGAACGTCCCGGCAGGATGCGCTGGGAATACGACCAGCCCGAGTCGAAGCTGGCGCTGATCGACGGCCCACGGACCTGGTTCTACGTCGAGTCGGAGAACGAGCTGTATCTCGGGCTGCTGGACGAGACCACCGAACTGCTCCCGCTGTTGCTGGCCGGGGCCGGCCGGCTGGACGGTCTGTTCGCCCCGTTTCTCGAGGAACCGACGACCGAGGACGGCGATGACGGGTACCGGCTGCGGCTCCGGCCGCTGGACTCTGAGGGCGAGTTCGAGGAGATCCTGGTCTCGACCCACGCCCCCGGGTTCGCCATCGAATCGGCCCAGGTCCTCGATGCCGCCGGGAACCGGGTGTTTTACGGCTTCACCAAGCTGCGCCGGAACCGTGGGCTCCCGGCAGATCTGTTCCGGTTCGTGCCGGGGCCGGGAGTGCGGGTTTCCGGCTCCCACGAACCGTGACCCTCTGTTGAAGCTCGGTCGCGGCGGGTGGTAGTATCCGAAGCTCCACGGGGAACGAAATCGCCGTTTTTCCGGGCCGGCCGGCGCCGTCCCAGTGCCAGAGGGCTGGCTTGAGTAACCTGACGAGCATCGGTCGAACCGAGCCGGCCACGCCGCGCCCGATCCTCGACGCCGCCGAGATCCAGGGGCTGATCGCAGTTCCGCTGATCGAGGTCGAGCGCATGTTCCGGGACAACCTGGCCTCGCCGGTCTCGATCGTCGACGAGCTCGGCGTCTTCGTCGCCGGTGGAGGCGGGAAGCGGGTCCGGCCCTCCCTGCACTTGCTGGCCGCCCGGCTCGGTGGCTACCAGGGCAAGCACGACATCCTGCTCGCGACCGTGCTGGAGTTCATCCACAGCGCGACGCTGATTCACGACGACATCATCGACGAGGCGAAGATTCGCCGCGGTCGACCCTCGGTGAACCACAACTGGGGCAACAACCTGACCGTGCTGTTCGGAGACTACCTGTTCGCCAAGGCGATGCAGCTCGCCCTCGGTGCCGGAAGCCTGCCGGTGATGGAGAAGCTCGCCGACGTCACCCTGCGGATGACCGAAGGCGAGATGCTCCAGACGCGCTTCGTCGGTCGTCTCGACCTGTCCGTCGAGGAGTACCTCGACCTCGTCGAGAAGAAGACCGCGGCGCTGTTCGGCTGTTGCTGCGAGCTCGGCGGGATGCTGGCGGAGGTCGCGCCCGAACGCAGCGCCGCCCTTCGCGACTACGGCATCAACCTCGGTCTGGCCTTCCAGCTCGTCGACGACATGCTGGACTTCACCGGCGACCCGGAGACCCTCGGGAAGCCCTCGGCGAACGACCTGCGCGAGGGCAAGGCGACCCTGGCCCTGCTCGACCTGCTCCAGGACGGTCCGACCGAGGCCCTCGGGCTGGCCCGGAAGGTGATGGAGCAGGGGAACGATCAGGACGACAAGGCGATCGGCAGCCTCGTCGAGATGCTCCACGAGGAAGGGGCCCTGGAACGGACCCGGGAGCGGGCCCGCCAGTACGCCAACCGGGCGACGGAGCTGCTCGAGCCGTTCCCGGATTCTCCGGCTCGACGGGCCCTGGCGACGCTCCCGGCCCTGCTTCTCGACCGGGACCGCTGATCCCCGCGCCGCGACTTCGTCGCGGCCGCTCCCGCCTCGATACCCCCGACCGTCCGATTTCTCGTACAATTCCGGGCAGGGGACGGAATCCACGTCCGCCGAGGCTGTCGATCGGCGGAATGCGGGCCCGGCCCTGGAGTGCTTGTTCGTGTCGGTGGCCCAATATGTGGGGTTCTACTGTGCGTGAGCCGGAACCGGTGGTATAGTCGCGTCGGTTTCCAGGGGCACTCCCCACGCACGTAAGGGTCGCCAATACATGTTCAAGCTCTCCCGGATGGAGATCTCCGGTTTCAAGTCTTTCGGGGACCGCACGGAAGTGCAGTTTCCTGAAGGGATTACTGCCGTCGTCGGCCCGAACGGTTGCGGCAAGTCGAACATCGGCGACGCCCTGAACTGGGTTCTCGGTGAGCAGAGCCCGAAGATGCTCCGCGGCCGCGCGATGACCGACGTCATCTTCAACGGCACCCGCACCCGCAAGCCGATCGGCATGGCCGAGGTCTCGCTGCACTTCAGCGGCGCCGAAGGGCTGCCCCACGCCGACAACGGCGCCGTGGTGATCACCCGGCGGCTGTTCCGCAGCGGCGACAGCGACTACCGGATCAACGGAGCCAGGGCGCGGCTGAAGGACATCCAGGAGCTGCTCCGGGCCGGTCACATCGGGTCGAAGAGCTACGCCACGATCGAGCAGGGCAAGGTCGATCAGGTGCTCAACGCCCGGCCGAAGGATCGTCGGCTGTTGATCGAAGACGCGGCCGGCGTCTCGGGCTACAAGCACAAGCGACGCCTGACCGAGTTGAAGCTCGAGGCGACCCAGGCGAACCTGCTCCGGGTCAACGACATCGTCACCGAGGTGCGGCGACAGATCAACTCGCTGAAGCGGCAGGCGGCCAAGGCGCGGCGTTACCAGAGTCTGCGCGACGAGATGCGCAAGAAAGAGCGCATCCGCTACGCGCTGCGCGGCCAGGAGATGGACGCGCGCCTCGAGGCGGCGATCGCCGCGTACCAGGAGGCGACCGACGCCGAGACCGCCGCGTCGGGGGCGCTGGCCCGGACCGAGACCGAGCTGGGCGAAAAGCGTACGATCCTCGACGCGACGGCCCAGGCGCATCGCGAAGCGGCCGAGAAGATCCACAAGCTCGAGATCGAGATCGATCGCGAGGAACAGCAGATCCGCGCCTGTCGCGAACGCTCCGAGGAGTCGGAGACCGGCGCCGAGCGCGACGCCACCGAGGCGGCCCGACTGGCCGAGCGCCAGGCCGAGCTGTCGGCGAAGGTCGAGAACCACGACACCGAAGTCGAGCGACACCGGATCGAACTCGAGGCGGCCCAGCAGACCCTCGCCGAGCGGCAGGCGGAGCTGGATCGTCGCGAGGCGGTGCTCGCCGCGGCGCGGGAAGAGCTCGAGGCGCTGCGCAAGACGCAGTTCGAGGCGATGCACGCCGCCGCCGAGCTTCGCAACCGCGAGCGGGGTCTCCGCGACGCGCAGGAGCGCACCGGCCAGCAGATCCAGCGCCTCGAACAGGAGCGCGACGCGGCACGGACCGACGGAGCGCGGCTGGAAGTCGAATCGGCGGCACTGGCCAAGGAACACGACGTACAGATCAAGGTCGCCGAGGAGCTGCGTGTGCAGCTCCATGAAAACGAGGCCGGCCTCGAGCAGATCCGCATCTCCGCCGCCGAGGCGACCGACACCCTGTCCCAGGCCCGGGAGCGGGAGCAGTCGGAGATCTCCCGGCTGTCGACCCTCGAAGACGTCGAGACCCGCTTTGCCGGGGTCTCCGACGGCGTGCGCCTGTTGCTCCACGACGGTCCCGAGGCCGGGGTTCACTCCGCCGGGGTCGTCGCCGACTACATCGAAGCCGGTTCCGACGTGGAGCACGCCGCCGAGGGCTACCTGGGCTGGATCCTGCCGTCGGTGATCCTCGAAGAGGACCGTGACGTCGAGGCCGCCGCCGGACTGCTGCGCGAACGCGGCGCCGGTCGGACCTCCTTCATCTGTCGTTCGCAGCCGTCGGGGGCCCTCGCCGTCGGCTCTTCGCCGAACGGCAAGCCGGTCCTGCCCGACGCGCTCGCCGCGGACAGCCGTGTGCTCGGTCGCCTGCGCGAGCGGATGAGCTTGAAGGCCAGCTCCAACGGCGCGCTGCAAGATCGCTTCGGCGACGCGGTGCTCGTCGATTGCCTGTCGACCGCCCTGGAGCTGCACCGGCAGCACCCGTCTTCCGATTACCTGACGAGCGACGGCGACGTCGTCTATGCCTCGGGGCTGATCTCGATCGGCGGAAACGCCGAGGGCGACCAGGGGTTGCTGGCCCACAAGCGCAAGATGGACGGTGCGCGAACCGAGGTCGCCCGGGCGTCGGCGCTCGCCGCCGAACTCCACGCCGAGGTCGGCGACCAGCGTCGCGAGATCGATCGCCTGGACAAGCTCGTTCGCGAGCAGCGTGCCGCCCTCGAACGGGCCAACCACGCCCGTGTCGAACTCGAGCATCGCAGCCGTGTCTCCGACGAGGAGCGCGACCGGACGAAGCGCCGCGCCGCGGTGCTCGACGCCGAACTGGAGAACCTCGCCGCCGAGACGACGCGACTCGGCGGTTCGATGGAAGAGATCGGCGCGGAGGTCAAGCAGTCCGAGGCCGCGACGGCCCAGCTCGAGACCCAGGTCGCCGAGCGCTTCGCCGCCTCCGAACGTGACGAGCGAGCCATCAAGGAGATCGCCGAGGGTGTGGCCGAGGCCCGGGCCGATGTCGCCGCCCGGCAGGAGCGCTACGACGCGCTCTCCCAGGAGCGCGCCCGGGTCACCGAGTCGCTCTCCGATCTGACCGCCCGGGTCAACGAGCTCACGTCGGCCTCGCAGTCGGCACGGGAGCGGGCCACGTCGGCCCGGGATCTGCTGGCGAAGACCGAGGAGTCGCTGGCGCGCAACCTCGAGATCCGCCGGGTCGCCGCGGAAGAGAACGCCGCCACCGAGCGGGTCATCGCCGAGAGCCGGCAGACGGTCGGGCAGTTCGAGGCGGCGTTGCGGGAAGGTCGCGCCGCACTGGAGACGTTGCGGGCCCAGACCCACGAGCGCGAGATGCAGCGTGCCCGGACCGAGGAAGAACGCAAGCACGTCGACGAGCTGTCGATGCAGGAGCTGGGCATCTCCTCGGCCGAGGCCCGGGAGCTGATCGGCGAAGAGGCCGAAGGGGTCGAGATCAACCAGCTGATCGAGGAGATCGCCGATCTCCGGGCCAAGCTCGACGCGATGGGCGGCGTCAACCTGACCGCCATCGAGGAGTTCTCGGATCTGGAAGAGCGCTACGCGTTCCTCACCGCACAGAACGACGATCTCGACAAGGCGATGAACTCTCTCAAGGAGACGATCCGCCGGATCAATCGTCAGTCCCGGGACCGCTTCGCCGAGGCGTTCGAGGCGATCCGTATCTCCTACCAGGAGATCTTCAAGCTGCTGTTCAACGGCGGCCGCGCCGATCTGCGGCTGGAAGAGGGCGAGGATGTCCTCGAGTGCGGGATCGAGATCATGGCGCAGCCTCCCGGGAAGCGGCTGACCAACGTGCAGCTGCTGTCGGGTGGCGAGAAGGCGCTATCGGCGATCGCCCTGCTGTTCGCCGTCTTCCGCTACCAGCCGGCGCCGTTCTGCCTGCTGGACGAGGTCGACGCGCCGCTGGACGATTCCAACGTCGGCCGCTTCACCAAGATGCTCCACGAGTACAGCGATCACACCCAGTTCATCATCGTGACCCACAACAAGATCTCGATGGAAGCCGCGGACCTGATGTACGGCGTGACGATGGAAGAGCCCGGCATCTCGCGGCTCGTCTCGATGCGCCTGCAGGAAGCCTGAGCCCGGATTCAGACCGGTAGCGAACTTCCACACCCGGTTACGAAAACCGCGGTGGTTCGGCGGATGACCCCTTCGTATCCTCCCGCCAGAACCCCTTTCCCAGCAAGCCGGCACGCCTCAAAAAAGGCGACCCGGTACCGGAGCAAGAAAGCAATGAAACGAACGACGATACGACTGGCGGTGGCCACTCTCGCTCTCACGTTGATGACCCCGCTCGCCCAGGCCGGACGCCCCGATGTTCCGGGTCGAAGTGAGGACAAGCCCGACCGCGGTCTGCGCTCTCAGCGCGATGCCTGCGCCTTCGTGGAAGGCAATGCCTTCACCGAAGCCGTGAGTGACAACGTATTTGCAGGAACGATCGACGATCTGGAGCTCCACGGTGTGCTGCTCTCCGCCTGGGTCACCCAGACCCTCGCCGACGTCCGGATCACTGGAGACGGCGCGATCAAGGCCACGGCAACCACCGTTTACGAAATCGACGGCAACAACGACGGGGTTTGCGACGAAGGCGAGGTCTGCTTCGAAACCGCCGACCGCGTCCGGGTCTCCAGCCCCGACGGCGAGGACGCCGAGGAAGACGAAGAGGGTGGTGATCTGTTCGACGACGTCGAGTTGCCGAAGATCAACGCCCAGAGCCTGGTCTCCGGCGGCAACGGTGACTTCGCCAGCGCGTGCGGTCGCCTCGCGCTCCACGGCGAGGTGGATTTCTCCGCGGATCTGACCACGTCGAACTGGCGGGTCAAGGGGCGGCTCTGTAGCTGCGACTAGACCGGACGACTGTCATGCAACGTCGAGCCCGGGCTGCCATCGGTGGCCCGGGCTTCGTCGTGTCAACTCCCGTCGGCCTTCCCGGCGGTATCCGCCGGCTCGAACGCCACCTGGAAGTCGAAGCGCCGCAGGTCCCTGGCGGTGTAGACCACGATCGGCAACTCCAGCCGTCCCTCGAGGATCACGTTGTTCCGCTCGACCGCCTTGAGCAGGTAGTAGCGGCCGTCGGTCTGCACGGCGATCCCCAGGGTGAGGTCATGGGCCACGTGAGGCTCGAGCGCGCTCTGGATCGTCTCGGGCAGGTCGAGCTCGAGCACTCCGGGTTCCTCGACGCCCTCGGGGAGCTGGATGCCCGAGATCGCGTTCCCGGCGGGGACGACCGTCGCGCCGCCGATGAACGCCAGCACCCTGTGCCGCGGTGCGTAGAGGAAGTCGCGCCCCAGCGGGGTCTGGCTGCGCCAGTGATCCGGGACGTGGTCCTGGGTCCGGCAACCGAGGAAGACGGCGATGTCGGTGAAGCGTGCCGGCTGCTCACCCAGATTCAGCTCCTGGGCCAGCGAAGGTGGGACGACGTCGAGCAGGCGCAGCTGATCGGGCAGCACGCCCAGCTGCTCGGTGACGTCCGCGTCGGCGTCCGCCGCGTCTCCCGCGTCCCGCCTGGAATCGCCGGCATCCTCCTGCGCCTCCAGCGCGGCTGCCGCCGCTGCCGCGGCACGGAGTTCGGCGTTGACGATCAGGATCAGCTCGGGGATCTCGGCGACCGGATCGGGCTCGGGCTCGGGGGGATTGAGGGCGATGTCGATCGCCCGTTGCCGTGAGACCATCGCACCGATGACCTCCTGGGGCAGGCCGGCGATCCCCAGCTCGGTGACCATCTCCTCGGAGATGTCGAAGGCGACCTCGTCGGCGCCGAGGATCCACTCGACGAGCTCGTCGGTCGCCGCCCCCTGGACGAAGCGCAGGACCACCGCCTCATTGGTGACCGGGTCGGCGCCCAGCGACGGCAGAATCGCCACGAGCAGGACAACAACCATAACGGGCAGCGGAGGGCCCCCAGGGCAAGGTCGTCTCCGGCTTCCGGGTCGTCTCATTCCGCGCTCCTGTCAGCCTCTCGGCAACAGGATCATGGTAACGCGGCCGGCCCGGACAAGCTCGGTGTTTGCCCGGGTCGTCTCCGGTCGCCTGCGAACCTCCGTCAGCGCCGGGGCGCGACACCGGACGGCTTCCGCCTCAACTCCGCCGGCAACTGCAGTCTGTCAACCTGGTCCTTCTCCGGTCCAGCCGCGCCCTTCGCCACGGTGCAGGCCGGTCCGAGGCCGCAGTTGCTGTTCATCCCGATCATCGCTCCCTGACAGATGGTCGTCGTCTCCTGGTGGTAGCACGTCACCGACTCGATGTTGACCGCGCCGAGGACGGCCCTGCTGAAGTCGCTGACGACCAGCGCGCCATTCAGGTCGCCGTAGACGTACCCGGCCGACCCTTCGTACAGCTCCACGCTCGAATCCGCTCCCAGCGTGAGCTGGGGAGTGTAGAGCTCGAAGTAGCTCTCCGTGGAGAGGATCACCCTGCCGTTGATCTCGCTCCGGCCGACGACCTCGAGCTGGGACTGGTCGAGGATCGCGAGATTCCCTTTCCCCACGAATCCCTCCCCGATCTGCACGTAGGCCAGATCCTGGGCGAAGAAGACCCAGGGGAGCGGTTCGCCGGGGATCGTCGCCGGAGCCTGGATCGTGCTACGGACGATGGAGACCGTCGATTTGCGAGGGACCACGGCGCTTCTTGTCGAATCCAGGATCGAGCTCTCGTCGATCAGCACCTCGCTGCTCTGGGTGGCGACCAGACCCAGGCGGTTGTTCCGCAAGGTCGCTCCGAGCAGGTTGAGGTCGGAGGCCTCCATGAGAACTCCACGGTCAGCGCCGTCGATCGTGCACCCGCGGAGCGTCGCGCCCGCGTGGCTCATCTCCACCGTCGCGGGATCGCCGCCGACGAAGGTCAGGTTCTCGAGGGTCACGTTCTCGGCGTAGGCGATCCGCAACACCGGACCGGCGCTGGTCCCGTCGTCGGCGAGGGCACCGACGAACCGGTTGTCGTCGTCCGACGGGCTGCGGATCGTCAGGTCGCTGCGGCGCACGGTGTAGTTGCCGGTGCAGGTCCCGGTGACCGCGATCGTCAGCGGTCCCTGGGTTAAAGAGGCGATGCGCAAGGCGGCGGCGAGGTCGCCACCCTCGTTGCAGTCGACGAACAGGATGCCGTCGCCAGCATCGTCGTCGTCATCGTCGTCGCCGTCCGTTGCCGGCGCCATGTCGAGACGGGCCGACGGCTCCAGATTGCTCCAGAGATCCGACTGGGCCAGCGCCGGGATGCTGCCGGGAGCGATCAGAAGCAGCGCAAGAATCGTGCTGGACAGAGTCGTGGTCACTCGCATCGGATGTTCCCCCCGTGATCGAAGTCTGCCGTACCGACGTACGGCGATTCCCACGGGGGCGCAAGGACGGGGACTCAGCCCTCGGCGATCTGTCGTGCGATCTCGGCGGCGGCGGCGGCGGGATCCGCTGCCTGGGTGATCGGCCGGCCGATCACCAGCCGGTCGGCGCCATCGGCGATCGCCGAGGCAGGTGTGGCGGTGCGCGCCTGATCGTCGCCGGCGACGGAGCCACTGGCGGGACGGATCCCCGGAACGACGAGAGTGCCCCCGGGGAAGCGCTGCCGGACGGCGGCGACCTCTTTCGGCGAACAGACCAGGCCGCCGGCTCCGGCACGTCGTGTCAGATCGGCGAGTCGCAGCACCGCCGCGTCGCAAGGGCCGGCGAGGCCCAGGGACTCCAGGGTCGCCTCGTCGTGACTGGTCAGTACGCTCACGGCGAGGACGGTCGGGGCCGGATGTCCGGCCTCCTCGGCTCCGCGCGCCGAAGCCTCGACGGCGCGAGCGATCATCGCCTCGCCGCCCAGGGCGTGCACCGTGAAGAAGCCGACACCGAGTCGGCCCATCGCCGCGGCGGCGCCGGCGACGGTGTTCGGAATGTCATGGAGCTTCAGGTCGAGGAAGATCTCCGCGCCGCGCTCGTTCATCTCCCGCACGAGCTGCGGACCGTGGCTGACGAACAGCTCCAGGCCGATCTTGAATCCACCGACGCTGCCGGCGACGGCGTCGGCCAGCCGGATCGCGGCGTCACGATCGGGAGTATCCACGGCGACGAAGACTCGCTTCGAGGGGTCCATCACTTCTCCGGCGGGGGAGCGATCTCGAGGGCTCCGACCAGTTCGCGAATCGTGGCGATGCCGTGCTCGCTCAGGTAGGCCTCGAGACCTTCCAGCACGCTCTTCGCCGAGTGCGGGTACATGAAGTTCGCGGTGCCGACCTGCACCGCCGAGGCGCCGGCGAGGATGAACTCGAGGGCGTCGCGCGCCGTGACGATGCCGCCCATGCCGATGATCGGGATCTTGACCGCCCGGGAAGCCTGCAGCGTGAGCCAGACCGCCAGCGGGCGGATCGCCGGGCCGGAGAGCCCGCCGGAGACGCGGTTGAGCACCGGCCGGCGCTTGTCGACGTCGATCGCCATGCCGACGAAAGTGTTGATCAACGAGAGGCCGTCGGCTCCCGCGCCCTCGGCGGCCCGGGCCATCTCGCCGATGTCGGTCACGTTCGGCGAGAGCTTCACGAACAGCGGTAGCTTCGTCGCCTCGCGGCAGACCTTCGTGACCTGGGCCAGCGCCCTGGGGTCGTTGCCGAAGATCATCCCGCCCTTCTCGACGTTGGGGCAGGAGACGTTCAGCTCGATCGCGGCGACCCCGTCCGCGGCGTCGAGCTTCTCGCAGACCTCGACGTACTCGTCGAGGGTCTCGCCGAAGACGTTGGCCATCACCTCGAGGTCGATCGGCCGCAGCTTCGGTAGCTTCTCGGCGATGAACGCGTCGACGCCGACGTTCTGCAGACCGATCGAGTTCAGCATCCCCGACGGGGTCTCAACGATCCGCGCCGGAGCGTTGCCGACCCGGGGCTTCGGCGACAGTCCCTTGCTGACGATCCCGCCGAGAACCGCCAGGTCGTAGTAGGGCTGGAACTCCAGCCCGTAGCCGAAGGTGCCCGAGGCGGTCATCACCGGATTCTTCATCCGCAGCCCGCCCAGCTCGACCGAGAGATCCGGCTTCACCAGTTCATCCTCTCGGCGCGCATCACGGGGCCTTCCATGCAGACCCGCTCGTAGGCCAGCTCGCCGTCGGCACCGTGGGTCGGCACGACGCAGCCGAGGCAGACGCCGAAGCCGCAGGCCATGTGGGCCTCGAGAGCCAGGTCGCAGATCGCGCCGGCCTCGATCGCCATCTTCGCCACCGCCTTGAGCATCGGGTCGGGGCCGCAGGCGTAGAGGTGCAGGCGCTGCGGGTCGTGTTCTTCGAACAGCCGGGCCAGCGGCACGGTCACGCGACCGTGTTCGCCGGCGGAGCCGTCGTCGGTGGTGACGATCAACTCGCTGCGTTCGGCGAACCAGTTCCGCAACGGCAGGTCGTGGCAGGAGCGGGCGCCGTAGATCATCAACGGTCGCTCGGTCCGGCCTTCGAGGGCCTGGAGCCAGGCCGGGAACGGCGCGCTGCCGATCCCGCCGGCGACCATCAGCGGCCGGCGTCCCTGCTCCGGCGCCTCGAAGCCCCGGCCCAGCGGCGCCAGGACCCGCAGGGTGGCGCCGGCCTTGAGCGTCGCCAGCAGCCCGGTTCCGTGGCCGACGACCTTGTAGAGCACCTGCAGGGCCCCCGCGGGGCGGTCCTCGAAGGTGCCGGGGAGGCCGCAGACCGAGTAGGGGCGTCGCAGCAGTGTCTCGGAGCCGGGAATCCCGATCATCAGGAACTGGGCCGGCCCCATCTCCGAGGCGATCCGCTCGTCGACGAACTCGATCAGATAGTTCCCGCCGCCGAGATCCTCGTTGCGGGTGACCGTGGTTTCGATGTCGTAGGGCATGGCGTTAGATCCGGCAGACGAGAATAGACAATGGGCCAGATACGGTCAAACCGGCCCTCTTCTTGACCGGGAAAACCGCTACCGATACCATGGCTCCACCCATTACAGCCCGATCCCTTTAAGCGCGCCCGGAGAGGTCGCAAGGAGATCCCGAAGATGAGTTCCGGACGAACCGTCCCGATCATGGACGCGGTGGATATCGACCGCGCTCTTTCCCGCATCGCACACGAGATTCTCGAGGCCAGCATTCCGATCGCCGATCTGCGCGTCGTCGGAATCCGGACCCTCGGCGTGCCGCTGGCCCAGCGATTGGCCCAGAAGCTCGGCGAGCTCGGCGGCGTCGCGCCGCCGACCGGCGAACTCGACATCAACCTCTACCGGGACGACCTCTCGTCGATCTCGGAGCACCCGGTGCTGCGCAAGACAGAGATCGCCTTCGACGTGAAGGGGTCCTGGGTCGTGCTGGTCGACGACGTGCTCTTCACGGGCCGCACGGTCCGCGCCGCTCTCGACGCCCTGCTCGATCTGGGGCGGCCCGCGCGGATCATGCTGGCGGTGCTCGTCGACCGCGGGCACCGGGAGCTGCCGATCCGCGCGGACTTCGTCGGCAAGAACGTGCCGACTTCCCACAGCGAGGCGGTCGAGGTCAAGCTCGACCAACCCGACGCCGACGACGAGGTGCTGCTGGTTCGCGGCGACGACGCCGACGAGCCGGAGACGCCGGTGGGAGGTGACCGATGAGACTGTCCAGTCGCCACCTGCTGGGGATCGACGGCATGTCGCCCGCCGAGATCACCCTGCTGCTGGACACCGCCGACAGCTTCTCCGAGATCGGCACCCGGGAGATCAAGAAGGTGCCCACGCTGCGGGGCAAGACGGTGGTCAACTTCTTCGTCGAGCCGTCGACCCGCACCCGCTCCTCCTTCGAACTCGCCGAGAAGCGACTCTCGGCCGACACGGTCAACTTCTCCGCCGGCTCCTCGAGCTTCGTCAAGGGCGAGTCGCTCCTCGACACCCTGCGCAACCTCGAGGCGATGGCGCCGGACTTCATCGTCCTGCGTCACTCCCAGGCCGGCGCGCCGCACTTCCTGGCGCGGCACACCCGCTGCTCGATCGTCAACGCCGGTGACGGGGCCCACGAGCACCCGACCCAGGCGCTGCTCGACGCCTTCACGATCCGCCAGATGAAGGGCAAGCTCGCCGGGCTGCGGGTGGCGATCGTCGGCGACATCCTGAACAGCCGCGTGGCGCGCTCGAACATCATGCTGCTGACGACGATGGGCGCCCAGGTCGTGCTCTGCGGCCCACCGACACTGATCCCGCGCAACGTCGAGACCCTCGGGGTCACGGTGACGACCAAGGTCGACGAGGCGGTCGAGGGCGCCGACGTCATCATGGGCCTGCGGATCCAGCTCGAGCGCATGCAGTCCGGCTTCTTCCCCAGCTCGCGGGAGTACGCCAGCCTGTTCGGCATCAACAAGGCGAGAGTCGCCCTGGCCCAGCCCGACGTGATCGTCATGCATCCGGGGCCGATGAACCGCGGGATCGAAATATCCGGCGACGTCGCGGACGGCGAACGCTCGGTGATCCTGCAGCAGGTGACCAACGGCGTCGCCGTGCGCATGGCGGTGCTCTACCTGCTCGCCGGGGAGATCGAACGTGAAAACGCTGATTAAGAACGGGCGGGTGATCGACCCCGCGAACAAGCTCGACCGCAAGACCGATCTGTTGCTCGAGGACGGCAAGGTCGCCAGGATCGCCGACGCCATCGAGGCCGACGGCGCCCAGACGATCCAGGCCGACGGTCTGGTGGTCTGCCCCGGACTGATCGACATGCACGTGCACCTGCGCGAGCCCGGCGAGGAGTGGAAGGAGACGGTCCAGACCGGCACCGCCGCTGCCGCCGCCGGTGGTTTCACCGGTGTCGCCTGCATGCCGAACACCAGACCGGTCAACGACTGCCGTTCGGTCACCGAGTTGATCGCGACCCAGGCGGTCGAGTACGGCAGCGTCCCGGTCTACCCGATCGGCGCCGTGACCAAGAACCAGGAGGGCAAGGAGCTCGCCGAGATGCGGGACATGCTCGAGGCCGGGGCGGTCGCCTTCTCCGACGACGGCAAGCCGATCTGGTCCAGCTTGATGATGCGCAAGGCGCTGGAGTACTCGAAGATCTTCGACGTTCCGATCATCGACCACTGCGAGGATTCGGTGCTCGTCGACGGCGGTGTGATCGACGAGGGCGAGATCTCGACACGCCTTGGGCTCAAGGGCTGGCCGTCGATCGCCGAGGACATCATGGTCCAGCGCGACCTGCTGCTCGCCGAGTACACCGGCGGCTACGTGCACATCGCGCACATCTCCACGGCCCGGGCGGTCGACTTCGTGCGCCAGGCGAAGAAGCGCGGCGTCCGGGTCACCTGCGAGGTCACGCCGCATCACTTCGCCCTGGATTCGAAGGCGATCGGCGACTACGACACCAACGCCAAGATGAACCCGCCGCTGCGCTCCGAGAGCAATCGCGACGCGATGCTCGAGGGAATCGCCGACGGCACGATCGACGCGATCGCGACCGACCACGCGCCCCATCACTGCGACGAGAAGTGCGTCGAGTTCTCCCAGGCTCCCTTCGGCATCGTCGGCCTGGAGACGGCGGTCTCGATCTGCCTCGACCGGCTGGTCAAGGCCAAGGTGATCGACCTGCCGAAGATGGTCGATCTGCTGACCCGCGGTCCGGCGGAGATCCTGCGCCTCGATCGCGGTACGCTGGCGACCGGCGCCGCGGCGGATGTCACGATCCTCGATCCGTCACGCAACGTCACCGTCGTCCCCGAAGAGTTCAAGTCGAAGAGCGGGAACACGCCCTTCGGCGGATTCGAGTTCTGCGGCATGGCCGTCATGACCATCGTCGCGGGCCGGATCGTTTACGCTGCCCCTGGCCAGCTCGACTGAGCCGGTTCCCGAGGAGGAGTTCCGATGTTCGATTCCGCGAAGGCCGTGTCCCGTACCCAGATCGACGGACTCCCCGAGCCCGCTCGGGGGAAGGTGCGAGACATCTATGACCTGGGTGACAAGCTGCTGCTGGTCGTCACCGACCGCGTCTCCGCTTTCGACTGCGTGCTGCCGCAGCCGATTCCCGGCAAGGGGCGGGTGCTGACCCAGATCTCCGAGTTCTGGTTCGACCGCTTCGCCGACATCGTGCCCAACCACACGATCAGCACCGACGTGCGGGAGTACCCCGATCCGCTACCGGCTCACGCCGATCAGCTCGAGGGGCGTTCGACCCTGGCCCGCAAGCTGGACATGTTGCCGATCGAATGCGTCGCCCGGGGCTACCTCGCCGGATCCGGCTGGAAGGAGTACCAGCAGAGCGGCACCGTCTGCGGGATTCCGCTTCCCGACGGGCTGCAGGAGTCCTCGCAACTGCCCGAGCCGATCTTCACGCCGGCGACGAAGGCGACCGACGGTCACGACGAGAACATTCCGTTCTCCGAGGCCGAGCGAATGATCGGGCCGGAGCTGGCGGCCAGGGCCCGGGACCTGACCCTCGAGCTGTATTCGACCGCCGCGGAGTACGCACGGAGTCGCGGGATCATCATCGCCGACACCAAGTTCGAGTTCGGTCGTGAGGGCGGCGACCTGATCCTCGCCGACGAGGCGTTGACGCCGGACTCGTCCCGCTTCTGGCCTGCCGACGCCTACGAGGTCGGCCGCGGTCAGCCGTCGCTGGACAAGCAGTACGTCCGCGACTGGCTCGAGACGACCGACTGGAACAAGGAGCCGCCGCCGCCGGATCTGCCGCAGAAGATCGTCGACGGCACCGGCCGGCGCTACGTCGAGATCTTCCGGATCCTGACCGGGCGCGACCCGGTCTGAGGTCTCAGCCAGGGGCGCTGGCGGCGAGTCGCTCCCGCGCTGCGGACCAGACGGCCAGGTCCGGCCGGGCGATCGGAAACGTCCGGGCCAGACCGGCGACCCGGGTGGAGGCGTCGACCAGCCGGTCGGCGAACGCCCGATCGGCGTCGGCGCGACCGACGATCGCCTCCCGGGCCCGGTCGGCCCGGTCCAGATCGGCGCAGTAGAGCAGCAGGTCGCAGCCGGCCTCGAGGGCTCGCACCGCGTAGGAGCCGTCGGGGTCCAGCGGCAGCACCGCGCCCATCTCCAGGTCGTCGGTGACGACCAGACCTTCGAAGCCGATCTCGCCACGGAGCAGGTCGGCGACGATCGCCCGACTGCCGGTGGCCGGCTCGGGCCGGGGATGCCAGGCGGTGTAGTGGCCGTGGCCGATCATCACCGCCGGAGCCCGGGCGGCCAGCCGGCGGTAGGGGATCAGATCGGCGGCTTCCAGCGCGGCAACGCTCCTCGGACAGGTCGGCAGCGAAAGGTGCGAGTCGACCGGCGTGTCGCCGAGCCCGGGAAAGTGCTTCAGGCAACCGGCGACCCCGGCCGCCGTCAGCCCCCGCAGGAAGGCGTCGGCGTGCTCGACGACGACGTCCGGGGCGACGCCGTACGAGCGGTCGCCGATCCCGTTGGTCGCCGCGACGTCGCACAGGTCGACCACCGGCGCGAAGTCGACGTTGAACCCCAGCGCTCCCAGCGCCCGGCCGGTATCCGCGGCGAACCCCTCGGTCGCCCCGGAGCCCCGGGTGGCGAGTTCCGCGGCCGTCGGTGTCGGGCCGATCCAGGGTTGCAGCCGGCTGACCCGGCCGCCTTCCTGGTCGAGGGCGACCAGGCGGGGAGGCTGGCGGAGGCCGCCCAGAGCACGCTGTAACTCCGCCAGACGCTCGGGGCTGTCCAGGTTGCGTCCGAACAGGATCACCCCGGCAGGTCGCAGGTCGGAAAGTCGGTCACGGGTGTCGGTATCGAGATCGGGACCGGGGAGTCCGACCATCAGGCAGCCCCCGGCGGCGCCGGCAATGTCGCTCATCCAGACTCCTCCCGGATCCCCGGGGCGGGCGCGCCCGGGGGCCAACATAGTCGCATTCCGGGGAAACGGGTGTCGACAGTCCCCGAAAAGCCCTGTTTTTCAAGTCGACCACGGTGTCGCGAAACCGGCCGGGGCAGGTTTGACGGGTCGCGAGCGCGGATGCTAGATTCTGCCTCGGTGCCGGATCGCAACGCGAAGTTCAGAATCGTCAGCCCGGGCTGTTCAGCCGGGGGCCGGAGACGACACCAAACCCCCAACGGGAACTACCGACCACGATGATTGCCAAACGCTTCACGATCCTCGTTCACGCTCGCGGCAGTGACCGCATGCGGCGCTTCGGTCTGTCGGGCCGGCTGGTCTCGATCCTGGCCGCGTCGACGGCAGTCGTCCTCGCCGCCGCGATCCTCGCGCCGCAGCTGTTCGTGCGCAGCCGCCGGCAGCACGCCGAGGTCGACCAGCTGCGCCGGACCAACGCCGAGCTGCTGGCCCAGAAGAACGCCTGGGACGATCGTCTCGACGGCATCGTGATGAAGCTCGACCGCTTCGAGGCGACTGCCGATGTACTCGCCCGGGAACTCGGCCTCGACCCGCTGCTCCCACCGGCCGTCGGTGGCGAGTCCCTGGATGCCGCGAGAACCCCGCTGGCCCTCCAGGAGGCGGACTCCCTCGGTCTTCGCGCCGATCAACTCGACGACTCCCTCGATGCCATCGGCCGCGCCTTCGAGCAGCGCTCCCAGCAGCTTGCCGGGACGCCCAACCTGCTACCCGTCGAGGGCTGGTTCTCCCACGGCTTCGGCTGGCGCAAGGATCCCTGGACCGGGGTCCGGGAGTTCCACCGGGGACTGGATATCGTCGCCGACGCCGGTCTCCCGATCCTGGCCACGGCCGACGGTGTCGTCTCCCGGAGCACCCGGGTCAGCGACTACGGCAACACGATCGACATCTCCCACTCGGCGGGCTACGTGACCCGCTACGCCCACATGAGCAAGATCCTCGTCAAGACCGGTCAGGCGGTCCAGCGGGGAGACGTGGTCGGTCTCGTGGGGTCGACAGGCCGTTCTACCGGCCCGCACCTGCACTACGAGGTATTCCGCGACGGTCGCCGGGTCAATCCCTGGAAGTACCTGGGTCGCCGCTAGTACCATCTCTCCCATGAGTTCGGAGCGGGAATTCCCGGACCTCGACCCCGAGGTGCTGGCGGATCCCCTGGGCGAAGAGCCCCACGGGGACGACGCGGAGGAACAGGCCTCCGCGAATTCGGCGAGAGCGGCGTCGGGAGGCGAAGCGGACATCGAGGTCCTGCCGCCCGAGAAGGCCGCCGCCTCCCGTTCGAGTCCGAGCGAGGCGCTGGTCCCCTCGGGTGGAGGGCTCGCCCCCTACGACCCCTTCCGCCGCTACATGGCGGAGCTCAAGAAGTACCCGCCGCTCTCCCGGGAGGAAGAGGCCGAACTGGCCCGCCGTTACCGGGACACCGGTGACCGCGAGGCGCTGTTCCGCCTGGTGACGTCGAACCTGATCCTCGTCGTCCGGGTGGCGTTCTCCTTTCGGCGTGCCGCGCGGAACCTGCTCGACCTGGTCCAGGAGGGGAACCTCGGTTTGCTCCAGGCGGTCGAGCGCTTCGATCCGGAGCTCGGCGTGCGACTGCCGACCTACGCGTCCTGGTGGGTTCGGGCCTACATGGTCAAGTTCCTGCTGGACAACGTGCGCCTGGTGCGGGTGGGTACGACCAACGCCCGGCGCAAACTGCTGAGGAACCTGCGCAAGGAGAAGGAGCGGCTGGAGTCCGAGGGCTACGACGTGGGTACCAAGATGCTCGCCGAGCACTTCGACGTCTCCGAGACCGACGTGAAGGATGTCGAGGCGGCGCTGGCCTCCCACGACGTCTATCTGGACGCACCGGTCGGCGAGGAAAGTCCCCAGTCCCTGGCGGCGACGTTGCCGGCGCCCGCGCCCACCGCCGAGGAGCAGGTGGCCCGGAAAGAGCTCCAGGAGCGGGCCGAGCAGGCGATCGACAGGTTCCGCGAGGGGCTCGCCGAGCGGGACCTGGCGCTGCTCGACGAGCGGATCCTCAGCGACGATCCGGTGACGCTCCAGGCGATCGGAGATCGGTTCGGCACCAGCCGGGAGGCGGTCCGGCAGGCCGAAGAGCGGCTGATGAAGAAGCTCCACGCTCATATCGCATCCGAGATGGGGGTCGAGCAGGAGTCGGCGGGGCCGGGTGAGGCAAAAAAGTAGAGCCGCGGACTTTCCTCGTCATCGTCGCGAACCTATGTTTGCCGGGTCGTAAACACCGAAAGCGAATTGGAGCGCCCGGCCCGGATCACTCCTACTTGTTCGGCTCGGATCTTGCTGGTATTCTTCCGCGCGGTAGGGGCGCGGTTCAAGGGTCTTTCGGTAGCAGAGGTTTCGATGCAGCTTCTGGTTCTGGTGGGCGCCGTTGTCGTGAGTCTGGGCCTCGCCCTGGCCACTGCCGCGGCCATTCTCAGGGTTCTCTTCGTCGTCATGGCGAAGATGCGCTGAGCCGTCGGGTCGCTCCGGCGACCAGGGGTCCTGCCCCGCTACTCGTCCCCCAACAACTCCAGTGCTTCCCGGGCGCGCCGGTGGGCACCGTGCTCATCGGGCATGGTCAACACCTTGTTGTAACCACTGCGCGCAGCAACACGGTTGCCGCTGTAGTCGTGGATCCTGGCCAGCAGGTACTCCCCGTAGATCGGCAGCCAGGTCGGATCGGTCGGACGCTCGAGCTTCAGCAGCGCCTCGACGGCGGCCCGGCTCTCGTCATAGGCCCCGACCTCGAAGTGCGCCTGGGCCAGCCGGTACCGCGTCATCGCGTCGCCCGGCCGGAGCTCGAGGGCCTTGGTGAACTCCTCGGCGGCGCCGACGAAGTCGCCGACGGAGATCCGTGACTGCGCGGCCGCCAGCGCCGTCCGTATCGCCAGTTCGGTCTGTCCCATCTGCGCCCGCTCGTCGAGCCAATGCCCGAAGGCCTCGTCGAGGCTGCGCTCTGCCGGAAGGGACATGGCTCGCCGTAGCTCCGCCTCGGCCTCGTCCCGGCGCATCGTGTACAGCCGGCCGAAGTCGGCGGGTTCGGTCGTCTCCCGGATCCAGCGGACCACCAGCGCGGAGGTGGGGAACGTGAGGTCGCCGGCCACGGCCTTGATCTTCTCGTTGTCGAACACCGTGTCGAGGCTGAGGATCTCGTCACGCTGGACGAGCAGGGCAGCCCACGCATCGAACTGTTCCGGCTGTCGATGGTTCTCGGCAGTGGTCGCCAGACCCTCGTACATCGCCGTCAGGAAACAGGTGCCGTAGAGCCGTCCGGCGAGCAGATGAAATTCCTCGTGGGGGTTCGGCGACCCGGCGTGGCGCATCGGCATGCCGAGCTGGCCCAGCACGGCGAGGCTGTGGACCGCGTCGGGGATCCCGGTCAATTCGGTCTTGGTCGCCGCGTCCTTGTAGATCGAGAGCTGGACCCGGAAGTTCTCGGGGATCGCGATACCGAGGGCTTCCGCCGCCTGGCCCAACGCCGTCTCCCGGGCCTCGCCGATTCTCCCGGCGGCCTCCACGTCGACGACGGCCGGGTCGTAGTAGAGCTCGTAGTGCTCGGTTTCACCCTGCTTCGCGAAGACCCGATGCGGTTCGGTATGCTCGGCGTACAGGTTGCGCTCGGGCGGCCAGCCCCACGGATCCTTGAACATCCCCTGGTGCACGACGAAGAAATCGCGATAGATCGCCCAGTCCGATCCGACGAACGGGAACGAGAAGAACCGGTCGCGTTCGGGGTCGATCCGGGACCAGAACGTCAGGTACTTCTTCTCGTTGAACGGTGACAGCGCCATGAACAGCAGATCGTCGCTGGGGATGATGTCGGTGATCCCCAGGGAGTGCCGTCCGGGACCCTGGCGCTCCCAGACACCGGCCCGGTGCTCCTTCAGCAGCGCGTTGTCCCAGCCGAGGACCAGCAGGTGCTCCTGGAGTTGCTGCTCGGTCACCTCGGCGTCGGAGGCGATCTCGGTGACCACGCCGTAGTGGCTCGTGAGGTAGGAGGCTCGCAACGCCGCGGAGTCGCGGTTGATCGCCTCCAGTCCCTCCTCGCCGACCGGGTAGACCACGACGACATGGTTCAGGTTGCCGATGTGAGCGGCGCCGTCGTACAGCTGCTGGGTCCGCTGGGCGACTGACGGGAGCGCCCCGAGGACCACGATCCCGGCCCACGCGCACAGATTCCGGACGCCCCTTCCGATGTTCATGCCCCGATCTCCTTCCTGCCGCCGGGCCATGACCGGGCGGGGATCCCTCATTCTAGGAAGTCGATCCCACGACGTCGACAGGCCGACGGTTCTTCCGGGTCGCGACGCTGCGGCGGAGCCCCCGGGTACGCGGAGCCCAGCGTCCGTCGCTGTGGCAAGATGAGAGGCGTGGCACGCGTGTTTGCACTGGCGGATCTGCATCTCTCCCTCAACGGCGACAAGCCGATGGACCGCTTCGGCGAGATCTGGATCAACCACCCCGACCGGATCCGCGAGAACTGGGACCGCCTGGTCCAGGCGGAAGATACGGTTCTATTGCCCGGTGACCTCTCCTGGGGCCGGAATCTCGTGGACGCGGAGCCCGATCTGGCCTGGATCGGCGAACGCCCGGGCCGGAAGCTGCTGCTCCGGGGCAACCACGACAGCTGGTGGGTCGGCCAGGCGAAGATGGCCCGGATCCTCCCGGAGGGCTGCACGTCGCTCCAGAACGACTCCCATGAAATCGGCAACTGGGTCGTCGTCGGTGCCCGGGGCTGGACCGCCCCCGGCGATCCCTACGAGAAGCCCGGTGACGACAAGGTCTTCGCCCGGGAGCTGGAACGCCTGCGGCTGTCGATCGCCGACGCCGACAGGCGGTTCGGCCGGGAACGACCCCGACTGGCGATGGTGCACTACCCACCGCTGATGGAGGGGCGCCCGGAGACCGAGGTCGTCCCGATCCTCCGGCGAGCCGGGGTGACGGTCTGCGTCTACGGCCACCTCCATGGCGCCGAGGATCACGCCCTCGCCGTTCGCGGGCTCCGCGACGGGATCCACTACCACTTCGTCGCCTGCGACGCGGTCGGGTTCAGCCCGGTCGAACTGGATCTGCCGTGAACGACCTGCGCGCCGCGCCGGCGTCCGGAGCGTCGCCGGCTGTGTTCGTCTGTGGCAGGACGGCGCTCTGGATGCCCCGGGTCCTGGCCGGGGCGGTGCTGGTGTCGGGGATGCTGGCCGCCTTCCGAGTCGACGGCTATGCGGAGCTGCAATTCTCCAGCGGTCTGCTGGCGACCGTCGTCGTGTTCAGCGCGTTCCTGGCGATCTGGATCCTGCGCGCCGGCGCCGAGGTGCGGTTGCGGGTGCGCTTCGACGGCGGGCTCGTGCTGTTCGAGATCGGCAACAGCGCGACCGGCGTCACCTTCGCCAACCTCGATCGCTTCGAGTTCGAGGGACCGATCGGAGTGTCGAAGCGGCTGTTCCCGGCAACGGTCCTGCTGGACAAGGACGGGAAGACCTGGCGCCTTCCGGTGGCTCTCGACCGTGGCGCCGAGTTGATCCGTCAGATCGTCCTGCGTTCGGGGCGCAGCGACCTGGAGGCCTGGGCCGATACCCTGCACCTCGAGCGCCGGATGCGCCGGGGAGTCTGGTTCACCCGGGGCGGTTACCTGGTGGCCACGTTGAGCCTCGCCGCCGCCGCCTGGTTCTATGTGCACTAGCCCGCGGCGGGCGCCCGTGTCCGGCGACGACTCCGCCGCCGGGTCGGCGCTGCGGAGCGTCGCCGGGATCGCGGCGCTGGCCCTGCTCTGGGGCGGAGGCGCCCTGGCCCAGGAGTCGCCGGCGGCGGACAGCCCTGCGGCGACGGTGCGGGAGCTGCTACAGGCCGATCGCTGGCCCGAGGCGCTCGAGCTGGCCCGGGAACAGGTCTCCGGCGGCAACGCTTCCCCCGAGTCCCGCGGCGACCTCGCCGAGGCGCTGTTCCGCGCCGGACGCCTCGCCGAACTGGAGTCGTGGATCGAGGAGATCGAGGGTCGAGAGGACCTCAGCCCCAGAACGCTGGCGATGATCGGGCGCTCCCGTGCCGCGGCCGGTGATCGCGAAGGGGCGGAGCGCTGGTTGTCCCGGGCGGTCGAAGCCGGTGGGAACGATCGCGACATCCTGTACTGGGCCGGTGACCTCGCGTCGGGCCGGGCGGAGACGATCGCGTTGCTCGACCGCTATCTCGCGCTGAGCGACGGTGACGACCCGGCGCGGATCGAGAGCACCCGGGGCAGCATCGCGGCGTTGAAGCAGCTCGGCGATCGCCAGGTCTGGGTGCCCGAGTCGGTGCCCGAGACGTTGAGCGTTCCGCTCCAGGAGATCTGGGCCGCCAACGGCACCACGGTGGGCTACGTGGTCGAGAGCCGGCTGGGGAGCCGGGCGAAGCCGGCGCGGCTGCTGCTGGACACCGGCAGCCACGGTCTGTTTCTCCTCGAGCGCATCGCCCGCAAGCGCGAGTTCGCCCCGCTCTCGGACACGGTCCTGTTCGGTGGGGGCGGCGAGCAGCGGCACGAGACCAAGCGGGGCACGGTACCGGCGCTCCAGATCGCCGATCTGCGCTACCGCGACGCGATGCTGACCACGACCCGTGACGAGTTCGACGCCACCGGCCGCTTTCACGGACTGCTCGGTGTGTCGATCTTCGGCAACTACCGGGTCGTCCTCGATCTTAAGAAGAAACGACTCGAGCTGGCCCAGGAGGGTCAACCGTTCGACGGCGCCCGCTACTGGTGGGTCTCGGGTCAGATGCTGATCGACGTCCGGGCCAACGGCGAATCGTCGCTGTTCATCCTCGACACCGGCGCCAGCGGGACCGTCGTCGCCTCCTCGCTCGTCGAGCGGCTCGTCCCCGGCGGCGTCCGGGACGAACCGGTCACCGTGCGTGCGTTCGGTGGGGGAGTCGCGGCCTCCCAGCTGCGAGGCGTCGAGCTGGACTTCGGAGGACTGAGCAGTGCCGGGCGGCCGTTGATCTCCTACGACTTCGCCGTGCAGAGCCGGGTCGGCGGCGTCGAGGTCGGCGGGCTGCTGGGACTCGATCTCCTCGCGGGACGGCGGATCGAGATCGACACCGTCGCCCAGCGGCTACGCGTCGTCGGCGACTGAGATCACGCCGCTGTCCAGCAGCGCCTCGAGCTCGTCGAGGTTGCGCTCCATCCCCTTCATCGCCGCGTCGTAGGGCTCGCGGGTCTCCAGATCGACACCGGCTCGCCGCAGGACGTTGAGCGGATAGTCGGAACCGCCGGCGGAGAGGAACTCGAGGATCCGCTCCCGGGCGCCCTCCTCGCCGGAGAGCAGCGCCTCGGCCAGGGCATGGGCGGCGACGATGCCGGTCGAGTACTGGTAGACGTAGAAGGCGGAGTAGAAGTGCGGGATCGCGGCCCACTCCACGGCGTAGACGTCGTCGACGTGCATCGTGTGTCCGTGGTCGTGATGACGGCGCAGCAACTCCAGATAGAGGGCGTCGAGGGTCTCGCCGGTGAGTACCTCGCCGCGTTCGGTCCGGGTGTGGGTCTCGAGCTCGAACTCGGCGAACATCGTCTGCCGGAACAGCGTGGCCCGCAGCCCGTCGAGCTGCCGGCCGAGCAACGACAGCTTCTCCATCGGGTCGGTCGCCTTGCGGTACATCGACTCGGCCAGCAAGGCCTCGTTCAGGGTCGAGGCGACCTCGGCGACGAAGATCGAATAGTCCGAGGTGGCGAAGGGCTGCTCGCGGTTGCTGAAGAACGAGTGCATCGCGTGGCCCATCTCATGGGCCAGCGTCGTCACGCCGTCGAAGTCGCCGCAGAAGTTCATCATCACGAACGGGTGCAGGTCGTAGGCCCAGCCGGTGGCGTACGCGCCGGCGCGCTTGCCTTCACCCGGGTGCCAGTCGACCCAGCGGTCACGGAATCCGCCGTCGAGCTCCTTGACGTACTCCTCACCCAGCGGCTTCACGCCCTCGGACACCAGCGCCATCGCGTCGTCCGGGCTGTACTTTGACGCCTGCTCCTCGATCAGCGGGGGGTAGAGATCGCAGTACTCGGGCTGGTCGATCCCGAGAGCCCGGCAGCGCAGCCCGATGTAGCGGTGCAACAGCGGGAGCTTCTCGTTCACCTGGGCGACAAGGTTCGTGTAGACCGTTGTCGGGATGTTCTCGGCATCGAGCGCGGCGGCCATGCAGCTCTCGTAGTTGCGGTTCCGGGCACTGAACCAGTGACCCTTCGTCGCGGCGAACAGGTTCTGGCCCAGGGTGCCGCGCATCGCGGCGTAGGAGGCGAAGTATCCGTGGGAGACCGCGCGACGATCTTCCCGGTGCCGGGTGACCCGGTGCCGCATGTGATTGACCGGGGTCAGCTTGACCTCGGTGCCGTCGTGGAGTGTCACGCTGCCCCGGGGCATCTCGGCGTTGTGCAGTAGCTCGTACAGGTTGTGGGCGTCGCGAGTGATCAGGCCGGTCGAGGCCATGATCTTCTCTTCCGCCGGGGTCAGCACGTGCTCCCGCTGCCGCATCAGGTCGCGCAGGTAGTGTGCATGGACCTCGAGCCGTGGGTCCTCACGGATCAACGCCTCGACCTTGTCCGGCCCCAGGGCGAGAATCTCCGGCCGCAGGTACGAGGTCTTTCCGGAGAAGTCCGTGGCCAGCAACTCGGTCTCCTGGCGCATCGACTGGTGCTCGGCGATCCGGGTGTCGAGGTCGGACTGGAGCGCGCTGTAGCAGCGCAGCGCGTAGAACTTCTTCGCGGCCACGGTCACCGCCTCCAGCGCGTCGCCGAGGTTGGTCGAGGACTCGCCGAGCTTCCCGGTCCAGCTGTCGAGACCCTCGACGTGCTTGGCCAGTCGACGCATGTCCGCGTGAAACGCGTCGGCGTCGGCGTAGATCTTCGTCAGGTCCCAGGTTTCGGTGACCGGCACCGTTCCGGCGTTCATCGCGACTCCTTACACGTCAGCTGGATGTTGGTACCGGAGGTGGGAGTCGAACCCACACGCCCGTGAAGGCGGCGGATTTTGAATCCGCTGCGTCTGCCATTCCGCCACTCCGGCAAGCCCCGAATCTTCCTACACTCGTCAGGGATTATCAACTCCGGCGGGCCGCCGTTCCAGGGCCCGCTGGACCTTCTTGCCGTGGAGGATGCCGAAGACGGTGTGGAGCGGACCCATCAGCGCGTAGATCATCCCGGCAAGCGGGACCACCCGGGGCGACCCCAGGGCGGCGATCAGCATCGAGATCACCCCCAGGGACGCCGACAGGAGGTGCTCCCTGATCGAGCCGCGGGCGACCAGGCACTCGGCCTCGTCCAGTTCGAGCTGTTCGCGCTTGCGGTAGGCATGCCAGGTCATCAGGGCGAACAGCAGGAAGATCCCGGTGAAGCCGGCGCTGTAGGTCAGGAGCAGCGAACTCATATCGCCGTCCTGCAGGGCCGGGATTCGTGTCCCGTCGGGGAGCACGCGTCCGGTTTCGCGTCCGGTGAAGGCCCGCCCCAGAAACGTGAACAGGAACTTCAGCGGGTAGACGTAGATCAGGATGATGAACAGCAAGACGGCGTTGAGGGCCAGGGTGATCCCGTCTTCCAGACCGTACCGCCGGTGAAACTGGAAGTGATAGACCCAGAGCATCATCAGCACCGCGAAGGAAGCCGCAAAGGCCGGGATATCCAGAAAAGCCGTTCGCATCTCGCCATAGCTCGCCGGGACGTCCAGGGAAACGACGAGCAAGGTCAGGGAGAGGGCGAAGACCGCGTCGCTCAATCCCTCGATGCGCGAGACTTCCCCGCCGCGCCAGCGAAAGCCGGAGGCACCTTCGATCGCTCTGTGGGGGACTTTTCGCCGGATCATCCGCGGAGCCTAGCAGAACCTGGGGTTTCCGAACCTTCGGAAACCACCGCCAGGAATGCGACGGCTGTCAGAAAGCGCAGGAAAAGGTTGCGAAAGCGACCCTCAGGCCGTGTCTTAAGGCAGGGACTTCGCGGTCACGCCACGTTTGAAAAGCGCGGGTAAACCATTGACAACATTGACAAAGTCCGCGATCTGCGATATCCTGAGCGTCTGAATTTACCCGCCCCTGCAGCAGCTCTCAGGTCTCACTCACGGAGGCTCCCTTGGATTTCAAGATCGGAGACAAGGTCGTATACCCGAATCATGGCGTTGGCGTCATCGAGGAAGTGAAGGACCGGGCGATCGGTGGGATGCAATCGTCCTTCTACTGCCTGCGAATCATCTCCACCGACAGCACCGTGATGGTACCCGTCCAGAACACCGAGGCGGTAGGCCTGCGCAAGGTGCTCACCCGCCGAGAGGTGACCAGGGTCTTCAAGACGCTCAAGACCGGCGAGGTCACCACCTACGACGACTGGAAAGGTCGTTTCCAGGCCAATTCCGAGAAGATGCGCACCGGCGACATCAAGGCCGTGGCCGAGGTGATGAAGAGCCTGACCATGCTCAACGAGGTCAAGCCCCTGTCCTACCGTGAGCGCAAGATGCTCGATCGGGCGCGATTCCTGCTGATCTCCGAGCTGGCCGAGGCTGCCGGCAAGGACCAGGAAGAGGTCGAGGGACAGATCGACTCGGCCCTCGAAGAGGGCATGAAGGACCTCAAGTCCAAGGTCGAACACTAGACTCCACGGTTTCATCGATTACGATCAACGGCCCGGCGATCTCGCCGGGCCGTTTCTTTTTCGGCACCGTCCGGAGCTGTCGTTGGACCTGCTGATCCTCGATGCCGTCGTCGTCGACCTGAACCGCTCCCTCGCCGGGGCGTCGCTTTCCGGACTGACCCAGGATGGGGCGGATCGCTTCCGTTTCGTCTTCGAGTCCGCCGACGGAGGCATCCGGTCGGTTCTCGTTTCCTTGCAGCCCGAACGGCCCTGGATCGGCCGTCCCTCGGGGCCGCCCCTGGATCGCAAGTTCCCCGCCGGACGCTTCGCCTCGTTCTGCCGCCGGGAGCTGGCCGGGGCGGTCCTGGCCGAGGTCCGCCGGGAGGGCGCCGGGCGGCTGGCGATCCTCTCCTTCGCCGACGGCCACGAACTGGCGGTCGAGCTGGCGCCGCGCCAGACGAACCTGGTGCTCCTCGATGCCCGGGGGCAGGTGGTCACCAGCGCTCGCAGGCCCCGGCGATCGTCGGAGCGGGTCAAGGCCGGTATCGCCTACGAGCCGCCGGGCTTTCCCGGCGGGCGTCCGTTGCTCGGCGTTTCCCGGGCGGCCGCCGCCTGGATCGAGGACGAGGCCTGCCGCAGCGGAAGGGAGCCCGGCGACCTTCTCGCCGGGATCCAGGGCGAGATCGCAGCCGGGGCCCGGCTTCCGGTGATATCGGCGACTTTCGACCTCTCGGAGCGGGAGTCGCCCGTCGATATCAATCCCGAGGACCTGCAGTTGCTGCCGTGGGAGCCGGAGAACGGACCGGCCCCCGGGCAACAGCTCTGGCGCGGCCAGACCGCCGCCGAGACGGCGGGGCGATACCACGAACTCGTCGAACGAATCGGGCTGCGCCGGGAGCACCACCAGGTCCGGCTGGCGATCCTGCGCCGGGAGCTACGCCGTGCTGCCGACGCCCTGACCCGGGCCGGGGTCGATGCCGCGTCGTTCGTCGATCCCGGCCGGTATCAGCGCTGGGGTGAGGCACTCCTCGCCGGCGCCACCGTCGCCCGGCGGGAAGGGGACTCCTGGGTCGTGCCGGACCCCTACGCCGCTTCCGGCGCGGAACTGGCGATCGCGGCTCCGGGAGGCAGCAGCGTCCACGAGACGGCCGACGATTGCTTTCGTCGCCATCGCCGGGCGGTCCGGGGGATCGAACGGGCCGCCACCCGGGTCCGTACCCTGACGACCCGCCGGGACGGACTGGCCCGGTTGCTCGAGCGGCTGGAGTCCCTCGGCCCCGCTGCCGACCCGACGTCGATCGACGCGGAGTTCCGGGAGCTGGGGCTCGCCGTCGGCCTCGAGCCGGCTGCGCGGTCCAGCCGGAAGGCGGCGGTCACCAGCCGACCCAGACTCGAGGGGGTCCGGGTCTTCACCTCCACCGACGGCAGTACGATCCTCGCCGGCAAGACCGGCCGGGACAATCACCGGCTGACCTTCAAGCTTGCGGCCCCGGAGGATCTCTGGTTTCACGTCCAGGGCCAGGCCGGCGCCCACGTGGTCCTGCGGCGGGAGGGCGGCAGCCGCCCGGCGGAGGGTGCGATGCGGGAGGCGGCCGCCGTGGCGGCCTGGTTCAGCGGCGCCCGCACCGAGGCCCGGGTCGACGTTCAGTGGTGCCTCCGGAAGCACGTCCGGCGGCCCCGGGGGGCTGCGCCGGGTACCGTGGTGCTGAAACGCTTCGAAACGCTGCGAGTTCGGCCCGGACTGCCCGCAGATCGCGCCCCGATCTGACTTCAGCCGGGGCAGGTTGCGGCCATTTCGAAAAACTCTGGCCGAAATCGAGAAAACCTGTGGTGATCCTGTTGACCCTCGGCGAATCATTGCCATAGATTCTGCGACGCTGATGAATATTCAAGGATCGATCAAATCGCTTCTCGGGGTCCTGCTGGCGGTGCTGCTGCTCGGCTGGGTGCTCCGGGGCACCGATCCGGAGCTGCTCTGGGCCCAGATCCGCTCGGCGTCGATCGGCCTGCTGCTCCTCTCGGTGCTGTTGAACGTCGGAAGTTCCCTGTTCCGGGCGATCCGCTGGCGCCTGCTCCTCGACCCGATCCGCCACGGCCTGCCGCTCCGGACCCTGTTCGCGGCGATCATCGTCGGCTACATGACCTCGTGGGTGCTGCCGGGCCGGCTGGGTGAGGTCGTGCGACCGCTGATCCTTACCGGTCGCGAGGCGATGCCCCTGGGCCCCACGCTGGGGACCGTGGTCGCCGACCGGCTCCTCGACGGCTGTGCCGTGGTGCTGCTGTTCGCGATCGGCGCCTGGATCTCACCGCCGACCGGGGCCGCCCTCGAACACGCCGCGACGATCCGGGCGGCGGCGGTCTTCTCGGCGGTCGCGGCGGTCGGCTTCCTCGGAACGATGCTGCTGGTCTCGGCGCAGCGGGAGCGGCTGGCGCAATACCTCGAACGGTGCTGGACCCCGGTTCGCTGGGTCGGCCGGGTCGTCCTCAACCTGTCCGCCGGGGTCGGTGCCCTGCGCTCGCCCCGGTTGCTGTTCGGTATCGCGACCCAGACGATGCTGGTCTGGCTGACGATCTGCCTGAGCATCTGGGCAGCGGTCCGAGCGGTCGGTGCGCCGGTCGGCTTCGGAGCGATCCTGTTCATCTTGCCGCTGCTCGTCCTGGGAGTCTCGATTCCGACGCCGGGCGGCGCCGGGTCGTATCACGGGGCGGTGAAGATCGGGCTCATGCTGTTCGGCGTGGGCGAGCTCGTCGCGGTCAGCGCCGGGCTCTTGTTACATCTGGCGATCACCGTTCCGGTGATCCTGCTGGGAATGGTGCTGCTCTGGACCGAGGGTATCTCGTGGCGTCACGTGCTGGACGCCGCCCGGGAGATCCCCGGACTGGGGGCAGGCGACCCGCCGCCGATGTCGCGGGTCAGGGAGAGCACGCCATGAAGTGTCCGTACTGCGGAAAGGTGAAGGACAAGGTCGTCGACTCCCGGGAGAGCGGACCGGCGGACTCGGTCCGGCGCCGTCGGGAGTGCGAGTCCTGCGGTCGTCGCTTCACGACCTACGAGCGGATCGAGGAGATCCCGTACTTTGTCGTCAAGAAGGACGGCCGACGGGAGGCCTTCGACCGGAACAAGCTGAACATGGGGCTCAACAGCGCCTGTCAGAAGCGTCCGATCTCGGCCAAGTCCCTCGAGGCGATCGTCGACGAGGTGGAGCAGATGGTGCAGGAGAGCGCCGAGCGCGAGGTCGAAGCGGCACGGATCGGCGAACGGGTGATGGAACGACTGCGCGAGCTGGACAAGGTCGCCTTCGTCCGCTTCGCCTCGGTCTATCGCGAGTTCGAGGACGTGCACGAGTTCATGTCCGAGCTGCGAGGACTGCTGGGCACGAGGAAGGAGACCCTCGGTCCGCGGTGACGGATCTCACGAACAAAGAACAACGGGAATAGACGGCAGAGCAAACACGACGCCTTGGGGGACAGGGGAGTCTGACGATGGAGAAAGCGCTGGGGTCGCTGATGGAAGCGGCACGGATTCAGAGCGAGATCAACCGGTTGTTCGACAACCTGCTGGACCTCGATGGCGACGAGAAGGCCGGTGTCGAGTGGCAACCGAACGCCGACATCATGGAGACCGACGAGAACCTGATCGTCAAGGTCGAACTGCCCGGCGTCCCGGCCGACGGGCTCAGCATCGCGGTTCACGCGGGCAACCTGATCCTCGAGGGCACCAAGCCGCGGCCGGAGCTGAAGAGTCACGCCCACTTCCACACCGCCGAACGGGAGTTCGGCCCGTTTCGCCGAGTGATCCAGCTCGGCGTGCCGGTCAACACCCGGCAGGCGCAGGCCACCTTGATTCAAGGCCTCCTGAGGCTCACCTTTCCGAAGGTTCCGAACCGACGGGGTGAAATCGTGAAGATCGAGGTCCAGGGCTGATGCGAAACGAAACCCACAAGGAAGAACAGGTCCGTATCCCCGACGAGCTGCCGGTCTTGCCGCTGCGAGACCTCGTCGTCTACCCGTTCATCATCGCGCCGCTGTCGGTCGCCCGGGATGTCTCGATCCAGGCGGTCGACGAGGCGCTGTCCGGCAACCGGATGATCCTGCTCACCGCGCAGCGGGACAAGGATGTCGACGATCCGGCCCCGGCCGACCTGTTCCAGGTCGGCACCGTCGCCGTGATCATGCGCATGTTGAAGCTACCCGACGGACGCATCCGGGTCCTGGTCCAGGGGGTCTCCCGGGCGCGCATCTCGGGCGTCGTCCAGGACGGCCTCAGCTTCCGGGCCAAGATCGAGCGGCTCAACGATCACGACCACGACCCGGACTCGCTGGAGCAAGAAGCGCTGATGCGCTCGTCCAAGCGGTTGCTGGAACGGGCCTCGAGTCTCGGACGCAATATGCCCTCCGAGGTGATGGTGATCGCCGACAACCTCGAGGATCCAGGGCGGCTGGCCGACCTGACCTCCTCGAACCTCGAGCTCCGGGTCGAAGAGGCTCAGGACGTCCTCGAGACCCTCGACCCGCTGGCCCGGCTCAAGCGCGTCCACGATTTCCTCAAGCGCGAACTCGACCTGCTGTCGATGCAGCGCGAGATCGACTCGCTGGCCCGGGACGAGATGGACCGCTCCCAGCGCGAGTACTACCTGCGTCATCAGATGAAGGCGATCATGACCGAACTCGGCGAGGGCAACGAACTCACCGAGGAGATCGACCAGTACCGGGAGAAGGCGCACAAGGCCGGCCTGCCCGAAGAGGCCAACGAGGAGTTCGAGCGGCAGCTGAAGAAGCTGGAGCGAATGCATCCGGAGTCGTCCGAGGCGACGACGGTGCGCAACTACCTCGACTGGCTGACGAGCATCCCGTGGTCCGCACGCAGCGAGGACAACCTCGACCTGATCGAGGCGGCACGGATTCTCGACGAGGACCACTACGGTCTGGAGAAGATCAAGGACCGCATCCTCGAACACCTCGCGGTGCGCAAGCTTCAGGAGTCCAGCAAGGGGCCGATTCTATGCTTCGTCGGACCTCCCGGAGTCGGCAAGACCTCGCTGGGCAAGTCGATCGCCCGCGCGATGGGGCGGGAGTTCGTGCGGCTGGCGCTGGGCGGCGTGAAGGACGAGGCGGAGATCCGTGGCCATCGCCGGACCTATGTCGGCGCGATGCCCGGCCGGATCATCCAGGGCATGCATCAGGCCAAGACCCGCAACCCTGTGTTCATGCTCGACGAGGTCGACAAGATCGGCTCCGACTATCGGGGCGATCCATCGTCGGCGCTGCTCGAGGTGCTCGACCCCGAGCAGAACTCGACGTTCCGCGACCACTACCTCGGTCTGTCGTACGATCTGTCCGACGTGATGTTCATCACGACCGCGAATCTGCTCGAACCGATCCAGCCCGCCTTCCGCGACCGAATGGAAGTGATCCGCCTCAGCGGCTACACCGAGGAGGAGAAGCTGGTCATCTCGCGGCGCTACCTCCTGCCGCGACAGATCCGGCGCAACGGTCTCGGCCCGGAGCAGCTCGAATTCTCGGACAACTCCCTGACCCGGATGATCGCCGACTACACCCGCGAGGCCGGGTTGCGTGGCCTGGAACGCAGCGTGGCCTCGGTCTGCCGCAAGGTTGCGCGGCAGGTCGCCGAGGGGCGCGACGGGAAGACCCGCGTGATCGCCTCCAGCCTCGAAGGCTTCCTCGGACCCGCACCGGCGAGCCGGGAAGAGGTGATGCACGAGGATCAGATCGGCACCTCGACCGGCCTGGCCTGGACCGAGAGCGGTGGCGACGTGCTGTTCATCGAGGCCACGACGATGGAAGGTCGGGGCAATCTGATCCTCACCGGTCAGCTCGGCGACGTGATGAAGGAGTCGGCCCAGGCCGCACTCTCCTATGCCCGCGCCCGTGCCAGTGAGCTCGGCATCCGCGACGGATTCTTCGAGGCCCGTGACATCCACGTCCACGTGCCCGAAGGTGCAATTCCCAAGGACGGACCATCCGCCGGGATCACGATGGCGACCGCGATGCTGTCGGCGTTCACCGACCGGCCGGTTCGCGCCCGTCTGGCGATGACCGGCGAGATCACCCTCCGCGGCCACGTGCTGCCGGTGGGCGGCGTGAAGGAGAAGGTGCTGGCGGCCCGGCGCTCGGGCGTGCAGACGATCGTGCTCCCCTGGGCCAACCGGAAGAACCTCGAGGAGATCCCCAAGAGTCTACGGCGCGACATCGAGTTCCACTTCGTCAAGAACGTGGGCGAGGTGTTCGACCTGGCGCTCCAGCCGGCACCCCGGGGCGTACTCGCCCCCGACGCGATACCGGGGGATCTCGAACCCTCCCGGAACCGCCTGGTCGAGACGACCTGTTAGAAGAGGTATCGACCAGAGCGGGGGTCTAGAATGCGAACGTTCCGGGGTGGGCCCGGAAGCGAGCCCCCGTCTTTTCAACCACTTGCGCCGAAGTCGGCACCGGGCGGCCCACCGCCGCCCGGGCCGGGTCCCGGGCAGGGCGGGTTCGAACTAGACACAGCCAGCCGGCGAGCCGTACCAGATGCTGCAGCCGGCGTTCTCGTGCCGAGTTCGACGGAGCCGATGCGGGACGAGACCGAACTGATCCGTGCTGCCGCCGGAGGCGACAAAGCTGCCTTCGGTGAACTCGTGCGACTAAAGCGAGAACGTGTGGTGCGGACGGCCTATCAGATCACCGGAAACCTCGATGATGCCCTGGACGTGGCCCAGGGCGTGTTTCTGAAGGTCTGGGACAGCCTCGATCGGTACGACCCCCGGCGGAAGTTCGACACCTGGCTCTACCGGGTCACCTCCAACGCCGCGATCGACCTGATCCGGGCCCGGGGGCCGAAGGGGAATCTCCAGCCGCTGCCCGACGACCCGGCCGACCTCGCCGCGACCGGCGAGCAGCCGGACGCCGAGCGGAAGATCGACCTCGGCCGGTTGCAGGGCGTCTTCGCGCATCTGTCCGGTCGGCTGGCGCCCAAGCAGCGGGCGGCGTTCGTCCTGCGCGAGATCGAAGGGCAGGAGACCGCCGAGGTCGCCCGGATCCTCGGCGTGACCGAATCGACCGTCCGCAATCATCTTCATCAAGCACGGCGGATCCTCCGCGAGGCGATCCGCAGCGAATACCCTCACCTCGTTCCCCCGTCGGCGATCGATCCCGAGGAGTCGCGATGAACCGGCACCTCGATCCGACCCGGGTCGCGGCGTTCGACCGGCTGCCCGAGGCCGAGCGACGCCGGGTCACCGAGCACGCCGCGAGCTGCGTCGACTGCCGCAGGGCGCTGATCGAGGAAGATCCGTCGCGCTGGTTCGCGTTGCTCGTGCATCAGGAGTTGCCCGGCGACGCCCTGGAGGCCTTGAGCGAGCGGATCGAGCTGCGTCTCGACCGCGTCGACCGTCGGGCCCCGGTGGCAAGGCCGGGGCTGCCCGGCCGCTGGGTCGCCGCCGCCGCGGTCGCCGCGGCCCTGCTGCTCGCCGTGCTCTTCGGTTCTTCGATCGACGGTCTCCCGACCCTCGAGCAGCCGCAGAACGTGATCGCCGAGGCCGCGGCGCCGCCGATCACCGAGGACGATCTGCTGGAGTTCCTTCGCCGCCAGACCGAGAGTCCGGCGGTGCTTCCCGCCCGGGGCATCGAGCTGCTCTCGTCCCCCGGCGATGCGGAGGTCGTCGACTTCGCCCTGGGTGAGACCCAGGTCGTGATGATCTTCGACGCGGAGCTGGACATATGAGGCGCTCACTTCTCACGCTGGCGCTCGCCCTCTCGATCGTGACCCTCCTGCCGGTCGTCCCGGCCCAGGAGCAGGAGCCGGTGCTGGCCCGGGTGTTCCAGGTCCACTACCGCAGCCTGACCGACGCCGCGGATCTGGTCGGGACGCTGCTGTCCGAGGACGGCTCGATCACGATGAAGCCGGCCCAGCGCACCCTGGTGGTCCAGGACCGCGCGTCGGTACTGCGCCGGGTCAAGACGTTGCTCGAAGGATTCGACCTGCCGCCGCGCACCGTCGACGTGACGATGAGCCTGTTTCTGGGTCAGCGTGACGAGGACGAGAAGTCCGGCGCCGCCAGCCCGGGCAGCCTGTCGACCGAGGTCCGCGGCATGGTCGAGACCCTCGGCGATTTCACCAAGTGGACCTCGTACGAGTTGCTCGGCAGCCGATCGATCAGCGGCACCGAGGGCGACCCGGTCGCCGCCGAGGTCGCCGGCGACTATCACGTCGGCTTCACCGTCGGCAGCGTTCACGAGCGCCAGGGTGTGGTGCGGGTGAAGTTCGACCGTTTCACCCTCGAGCGTGAAGTGTTGCTGGGCGACGGCGGCAAGGACATCGAAGAGCTCTACACCGCCGGGATGGTCGTCGAGGCCAACAAACTGACGCTGGTCATCGCGGCCAGCGCCCCGGACTCCAAGCGCGCGCTGTTCCTGGCGTTGCAGGCGAACCCGAGGTAATCGAGATGCCCGAGTTCAACTGCAGGGTCGCGACCCCGGGCGGCGACGTGTTCGAGCGGAGCTACGTCGCCGAGTCCGAGGAGCGCCTGCGTCACAACCTGGAGGCCCAGGACCTGATGATCCTGGACATGCGCCGTCGCAACGCGCTGCTCCAGGGTCTGATCAAGAGCACCAAGATCCGCGGCGCCGTCTCCTCGCGCGAGTTCTTGCTGTTCAACCAGGAGTTCACCGCGCTGATCCGTGCCGGGCTGCCGATCCTCGGTGCCCTGGAGATCCTGCTCGAACGGCGCAAGAACCAGGCGTTCAAACAGGCGCTGATCGACATCCGCGACCGGGTCAAGTCCGGCGAGGCTCTCTCGGAAGCGTTCGTGGCCCAGGGAGACATGTTCCCGCAGCTCTACGCGTCGAGCCTAGCCTCCGGGGAACGGTCCGGCGAGCTGGCCTCGGTGCTGGCGCGCTACATCACCTACACGAAGAAGGTCCAGGAGATCCAGTCCAAGGTCGTCTCGGCGCTGATCTACCCGGCGATCCTGATGGCGCTCTCGTTCGGTCTCGTGACGCTGATGGTCTTCTTCATCATCCCGAAGTTCAACGAGTTCCTGACCGGCTTCGACGCCGAACTGCCGTTGATCACCCGGGTGATCATGGGGACCGCCGAGTTCTGCACCGGCCACTGGCAGATCATTCTGGCCGGCGCGATCGCCTCGCTCTTCGGCTTCCTGGCCTGGAAGCGCACCGAGAGCGGCGCGACGATCGTCGACGGGGTCAAGCTCAGGCTGCCGGTGATCGGCGGCATCATCGACAACTACTCGCAGAACCGTTTCACGCGGACCCTGAGCACGTTGCAGGCGGGCGGTATCCCGCTGGTCACCTCGCTGGAGCTGTCGGCCCGCGCCGTCGGCAACCGCGTCGTCGAGAAGGCGTTGATCCAGGTCGCCGAGCAGGTCCGGGAAGGGCAGTCGCTCTGGCAGTCCCTCGACGAGACCGGCCTGATCTCCGATATCACGATCCAGATGGTCAAGGTCGGCGAGTCGACCGGTGCGCTGACCGAGATGCTCGATCACGCCTCGGACTTCACCGACCACGAGATCGACACGAAGCTGACCCGGCTGGTGGCGATGATCGAGCCGCTGATGCTGGTCTTCATGGCCGTCATCGTCGCGGTGATGCTGATCTCGATCTACCTGCCGATGATCGAACTCTACGGATCGGGGAGCTAGGCATGTCCGACGAACCGCAGAGCCCGACGATGCTGCCGATCGACACCGACGTGCTCGATCCGCAGGATCCGAGCGATGTTCTCTCGGAAGAGCTGCACGCCCAGCGCGTCGCCGAGAAGCTCGGGCTGGACTACATCGACCTCGACAACTTCGAGATCGACGCCGAACTGTTCCGTGCGATTCCCGTCGACCTGATGTTCCGCTACAACTTCGTGCCGCGGCGGCGGATCGCCAGCGGACTCGAGGTGGTCGTCGCCGACCCGACCGACGTGCTGATGATCGACGAGCTGGAGCTGCTGCTCGGCACGAGCATCGAGGTCTGCGTCGGCACCCAGACGGCGATCCAGGAGATCCTCAAGAAGTCCGAGTCGTCCCAGCGTGTGCTGGACGAGGCGACCGAGGACTTCCGGATGCAGATCGTCACCGAGGACGAGGAGACCGGCGAGGAGACGCTCTCGATCGACCGGCTGACCTCGGACTCGTCGCCGATCATCAAGCTCGTCGACTCGACGATCTTCAACGCGCTGCAGCGCCGCGCCTCGGATATCCACGTCGAGACCCGCGACCGCGAGGTGCTGATCAAGTACCGCATCGACGGTGTGCTGTACCAGGCGATGGAGCCGATCGACAAGAAGTTCCACTCGACGATCATCTCGCGTCTCAAGGTCATGTCCGAACTGGACATCTCCGAGAAACGCGTGCCCCAGGACGGCCGGTTCAAGCTGCGCGTCAAGGGTCGCACGATCGACTTCCGCGTCTCGATCATGCCCAGCGTGCACGGCGAGGACTGCGTTATCCGCGTGCTGGACAAGGAGTCGATGAACGAGGAGTTCGCGACGCTGAGCCTCGAGGTCTGCGGCTTCGAACTCAAGGACAAGCTGCGTCTGCGCCGGTTCATCAAGGAGCCCTACGGCATGGTGCTGGTCACCGGGCCGACCGGCTCGGGAAAGACGACGACGCTCTACGGCTCGCTGTCCGAGATCCGCAACGACGAGGACAAGATCATCACGATCGAGGATCCCGTCGAGTACCAGCTGCCGGGCATCACCCAGATCCCGGTCAACGAGAAGAAGGGATTGACGTTCGCCCGCGGCCTGCGCTCGGTGCTGCGTCACGATCCAGACAAGATCATGGTCGGCGAGATTCGCGACGAGGAGACGGCGCAGATCGCGATCCAGTCGGCGTTGACCGGCCACCTCGTGTTCACCACGGTTCACGCCAACAACGTGGTCGATGTGATCAGCCGCTTTCTCAACATGGGCGTGGAGCCGTACAACTTCGTCTCGGCGCTGAACTGCATCCTGGCCCAGCGGCTCGTCCGACTGATCTGCCAGAGCTGCAAGCGCGAGGTCAAGGCGAGCCGGCAGCAGTTGATCGAGTCGGGGCTCGAACCTTCGCGCTACGGCGGCTTCACCTTCTACGAAGGCAAGGGCTGCATCGATTGCAACGGCACCGGGTATCGCGGCCGTACGGCGATCGCCGAGCTGCTGGATATGTCCGATCGCATTCGCGAGATGATCCTGCAACGCAAGCCGGGATCGGAGATCAAGCGGGCCGCCAAGGAAGAGGGCATGACGTTCCTGCGCGAGTCGGCGCTGGCCAAGGCGTTCCGCGGCGAAACGACGTTACACGAAATCAACAAGGTCACCTTCGTCGACTGATGGAGGCTGGAATTTCGAGATGAGTGGAATTGCCGGCATCGTGGAGCGGATTCGCTCCTTCAACATCGAGCGCACGCTCGGGCTTCGCCCGCCGTACCCGCCAGTCGTGCTCCAGCTCGAGCGCAACTCGATCTCGTTGATCCGGCTCAGGCCCCAGCGCGGCAAGAAGCCGCAGCTGGAAGCGCTGGAGACCCTGGCGGTCGAGGACGGCTGCCTGCCGGCCTCGATCTTCGAAGCCCACGGACCGGACCTCAAGGCGCTGACGCCTTCGATCCAGGCGATGTTCGAACGGACCGGTACCAGGCTGGGCAAGGTATCGATCGTGCTGCCGGACAACCTGGCGAAGATCACCTTGATCTCGCTGCCCGAGCGGCCGTCGAGCCGGCGTCAACTCGAGGAGCTGGTCAAGGCTCAGATGCGTCGGGCGGTGCCGTTTCGGATCGACGAGTCCCGGATCGCCTATCAGGTGATCGAGGGCGAGGGGCGGGGGGTCTCGATCTTCGTCGCCCTGGTGCGGCGCAACCTCGTCGAGCCCTGGGAAGCGCTGATGTCCGCTACCGGCAACCGCGTGGGGCTGATCGACCTCTGTACGCCGAACCTGATCAACCTCTGTCGCCAGGAGATGCTGCAGGCGGGCGCCCAGGGGGACATCGCCCTGCTCAACAGCGATCCCCGTTACTTCAGCCTGGCGATCATGCGCGAGGGCAAGCTGATCTTCTTCCGTTGCAAGAGCTACCCCGCGGGTGTCGCCGAGAACGGTGGCCCCAACGGAGCCCTGCGTCGGGAGACCGCGAATTCGATCTCCTACTATCAGGAGCGCCTCGACGGAAAGGGAATCACGTCGCTGTTCGTGCGTAGCACGTACACGCCGATCGACGAGATCACCGCGAAGCTGAGCGGGCTCGAACTGGGCCGGCTGGTCGAGATCGATCCGTTCCGTGCACTGGAGCCCGGCGGCGCGCCGCAGCCGGACCTGGACATGCGTCGCCGGTTTGCGCCGGGCATCGGCGCCGCGATCGGGAGGGTCTGATCGTGCAGCCCCTCGATCTCAACCTGGCCTCCAGGCCGTTCCGCAACAACACGTTGCTCTGGACCGGCTACGTCGGAGCGGCGGTGCTGCTGGTGGCGTTCGCGATCTGGAACGTCACCGGCTATCGCTACTACGGACAGCAGCTCGCCTCGACCCGGGACAACATCTCCGGAATCGAGCAGAAGCTGGCCGATCTCGATCGGCGGGAAACCAAGGCTCGCAACGAACTGAACCGCAACGAGCTCGACGTGAATCGCCTGGCCTCGCAGAGCGACGGTGCCAACGGCGTGATCGAGTGGAAGGCGTTCTCCTGGACCGGGCTGTTCAACCGGATGGAACAGGTCCAGCCCTGGAACGTGACCCTGGCCTCGGTGCGGCCGATGTTCCATTCGGCGGCGCGCCGCCCGAACCGGGCCGCCGTCGAGGAAGAGAAGGACAACAGCGTCATCATCGTGGTCGAGGGCTTCTCGAAGTCGCTCACCGCGCTGCTCGACTTCGAACGGAACCTGTTCGGGGGCGAGTACTTCGATCGACCGGAACCGAAGCGCCACCAGCCGACCGATACGGGTGAGATCGTCTTCGAGCTGGAGTTCACCTACTACCCCGACGGTAAGTCCGCCCGGAACAAGAAAAAGGGAGCCCAGCTCGCGAAGAACGAGCCCGGGGCCGAGGGTGAAGCCGCCGCCGGCGACGAGGTTCCGGCGGTCGAGGCACTGCCGGAAGATTCCGGCACGGCACCGACCGACGCCGGCGCCGTGGCGACAGGGGCCGACCCCGCCGCGGTCGATGAGGCGAGCGGATCTCCGACTGCCGGGGCCGCTCCGACCGACGCCGACGCGCTGGCGGCCGAGGCCGATGCCGGCGCCGACGTTCCCGTCGACGAAGAAGCCCGGATCGCGGTTCCGACGCCCGGGAACGCGGCGACGCCGGCGGCCGGTCAGCCCGACCCGAACCAGAAGAAGACGACGCCACGGACCCCACCGAAGCGCCGGCAACCGCCCCGGGCGGGAGACAAGAAAGACGACCAGGGAGGAGCGCGATGACCGCGATGACCGCCTCCGCGAAGAAGTTCGACATCCGGCAGCACCACCGGGGAATCCTGATCGGGCTCGGTGTCGTGTTGCTGCTCAACGTCGCGTTCTTCCTCGTCGGCGTGCGGCCGAAACTACGTGAGTTCCAGGCGCTGACCACCGAGAACAGCCCCCGCGCCCGTGCGCTGAAGGCCAAGCAGGAAAAGGTCGAGACCCTCGAGGGTTTCGTTGCCGCACTGGAACAGGCCCGGGACGACCTCGGTACCCTGCGCAACGAAGTCCTGTCGACCCGCGAAAAGCGGATGATCGAGGTCCAGGCCGAGATCGCCGACCTGTGTCAGAAGTTCAATATCGATCTCGACCTGGTGAGCTACGACCACGGTGAACTGAAGGCCGAGGCGCTGGATGTCCAGCGCATGACGGTGCCGCTGCAAGGCGGATACGCCGCACTGCGTGGATTCCTCCAGGCGGTCGAGAGTTCCGACAAGTTCCTGGTCGTCGAGAAGGTCGTCCTCGGACAGGGCAAGGACGGCGGGGTCCTGCTCGAGTTGCAGATCACCCTGGCGACCTACTTCGACTCTCCCGAACTTCGCCGACAGCAGCTACTTGCGCCACGACGCAAGAGTCGGAGGGCCTGAGATGCGCCAGCCGACCCAGCGTGAGTGGGTGTTGATCGGGATCATGATCGTCATCGGCGCGGCGGTGCTGTTCTTCCGCGATGGCAACCTGTTGACCGGCGGCTCCGCCGGCAAGGCGGACGAAGAGCTCGACCTCGGCGAGGCGCCAGTGGTGCACCTCGCACGGTTGAACCAGGATCCCGAAGCGTACGATCCCGCCGGCCGCGACCTGTTCAAGTACGGGCCGCCGCCCCGGGTCCAGCGCGATCTTCCACCGCCTCCCAAGCCGGTCACGGTCGAACGTCCGAAGCCGAAGCCGACGCCGCCTCCCCCGCGGGCGACGCCGAAGCCTCAGCCGGTGAGACCGGCGGCACCGCGTCCGCCGAAGATCGACTTCGAGTACCTGGGTTTTCTGGGGCCGAAGGATGATCGGATCTTCGTCTTCACGACCGGTGAGGAGCTGCTTCTCGCCCGGATGGGCGAGACCGTGCAGACGGAATTCAAAGTCGTCGAGTTCGGATACGAGACGGTGGTAATGGGCTACACCGACAGTCGCTTCGCGGGTCAAACCGCGGAGCTGAACTGGAATCGATGAGGTCTCTGGTGAAAACGCAACAGCGAGTACGCAACCTGGTGCTGGTTCTGGCCCTTGTGGCCATGACCGGCTGCGCGGCGCACAAGTCCTATCGCGAAGGCGAGAAGGAGATGCGGCGGGAGAACTACGACGCGGCGGTGCTGGCCTACAGCAAGGCCAAAGCTCTGGCTCCCGGCGAAACGAGGATCGCTGTCGCCCTCGAACGTGCCAAGCTCAAGGCCTCCTCGATTCACTTCGAGAAGGGCCGGCGATTCCACAACTCGAACCAGCTCGAGCTGGCGATCGCCGAGTACCAGCAGACGCTGATGCTCAACCCCAGCAACCAGCACGCCAGCAACGAGATGCGCCGCGCCGTCCGCGAGCTGCAGCGGGGAAACCGGGGGGCCCTCGTCGATCGAGCAGATGAAGGAAAACGCGCGGAAGCGCGCGATGGGACCGCCGCAGCTCGATCCTCGATCGAACATCCCGATCCTGTTGAACTTCCACGACGTCGAGGTCGGCAAGATCTTCGAGGCGATCAGCAAGGCCTCCGGCATCAACTTCATCTATGACGAGAAGGTCGAGCTCGATCGCGAGCGGACGATCGACCTGGGCAACGTCAGCCTGGCCAAGGCCCTCGACATCCTGATGTTGCAGACGAAGAACTTCTACAAGGTGATCGACGAGCACACGTTGTTGCTCGCCCCCGATACCCGGCAGAAGCGCCAGGAATACGAAGACCAGGTGATCCGGACCTTCTTCCTGAGCAACGCCGACACCAAGACGATCGTCACGCTGCTGCGCTCCCTGCTGCAGTCGCGGCAGATCGCGGAGAACGCCGACCTGAACTCGGTCACGCTCAAGGACACTCCGGAGAAGGTCGCCATCGGCGAGAGAATCATCGCCGCCAACGACAAGTCGAAGGGCGAGGTGCTGATCGACGTCGAGTTGCTGCAGATCAACCGGACGACGGCGCGCAACATCGGCATCGACCTCTCGTCGAAGACCCTGTCGGTCGGTTTCGGCGATGGACAGGCGTCGGTTCCGTTGAACAACCTCGATATCCTGCGGCAGACCGGCAACTGGACGGTCGGCGTGATCCCCAGCGTGATCCTCAGCTTCCTCAAGAGCGACTCCGATACGAAGGTCGTCGCCAAGCCGCAGCTGCGCGTGTCGGAGGGTGAGCGCGCCGAGTTGCTGATCGGCGACCGCGTCCCGATCCCGACGACGAGCTTCAACACCTCCCAGACGGTCGGCGGCAACATCGTGCCGATCACCTCGTTCACCTATCAGAACGTCGGTATCACCGTGCAGATCCAGCCTCGCGTGCACCACAACAAGGAGGTCACGCTGAAGGTCCAGGTCGAGGTCAGTCAGGTCACCGGCGCGGTGGAGACCTCCGCCGGGCAGGCCCAGCCGATCATCGGTACACGGCAGATCCAGACCGTGATCCGCCTGCGCGACGGCGAGACGAACCTGCTGGCCGGTCTGATCCAGCGCAGTCGCTCCGACAACCAGGCCGGTGTCGCCGGGATCTCCGATATCCCGGGTTTCGGGCGGATCTTCTCGAACAACGACATCCAGACGACCGACACCGACATCGTCATGACCCTGACCCCCCGGATCATCCGCATCCCGGACATCACCGAGCAGGACCTGGCGACGCTGTGGGTCGGCACCGAAGAGAACATGCGTCTGCGTGGTCCTGCCGAGTCGGCCGCCGGAATCGGTCCGTTCGGCCCGCGGGAAGACGCCGTGATGCTGGCCGGCGGCAGCGAGCCCGGTGACCCGGTCGCGCCGGTCGTTCCGGCGACCAAGAGCAAGTCGAGCCCGAACCGGGTCGACGCTCGGCGCGACCGTGCCGGACCCCGGCGGCCGGACCCGGCGCCGCCCGGCGGCGCCCCGGCGACGACGACGGCGGACCGGGCGCCAGCGCCGGTGGAGCCGCCCGGTCCTCCGGCGACGCGGCGGCGAAGAGGCCGGCGACGAGGCGGTGACGAGGTCGCCGACGATGCGGACCGCCGAGGACGAGGCGGCCAGCCGAACAGCCGACGGGGCCGGCGATGGTCCGCCTGTCCCGTCGAAGCGCGCGTTCCGCGTCGGCGACACGGTGATCGTGCAGGTGGCGATCGAGAACGCATCGAACGTCGGATCGGTGCCGTTCCACCTGCGTTACAACAGGGACGTGCTGCAGTTCATGCACCCGGCGGCCGAAGGGGCGTTCATGAACACCGACGGCACGAACACGGTGTTCCTCGCCAGCGACGCTCGGCGGCGGTGGCGAGATCGTCGTCGGCCTCTCGCGGATGGGCGGCGGAGAGGGCGCCACCGGCGGCGGAACGCTGGGCACCTTCCGTTTCCGGGCCATCGGCGAAGGACCGGCGAACTTCAGCTTCACCGGGGCGAGCGTCAAGGACCCGCAGGCGCGTAACCTGCCTGCCGCTTTCAACACCGCGATCGTCGTGGTGAACCCGTAACGAGAGACGAGCATGCGTTCAACGGCAGACGGACGACGACGGCGAGGCGAGCGAGGGGTCACCCTCGTCGAGCTGATCTGTGCGTCGGCGGTGCTGGCGGTACTGGCCTCGCTGGCGATCCCCGTCGCCAACACGGCGGTCAAGCGCAACAAGGAACTCGAGCTGCGTCAATCGCTGCGCACGATCCGCGAAGCCCTCGACCGGTTCCAGGCCGATACCGAACGGTACCCGGGAATCCGGACGAAGTACCTGAACACGACGAATCAGGAAGGCTACCCCGAGGAGCTGTCCTGGCTCGTCGAGGGCGTCGATATCGGCGACGCCGCCGGTACGACGATCAAGTACCTCCGGCGCATGCCGATCGATCCGATCACCGGCACGACGGAGTGGGGCACGAAATCCAGCAGAGACGGACCGGAGTCGCTGTTCACCGACGGGATCAACATTTTCGATGTCCATTCGACGAGCGACAAGGTCGGTCTGAACGGCAAGCCGTATCAGGAGTGGTAGGACGTGGACGGATGAAGCAGAACGATGCGACGAAACCGGCGAGGGGGAGACAGGGTTTCACCCTGATCGAGCTGCTGGTCGTCGTGGCGATCATCGGGATCCTGGCCGCGGTCGCGGTCGGGCAGTACCGGAACTCCATCGCAAGGCGAAGGAGGCGGTGCTGCACGAGAACCTGTTCGTGATGCGGACGCAGATCAACCTGTACTTCGCCGACAAGGGCTACTACCCGTTCGACCTGCAGGCGCTGGTCGACGACAGCTACCTGAGGGCCGTTCCCGTTGACCCGATCACCGATAGTGCGGATACATGGGTCACGGAGTTCGCCCAGCTCGACGATGCCGACATCTCGACCGAGCCGGGCATCATCGACGTCTCGAGCGGTGCCGGTGGTGCCGGGCTGGACGGATCGAGTTACTCGGACTGGTAAGGCGGTGAGACCCGTGGCGAAGGATGGAAAATCGATGCGATACGTGATGCTACTGGGAACGGCGGGGCTGCTGGCGATCGGGTTGCTGGCGGTCGGCTGCGAGAGTACCGACCCCACTGCGCCGACGGACGGAACCCTCAACGTGACGGCGAACCCCGGAACGATCATCATCGACCAGCTGCTCGGCGAGGAGTCGGGGCAGACGACGATCGCGGCCCAGGTGTTCGACAAGAGCGGCTTCTCGCTGGCGGGAGTCGCGGTCGCGTTCACCACGACCGGCGGCAGTCTGGCCTCCTCGCAGAACACCTGCATCGGAGGCGTCTGCAGCATCTCCGGCGATGGCTGCCGGAGTGCCGCCTGCCCGGTGGTGCCGCCGAAGAAGATCGAGACCAACAACAACGGCGTGGCGGTCGACGTGCTGACCCTGGACCTGAACGACCCGGCATCGGTCGACGTGGTCGCGTTCTCCGGCACGTTGTCGACCCCGGTCACCGTGACCAAGACGGTCACCGACGGCAACGTGCAACCGACCGCCTCGATCTTCATGAGCCCACCCGCCGCCCAGGCGGTCGACGGTGCCGTGACCTTCGACGGTCGAAACTCGAGCGACCCCGACGGTGCGATCACCTGCTACCAGTGGGAGGTCACCTCCAGCGTCGCGACGAGCAACGAGACCGCCCAGGGCGTCAGTCTGTCCCAGTTCACCCGGTCTTACGCCGAGGTGCAGGAACTCAGCGTGGTCTTGCGAGTCAGCGACGACGAGGCGAACGGCTTCTGCGCGCCCAGCGCGCCGCCGGCGGACCCGTCGTTTTTCAGCCCGCTGTCGGACTCGACGATCTACGATGTCGTCTGCGACACGACCGACCCGATCGCCCGGGGTGGTCCGAACCGGAGCATCGTGCTGATCAACGGGCAGGCGACCGTGACCCTCGACGGCAGCAACTCCTCCGATCCGGACTCGATGCTGACCTATTCGTGGACCTGCGGGAACAACCAGGATCCCGCCAGCACGGTTTCGATCGAGTGTACCTACACCCAGGCCGGCAGCTACACCGCGCAGCTGGTCGTGACCAACGAGTGCGCCCTGACCGATGTCGACGACGTCACCATCACCGTCACCAACCCGTAGAACGGCGGCACGGCGACGAAGCGAGCGCGGCCACTTGATGGCCGGCGTGATGGTCATCGTTGCGATCATGGGCATCATGTCGACCGTGGCGTTCCAGGAATACGCCCAGGTGCTGCGCCGGGACAACGAGGCGGAGATGATCTTCCGGGCCCAGGAGATCACCCGGGCGATCCAGCGCTACCGGCTCGATCACGGCGGAGTGGCTCCGCTGGAGTTCGAGCAGCTGATGGAGCCCGGCCCGAAGGGCAACTACTACCTGCGTCAGCTCTACGAAGATCCGCTGGTGCCCGACGGCAAGTGGGGCTTCCTGTTCGTCGGCCCCGGCAACCAGATCGTCGACCCGAACTCCGAGGACGGGCAGGGCCTGATGCAGAACCTCCAGGGCGGCCAGGGCTCGTTCAACCAGGGCCAGCGTGCCGGCAGCAACTCCGGCGGCACGAGCCGGGGGCAGAGCGGCTCGGGCCTCTCGCAGCTCGGTAACGACAACAACAACAACAGCGGCCCGGGCGGCTCGTCCGGGTTGACCGGCCCCCGTGGGCGTGAAGGTCGCAGTCTGTTCAGCGGAGCCAGCGAGGGCTCGATCGGCCTGCCGATCGCCGGCGTGCGCACCCTTTGCGACGACAAGCCGTTCCGCGAGTACAACGGCCAGACCGAGTACGACCAGTGGCAGTTCACCTACTTCGACCTCGAGAACCAGCAGCTTCCCGGCGGCCAGCGTGGTCGTGGCGGGAACAACCGGAACGGCGCCGGCGGGAACAACAATGGACTCGGCGGACTGGGGAACGACAACCGCGGGAACTCGGGTAGCAGCGGCAACTCCGGAGGCCGCGGAAACACCGGCCTGAGCAACTCGGGCGGCGGGGCCGACGACCGCAATAACTGACCTGGTCGCGTGCTATACTCACGCTTCCGCGGCGTTCCGCCCCGGGATTCCTTTCCGTCGCCTGATGCTTCTCCGGGATCCAGGGCGATGATTCGAAAACAAAGACTTCCAACGGTCTTACTTCTGCTCACCGAGAGCATGCCCCACGTTCGCTCGGTGTCGATCGGGGTCTGGCTGCGCCTGGGCAGCCGGCACGAGGCGGCCCGGGTCAACGGGATCTCCCACTTCATCGAACATCTCGTCTTCAAGGGCACCCGGGACCGCACGGCCCGGCAGATCGCCCTGGAGATGGACGCGATCGGCGGGCAGATCGACGCCTTCACCTCGAAGGAATACACCTGTTTCTACGCCAAGGTCCTCGACGACCACCTGCCGAAGGCGGTCGACCTGCTGGCCGACATCGTCCAGCGTCCGCGTTTCGACCCGCAGGAGGTCGAGCGCGAGCGCGGAGTCGTCCTCGAAGAGATCCGGATGGTCGAGGACACCCCCGACGAGCTGGCCTACGACCTGATGTCCCAGCTGATCTATCCGACCAACCCGCTGGGCCGGCCGATCCAGGGAACCGAGGAGACCGTCGGCGGACTCAGCCTCCGGCAACTCCGTAGCTTCTTCCGCGGTGCCTACACGACCGACAACATGCTGATCGCCGCCTCGGGCAACCTGAAGCACGGCCGGGTCGCCGGGTTGATCAAGAAGGCGTTCCGCGACCTCGAACCGTCCTCAGGCCGCGGGAACAACGGCAAGTCGTCGCGTCCCCGGGCCAAGGAGGGGATGGTCCTGCGCACGAAGAAGGGGCTGGAACAGCTCCATCTGCTCCTCGCCGTCCCGGCCTACCCGGTCACGATCGAGATGCGCTATCCGATGTTCGTCTTCAACTCGCTGCTGGGGGGAACGATCTCGTCCCGGCTGTTCCAGCGGATTCGCGAGGAGCGCGGACTGGTCTACAGCGTCTACTCCGGAATCAACGCCTTCCGCGACGCCGGGTTCCTCAACATCTACGCCGCGACCAACCCGGCCAACGGGCGCGAGGTGATCGACCTCGCGATGCAGGAGCTGCGCGACCTGCGGGACAACGGCCCCACCCCCGACGAGCTCGACCTGGCCAAGGAGAACCTGAAGGGCAGCCTGATGCTCGGCCTCGAATCGACCAGCAGCCGCATGTCCCACATGGCCCGCCAGGAGATCTTCTACGGTCGCCAGCTGAGCCTGGAAGAGACGCTGATCGGCGTCGACAAGGTCACCGTGGACAGCGTCCACGGAGTCGCCCGGAAGATCCTCGACGGCCAGTCGCTGCGGCTCACCGCGGTCGGCCGGACCGGCAAGTTGCGTATCAACCAGGCGGCCCTGGTCCTGTGAGCGGGTCGTCGACAGCGATCGAGGTGCGGATCCGCCGGCTGGACGGTGCCGGCGATCTGCCGCTGCCGCAACCGGCGACGGCGCTGTCGGCCGGTTTCGATCTGCGGGCCCGGCTGGACCGGACCCTGGTGCTGCCCCCCGGCGAGCGAACCCACGTTCCGACCGGCATCGCGATCGCCTTGCCCGAGGGTTACGAGGCGCAGGTACGACCCCGGAGCGGCCTGGCCCGGCGTCACGGACTGGCGCTGGTCAACAGTCCGGGGACGATCGACGCCGACTACCGCGGCGAGGTCGGCGTACTGCTCGTCAATCTCGGCAAGGAACCGATCGAGCTGAATCGAGGCGATCGGATCGCCCAGCTCGTCGTGCAGAAGCTGCCCCGGATCGTCGTCACCGAGGTCGACGACCTCGACGAGACCGCGCGCGGGGCCGGCGGCTTCGGCCACAGCGGAGATCGCTGATGCGGCTCGTCGCCCTCGCCAGCGGGTCGACGGGCAACACGACCCTGGTGGAGTTCGGCGAAACGCGCCTGTTGATCGATGCCGGGCTGTCGGCGCGAGCGCTGACCCGCCGCCTCGAGAGTCTGGGAATCGAACCGTCGAGCATCAAGTGCGTGCTGATCTCCCACGAGCACCAGGATCACTCCCGGGGCGCCGAGCGTTTCTCGATGCTCCACGGCGTGCCGGTCGCCTGCACGCCGCAGACGCTCCACGCCCTCAATCTCTCGCCGGTGCACCTGGCGGAGTGGTGGCCGCTCCCCGAGGCCGGCACCCTCGACCTCGGCACGGTGCAGGTCGACAGTTTTCCGGTGCCCCACGATGCCGCCGCGCCGGTCGGTTTCGTGTTGCGCGGCGAGGGGATGCGCGTCGGCATCACCCTGGACCTGGGTCACGCGACGACGCTGGTTCGCGAACGGCTGCGGGGCTGCGACGTGATCATGATCGAGTCGAACTACGACGAGCTGCTGCTGCGGGACGGCCCCTACCCCTGGCACCTGAAGCAGCGCGTCAGCAGCCGGCTGGGGCATCTGTCGAACCGTGAGGCGGCGGCGCTGCTGCGCGAGGTCGTCGTCGGCGGTTGCAAGGCGGTCGTGCTCGGCCACCTGTCCGAGAAGAACAACACCCAGGCGCTGGTGCGACGGACGGCGGGCGGAGCCGTTCACGAGGCCGGCGGCATGCGTACGGAACTGCGCATCGCTTCGCCGAAGCGCATGACTCCGCCGGTCGTCGTCTGACGGCGGCTTTGAGGGAAACTCGATGATCGAACGCTACACCCGGCCCGAGATGGCGAACCTCTGGAGCGACGAGGCCCGTTTCCGCAGCTGGCTCGCCGTCGAGCTGGCGGTCTGCGAGGCGCTCACCGAGCGCGGCCAGATTCCCGCCGAGGACATGGCGGTGATCCGCGAGAAGGCGGCCTTCGACCTGGCGCGGATCGACGAGATCGAGGCGACCGTCGGGCACGACGTGATCGCCTTCCTCACCAGCGTGGCCGAGAAGGTCGGCCCGGCGTCGCGGCACGTCCACTACGGGCTGACCTCGTCCGACGTCGTCGACACGGCCCAGGCCTGGCGGACGGTCCAGGCCGCCGACAAGCTCGTCACCGGGCTCGAGGGGTTGATCGCGGTTCTCGAACGACAGGCCCACGACCATAAAGAGACGGTGCTGGTCGGGCGGACCCACGGGATCCACGCCGAGCCGTACACCCTCGGGTTGAAGTTCGCGAGCTGGTACGCCGAGGCCCGGCGGAACCTGCGCCGGCTGCGGTCGGCCCGGGAGGAGGTCCGTGTCGGCAGCATCTCCGGTGCGGTCGGCACCTACGCCCACCTGGGGCTCGACGTCGAGGCCGACGTGCTCGAACGCCTGGGTTTGCGGCCGGAGCCGATCGCGACCCAGGTGATCCCCCGGGATCGCTACGCGACCTTCGTGGCCACGCTGGGTGTGCTGGCGTCGTCCCTGGATCGTATCGCCACCGAGATCCGGCACCTGCAACGCTCCGACGTCCGCGAGGTCGAGGAGCCGTTCCGCAAGGGGCAGAAGGGCTCGTCGGCGATGCCGCACAAGCGCAACCCGATCAAGTGCGAGAACGTCACCGGCCTCGCGCGACTCGTACGCTCCCACGTTCATGCCGCGCTGGAGAACGTCGCGCTGTGGCACGAGCGGGACATCTCCCACTCGTCGGTCGAGCGGGTGATGCTGCCGGATACGACCTGCCTCTGCGACTTCATGCTGGCACCGGATGACCCGGGTGCTCGACGACCTCCACGTCTATCCCGAGCGGATGAAGGCCAACATGGAGATCACCCGCGGGCTGGTCTTTTCCCAGACGGTGTTGCTGGCGTTGAACGCCGCCGGCCTCTCCCGGGAGGCCGCCTACGCGATCGTCCAGCGCAACGCGATGAATTGCTGGGCCGGTGAGGGGGCCTTCCGCGAGCTGCTCGGAGCCGACCCCGAGGTGACCGAGGTGCTCGACGCCGCGGCACTCGATGCACTGTTCGAACCGAAACGGCTGTTGCACAATGTGGACGCGATCTACGCGAGGGTGTTCTCCGAATGTGTGGAATTGTAGGAGTCTTCGGTCACAAAGAGGCCTCGACGATGGCCTACCTGGCGCTGTACGCGTTGCAGCACCGAGGTCAGGAGTCGGCGGGCATCGTGACCTCCAACTCGGGTGAACTCGTTCGCCGCGCGGGGATGGGGCACGTCGAGGACGTCTTCTCGAAGGAGGTCATCGACGAACTGCCCGGCGGCGCCGCGATCGGCCACGTGCGCTACTCGACCGGCGGCGACTCGAACCCCGCGCAACGCGCAGCCGTTCCTGCTGCGGGACCATCGCGGCCCGATCGCGATCGCCCACAACGGCAACCTGGTCAACGCCGCGCGCGTCCGGGCCGAACTCGAAGACGACGGTTCGATCTTCCAGACCACCGAGCGACACCGAGACGATCCTGCACCTGATGGCGCGCTCGAAGACCCCGGACGTCACCGACGCCCTGGTCGAAGCGCTGCACCGGGTCAAGGGCGCCTACTCGCTGGTCTGCATGGCGCCCGGCCGCCTGATCGCCGCCCGGGACCCCCTCGGTTTCCGCCCGCTGTCGATCGGTCGGGTCGACGGCGCCTGGGTCGTCGCCAGCGAGAGCTGCGCCTTCGACCTGCTCGGCGCGACCCACGAGCGCGACCTGGAGCGGGGCGAGGTGGTCACGATCGACGTCGGCGGTCTGCACTCGTACAAGCCGTTCCCGGCCGACCGTCCCGCCGGCTGCCTGTTCGAGCACGTCTATCTCGCTCGACCGGACAGCGTACTGTTCGGCGATCCGGTGCAAGCGGTGCGCAAGCAGCTCGGCGCGGCGCTGTTCGAGGAACACCCGGCCGACGTCGATCTCGTCGTCCCGGTGCCCGACTCGGGCGTCTTCGCGGCGATGGGATACGCCCGGGCCGCCGGCGTCGACTTCGACCTGGCGCTGGTGCGCAACCACTACATCGGCCGCACGTTCATCGAACCGGCGCCGAGCTGCGCTCGATCGGGGTGCGGATGAAGCTCAACCCGCTGCGCGAGAACATCGCAGGACAGCGACTCGTCGTGATCGACGACTCGATCGTCCGCGGCACGACCAGCCGCAAGATCGTCCAGCTCTGCCGCGACGCCGGCGCCGAGAGGTCCACGTGCGGATCTCCTGTCCGCCGACCGATCGGTCCCTGCTACTACGGCATCGACACGCCGAACGCCGACGAGTTGATCGCCTCGAAGCACAACGTCGAGGAGATCCGGGAACACATCGGGGCGGACAGCCTCGGCTTCCTCAGTCTCGAGGGGATGATGAAGGCGGCGAGGCAGAAGGACGGCGAGGTCTGCACCGCCTGCTGGACCAAGGACCACCCGGTGCCGCTGCCGCCTGGACGATTCGGAGCAGCTCGGGCTGTTCGAGCAAGACGAACCCGGCGTGAGGGTTGCGGCCGGCAACCGGGAGGGTGGCGACCGATCGTCGAAGGCGCATGATCGGTGACGGCGTTCCGGAGCGAGGAAGAGATGGATCGAAGCGACGAACGCAAGCCAGGCGCGGGCCTGACCTACCGCGACGCCGGCGTCGACATCGACGCGCAGGACGAGGCGCTGGCGACCGGATCAAGGGCTTCGTCAAGCTCGACCCGCGACGCCGGGCGTGCTGTCGGACCTGGGTAGCTTCGGCGGGCTGTTCGCCCCGGACTGGCACGGTATGCCGCGCCGGTCCTGGTCTCCAGCGCCGACGGCATCGGCACCAAGCTGCAAGGTCGCCTTCCTCACCGGGATCCACGACACGGTCGGCCGGGACCTGGTCAACCACTGCGTCAACGACATCCTGGTCCAGGGCGCCGAGCCGCTGTTCTTCCTGGACTACTTCGCCACGAGCGTGCTCGATCCCGACGTGCTCCCCGAGGTGATCGAGGGCATCGCCGAGGCCTGCCGGGCTGCCGGCTGCGCGCTGCTCGGCGGCGAGACCGCCGAGATGCCCGGTTTCTACGGTGACGGCGACTACGATCTCGCCGGTTTCATCGTCGGCGTGGTCGACCGCAAGGTCATCCTCGATGGATCCAAGGTGAAAAAGGGCGACGTGCTCGTCGGGTTGCCGAGCACGGGGCTTCACACCAACGGCTACTCGCTGGCGCGCAAGGTCCTTCTTCGAGGTCGGCGGCTCGAGGTCGACGACCGCGTCGACGAACTGGGCGCCACGGTGGGCGAGGCGCTGCTGGCCGAGCACCGTGCTACCTGGGCCCGCTGTCGCGGGCCGCTCGAGCGAGGGCTGGATGCACGGCCTGGCGCACATCACCGGCGGCGGCATCGTGACCGACAACCTGCCGCGGGTGCTGCCCGAGGGACTGGCGGTGCGAGATCGAGCGCGGCACCTGGCCGGTGCCGCCGCTGTTCCGTACATGCAGCGGCTGCGGCGATGTCGACGAGCGCGAGATGTACCGGACGTTCAACATGGGCATCGGAATGGTGGCGATCCTCAGCCCCGATCAGGCGGTCATCTTCGAATGCCACCTGGACCGGCTCGATCAGCCGCACCACCGCATCGGTCGGGTGACGACCGGTGATGGAAAAGTTTCGTATGTCTGATCGGCTGCGCGTCGCGATCCTGATCTCGGGGCGGGGCAGCAACATGGTCTCGCTGGTCGAGGCGATGCAGGGAGGGCCGGATATCTGCGGTTCCCGCGGTCGTGCTGTCCAACCGGGCCGATGCGGCGGGGCTGGAGCGGCGCCGGCGATGGGCGTGCCCACACGAGGCCGTCGCCAGCCGCAAGGATCAAGCCGCGCGAGGAGCACGAGCGCGCGGTGATCGAGGTGCCTGCGACGAGCACCGGGTCGATCTGGTCTGCCTCGCCGGCTACATGCGCCTGCTCTCGCCCTACCTCGTCGGGGCCTTCCGCAATCGAATCCTGAACATCCACCCGTCGCTGCTGCCGGCGTTTCCCGGACTGCACGCCCAGCAGCAGGCCCTGGACTACGGTGTCAAGGTCGCGGGCTGCACGGTGCACTTCGTCGACGAGGAGTGCGACCACGGGCCGATCGTCCTGCAGGCCGGCGGTCCCGGTGCTGGACGACGACACCGACGACTCGCTGTCGGCGCGGATCCTCGAGCAGGAGCACAGGCTCTACCCCGAGGCGCTGCGGCTCTGGTCCGAAGGGCGCGTGCAGATCGATGGCCGGCGGGCACGTATCTCGACGCCGGCCGGCTGATCTCGTCGCCCGGACGGTCGGGTTGCAAGGGCGACCGCGGCGCTGTTTCCTCCCCTCAACGCGAAGGCGATCCACGCATTCCACGGGCCCGGCGGTCGATGCGACCATCGGCGCATGACGAATTCGCAATCCCAGCCACCGGCGTCGGAGTCCGAGAGCGCCCCGTGGAGCCCCGGGCTTCCCGATCGACTCCAGGCCTGCCGGCCCCGAGAAAAGCTGTTCACGCACGGCGTACAGGCCCTCTCCCACGGTGACCTGCTCAGCCTGGTCCTGGGTACCGGCGTTCCGGGGCTACCGGCGGAGAAACTCGCCACCGGCCTGATCCGGCGCCACGGCCTCGAGGGGCTGCGCCGTCTGAGCCCTCGGGACTGGAAGCTCGAGACCGGCCTCGGCCGGGCCAAGGCGGCCCGGCTCTGCGCGGTCTTCGAGCTGGCCCGCCGGACCTACGGCGAGCGCTGCGAGGTCCGACCGGCGGTCCACGGTCCGGCCCAGGTCTACCGGCGGGTCCGGGGGCTGGCCCGGGCGCGAAAGGAGCACCTCGTCGGCGTCTACCTCGACTCCCAGAACGGCCTGATCGCCCAGGAGACGATCTCGATCGGTTCGCTCAACACCACCCGGACCCACCCCCGGGAGATCCTCTATCCGGCGGTCCAGCATCTGGCCCTCGGCTTCGTGCTGGCCCACAACCACCCCAGCGGCTGTCTCGATCCTTCGCCCGAGGACATCGAGTTCACCCATGCCGTGCGCCGGGCCGGGGAGCTGATGGGGATCGAGCTGTACGATCACCTGATCGTCGCCGGCAGCGGGTACACGAGCCTGCGTGAGCGCGGTCTGTTCTGACGGCCGGTCCGCTCCGCGGGATCGCCGCCCGGTCCCCTGCAAACCGCCGCGGACGGCCGACGGTGCTAGAATCCAAGCCGTTTTCCTCAGAGAGGATGGTTGCCATGTCCGAAGCCAGACGTTTCCGCCCGTCGACGAACAGATGGCGCTCCTGACCCGGGGCGCCGTCGATGTCGTCACCGAGAGTCAGCTGCGCTGGAAGCTCGAGCGCTCGATCAAGGACGGTCGGCCGCTGACGGTCAAGGTCGGTTTCGACCCGACGGCGCCGGACATTCACCTCGGCCACACGGTACTGCTGCGCAAGATGCGGCACTTCCAGGATCTGGGCCACCGGGTGATCTTCCTGATCGGCGACTTCACCGGGTTGATCGGCGATCCCACCGGCCGCTCGAAGACCCGTCCGGCGCTGACCCGGGAGGAGATCGCGGCCAACGCCGAGACCTACAAGACGCAGTGCTTACAAGATCCTCGACCCCGAGGCGACCGAGATCCGCTTCAACAGCGAGTGGCTCGGCGAGCTGGGCTCCGAGGGGTTCATCCGCCTGGCGGCGCGCTACAACGTCGCGCGGATGCTCGAGCGCCGGGATTTCCGTCAGCGCTACGAGGCCGAGAAGCCGATCTCCTTGCACGAGTTCCTCTATCCGCTGGCCCAGGCCTACGACTCGGTGCACCTGAGGGCCGATGTCGAGCTCGGCGGCACCGATCAGCTGTTCAACCTGAACGTCGGTCGCGACATCATGCCGTCCTACGACCTCGAGCCGCAGGTGGTCCTGACGACACCGCTGCTCGAAGGGCTCGACGGCAGCGAGAAGATGTCGAAGTCCCTCGGCAACTACGTCGGCGTCGAGGAAGAGCCGAAGGAGATCTACGGCAAGCTGATGTCGATCAGCGACGACTTGATGTGGCGCTACTACGAGCTCTGCACCGACATCTCCCTCGATGGTATCGAGCAGATGAAGCAACTCGCCGAAGAGGGGACACTCCACCCGAAGAAGGCCAAGGAAGGGCTGGCGATGCGCATCATCACCGACTTCCACGGGGAGCCGGCGGCCCAGGCGGCCCGGGCGGAGTTCGAGCGCGTCTTCACCAAGCGGGGCCAGCCCGAGGAGATCGCCCAGCACACCATCGCCACGGCCGGCGGTGTGGCCTACCTGCCCCACGTGCTGGCGGAGACGAAGCTCGCGGCGTCGAAGTCCGAGGCCCGTCGGTTGCTGGACCAGGGTGCAGTCTCGGTCGACGGACAGAAGGTCTCCGGGGATTCGCTGGAGCTGAAGGTCGAGGCCGGCGCGTCGCACCTGTTCAAGGTCGGCAAGCGCCGCTTCGCCCAGATCACCTTCGAGTAGAGGTCTTTTTCTTGCCGGCGGCCCGCTTCGCGTCGGGTGGCGGTGGCGTCCAGCGGTAGCGCTTCAGATCCAGTCGTCCGCTGGGGCGAAACTCGACGCCTTCCTCGGCCAGCAAGCTCTGCTGCAACCCCCGGGGTACACCGGGGATCTCGTCGGTGGAGCAGCCGCCGGAGGCGTTGACCACCCGATGCCAGGGGACATCCTCGGGGCAGCCGTGCATCGCCCAGCCGACCGCCCGGGCCGACAGCCGCGGCTCGACGATTTCCGCGATCTGGCCGTAGTTCATCACCCGACCTCGGGGGATGCGGCGGACGATCCGATAGACCCCGGCCCAGGCGCCATGGTCGGGGTTTTCTCGTTTGGTTGGCTTCGCCGGCACGACGGTGCAAGCATAGAACATCCGGCGCTTCTTGACTCGTTTCCGGGCGGTACGTAAAAGGGTAACGACATGTATCTCCTCTCCCGGTTGCCCTCGGCGTTGCTCGCCGCGACGCTGCTGCTGGCCACCGCCTGCAGCCGCCACGTCGAGTTCGGTCCTCCGCCGGAGCCGGCGGACCTCGAAGCCCTCGACCCGGCGGTCGCCGAGTGGGTCTGGCGCGGGCTGGAAACGGTCAACAACAATCCGACCGACAAGGCCGCCTGGTTGCGGCTATGCCAGATCTATCACGCGAACGGGATCTTCGAGGAGGCCGAGGCCTGCTACCTGCGGGCGATCGCGGTCGAACCGCAGCAGGCCAAGCTGTACTTCCTGCTGGCCCAGACCCGGGCGGAGCTGGGCGATCTCGAGGGAGCGCTCGCAGCGATCGACGATTCGATCGAGCATTTCCCGCACTACGCCCCGGCCCATGCGCGACGGGGGCTGTGGTCGATGCGCACCGGCGACTTCGAAGGCGCCGCGTCGGCCTTCGCCCAGGTCAACGAGATCGACCCCGACGAAGCCTCGGGGCTCGTCGGGCAGGCCTGGGCTCGCTTCGCCGCCGGCGATCTCGATGCGGCGCGGGAGCGTGTCGAGGAGTTGCTCCGCGAGGAGTCGGACTACACCGCCGCCTTGCAGCTCCAGGCGGCGATCGACGAGTCCGTCAGCGGGACCGGCGCCTCCGATGAAGAACCGCTGGTACTGTTGTTGCACAACGGGCGGATGATCGGCAACGACCCCTGGGCCGACGAGGTCGGCTTCTTCACGGTCGGGATCGCGGCTCGCTTCGACGTCGCCACCGAGTACTTCGCCAACGGCGACACCGGGTCGGCGGTCGAGGTCCTCGAGTCGATCCGTGAGGACGCTCCCGACAATCCCCGGGTGTTGACGCGCCTCGGCGCGGCGTACCTGCGGCTCGATCGCCGGGAGGATGCCCGGCTGGCCCTCGAGCAGGCGCTGGCCGCGAACCCCGATCACTACGCCGCCCATCTCGAGATGGCCGCGGTCTGCCAGCTTGACGGAGATCCGCAGCAGGCGCTCGTGCATGTCGATCGTGCGCTGACGTTGAAGCCCGATCTCGCCACCGGCCACAGTCGTCGTGGAGCGATCCTCCAGGGACTCGGTCGCTATTCCGACGCGGTGGCCGCGTTCACGATTGCCGAGGAGATGCAGCCGCTGGACAAGGCGATTCCCCGGGCGATGGGGGACTGCCATACCCGGCTCGGCCAGTGGGACGGAGCGGCGGCCGGCTACGAGCGGGCGTTGATCCTCGATCCCGCCGATCCCGAGCTCCACGCCCGGGTCGCGTTCGCCTACCTCAAGCTGGGGCGGCTGGCCGAGGCGGAGCGGTCGCTGCGGGACGCCCTCGACCTGGATCCGCCTCAGGCCGAGGCGATCGCGCGGATGCTCAAGGAAGTCGAGAAGATGCGCAAGGCTGCCGCCGGCTGAGCGTCACTCGGAGCTGCAGACCGGCTCACCAGCGTCGATCGTGCCGCAGGTCGTCAGCGGCGCCGGCCGCACGGCACCGCTGGAATCGACACCGTAGCGGCTCTCGCGATCACCGGCCCGGGGCGCGAGCAGGAAGAAGCGATTGCCCTTCGCCGGCGCCACGTCGATCTGTCGATCCGGACCGTAGCCGCAGGTCGTCGCCGCCGCGGTCCACAGGCCGGCCCGCAGGGAGTCGAGGCTGCCCTCGTAGATCGCATAGCCATCGGCACCGCTGGAACAGCTTTCGTTCCAGCGCAGCTCGACGCCGAGTCCGGCGCGATCGAGGCGCAGGCTCGTGCCGATCTGTCCGGGGTGCTGCGGCGCGTCGAGCACCTCGACCGTCGAGGCCGCGATCGCCTGGCTGCAGGCGTCGGGGTAGCCGGCCTGGGGCCCGTTGCGATTCGGTCGGATCACTCGCAGCCGGACCGAGTCGCCGGCGGGTCCGCTGACCAGCCAGTCGTAGCGCCCGTCGTTGATCACGTCCTGGGCGATCGCCTCCCAGGCGCCGCCGTCGATCGAGCGCTCGAGAGTGACCGTGCCGGGGTCGGTGCCGGCTTCACCGGTTACCGACCAGGTGATCGACTCGCGATCGCCGATGCGCAGCGTCGCTCCACCGGCCGGGCCGTCGAAGGTCATCCCATGAGGGTAGTGACAGTGCGAGGCGTCGATGTCGTCGTCGCCGAGGCGCGCGCCCCGGCCGCCGTAGGGGTAGGGGCGCATGATCGAGTCGTTCACACCGGAGTGGCCGAAGCCGAGCACGTGGCCGAACTCGTGGGTCGCGACCTCGGCCAGCATCGCCGGATCGTCCAGCAGACACTCGAACTGATCGTTGAAGATCACGTAGCCCTTGAGCGCGGGGTGGAAGTCGACGCCGTTGACGTTGCTGTCGATCCCGCCGGTGCGCCAGTAACCGCCGATGGCGATCACGCCGCTGCAACCGACCGGGTCGGCGATGTCCTCGTACGGATCGCCGAACAGGACGATGTTGCGGTCGGGGAAACTCGCCGCCGGGCTGTTCGGGTGCGCCTCGGTGTACGGGTGGTCGGTGTCGTCGAGGGCGATCTGCGCGCGTGACTCTGGGACGTCGGTCCAGGCATCGACGGCGAGCTGTAGCTGATCGACGGCCAGCTGGGCGTTGCCGAGGGGATCCCGGTCGCGTTCGACGTCGAACCAGATCGTCGAGCCGCTGTCGACCTCGCTCCAGCGGGTCGGGTGGGCCGCCGACAGCGCGACGAACTTCGGATCGGGATCGCCTGCGGTCTGCAGCCCGTCGGCGCCGGCGACGTCCACGGAGCTGCCGGTCGCCGATCGACCGATCTCACGGA
>CALNYP010000068.1:0-42315 GCA_942490715.1 uncultured bacterium
GCCGGGATGTGATGATGATCGAGAAAACGGCCACTGAGGGATGGAAACTGTGGCTCGTCGATCAGGACGTCGACGTCGGTGCCGATCAGGCGTGTCGGACGCTTCGCGTCGAGGGTATAGGCCAGCGCCATGCCCCGCAGCAGCATGATCTTGTTGCGCCGGACGATCGCCGGGAGCGCGCGCTCGAAACGTCGGCGGTCGCTCTCGACGACCTCCCGCAGGCTGCCCTCGTGGAACACGATCGTCGCCTTGATCTTCGACGGTACTTCGGCGAGCGGCATCAGCGCGTCGCCCATCAGCACCAGCACGCGGTTGTCCCGTGCGGTCTGCAGGACGAGTTCCCAGTCCACGGCGCTGGAGCGGATGACCTTGCGCAACTCGTCGGCGGATCCGGACGCCACGGCGACCCAGACCAGTCGGTCCTCGGGGGACAGTCGTTCGACCCAGTTGCTGTTCATCGGACCCACCGCACAACGCGCCCGAGCCGTGGAGCCCGCTGGACGGACGAGCCGCCGCGGTGCACCGAAGGCGCCCTTCTTTCTTCTACTGGAATGTCCACCCGAATCGGCTGTTTTTCCAGGGAAAGCGTAGAACTGTGGGTGATTTTCACTCGAGCGCCAGGCGCAGGACGACGACGTCGCGCAATTCGTCGGTGTTCAACCGGAATTCCTCGTCGAACTGCGGAAAATGGCTGTTGGCGATGTAGTACAGCGAGTGTCCCGAGATCCCGCCGGTGGTCGGCTGGCAGCCGACGAGGGCGATCGCGGCCACCGCCAGGTACGCGACCCTCACTCAGCCGCCGCCGGGCGCTTGCGGTCCCAGGAGTGACTTCTCGAGGTGGAACCTCACCTGACGCTTCCACCATTTCCACTCGTGGGCCACATCGTGCCCCCACAGGTCCGCCTCGGACGAGATCCCCTTGGCTTCAAGGAGCGCGGCCAGGGCCAGGGTGTCTTCGATGTTGCCGTCCTCCCACTTGCCCTGCCCGCAGACCAGCGAGAGCTTCGTGTGCTCCCGGATCGCATTGAGGTGGTCACCATGGAGGTTGGGCACGTACGCCATCGGGTTGTTGAAGTAGACGTCGTCGTTGGTGAAGCCGTCGGTCAACCAGGTCGCGTTGTAGCGCCCGCTCAGGCCGAGGGCGTAGTGGAAGATCTGCGGGAACTTCAGCGCGAAGTTCACGGAGTAGAGTGCTCCGAGGCTCGTACCGGTCACGGCGATCGGGATCTCCGGGTTCTGGCAATCCGCCCGGATGAACGGGACCAGGTCGTGGATGACGTAGTGCTCGAAGGCCCGGTGTCGACGGATGCGCCATTCGGCCGGATTCTCCTTGCGGGTCCAGGCCTCGGCGACGTTGCTCTCCGTCGTGTACAGCTTGAGCTTCCCGGCGTCGAGGTAGTCCGAGAGCGCCTCGACCATCCCGTGGGAGTCCCATTCGTGGGCCATTCCCGAGGCCGAGGGGAATACCAGCAGCGGCGGCCCGAAGTGACCGTAGCGCCAGAGGTGGATGGGTCGGCCCATCGTCGTGCTGGGTATCATCTCGTGCTTCTTGAACATGGCGGCCCCGATCGTCCGGACGGTGAGTCAGAACGCTGCGGACAACGATCGTGATTGTGGTCGACCCGTGAAGTGCCGGCGCATTTTATCGTATCGGGAGCCGAGCGCCCGGGGGAACGACGGGAAAACCTCGACTCAGGAGCTTGCGGGTCGCCGGATTCCCAGCACTTTCAGCCGGGAAGCGAGGGTCGTGGGGCGGACACCCAGTCGGTCCGCAGCGCCGCCGGGGCCGTAGATCCGGCCGTCCGATGCGGCCAGCGCCCGCACCAGGTTGTCCCGCTCGAACGCCCGAACCTCCTTTTCGGTCCAGACCTTGCGCGGCTGGCGGTTCGCCGATGCGGCGAGGGCGACACCCGCGAAGCGGGAGACCCACTCCACCGTGGCCACACTTGCGGCGGTCGCCGGCTCCTCGAGGAACACCGCCATCACGCCACGGATCGAGCCCTCGTGGGCCAGGGGGAAGGCTCCAAAGCCGCGCACGCCCTCACTTCTCGCCCAGTCCGCGGCTCGCTTCCATCCCGGGTCGCTGCGGATGTCGGAGACCAGCCGGGCCGCCCCGTCGGACGCCACCCCACCGACCACCCCCACGCCGATCGGCAGACGAAGAAAGGCCGAGTCTCCCGCCCCGGGCAGCAACCCTGGAACCAGATGCAGACAGGCCGACTGGTCGGGACACTGGGGCAGTAGTGGACAGCCCTTGCATCGGTCCCCGGGACGCAGAAGCCAGATCCTCACCTCGACGATCCCCGGAACGGCGCCGACGCCTTCGCGGAGTAGCCGCGCGGCCAGCTCCTCGCTGGTGGCGTCGGTCAGGCCGAGCAGGAGCTGCCGGATTTCGGCGTCGAGAGCTAGCGGTTCCGGCTTGGTGGGCATGCCGGAAGATGATCACGAAATTTCGTTGCTCTGTCAACTGACGCAAGCTTCTTCCTGTTTTTCGTTTGTTTCTTGGAGGTGCAGCGGCAACGAAATTTCGTTCTCTCCCGTACTTCTAACGCCCGACGCAGGCCACCAATTCCCTGGTCCGGATCGCAACCCGACCGTCGTTGGCCACCTCGATGCCGTGGGACTCGAGGCGACCGGTGTCGGGGGACCAGGTCACGAGGGTGACCCGGGAACCACCGTAGCCGGCGGTAATGCTGGGCTCTGAGAACTCGACCGCTGCGCGCTCCTGTTGCTTGCGCTGCTTCTTGCCCGGCTCGGAACAGGCGCTGCCGGTCTCGGCCAGGATCTCGTCGAGGCGTTCGGAGCGGTCGATCACCTCGCGGGTGGCCGGCCTGCCCTCGTCCTCGGAGTCGGCGAGCAGGGCCACGGCCGACACGGCGTACTCGATCCGCGCCGGATCCGACGAGAGCGCGGGCCGGGAACCGACGATCGCCGCGTTGTAGGCCTCGGAGGGACTCGGCCTGTCTTCGCCCGCCGCCACGCCGGGATTGACCAGCGTCGAGGTCTCGCGGATCGGTCGGCACTCGCCATCGACAATCGCGAAGGTGGCGCTGTAGGTGCGCTCCTCGAGGGTCAGCGCGGAGACATGGATCTCGATCGGAATTCGCTCGGCGGCCGGATCATCCCAGCGGGACGTGCGCAGGTGCCAGATGTCGTCGCCGCCCGCCGCCTCGACGGTGGGCCGGAAGATCGAGCGGGCGCAGCGCCGGGCCTCCCGGGAGTCGCCATCGCCGGTGGCCGCGGGGATCGACTTCGTTGCGACCGCAGTCGCAGCCGTCGTAGCGGTCGAGCTCGCCTCGATCACCGCCGGCTGCAGGTCGGGGCACCACGCGCACTGGTCGGCGGTCGGAGCGCCGCCGCCGGTGACCAGATCCACCGGGGTTACGTCGAGTCTCGATCGTTCCCCTTCCCCCGCCGGTCCGCGAGAGGCGACGGGCGTTCCCGGGCGGAACGAGGTGCCGGTCTTCTTGAATCCATCGGTGGGCGCCCAGCGATTGTCGACGACCGATCCCTGCCACGAAGATTCGCTGTCGGTCAGGGCGTTGGAGCTGGCCTCATACGCGGAATCAGGGGTCCACGTCGGATCGCCGACACCCTGCGACCAGGTCGACGGGGCGAAGTTCGTGACGTCGTTCTCCTCGTTGAACACCGGGTCGGGGCGCCAGTAGGGGTCCGACAGTCCCGGCTGGAACTTCGCCGGTTCCCCGAGCGCTGCGGTGGCCTCGTTCGGTCGTGTGGGACGCACCTCGATGCCGGCGAGAACCTCCGGCGCTGCGTCATCCCGGATCCCGCTCGGCGCCTCTTCGACCGGATCCGATCCTCCGATCGTCTTCGGCTCGGCCTTGCGGAACCCGGTCGCCGGTTTCGGCTTCTTCTTTGCCGTCGCCAGCCGGACCTCGGCGACGAGCTCGACGGGGATCGACATCACCTCGTTACCGGCCAGCTCGAGCAGGTACTGGCCTTCCTCCCGGGTCACCTCGCGGCCGTCCAGCACCCGGCCGTCCTGGAGGACGAGCTGCACGTCCGCCGTTGCCGTCGTGGCGACGACGAGGAGCAGAACGAGGCCGATCCGATACCGCTTCACCGGGTACCCCTCCAGCAGCTACGAGGATGACCGTTGACGTGGGTCTACACCTCAAATGTACGGCGCTACCGCCTGGATGCCCGGGCTGAGCCGGTAGTCCACGGTCCGACCCAGGGTGGTCGCGAGATTGTTGCGCTCGCGACCAACCTGGTCAGGGAGCCGAATCCAGTCCGAACAACCGCCGCGCATTCGCCGTCGTCAACCGATCGAGGGATTCCAGCGTTTCTTCGCGCACTTCGGCCAGACAGGCCAGGGTGTGGGCGACCTGGGCCGGCTCGCAGCGTCGCCCCCGTAGCGGCACCGGCGCCAGGTAGGGCGCGTCGGTCTCGACGAGGATTCGATCCGGCGGGGTCAGCGCCGCGGCCTCGCGAACCTCGGCGGCGTTACGAAACGTCGCCACGCCGTTGAACGCGAGCATCCAGCCCAGCGCCAGGTAGCGTTCCGCTTCGGCGGGGCCGCCGGTGAAGCTGTGAATCACACCGCGGTTGTCAGGGTGCGCGGCGAGGGTGTCCGCCATGTCCCGATGCGCCTCCCGCACGTGAATCACGACCGGTAGGTCCAGTCGCGCCGCCAGCCTCAGCTGCCGGGAGAAGCGCTCGATCTGAACCGCGCGCGGGTCGAGATCGTAGTGGTAGTCGAGCCCGATCTCGCCGACACCCACGTACCCGCCACCGGACAGCAGCTCCTCGAGATCGACGAACTCCTGCTCGAAGCCATCGCCCGCCGCGTGGGCGTGGAACGGGTCGATCCCCGCGGTCGCGTGGAGGAACCCGGCATGGTCCGCGGCGAGACGCCCGGCCTCCCGGGCGTCCTCGACCCCGGTCCCGATCGTGATGCAGGCGTCGAGAGCTTCCCGCGCCCGGCGGATCACGTCGTCCCGGTCCGCGGCGAAGCGACCGTGGGTCATGTGGCAATGGGTGTCGATCATCGGATCCGATCCGACTTCCAGTCTACCCGGTTCTTCCCGCATATAATCACCAGCGTGGTCCGCCCCCGGCCGATCGCTCCCGGAGGGCCCACAGGAGGGTATATGCGCGCTCGACGACTCGCTCTGCTGGTTGGGGTGGCCATGCTCGTCTCCACGGTCGCGCTCGCGGCTCCAGGTAGCCTCGAGGGCAAGGTCCTGAATCAGGATCGCTCGGGTGTCGGCGGCGTCACCGTCGTCGTGCAGGAACTCGGCGAGGCGACGCTGACCGACAACAACGGCGCCTTCGCGTTCCGCGGCATTCCCGCCGGCACCTACTCGGTCGTCTTCACCCTCGGCGACGACACGATCACCGAACTGGACGTGGCGGTCAGCGACGGCGCGACGACGGCGCTGGAGATGACCGTCGACTGGGAGATCGGTTTCGCCGAGACGATCACGGTCTACTCCGCCTCGCGCAGGATCGAACGGATCGTCGACGCACCCAGCGCCGTGACCGTCGTGAGCGAGAAACAGATCGAACAGCAGGCGTCTCACGGCCAGGTTCCCAAGCTGCTCGAGTTCACCCCCGGTGCCGAGGTGACCCAGAGCGGCATCTACGACTACAACCTGAACACCCGCGGCTTCAACAGCTCGCTGAACCGCCGGGTCGCCACCTTGATCGACGGCCGGGATCCGTCGGTGCCGTTTCTCGGCGCGCAGGAATGGGCTTCGATCTCGTTCCCCCTCGACGATCTGGCGAGCATGGAGCTGGTCCGCGGCCCGAGCGCCGCGCTCTACGGCGCCAACGCTTCCTCGGGCGTCCTGAACATGACGACCCGGGAACCGCGGTACAGCGAGGGCGGCATGGTGCGCTTCATCGGTGGCGAGCTCGCGACCACCAACGCCGACTTCCGCTGGGCCGGAGGGCTGGGAAACGACTGGTACATGAAAGTCAACGGTGGCTATCGCGACCATGACGACTTCTCCGTCTCCCGCAACGTGACCACCGAATACCCGGGCCTGCCGATGGAAGCGGTGCCGCTGGCCGGCGACGGCGACAAGATCTGGTTCGGCGGCGTGCGGCTGGACAGGTACTTCCGCAACGGCGGCCTGATCACCGTCGAGGGCGGGATGGCCGACATCGAGGGGCCGCTGTTCCAGACCGGCATCGGCCGTGTCCAGCTGCTGGACGTCGAGCGTCCCTGGGCCAGGGTGAACTACTCGCTGGATCACTGGAACTTCATGGGCTACTGGAACAAGCGCGAGGCGCCACAGCAGCTCGCCCTGTCGTCGGGTGCCAACCTCGCCCTGGAGTCGGAGAACGTGTCGTTCGAGGTGCAGACGAACTGGGACTGGCTGGACGGCGATCTACGCCTCGTCGCCGGCGCCTCGTACTCCGAGGACGATATCGACAGCTTCGATCCGATGACGGGTCGGCAGAGCTTGATGTTCGCGCCGGTGACCGCCGACTACTCCGCGCTGTTCGGACAGCTCGACTGGCAGGCGAGCAAGCGGACCAAGATCGTCGCCGCCGCGCGCTACGACGAGAGCGACCTGCACAGTTCGCGCTTCTCGCCGAAGCTCTCCGTGGTCTACGGCCTGGCCGAGAATCACACGCTGCGGTTCACCTACAACGAGGCGTTCCAGGTCGCGAACTACTCCGAGTTCTTCCTGCAAGCGCCGGTCGCCGCGCCGATCAACCTGGCGGCGATCGAGGCCGGAGCCTGCGCGCCGTTCATGGTCGACTGCGGCTTCGGCACGCCGACGCCGCTGCTGGCACTCGGCAACACGACCCTCGATGTCGAGGAGGTGACGACCTACGAGGTCGGCTACTCGGCGATCCTCGACGCCTCCACCTTCGTCACGGCAGACTACTACTACAGCCAGAACGAGAACTTCATCACCGATCTGCTGCCCCAGCTCGGCACCAGCCTCGGCCAGATCAACCCGAACTTCGGCCCGTACGTGCCGCCCGCGGATCACCCGATGCCGGCCGTGCTACTCGGCGCCCTCAACAGCGCGCTGCCCCCGACACTACGGCCGTTCCTGAGCAACAACCTCGATGACGCACCGATCTTCGCGGTTCGTTCGTACACGAACTTCGGCGAGGTCGACACCCAGGGCGTCGACCTGAGCGTGAACCACTACTTCGACGAGGGCTGGAAGGTCTCGCTCAACTACTCCTGGTTCGACTTCGACATCAAGTCCGACGCCCCGGACGTCCAGGACCTGCTGATCCCCAACGCCCCGGAACACTCCGTCCGCGCCGGTCTGAGCTACGACGGCCGCCGGATCGACTGGTTGCTCAGCGGCCGCTGGGTCGACGACTTTCGCTGGGTCGTCGGACCGTTCAACGGCCCGGTCGAGTCGTACACCACCGTCGATCTCGCCGGAAACTACAAGATGACCGACAACTGGATCTTCGGCATCAACGTCTCGAACATGTTCGACAACGTTCACTATGAGGCGTTCGGCGGCGACCTGCTGGCGCGCCGGGCGCTGGCCAGCGTCACGTTCCAGTGGGAATGATCGCGCGGAGAATCGCATGCGCACCGTGATCCGTGGGACCGGCACCTACGTGCCGCGCAACGCCGTCGACAACGAACGGATGTCCAGGTTGATGGACACCAACGACGAGTGGATTCGACGCCGAACGGGAATCGAGAAGCGTCACTTCGCCGACGTCGATGAGTGCACCAGCGATCTGGCGGTGCGCGCCGCCGAGGCGGCACTGGCCGATGCCGGAGTGGACCGCAGCGAGATCGACTACGTCGTCTTCGCGACGATGACACCGGATCACTACTTTCCCGGCTCCGGTTCGCAGTTCCACGAAAAACTGGGCCTCCCGCCGGTTCCCTGCCTCGACATCCGTCAGCAGTGCGCCGGTTTTCTCTACGGACTCCAGGTGGCGAATGCGCTGATCCAGTCGGGGGCCGCCCGGCGGCTGTTGCTCGTCGGCGCCGAGGTCCATGGAGGGTTCATGCCCTGGTCCTGGGACGTCGTGTTCGGCGAGACCGATCGCGACGTGACCCCCGAGGAGTTCGAGAACAACACGCGCTTCCGGGACCGGATCGTGCTGTTCGGCGACGCCGCGGGGGTGTTCGTGCTGTCGGCTGACGACGGCGAGGGGACGACGATCGGTGATCGGTCGGGTGGCGAGGGGCAGGCCGCGACTACCGGCGGAGCGGGCAAGGGCGGCGGGCGCGGGTTGATCGACGTGGATGTGCGCACCGACGGCAGTCTGGCGGACAAGATGATCGTCCACGGCGGCGGCAGCCGGTTCCGCCCCTACTTCGATGCCGGGATGGCCGAGCGGGGCGAGATCGTCCCCGTCGTCCAGGGGCGCGAGGTGTTCAAGGCCGCAGTGACCAAGATGCCCGAAGCGGTCGAACAGATCCTGCAACGCAACGACCTGAAACTCGACGACCTGCGGCTTCTCGTGATGCATCAGGCGAACCTGCGGATCAACGAGGCGGTGCAGCTACGACTGGGGCTGCCCGACGACCGGGTCTTCAACAACATCCAGACGTACGGCAACACGACCGCCGCGACGTTACCGCTCGCCTTTCACCAGGCCCGGGAGCAGCGTCAGCTCAAAGCAGGCGATCTCGTCGCCTTCACCGCCGTCGGCTCGGGTCTGAACTGGGGTGCCGCGCTCTACCGGATCTGGAGCCCGATCGCAGCCTGCCAGGACCTTCAGCAGCGTCCGCATCGACAGGAAGCCGTCCAGCTTTCCGTCCTGCAGGACCGGCAGGTGACGGTAGCCGTCGACTCCCATCCGGTGCATCGCCCAGGCCAGCGGATCGTCCCGGTGCAACGCGATCGGCCGTAGCGTCATCACGTCGGCCAGCCGCGTATGTTCCGGCGTCCGACCCCGTCCCAGGACCCGCTGGATCACGTCACGCTCGGTGAAGATCCCGGCCAGGTCGTCGCCGTCGACGATGAACACGCAGCCCTCGTGATCCTTCTTCATCCGGGCGATCGCCGCGGCGACGCTGTCGTCTCCGGACATCACGATCGGCTTCTTCAACGGGAGACCGTCGAGGCGGGCGTTCAGCACCGGGTCGTCGGCGTCGACACCCCAGGCCTGGACGTCGAGACCGGCCAGGTCCATGCTGCAGTTCTCACAGAAATCGGCACCGGCGATGTTGTCGTGGTCGCACGCGGGACAGTGCATCAGGCACCTCCTCGGGTGTCGTACTGCTGTCGGAGTCGGGGCGGAAGGTTGATCGCGTCCTCCGGGAACTGGTCGGTGAGAAACTGAACCAGGTCGGAGCTGGTCAACAACCCCTGCAGGCGTTCGTCGCCATCCACCACCACGAGATGACGGTAGCCACCACGGTCCATCGCCTCGATCGCCTCCCGCAGGCTGGCCTTGCGTCGAATCGTCGCCACCGGCGTGGACATCACTTCGCGAAGGGCTGTGCGGCGACGGGCGGCCTCGGACGTCAGCAGACCGTCGGGCAGGCGGTAGACCAGGTCGCGCTCGGTGAAGATACCGACAGGGCGCATCCCATCGACGACGACCAGCGCCCCACGGCGACCGCGGCCCAGAAACTGCATCGCCTGATGCACCGTGACGTTCGGCGCCAGCCGGGGCGCCGGCAGGGGGCCGAGGTCGAGAACCCTGCTTTCCTCGATCAATTCCCGTACCGTGCTCATTCGACCTCCTCGTTCGGAATCTACTCGACCGTCTGAACCTGGGAGCCCGGGACAATGTCGGGAGTATTCCCCTCGTCGAAGCGGACCCAGCACTTGGTCCCCCCGTCGTAGTCGGGGGCGCGCAGCAGCAAGGTCGCCGGCTGGCCGAAGGCGGTGCAACGCTGCTCGTTGGGTTGATCGGCGCCACGCCACATGCGGATGAACGGATTGAGTTCCCACTCCTCGCCGATCGTGGTCGGGTCGGTGTGGCCGGGATGCACCTGCATCTCCTTCGGCAACCGCATCAACACCTCCATGATCGAGTGCTGGATGTCGTCGAAGTTGGTGTGACCCGGCGCACGGGTTCCGCCGACGGTCTGTCGGAACAAGGTATCGCCGGTGAACACGCGCTCGTCGTTGATCAGGAAGGCCAGCATGCCCAGGGTGTGGCCCGGAGTGTGCAACGCGCGGATATGCAGATCGCCGGTCACCAGCTCGTCGCCATCGGTCAGGGTCACGTCCAGTTCGCCGAACAGCTTCTCTTCGCTCGCGTGGCCACAGACCGGACAGCCGAACCGGCCGGCGTACTCGGAGTTGTTCTCGACGTGATCGATGTGGTGATGGGTGCACAGCACATGGGTCGGTGTGACCTTCAACTCCTCGATCGCCTTCATGATCGGACCGACCGGACCTCCGGTATCGATCAGGACCGCATGTCCACCGGGCTTGTCCGCTACCAGATAGGTGTTGGAGAGCCAGTTGTCGCTCATGGTCTTCTCGATGATCAACGTCGCGTCTCCTTCGTCAGAACGTGATGACCGAACGGATGCCGTCCTGGGCGTGCATCAGCTCGAAGCCCCGGTTGACCTCGTCGAGAGATAACCGGTGAGAGATGAACTGGTCGAGATCGATCTTGCCCTCGAGGTACATGTCGACCAGCCGGGGCACGTCGGTGCGCCCCCGGGCACCGCCGAAACTGCCACCCTGCACCCGCCGTCCGGTGATCAACCAGCGCGGGATGATCTTCATCGTCTCGCCTTTGCCGGCGACGCCGAGAATCGTGCACAACCCCCAGCCCATCCGCGCCGCCTCGACCGCCTGGTCCATCACCTCGACGAGACCTGTGGCCTCGAAGGTGAACTCCGCTCCCATGCCGTCGGTCGCGTCGAGAATCTGCTGCACCGCGCCGGCCCCGGCCGTGATCAGGTCGGTCGCGCCGGCCTGCTTGGCCAGCTCGAGCCGACTCCCGGACGGGTCGACGACGAAGATCCGGGACGCTCCGGCGAGCTTGCAACCGACGACGGCACCCAGGCCGACCATCCCGGCGCCGAAGACGGCACAGGTCGAACCGGGCTCGACGGCGGCCTTCCACATCGCCCCGGCCAGACCGGTCGTCGCACCACAGGCCAGCGTGCAGATCGACTCGAGGGAGGCCTCCTTGTTCACGTTGGCCAGGGCGATCTCGGGCATGACGACATACTCCGAGAACGTGCTGGTCCCCATGAAGTGGCGCAGCGGCTCCCCGTCCCTGGAGAATCGCGTCGTCCCGTCGGGCAGGTAGCCGTTCCCCTGAGGCCCTCGGATCGCGGTACAGATGTTGGTCTTGCCGCTGCGACAGTGCTCGCACTTTCCGCACTCGGGAGAGAACAGCGTGACGACGTGATCGCCGACCGCGACCAGGCTGACGTCGTCACCGACCTCCTCGACGACACCGGCGCCTTCGTGGCCCAGCACGCAGGGGGTGTACCCGCTGGGGTCGGCACCGCTGGCCGTGTAGATGTCGGTGTGGCAGACACCGCAGGCGCGAATCTTCACCAGGACCTCACCCGCCTTCGGCGGAGCAAGATCGATCTCCTGAACTTCCAGCGGTTTGCCGAACGCCTCGAGAACCGCAGCGCGAATCTTCATCCCACCCTCCGACTGGTCGTATCGACGCCGGACCCCTCACGGCGCCTGTCGATTCTATATCAGCCCCCGCCCCGGCTGCGTTACCGTAAGCCCCGCGACAGGAGAGCTGCCAGGATTGCGGGAAACGGAGGCCGAGATGGGACGGACGTACGGTAGCCAGAGCATGGTCGCGCCGCTGCGGCGCGTGCTCGTCCGGACACCGGGCGAGGCCTTCGGCTCCGCCGATCCCGAGGCGTGGCACTACACCGGCCCGCCGCAACTGGAGCAGGCCCGAAGGGAGCACGCCGCTTTCGTCGACCTGCTGACCGGATCTGGTGCCGAGGTGATCGACACCGTCGACGACCCGACGGAAAGCGCCGACTCGATTTACACCCACGACCCCAGTCTGGTCACCGACGCCGGGGCGATCCTGCTGCGCATGGGCAAGCCGCTGCGTGAGCCCGAGCCCGCCGAAGTCGCCGACGTCTACGCACGACTGGGAATCCCGATCCAGGCCAGACTGCAAGGCGACGCCAGGGCCGAGGGCGGTGATCTGCTCTGGCTCGACCGGGATCTGCTGGCGGTCGGGATCGGCTTCCGGACCAACATGGAGGGCAACCGCCAGCTCGCCGAGGCGCTGGCGACCGTCGGGGCGGCGACCTTCCCGGTTCCGTTGCCGTACCACGAAGGGCCGGCCGCCTGCCTGCACCTGATGTCGCTGATCAGCATGATCGACGACGATCTCGCCGTCGTCCATCGTCCACTGCTACCGGTGCCGTTCCTCGAGTTGCTCGAGCAGCGCGGCATCGCCTGCGTCGAGATCGAACCCACCGAGTTCGGCAGCCAGGCTCCGAACGTGCTGGCACTGGGACCGCGCGACTGCGTGATGCTGGAGGGGAACCCGGAAACCCGACGCAGGCTCGAGGCGGCCGGCTGCCGGGTACGGGTGTATCGCGGTTCCGAGATCTCGCTACGGGCCGAGGGCGGCCCGACCTGTCTGACGCGACCGATTCTCCGGGGTTGAACGGTCGAGCGCCGGAAAAAGAAAAGGCCGGGTGCGTACCCGGCCTTTCATCGAAATCCCGAAGGATGTCTCGGTGGTGGATCAGCGCGAGGGATTCTCCCCGCACTCCAGCTTGATGTCGTTCCCGCCGAGCAGCGCGGCGAGACGATCCAGCATCCCGGGGGGTTCGCAATCGCCCTGCTGGGTCGTCAGGTAGTCGCCCTGCATCCGGGTACGGAATTTACCGGGAATCTGACCCCGCTTGGGCTGAGGACGGCGCTGGACATCCGGCTTGTCGAATTCGATCTCGATTCCGACCGGCCGGTCGTCTGCCTGTGCTTTGATCCCACCGTTCACACCGGCACCGGCGCGATTCAGTTCGATCGGATCCGCAGCCACCGCAACAACCCCCGACAACAGAACGACCGCGGCCGCTGTTGCTATCCAACGCTTGCTCATCGGAAACCTCCTGCACCTCTCGAGGTGGTTTCCCCCGACCGTTGACAGAGCGAGTTGCGTGCCATGTCGTCATCGGCCCGGGATCTCCCGGTTCCGGGGCGTATCGGGGCCCGCGCTCCCCCACCGGCCCGGAACCGGTCGCCGGAGTATTACGGAACCGGCGTTTCGGAATTCGATACCGACATGGAGCGGCATCTCCGGAGGAGGCGTGTCGGGTCGAGGGTGTCGCGTTCCGGCGGCCCTCGCGCCACCGCGTGATACCATGCCGCCCTCTTTTTCGGGGTACGGGCGAACCATGAGCGACGTGAAAGGCGGCACCGAGGGCGAAGAACGCCACCTCGACTTCATCCGGACGCGGGTCGAGCAGGACCTGGCTGCCGGCAAGAACGGCGGCAAGGTCGTCACGCGCTTCCCCCCGGAACCGAACGGATACCTGCACATCGGCCACGCGAAGTCGATCTGCCTGAACTTCGGCGTCGCCAAGGAGTACGGCGGCGTCTGCCATCTTCGTTTCGACGACACGAACCCGGCCAGGGAAGACGTCGAGTTTCAGGAGGCGATCAAGAACGACGTCCGCTGGCTCGGCTTCGACTGGAACGAGAAGCTGTTCCACGCTTCGGACTATTACGAGCAGCTGTACGAATACGCCGTTCAGTTGATCCGCGACGGCAACGCCTACGTCGACAGCCTCAGCGCCGAGGAGATCCGGGCCCACCGCGGCACGCTGACCGAGCCGGGAAAGGAGAGCCCCCACCGCAACCGGTCCGTCGAGGAGAACCTCGATCTGTTCCAGCGCATGCGTGCCGGCGAGTTCGAGGACGGCGCCCATGTCCTGCGGGCCAAGATCGACATGGCCTCGGGCAACGTCAACCTGCGCGATCCCACGCTGTACCGCATCCGCCGGATGGAGCACCACCGGACCGGCAACGAGTGGGTGATCTACCCGCTGTACGACTTCACCCACGGTCTGTCCGATGCGATCGAGGGGGTGACGCACTCCCTCTGCACCCTGGAGTTCGAAGCGCACCGCCCGCTGTACGACTGGTTCCTGGACGAGCTGAAGACGCCCAATCATCCCCAGCAGATCGAGTTCGCCGGGCTGAGCATCAACTACACGGTGCTGAGCAAGCGACGACTGCGCAGGCTGGTCGAGGAGGGTCACGTCAGCGGCTGGGACGATCCGCGGATGCCGACGCTGATCGGCATGCGGCGACGAGGTTATACCCCCGAGGCGATTCGAGATTTCATCCATCGCGTCGGTGTCGGGAAGTCCGACAACCTCGTCGAGCTGGCCCAGCTCGAGTTCAGCCTTCGATCGCACCTGAATCAGGTGGCCCATCGTTACGCAGGCGTACTTCGACCGCTCAAGGTCGTGATCGACAACTATCCCGAGGGGCAGGTCGAAGAGCTGGAGGCGGTCAACAACCCCGAGGACGCCGGGGCCGGCACGCGCATGGTCCCGTTCTCGAGAGAGCTGTATGTCGAGCGCGACGACTTCATGGAAGACCCGCCGAAGAAGTTCTTCCGCATGTCTCCCGGTCGCGAGGTCCGGCTGCGCTATGCGTACTTCATCACCTGCAACGAGGTGATCAAGGACCCGGACACCGGCGAGGTCGTCGAGCTGCGCTGCAGCTACGACCCCGAGAGCCGCGGGGGGAACTCCCCCGATGGCCGCCGGGTCAAGGGCACGATTCACTGGGTCTCGGCCGAGCATGCGATCGACGCCGAGGTCCGCCTGTACGACCGTCTGTTCACCCACCCGACACCGGCGGCGGGGAAGGACACCGACTTCATCGACCATCTGAACCCCGAGTCCCTCGAGCTGCTGCAGGGTTGCAAGCTCGAGCCCGCGCTGGCCGACGTCGAGGCCGGACGGACGGTGCAGTTCGAGCGGCTGGGGTACTTCTGCGGCGACGTCCGGGATTCGACGCCCGGCCGGCCGGTGTTCAACCGGACCGTTACCCTGCGCGATACCTGGGCCAAGATCGAGAAGCAGAACCGACGCTGAGCGCCACGCCCGCCGTCGGCTGCAGGTCAGCCGCCGCAGGCTTCGACGGCCCGACGGGCCTCGCCGGCGCTCGCGAAGCGGTCGTCCGGCTCCTTTTCGAGGCAGCGCAGGATCACCGCCGACAGCTCCGCCGGTACGCGGGGGTCGATATCACTCGGCGACGGAGGGGGGTCGGACTTGTGCTGCTCGAGGACGTTCCGGCTGGTCGTCCCCCGGAACGGCCGCTGGCCGGTCGCCATCTCGAACAGCACCAGCCCGATCGAGTAGAGATCCGACCGTTCGTCCAGCGGCAACAGCCGGGCCTGCTCGGGTGAGGCGTACTGGGGCGTACCGAGGAAGATCCCCGGGCTCGTCGGCCCCGGCTGGCCCAGCAGTCGGGACAGGCCGAAGTCCGAGAGCAGCGGCTCTTCCGTCCCCTCTTCCAGAAGAATGTTCTGGGGCTTGATGTCGCGGTGCAGGATGCGCTTGCCGTGCAGGCACTCCAGCGCGCCGAGGAGCTTGATCGACAGCTCACGGGTGCGCTCCAGCGAGAACGGTGCCTCGCGCTCGATCAGCTGGGCCAGGTCGGGGCCGCCGACCCACTGCATCGTCAGGTACTTGCAGTGTCGCGCCTGTCCGAGGTGATAGATCCGCAGGATGTTCGGGTGGCTGATCTCCCGGGCCAGTACGATCTCCTGGCGAAAGCGTTCGAATACCTCTGCGTTGGTCACGAAGCGGTTGCGCAACATCTTGATCGCGATGTCCACCCGGAGCACGTTGTCGTACGCCTTGTAGACCTTGCCGGTCGTCCCCTCGCCCATCAGCTGCTTCAGCTCGTAACGACCGTCGATCGTCGTCGCACCGTCGCTGACCGTCGTGTCGAGATCCGTCTCCATGTCGGGGTCGACGGCGGGAGGCCGGACCGGCTCCGAGGATCTCCGCGCCTGCTCCATGAACCAGCGACGGAAGAAGTAGTTGACCAGCTCGTACTTGCCGTTCGGGTTCCGGCCGATGAAGCCTAGATGCTCCAGCCGGTGCAGCAGACCACGCAGGTGGTCGCTCTCGGTGCTCACATGGCGGCCGATCGTGTCGCTGGTCGACATCGACTGCTCGGCGACGAGATGCAGGATGTTGCGCTCGGTCGACGACAGCATCTCGAAATCCACCGAGAAGAAGAAGCTGACCATCGGATCGACGGCGACCTGCTCGATCGCCTCGTCGACGTTGTCCAGCTCCTGTGTCCGCTTGCAGACGAGCTGGAGCAGGTATGGATGGTCGTTGCAATGTTCGCGGATCTTCTCGACCACCTCCTTGCTGAAGCGAGGTCGGGAGTCGGTGTCGAGGTTGGCCTGATGGATCAGCTTGCGGGACTCCTCCGCGGAGAGGTTGTGAATGTAGAGCGGAGGCAGGAACCCGTGAAGAAACGGCGAGGTGTTGTCGCGCTGCTCCGCCAGTTCCCAGAGCAGGATCGTCGAGGCGAAGACCGAGCGGATGTCGTCGTTGGACTGCATGAACCGGCGCAGCTTCCGCAGCAGCGACGGCTCCTTCTTCTGCAGGGTGATCAGCTCCTCGACCTCGTCGCAGAGCAGCAGCAGCTTCATCTTCTTTGCACGAACCATGCGACGCAGACGGCGTAGCGCGTCGAACATGTCCTCGGACTCGACGTCCCGGGGAGCGATGCTGATCTCTTCGAGTCGCTCCTCGGCATCCAGCAGCGCATCGCCGAAACCGAGGTTCAACTCTTCGATCGTGTCCGCGCCCTGAAAATCCCAGAAGACCGGGAAGAACCCCTTCTCCGGAGACTCCGTCGCCAGCAGCTCGATCTGGCGCAGGATCGAGGTCTTGCCGACTCGTCGGGTGCCGAGCAACCAGAGCCAGTTCCGGTTCCCGTCGAGGATCTCGGCGATCAACGCCGAGCGGCCGTAGAACTTCCCTCCACGGACCCACTGACCGACGACGAACGGCGATGCACTCACGTCTACTGCCCATCCTCGGAAGGCCGACCTACCGAATCGACATCCGCCAGCGTGACGCGACGCCTCTTCTCATCATGCAGTCGACCGACCAGTGCCACGCACATGCGCTGGATCAGGTACGGTTTGCAATCGGACAGCTCGATGATCCGATCGGTGACGCCCGCGTCCAGCCGGAAGACCCCTTGCACCGGCCGTTCGATGAGCTTTACCGCATCTTCGCGCCGGAACGAGGCCACCTGGAGTTCTTCGAAAAAGTTGTACCACGGACTGCCCTGGCTCTCCCAGTGCTTTTGGATCCCCACACCGGACATCACGCAGACGAGGTGTTCCGAGAAGTTCCGCATGAACAGGCTGCGCAGACGCTGGTTGATCCGGGGGTCGTAGTCGTTGAGCGTGTCGACCTCGTCCAGTTGCAGAACCAGCTTGGCCTGCTTTGAACTGCGCTTCTTGAGAACGTCGATCACCCGCTTGATGTCCCGAACGAACTCGCGGTAACCGTACCGATCGCCTTCGCCGACCTGCACCGTCCAGTTCCCCTCGCCCAGCAACGGCTCCAGCTCCTCGAAGACCTCCTCGGCCATGTGCGAGAAGAACTGGTCCTGCGGTGTGCCCTGCAGATCGATGAAGACCGGGTAGAAATCGATCTTGGGGTCGTCGAGCATCTTCAGGCGGCGCTTCAGCTGGTGCTGGAGCGAGGTCTTGCCGATCCGCCGCTCGCCGTAGAGCAAGATGCTGTTGTTGTGCACGGTCTGCAGCACCTTCTCGAGCAACTGGTCCCGGCCGTAGAAGTGCTGCTGGTGCAGCACCGGAGCACCGGCCACGTAGGGATTGAAGCGGCGCTTGAGCAGCTTGTTGCGCTTGCGCACACGCAGGAGCATCAGGGCGGCGCCGAGACCGACAAGCAAGACGGCGGCGGCGGCCTGCACCGATTTCAACCGCCAGAACGGCACGACGTAGTCGACCCGGTAGTCTTCCCGCCTGACCAGCCCGTCCTCGTCGGTGGCGATGATCGAGATCGTGTGCGGTCCCGGATCGAAGCCCCGGTAGTCCAGCGTGAACAGCGCCAGGTTCGGGCGGAACTGATCCACCTTCCAGACGCCGTCGAGCTTCGACGGCGAGTCGCCGGGTGTGCCGGTCGCGCCGGCCGTGTCGCTGGTGAGGCGGACCTTCTCGTCGACCAGTGCCTGAACGGTGACTGCCGAGTCGTCGCTGACGGTCCCGGTCAACTGGAGCCTCGAGCTGCGGATCTCGCGGACGAGCATGTCGGCGGCGTTCCGCTCGCGATCGTCCGGCAGGAATGCGATCGCCGGCGCCGGATTCTCTCCGAGGAGATCCCGCGCCCGGGCGCCGTGAATCAACGAGACGTACTGCAGCGCTGTCGCATCGCTGCCGTCGATCGCCAGGGCGCCCTGGGCGTACCACATCGCACCGCTGTAGTCCGCGACATCGAGACGCTCCTTGGCCTGGGCCAGCACGGTGGTCAACGACTCGCGTCGTTGCGTCTCTCGTTCCCGGCTGGCCTGGGCCTGGAGCAACCGCCGTTCGATCGCGGCCGCATCGGAGTTGTCCGGGTCGCGAGCGTAGACCGACTGCAGTTCGCTGAGAGCCGCGGCGTAGTCGCCGTTCTTCTCCATCTCGGCGGCCCGGCCGAGAGCTTCGACGATGCTGCGCTGCCGGATCTGCTCGTCCTCACGGGTGGCGACCTGATCGGCGAGCCGCTTCTGTGCGTCGTCGAACAACGCCTTGACCTGCGGATCCTGACGCAGGTTCAACGCACGGTTGAAACTCGACGCCGCCTCCTGGAAGTCGCCACGGGCCAGACTGGCCCGGCCCTGGGCCACAAGCAGTTCGATCTGCCGTGCCTCGGCTTGCTCGTCCTGACGCAGCTGGATCTCCTGACGGAGATCGGCGAGCGCCTGGACGATGTCGGGGTGATCCGGCGCCACGAGAGTGGCATCGCTCAGTGCCTGGACCGCCTCGTCGAGGCGACCCTCACCGCGGAGCGTCGCGGACCGGGCCAGCCCGTCGTCGATGATCGCCTGCTTGCGACTCTCCGCCTGAGCGTCCTGAGACTCGCGATCGTCCTGGATTCGCTGGCGGTACTGCTCGAGCTCGGCGAACTCCTCGGTGCCCTGGATCGCGCCGAGGCGCTCCTCGGTCGCGAACGACTCCAGGGCCAGGTCGGGACGTTCCAGGTGGTAGTAGGCGATCCCCAGCCGCAGGTGGGGAAAGTAGGGGATGAAGTTGACGCCGTAGGTCCGGGCCCGGGGAGAGGACTTCGGATTCTTCTGCGCGGCCTCCAGCGCCTCGCGGTAGGCCCGATCCCAGTCCTCGGCGTCGAGGGCCTCCTTGGCCTGGGCGTAGTTCTCGTACCAGAGGTCCGCGTAGGCCACGTTCGACACCGTGATCGCGATTACGACGAGCCACAGGAGTCGGCCCCGGCGACCGGACGACTGCAGCGGCACTGACCGAGGACGAATCATCGAGACTCACATCCGGGGAGCTACTCTCCCATGAGCGTCCCTGTGAACCAGTCGACGAAGATCGGGTCACCCATCCCATCGAGCACGGCCGACGTGTCGCCCTCGCTCAGGTTCTGGCCCTCGAAGAAGAGCGGCCCCATCCCCTTGCCGAAGACGAGAAACTCGAGCCGGACGATCACCCTTGCACCGACGACCGGACGGACCTGGTCGGGCATCGTCACGCTCCGACCGATCAGCAGTGTACCCGGTTGCGCCCCCACCTCTTCGGCATGACACATCCCCGGCGGGAAAAGGTCGCCGTCGAGGCAGCGGATGAACTTGCTGAACTGGGGCGGATAGCGGAGCGTCGCGGCGATGCCGCTGACCGGCTCGTCGATCTCGTGGAGCACCACGTCGAGGACGATCCTGTCGTCATCGACCATCGCCTGCTCGACGGTCACGAAACGCTGGGACGGCCCGGCCGGACCCTGGGAAACGAACGAGGGCGTGATGTCGAAGAAGGTCGACTCGAGCTTGTCGCCGTCCTTGCAACCGGCGACGCCCGCGACGAGCAGGACGACCAGCAGTGCCCGGGTGATCGGCGCTCGCCTCACTCGCGCTTCCCCTGGAAGATGACCGAGATCAGGTACTCGTTGTCGTGGTCGGAGAAATCCGCGGCCACGTCGACCTTGACCCGGTCGAAGACCAGACCGAGTCCGATGGTTGCGTGGTGCAGATCGTCGCCTCCCCGGAAGATATTCTCCGAGGCGAAGCTCATCGTTCCGGTCGAGCGAGCGCTGATCGTCGCATCGGATTCGAAGAAATAGCCCGCACGCAAGAGCGTGGTCAGCTTCTTCCACGGCAGCAGGTACTCGGCGCCACCGCGAAAGTCGGTCGCGTCGTCGATCTCGAACTGCGCGTCGAAGCCGGTGAGCAGGTTGATCCCCGGCACGAAGCCGTCGGCCAGATCGGAGTAGTTGATCCGCACGACGTCGACCGCCAGCGTCAGGTCGCCGCCGGCCAGCATCACACTGCCGCCGGCTCCGATGGAGTCGGGGAGGTTGAAGCGATTCGGAAACGGCGAGCCGATCATCATGTTGACGTCGAAGATGTCCAGCCCGGGGCCGTCCCGGCCGAGAGACTCGTCGACGGAGTAGTCGGCGGCGTTCCGGTAGACCAGGCCGACCTGCCACTTGCCCTGGACGCGATAGAGGCCGCCGATACTGAAGCTGAAGTCGTCGTCGGAGTCGGAGATGTTGGTCTGCAGGTTGAGGGCGCCCTGGAGGATCGGGTCGTTGGCCAGGATCCCCGAGGTGTCGATGACGTTGTTGGTGACCTCGGCGACGACGTCCAGCGTGGAGTAGGTGAAGGTCGTGCCGATGCCCCAGCGATCGCCGATGCGGACTCCGAGACTCGCGTTGTAGTTGACGATCTCGACGTCGATCGAGCCCTGCCCCTCGGCCCGGAACGCGCCGGGGTTTCCGGGAGCGGTCAGGAAGAACTGGCTCAACGTTTCGTTCTGGATGTTCAGCACCTGCTGTCGCGAGACGGCGCCGGTCCAGGCCTTGAACGGTCCGGGCGACCCCTGGAACGGAAGAACGCCGCTGAGAAAGGTCAGGCTCGAGACGTCGTCGATGTCGGTGCCGACGGCGACCGAGGCCTCGATCGCACTGGGCAGCGTCTCGTTCTCGATCGTCGACTGGGCCACGTTGTCGACCGTGCGGAACTCGGAGAACAGCTCCCAGCGGCGCAGGAAGCCGAGCCCCGCCGGGTTCGCCTGGGCCGCGGTCGCGTCGTCGGCGAGGGAGACGAACGCACCGCCCATCGCCAGCGACCGCGCGCCGGGATTGATCAGGTTGAAGCGGAAGTTGCGGAAGATCTCTTCGTCGGTCAGCGCACGGGCCGGTGACGCCGCCGACAGGACGAGGACGGCCAGCACTGCGAACCACCGACGACGGTTGTTTCTGGCCGCTACCATCGCGGGAATCTAGCCCAGGTAGAGGCCGGACACAACAACGACGCTGCCGGCGTTCTCCCGACTATTCGGGAATCCCGAGTACCACCGGGGGATGCCGGGTCACGCCACCGAGCAGATCGATATCCTCGAGGTAGTAATAGAGGACCGACCCGGGCTGGGCCGATTCGTCGAGGAACTCGTAGTCCGCACCGTAGAGTTCGGTACCGGCCGGCGGGATGACCTGGGGCGTCAACAACTCCAGCCGCTCACGCCCGCTCGGCGCCTGATGCCCGCGCAGCAGGCGGAAACCGACGTTGTTGATCTCGCTTGCCGTGCTCCAGCGCACCAGCACGCCGTCCTTCGTCCACTCCGCGGTGAAGGAGCGCAGCACCACGAGCAGCGGCGAGCAGTCGTCCTCGGAACTGACGCCGTCGAAGCAGAACGTGCAATCGTCACGACAGATCTCGCCGCTGGCGCTGTCCCGCGCCGGATCTCCCGGTGGGTCACAGGTCTCGAGGGGCATGTCCCTCAACCCGTTGCCGCACAACCGGGTGTCTTCGACCGAGTAGAACACGAGCGGCTCCATCGGCAGCGTGTCGGCGTCGCGAAACTTCCGCCCGCGGACGGCATCGACACGGTTCGTCTCGGTACGCAAACCCTGGGCAGCACGGGCACGGAAGATCTCGAACTGCCCCTTCCCGCCGACCCACTGGAGTTCGATCACCGAGGGAGAGACCTCGATGAGTCGGAGATCGACGTCGTTGTCGGTCTGTGCGAACCCCGGCCCCGCCGACGCGATCGATACCAGGAGGAGAACCGGCAACAGGAACCCGAGTGCGCTTTTCGTTTTCATCCGTGACCCCTCATCGACCATGACCTCTGTGTCGAGATCTCTCAGGGGGGATGAGAGAATTACCCTTGATTCTACGAGGGAATCGCCAACCGGTCAATCGGACACCGGCAAAATGTCTGGTTTCTCAAGGACTATTTGTTCGCTTCGTGGCCGGCATCTGGCAGACTGCCGGGAACGACATGGGAAGGACGAACAGCCGATCATGAGACCGATGGGCAACTCCGGCGGGGTTGTGCCGCCGTTCGTGCTGGCGGCTTCGCTGGGAGCCCTGGCAGCCCTGGGAGCCCTGGGTGCCCTGGGTGCCCTGGGTGCGCTCTCGCCCTGCGCCGCCGCCGAGCTGCTCGGGCCGGCACCGGTCAGCTTTCCTGCAGGCGACGAACCCCGGGGGGTCGTCGTGCTCGATTTCAACGACGACGGCATCTCCGACCTGGCGGTCGTGAACCGGATCAGCCGCGAGGTGACGCTGTTGCAGGGTGACGGTCGGGGCGGGTTCACCAGGACAGCCGACCATCGCGTCGGGAACCGCCCCTCGTCGATCGCGACCGGGGATCTGAACCGGGACGGGTTCGCCGACCTGGTGACCGCGAACTTTACTCCGGGTGGGATCAGCGTCCTGCTCGGCAAGCCCGGCGGCGGCTTCGATCGACTCGAGGACACCCGGGTCGGCGACGGCGCGCGCTCGGTGGCGATCGCCGATTTCAACTCCGACGGAAACCTCGACCTCGCCACGGCGAACTTCTCGGCCGCGACGGTGACGCTGGCGACCGGCGACGGGAACGGCGGCTTCACCCTGCACGACATCGATGTCGAGCAGGAGCCGTCGTTCGTGGCCTTCAGCGACCTCAACGCCGACGGGGCGCCGGACCTGGCCGTGACCAACTTCGGTAGCGACAGCGTGAGCATCCTTCTCGGAGATGGGCAGGGTGGCTTCAGCAGCAGCAGGCTCGACACCGGCACCGAGCCGTTCTCTCTCGTTTTCTCCGACTTCGACGAGGACGGCCACGAGGATCTCGCCGTGGGGAATCACGGCGACGACTCGGTGCAGATCTTCCGGGGGGACGGCGCCGGCGGCCTGAGTCTCTCGGTCACCCTGGAGCTCACCCCGGGCGCCGGGCCCGCGTTCCTGGGTGCCGGCGACCTCGACGGCGACGGAGCAGTCGACCTCGTGACCGTCAACCTCGACGGGGGCAGCCTCGGCATCTTGCTCGGCGACGGGCAGGGCGGATTCTCCGGCACCGGCGACGTCCCCGCAGGGTCGTCCCCGTACAGCGTCGTCATCGAGGACTTCACCGCAGACGGTGCCCAGGACCTGATCGTGGCCGCCGGCTCCAACAACAGCGTGACCCTGTTTCAAGGCAACGCTCTGGGAGGGTTTCCCGGAAGCCCCCGCTTCGCCGTCGGTGAACAGCCGGAAGGCATCGCCGCCGCCGATTTCAACCCCGGCCCGTCAAACAACGCCCTGGACCTGGCGGTCGTCAACAGCCGGGACGACACGGTCATGTTGTTGCTCGGCGACGGAACCGGCGGCCTGACCGCCACCGCGCCGGTGCCGGTCGGGACGTTCCCGATCTTCGCGGTCGCCGGCGACCTCGACGGCGACGGAGTTCCCGACCTGGCGGTGGCCAACGAGGACGACGGCAGCGTGACCGTCCTGACCAGTGACGGTCTGGGCGGTTTCGAACGGACCGCGACCTACCCGGTCGGCCTCCGCCCGCGATCGATCGCCGTGGCCGATTTCGACTCCGATGGCCTGCCGGACCTCGCCGTCGCCAACCTCGCGGGAAACGACAGCCCGACGCTGCTGTTCAACGATGGGGCCGGCGGATTCGATCGAGGACCGGATCTCGTGTTGTTCGAGGGGCACGTCTCGGTGGCCTCGGCCGACTTCGACGGCGACGGGCATGCCGATCTGGCCCTGGCCAACCTGGCCGACGACAGCGTCTGCGTGCTGCTCGGCGACGGCGCCGGAGCGTTTCCGACCCGGCGGCGGCTCTTCCCGGGCGACTCTCCACGGGCGGTGGTCGTCGCGGACTTCAACGGCGACTCCAGCGACGACCTCGCGGTGACCAGCTTCGCCGACGACACCGTCGCGGTGTGGCTCGGCGACGGCCAGGGTGACTTCCCGGAGCTGACCGTGGTCCCGCTGGGGGGAGGGCCGGACTCGATCTCCGCCGGGGACCTCAATAACGATGGGGCCGTCGACCTGGCGGTCAGTCAGCTGGTCGGCGACACCGTGAGCATCCTGCTTGGCGGTAACGACGGGACGTTCACCCGCATCCTCGACCTCGGAGCCGGGCGGCGGCCGCGCTCGGTCCGGCTGCTGGATATCGACGGGGATGACGCCGCCGATCTCGTGACCTCCAACCTGCTCGACAACACGGTGACGGTCCTCCGCAATCAGCTCCATCAGCGAGCCGACGTCAACGGCTCCAACCGGGTCGACGCCTTCGACCTCAACGCGATGGGCCGACACATGGGCTGCGAGACCCCTCAGCCCTGTTACCTGCGCAGCGTCGACACCAACTTCGACGGGGCGATCCAGGGCGACGACCTGACCGTCGTCAGCCAGCGCTTCGGCGAGTTCATCCGCGTCGAGTCGCCGTTGCGCGGCGCGATCGCTCCCGGCGCCCCCGAGGCCACCGCCAACACCGTCACGTTTCAGCAGGCGGCCACCCTGGGCGACCTGCTGACCGTCGACGTGCTGGTCCACGACGCCGTGGAGCGAGGCGTCGCCGCCGCCAGGTTCGAGGTCACCTTCGACCCGGCGGTGCTCGAGTACGCGGGGTTCGACCCGGGGAGCTACTTCGCCGAGTCGGGCGTCCAGCCGGTCTACGCGGTCGAGGACGACAACCCGGGCCGCCTGGCGATCGGGGTCAATCGTTTTCCGAACCGTGACGCGACGGTCGATGGGCAGGAGACCGTACTGAGCCTGTTCCTGCGGGCGCGCGCGGAGGGCGAGAGCCAGCTGGAGTTCGCCGCGGACCGCACGGCGGCGCTGCTCGACGAGAACGAGGCGGGCGTCAGCGAGATCGCCTTCGTCGGCGGGGCGACCGTCACCGTCAGCGCCACCGGCGGCGGCCCTCCCGGGCAGCAGCTCGGCGTCACGCCGACCACGCTGGACTTCGGTCAGGTCACCGTCGGCAGTACGCGCAAGCGCACGTTGCGGCTCTCCAACTTCGGCTTCTCGGTCCTGAAGATCCAGGACGTCGAGACCACGCTTCCCGGCCTGCGCCCGTTCTTCGTCGAACCGTTCGAGATCCTGGCCTTCGGCTTCGTCGAGATGCAGGTCGAACTGACCCCCACACGGCGGGGAGCCCATGAGACCCTGCTGGTGATCGCCAGCGACGACCCGGGGCGGCCCCGGGTCGAAGTGCCGATCCGTTTCACCGCCGAGCCGACTGCTCGTTGACAAGACCGGCCCCGATCCGGTAAGAAAAGTCGGGTCTTTCATGAAAACAACACTCTCCAAGCTCGTTTGCTGTGTCGTGGTCCTGGCGACCACCGCCCTGGCGTGGAACTTCCAGGCCTCGGACGAGAGCGAAGCGCTGCAGGCGATCCAGGACCCGGATCAGGTTCACGCCGAACTCCTGCTCGAGGATTCGTTCCCTTCGGCGACGACCTGCGCTCCCTGCCACCCGACTCATTTCCAGGAGTGGTCGATCTCCCAGCACGCCTACGCGCAGATGAGCCCGATCTTCAACGCGATGGCGGGCAAGATCCTCAAGCTGACCAACGGCACCAACGGCGACTTCTGCATCCGCTGCCACACCCCGGTCGGCATGAACCTGAAAGAACGCGAGTTCATGAGCAACATCGATCGGCACCCGACCTCCCGCGAGGGGGTGACCTGCATCGTCTGTCATCGGGTCAACAAGGCCTACGGCAAGCTCAGCGGTCGGCTGGCGATCGAGCAGGGCGACGTCACCGGACCGGTCTACGGACCCCGGGGCGACGACGCCGAGTTGAAGCGCGTGATCCGCGACGGCGGCGTGATCACCGACCCGGACAAGGCGGGCCGCAAGATCCACGGCGAGGTGGAGAAGTTCTTCTCGCTGACCGTCCCCGGGCAGTGCGGCAGCTGTCACGACGTCACCCTGGTCAACGGGTTCCGGCTCGAGGAGGCGTTCAGCGAGTACAAGAACTCCCCGGCGTCGAAGAACGGCGTGACCTGCCAGGACTGCCACATGGGCCTCGAGCCCGGCCGGATCCTCGCCGACAAGGACGATCCGCAGTTCGAGAGCACCAACTACGCCTTCGGCCCGGCGGCGAAGGTCGGCCGGCTGGAGACCGAGCCACGCAAGCTGACGAATCATCTGTTCTCCGGACCGGACTACTCGGTCTTGCCACCGTCGCTGTTCCCGTTCAACGTCAACGCGATCAAGGAAGAGAGCGAGAAGGACGACCCGACGGCCCAGGGGCTGGCCACGATCCGCGAGTGGCTCGAGTTCGACTGGCGGGCCGGCTGGGGTACCGACGACTTCGAGGACACCGTCGACGAGGACCACGTCTTCCCCGAGCGCTGGGACTCGATCGACGATCGCTACGACGCCCGGGACATCATCGAGGCCAACCTGGCGCTGCTCGAGGTCTCGCGGACCCAGCGTCTCAAGCTGTTGCAGAACGGCTACAAGCTCGGCGAGGTCGAGGTCAAGCAGGCCGACCGCAAGGGCATCGAACTGAAGGTCGAGGTCCGGAACGGCACCGACGGGCACAACGTGCCGACCGGATTCGACGGCGAACGGCTGGTCTGGCTGTTCGTGCAGTTCCACGACGCCGAGGGGCAGCTGGTTCACCAGTCCGGCGACCTCGACCCCAACGGCGACCTGCGCGACCTGCACTCACTCTACGTTCACAACCACGAACTCCCGCTGGACAAGCAGCTGTTCAGCCTGCAGTCGAAGTTCGTCACCCGAAACGTCCGCGGCGGTGAACGCGAGCAGGTTCTCGCGGTCAACTACTCGCCCAGCCCGCTGCCGTTCCTGCGTCCCGAGCCGCTCTCGACGACGCTGCAAGGTCGGCCGAGCGGTGCGCGCAAGCACAAGGTCGGGATCCGACCCCTCGGCAGCCGCTGGGCCAGCTACAAGGTGGACAAGGATCAGTTGACCGGCAACGGACCGTACACGGTCACGATCCAGCTCAAGGCCGCGATGGTTCCGGTCAACCTGCTCCACGAGATCCAGGATGTCGGCTTCGACTACAACCTCAGCCCGCGAGACGTCGCCGACGCACTGATCGAGGGGCATCAGGTGGTCTGGGAACGGGAACTCTCCGTCGATGTCGAGTAGGCGGATGCATCCATCCGCCCGGCGGCGCCGGCGGAACTGGCTTCCGTTGACCGTGGCGCTGGGCTGCGCCCTGCTGCTGCTCGCGCCCGCAAGCCGGGCTGCCGGAGGTGGCGGCGGCGAAGACGGCGAGAAGCAGACCAGCCGTCTGAGCGACGAGCCGATTCCGATCGCCGACCCCGACGACTTCGTGCATCGGCCCAAGCCGCTGCTCGAGCTGGGCAACCCGTTCCTCGGCACCGGCACACTGCGGCCCGGCTTCCGGATGCCCGGCGGCGCGATCTGGCAACCGTCGCTGTTGATGTTCGGCACGCTGCGCAGCGCGATGCAGGCCTTTGACGGCGGCACGGGAAGCTCGACCAGCGAGTGGGCCAACCGGCTGGACCTGTTCTTCAACGTCGGCCTGTCCGGAACCGAGCGGCTCGTCTTCGGCTTCCGCCCGCTGGACGAGAACGGCTCGTTCAGCGGTTACACCTTCAGCAACGGGGTCAGCGGCTGGAACAACGCGTTCAACGGCGACATCACGACCCTGTTCTTCGAGGGCGATTTCGGCGAGCTGTTCCCCAACCTGGACAAGGACGACACGGGTTCGACGGATATCGGCTTCTCGATCGGCCGGCAGCCGCTGCGGTACCAGGACGGCATGCTGATCGACGACACGATCGACGCGATCGGCGCGATCCGCAACACGCTGCTTCCCCGGGGCACCTCCGATTTCCAGGTGACCTTCCTCTACGGCTGGAACGAGATCCACCGGGACGACAACGTCCAGGACGACAGGGCGCAGCTCGGCGGCATCTTCATCCAGAGCGACCTGCCGAAGTCGACGATCAACGCCGACGTCGCGATGGTCTTCGGCACCGCCGACAACACCGACGGTCTGTTCGCCGGCTTCAGCTCGGTGCAGCGGCTGGGGCACATGAACAGCACCTTCCGGGTGCTGGCCTCCCACGCGCTCGATACCGAGACGGACGCCGTCAGCGACGGCTACCTGCTGTTCAGCGAACTGTCGTGGACGCCGCCCTGGGGCCACGACCTGGTCTACGCCAACGCCTTCTGGGGCATCGACCGTTTCTCGTCTGCCGCCCGCGCTCCCGATGCCGGCGGCCCGCTGGGCCGTGCCGGAATCCTGTTCGCCGCCGTCGGAGTCGGGCAGTACGGCGCCGCGCTCGGCAATCGCGCCGACGATTCGGTCGGATTCGCCGTAGGTCATCAGCGGTTCTACCGGAACACCCGGCGCCAGGTGATCTTCGAGCTCGGCGGGCGCACCGGAACGACCAGCGTCGACGACGGCTCCCTGGCCCTCGGCGTGCGCTTCCAGCAGGCGCTCGGCCAGCACTTCGTCGTGCAGCTCGACGGATTCGGAGCGATCAACGAATCGGACAGCAGTTCCAGTGGCGCCCGTGTCGAAGTACGCTATGCGTTCTGAACGGGGGTCCAGACCGGCATGACACAACAGCTTTGGATTCTCGGGGCGGTGATCGTGACGGCGGTCATGGTCCAGACGCTCTGGATCACCTGGGATCTGATGCGGCGCGTGGCTCATCGCGGCGTGCAGCAGACCCGGGAGGCCGAGATCCTGGCGGTACGCCTCGACGCTGCGCGCAAGCATCGGGATCGGGAACGGGACCGCACGCTGGTCTGGAGCGGCTGGCGCAAGTTCGTGATCCGCCGGCGCCAGCTCGAGGACCGCGACCAGCAGGTCTGCTCGTTCTACCTCGAGCCCCACGACGGCAAGCCGATCCCGGCCTACGCGCCGGGCCAGTTCCTGACGTTCAAGCTGGACATCCCCGGGCAGACGAAGCCGACCGTGCGTTGCTACTCGCTGTCCGACGCTCCCCGGCCCGATTCGTACCGGGTGTCGATCAAGCGCGTGCCCGCACCGCGGGGAACCGACTTTCCGCCGGGCCTGTCGTCGAACCATTTCCACAGCCTGGCCGAGGGCGCGATCCTCGATGTCAAGGCGCCGTCCGGGGTCTTCTTCCTCGACCTGGCCAAGGAGACACCGGTCGTGCTGATCTCGGCCGGCGTCGGGATCACTCCGCTGCTGAGCATGCTCAACGCGATCGTCACCTCCTCGGGCCAGCGGGAGACCTGGTTCTTCTACGGGGTCCGGAACGGCGCCGAGCACATCATGAAGGACCACCTCGCCGCCATCGCCGGCAAGCATGCCAACGTGCATCTCCACGTCTGCTACAGCGAGCCGGCCGAGGATGACGTCGAGGGGAGCTGCTACCACCACAAGGGCTGGGTCAGCGTCGACTTGATGAAGGAGCTGCTGCCGTCCTCCAACTACGACTTCTACATCTGCGGCCCGCCACCGATGATGGATGGAACGATCGCGGGACTGACCGACTGGGGCGTTCCCGAGACGCGGATTCATTTCGAGAAGTTCGGTCCCGGTGCCCCGGGGAAGAAAGTGCTCCCGAAGCCGGCCGACACCGAGGATGCCGCCGCCGAGACCCTGGAGGTCGAGTTCCGCAAGTCAGGCAAGACGCTATCGTGGACTCCGGCGGTCGGCACCCTGTTCAACCTGGCCCAGGAGCACGACATCGAGATCGACAGCGGCTGTGAGCAGGGAAACTGCGGCACCTGCCAGACGGCGATCCACTCCGGCGAGGTAAAGTACCTGAAGGAGCCGTCATTTGAATCTGAAGCGGGGACGTGCCTGGTGTGCTGCTGCGTACCGGTCGGTCCCGTCGTGCTGGACGCCTGAGCGACTCGAAGCGATTCGCGGCCCCCTCGGGCCGGCCAACGGAGGAGACCGACCCCATGCCCCGACGCGAGCGACTGATTCTTGTTCTGACCCTGGTGCTCTGCACGTCCGGCGTCGGCTTCCTGTTCGCCCAGGACAAGCCGGCCGAGGAGATCGCGGACTTCGTCGGCCCCGACGGCGGCGACAACAGCTGCAACAACTGCCACGCCAACGAGTACGAGGCCTGGCTCCAGACGACCCACTACGCGACGTTCGCCACCCGCCACCGCACCGAGGAGGCCAAGGCGATCCAGACCAACATGGACGTGCGCTCGATGAAGCGCGGCGACGTCTGCACGAACTGCCACTACACCCAGGTCGCCAGCGACACCGGCTCGGCCCGGGCGGTCGCCGGCGTCTCCTGCGAGTCCTGTCACGGCGCCGGCAAGCAGTGGAACGACATCCACAACCGGGTCGGCGGCTCCGGCGCGACGATGGCCTGGGGCGACGGCAAGGCGGAGTCGGCTGCGGATCGGGAGAAGCGGCTGTCGGCGGCCGCTGCCAAGGGCATGATCCACTCGGCGATGGTCTATGACATCGCCCGGAACTGCTTCGGCTGCCACACCGTGCCCAACGAGAAGCTGGTCAACGTCGGACAGCACAAGGCCGGCAGCGATTTCGACCTGGCCGCCTGGGCCAGCGGCGAGGTGCGTCACAACTATCCGAGTTCCTCCGGGGCGCCGGCCAGCCCGACCAACCGCGAGTTCAGCGCCGAAGAGCGCCGCAAGCTGTACGTCATCGGCTCTCTGGTCGATCTCGAGGTCAGCCTGCGTAACCTGGCCAACGTCCAGGAGAAAGGTGGCGCCTTCCACAAGGCGATGGTCGAGCGGGTGAACCGGGCACGGGCCAAGGTCGACGCGATCCAGAAGGCCGCGCCGGTCGCCGAGCTCGGCAGCGCCCTGGGCAAGTTACCGGCCAGCGTCGACGAGTCGACCGCCGTGACGACGGCCCAGGCCGACGCCCTGGGCGGGGCCGCGAAGGGTCTCGTCGGCAAGGTCGGCGACCTGGCGGCTCTCGACAGTTTGATCCCGACCGACTCGAAGGGTACCGCTCACAAGTAGGACGACATCGTGGCTCTTGCCCAGGTGATGGATCGGCCGAAGCGGTGGGACCTGCCGTTCGCCCTCGACATGGCGGACGTCGGTGCCGCCCGGCCGATGTCCGCGGCCGACGTCGATCGTCTGCTCTCGGCGCCCCCGTTTCAGGCGATGGCCGCGGATCGCTTCCCCCGATCGATGCCCCTGCGGGGCATCCTGGAGAACGACACCCGTATCCGTCGCTACCGGAAAGGCGACGTGGTCGTGCGCCAGGGCGACTACGGAAACTCGGCCTTCCTGATCCTCGACGGCAGCGTGCGGGTGATCTTCAAGGGGCTGGACCCGGTCGCGATCGGACGGCGGGAACGCCGGAGCACGAGCTGGTTCCGCTCGCTGAAGGGGCTATTCACCGGCGCCCGGTCGCCGGAGAGTCGCGACGCCTCTCGCTACCCGCAGATGCACAGGAGCGACGCCGACGAGGGACGCGGCGCGGGTTCCCCGCTGGTCGCCCGGAACCTGAGCAACGTGGTCGATGCGTTCCCCGATGTCTTCGAGAAGACGGCGAACGAGAAGATGACGACGGGAGAGATCTTCGGCGAACTGGCGGCGCTGGGCCGGATCCCGCGAACCGCGACGGTCCTGGCCGACAGCGATGCCGAGCTGCTCGAGATCCGCTGGCAGGGGCTGCGCGAGCTGCGCAAGTACGACGACGAGCTGCGCAAGTACGTCGACGATCAGTATCGCCGGTTCGGGCTGGCGACGATGCTGCGCGGCGCTCCCCTGCTCGAGAACCTGACCGCCGAGCAGATGCAGGCGATCGCCGCGGTCGCCGAGTTCGAAACCTACGGTGAATTCGACTGGTACGGCACCTACGCCGAGGCCCGGGAACAGGGAAGCGCGAACCCGCTGTACAAGGAGCCGGTCCTCGCCGAGGAGGGGCATTACCCCAACGGTTTGATCCTGATCCGCGCCGGATTCGCGCGACTCAGCGTCCGCTACGGCAGCGGCGAACGCACCCTGAGCTACCTCGGTCGCGGAGACGTCTACGGGCTGACGGAGCTGGCGCACAACGCCTCCGGTGAGGAGCAGGTTCCGCTGGCGGCGTCGCTGCGGGCGCTGGGCTACGTGGACGTCGTACGGATTCCGACCCGCAGCTGCGAGGAGTTGATTCTCCCCAGCATTCCGCCGGAGAAACTGGCGCCGGCAACGCCTCGTGGCGCCCGGCCCTCCGCACCGACGTCGATCGATCCGCACATGATGGAGTTCCTGGTCGAGAACCGTTACATCAACGGCACGTCGACGATGATGATCGACCTCGACCGCTGCGTACGCTGCGACGATTGCGTACGGGCCTGCGCCACCGGCCACGACAACAACCCGAGGTTCGTCCGGCACGGCAAGACCTTCGGCCATCAGATGCTGGTCAACGCCTGCATGCACTGCGTCGATCCGGTCTGCATGATCGGCTGCCCGACCGGCGCGATCCACCGGGACCAGGAATCGGGCAACGTGATCATCAACGATGTCACCTGCATCGGTTGCGGTGTCTGCGCGGGAAGCTGCCCCTACGACAACATCCGCATGGTCGAGGTGCGCGACCAGGCCCAGGACGACGCCGTGATGATCGACCCGGGCCGCGGGCTGCCGATCGTCAAGGCGACCAAGTGCGATCTCTGCATCGACCACTCCGGCGGCCCGGCCTGCCAGCGCGCCTGCCCCCACGACGCCCTGGTGCGTCTGGACATGGGTGACCCGGACCGCCTCGGGCAGTGGTTGAACCGCTCGTGACCGGCGCCGCGCGTCGACGACGGGCGATCGTCGTGAGCAGCGGCCTGGCGATCGCGTTCGGGCTCTGGGTCATCGGGCGCAGCCTGTCCCTCCGGGACACGGCGTATCTCTCCGGCTGGATCCTGCTGACGCTGACCCTGTTCCTGACGTTGTACAACGCCAGGAAGAAGCTGACCTATCCGCCACTGGTCCGCGCCTCGACCTGGCTGCATTTTCACGCCTACGGCGGGATGCTCTCCCTGGTCGCGTTCCTGGTTCATCTCCGCTTTCAGTGGCCGAACGGCCGGATCGAGGTCGTGCTGGCGACGCTGTTCGTCGCCGTCGCCGGCAGCGGCATCGTCGGGTTGTTTCTGAGCCGCGCGGTGCCACCGCGGCTTGCCGTGCGCGGAGAAGAGGTGATCTTCGAGCGCATCCCCGTCTTCCGGCGGAAGCTCCGGGAACAGGCCGAGCAGCTCGTCGTCGACTGCGTCGAGGTCGCCCACGCCAGCACCCTCGCCGATTTCTACACCGAACGGCTGGCCGACTTCTTCGCCGGTCCGCGCCACTTCTGGCGCCACCTGGCCCAGTCGAGCCGCCGCTCCCGGGGACTGCTGGCCGAGCTCGCCTCGCTGGACCGCTACCTCGGCGATCGGGAACGCGAGGCGGCGAAGGAGCTCGCCGGCCTGATCGAGGCCAAGGACAGCCTGGACTACCACCACGCGTTACAGGGCACGCTCAAGGGCTGGCTGTTCGTCCACATCCCGTTGACCTACGCGATGCTGGTCTTCATCGTCGTCCACGTCGTGCTGGTCCACGCGTTCCGGGGAGCGTCCTGATGACTTCCCGACTGCAATCGACCGGCTTCCGGGACAGCCAGTACGAGCGGCCGACCCAGAAGTGGTCCTGTGGCTGGGCCGCCGACGGCAACCCTTGCCCGATGGGTCCCGACCACCGCGGACGCTGTACGGCCAAGGTGCAGGGCCGCTGTACTCCCGGCAAGGAAGGTGACCGCTACATCTGCACGCGCCCGGGGGCCTTCGGCGGTCCTTGTAGCCAGGGCCCGCTGCCCGACGGTAGCTGCTCCCGGCCCGAGCCGACCCATGCGGTCTGCCAGCCACAACCGACGCTGCGGGCCCGGCGCGGCCGGCTCGTCGTTTCGGCCGTCGCGTTGTCGATCGGTCTGCTGACCTTGCTGCTGTTCGGACCCTGGTGGGCCGACTGGGCCTCGCCGGGTCCGCTGACCGCGGGTCACGCCGGCATCGCCGCGTCCGGCGACGCCACCGAGAACTGCGGCAGCTGCCACAACGCCGCCCGTGACGGTCGTTCCCGCTGGCTCGTCGCGGCGTTCGCCGGGGGCGCGGGCCACGCCAGCGAGAGTGACAACTGTCTCGACTGTCACTTCGGCAAGACCGAGGCCGAGCGAGCGCACTCCCTCGCCCCCCCACAGCGTCGACCCGGCGACCCTGGCAGCTCCGGCGGAGGCCGGAGCCCGCTTCGCCCTGGCCCGACTCGGCGGTGGCGTTCCCGACGGCGACCTGGCCTGCAGTACCTGTCACGTGGAGCATCGCGGACCGGGCCACGACATGGCCGCGATGAGCGACAACCGCTGCCAGGCCTGTCACCGCGTCCAGTTCGCCTCGTTCTCGGACGGGCATCCGGAGTTCCGCTCTCGCCGGGTCACCGGCGACGATGGAACTCCCGCGGGCATCCCCTTCGATCACCTGAGCCACATGCAGAGCGATCACTTCGGCGATCGCGACTTCGACTGTCGCGGCTGCCACGAACTCGACGCCTCCGGCGACCGGATGCGGATCCAGCCGTTTGCCGGCTCCTGCGCCGGCTGCCACTCCCAGGGCCGGACCGACCATCACGGCGACCGGATCAAGGACAACCGGACAGCGATGATCCAGCTTCCGTACGTCGAGTTCGACGAGTCCGATCCGTACTGGCCCGAGGATGCGGCCGGAACGGAACTGAGCTGGCTGTTGCTGCTGCTGCTCGGCGGGGACGACGAGGCCCTCGACGCGCTTCGCGCGCTGGAGGACGAGGACGTCGACTGGATCCCGGAGGAGTGGTATCCCGACACCGACGACCCCAAGCTGGCCCTGATCACCGCGATCAAGCGCGCGATCCTCGAGCTGTCCGCCGGCGACGCGGACGCCCTCGTCGAGCGTCTCGCCCGGGTCTTCGGTGGGACCGTCGCCGATCCGGAGATCGCGGCGCTCACCGAACAGCTGAACGGCTCACGATTCACGCTGCAGGCCTATCAGCAGCGCTGGTTGCGCGATGTGGCCGCCGACCTCGAAGGCCGGCAGGTCGAACCGGCGACCGACGAGGGGCCGGACTGGGACGTGCCGTCCTCGGCGGCGGGGTGGCAGATCGATGCCGGCGATGTCGCCGTGACCTATCGGCCGACCGGCCACGCCGACGCCTTCCTCAAGGCCTGGATCGACGCGCTGGTGCGCTACGGCGCCCCGGGCGCGGCGAAGGGCGAGGACGACTACCGCGGCCATCTCCGGGAACTGGCCTTCGAGGGAACGACCCGTGGCGGGTTCCTGCGCACCGCCTGTCTGCGCTGTCACTCGATCGACGAGCAGGCCGCAGAGGTCGACTGGAATGCGGCGGGTCGCTCGGCCGGGTCGATCGGCTACGGGCGATTCCGCCACGCCTCGCACCTGCATCCACCACTGGGAGCCGACGGCTGCAGCGGCTGCCATCAGTTCACGGAGCCGCCGGCCGCCGAGGCCATCGCCGAAGCGGTCGTCGAAGCCGACGCCGGAGCCGAGGCCGAACCCGAGGCCCCGGACGCCGCCCTGGGCATGCTGCGCCACCGCAAGGAGAGTTGCGCCGGTTGCCACACCTCCTCCGGTGCCGGTGACAGCTGCCTGACCTGCCACCAGTACCACCGGAGCCGCCCGTGACGCGCTTCGGCGTCACTCGCCGAGGCCGTCGGAGTGTCCGCGACCGCTGGCTCGTCGGGATCCTCGCCGGCGCCGGGCTGCTCGGATTCATCGGGCTCGTCGATCCGGCGGCGATCGCGGCGGCCGAGGGGAAACCGGGGAAGGACCGCGTTCGGGTTCAGCTGTCCGTGGCTCCGTCGCGAGTCGAGGTCGGCGATCGCGTTGCCGTCACGGTGTCGATCTTCGGCGCCACCGACGTCGCCCACGTCCCGTTCAACGTGACCTTCGACCCTTCGGTGCTGCGCTTCGAGGGCGGCTCGGAAGGAAGCTTCCTGCGCGGCGGCGGCGCGGATGCGACGATGTTCGTCGCTGCACCTTCCCGCCGGGGCGGGATGGCGGTGGTCGGCCTGTCGCGACTGGGCCAGGAGCCCGGAGTCGACGGTGACGGGCCGCTCTGCACCCTGGAGTTCATCGCGGTGGCCGCCGGCGATGCCGCGCTCGCCTTCAGCGACGCCACGGTCCGCGACTCGGCCAACCGCATCGTACCGTCGCGATTCCAGCCCGTCCGCCTGACCGTCAGCCGATCTCCTGAGTGAAGTCTTCCCGGCTCGGAGTTCCGTCGGGCCGGTCGGTGCGGTACTGCAGGGTCAGGCTCTTCCCCCGGCCAGGGCGGCTCAGCAGGACGCTGCCCTCGCCCTCCAGGCGATGGGCCCGGCGATGGAGGCGGATCGGCGTTTCGTTGCCACCCTCGAACAGGAACGTCCCGTTGGTACTCTCGTCGGAGAGGTAGAAGCTCGTCTTGCGGAACTCGATCCGTGCGTGCAACCGGGAGACCCGGGAGTCCTCGATCTTGATATCGCAGCCGGCGTCCCGGCCGATGGTCAGTCGAGGCCGGGCCGGATCGACCTGGAACTCCTCGTCGTTGTACGAAACGATCAGCCTGGGCGGCTCGGCACCGGTCGTCGTCATCAAGGAGGCCTGGGTGCCGGTGACGGTGGCGATCTCCGGATCCCAGAGGATCTCGTAGACCTTGAACGGCTCCTCGCGCCCCTTGATCCGGGTCCGGTCGACGAAGCGCACGGTCTGCCCGACTCCGATCGCGATCCGTACGGTCTGTGCGCTGGTCAGGATCTGCTGCGTCTTCGCCAGAGATGCCATCCGCCGGGCGACATAGACCGTGTCTCCGAAGATCCGCGGACCGTCGCAGAGCACCGGGCCGAAGTGAAATCCGACCCGCACGCCGAGGTAGGGCGGCAACTCGCCGCGTACCCGCGCATCGCGGATCTGGCGCTGGAGTTCGATGGCGGCGATCGCCATCTCGGGGGGCGTGGCGAAGGTACACATCAGCTCGTCGCCGATCCGATCGACGATGCTTCCCCCGTGGGACTCCACCGTCGACCCCAGCAGATCCAGCGACTGGAGGACGACCCGCCGGGCGCCGTCGTCACCGAGTTCGCGATAGAGTCTCGAACTGTCGCTGATGTCGACGAACAGAACGCCGCGGTCTTACGCGCTCCCATTTGCGGGAGTATACCGGGTACGATGGCGGCGGGGGTGCCGCAGATGAAACGCAGGAAACGCCGGCACTCGGGCGACCGCGACGACGCTCGACGGAGGTCCGACTGGTCGGTCAGCCCCGCTCACGCGCCCCACCGGGATGGGCAAGGACCTGGCCTGGGCGATCCGCAGCTCGGTCTGCCGAGCGGCAGCGGCATCGCCACTTCGTGGGAGTTCGGTCGGTGTCGACATCGCCGCCGGGTCAAGCTGACCGTCCTCGACCTGCCCGAGGCGATGCTGCAGCGGGACCCGGCCCGGCTGGCCCAGGCGATCGAGACCGAGACCCGCTTCGGCATCGGCGCGTCGTTCAAGGATCGCCGCGATCACCCGGTGATGGACGTGGGTCCGAGCTGCCAACTACAAGGCCTGGTCCCAGCTGGCCAGGAGCGGCAGCGGCAATCACTTCGTCGAGTTCGGCGTCTTCGAGACCGACGACGACCAGGTCGGTCTCGAAGCGGGCCGGTATCTGGCGTTGCTCAGCCACAGCGGCAGCCGCGGCGCCGGCGCGACGATCGCCGGGCACTACAGCAAGCTGGCGATGCAGCAGCACCCCGAGTGCGAAGGATGGGGGCGACAAGTGCGATGGAGCTGATGGGGCGACTACGCCGACGGCGAATCACGACCTGCATTCACCGGCCAGATCCTGCGCACGCCCTCGGCGCCGAGGTGCTGCTCGACCTGGAGAACCACCACAACTTCGCCTGGAAGGAGGAGCACGACGGAGAGACGCTGATCGTGCATCGCAAGGGCGCCACTCCGGCGGGCAAGGGCGTGCTGGGGATCATCCCCGGGTCGATGGCCTCGACGACCTACATCGCCCGGGGCAAGGGCAACCGCCGACTCCTCCACTCCGCCGCGCACGGCGCCGGGCGGGTGATGAGCCGGACCCAGGCCCGGAAGAATTTCTCCTGGTCCGACGTGCGCGGTCTGCTCCACGAACGGGACGTGACGGTGCTCTCGGCGGGGATCGACGAGATCCCGATGGTCTACAAGGACATCGATCGGGTGATGGCGGCCCAGGCCGAGCTGGTCGAGCCGCTGGCGACGTTCCAGCCGAGGATCGTCAAGATGGCCCCGTCGGGGGAACCGCCGGAGGATTGAACTTCGGCGTCGGCGGTGCCGGCGGACGCCGCCGGGAGATCAGAAGCGGAAGGTCACGCCGGCCTGAGGCCCCTCACTCGCCACGTCGTAGCGGAACAGTTCATTGCCGCTGCCGGTCGAGTAGTCCATGTCCAGGATGCGGTAGCCGAACTCCAGCGACCAGCGCCTGGCAAAATCCCAGTTGAGCAGCGCCGAGAGCTGCCAGGCGAGATCGGAGCCGACGTCGAAACCACCGATATCGGCCCGCAGGCGGGCCTCCCACTTCGCCGAGAGCGACGGGTTCCAGGCGATGCCGACGAACGGGTCGACCCAGGTCTCGCTGCCGTCGATTCGCCGCTCCATCATGATGTTGGTCGTCACACCGCCGCCGATCCGGTTGTAGCGTCCGCCGACCAGCAGGTCGAGCCGGGGCTTGAGGCGGTAGCCCCCGGCCAGTTCGATCGCGGTCTGGTCGAAATCGATCGAGCCGGTGACGTTCTCGAGGTCCGCGGCGAGTTGCATGTAGATCGTATCCAGCTGTACGAGCCAGCGGTCGCCTTCGGCCCGGAACCGGAACATCCCGCCGATCTCGAGGTTGCTCCAGATCTCGCTGAAGCTCAGGTCGACCTCGGCCTCGATTCCCCGGATCGTGTTGCTGCCGCTCTGTGCCGCTCCGAGCATGTAGAGGGTCAGGTCGAAGTCCCAGCCTTCTTCGTCGGCGGCCAGGGTGGCCGGTGCGGCGGCGAGCAGCGTGACCACGATCCATGCGAACACGCATGCCTGGCTCAGCGGAACCTTCCGGGTGCGCGGCGTTCTGCGGTCCTCGATCATCGGAGCCTCCCTGCGATCCTTGATTGCACCGGATTCTCACGGTGTTTCGACGGCCGGCGCATTGTGTCACGAGCGCACTGGACGAGCCACCCGAAAGGAGCGATCTGGGCTAGACTCTCGCCTCCATGGTCGAGATCCCGAAACGACTCCCGGTCACGCTGCTCGCCGCGGCGCTGCTGCTGGCCTCATCGGCCGCGATCGCCGGATCGGAGCTGACGATCCACACCGGCGCGCGATTCGGCGAGACCGAGGATCCGCTCCCGGTGGTCGGGCTGACCCTCGACTTCGAGAGCACACCGACCCGCTGGTTCTCGTTCTCCTGGAGCATGCAGCAGACGTCCCTCGAGACCGGGATCTTCCAGCCAGCCAGCGACGCACTGGATCTGGATGTCCACTACCTGGAGTTCGCCGGGGTCTACCGGATCGAGCGCGAGCAGCAGGCTCAGTGGTTCGTCACCGCAGGGGTCGGCGCCACGTGGGCCACCCCCGACCCGTCGGGGTTCAGCGACGAGTTCGCGTTCAATCTGATGGTCGGCGGAGGAGCGATTCTCCCGCTGGGGAAGAGCCTCGGCCTGCGCTTCGACGGGCGAGGCTACCTGACGGTCAGCGACGTCAAGCTCAACGGGGTCTGCGGCGGGGTGGGTTGTTCGGTGACGTTCTCCAGCGGCGGCGCGTTCCAGTTCGAGGGTCTGATCGGACTGTCGATCGCCTTCTGACGGCACGACGGCCAGGAGACGGGGCAGACCGGATGTATCTCCACATCGCCCGATCTGCCCCGGTCGGAACTAGTCGCAGTAGGTGTCCGGCGACAGCCTGCAGAGCACCTCGAGCAGGAGCTCCGGATCCTCGATCCCGCAGGCCGGATCGCTGAGGATCGCGATCGAATCGCCCTGGCAGACGACCTCCTCGACCTCGCCGGTGAACTCGCCGTCCTCGATCGATTCGGCGAAGATGAAGCCGATGCCGGGCAGGTAGTACTTGAACTCGGTGTGGCCCGGGTCCAGGGGCGACGAGTCGAACGTCTGCAGGCAGACACCGTTGCAATCGAACGCGCCTCCGCCCTTCGCCGCCGGCCCGGAGGCGAGGGAGACGACCTCGGCGACATCCTCGGCCTCGCCGAGGGCAAACTCCTGACGGTAGACGTTGCCGACCATCGGGTTGGCCTCGATCAGGATCCCCGGCTGGGCACCGTCCGTACCGGCCTCGAAGGAGCCGTCGAGATCGGTGAGTTCACCGTCCTCGTAGTTCTGGACCGCTTCGCCGCAGTACCAGACATCGCCGTTCACGTGGAGCGCGAACCAGTCGTCGGTCAACTCGAGGGCCTCGTACTCCACGCCGCCGTTCTTGTCGCCGTCGTCATCGTCGTCGCCGCTGCTGACCTCGATCGCCGCATCGACGACGATCCGGCACTGGACGCCGGCAACGTCGCGGACCCGATCGGTCACCGTGATCACCACGAGCTCCTGACCGTCGTCACCGGTGCGGACGACCCGGGTGTCGCCGGGTGTCAGCGACAGGAACGGGTTGTCGACGAAGCCCTTGGCGTTGAGTTCGACGAAGTTCTCCGGGCTGAAGTCCGGCAAGTAGCGTTCGCCGTCGAACGTCTCGCAGAGTTCCAGCCGGGCGTCGTACTGCGCCTCGCACTCCTCGAAGGACTCGTCGCGGTCGGTACGGGCCGCTCTCCCGCAGGCCGCACGGATCGGTGTCGGGCTCTGGTTGGCACAGATCCCCCGGGCCAGGTGGAACCCGGCCCAGGCATCGGCGACGCAGGCTCTGCGGGCCTGGTCGGCGGTCCAGCCGCACCAGGGTGCGGACACGGCCATCGGTGAGACGCCGACGACCAGCGCCAGCACGGACAAGCTCATCAGGATTCTTCGCATCATGACCCCCTTTTCCTCGATATCGGGATGGTTTCGTGAACTCTCTTCGACAGGTAAGGAGGTCGTGTCCGGAGCCGATCCTCTCCCGGGGGCTCTTTTTTTCTGATTTTTGTTAATGTGTACTACACAGTACCGTTTAGTAGCTGCTACAGTGAATCAACCAATCGCCAACCACGGAGAGGAAGCCGTTGCCCGAGCCATCCGAGACCCTCAGGAAATTTCAGAAGGAGCTCAACGCAGGAACCGTCTCCCTCGTGACCCTGGCGTTCCTGAGCGTCGCGACCGAGCCGATGTACGGCTACCAGATCGCCAAGCAGCTCGAGGCCGCCGCCGGCGGGACCCCGCTGATGAAGCAGGGGACGCTGTACCCGCTGCTGCGGTCGCTGGAGCGGAACGGCCTGCTGGTCAGCGAAGTCGAACCGTCGGTCAGTGGGCCGCCGCGGCGCTACTACCGGATCACCGAGGCGGGACGGCAAACCCTCGAATCGTGGAAACAGGCCTGGACCCGCACTCGCGACTTCGTCGAGGCCGTGGTCGGAGGGAAGGAAGATGCCTGAAGAGATTCGTACCTGCGCCGAGTACGTGGAGCGGCTGAGGAGCCGGCTGGCGGCGGCCGACCCGGCGCTGGTCCAGGATGCGCTCAACGACACCCAGGACTTCATCAACAACGAGCGGGCCGCGCTGACCACCGAGGGTGACGACGCAGTCGACGAGGGCGAGCTCGTCCGGCGGCTTGTCGAGACATTCGGCAGCGTCGAGGAGGTCGCCGAGGCGTACCTCGATGCCGACGTCCAGGTCGCCGCTGCACTGGCGCCCCGCCGCGCCCCGGGGCGTGGGCCGGGAGCCGCGTCGGAGACGGCCGCCGGAGCCGCTGCGGCCGCTTCCCCCGCCCCACCGGTTGCCGCCGTTCCCGCCGGCCTCGGGCAGCAGATCTTCGGTGTGTTTCTCGATCCGCGGCAGTACGCCGCCTGCTTCTACATGCTGCTCTCGCTCCCGACCGGCATCGTCTA
>CALNYP010000069.1:0-70379 GCA_942490715.1 uncultured bacterium
GGCAATGAATACGTATGTCCCGAAACAGGGTGATATTCAACGTGACTGGTGGCTGGTCGATGCCGCGGGGATGACCCTCGGCCGCCTTTCCACCGTCGTCGCGACTCACCTTCGTGGGAAGCACAAGCCGACGTGGGCCCCGTTCCTCGACGGGGGCGACCACATCGTCGTCCTCAACGCGGAGAAGGTCGTGCTCACCGGCAACAAGTGGGGCACCAAGAAGTACCGCAAGTACAGCGGGTATCCCGGCGGCCTGAGCGAGATCACCGCCGAGAAGCTGCGCGACAAGTACCCCGAGCGAATCATCGAGAACGCGGTCCGCGGCATGCTGCCCAAGGGCCCCCTCGGTCGCAAGATGATCAAGAAGCTCAAGGTCTACGCCGGTACCGAGCATCCTCACCAGGCCCAGGCACCGCAGCCGCTATTGATTCCGGACGCGATCCGGGCCAGCTAGGAGAGCGCAGAGTGAGTGAAACCGTGCAGTACTACGGAACAGGCCGCCGGAAGAGTTCCGCCGCCAGGGTCTACCTGCGGCCGGGTACCGGCAAGGTCACGATCAACGACCGCGACATCGATAACTACTTCAGCAGCGAACTGAAGATGATCCTGCGGCAGCCCTTCGGACTGACCGAGACGAACGACAAGTTCGACGTCTTCGTCCGGGTCTCCGGCGGCGGTTTCACCGGCCAGGCCGGTGCCGCCCGGCACGGCGTGTCCCGTGCCCTCATCGAATACGATCCCGAGCTTCGACCCAAGCTCAAGTCGGCGGGTTTCCTGACCCGTGACCCGAGATGTGTCGAGCGCAAGAAGTACGGTCAGCCCGGAGCGCGCAAGCGGTTCCAGTTCTCCAAACGATAGGAATGCTCTCCGGGTCGAAGGCCGGTGCCGCGCGAAAGGCAGGAGGCGTTCTTGGTTTCGGTCACCATGAAGGAGCTGCTCGAGGCCGGCGTCCACTTCGGTCACCAGACCCGCACGCTGGAACCCGAAGATGAAGCCGTTCATCTTCGGTGCGCGCAACGGCATCTACATCATCGACCTGCAGAAGACCTCCCGAAGGCTGCGCGAGGCGCTGGACTTCGTCTCGGACCTGGGCTCCCGGGGCGGCACCGTGCTGTTCGTCGGCACCAAGCGTCAGGCCCAGGAGGTCATCGTCGAGGAGGCCAACCGCTGCGGGATGTACTACGTCGACCAGCGCTGGCTCGGCGGAACGATGACCAACTTCTCGACCATCCGCCGTCGCATCGACCGCCTGCGTGAACTGGAAGAGATCGTCAACGGCGAAGAGATCGAGCGCGATGACCAAGAAAGAGGCTGTCGCGGCTCGAGAAGGAACGCAGCCGAAGCTGGCCAAGACCCTCTCCGGCATCAAGACCATGGAGCGCTGCCCCAGGCGGTGTTCGTGATCGACCCGGCCCGCGAGAAGATCGCCGTGGCCGAGGCGAAGAAGCTGGGCATCCCGGTGATCGCCATCGTCGACACGAACTGCGACCCCGAGTCCGATCGATTTCCCGATCCCGGGCAACGACGACGCGATCCGCGCCATCAAGCTGGTTGTCGGAAGCTTCGCGGACACGATCATCGAGGGTCGTGCCACGTTCGAGACCGCCTCGCAAAGCAACGTCCGAGCCCGAGCACGATGTCGCCGCGACGCAGGGGGTGGCCGACGCTCCTGCCCGACGGCCCGCGCGAGCGTGTCGCCGAGGCCACGCGCTAGCCGCCGCCCGTCAGGCGCGCGGTGTGCCGGCGCACGCCCAGGCGACGCGGCCGAGCCGGCGCCCTTCCGCGGCGGTACGCCGCCGAGAAGGGTCGGTTCGCGGCGAGTGACGTCGGGCCGGCCCCGATCCGACGCCCGCGGCGGCACGGCCGGTCGGGGCTTTTGATGCAGACTGCTCGCACCAGCCCAGCGGGCTGGAAGGAGATCTGAGGAATCAGATGGAGCATCACCGCGGCACATGGTAAAGGAACTCCGAGAGAAGACCGGCGTGGGCATGATGGAGTGCAAGAAGGCGCTGGTCGAGGCCGGGGGCGACCTCGCCGCGGCGGAGAAGCTCCTGCGCAAGCAGGGCGTGGCCGCCGGCCGCCAAGAAGGCCGGCCGGGCCACCGGTGAAGGCGCTGGTCGGCTCCTACATCCACACCGGCGGCAAGATCGGTGTGCTGGTCGAGGTCAACTGCGAGACCGACTTCGCCGCGCGGGGAGACGACTTCCAGGAACTCGTGCACAACGTGGCCATGCACGTTGCCGCTGCTGCTCCGCGCTTCGTACGCCGCGAAGAGGTGTCCGACAAGGTCCTCGCCGACGAGCGCGAGATCGCCCGCGATCAGGCCCTCAAGAGCGGGCAAGCCCGAGAAGGTCGTGGACAAGATCGTCGAGGGCAAGATCGAGAAGTTCTACTCCGAGAACTGCCTCCTCGAGCAGCCGTTCGTCAAGGACCCGGACAAGACGGTCGGGCAGTTGATCACCGAGACGGTCGCCCTCATCGGCGAGAACATCCAGGTCCGCCGCTTCGCCCGGTTCGTGCTCGGCGAAGCTGACTGACGGCCGGGCACGGACCACGGGGCCGTTGCGACTGGGGGGGGCGGACATGGCCTTGAAGTACCGCCGGATCCTGCTCAAGCTCTCGGGCGAAGCCCTGATGGGCGACCAGGGCTTCGGTATCTCCGCCGTGGTGATCGATCGCCTCGCCGCCGAGATCGCCGAGATCCGCGAGCTGGGTGTCGAGGTCGCCCTGGTCGTCGGTGGCGGCAACATCTTTCGTGGCGCCGCTGCCGGCGGGACGATGGATCGGGTCAGCGCCGACCACATGGGCATGCTGGCGACGCTGATCAACTCGCTGGCGATGCAGGCTGCCCTGGAGCGCCAGGGCGTCGATAGCCGGGTCCTCAGCGCCCTCGAGATCCGCCAGGTCGCCGAGCCGTTTCTGCGGCGCCGGGCACTGCGCCACCTGGAGAAGAAGCGGGTCGTCGTGCTTGGCCGCCGGCACCGGGAACCCCTACTTCACCACCGACAGCGCCGCGGCGCTGCGGGCGATGGAGATCCGCGCCGACGTGATCATGAAGGCGACCAAGGTCGACGGCATCTACACGGCCGACCCGGTCAAGGATCCGTCGGCAACGCGCTACGACGAGATTACCTATCTGCAGGTGCTCGAGCAGGAACTGAAGGTCATGGATACCACGGCGATCACGCTCTGCATGGACAACCAGATGCCGATCGTCGTCTTCAGCATCAAGGAGCCGGGCAACCTCCGTCGCGTCGTCGAGGGAGAGGACGTCGGCTCGATCGTGAACGGAGGCCAGCGCGAATGAGTGACATCGATGACGTAATGCGGCGCGCCGACGAGCGGATGGACGCCTCGGTGGCCGACGGCCGGAAGAAGCTCTCGACGATCCGCACCGGACGCGCGTCGATCTCGATCTTCGACGGCATCTCGGTCGACTACTACGGCACGCCGACCCCGCTGAATCAGGTCGCCAAGCTGTCGGTGCCCGAGGCGACGATGATCGTCGCCCAGCCCTTCGACCCCTCGGTCCTGTCGCTGATCGAGAAGGCGATCATGACGTCGGGGCTCGGGCTGAACCCCTCCAACGACGGCAAGGTCGTCCGCATCCCGATCCCGCCGCTGACCGAGGAGCGCCGCAAGGAGATGGTCAAGAAGGTCCGCGGCATGACCGAGGAGACCAAGACCGCCGTGCGCCAGGGCCGCCGCGAGGCGAACGAAGAGGTCAAGAAGCTCGAAAAGGACGGCGAGATCTCCGAGGACGACGCCCACCGGGCCCTCGACGGGATCCAGAAGAAGACCGACGAGCACACCGCCGCGATCGACGAGCTCTGCAAGAACAAAGAGCAGGAGCTGATGGAGATCTAGTGGCTGCACCGGATTTTGCCGCGGTCGTGGTCGCCGCGGGGTCGTCCACCCGCTTCGGCGCCGATCTCCCCAAGCAGTTCCAGCCCCTCGGCCGTGGAACCGTGCTCCAGCGTTCCGTCACGGCGATCGCCGGCCACCCGGCGGTTCGCGGCGTCGTCGTCGTGCTCTCGGCGGAAGAGGCCGCCGGTGCCCGGGGCCGCGAGATCCGTCGCTGGCCGGGTGTATTGCATGTCGTCGCCGGCGGGGAGCGGCGGGCAGACTCGGTGGCCCGGGGGCTCGAGGCGGCGGGAAACGCTCCCTTCGTCATGGTTCACGACGCCGCCCGGCCGAACGTCCCCGGCAGCGTCATCGACGCGGTGATCCGGGCCACCCGGGAGACCGGTGCCGCCGTTCCGGGGCTGACCGTATCCGACACGGTGAAGCGCGTGGATGCCGCCGGGCGCGTCGTCGAGACCGTCGATCGCAGCGTGCTTCGTCTGGCCCAGACCCCTCAGGGTTCCCGGACCGACTGGCTGCGACAGGCGCTGGCGGATACCGCCTCCGATCCGGAAGTGACCGACGAGGCCTCGGCCCTGGAGAAGGCCGGTCACCCGGTCGCCGTGGTCCCTGGCGACCCCGGCAATCGAAAGATCACGGAACCGAACGACCTGGCCGAGGCGCGGGGCGCCGTGGAGAATTCGCCGATGGAGATCCGGATCGGGACGGTTTCGATATCCACCGGCTGCGCCCCGGGCCGCCCGCTGGTGCTCGGCGGGGTGCATTTCGAGGGTGTCGACGGACTCGACGGCCATTCCGACGCTGATGTGGTGCTCCACGCGGCGATGGACGCCGTGCTCGGCGCCGCTGCGCTGGGAGATATCGGCAAACTCTTCCCCCCGGAAGATGACCGCTGGGCCGGCGCCGACAGCAAGGATCTGACGCGCCAGGTCGCCCGGCACATCGGTGAGGCCGGATACGAGATCGTCAACCTCGACCTGACCTTGCTTGCCGAGCGACCGAAGATCCGACCCCGCGCCGACGAGATGCGAGCGACGATCGCCGGCTGCTTCGGCATCGATGTGGACCGTGTCGGTCTCAAGGCGACCACCCTGGAGACGCTGGGAGCTCTGGGAAGGGGAGAGGGTGCGGCCTGCCAGGCCGCCGCCCTGCTGCGTCGTGCCGGCTGACCGTCGTCCCGGTGGCCGACCCGGGCAGCAACGGCGTTCCGGGGATCAGGAATTCGCCGACGAAACCCTCGAGCTGATCTTCGGCGTTCATCCGGTGATGGAACGGCTGGAGGCGCGGCCGCGCTCGATCGAGCGGATCCTGTGCATCCGGGACCGACAGCGCGGTCTGGGCCGGATCCTCCGTCAGGCCCGGGAGTCCGGCGTTCCCGTCACCTATCTCCCGCCCGAGGTGATGGCGCGGAAGGTCGGGCGATCCCAGGTCCACCAGGGGGTCGCGGCGATCGTGGCACCGCTGGAGTACGCCGATCCGGGCGAACTCTGCCGCCGGGTCGCCCGGGAGGACCAGGCGAGTGCTGGTGCTGCTCGACGGCATCGTCGATCCGCGGAATCTGGGGGCGTCGATCCGGACCTGTGCCGGGGCCGGAGTCGGTGGTGTCCTGCTGGCCGGCGAGTCGACGGTCGGCCTGACCCCGGCGGCGATCAAGACCTCCGCCGGTACCGTCGAACGGGTCCCGGTGGCCCGGGAGCCGAAGACCGGCCGTCGCCTGGAAGCGCTCAAGAAACAGGGATTCCGGGCGATCGGACTCTCCGCCCGGGGCGCTACCGCCTGGGACCAGATCGACCTGACCGGCCGCATCATCCTGGTGGCGGGAGGGGAATCCCGGGGCCTCCGGCCGGGTACCTCCCGGGCCTGCGATGCCCTGGTCGAGATCCCCCTCGAGGCCGGGGTCGAGTCCCTGAATGTCGGAGTTGCGCTTGGTGTGCTACTTTTCGAGGCGCTCCGGCAGCGTCGAACGGCAACCGGGCGGTCTTGAATTATGCAAAGGCCGCTGATAGCATCGTGCGGTTTACCAAAGCGCTGGCGTAGCTCAGTTGGTAGAGCAGCGGTTTTGTAAACCGCCGGTCGGGGGTTCAAGTCCCTTCGCCAGCTCCATGCTGGACGGCCGGTAAGCACGGGACAGGCGGCACCGGGGAAGTGGTCAAAGCCGAATAGAAGATAGCCACGAGATGCCTTTCTGGAGGGGTGCCCGAGTGGTTAAAGGGAGCAGACTGTAAATCTGCCGGCCTATGGCCTACGAAGGTTCGAATCCTTCTCCCTCCACCATTGGCTCCCCGCGATAACGGGGATCGTTGCTGTCGGAAACTTATTAGACGATGTGTGGTGATGGAGCTTTGGGCGGGAATAGCTCAGTTGGTAGAGCATCAGCCTTCCAAGCTGAGGGTCGCCGGGTTCGAGTCCCGTTTCCCGCTCCATTCGCGGCGCCGGTGCGTCGGCCAATGAGCAACAGGGCGAGCGAAGGAACAGGATGACGGGATCGAGCCTGCCCATGTAGCTCAGTCGGTAGAGCACTTCCTTGGTAAGGAAGAGGTCACCGGTTCGAATCCGGTCATGGGCTCCACTACGTGGAAGGGACGCGGCCAACGCCAAACGGTCACAGCGGCAACGCCGCCCAGCAGAGGAGTAACGCACATGGTCATGGCCAAGGAGAAATTCGACCGATCGAAACCCCACGTGAACATCGGCACGATCGGTCACGTGGATCACGGCAAGACGACGCTGACGGCGGCGATCACGATGACGCTGGCCAAGGCTGGCGACGCGATCGTGGCACTTCGTTCGATTCGATCGACAACGCGCCCGAAGAGCGGGAGCGCGGCATCACGATCGCGACGGCTCACGTGGAGTACGAGACGGCCAACCGTCACTACGCCCACGTCGACTGCCCCGGTCACGCCGACTACATCAAGAACATGATCACCGGCGCCGCCCAGATGGACGGCGCGATCCTGGTCGTCTCGGCGGCTCGCTCGGTAATGCCCCAGACCCGCGAGCACATCCTGCTCGCCCGTCAGGTCGGTGTCCCGGCGATCGTGGTGGCCCTGAACAAGGTCGACGCGGTGGACGATCCGGAGCTGCTGGACCTGGTCGAGCTGGAGGTTCGGGAGCTGCTCAGCCAGTACGAGTTCCCCGGCGACGACATTCCGGTGGTGCCGCGTCTCGGCGCTGAAGGCGCTCGAGGGCGACGCGGAGGCGCAGAAGGGTGTCCATGAGCTGATGGCGCAGGTCGACTCCTACATCCCGCTGCCGGAGCGCGCGATCGACCGGCCGTTCCTGATGCCGGTCGAGGACATCTTCTCGATCGCCGGTCGCGGCACGGTGGTCACGGGTCGTATCGAGCAGGGTCAGGTCAACGTCGGCGACGAGATGGAGATCGTCGGCATCCGCGACACGGTCAAGAAGGTCGTGACCGGCGTCGAGATGTTCAAGAAGCTGCTCGATCGCGGCGAGGCGGGCGACAACGTCGGCCTGCTGCTGCGCGGTACCGAGCGCCACGACGTCGAGCGTGGCCAGGTGATCGCCAAGCCCGGTTCGATCACGCCGCACACGAAGTTCCGAGGCCGAGGTCTACGTGCTGACCAAGGAGGAGGGTGGCCGTCACACACCGTTCTTCAAGGGCTACCGCCCGCAGTTCTACTTCCGCACGACGGACGTGACCGGTAACTGCGAGCTGCCCGAGGGTCGCGAGATGGTGATGCCGGGTGACAACGTGGAACTGGTGGTCACGCTGATCACCCCGATCGCGATGGACAAGGGCCTCCGGTTCGCCATTCGCGAGGGCGGCCGCACCGTCGGTGCCGGAACCGTCGCGGAGATCCTCGAATAAATGAGAGACCGGGCGACACTACAGTGCAGTGATTGCAAACGCCGCAATTACAACACGACCAAGAACAAGAAGAAGACGACCGGCAAGCTGGAGTTCAGCAAGTACTGCAGTCACTGCCGCAAGCACACCTCGCACAAGGAAACCCGCTAAGCAGCGCTCGCGCGCTGCTGGAGAGAAGAGCCGTGGTCGAGCAGTTCAGAAAACTGAAGCAGTTCGTTGCCGAGGTCGTGGCGGAGCTCAAGAAGACTACCTGGCCGACGCGCAAGGAAGTCTACGGGACGACCGTCGTCGTGATCGTCACGGTACTCTTCTGTGCATTCTATCTGTGGATCGTGGACATCTTCCTGAGCAAGGGGATGAATCGCATCTTCGAGGTCTTCAAGTGAACGTCGCCGACGACAGCGCTGGACCGGTGTCCGACAAGCAGTGGTTCATCGTTCACACCTACTCGGGCTTCGAGGCCAAGGTGCGGGACAGCCTGCGCCAGCGTGCCGAAGCGATGGGAATGACCGAGGTGATCGAAGACATCCTCATTCCGACGGAAGAGGTTGTCGAGGTTCGCGACGGTAAGAAGCGCCGCTCGACTCGTAAGTTCTTCCCCGGCTACGTGCTGGTCAAGATGACGATGTCCGACGACGCGTGGCATGTGGTCAAGAATACGCCGAAGGTGACGGGGTTCGTCGGCACGGGTACGAAGCCGGTTCCGCTGAGCGAGGAAGAGGTTTCGCGGATCGTCAACCAGATCTCGGTCGCGGCGGACAAACCGAAGCCGAAGCAGGAGTTCGCAGTCGGCGAAGCGGTACGAATCGTCGATGGTCCGTTCAGCAACTTCACCGGCCAGGTGGAAGAGGTCAACGAGGACCGTTCGACCTTGAAGGTGATGGTGACGATCTTCGGCCGTGCGACGCCGGTCGAACTCGAGTTCCTGCAAGTAGAGAAGCCCTAGGGCATACGGAGAACGCGGTAAATGGCAAAGAAGGTCATCGGGCAGATCAAGCTGCACATTCCCGCCGGCAAGGCGACGCCTGCGCCGCCGGTCGGTCCGGCGCTCGGTCAGCACGGCGTCAACATCATGGACTTCTGCAAGGCGTTCAACGCCCGTACGGCGAAGGCCGGCGGTGTGCTGACCCCGGTCGTCATCACCGTGTATCAGGATCACTCCTACACGTTCATCACCAAGACGCCTCCGGCCTCGACGCTTCTGGCGATCGCCGCGGGACTCAAGAAGGGCTCCGGAGTGCCGAACCGCGACAAGGTCGGCAAGGTCACCAAGGCCCAGCTCGAAGAAATTGCCAAGACGAAGATGACCGACCTGAACGCCCGGACCGTCGAGGCCGCGATGCTGATCATCGCCGGTAGCGCGCGGTCGATGGGCATCGAAATCAAGGGCTGAGAAGGAGCGCTGGAATGCCCAGGCACGGAAAAAAATTCAAGGAGGCGTCGGCGAAAGTCGAGGCGCGACCCTATCCGCTGGATGAGGCTGTCGCGACGATGCGCTCGGCCTCCTTCGCCAAGTTCGACGAGACCGTCGAGGTCAGCATGAAGCTCGGGGTCAACCCGAAGCATGCCGATCAGATGGTGCGCGGCACCGTCGTGCTGCCCCACGGAACCGGCAAGTCCAAGCGCGTGCTGGTGATCGCCGGTGGCGAGAAGGTGAGCGAGGCCGAGCAGGCCGGTGCCGACTTCGCCGGCGGTGAAGAGATGGTCAAGAAGGTCCAGGAGGGCTGGCTGGACTTCGACGCCGTGGTGGCGACGCCGGACATGATGCGCGAGGTCGGCAAGCTGGGCCGCGTGCTGGGGCCGCGAGCGATGATGCCCAACCCGAAGACCGGCACCGTGACGTTCGACGTCAAGGCGGCGGTCGAGGAGATCAAGGCCGGTAAGGTGGAGTTCCGCGTCGACAAGACGGCGATCGTCCACGTTCCGGTCGGCCGGTTGTCCTTCGACGACACGAAGCTCGTCGAGAACACGAAGGCGCTGCTCGCCGCGGTCGTACGGGCCAAGCCCGCCGCCGCCAAGGGGCGCTATCTGGAATCGTTCTACATCGCTTCGACGATGGGGCCGGGCCTGCAGATCGACCTGTCCACCGTCGAAGCCTAGGGGTGCAATCGTGATCCGCGCCGAGAAAGTCGAATTCATCAAGCAGCTGAACGAGTCGTTCAGCGGCCGTCCGCATCTCGTGCTGGCGCAGTACAGCGGGCTGACCGTCAACCAGGTCAACGATCTGCGGGCGAAGCTCGGCGAGGTCGGCGCCACCTATCGGGTGGTCAAGAACCGGCTGGCCAAGCGTGCCGCCGAAGGCACCTCGCTGGAGTTGCTCTCCGATCAGCTGTCCGGTCCGTGCGCGGTCGCCTCTCACGAGAGCGATCCCGTCGTGCTGGCGAAGACGCTGGCCGAGTTCGTCAAGGAGAATCCCCAGATCGAGCTGCTGGCGGGGGTGATCGACGCCAGCCAGACGCTGGATCAGGCGGGCGTCGAGCACCTCTCCTCGCTGCCCGGGTTGCCCGAGCTGCAGGCACAATTGCTGGCGCTGATCATGACCCCGGCGACCACGCTGGTGCGCCTGGTGGCGACTCCGGGAACCCAGATCGCCCGGGTCCTCGACGCCAAGGTCCAGGCCGACGGCGGAGCGGCGGAGTAGTCCGGCGCATTGAATTGCAGGTAAACGAAAAGATTCAGTTCAACATCTAGCCTGAACGCGAAAGAACGTACGCAGGTATTAGGAGGTTTCCCGAAATGGCCGATCTTGAGGCAATTGCCGAGAGCCTGAGCTCGCTGACCGTGATGGAGGCTGCGAGCCTGGTCAAGACCCTGGAAGAGAAGTGGGGCGTGTCCGCCGCCGCACCTGTCGCTGTCGCCGCTGCCGGCGCCGTCGCTGGTGGCGAGGCCGCCGAAGAGAAGACCGAGTTCGAAGTCGTGCTGACCGAAGTGGGCGCCAAGAAGATCAACGTGATCAAGGCCGTCCGCGAAGTCACCAACCTCGGACTGAAAGAGGCCAAGGACCTGGTCGACGGCGCGCCCAAGCCGATCAAGGAAGGCGTGACCAAGGACGAGGCCGAGGAAATCAAGAAGAAGTTCGAGGAGCAGGGCGCCAAAGTCGAGATCAAGTAGATCTCGTGGTTGCCGGTTCTTTCGCAGTTCATCCGGGACGGCTTCTCCTCGTGAGGGCCGTCTCGAAGTGTGTCATTTCCTTGAACGTTTGCCGCTACCCGCGGTACGCGTAAGGGGGTCGTCTAGCAGATGGCCGAAGTACTGAACGGGGCCCGTGGCCGGGCCGACTTCTCTAAGATCCAGACGGCGATTCCGACGCCGAACCTGATCGAGGTGCAGAAGCGCTCGTACGAGCGGTTCCTGCAGATGTTTGCGGCGCCCTCCGACCGCGATGACCAGGTCGGCCTGCAGGCCGTCTTCAAGTCCATCTTCCCGATCAGCGATTTCCGCAACACATGCTCCCTCGAGTTCGTCGAATATACGATCGGCAACTGGGAGTGCAAGTGCGGAGAGCTTCAGGGGATCGAGCGCCTGCGCAGCGAATGCAAGTTCTGCAGCAAGCGACTCGTAGCTCCCAACGCGGTCGGTGGCGAGGTGATCTGCCAGGACTGCGGCAACCTGACGCCGGTGGTGGTCGCAGAATGCGATCAGTGCGGCGAGCCGGTGGCGCTGAAGTTCAAGTACGACGTCGGAGAGTGCCAGGAGCGCGGCCAGACCTTCACGGTCCCGCTGAAGGTGACGATCCAGCTTGTCGTGTTCGACAAGGATCCGGACACCGAAGCCCGTAGCATCCGCGACATCAAGGAGCAGGAGGTCTACTTCGGTGAGATCCCGATGCTCACGGACAACGGCACCTTCGTCATCAACGGCACCGAGCGTGTAATCGTCAGCCAGCTGCACCGCAGCCCGGGTGTCTTCTTCCAGTCCGACGCGAACAAGACGACCTTCATGACGAAGGTCATCCCGTACCGCGGGTCCTGGGTCGAGTTCGAAACCGACCACAAGAACCTGCTGCACGTTCGCATCGACCGGAAGCGCAAGTTCCCTGCGACGATCTTCATGCGCGCCCTGGGTCTCGAGACCGATCAGGACATCCTGAACCACTTCTACACGCCGGTGCGGGTGAAGTGCGACGACGGCAAGTATTCGTTCGAGGTCGGACAGGGCCTGGCGAACCGCAAGGCCAAGGCCCGTGCGTCGGTCACGAACAAGGCCGGCGAGGAGCTGGTCAAGAAGGGGAGGATGATCAAGCCCTCCCAGATCAAGGAGCTCGAGAAGGCCAAGATCAAGTGGGTGCCGGTCGGAAACGCCGAGATGGAAGGCGCGTTCTCCGTCGGCGACATCGTCGACCCGGATACCGGCGAGGTCCTGCTCGAGTCGGCGCACCCGCTGACCGAAGAGGTCCTGCTCGACCTGATCGCCCGTGGGATCAACGAGTTCGAGACGGTCTTCCCCGACCGCGAGGATGTCGGTGACACCCTGCTGGAGACGATGGCCAAGGACCCGGTCAAGAGCCAGCACGACGCGCTGCTCGAGATCTACCGGCGGCTGCGCCCCGGAGATCCGCCGACGGTCGAGTCCTCGCGCACGCTGTTCAACAACATGTTCTTCGACCCGGCACGCTACGATTTCTCCCGGGTCGGACGTCTCAAGTTCAACACGAAGCTCTACGGGTTCAAGGAATCCGAGTGGCCCGCGGAGATCAAGGAGCGTTGGGACAAGGGCGAGGATCGCACCCCGTCCCGTGAGGACTTCCTCGCCGTGCTCGGCTACATGCTCAAGCTCAAGGGCGGCAAGGGCACGATCGACGACATCGATCATCTCGGCAACCGCCGCGTTCGCAGCGTCGGCGAGCTCCTCGAGAACCAGTTCCGCATCGGACTGGTGCGCATGGAGCGGGCGATCAAGGAGAAGATGTCGGTCTACCAGGAAATGACGACGGCGATGCCGCATGATCTGATCAATGCGAAGCCGGTCATGGCCGCGATCCAGGAGTTCTTCGGCAGCAGCCAGCTGTCGCAGTTCATGGATCAGACCAACCCGCTCTCCGAGGTCACGCACAAGCGTCGGCTGTCGGCCCTCGGGCCAGGTGGTCTCTCCCGTGAGCGCGCCGGCTTCGAGGTGCGCGACGTTCACCCGACTCACTACGGACGTATCTGCCCGATCGAGACGCCGGAAGGCCCGAACATCGGACTGATCTCCTCCCTGTCGTGTTACGCGCGGATCAACGACTACGGCTTCATCGAGTCGCCGTACCGCAAGGTCGACGACGGTCGTGTCTTCGACTACGTGCGGATCGTGCGCACCGGCGAGAGCGGTATGAAGCTCGACGACGTCATGCGTGTCGACGAGTTCGCCAAGGAGCGGCAGCGGATCGAGAAGGCCGGCAAGGTCGCTCCCGAAGCGGAGCCGCACTCGTTCTACCTGAGTGCCTGGGAAGAGGACAAATCGGTCATCGCCCAGGCGAACGCGCATCTCGACGAAGACGGTGCCTTCGTCAACGAGCGCGTGAACGCCCGTCGTGCCGGCGAGTTCAAGCTGGTCCCGCGTGAGGATGTCGAGTACATCGACGTCTCGCCGAAGCAGCTCGTCTCCGTCGCCGCGTCGCTGATTCCGTTCCTCGAGAACGACGATGCGAACCGTGCGTTGATGGGTTCGAACATGCAGCGCCAGGCGGTACCGCTGGTCCGCCCCGCCGCGCCGTTCGTCGGAACCGGAATGGAGGGCAAGACCGCCCAGGACTCCGGTGCCGTCGTCATCTGCAAGCGCTCCGGCGTCGTCGATGTCGTCGACTCGCGACGGATCATCGTCCGCGTCGGTGCCGAGGGCCGAGAGGACTTCGGCGCCGATATCTACTCGCTGGTGAAGTTCCGTCGCTCGAACCAGAACACCTGCATGAACCAGCGCCCGATCGTCCGCGAGGGGCAGCGCGTCGAGCGCGGCACCGTCCTGGCCGACGGCCCCTGCACCGAGCAGGGCGAGCTGGCGCTGGGCCGGAACATCCTGGTCGCCTTCATGCCCTGGCGCGGATACAACTTCGAGGACGCGATCCTCGTCTCCGAGAAGCTGGTCAAGGAAGATTCCTACACCTCGATCCACATCGAGGAGTTCGAGATCGAGGCGCGGGACACCAAGCTCGGCCCCGAGGAGATCACCCGGGATATCCCGAACGTCTCGGAGGAGTTCCTCAAGGACCTCGACGAGGCCGGCGTGATCCGCATCGGCGCCCGGGTGAAGTCCGGCGACATCCTCGTCGGCAAGGTCACGCCGAAAGGCGAGACCCAGCTGACTCCCGAGGAGAAGCTGCTCCGCGCGATCTTCGGTGAGAAGTCGGGCGATGTGCGCGATGCCTCGCTGACCACGCCTCCGGGCATCGACGGCATCGTCGTCGACGTCAAGGTCTTCTCGCGCAAGGGCGTCGAGAAGGACAGCCGGGCGCTGGCGATCGAAGAGGACGAGATCATCCGGATGCGCCGCGACCTGGGCGACCAGATCCGGATCATCCGCGAGGAGGACCGCAAAAAGCTCGTCGAGCTGCTGGTCGGCGACACCGCCGCCGAGCCGGTCGTCGACCATCGTCGCGGCAACGTCCTGCTCGAAGCCGGAGCCAGCCTGACCGTCGAGGCCCTGTCGACGATGGGCACCGACACCCTGCGCGCGATCAAGCCGACGAAGTCCGCGACGTACACCGAAATCCAGACGATGGAGGAGCGGACCGACAAGCGGATCAAGATCCTGCAGAAGCTCGCCGACGAGAAGATCGAGCAGATGCAGAAGGGCGATGAACTCGCACCCGGCGTGATCAAGATGGTCAAGGTCTACGTCGCGATGAAGCGCAAGCTCTCGGTCGGCGACAAGATGGCCGGCCGCCACGGCAACAAGGGCGTCATCGCCCGCGTGCTGCCGGAAGAGGACATGCCGTTCCTTCCCGACGGAACGCCGGTCGAGGTCGTACTGAATCCGCTGGGCGTGCCGTCGCGCATGAACGTCGGCCAGGTGCTCGAGACGCACCTTGGCTGGGCTGCGGCGAAGCATGGCGCCTGGATCGAGGAGGCGCTGGTCAAGGAGCGCAGCCAGGCGGTCAAGGCGTTGCGCACGCGGCTCGGCGAAATCCTGCCCGCGAAGTTCCGCGGCAAGCGTCTGGAGGAAGCCTCGGACGACGCGGTGATCCGCGCCGCCGAAGCCTTCGAGCACGGCGTGCGCTATGCGACACCCGTCTTCGACGGAGCCGAAGAGGAAGAGATCAAGACCCAGCTGAGGCTGGCGGATCTTCCCTCGTCGGGCAAGATTCACCTCTACGACGGTGTTACCGGCCAACGCTTCGACCAGCCCGTGACGGTCGGCTACATCTACCTGATGAAGCTGTCGCATCTGGTCGACGACAAGATTCACGCCCGCTCGATCGGACCCTACTCCCTGATCACCCAGCAGCCGCTGGGCGGCAAGGCGCAGTTCGGCGGTCAGCGGTTCGGAGAGATGGAGGTCTGGGCGCTCGAAGCCTACGGCGCGGCGCACATCCTCCAGGAACTCCTCACGGTCAAGTCCGATGACGTCTACGGTCGGACGAAGATCTACGAGGCTCTGGTCAAGGGCGAGACTGCGGTCGAGCCCGGACTACCGGAGTCGTTCAATGTCCTGGTTCGCGAGCTGCAGAGTTTGTGCCTGGATGTCGAGCTCCTGAGCGATCGTGCCGACAGCACGAGCGCGTCCACGATTTAAGCGGGAGGCCACGTGAGCAGACCGTCATTCTTGTTCGACAAAGCCAAGACGATCAACGATTTCAATGCGATCCGGATCAGCCTGGCGAGTCCGGAGCGGATTCGATCCTGGTCGTACGGTGAGGTCGTCAAGCCCGAGACGATCAACTACCGGACGTTCAAACCCGAAAGAGACGGCCTGTTCTGCGCCAAGATCTTCGGGCCGGTGACCGACTGGGAGTGTCTCTGCGGCAAGTTCAAGCGCATGAAGCACCGCGGGGTCGTGTGCGACAAGTGCGGCGTCGAGGTGACCCAGTCCAAGGTGCGCCGCGAGCGCATGGGCCACATCGAACTCGCCAGCCCGGTGAGTCATGTCTGGTTCTTCAAGGGCCTGCCGAGCCGGATCGGGCATCTGCTCGACATGACGCTGCGCGAGCTCGAGCGGATCCTCTACTTCGAGGCGTACGTCGTCATCGATGTCGGCGACTGCCCGGAGGTCCAGGAAAAGGATGTCCTCAACGAGGACCAGTACCGCGAGCTGTACGACAAGTACCCCGACGGGTTCCACGCCGGCATGGGCGCCGAGGCGATCAAGGAGCTGCTGGCTCACATCGACGTCGAGACCCAGGCGCGAGAGATCCGCGAGAAGATGCGCAGCGAGACCTCGCAGCAGAAGCGACTCAAGTTCGCCAAGCGGCTCAAGGTTCTCGACGCCTTCCGCAAGTCCGGCAACCGTCCGGAGTGGATGATCCTCGACGTGATCCCGGTGATTCCGCCGGAGCTGCGTCCGCTGGTTCCGCTGGACGGCGGCCGTTTCGCGACCTCGGATCTCAACGATCTGTACCGTCGCGTGATCAACCGCAACAACCGACTGAAGAAGCTGCTCGACCTCAAGGCCCCCGAGGTCATCGTGCGCAACGAGAAGCGCATGCTGCAGGAAGCGGTCGACGCCCTGTTCGACAACGGCCGTCGTGGCCGGGTCCTGCGCGGCAGCAACAACCGCCCGCTGAAATCCCTCTCGGACACGATCAAGGGCAAGCAGGGCCGCTTCCGGCAGAACCTGCTCGGCAAGCGCGTCGACTATTCCGGCCGTTCGGTGATCGTCGTCGGTCCCGACCTCAAGCTGCACCAGTGTGGCCTGCCCAAGAAGATGGCGCTCGAGCTGTTCAAGCCCTTCATCTACAACAAGCTCGAGGAAGAGGGGCTGGTCTCGACGATCAAGGCCGCCAAGGAAATGGTCGAGATGGCCCGTCCCGAGGTCTGGGACTATCTCGAAGAGGTGATCAAGGAGCACCCGGTTCTGCTGAACCGCGCTCCGACGCTGCACCGCCTGGGCATCCAGGCCTTCGAGCCGGTCCTCGTCGAGGGCAAGGCGATCAAGATCCATCCGCTCGTCTGCACCGCGTTCAACGCGGACTTCGACGGCGATCAGATGGCGGTGCACGTCCCCCTCGGCGCCAAGGCGCAGGTCGAAGCGATGGTGCTCATGCTGTCGACCAACAACGTGCTCAGCCCGGCGAACGGCCTGCCGATCGTCAATCCGAGTCAGGACATCGTGCTCGGCTGTTACTACCTGACCCAGGAGCGTTCCGGCTCCATCGGTGAGGGCCGGCTGTTCGGCAGCACCGAAGAGGTGATCCTGGCCCACGCCGCCGGGCAGGTCGAGACGCTCACGCCGATCGTCCTGCGCTACACCGGCAGGCTGATCGACCTGACGACCCTGCCGCCCAAGGAACGGGACAGCGTCGTCCGCGCACCGGAGCGGGACGTCAAGGACTACCGCCTGCAGACGACGGTCGGCCGCGTGCTGTTCAACGACGCCACACCGAAGCAGATTCCGTTCCTCAACGGTTCGCTGAACAAGAAGGCGCTGCAGTCCTTCGTGCACTACGTCCATCTGCGGCACGGCGTTCACGCCACCGTCGAGGTCGTCGATCAGCTCAAGGAGCTGGGCTTCAAGCACGCGACGATGGCCGGCGTCTCGGTCGGCGTGGAAGACATGGTCGTCCCGCCGGAGAAGGCCAAGGTCGTCGATGCCGCCCGCGACGAGCAGATCAAGGTCGAGCAGCAGTTCCTCGACGGTCTGATCACCAACCGTGAGCGGTACAACAAGGTCATCGCGATCTGGTCCGAGGCGACCGAGAAGGTCTCCGAGGCGATGTTCCGCGAGATGACCCGGATCGAGGAGAGCAGCCGCGACTTCAACCCGGTGTTGATGATGGCGGACTCCGGTGCTCGTGGCTCCAAGCAGCAGATGCGCCAGCTCGCCGGAATGCGCGGATTGATGGCCAAGCCCTCGGGCGAGATCATCGAAACGCCGATCACGGCGAACTTCCGCGAAGGCCTCAACGTGCTGCAGTACTTCATCTCGACCCACGGCGCCCGCAAGGGCCTCGCGGACACCGCGTTGAAGACGGCGAACTCCGGGTACCTGACCCGCCGACTCGTCGACGTCTCCCAGGACGTCATCATCACCAAGCAGGACTGCGAGACGATCGAGGGTCTCGAGGTCAGCCGCATCGAAGAGGGCGGCGAGATCATCGAGGAGCTGCGCGACCGGATCGTCGGCCGCGTGACGCTGGACGACATCCTCGACCCGGTCAACGGTGAGGTGATCGTTCCGCGAAACACGATGGTCGACGAGGACATGGCCGGTGCCGTGCAGAACGCCGGTATCGAGTCGGTCGCCATCCGTTCGGTGCTCACCTGCGAGTGCGCCCGGGGCGTCTGTGTCAGCTGTTACGGCCGCGACCTCTCCAGCGGCAAGGAAGTCGAGCTCGGCGAGGCGGTCGGCGTCATCGCCGCACAGTCGATCGGTGAGCCCGGCACCCAGCTGACGATGCGTACCTTCCACATCGGTGGTACGGCCCGCGTCGACGAGCAGAGCAGTGTCGAGTCGAGCAACGCCGGCACGGTGCGCTACGAGAACCTCAACACCGTGGCGAATCGCGAGGGCAAGCCGGTCGCGATCAACCGTAACGGCGCGATCGTGATCGTCGATCGTCAGAACCGTGAGCGGGAGCGCTACAACATCGTTTACGGCGCCGTGATCGAGGTCGCCGACGGCGAGACGGTCGAAGCGCGGCAGACCCTGGCCGAGTGGGACCCCTTCAACTTCGCGATCCTGACCGACATCGACGGATCCGTCCGCTTCCACGACATCGAGGCCGGTGTGACGATGCGCGAGGAGGTCGAGGAGGTCTCGGGCCTCTCCCGGCAGGTGATCATCCAGTCCCAGGACGAAAAGAAGCACCCGCAACTGCTCCTCCAGGACGCTTCCGGCAAGAACCAGCGCAAGATCCTGCTTCCGGTTCACGCGACGATCATGGTCCAGGACGGTGCCGACGCGCGTGCCGGCGACGTGATGGCGAAGATCCCTCGCGCGACGACCAAGACCAAGGACATCACCGGTGGTCTGCCCCGCGTGGTCGACCTGTTCGAGGCGCGTCATCCGAAGGACCCGGCCGTGATGGCCGAGGTCGACGGTGTCGTGCACTACGGCGAGATCGTCAAGGGACAGCGCCGGGTACTCGTGAAGACCGACGACGGCGAGGAGCGCGAGTACGGTATCCCCAAGGGGCTCCACGTCACCGTTCAGGAGGGCGAGAGCGTCAACGCCGGTGACGCATTCACCGACGGTCCGAAGGACCCGCACAAGATCCTCGAGATCCTCGGTGAGCGCGAACTGCAGCAGTACCTGCTCGACGGCGTCCAGGAGGTCTACCGGCTCCAGGGCGTGCACATTCACGACAAGCACATCGAGGTCGTGGTTCGCCAGATGATGCGCTGGATCAAGGTCGAGGACCCGGGCGACACCGAGTTCATCGTCGACGAGCAGGTCGATCGCTTCCGCTTCGTCGAGGAGAACGAACGTGTTCTCGGCGAGGGCGGCACCCCGGCTCGCGGACGTCCGCTGCTGCTGGGGATCACCAAGGCCTCCCTGGCGACCGAGTCGTTCATCTCAGCCGCCAGCTTCCAGGAGACCACCAGGGTGCTGACCGAGGCCTCGATTTCCGGCCGGGTCGACTTCCTTCGCGGACTCAAGGAAAACGTGATCATGGGCCGGTTGATCCCGGCCGGCACGGGGATGAGCACCTACACCGACCTCCAGATTCCGCCGGATGCTCCGGTACGGATGGAGGAAGAGTTCCCCCTCGAAGGGCCGGCCGAGGCCGAGATGGAGCTCGACACGGATCGATTCGCGGAGATGATTCGCGCGGCGGCGGCAGCCGCTGCGGGATCGGAGCCTGATACTTCCGTGTGATCGGTATCCGAGTGCAGATCGTTCTTTGGGAAGGGGGCCAACTGGCCCCCTTCTCTTTTCTCGGGTGCCAAACGAAACCGGAGAGCTCCTCTTGCGCTTCGATAGGAGTTCCGGTATTGTTCCTATCGTAGTCGGATAGGAGGCCACCGATGTCCGATAGCGGAACCGCGTTACCCCAGGGCACGCTGCAACTGTTGATCCTGAAGACCCTCTCCCTCGAGCCGCTGCACGGGCTGGGCATAACCCGCCGCCTGGAACAGATCACCCACGGCGAAGTTCGCGTCAGCCTTGGATCGCTCTTTCCCTCGTTGCATCGCATGGAGCAGGAGGGCTGGGTCGCCTCGCAGTGGGGTCGTTCGGAGAACAACCGCAAGGCCCGCTTCTACCGCATGACCCCCGCCGGCCGACGTCAGCTGGCCGCCGACACTCGCAGATGGAACCGCGTCACCACCGCCGTGGCCCAGGTGCTCGACGCAACCTGAGGAGGTACTCCGTGCCGCTCGCCGCCCGGATCGCCAGCCTGACCCGTAACCTTTTCCGCCGCCGCCGGGTGGAGCGGGAGCTGGCCGAAGAACTGGACGCGCTGTTCGACCTACTGGTCGAGGAGAAGCAGGGCCAGGGCAAACCGCCGGCCGAGGCGCGCCGTCTCGCACGGCTCGAGCTCGGCAGTCGACCCCGGGTCCAGGACGACACACGTGATGTGCGTATCGGCGCCGGACTGGACGCGCTGGCCCAGCATCTGCGCCTGGCCCTGCGCGGCCTGCGCAAGAGTCCCGGTTTCACCGTGGTTGCCGTCCTGACTCTGGCCCTGGGCATCGGGGCGACGGCGACGATCTTCGCCGTCGTGCATCCCGTTCTGTTTCGCGACCTGCCCTATCCGGATGCGGGGCAGCTGGTGACCCTGGAGGGGTACAACGAACTCCACGGCTGGCAGGGGATGCCGATTCCCGACGGCGCGTTCGCGCCGCTGTCGGAGAACAGCGAGACTCTGGCAGGGCTGGCGGGCTACCGGACCCGAACGCTGGACCTCTCGGGCACGGAAGAACCGGTGCGCCTCGAGGGCGCCGCCGTCTCGGCCAACCTGTTCCCGCTCCTCGGCGTCGCACCGCGACTCGGGCGAGGATTCCGGGTCGGCGAGGATCAGCTGGCCCAGCCGACGGTCGCCGTCCTCGGTCACGACCTCTGGGTCCGGATCTTCGCCGCCGATCCCGGCGTCGTGGGCCGGGTGATCACCCTCGGCGACCGTCTGCACACCGTCATCGGCGTGATGCCGGAGGATTTCCGCTTCCCCGGCCGATCGTCGGAGATCTGGGTCCCGGTGTCGGCCGGTGGCGAGGGCCACGCCTGGACCCGCTGGCAGCGGGCCGCCCTGGGCCGCTTGAAACCAGGCGTGACCCTGTCCCGGGCTCAGGCCGAGATCGACAGTCGGACCGAGGGGTTCGCCGAGAACCTGCCGTTCGGTGAGGGCTGGAGATTCTCCGGCACGCGGTTGATGGATCAGACCGTCGGTGAGGTGCGGCCCGCGTTGCTGCTGCTGTTCGGCGCGGTCGGCCTCGTGCTGCTCGTCGCCTGCGCCAACGTCGCGAACCTGCTGCTGGCCCGGGCCACCAGCCGCAAGCGCGAGCTTGCGGTGCGTGCGGCCCTCGGGGCGTCGCGGGGTCGCCTGCTGGCCCAGTTGATGACGGAGAGTCTGGTCCTGTCGTTGCTCGGCGCGCTGGGCGGCATGCTGATCGTCCACGGTGCGTTGCAATGGATCGTCGCTCGTCTGCCGGGCGACTTCCCGCGGGTGGACGAGATCGGGATGGACGGATCCGTGCTGCTGTTCAGTCTCGCCGCGGCACTGTTCACCGCGCTCGTCGCAGGCACGCTTCCGGCGCTGGGCGCCTCGCAGGTCGACCTGATCGATACGATCAAGCGCGGCACAGGCACCGCCGGAGGCTCGCCGGTGGCTCGCCGGCTGGCGCGGCACTCCCTCGTCGCCGCCGAACTCGCGCTGTCGGTGCTGCTGATCGTCGGGGCGGCCCTGCTGCTGCGCAGCTTTCTCCAGTTGACGGAGGTCGAACCCGGCTTCCAGAGTACGAACGTGACCGTGCTCGGGGTCGAGCTTCCGCAGAATCGCTACGACGCAACGGCGAAGGTCGCCGCCTTCGTCGACGAACTGGTCGGAGCGACCGCGAACCTTCCGGCGGTCGAGTCGCAAGGGGTCAGCACCGGCTTGCCGACCCGGGGCGTCCGCTTCATCGACGGTTCGCTGACCCTGGAGGCGAGCGCCGGTCAATCGGACAAGGTGGAGACTCACGTCGCGATCGACTTCGTCGACCCGGGGTACTTCGAGGTCCTGTCGATTCCGTTGCGCCGGGGCCGCGGCTTCGGCCTGGAGGATTCGAGGGAGGGGAACCCGGTGGCGATCGTCAACGAAGCGTTCGTGCGCCGCTTCTCCCCGGACCGGGAACCGATCGGCCGGCGCGTGCTGGCCCAGGACGACGAGACCTGGCTGACGATCGTCGGCGTCGTCGGTGACGTCAAGCAATACGGACCGGCCCAGGACGCCCCGATTCAGCTCTTCCGGCCGTTCGCCCAGGGGCCGCAGCGCCGGTTCTTCCTGGTCCTCCGGGCCGCCGCCGGAGTGCCCCTCGGAGATCTGAAGGCGATCGTCCAGCGCCTCGATCCGGCCTTGCCCCTCCCGGCGGCGGAGTCGCTGACCGGGATCCTGGACGACGCGGTGGCCCCCCAGCGGTTCAACGCGCTGCTCATGTCGACCTTCGGCGTGGTCTCGCTGGCCCTGGCGGCGGTCGGCGCGTTCGGCGTCGTCTCGTACTCGGTCACCCGGCGGACCCGGGAGATCGGCATCCGGATCGCTCTGGGTGCCCGGGCCCGGACCGTTCTCTGCCTGGCGATGGGGCAGGGGATGGGCGCTGCCGTGGTCGGGGTCACCCTGGGGCTGATCGGGGCCTGGGCGCTGGGGCGGTACGTCGAAACACTGCTGTTCGGAGTCACGGCGACCGACCCGGCGGCCTTCGCGGCGGCGACCGCGCTCATGCTCGGGGTGGCCGCCCTGGCCTGCCTCGTGCCGGCGGTCCGGGCGACCCGCATCGATCCGCTGAGAGCCCTGCGGGAGGAGTGATTCGCCCCGGGGGGCCGGGCCCGGGGGCCCGCCGGGGGGTCCCCTTGACCGGTTTGCGGGATGCCTGCTATTCTCTCGGAGTTTTGCGCCGGGAATTCGGGCCTCGAGCCCGTTCGCGAGGGCGGTTCCGGCATCACGGGCTCCGGAATTTACAGGAAAACCGGGAGCTGCGGCCCCGGCATTCGGGAATCGAGCGCGGCGCAGATGCGCCGCCGGAGTGGAGAAACGTGCCGACAATCAGCCAACTCGTGCGCCACGGGCGCAAGACGATCAAGGGACGCACCAAGAGTCCGGCCCTGAACTCGTGCCCCCAGAAGCGGGGTGTCTGTGTTCGTGTCTACACGTCCACCCCGAAGAAGCCGAACTCGGCCCTGCGCAAGGTGGCCCGTGTGCGCTTGACCAACGGGATCGAGGTCACGACCTACATCCCGGGCGTCGGCCACAACCTTCAGGAGCACTCGATCGTGATGATCCGCGGTGGTCGTGTGAAGGATCTGCCCGGTGTTCGTTATCACGTGGTTCGCGGAACCCTCGACGCCGTCGGCGTCGACGGTCGCAAGCAGAGCCGCTCGAAGTACGGCGCCAAGCGCCCGAAGGCGTAGGCGAGGAGACCGGAAGCATGTCCCGAAGAGGTAGCACCCCCAAGCGCGAGATCCTGCCCGATCCGCTTTACCAATCGCCGCTGGTCACCCGTTTCATCAACTGCATGATGTTCGACGGAAAGCGCTCCGTTGCCGTCTCGACGTTCTACGGCGCGATGGACATGGTCAAGGAGCGCACCCAGGAAGATGCCCTCAAGGTCTTCCGCAAGGCGATCGACAACGTCAAGCCCGCCCTCGAGGTCAAGTCACGTCGCGTGGGTGGTTCGAACTACCAGGTACCGATCGAAGTTCGACCGGCTCGCCGCACCGCCCTGGCGCTGCGCTGGCTGATCAGCTACTCCCGGGCGCGTCCCGAGAAGTCGATGCGGGAACGCCTGGCCAACGAACTGATGGATGCCGCCTCGCTGCGAGGCTCGGCCTTCAAGAAAAAGGAAGATACACACAGGATGGCCGAGGCGAACAAGGCGTTCGCCCACTACCGCTGGTAGTAACTCGGCCCCCCGGGCTGGCCCGTCAGGGTACCGCCGGATTCTGCGACCCGCTCTACGTTGCGGGGGCGCGTGGTTCTTTGACAGTGGCCCGAAAAACTCCATTCGAGCGGATTCGCAATATCGGCATCATGGCCCACATCGATGCCGGTAAGACCACCACGACCGAGCGAATCCTGTTCTTCACCGGGATCAACTACAAGATCGGTGAAGTGCACGACGGCACTGCGACCATGGACTGGATGGCGCAGGAGCAGGAGCGGGGCATCACCATCACTTCCGCCGCAACGACCTGTTACTGGCGGGATCACCGAATCAACATCATCGATACGCCGGGACACGTCGACTTCACCGCCGAGGTCGAGCGTTCCCTGCGCGTCCTCGACGGCGCCGTCGCGGTCTTCTGCGCGGTGGGCGGTGTGGAACCTCAATCGGAGACGGTCTGGCGACAGGCCGAGAAGTACCGGGTTCCGCGGATCGCCTTCGTCAACAAGATGGACCGGGTCGGGGCCGACTTCGACCACGTTTGCGAGACGATGACCGCGCGGCTTCACGCCCGGCCGGTCGCGATCCAGCTGCCGATCGGCGCCGGCGAAGACTTCACCGGCGTGATCGATCTGATCGAGATGCGCGGACTGACCTGGGATACCTCGCGCCCCGAGGTGCCGACCCAGGAGATCGAGATCCCCGAAGAGCTCCGCGAGGCCGCCGCCGCCGCCCGGGATCGGATGGTCGAGGCCGCCTGCGACGGCGACGAGCAGCTGCTCGAGAGCTACCTCCAGGGCTCCAAGATCGAGAACGAGCGGATTCGCGAGGGGCTGCGCATGGGTACGTTGCAGGGGCTCTTCACCCCGGTGCTCTGCGGTACGGCCTTCAAGAACAAGGGTGTCCAGCCGCTCCTCGATGCCGTCATCGACCTGCTGCCGTCTCCGCTGGACGTGCCGGCGATCGAGGGTCAGCACCCGGACGACGGAACTCCGCTGGTTCGCAAGGCCTCCGAGAAGGAGCCCTTCTCGGCGCTGGTATTCAAGATCATGACCGACCCGTTCGTTGGTCACCTGGCCTTCATCCGGGTCTACTCCGGTTCGCTCCAGTCCGGCGACCACGCCTGGCGCCCCGCGGCGAACCGCAAGGAGCGCGTCGGCCGCCTGCTGCAGATGCACGCCAACAAGCGGGACGACATCGATTCCGTCGCGGCGGGAGACATCGCCGCCGTCGTCGGCCTCAAGTCGGTGACGACCGGCGAGACGATCTGCTCCGAGAAGGAGCCGATCGTCCTCGAGTCGATGGACTTCCCGGAGCCGGTGATCGGCCTGGCGATCGAGCCGAAGACCAAGGCCGACCAGGAGAAGCTCGCCTCGGGCCTGGCCAAGCTGGCCCACGAGGACCCGACTTTCAAGGTCTCCGTCGATGCCGAAACGGGCCAGACCCTGATCGCGGGGATGGGTGAATTGCACCTGGATATCCTCGTCGACCGTCTCCGGCGAGAATTCGACGTCGCCGCCAGCGTCGGAAAACCGCAGGTCGCCTATCGCGAAACGCTGACCGCCGCCGCCCCCGGCGAGTGCCGCTACGTGCGGCAAACCGGTGGCAGGGGGCAGTTTGCCCACGTGAAACTAAGGGTTTCCAGGGGAGAGGCCGGCTCCGGCTTCGTCTTCGAGAACATGATCGTCGGCGGGGCGATCCCCAAGGAGTACATCTCCTCGGTCCGCTCCGGGGTCTCGAATGTGCTCGAATCTGGAGTTCTTGCGGGCTACCCCCTGGTAGACATTCGCGTCGAGTTGTACGATGGCGCCTTCCACGAGGTCGACTCTTCGGAAATGGCGTTTCAGATCGCCGGTTCCATGGCCTTTCGGGAAGCGGCTCGCGATGCCTCGCCGGTCCTTCTCGAACCGGTGATGGCGATCGAGATCACGGTGCCCGAGGACTACATGGGTGAAGTGATCAACGATCTGAATTCTCGCCGTGGGCGGATCCAGAAGATGGACACCGGTCGTGGTGCGCAGATTGTCTCGGCGACTGCGCCACTGGCGGAAATGTTCGGTTATGCAACGGCGCTGCGGTCCGTCACTCAGGGGCGCGGCAATTACTCCATGCATTTTTCACATTACGAAGAGGTTCCCAGAGCGATCAACGAACAGATCGTCGCCCGCGTAGCGGGTGCGATCGGCCGCTGATCTGGAGGGTCGAGAAGAGATGGCCAAGGAAAAATTCGATCGATCGAAACCCCACGTGAACATCGGCACGATCGGGCACGTGGATCACGGCAAGACGACGCTGACGGCGGCGATCACGGTCTCGCTGGCGGCGAACGACCCGACCGTTTCGGCACGTTCGTTCGACTCGATCGACAACGCCCCGGAAGAGCGTGAGCGCGGCATCACGATCGCGACGGCTCACGTGGAGTACCAGACGAAGGAGCGCCACTACGCTCACGTCGACTGCCCGGGTCACGCCGACTACATCAAGAACATGATCACCGGCGCCGCCCAGATGGACGGTGCGATCCTGGTGGTCTCCGCGGCCGACGGCCCGATGCCCCAGACCCGCGAGCACATCCTGCTCGCCCGTCAGGTCGGCGTCCCGGCGATCGTCGTCGCCCTGAACAAGGTCGACATGGTCGACGATCCGGAGCTGCTGGATCTGGTCGAGCTGGAAGTTCGCGAGCTGCTCAGCCAGTACGAGTTCCCCGGCGACGACATCCCGGTCTGCCGCGTCTCCGCGCTGAAGTCGCTCGAGGGCGACGCCGAGGCGCAGAAGGGTGTCCATGAGCTGATGGCCCAGGTCGACTCCTACATCCCGCTGCCCGAGCGCGCCATCGATCGCCCGTTCCTGATGCCGGTCGAGGACATCTTCTCGATCGCCGGTCGCGGCACGGTGGTCACCGGTCGTATCGAGCAGGGTGTCGTCAACGTCGGCGACGAGATGGAGATCGTCGGCATCCGCGACACGGTCAAGAAGGTCGTGACCGGCGTCGAGATGTTCAAGAAGCTGCTCGATCGCGGCGAGGCGGGCGACAACGTCGGCCTGCTGCTGCGCGGCACCGAGCGCCACGACGTCGAGCGCGGCCAGGTGATCGCCAAGCCCGGTTCGATCACGCCGCACACGAAGTTCCGCGGCGAGGTCTACGTGCTGACCAAGGAGGAGGGTGGCCGTCACACTCCGTTCTTCAAGGGCTATCGCCCGCAGTTCTACTTCCGCACGACCGACGTGACCGGTTCGGCCGAGCTGCCGGACGGTGTCGAGATGGTGATGCCGGGAGACAACGTCGAACTGGTGGTCACGCTGATCACCCCGATCGCGATGGACAAGGGCCTCCGGTTCGCCATTCGCGAGGGCGGCCGCACCGTCGGTGCCGGAACCGTCGCCGAGATCCTCGAGTAACGACTCTTATCTTTTCACGAAGGCAGACGCAAAGATGCTGAACGAAAAAATTCGGATCCGCTTGAAGGCCTACGATCATCGGATCCTGGATCAGTCCACGACCGAGATCGTGGACACGGCGCGGCGCACCGGCGCCCAGGTTGCGGGACCGATCCCGCTGCCGACCGTGCGCAACCGCTGGACGGTTCTTCGATCCCCTCACGTCGACAAGAAGTCCCGTGAGCAGTTCGAGATCCGGACCCACAAGCGGTTGCTGGATATCCTTCAGCCGACGCCGGAGACGGTGGATGCGCTGATGAAGCTGGACCTGCCTGCAGGTGTCGACGTCGAGATCAAGGCGTTCGGCCAGCCGGCTCAGGGCTAGGCGGGGGTTTCGTGATGCAGCAAGGACTACTCGGCAGGAAGATCGGAATGACCCAGCTGTTCTCCGAGGACGGCAGAGTCACCCCGGTCACCGTGATCCAGGCCGGGCCCTGTGTCGTGACGCAGCGCAAGACCGAGGCGATCGACGGCTACGATGCGATCCAGGTCGGCCTTGTCGATCCGGCTGCGGCGAAACGGGCCAACAAGCCGATGCGTGGGCACCACGACAAGGCCGGCGTTCCGCCGACCCGCACCCGGCGCGAGTTCCGCATCGCGGCGGACGACGAGACGAAGGCCGGCGATCCGGTGTCCGTCGAGATCTTCGAAGGCGTCGATCTCGTCGACGTCATCGGCAAGACGATCGGTAAGGGCTTCCAGGGCGTGATCAAGCGTCATGGGTTCGGCGGCGGCCGGGCCACCCACGGTTCGATGTTCCACCGGGCCCCGGGTTCGATCGGACAGTCGGCCTCACCGAGCAAGGTGTTCAAGGGCATGAAGGGCCCGGGTCAGATGGGCAACACACAAGTCACTTGCAAGAACCTGAAGGTCATGCGGGTCGACGCCGAGAAGGGACTGCTCCTCGTGGAGGGTTCGATTCCCGGCGCCAAGGGCTCGATCGTGACGATTCGACGTTCGCTGAAGGCAACGGTCGCAGCGAGCGAGGACAAGGGCTGATCATGGCCGAGATCACCGTACAGAACTGGAAGAAGAAGGCGATCAGGACGATCGAGCTTGACGATGCCGTCTTCGATTACCCGCTCAAGAATCACCTGCTCTACGAGGCCGTGCTGGCCTATCGTGCGGCGGGCCGGGCGGGCACCCACAAGACGAAGAACCGCAAGAACGTCTCCGGTGGTACCCGGAAGCTCTGGCGGCAGAAGGGCACCGGTCGCGCCCGTACCGGCGACAACCGTTCGCCGCTCTGGCGCCACGGTGGAACCGTTCACGGTCCGCAGCCCCGGGACTACAGCTGGAACTTTCCCAAGAAGATGCGCCGCAACGCACTGCGTTCCGCGCTGGCCCAGAAGTTCCGCGACGGCAAGCTGATCTGCCTGGAGAGCCTCGAGCTGGAGTCGAGCAAGACCGGTCAGCTGGAGAAGGCGCTCGGCGCCGGGCTGGGCATCGCGGACAAGGCGCTGCTGGTTCCGCTGGAGGACGAGCAGAACCTGACGCTGGCCGCCCGCAACAACCCGCGACTTTCGGTGGTTCGTGCGCTCGGTGTCAGCATCGTCGATCTGCTGAACCACGACACGATCGTCTGTTCCGAGAGTGCGCTGGTTCGCCTCAACGAGGTGCTCGCATCATGAACAAAGAGTTGCTGAAGACGGTGCGAACGCCGCTGATCACCGAGAAGTCGACGATCATCCGCGAGAAGGACGGCACCTACTGTTTCAAGGTTCACCCCGACGCCAACAAGATCGAGATCGCACGGGCGATCGAGACGATCTTCGAGAGCGACAAGGTCAAGGTCGCTTCGGTACGGACCGCGCGCGTGCGCGGCAAGATGAAACGGGTCGGCCGCTGGTTCGGTCAGCGTCCGCTGTGGAAGAAAGCCTGGGTCAAGCTGGCACCGGACTCCGGCGAAATCGAATTCTTCGAAGCAAGCTGAAGACTGAAGATCCGAGGGTAATTCGATGGCGATGAAGAAATACAAGCCGACCAGCCCGGGCCGCCGGGGGATGACGAGCTTGGAGCGCGTGGAAGGCTCCAAGAACAGTCCCCACAAGCCCCTGCTGCGGAAGCTGAGCAAGAGCGGCGGTCGCGACAACAAGGGTCGCATGGCGATCCGTCACCGTGGTGGCGGCCACAAGCGGCGCTACCGGTTGATCGACTTCCGCAGGGACAAGATCGACATCCCGGCCAAGGTCGAGACGATCGAGTACGACCCGAACCGCTCGGCGAACATCGCGCTGGTCTGCTACGCCGACGGCGAGCGGCGATACATCCTGGCTCCCAACGGGGTCAAGGTCGGTGACCAGGTGATCCGCTCGGCCGCGGCGGACATCCAGCCCGGGAACTGCATTCCGATGTCCGAGATTCCGCTGGGCACGATGCTGCACAACATCGAGATGCGCCCGGGTAAGGGCGGCCAGATGGTGCGATCGGCCGGCACCGGCGCGCAGCTGATGGCTCGCGAAGGCGGCTACGCGCTGCTCCGCTTGCCCTCGGGCGAGATGCGCAAGATCCTCGCCGTCTGCGTGGCGACGATCGGTCAGGTCAGCAATCTCGAGCACGAGAACGAGAAGATCGGCAAGGCCGGCCGCACGCGCTGGAAGGGTTTCCGTCCGTCGGTCCGCGGCGTCGTGATGAACCCCGTCGACCACCCCCACGGTGGCGGCGAGGGGCGCACCTCCGGCGGACGTCACCCGGTAACGCCCTGGGGTGTTCCGACCAAGGGTAAGAAGACTCGCAAGAACCGCAGCACGGACAAGTTCATTGTGCGTCGCGGAAAGAAAAGGTAGCCCGTCATGGCACGTTCAGTCTCCAAGGGTCCGTTCGTCGATCACCACCTGCAAGCCAAGGTGGACGATCTGAACAACAAGAACGACAAGAAGGTCATCAAGACCTGGTCGCGTCGTTCCACGCTGACTCCGGACATGGTCGGTCACACCCTGGCCGTCTATAACGGAAAGAAGTTCATCCCGGTCTACGTCACCGAGAACATGGTCGGCCACAAGGCCGGCGAATTCTCTCCGACGCGGACGTTCAGGGGCCATGCCGCCAAGGGCGGCAAGGGCGGCCGGTAAGCGAGAAGGCGAGATGGTTTCAACAGCAAAGCTAAAGTATCTCGGTGTGTCGGCGCAGAAGGCGCGTCTGGTCATCGATCAGGTGCGCGGCCGATCGGTCGGGGACGCACTGACGATCCTGCACTACTCGCGCAAGCGGGTTTCGCGGGACCTCGAGAAACTGCTCAAGTCCGCCATTGCCAACGCGGAGAACAAAGACGCCGACATCGATGTCGACGACCTGTTCGTTTCGCGGGCTGTGGTCGACGAGGCCCCGCCGATGAAACGGATCGCCCCGGCGGCGATGGGCCGTGTTTTCCGAATTCTGAAGCGTGCGTGCCACGTGACGATCGATCTGGACGTCCCGCAGAGCCGGGCGTAGCAGGGGGAGCGAGTGGGACAGAAAGTACATCCCTACGGGTTCCGGCTCGGGTTCAACAAGACCTGGCGGTCCCGTTGGTACGCCGAGAAGAAGTACGCCGAGTTGCTCCACGAGGATCTGGAGCTGCGCGACGGTCTCAAGAAGAAGCTCGGCCACGCCGGCGTTTCTGCGATCGAGATCGAGCGGGCGGCGAACAACCTCAAGGTCAATATCTTGACCTCGCGGCCGGGCATCATCATCGGTCGCAAGGGCGTCGAGGTCGACCGGCTGAAGGACGACATCCGCAAGAAGACCAACCGCGAGGTGTTCATCAACATCCTCGAGGTCGACAAGCCGGAGGTCGATGCGCAGCTCGTCTCCGAGGCGATCGCGATGCAGCTGGTCAAGCGCGTCGCCTTCCGCCGTGCGATGCGCCGGGCCGTCGAGTCCGCGTTGCGCTTCGGTGCCAAGGGGATCAAGGTCCGGGTCTCCGGCCGTCTCGGCGGACGCGAGATCGCCCGTACCGAGTGGTACATCGAAGGCCAGCTGCCGTTGCACACCCTGCGCGCGGACGTCGACTACGGCTTCGCCGAGGCCCGGACGACCTATGGCGTGCTCGGTATCAAAGTTCACATCTACCGCGGCGAGTCGCGCGAGATCCAGATTCCGGAAGGCGCGCTCCGCTAAGAGCGCCGAGCTAGAGGGTTGATCCGATGTTGATGCCGAGCAAAGTCAAGTTCCGGAAGCAGCAGCGCGGCCGCCGCGCGGGCCTGGCCCAGACGGGCTGCCACCTGAATTTCGGCGAGTACGGATTGAAGGCGCTGGGACGTGGCTGGATCACCTCCCGCCAGATCGAGGCTGCACGTATCGCGATGACTCGTTTCATCAAGCGTGGCGGCAAGATCTGGATCCGGGTCTTCCCGGACAAGCCGATCACCAAGAAACCGACCGAAGTCCGGATGGGCAAGGGTAAGGGTGCGCCGGAGGCATGGGTCGCCGTGGTCAAGCCCGGCCGATTGTTGTTTGAAATGGAAGGCGTGGACGAAGCGACCGCGAAGGAGGCGATGCGACTGGCGTCGCACAAGCTCCCGATCAAGGTCAAGTTCGTCACGCGGGACGGCTCGATCTAGTCCGGGTCACCCAGGAGTACGAGAGCGATGGCTGTTGATATTGCGAAACTGCGGGGCATGGGTCCCGACGAACTGACGAAAGAAGAGACCGCACTGCGGGAAGAGATCTGGAAGCTTCGGCTCCAGGGAACCACCGGTCAGCTGCAGGACCCGAATCGGGTCCGGCAGGCTCGCCGCGATCTTGCCCGAGTGCTCACAATTCGACGCGAGCAGGAACTTGCCGCGCAGCCGGCTGGCAAGAGCTGAGGAGAGCGGAGATGGCGGAGCAGAGCAGAGGAAACCGCACGACGAAAGTCGGCGTGGTCACTTCGGACAAGATGGACAAGTCGGTCACCGTGAGGGTCGACCGCATCGTCAAGCACGACGTGTACCAGAAGTACATGCGCCGGTCCGCGAAGTTCATGGCCCATGACGAGTCCAACGAGTGCCGCGAAGGCGATACCGTCGAGATCATCGAGTCCCGGCCGCTCTCCTCGCGCAAGCGCTGGAGAGTACGCCGAGTGGTCCGCGCCGCCGAGCGCGCGGCCCAGTAACACGGCGAACGGCAACCACGGAGAGTTCAGGCAATGATCCAGATGCAAACAGTCCTGGCGGTCGCGGACAACTCCGGAGCGAAGAAGCTCCGGTGTATCAACATCGTCGGCGGCTCCAAGGGCAAATATGCCGGACTGGGCGACATCATCACCGCTTCCGTGAAGGAAGCGGCTCCCGATGGTGGCGTCAAGAAAGGCCAGGTCGTCAAGGCGGTGATCGTCCGGACGGTCAGCGCGCAGCGGCGACGCGACGGTTCGTACATCCGCTTCGATCAGAACGCGGCGGTCCTGATCAACGACGCGAAGGAGCCCATCGGAACGCGCGTGTTCGGGCCAGTCGCGAGAGAGCTACGGGACAAGAAGTTCATGAAGATCGTCTCGCTCGCGCCGGAGGTGCTGTGATGCGATGTCGAAGGTGAAGTGCAGAATCAAGAAGGAAGATCAGGTTCTCGTGATCAAGGGCAAGGATCGCGACCTGACCAAGCCGCGTCGGGTGCTCCAGGTGATGCCCAAGCTCGGCCGCGTGCTGGTCGAGGGCGCCAACATGGCCAAGCGTCACGAGAAGCCGAACCCGCAGAAGAACATCAAGGGCGGCGTCCTCGAGAAGGAAGCTCCGCTGCACGTTTCCAACGTGATGTTGATGGACCCGGAATCGAAGAAGCCGACGCGGGTCGGGATCAAGACTCTCGAAGACGGCAAGCGTGTTCGTTACGCGAAGCGTAGCGGCGCCCTGATCGACAAGTAGCCCAACGGGCGAACGACTCGGAGATCGACTGATGGCAAGGATGGCAGAGAAATACAGGGAAGAGGTCGCACCGGCGCTGCTCAAGCGGTACGAGTACTCCTCTCCGATGGCCACGCCGCGACTGGAAAAGGTCGTGATCAACATGGGCGTCGGCGACGCGATCTCGGACGGCAAGCTCCTCGAGCAAGCGGTCGACGAGCTGGCGACGATCGCCGGTCAGCGGCCGGCGCTGACCCGTGCACGGAAGTCGATCTCGAACTTCAAGCTGCGCGAGGGAATGCCGATCGGTTGCCGCGTGACGCTCGCGCGGCGAGCGCATGTGGGAGTTCCTCGACCGGCTGATGCACCTGGCGTTGCCTCGTGTTCGCGACTTCCGCGGCGTCAGCGTGAAGGGGTTCGACGGACGCGGAAACTACACCCTCGGCCTCAAGGACCAGCTGATCTTTCCCGAGATCAACTACAACAAGGTCCAGAAGGTCAAGGGCATGAACGTGAGCATCGTGACTACGGCACGGACAGATGACGAGGCGCGGACCCTGCTCAGCGCGCTCGGCATGCCGTTCCGGAAGCCGGAAGTGAGGAAGCAATAATGGCAACCCAGGCATGGACCGCAAAGGCGAAACGGAAGCCCAAATTCCCCGTGCGGCAAGTCAATCGCTGCGGGCGCTGCGGCCGATCCCGGGCCTTCCTTCGGAAGTTCCGGCTCTGCCGGATTTGCTTCCGGATGCTGGCGCTCGAGGGAATGCTCCCCGGCGTGACGAAGTCGAGTTGGTAACGGAGAGTCGACGATGAGCATGACTGACCCTATCGCGGACCTGCTGACACGCATCCGCAACGGCCACATGGCCAAACACGAGACCATCGAGGTTCCGCAGTCGCGGATCAAACTCGATATCGTCAAGATCCTCGAGCAAGAGGGGTACGTGGAGTCTCATGAGGTTCTCGAGGACGGCAAGTTCCCCGCGATCCGCATTGCATTGAAGTACGACGCGCGTGGCAGGCAGGCGATCACCGGCATCAAGCGGGTGAGCCGTCCCGGCCGGCGGGTCTACTGCGGCAAAGATGAAGTGCCTCAGGTCCTCAACGGCCTGGGTGTCACCGTTCTCTCGACATCTCGTGGCCTGATGACCGGAGCGGCCTGCCGCCGAGCCGGTGTCGGCGGCGAGGTCCTCTGCAGCGTCTGGTAGCAAGGACTACGGAGATACACTGATGTCCCGCATTGGAAAACTACCGATTCCGGTCGAGTCCGGCGTGAAAGTCGCGATCGACGGGAACACCGTGTCGGTTCAGGGCCCGAAGGGCGCTGAGCCAGACCCTGCCCCGTGGGAATCACGGCTGAGCTCGAGCAACGGCAACTCGTCACGCTCAGCGCGATCCGACGACAGCAAGGCGCAGCGCTCGCTTGCACGGCCTGACCCGGGCCCTGCTGGCCAACTGCGGTCAACGGTGTGAGCCAAGGGTTTCACCAAGGAGCTCGAGATTCACGGTGTCGGCTATCGCGCCGAGGTGCAGGGCAAGTCGCTGACGCTTCAGCTGGGCTACTCGCACCCGGTCGAGTTTCCGATTCCCGAGGTCGATCGAGATCAAGGTCGAGAAGAAGCGAACAAGATCACGGTCACCGGGCTACGATCGGCAGCAGGTCGGTCAGGTCGCGGCCGATATCCGCGCGCTGCGTCCGCCGGATGTCTACAAGTTGAAAGGTGTCCGCTACGCGGACGAGCGTCTGCGCAAGAAGGCCGGCAAGACGGCCGCGAAGTAGGCGGAGGGTACCGAAAAGATGTTCAAGACAATCAACCGAAAGCAGAATCGCCGCCGCGTTCGTTATCGCGTACGCAAGCGTCTTCACGGTACCGCCGATGTGCCAAGGGTCGCGATCTACCGCAGCCTCAAGCACATCTATGCCCAGGCGATCGACGACGATTCCGGCAAGACGCTGGCCAGCGCGTCGACCTGCGAGGCGGCGGTCAAGAGCGGTGCGGGCTACGGCGGCAACGTGGAAGCGGCGAAGAAGGTCGGCGAAGCACTCGGAAGCAAACTCAAAGAGGTCGGCGTGAAGCGGGCCATCTTCGATCGTGGCGGGTTCCTGTACCACGGCCGAATCAAGGCTCTCGCGGACGCGATTCGCGGCGCGGGCGTGAAGTTCTAGGCAGCCCGGAGGTAACGGTGGCAGACGATCGAAACCAAGGTGAACTGAAGGACCGCGTGGTCCACATCAACCGCGTGACCAAGGTGGTCAAGGGCGGCAAGAACTTCTCGTTCTCCGCACTCGTCGTCGTCGGCGACGGCAACGGGTTGGGTCGGCTACGGCGTGGGCAAGGCCCGCGAGGTGCCGTCGGCGATCTCCAAGGGTGTCGACCAGGCCAAGCGCAACCTGTTCCGCGTGCCGATGCGGGGCAGCGACGATCCCGCACGCGGTGATCGGACGCTTCGGTGCCGGCGCGGTGATGCTCAAACCGGCCTCGCCGGGTACCGGTGTGATCGCCGGTGGTGCGGTGCGCGCGGTGCTCGAGTCGGCGGGTGTCCATGACATCCTCACGAAGTCGCTCGGCACGAAGAACCCGCACAACGTGTTGCGGGCGACATTCGCGGGCCTGAAGTCGTTGAAGAACGCCGAGGACGTCGCCAAGACGCGTGGAATCGACCTCGAGACGCTACAGGCGGAGATGGGACGATGACGAAGGCCGCGGCCTGGGCGAAGAAGTCGTGCGGTGCGCCAGATCCGGAGCGGGATCGGCTTCGACAAGACCAGAAGGCGACGCTGAAGGCGCTGGGTCTGGGCAGGATCGGCCGCGAGCGGACGCTGCCGGACAACCCGCAGGTCCGGGGCATGGTCTTCCAAGATCTCGCATCTGGTCGTGATCGTCGAGCCGGAACGCGACGAGGCCCGTGAGGCAGGCGACGAGGACCTGCGATGAAACTTCACGAACTGAAACCCGCCGACGGGGCACGCAAAGGCGCGCAAGCGTCGTCGGACGCGGTCCCGGCTCGGGCACGGGCAAGACCTCCGGACGGGGCCACAACGGCCAGAAGTCGCGCAGCGGCTACTCCCGTCGATACGGGTTCGAGGGCGGCCAGATGCCGCTCGCGCGACGTCTGCCCAAGCGCGGCTTCACCAACATCTGGCGCAAGCTGTTCCGGATCGTCAACGTCGACCGCCTCAACCAGTTCGAGGCGGGCACGACGGTGGATCCCGACGCACTGATCGCTTCCGGGCTGGTCAAGAAGGGCAACACCGACATCAAGGTTCTCGGCAACGGGGACCTGAAGGTCGCGCTCACGGTTCGTGCTCACAAATTCCCGCAATCTGCGGTCAAGAAGATCGAGGCCGCAGGCGGCACGGTCGAGCGGATCGGGCAGTAGCCCGAGCGGGGACGACGCTTCGATGATTCAGGCTCTGAGAAACATCTGGAACATCCCCGACCTGCGTAAGCGGGTCGTGTTCACCTTCCTGATGCTCGGCGTGTACCGGATCGGCGCGCATATTCCGACGCCCGGGATCGACACCCGTGCGCTCCTCGACATGTTCGAGGCGCAGCGCGGGTCGATTCTCGGCTTCGTGGATCTGTTCTCCGGCGGTAACTTCAGCCAGATGACGATCTTCGCGCTGGGGATCATGCCGTACATCACGGCGTCGATCATTCTCCAGTTGCTGACGGTGGTCTGGCCGTATCTGGAGAAGCTGAGCAAGGAAGGCGAGGCGGGTCGCAAGAAGATCACGCAGTACACGCGCTACCTGACGGTCGTGCTGGCGACGTTCCAGTCGTTCGGCATCGCCTTCTGGCTCGAGTCGCCAACGGCGCGCGGGTGCAGGGCAGATCGTGCTCGACCCGGGCATGGGGCTTCCAGCTGATGACGATGCTCACGCTGACCACGGGCACCGCGTTCATCATGTGGCTCGGCGAGCAGATCTCCGAGCGCGGCATCGGCAACGGTATCTCGCTGATCATCTACGCCGGCATCGTCGTCAGCTTGCCCGGCGCGATCGCCGCGACCGTGCAGGATCTGCAGTCCGGCGCGCTCAACCCGATCATCGTCCTGCTGCTGCTGGCGCTGATGGTCGCGGTGGTCGGCGCGATCGTCTTCGTCGAGCGCGCGCAGCGCAAGATCCCGATCCAGTACGCCCGGCGGGTGGTCGGCCGCCGGGTCTACGGCGGCGCGTCGACCTACCTGCCGCTGCGGGTCAACACCGCCGGCGTCATCCCGGTGATCTTCGCCTCGTCGATGCTGGCCATTCCTCAGACCATCGGTACCGTCTCCTGGCTGCAGGATGTGGGCTGGGTCCAGGAGTTGCTGCGGCAGCTGGACTACGCGGCACCGCTCTACGATCTGCTCTATTTCAGCCTGATCGTCTTCTTCTGCTTCTTCTACGTCTCGATCATCTTCAACCCGATGGATCAGGCCGACAACATGAAGAAGTACGGCGGGTTCATTCCGGGGATCCGACCCGGCCGCCGGACCGCCGAGTTCATCGACCGGATCCTGACCCGGCTGACCTTCGGCGGAGCGATCTACCTCGGGGCCTGGTCAGCCTGCTGCCGGTGTTCCTGATCAGCGGTCTGCAGGTGCAGATGCTGCCGTGGATCGGGCCGACCCTGGACCAGATCCTGCCCGGATTTCCTGACCAACGGGCTCAACCTCAAGTTCTTCTTCGGCGGCACCTCGCTGCTGATCGTGGTCGGCGTGGCCATGGATACGGTGCAGCAGATCGAGTCGCAGCTGATCATGCGTCACTACGAAGGGTTCCTGAAGGGCACCCGGATCCGGGGACGCCGGTAGGGGCGGCCGGCGCGGACCCCGGGAGAGCGATGGCTGCTATACTCAACGTTTCGTCCTCATGAAGGTGGTGCTCATGGGTATGCCCGGGGTGGGCAAAGGGGACAGGCGGCCATGCTGAAGGACGTCCTGAACGTGCCCCACGTATCCACGGGGGACATCCTGCGCGAGGCCGTGCAGGCCGGTTCGTCGCTGGGGCGAAGGTCGGCGGTCGCTGGATTCCGGACGGCTGGTGCCGGACGAGCTGATGGGAGAGCTGGTCGTCAATCGACTGGGGCAGACCGACGCGCGCGGCGGGTTCGTCCTCGACGGCTTCCCGCGGACCGGAGCAGGTGCGGGATTCTCGACCGGGTGCTCGGCCGGCTGGGAGTCGGAGCTGGACGCCGTTTTTCTGCTGACGGCTCCGGAGGACGAGATCGTGCGGCGGCTCTCGGGCCGCCGGTCTGCCCGCAGTGCGCCACGGTTATCCACCTCGACGCCGCCCCGCCCAGTCGCCGGGCGTGTGCGAGCGTGCGGCTCGGCGCTGGTCCAGCGGCAGGACGAACGCGAAGGAGGTGGTCCGGGGACGATTCGAGGTCTACACGCGAGCAGACGCTCGCATCGCGAGACCTATCAGGAGCGAAGCCTGACGGAGATCGACGGAATCGGGGGAACCGTCTTCGAGCTCAAGGGCCGAACGTCGTGAGCGTCGATTGGTGCTCAAATCGCCGGCCGAGATCGAGATCATGGATCAGGCCAACCGGATCGTCGCAGGATTCTGGACGAGTTGAAGCCGTGTCCGGCCGGGGATGACACCGCGGAGATCGACTCGGCCGAGGACGCATCCGCGAGGCGGGTGCGCCCGCGTTCAAGGGCTACCCGCATCGGGGCGACGGCCGGGATTTTCCGGGCACGGTATCGGTCAACGACGAGGTCGTTCACGGAATCCCGTTCGGACACGTGACCCGAAGGGCGACATCGTCTCGGTCGACCTGGGCGTGCTTCTACGAGGGCTACTACGGCGACGGGGCGCGGACCTACGCGGTGGGCACGATCGCCGAAGGCGGACGCCAAGCTGCTGCGAGTCACCACGCGAGAATCGCTCGAGCATCGGGATCAGGCACGCCCGTGGAACCGGGTGTCCGACATCGGCCACGCCGTGCAGAAGCACGTCGAGGCCCAGCGGCTTCTCGGTCGTGCGCGAGTTCGTCGGACACGGGATCGGCGCCGAGCTGCACGAGGATCCGCAGGTGCCGAACTTCGGGCAGCCCGGGCCGGCGCGAGCGGCTGGTGCCCGGGATGGTCCTGGCCATCGAGCCGATGGTCAACGCCGGCGGCCCCGAGGTCTTGCTCAGCGCCGAGGACGGCTGGACCGCGCGGACGCGGGACGGCAGCCTGTCGGCGCACTTCGAGTCTGTGTGGCGGTGACCGAAGGACGGCCCCGATGGTGCTGGGGCGCCACGAGCACGGCGCCGGGCTACGGCGAGGCGGAGGACGAGGCGGAAACCATGGCGAAGGAAGAGGCGATTCAGGTCGAAGGCGACGGTGGTCGAGCCCCTGCCCAACGCGATGTTCCGCGTCGAGCTGGAGAACGGCCATGGTGTGCTGGCGCACATCTCGGGCAAGATGCGCAAGCACTTCATCCGCATCCTTCCGGGCGACAAGGTCACGGTGGAACTCTCTCCGTACGATCTGACCCGCGGTCGGATCACGTACAGGTACAAGTAAAGACGCCCGCGGGGCGGCAAGAGGAGCGATCATGAAGGTGCGGACTTCCGTCAAGAAGATCTGCGACAAGTGCAAGATCGTCGAAGCGCCGCGGCGTGGTGCGGGTGATCTGCGAGAACCCCAAGCACAAGCAGCGGCAGGGCTGAGGCCGGAGGTCGTCGCAGACGGAGGCGATTAGGAGGCGTGGCACGCATCGCAGGCGTCGATCTGCCGCCGAGCAAGCGGATCGAGATCGGCCTGACCTACATCTTCGGCATCGGTCGCACGCGGGCGATCAAGATCCTGGGCAAGGCGCGGGTCGAGCCGGACGACCAAGGTCAAGGACCTCTCCGACGAGCAGACGCTGAGGATCCAGCGCGATCATCAACCAGGAAGGGCGGCGTCGAGGGCGATCTGCGCAAGGCGATCTCCCTGGACATCAAGCGCTGATCGAGATCGGCTCCTACCGGGGCATGCGGCACCGGCGCAACCTGCCGGTGCGCGGGTCAGCGGACCCACACCAACGCGCGCACGCGCCGGGGTCCGCGTCGCGCCGTGGCAGGCAAGAAGAAGGCGGCGCGGGCAAGAAGGGCTGATACGGATGGCGAGAGCGCAAGGATGGCAAAGTCAAGCGAAAAGGGCGGCAAGCAAGGGCGGCAAGAAGGAAAAGAAGAACGTCCCGCACGGCGTGGCCCACATCCAGGCGACCTTCAACAACACGATCATCACCATCTCCGATCCGAAGGGCAACGTGATCTGCTGGGTCGAGCGCCGGCGGCCAGGGCTTCAAGGGCTCGCGCAAGGGCACGCCCTTCGCCGCGCAGACGGCGGCGCAGCAACGCCGGCAACGCGGCGCGGGACCACGGCGTGCGCTCGCGTCGACGTGCGGGTCAAGGGCCCGGGGTCGGGCCGCGAGTCCTCGATCCGCGCCCTGCAGGCCGCCGGAATCGAGGTCAAGTCGATCAAGGACGTCACCCCGATTCCGCACAACGGTTGCCGGCCGCCCAAGCGGCGCCGCGTCTAGCTCGGAAATAATTCATGGCACGATATCGAGGATCCGTCTGCCGACTCTGTCGGCGTGAAGGTACGAAGCTCTTCTTGAAGGGCGACCGCTGCTTCAAGGACAAGTGCGCGTTCGAGCAGCGGAGCTATCCGCCGGGGCAGCACGGCGGCGTCGCGCACCAAGGTGCAGGGCTACGGCATCCAGCTGCGCGAGAAGCAGAAGGTCAAGCGGATGTACGGCGTGCTCGAGCGCCAGTTCCGCAACTACTTCGCCAAGGCCGCGCAGACGAAGGGCATCACGGGCGAGAACGCTGCTGCATCCTGCTCGAACGGCGCCTGGACAACGTCGTCTACCGGCTGGGCTTCGCCTCCTCGCGGGCGCAGGCGCGGCAGCTGGTGTCGCCCACGGCCACTTCCAGGTCAACGGCCGCAAGGTCGACATCCCGTCGGCGCTGGTCAAGCCCGGCGACGTGATCTCGCTGCGCGAGAAGAGCCGCAAGAACGAGCAGATCAAGATCTGTCTGGATACGGCCAAGGGCCGCGGCGTTCCCGAGCTGGCTCGAGCTGGACGCCGAGGACTTCCAGGGCACGGTCAAGCAGCTGCCGACACGGGAAGAGATCACGATGCCCGATCCAGGAGCAGCTGATCGTCGAGCTGTACTCGAAGTAGCCGAATCAGGATGCGGGCGCGGGCCCGCGGGAGGAAGGGATGGTCTGGAAGGGATTTCAGAAGCCGAAGCGCCTGGAGGTCGAGCGGGAGACCCTGACGCCGACCTTCGGACGGTTCTACGCGCAGCCGTTCGAGCGCGGCTTCGGCACGACGATCGGCAACGCGCTGCGGCGGATCCTGCTCTCGTCGATCGAGGGCGCGGCGGTCACCGCGGTCAAGATCGAGGGCGTGCTGCACGAGTTCTCGTCGATCTCGGGCGTGGTCGAAGACACCACCGACATCATTCTCAACCTCAAGCAGGTTCCGTTGCGCATCCACGGCGATCACCCCGAGACGCTGACGCTGGCCGAGGGAGGGGCCGGGCACGATCAAGGCCGGCGACATCCAGACCGAGCGCCAACGTCGAGGTCCTGGACCCCGACGTGCCACATCGCCACGCTGTCCGAAGAGGGCAAGATCTCGATGGAGATGCGGCTGCGCAAGGGGCGTGGCTACATCAGCGCCGACCGCAACTTCGAGGAGGATCTCGGCATCGGCTACATCCCGCTCGACTCGGTCCACTCGCCGGTCCGGAAGGTCAACTACACGGTCGAGGACGCCCGGCTGGGCCAGACGACCGACTACGACAAGCTGATCCTCGAGGTCTGGACGAACGGCGCCGTGGCCCCTCAGGACGCCATCGGCGATGGCGGCCAAGCTGCTCAAGGACCACATGGCGATCTTCATCAACTTCGAAGAGGCCAGCGAAGAGGACCTCGACTTCCCGAGTTCCGAGGACGAGCGGCTGGCCGAGCAGCTGAGCCGGTCCGTCGACGAACTCGAGCTGTCGGTTCGCTCCTACAACTGCCTGAAGAACGCCAACATCAAGACGATCGGCGACCTGGTCGCCCGCTCCGAAGGCGAGATGCTGAAGACCAAGAACTTCGGCCGCAAGTCGCTGAACGAGATCAAGGACATCCTGGCCGAGATGGGCCTGTCGCTCGGCATGGACATCGACTTCCAGAAGATGCGCCCGCCACGCCGTCGCCGGAAGAACAGGTCGGCGAACGCCGGCCGGAGAAGAGAACGATGAGACATCGAATCAGCGGTAGAAAGCTCGGCCGGACGACCGAGCACCGTATCGCCATGATGCGGAACCTGTCGACCTCCCTGCTCGACAAGGAACGCATCACGACGACCCTGGCCAAGGCCAAGGAGCTTCGTCGGTTCACCGAGCGGCTGGTGACGATCTCCAAGAAGGAGACGCTCCACGCCCGCCGGCAGATCCTGCGGCACATCCACGATCGCAACGTGGTCGCCAAGCTGTTCGACACGCTGTCGGCCCGCTACGCCCAGCGTCCCGGCGGATACACCCGGGTGATCAAGCTCGGGCCGCGGCGCGGCGACAACGCCGAGATGGCCGTGATCGAGCTGGTCGGTGCCGAGACGGCCGCGGATGCGCCGAAGCCGACGAAGAAGAAGGCCAAGACGAAGGGCGACGACACCAAGCCGGCGAAGCCGAAGGTAGCCAAGAGCGCCAAGAAGCCCAAGGCCTCGACCAAGAGCGGCGGGTGCCGACTAAGAAGACGGCCAAGAACACGACCGGCAGCAAGACGTGGTGGCTGAGCTCTGGAATGCCGCCCGCGAGCATCAAGTCTTTCCGAGAGGGAGCTTCACGGCTCCCTCTTTTTTTGCCCATCGACCGCTGCGGAAGGTGGGTTTTCCAGGTAGGTTTTCCGGGATAGAGTAGCGGCACACGTCCGCGACCCGACAGACGGCGAGAGGGGAGACATTCCAGTGCCCAGGCGCACCGATCTACGCAAGATCCTGGTGATCGGCTCCGGTCCGATCGTCATCGGACAGGCCTGTGAGTTCGACTACTCGGGGACCCAGGCCTGCAAGGCCCTTCGCGAGGAGGGCTTCGAGGTCGTCCTGATCAACTCCAATCCGGCGACGATCATGACCGACCCCTCGACCGCCGATCGCACCTACGTGGAGCCGCTGGTGCCCCAAGTCGTCGAGCGCGTCATCGAGCGCGAGCGGCCCGACGCGTTGCTGCCCACGGTCGGCGGCCAGACAGGCGCTGAACCTGACGGTCGAACTGGGCAAGCTCGGCGTGCTGGACAAGTACGGCGTCAAGCTGATCGGCGCCAACCTCGATGCGATCAACACCGCCGAGGACCGGCAGCTGTTCAAGGACGCGATGGCTCGCATCGGTCTCGAGACGCCCGAATCCGGCGTCGTGCACACGATGGAACAGGCGCGGGCGTTGATGGGTCAGATCGGCTTCCCGCTGATCATCCGACCATCGTTCACCCTCGGTGGTAGCGGTGGCGGAACCGCTTACAACATCGAGGAGTTCGAGCGCATCGTCGCCACCGGCCTCGAGGCCAGCCCGACCACCGAGGTGTTGATCGAACAATCGGTGATCGGCTGGAAAGAATTCGAACTCGAGCTGATGCGCGACCTCAAGGACAACGTCGTCGTCATCTGCTCGATCGAGAACATCGACGCGATGGGAGTCCACACCGGCGACTCGATCACCGTCGCTCCGGCGCAGACGTTGACCGACAAGGAGTACCAGGTGCTGCGGGACGCGGCGATCCGCGTGATCCGCGAGATCGGCGTCGAGACCGGTGGCTCCAACATCCAGTTCGCCGTCGATCCGGCCAGCGGTCGCGTCGTCGTGATCGAGATGAACCCGCGGGTCTCCCGCTCGTCGGCGCTGGCCTCCAAGGCAACCGGCTTCCCGATCGCCAAGATCGCCGCCAAGCTCGCGGTCGGCTACACCCTCGACGAGATCCCCAACGACATCACCCGCTCGACGCCGTCCTCCTTCGAGCCGACACTGGATTACGTCGTCGTCAAGATCCCGCGCTGGGCCTTCGAGAAGTTCCCGTCGACCAGCCCGGTGCTCGGCACCCAGATGCAGTCGGTCGGCGAGGCGATGGCGATGGGGCGCACCTTCAAGGAGGCGCTGCAGAAGGCGATGCGGTCGCTCGAGATCGGTCGCATGGACTCGGCGCCGACGAGCGGAGCCATGTCGATGCGACGCGGCTGCGGGAGAAGCTGATCACGCCGAACTGGGAGCGCTGTTCTACATCCGCTACGCGCTGCAGAGCGGGATGTCCGTCGAGCTCGTCGCCGAACTGACCAAGATCGATCCCTGGTTCCTGCGCCAGATCGAACAGCTGGTCGACCTCGAAGGGCGCCTGCGCTCCTTCGGCCTCGACGATCTCCCCGAGGCGCTGCTGCGCAAGGCGAAGCGCAACGGTTTCTCCGACCCCCAGCTGGCCCGGCTGCTCGGCTGCAGCGAGGCCGACGTGCGGGCCCACCGGATGAAGCGCGGAATCCGGCCGGTCTACAAGCGGGTCGACACCTGCGCCGCCGAGTTCGCCGCCGAGACGCCCTACATGTTCTCGACCTACGAGGAGGAGTGCGAGTCGGAGCCGACGGATCGACGGAAGATCATGATCCTCGGTGGCGGCCCCAACCGGATCGGACAGGGCATCGAGTTCGACTACTGCTGCTGCCACGCCTCCTTCGCTCTGGCCGAGGCCGGCATCGAGAGCATCATGGTCAACTGCAACCCCGAGACGGTCTCGACCGACTACGACACGTCGGATCGGCTCTACTTCGAGCCGCTGACCCTCGAGGACGTCCTGCACATCGTCGACACGGAAAAGCCCGACGGCGTGATCGTCCAGTTCGGCGGCCAGACTCCGCTCGGGCTGGCGCTGCCGCTGCAGGCCAACGGCGTCCCGATCCTGGGGACATCGCCGGATTCGATCGACCTGGCCGAGGATCGCTTCCGCTTCGGCCGCCTGCTCGAGCGGCTCGGGATTCCCGCGCCGGACTGGGGCACGGCCCGTTCCCTGGACGAGGCCAAGGCGGTCGCCGAACGGATCGGCTACCCCGTTCTCGTGCGCCCCTCCTACGTCCTCGGTGGGCGGGCGATGTACATCACCCACGACACGAAGATGCTCAACGACACGATGCGCCTCGCCGTCGAGGCCTCGCCGGAACATCCGGTGTTGATCGACCGCTTCCTCGAGGATGCCTTCGAGGTCGACGTCGATGCGTTGTGTGACGGGACCGACGTCGTGATCGCCGGCGTGATGCAGCACATCGAGGAGGCCGGGATCCACTCCGGCGACTCGGCCTGCGTGATGCCGCCGTTCCACCGGGCGATCGTCGACAAGCTCCCGGTGCTGAAGGACTACACCGAGAAGCTGGCCCGGGCGCTGGACGTCAAGGGGTTGATGAACATCCAGTACGCGATCAAGGACGGAACGGTCTACGTGCTCGAGGTGAACCCACGGGCAAGCCGGACCGTGCCGTTCGTGGCCAAGGCGACCGGCGTGCCGATTGCCGCGGTCGCCACGCGGATCATGGCCGGGGCAACGTTGAAGGAGCTCGGCCTCACCGAGCAACCGCCGGTCCACGGACACTTCGTCAAGGAAGTCGTCCTGCCCTTCGATCGCTTCCCACGGGAAGACCCGATCCTCGGCCCCGAGATGCGCAGCACCGGCGAGGTGATGGGAACGGCCCCCGATTTCGGGATGGCCTTCGCCAAGGCCCAGATCGCCGCCGGCGCCCCGCTACCGCAGGACGGCAAGGCGTTCCTGTCGGTCAACGAGAACGACAAGGATGCGCTGATGCCGATCGCCCGGGAGCTGGCGGAGCTGGGTTTCAAGCTGGTCGCCACCCGGGGACCGCCGACGCCTTCGTCGAGCCGGGATCGAGTGCGGCGGTCGTCTACAAGGTCCTCGAAGGTCGTCCCAACGTCGTCGACCTGATGAAGAACGGCGAGATCGACCTGATCCTCAACACGCCGCTGGGCCGCGACTCGTACTTCGACGAGAAGGCGATGCGACAGGTCGCGCTGCAACGGGGGATCCCGCTGGTGACGACGCTCTCCGGTGGCCACGCCATGGTCATGGCGATCCGCGCCCTGCGCAAGGGCCGACTCGAGGTCCGCAGCCTGCAGGAGATCTATCCGGCCCGGGCCGTCCAGCCGAAAGCCGGGGAGCGGAAGGTCGAATCGCCGAAGGGCGGCAAGCCGGGCAAAGGGCAAGGGCAAGGGCAAGGGCAAGGGCAAGGGCAAGGGCACAGCCCGGACCGCGCCGCCCGCTCCGGACCCGGCACCCTGACCCGTCACGAGTCTCGCATGCGCTTGATCATCTCGCGGGTCGCGTGGTTCTTCGGGTCTCCGACGATCGCGATGCGGATGCCCAGCTCCCTTGCGATTCCGGCCTCGGGGACGTTCTCCGCGGTGTAGTCGGTGCCCTTGCAGTGCACGTCCGGCCGCAGTTCACGGAGCAACCCTTCGACGTTGGTCTCCGGAAAGACCAGCACGCGGTCGACACAGGCGAAGCCGCCGATCAGCTCCGCGCGTTCGGCCTCCGGCACCATCGGCCGGTCGGGCCCTTTGAGTTCCCGTGCCGAGGCGTCGCCGTTGATCGCGACCACGAGCATGTCCGCTTCCAGCGCCGCACCCTCGAGGTAACGCAGGTGCCCGACGTGCAGGATGTCGAACAGCCCGTTGGCCATCGCGACGGTTCGTCCGGCCTTGCGCGCCTCGGCGATCTCGGCGATCAGCTCGGCGCGGCTCCGCACCTTCCCGGCGCCGGTCATCCCAGATCCTCGCGAATCGCCTCGATCAACTCGTCGGGACCGATCGTCGCCGTACCCGCCTTGCTGACGACGATCCCGGCGGCGTAGTTCGCCAGCCGTGCGGCGTCCGGTGCGCCGGCGCCGGCGATCAGGGCCAGGGTGAAGGTGGCGATGACGGTGTCTCCGGCGCCGGTCACGTCGGCCACCTCGTCGGAGCCGAAGGCCGGGATGTGCAGGGCCGAGCGCCGCTTCTCGAACAGGCTCATGCCCTCGGCGCCACGGGTGACCACGACGGCGGCCGCACCGGTGACCTCGCGGAGCTTGCGTCCGGCGGCGTCGAGCGCCTGGGCCCCGTCGATCGATCCGCCACCGAGGGCGACCTCGACCTCTTCCTGGTTCGGCGTGCAGGCGGTGATGCCGCGAAACGAGGCGACGCGGCTGCGAGAATCCACGGTGACCGGGCGGCCGCTGCGGACGACCGGCCCGATACTGGAGCGGACGATCGCCGGCGATGCCGACCCGTAGTTGTAGTCCGCGACCAGCAACCCCTCGGCGCGAGGCAGCGTCTGTTCGAGGCTCTTGCGCAGCCGGGCGCGGATCTCCGCGGAGAACTCGCCCCGTGCGGCGCCGCGGTCCAGTCGAACGATCTGCTGCCGTCGGGTGTGGACGCCGCCGGCGAGGATCCTGCTCTTGGTCGGGGTGGCGTGATCGGCACGGCGCAGGATCCCGCGGGTCCGGCAGCCCAGTGCCGCGAGCTGCTCGACGAGCCGATCCCCGGAACGATCACGACCGACGACTCCCACGGCCCGCACGTCGGCGCCGAGGGCGCAGAGGTTCGCGATCGCGTTGGCACCGCCTCCCGGTGCGGTGTCGATCCGCCGCTCCTCGAGCACGAGTACGGGAGCTTCCCGGGAGACCCGGGCGATGTCGCCGTAGACGAACTCGTCGGCGACGAGATCGCCGAGGACCGTCACCCGGCGCCGGCGGAACCGGCCCACACAGTCGATCAAGCTCTCGGCTGCGGTCGCTTTGCTGGTGGCCATCATGCCTCGCTCTTCCCGGCGGTCTGCAATCCCAGGATCCAGTCGACCGCCTGCTGCAGATCGTCCACGAGGCGATCCGCGGCGCAGCCGTCTCGGGAAGGGTACCTGAATTCGTCGGCGCCATAGCCGGTCCGAACGCCGATCGTCCGTGTTCCCGCCCGGCGTCCGGCAATCAGATCGCGCCAGCGATCGCCGATCGTCCACGATCGGGCGAGGTCGATTCCGTCGGCCGCGGCGGCGTCCCGGATCAGTCCTGGTTGTGGCTTGCGGCAGTCGCAGCGCTCTCCGCCGTCAGGCCCGGGGGCGTGAGGGCAGACCTGGATTCCGTCGAGTCGACCGCCGGAGGCGGCGAGCAGACGGCCGAGCCGCTCGTGGATTCGTTCGAGGGTCTCCGCCTCGACGAGACCCCGGGCGATGCCGGACTGGTTGGTGACGAGATGAATCCGGTACCCCTGCCGCCGTGCCCGCTCCAGCGCCGCTCCGGCTCCGTCGATCAACTCGAGCCGGTCGGGGTCGGCGAGGTAACCGACCTCCCGGCAGAGCGTGCCGTCGCGGTCGAGGAACAGGGCCGGTCGGCCGCTCACGACTCCTCACCGGGCGGCCGCGTCTTCCAGCGGCGATGGGCCCAGAGCCAGTGCTCGGGGTGGGCCCGGACCCAGCGCTCGATCGCCGCCGTGGCCTCGGCCGTGATCCGCAACGCGTCGGCGTCGAGGTCGCCGGTCGGCTCGAGATCCAGTGGTGCCTCGTAAACGATCCGGTACGTCCCGTCGGGGCGGGGCAACGAGAAGATCGGCACGACCGTGGCACCGGTGCGCAGCGCGATCCGGGCCAGCGTCGGCGTCGTCGAGGCCGGCCGCCCGTAGAACGGAACGAACAGGCCGTCCGCGTGCGCGTCCTGATCGATGACGATCGCCACACCGATCTTCTGCTTGATCGCCTTGACCATCTCGCGAACGGCGTTGCGCTTGTGCACGACCCGGTTCCCGCTGCGGGAGCGCATCTCCGCCAGCAGCGTCTCCAGGTCAGGATTGTCCAGCGGCCGGGTGATCAGGATCAGCGGCAGGTCCAGGAAGCCCTGCATCATCGCGGCCAGCTCCCACTGGCCGAAGTGTCCCGAGAAGATCAGCACTCCCTTGCCCCGGGCGTACGCCTCGCGGATGTGCTCCAGCCCTTCGTAGTGGACGATCGTGCCGATCGCCGATCGGTCGAAGCCGGGGAAGTACAGGCCGTCGAGGATGTTCCGGCCGAAGTTACGCCAGCTCTCCACGGCGATCCGCTTCTGCTCCGCCGGTGGCAGCGAGTCACCGTAGGCCTGTTTCAGGTTGTCCAGGGTCACCCTGCGGTGTCGCCCGTCGACCGCATAGGCGACGGAGCCGAGCAGGGTCCCGACGCCGCGCATGACCCGCCGCGGCACGATCCGCGTGAGCTGCAACAGCCCGCGAAAGGCGATCGACTCCAGCCGGAAGCGGAGGCCCGTCATCGGCCGCTCCTCGTCAGCGCTTCGCCGATCCGATCCAGCAGTGGCGCCGGGTTCTCGATCGTCGCCTCGATGCGCAGGGCGATCGGCGGCGTCGCCAGGGCTTCGCGTACACCGGCGTCGATCCGCGCAAGATCCTTTTCCGTGGTCACGAGTACGGCTGCTTTCATCTTCGCCAGATTCACCAGTTCCTCGAGCTCCCGGGCATGATACGGGTGATGATCGTCGAACGCCCGGAAGCCGGCGACGACGACTCCCAGCTGTTCCAGGTCCGCCCGGAAGCGGTCGGGGTTGCCGATGCCGCAGAAGCCGTAGGCCGTCGCCGGCCGCGGGACCTCGTGCCCCTCGCCGTCGAAGAAGCCGGTCGATTCGTGGCTCGCCCGGAGGATCGGGGCGTCGGCGTTGTGGGGCCTGGCGATTCGCTCGATCGGCTCCAGCGAAAGGTCGGGGGCCGAGCGCGTGACGAGGATCACTCCCGCCCTCCGGAGGCTGCTCGCCGGTTCCCGGAGTGGCCCGGCGGGCAACAGATGGCCGTTGCCGAGGGGAGCGTTCCCGTCGAGCAACACGATGTCGAGCTCCCGCTCGAGCCGCCGGTGCTGGAACCCGTCGTCGAGGACCGCGACGCTTGCCCCGGCGGCGCCGGCCGCCGCCACGCCGAGGATCCGGTCGGCGCCGACCACGACGATCACCCCCGGCAGGCGCCGTGCGAGTTCGTGAGGTTCGTCTCCCGAGACCGAGGCGGGACACAGAGGTCCGTCCCCGCCGGAGACGATCAACGGCCCGGCGCCGGCCGAACCGCCGTAGCCCCGGCTGACCACCGCCGGGCGCTGGCCGCCCTCGATCAGTGCGCGACAGACCCAGGCGACGATCGGCGTCTTGCCGGTCCCGCCGACGGTCAGGTTGCCGACGCTGATCACCGGGATGTCGCCCCGGGTCCGGGACTCCGGGCGATCGTACTTACGGTTGCGCCGATCGACGCCCCAGCGAAACAGCAGCTCGGGCAGTCGCAACAGGCCGACGGTCAGCGGATGCGAGGGGGGCTTCACGACCCGGCTCCGGTGTGGGCCTCGTCGAGCAGCAGTTCGAGGGTGCGATCGAGGGCGCCCCGGCTCGCCTCCAGCACGCCTCGCGCGCGTTCCCCGGCCCGGCGTCCGGCGCCGCGTTCGGTGAGCCAGCCGTCGATCGCCGCGACCAGCGTCGCCGCGTCGGTGACACGAACCGCGCCGCCGGCGGCGAGCAATGCCTCGGCCGGTTCGGCGACGTGGTGGGTGTGGGGCCCGAACAGGACCGGAACGCCGTAACCGGCGGGCTCGAGCAGGTTGTGTCCGCCGCGAGGTACGAGGCTGCCACCCACGAAGGCAACCTGCGCGGCGGCGTAGAGCCCCGAGAGCTGGCCGACGGAATCGACCAGCAGCAGATCGGGCAACGGAGGACCGTCCCGCCGGTCGCCGAGCCGGCTCCACGCCGCGACGTTCCAGCCGGCATCCCGGGCCAGGCCGGCCACGCTCTCGGCGCGCTCCGGATGCCGCGGAGCGAGGATCAGCAACAGGTCGGGGTGGCGTCGTCGCAGGGCGGCGAACGCTTCGAGTACCACGGCGTCCTCGCCCTCGGCGGTCGAACCCGCGACCCAGATCGGACGGTCGGCGGGGCAGCCGATGCTGCGCCGGATCTCGTCGGCGTCGACGGCGGGGGGCTCGAGGTCGTACTTCAGGTTGCCGGTGATCGCGATCCGCGAGTCGGCCACGCCGATCTCGGCGAAACGCTCGGCATCGGCGGGTGACTGTGCGGCAACCCGGGCGATCCGTGCGACCAGCGGCCTGTAGAGCGAGGACCAGCGCCGGTAGTGGCGCATCCGCTCCGGCGCGAGTCGCCCGTTGACGACGATGACCCGCGCGCCGCGGTCCGCGGTGCGATGGATCAGGTTCGGCCACAGTTCGGTCTCGACGCTCCCCAGCACGGCAGGGGAGACCGCCTCGGCAACCCGCGAGGTCGGGCCGCGGAAATCCAGCGGCGCGAAGAACGCCGCGTCGACCTCCGGGGTAGCCGGGAGCTGGGAACGTCCCGTGCGGGTCACCGCCGAGGCGACCACCGGCAGGTCCGGGCGTCGCCGGCGGACGGCGGCGGCCAGACGGGTCACCAGTCGGGCCTCCCCGACCGATGCTCCATGGAGCCAAAGGCCGCCGGTGGCGCCGGCGGGGAGCCGGCGGCCGAGTCGCTCTGCCCACTCCACCCTCCGGTCCGGGTGGCGCTTCTCGTCCCACGCCGCCCATCCGCCGACCAGCGGCCGGACCGGGAGAAGCAAGGTGTTGTACAGGTTCAACAAGTTTGCCGGGCCCCTCCCGGGGACCCATATTCGCCCTGGACTCCCCACCCGGGGTTCCAGGTATCGGTCTCCTCCGACGCCGGAGCCGGGGTTGGGGGCCGGAGAACCCCTCGATGACGCCGACGCCGCAGGAACCGACCGAGTCGCCGACCGCCTTCAAGCGGCGCGGACGGATCGTATTCTATCTGCTCGCGGTGCTCGTTTTCGTCGGTCTGGCGCCCCTGGCGATCGTCTCCTGGCGGTTGATCACGGTCAACCGGGAGCTGCTCACGACGGCCCAGCAGGAATACCAGCTCCTGCTGGCCTCCTCGATCGCCAACGAACTCGACAGCCACGTCGAGGGTGTTCGCGCCGAGATCTCCGGCGTGGGGCAGACCCTGGCAGCCGCGCTGGACCGTGACGGACGGGTGCGGGAGCCGGAGGTCCGGGCCGTGCTCTCCGGGGTCGCGGTTCCGCCGCTGCTCTACCTGCGATACAGCTATTCCGGTGACCGTGGCGGGAAATCGATCTCGGCCGGCGCGATGCTGGAGGAGTTCGAGGCCGGCTTCGCCGAGCACCTGGGCGACTCGCTGGTCACCCTGGCGCGACTTCCCAAGGAGGCCCAGATCCAGGCGGTCGTCTCCGAGCCGATCTTCGGCAGCGACCCGGCCCGCGGCGGCCTGCTCGCCGTCTCCGCGCCGGTGCTGGTCGACGGGCGGTTCCGGGGCGTGCTGACCGGGCTGGTCGATCTTCAGTCGATCTGGCACTCGGTGACCGGCCGCACGCTGACCGGTCACGTGCTTTACGCCCTCGACTCGTCGGGCCAGGTCTTCGCGACCTCGGACCCCGAGCGGGTCGCGACAGGCTCCGAGGTCGGCGATTCGGAACTCGTGAAGGGCTTCCTCAGCGCCGAAGGACGATCGCGGATGACGATGCCGTACACCCGCAGCGTCTCCGGAGAAGAGCGACCCTTCCTCGGATCGTACGCCTCCACCGGCCAGCAGTGGGGGGTGTTCGTTCGCGCACCCCAGCGCAGTGTCTACGCCCCGGTGCGCGAGATGATCGAGAGTTCGCTGACCTGGTCCCTCGGCGCGCTGTTGCTGGCCTGCCTGGCCGCGATCTTCTTCGCCAATACGCTGTCCGGGCCGATCAACAGGCTCGCCGCCGCTTCCCACGCCTTCGCCGCCGGTGATTTCTCGATGCGCGTCGAGACCGGCAGCCGGACGGAGCTGGGAGAACTGGCGGCCTCGTTCAACACGATGGCCGACGATCTCGAGGGACACATCCAGCGCCTGCGTCGCGCCGCGGAACAGAACAACGAACTGTTCATGGGCATGATCGCGGCGATGGCCCAGGCGATCGACGCCAAGGATCGCTATACACGAGGTCACTCCGTGCGCGTCAACCGCTACTCGGTCGTCCTGGCCCGGGAGCTGGGACTCTCCGACCAGGAAGTCCGGGACATTCACGTGGCCTCGCTGCTCCACGACGTGGGCAAGATCGGCATCCATGATTCGGTGCTGAACAAGCCGGGCAAGCTGACCGACGAAGAGTTCGCGCTGATGAAGAAGCACACGATCTTCGGCGCCGCGATCGTCGCGCCGATCCCGCAGATGAAGACGATCATTCCCGGACTACGCTGGCATCACGAGCGCTGGGCCGGCGGTGGGTATCCCGACGGCCTGCAGGGCGAGCAGATCCCGTTGATGGCGCGGATCATCGCCGTCGCCGACACGTTCGATGCGGTGACGACGGCCCGGCCGTACCAGAAGACGATGACCGTGCAGGAGGCGCTCCAGACCGTCAACCGCCTCAAGGGTGTATCCCTCGACGACCGGGTGGTCGAGGCGTTCTTCCGGGCGTTCCGCGCGGGCAAGATCCGGGTCGACAGCCGGGACGCGGTGCCTCAGAACACCCGGGATCTCGAGCCGGTCAGGGCATCCTGACCCAGGCCGGGCGACTGAACTCGATCGAGTCGGGCGGGCGGTCGAACGCTTCGATCGAGCGCCCCTTCTTCAGGTCGCGGACGATCTTGTCGGTGACGTCGAACTCCTCGCCGGCGGTCCAGCGCATGTAGGTCATGCGCTTCCTGCGTACCGAGAGCAACGTCGGGATCGCGTCGGTTCCCGCGATCTGGGGCAGGTAGAGCACGGAGAAGGTGTCCCTGCCTTCACGTCGTTCGATCGACTCGCGCAGGGCGTCGATCATCTGCTGCCCTCCGAGTCGCCGCGCGCTCCACGCTGCCTCGGCGCGTAGTGCCGAACGTGCGAACTCGTCGAAAGTCTCGTTGCTCAGCACGCGGACGATCAACTCCCGGGAGGCCGGCGTGTCGACCCGGCCCAGCGCGTCGAGGATCGCGATGCCCTCTTCGATGTCGGAGCGACCGAAGCGGCGAACCAGCGCGGTCGCCGCATCGCTGCCACCCAGTTCGGCGAGGGTGGCGATCGCGTCCATCCGCAGCGTCAGATCCTCATCGGAGAGCCGCTTGATCCAGCAAGCCGTGTCGTCCCCGCACTCGCCGATCGCCTGCAGGCGGGCGGTCAGCTGATCGAGGTAGACCCGCAACAGTCCGTCCCGCTGCCTCGCCGCCGACTCGGCGAAATCGGGGAGCGTCTTGTACTGGCGCATCGTGATCAGGGCGTCGCCGAGCTCCATCACGCGCTCGCGAACCAACGGGTCGGAGATGACTCCGGCCATCTCCTGATTGAGCCGGCGCACGATCGCTCCGGCAGCCCGGGTGTCGCCCAGCTCCATCAACGAGCGCACCGCTTCCCGGGCGACGAGCCAGCGCGGCGAACCCACGAGATCGATCAGCGTTCGTCGCGATCGTTCGTCGCCGAGGTCGCGCAGCCCGAAGACCGCCGCGCGCATTGTCTTGTTCGCCTCGTCGTTGGTCGCCGCACGAAGCATCGGAAAGGTCTCGGCAGTTCCGGCGAGCCGCAGCGCTTCGAGGAGATAGCGTCGATCCTCGGCGTCGGGATGGCCGAGGAACTTGCGCAGGTGGCCGGTGGCCCCGGCAGGGTCGATCCGGGCCACGATCCGGTACAGCACGCCACGGGTGGCGACGTTCGTCTCGGTCTCGAGCAGCGCGAGAAAACGCGGGAGTTCGCCGGCCGGCAGCATCTGTTCCAGGGACCAGGCCGCGTCGTACCGGGCGTTGTCGACCTTGTCCTCGGCGAGGATCTGCAGAGCCCCGGCGACCGCCCACGGCGCATCGAACGAACCCAGCGCATCGACGGCGTCCCCACGGATGACGGGGTCGGCATCGTTCAACACCGAGAGGATCGGCCCCTCGGAACTCGGGTCGGCGAGCCGCCGCAGCGCCTCGAGCACGTAGCGACGCTCCCGGGCGACCTCGGCAACGTCGCTCTTACCGTAGCGTTCGAGCTGTGCATGGAGCCGGGGCACCGATGCCGGGTAGGTCAGGATGGCGATCGCCTCGATCACCGTCATGTTGTTGTGGATCGGAGTGTGGGCGGCGATCAATCGACCCTCGTTCAGCAGATCGACGCTCTCCGCGACCCCCATCAACGCCAGTCCGTAGCAGCCCCAGGCCTTCTTCGAGATCGCGAAATCGTGGTCCTGGGTGTCGGCGACCTCGATCGATTCGCGCAGGGCGGCCTCGGCTTCGGGGCCGCCGATGTGGCCCAGTGCGACGGCGGTGAAGTCGAAGGTGCCCGGGCGTCCCTGAGCCAGTTCGCCGACGAGCAGCGGAACCGCGTCCTGGCCCAGCCTCCGGAATTCATCGACCGCGAGGTTGAAGTTCCAGACCTGCTCCCGGGCCGAGCCGGTCTGGCGGCTGAAGATCCCGAAAGCCGCCTGGACCTCGGCGCGAATCTCCTCCTGCCGGACCAGCTCTTCCATCGGCGATCGCTGGGCCTGGGCCCGTGGGCCCGGATCGGGGGAGAGGGCCGCGATCGTCAGCCAGGCCAGAGCCCAGCGGGCCGCCCGGCGTCGGGCGGGGGAGAGCGAGCCGGTAGCGGATGATGTGGCGTGGATCACGGATGCCCCGAACGCCGGAAAAACCGGCCTAAACGCCTCAATATACTCAGGCCTCGCCGTGCTGGCAAAACCGGGTTGCGTCGGCGCCGTGAGGTGTCCCGGCGTCTGTTCTATAATCGCCCGTCTCTCACCTATACGCTGGGAACGGAGGTAGTTCGATGTTGTTCCGGAATCAAGGTCGCCATCCCCTACGAGGCGCGGCCCCGCTGCTACTCGCGCTTCCGGTCATCTTTGCCGGCTGTGGCGAGGACGGCCTGGTCAATAGCTCCAAAGAGGCTCTGGAATCCACGATGGCCTCCAGTGCCGATCACGCCGCCTACGGGGTGGCTCTCGTCGTCAGCAATCCCTCGCCCTACGCCGAAGAGATCGTCAACCAGATGATCGGATCCGAGAACTTCAAGTCGTCCCGCGAGGCGATCAAGGCCATCGTCAACGACCCGCCGGCGAGTAGCGAGGTGGCGCTGCGCTCGGTCTACGAAACGAAGCGCGGACTGCTCAAGCTCGACGCGGCGATCGCCCTCGCCCGCCTCGGCGACGAGGCGGCGCTGGCCTGGGTCAAGGAGCAGTGCCTCGACGAGACCGGTCAGTCCCTGACCCTCGCCGCGGTCCGGCTGCTGGCCGAAAAGGGAGAGGCCGAAGCGCTGACGCCGTTCCTGCGCAGCCGCATGGGAAACGACGAACCGTCGCTGCGTAACGAGGCCTACGTGATGCTCGGCGCGATCAAGCAGGACTGGGCCACCGACCTGCTCGTCGAAGGGCTGGGGAACGAGTTCGGCCCCGAGCGCGAGACGGCGATCCAGGCGCTGGGTCAGACCGGGAACCCCAAGGTGGCGCCGAGTGTCGAGAAGTTCGTCAACACCCAGGGGCTCGTCTTCGTCAGCCTCGAGTCCCTCGGTCGTCTCGACAACGCAGACTCGATCGCGGTGCTCGAGGGGCAGCTGGATCACAAGAACGAGCTGGTGCGTGTCTTCGCCGCCGCCTCGATCTGGCGCCTCGGCGAGAAGGAGAAGGCGCTGGCGGTGCTCGAGCCGCTGGCGACGAGCGACGATCCGGCGATGCGGCTGGCGGTTGCCCAGCAGATCCAGGGCATCAAGGACGATCAGGCGAAACAGATGCTGACGACGATGGCCAGCGATGAAGACGGTTCGATCCGCCTCGAGGCGATTCGCTCGCTGAGCTCGTTCGAGGATCCGTCCCTGGCTCCGCTGTTCGTGACGGCGATCGCCGATAAGTCGTACCTGGTCGGGACCTCGGCTCTCGACGCCCTGGCCCGGGTCGGCTCCGCGGAGGCCCTGGAGGCGATCGAGCCGATGCTGGAGAACCGCAACCCCTACGTGGTGATGTCGGCTGCCAACGCGGTGCTGGCGATCAAGGAGCGGCAACCTGCTTGACTTTCGGTAGTCTTTCGCCTAGCCTCGTTCCCGAGCCGGGAGCCCACAGGTTGAACGCGGACAACCGCGTCGATCGGGCCTCGGGCCGGGGACGGGCCCCGGAAAACGGGAGGTCTGCCGATGGCACTGACCCGCCGACAGCGACAGGTACTCGACGTCATTCACGAGTTCATCGACCGGAACGGCTATTCGCCCAGCCTCGAAGAGATCGGGGCCGAGTTGAAGCTGTCGTCGGTCGCGACCGTGCACAAGCACGTGTCCCACCTGGTCCAGAAGGGCTTCGTTCGCCGGACATGGAATCAGAACCGCTCGATCGAGATCGTCGACTCCGGCGAGCCGGCCCGGGCGGTTCGCCTGCCCCTGCATGGCACGATCGCGGCGGGGTCGCCGCTGGACGCCGTGGCCAACGACGACCGGATCGACGTCCCGTCGGCGCTGATCAAGGACAACGACAACTCCTATGTGCTCGAGGTGCGCGGCGATTCGATGATCGACGAGCAGATTCGCGACGGCGATTTCGTCGTCGTCGAGCGCTGCGAGACGGCGAGCAACGGCGAGACGGTCGTCGCGCTGATCGACGGCGCCGAAGCGACGCTCAAGCGCTTCTATCGCGAGGGCGAACGGGTCCGACTGCAACCGGCCAACACGAGCATGGAGCCTTTCGTCCTCGAGGCGAATCGCGTGGCCGTCCAGGGCGTCGTCGTCGGGTTGATCCGACGCTACTGATCCGCCGGGCGCTGCCTTGAGCATCCGGGAGTCACCCCCGGAGCCGGTCTGCCGCGAGGAAGCATCCGGCGGGATCAGCGCCGCCGATCTGTGCCGGCGCTGGTTCCCGTCGAGCGCTGCGTCGTTTCACCTTCCCGCTGCCAACGGCCCCTTCGGCTGGCAGAGCGGCGGGCTGGTCGCCCATCGACCGACGGTGGTCTTCTCCGCCAGTCCGCGAACTCCCGACGAGCGTCGCAGCGCCCTGGCTGGCATCGACGCCTTGCTGGCGGCGCGGCGAGCCGACGGTCGAGGCCGGAACCCTGGGGTGGCCGCGGCTCCCGGGACCGGTCTGGCGATCCTGCTGGCCTACGATCACGACAACACGCCGACCCTGGTGGTCCTCGAGGTCGATCGCTCGGTCAGGATCGTCGAGGATCGGATGACCCTCACGGCGGTCTCCTCGGGCGGCCGTGGCGCGACGGAGCAGATGGAGACGCTCTCCCAGGCGCTGGAGCAGGCGGTCCGCGCGCGTTCCGTCGAGGGCGACGAGGCGACGGGCGTTCCGGCCGGGGCTCTCCGGGCGGTATCGCGACCGCGGACCAGCCTGCCCCGGGAGCAGTACCTCAGGGCCGTGGATCGGGTCCGGGAGCACATCCGCCGGGGCGATCTCTACCAGGCGAACCTGTGTCAGCTGTTGACCGCACGAGTCGAGGGCGACGCGCTGGCCTGGTGGCTCGCTCTGGCACCGCGCACCCGCGCGCCCCGGGCCGCCTGGTTCTCCGCCGGGCCGGTCACCCTGGCTTCGGTCTCGCCCGAGGTGTTCCTGCGCCTCGAAACCGACGGCACCCTGTCGACGGTGCCGATCAAGGGCACCCGCCCCCGGCACGCAGACCCCGCCGAGGATCGCGCCGCGGCCACCGCGCTGCTCGCCTCGGACAAGGACCGGGCCGAGCTGTTGATGATCGTCGATCTGGAGCGCAACGATCTCGGGCGGGTCTGCGAGGTCGGTTCGGTCCACGTTCCGACGCCCTGCAGACTGGAGAGCTTCGCGACCGTTCATCACCTCGTTGCCGGGATCGAAGGGCGCATCGCCGCCGGCGTTCCCTGGAGCGGGCTGGTGGAGGCGACCTTTCCCGGCGGGTCGATCACGGGCGCGCCGAAGCGGGCGGCGATGCAGCTGCTGGCCGAACTCGAGCCGGTTCCCCGGGGCTACTTCACCGGCTCGTTGTTCTGGGCCGGCGACGACGGCTCGATCGACTCCAGCATCCTGATCCGTTCGGCGACGATCCACGACGGAGAAGTGAAAGTCGGCGCCGGAGGAGGTATCGTCACCGACTCGGATCCGCTGGCGGAATGGCTGGAGTCCGGCCACAAAGCTCGCGCGATCACTCGCTCACTCGGATTCGACCCCGAGGAGGCCTCATGAGAATGCCGGCGCCCGATACCATCGGCTGGGTCGATGGCCGTTTCACCTCGCTGGCCGAGGCGGCGATCCCCGTCGACGACCTCGCGTTCCACACGGGGCTCGGGCTGTACGAGACCTTCTGCCTGTACGAGGGTTGCCTGCTCGAGGTCGACGAACACCTCGACCGGTTGCACGCGGCCTCCGAGAAGATCGGCATCGCGGTTCCGCAACGTTCGACGTTGCGCGAGGCGTTGTTCGGGGTCGCCGCGGAGATCGGCAACGACGGTTGGCTCAAGTGCGTCTGCACCCACGGCGGACGCTGTGCGGTCTTCGGTGGTCCGATCGATCCGGCGACCGAGGGCTTGCCGGCCCGGGCGATCGTGTTGCCGTGGCGCCGAAACCCGGCGAGCGCTCTCGACGGATTGAAGACGCTCAACTACGGAGAGAACGCGCTGGGGATGAAGCTCGCCCGGGAACGGGGCGTCGACGAGGGGCTCTGGCTCAACACGAAGGGGCAGCTGGCCGAAGGTTGTCAGAGCAACCTGTTCCTCCTCGACGGCCGGACGCTCTACACCCCCGGCACCCGGGACGGCATCCTCGCCGGAGTCGTCCGGCAGATCGTGCTGGAGGCGGCCCGGGAGATCGGCCTGACGATCCACGAAGGGCGGATCCGGACCAAGCGCCTCGAGCGGGCGACCGAGGCCTTCCTGACCTCCTCGGTCCGGGGTGTCCGGCCGCTGATAGAATGCGACGGTCGCGCGATCGGTGCCGGGCGCACCGGGCCGGTGACCCGGGAGATCGCCAGCGTGGTGGCCCGGCGGCGCAAGCCCTCGGAGCCGGTGGCCCGGTCCACGGAGGCAACATGATCAGCGGTTTCAGTGCGATGGTCGCGGTGGCGATCTGGGGCGGCCTCGTGCTGATCCACGGGCTCTACCGCTCCCTGCTCCGCCCCGCCCCGAACCCGATCCGTCCCGCCGGTCCCGGCGGCACCGCCTGAAACGAAAGAAATCCAGGGTGGTCGCGAGATTGTTCCGCGGCCCGGATCCCGGGAAACGGCGAATCCCAGCTACGGGGCGGCGCAACAATCTCGCGACCACCCTGGGAGAAATCCTCGGAATCTTTCGCTTTCTCGCCCCGCAACTTGTCAGTTGCCCCTTGGCCGCCCACATTGAATAGCAGGGGACGGGCCGGCTGACGGAGCATTGCTGATGGGTGAGAAGTGGTGTGCGGTCTGTGGATCGCGACACGACCTGGGACCGCCCTGTCCGGGAGTCCTCGAGGCGAGCGGACCCGAGCGGTTCGGCTGGCGCGTGGCCCTGGAAGGGGACCACCGCACCGACGAGGTCGCGGTGCTCGTCGCGCCGTCGGACGAGTTCTGGCGCGCCCGCGTGTTGACCCTGCCGAACATGCTCTGGAGTGCTCCGGGGCAACGGGGCATGACCCTCAAGTTCGTCGGCCACTCGGCCAAGGATGTCGAGGAGACCGCGAAGAAGTACATCCGCCTGTTTGCCACGCGACGCGGCATGACCGTGCGTCCGGCGACCAGCGTGAAGAAGCAGGCGCTCAAGGCGGATGGGGTCAAGGGCAACGGCGAGAACCAGCGGATGCTCTACACGATCCCGATCAAGTTCGGCGAGCAGCTGGCGGATCGCGTCGGTCTGACCGGGGATCTCTCCAATGCCGGTCTGTTCATCGCGACGAAGCAACCGCTGCCCCAGGGGCGGCGACTCCGGCTGGTGCTCGAGATCGATCAGGCTCGATTGCCGCTGCAGGGCACCGTGATCTGGGTCCGCTCCCACCAGGAGGAGGGCCGGGAACCCGGCATGGGGATCCAGCTCCACGGCACACCGGCGCTCTACCGGCACTACGTGGCCCGTCTCGGCGAGGGCGCGAAGGCGGCGGCGAAGACGGAAGCGTCGAACGAAGCTGCCCTGGCCGGTTCGGGCAAGGCTGGCTGACCGTGGGTCGCGGGCACCGGAACCGGACACGCAACGCTCGTCGCGACGAGGCCGCGCGTTACGGGGACCTCCCGCGGATGAAAGGGAAGACGCTCCCGACACCGAACAGGATCGAGTGGACGCCGGACCGGGGCCGCGGCGGGCTCGTTCTGCCGGCGCCGGGGTTCCGCTCCTCGGCGTTGCCGATCGCCCTGGTGGCCGTGCTGTTCCTGAGCGGCGGAGCGATCATCTTCAGCTTGCCGAGGATCGCCCCCGACTGGGTTTCCGATATCGGCGCGATCGGCTGGATCCTCGGTGTGGCGTTCGCTGTGATCGGCTTGGCCTGCGCCGTCGTGGCGACGGTGCAGGGGCGCGCCCGGGATGCGATCCGCGAGCAACATGACGGACTGTTGTTCGCCCGTGAGTTCGGCACACTGGCCTGGCGCCGCCGGTTCATCCCCAAGCGTGCCGTCCGTGAGATCTTCCAGCGGTCGGCAGGGGGCGAGGCGCCTGACGGTGTCGGTGTCGAACTGCGCACGGAGGACGAAGCGCTGTGCGTCGGCGCGCACCTGCCCGAGCCGGACCAACGCTGGCTGGTCGATGCGTTGAAGCAACTAGCCTGCCGCTGACCCCTTCCCTGCCGGCCCACGTACCTGGATCAGGCGCCGATCTCCGGCCGCGGAACCAAACCGCGTGGAGTGCCGTAGCATCAGCGAGTGTGGAGGGGGGACGTCGTGGTCAAGCTGAGGGTCACCTGGAAGTACTGCGTCGCGTTCTACTGCGTCATCATGCTCTACGTCTCGCTACACGAGCTGGTGCACCACTTCGCCGGCTACGCGATCTGCGGCGATTGGGGCTACAAGACGTTCAACTACTTCGAGACGGCTTGCGAGGATCAGCTCAAGTCGTACTACGCCACCTACGCCGGGCCGCTGTTTTCGTTTCTGATGATGTACGTCGGGGCTTACCTGGTGCGGGCCGGGTCGTCGGACTACCGCAGGCATCTCGGATTCGCGATGATCTTCGCCCAGCTGCCATTGCAGCGAATGGTCATGCCGTTGTTCCGGATGAACGACGAGTTCCACGCCTCGGTACATCTGTTCGGCGATACGCCGCTGACGTTCTGGGGAACCGCGTCGGTGGTCTGGCTCGTCGCCGTCCCGCCGCTGGTCGTTGCTTACCGGGGGATCGAGAACCGCTGGAAGACAGCCTGGTTCCTGTTCTACCTGGTGCTGTTTCCGTACCTGCTCTGGGGACCGGTCTTCGGCCTGCTCGAATTCCTGATGGTCAACCGTGGCGTGTTGGACGGCACGCTGATCGGCATCGGCGGGCTGTTCATCGTCAACGAGGTCGTGACGATCGCGGCCTATCTGCTGGTGCGGAGATGGATCGACCCGGGGTTGAAGATTGGTGCCTCGAGGCGGATTTGAACCACCGACGCAGGGATTTTCAGTCCCTCGCTCTACCAACTGAGCTACCGAGGCACCCGAACCGTCATGCTTCCACACGGTCCGGCAGTTCGTCAAGCCACGGGAGCCCGTCCGGTGCGTACCTTCGAGCGTTCGGCGGCCGGTCGGGCAGCCGCTGCCGGAGTCCGCTTCGCCGGGGCAGGAGCGGCCGCCGGCTTGTCGGTCGAGGCCGAGGCCTCGGCTGCCGCAGACTCCTCACTGGCGACCCTCCGGGCCGGATCGACGACCAGTCCGAGCTCGATCCTGAGCTTGCCGTCGATCTCGTCGGCCAGGTCCGGGTTGTCCTTCAGGAACAGCCGGGCATTCTCGCGCCCCTGACCCAGCCGCATGCTGCCGTAGGAGAACCACGAACCCGACTTGTCGACGATCTTGTGGGCCACACCGAGGTCGATCAGATCGCCGTGCCGAGAGATACCCTCGCCGTAGAGGATGTCGAACTCGGCGAGACGGAACGGAGCGGCTACCTTGTTCTTGACCACCCGCAGCTTCGTCCGGTTGCCGATCGTCTCGTCGCCGTTCTTGATCGCACCGATCCGGCGGATGTCGAGCCGCATCGTCGAGTAGAACTTGAGGGCGCGACCGCCGGTGGTCGTCTCCGGGCTGCCGAACATGACGCCGATCTTCTCGCGGATCTGGTTGATGAAGATCATCGAGGTGCGGCTCTTGGCGACGATGCCGGTCAGCTTGCGCAGCGCCTGGGACATCAACCGGGCCTGCAGGCCGACGTGGGAATCACCCATCTCGCCGTCGAGTTCCGCCTTGGGGACGAGGGCTGCGACCGAGTCGACGACGACGACGTCGATCGCTCCCGAGCGAATCAGGATCTCGGTGATCTCGAGGGCCTGCTCGCCGGAGTCCGGCTGGGAGACCATCAGGTCGTCGACGTTGACGCCGAGCTTCCGGGCGTACTCCGGATCGAGGGCGTGCTCCGCATCGACGAAGGCCGCCAGACCGCCCATCCGCTGGGCCTCGGCGACGATGTGCAGCGCCAGGGTCGTCTTGCCGGAAGATTCCGGCCCGTAGACCTCGATGACCCGGCCCCGGGGTACCCCGCCCACACCCAGGGCGTAGTCGACCGACAGGGAGGTCGACGAGATGACCGGCATGTCCAGCGTCGGCCTGTCGCCGAGCTTCATGATCGAGCCCTTGCCGAACTGACGTTCGATCTGGGACATGGCGAGATCAACGGCTTTCGTACGATCGTTGGCTTCGGGCATCGGCTTTTTTCTCCTGGGAGGCGTCTAATCGTGAGCGGGACGGCGTTGGTACGGCGGCAAGCGTAGGCGAAAGTAAACGAAACGTCAAGGGTGAACAATCGTTGACATCATTTGCGGGTGGCACCTATATTTGCCGCGTTTGTCGTCAGGATTGCCAGGAAAACGACCGGATTCCACCGGGGGAACGGGATGACCGACTCGAAGAACACACGCCCCATCGTGTCCGGCGCTCGGATCGCGGCTTTCGCCTTTCTGACCCTGACCGCAGTGGGGTGCGCCGGCAAGTCGCAACCCGACGTCCGTCCCGAGGTCGCGGAGGCCTCCGCCGTCGAGGTCGCCGAGCCTGCCGGACCCTCGGCCACCGGAACCCCCGACCCTGACCTCCTCGCCCTGTCGGACTCCGCGGCGGCAGTGGCGGCACTCATCGTCGAGTCCGATGAGCCAGAGGACGAGTTCGCCAGCGAGGACATCACCGCCGCCTCCCGGGACGAGCTGTCCCTGGTCCGGCCGACCGCCGTGGGGTCGGCGGCCGAGGTGTTCGAACCGGACGCGCCGACGATCGATATCCCGATCGTGATCAACGACAAGGTCCTCTTCTGGATCGACTACTACTCCAAGAGGCATCCTGCGCAGTTCGAGCCGGGTCTCGTCCGCTCGGGCGCCTACGTACCGCTGTTCCGGCAGATCTTCGCCGAGGCGGGGCTGCCTCAGGATCTCGTCTACATGGCCCACGTCGAGAGTGCGTTCAAGGACAACGCCTATTCCCGTGCTCGCGCCATGGGCATCTGGCAGTTCATCTCCTCGACCGCGACCCACTACGGGCTGCAGATCGACTACTGGGTCGACGAACGACGCGATCCCGAGAAATCGGCCCGGGCCGCGGCGGCGTATCTGAAGAAGCTCTACGGCGACTTCGGCGACTGGCATCTGGCGATGGCCGCGTACAACGGTGGCGAAGGCCGGGTCGGTCGCGCGCTGAAACGCACGGGCGAGACCGACTTCTGGGGGCTCGCCGAGACGAAGTCCCTGCGCCTGGAGACTCGCAACTACGTTCCGGCGATCCTGGCGGCGACGCTGATCCACAAGGACCCGCAAGCCTACGGCTTCGATTTCACGCCCACCCCCGAGATCGCCTACGAGACGATCCGCGTCGACGGCGCCGTCGACCTGCAGGTGCTGGCCGAATGTGCCGGCGCCGACTTCGAGAGCATGCGCAAGCTCAACCCGATGCTGCGCCGGGACCAGACCCCGCCCAACGCCACGACCGATGTCCGGGTGCCCGTCGGCACCGGGGAGCAGGCGTTGCTGGCGCTGAACAAGGTCCCGACCTCCGATCGCGTGCTGTACGTGCGCCACACGGTTCGGCCCGGCGACACGCTCTACGATCTGGCCCGGAGCTACAACGTCACCGTCGGCGCGATCCAGCAGGCCAACGCGATGGGCCGCAACACGATGATCCGCGAAGGGAAGACCCTGACGATCCCGACCGTGGCCGCGGGTCGTTACGCCGGGAACCGGCCGACCGGAGGTTCGTCGCCCGCCGTGGAAGTTCCCGCGGGTTCGCCGGTGACGGTCCGGGTGCGGCGGGGCGACACGCTGTCCCATATCGCCACCCGCTACGGCACGACGCCGGCGGCGATCGCCGCGGTGAGCGATATCTCGGTGCACCAGGTGCTGCAGATCGGTCAGCGGCTGACGGTCGTCCCCGGCGCCCGCTCCCAGGCGACCGCCCGGGCGGCGGTCAGCGGAACGGTGATGACCGCGTCGAACCGTGGCGGCGGCGGGCCACTCGTGCACAAGGTGCGCCGGGGCGATACGCTGTGGAAGATCGCCAACCGCTACAGCACGACCGTCGACAGTCTGTGTCAGCTCAACCGGATCGACAGCTCGCAAACGCTGTACCCTGGCACCGAGCTGACGGTCGCCCGCTAGCGGACACCGGATACTCCCAGGTCCCCGTGCTTCCTCCAGGAGGCGACCATGCTCGGTCGCACGACAGGGGCGATGCTGGTCGGGGTCGACGCGCATCCGGTTCAGGTAGAGGTCGATCTTGCCGGAGGGCTGCCGGTGATCGCCGCCGTCGGGCTACCCGGCTCTGCGGTCCGCGAGGGCATCGATCGTGTCCGTTCGGCCCTGCGCAACACGGGGTTGTCGCTACCCAATCGCAAGATCATCGTCAACCTCGCGCCGGCCGATCTGCGCAAGCAGGGTGCCGCGCTGGATCTTCCGATCGCTCTGGCGCTGCTCCGCGCCGACGACAAGCTCCCGCGAGATTGCGACACGGCGCTCGTCGCCGGGGAGCTCGGGCTCGACGGGCGGTTGCGGCCGCTGCATGGCGCACTGTCGATGGCGGTCCTCGCCCGGCAGCTCGGCAAGACCCACCTGCTCGTCCCGGCGGCCAACGCCGCGGAGGCGGCGATCGTCGAGGAGATCCGTGTCATCGGGTTGCGCACCCTGGCCGACGCGCTGGCCTGGGGGCATGGAGGGGAGGATTCCTTCGTCGCCTCCGCCGTCGAGCTCGAACCACCGGAGGCCTCGCCGCAGGTTCCCGACCTGCGTGACGTCCGGGGGCAGGCGGCGGGCCGTCGCGCGCTGGAGGTCGCGGCGTCCGGCGGCCATCACCTGTTGCTGTCCGGCCCCCCCGGATCGGGCAAGACGATGCTCGCCCGCAGGCTCCCCGGCATCCTGCCGCCGATGGTCCGCGGAGAGGCGATCGAGGTGACCCGGGTCTGGAGCGCCGCCGGGCGGACCCGGGGGGCGGTACGAGAGCGGCCGTTCCGCGCACCGCACCACGGCATCTCGTTCGCCGGACTGACCGGTGGCGGGTTACGCATCCGGCCCGGCGAGATCACCCTCGCGACCCATGGCGTGCTCTACCTGGACGAGTTGACCGAGTTCCGCCGGGAGGCGCTGGAGGCGCTGCGCCAGCCGCTGGAGGAGGGCACGATCACCATCGTCCGCCTTCACGCCACCGCGACGATGCCGGCGGCGTTCACCCTCGTCGCGTCGATGAACCCCTGTCCGTGTGGCTACGTCGGCTCGCCGGGCGCACGCTGCCGTTGCACGCCGAGTGAGGTGCGCCGCTATGCCGCGCGGCTCTCCGGCCCCCTGCTCGATCGCTTCGATCTGTTCGTCGAGATTCCACCGGCCCCGCTGGAATCGATCGGAGGGCGCACCCGGGCCGAGGGTAGCGAGGATGTCCGACAGCGCGTCGTGGAATCTCGCTCCCGGCAAGCCGCTCGCTTCGGAAGCGACGGGCCGTCCTGCAACGCCCGGATGTCGTCGTCGGAACTCGACGTGTACGCCCGCCTCGATCGCCGGTCGCGAAGCCTGCTGCTGACCGCGAGTCGTCGACTCGGCCTGTCCGCCCGCGGCTTCGACCGCGTGCGCCGGGTCGCGCGTACCCTCGCCGATCTGGCCGGCGCGGCCGAAATCCAGGAGCCCCATGTGGCCGAGGCGTTACGCTATCGTCGTTCCGGAGCGGCGACCTGCGAGGCCGACGACCCGGTCCTCGGTGAACCGTCGGGAAGGAGGAGGCGATGAGCGATCGATCGGGGCCGTCCCTGCAGGAGCGGTGGGCGCCGCACAACACATGCTTCGGCTGTGGACCGGCGAACGAGAAGGGACTGCGGATCCGCAGCTTCGCCGTCGGCGACGATCCGGCCGGAGACGTCGTCGCCGAGTGGACGCCCGAGTCCCATCACGAGGCGTTCCCGGGGATGCTCAACGGCGGGATCATCGGGGCACTGCTCGATTGTCATGCGAACTGGACCGCCGCCTGGCACCTGATGCTGCGGGACGGCGACGACCGGCCGCCCTGCACCGTGACCGCCCGGTTCGACGTCCGGATGAAGTATCCGACGCCGAGCTCGGGCCCGGTCCGGCTTCGCGCCCGGGTACGCGAGTCCGACGGCCGCAAGGTCGTGGTCGACGCCGAACTGGCAGCCGGCGAGAAGGTCACGGCGACGTGCGAGGGGACCTTCGTCGCGGTCACGGAGGGGCATCCGGCCTTCCACCGCTGGTAGGGGAGCGGCAGCCGGCCCGACCCCCGGAAACCCGGGCCCGGCGGGGCCGTAGAAAACCGGGGAATATGCTACCTTTGCCGGTCGTTGACTTCACTCCGGGGGGCCAGTATCATCGACGCCGCCAGACGGCGATCGGGGGCGGTCGCTCCATTACGGGACAATACAAACGAAGTAGGAATGCCGAGCCCGACCACCGTAAAGCTGGTCATCTCCAGCCAGGTCAACTTGATCGACCTCGTCCATGCGGCCGCTGAAAAAGTAGCCGAGGTGGCGGGGTTCGACTCCGACGAGGCCTTGAACGTCGGGCTGGCGATGCGCGAGGCCGTGATCAATGCGATGGTCCACGGCAATCAGCAGGACCCGGATAAGATGGTCGACGTGACGTTGACCGCGGAGGGCTCGATGCTGACGGCCAGGGTGAGGGACTACGGACCGGGATTCGATCCGGAGGCCAAGCCGGATCAGTCGGTCCACCAGTCCCTCACCCTGGCCGTCAAGCATCGAGCCCTCCAAGCGGTCAACGTCACGTCGACCATCTTATCCGGGTCCTGCTGATTGCCGTGGACCATCATGATGATCACGGCCTCGCGCATCGCCAGCCCGACCGTTCAAGGCCTCGTGGTCGAACCCCGCCACCTCGGCTACTTTTTCAGCGGCCGCATGGACGAGGTCGATCAAGTTGACCTGGCTGGAGATGACCAGCTTTACGGTGGTCGGGCTCGGCATTCCTACTTCGTTTGTCTTGTCCCGTAATGGAGCGACCGCCCCCGATCGCCGTCTGGCGGCATTGACGTACTGGCCACCCCGGTCAACGACCGGAACCGGGGGTCCCGGACGGTCGGGCCGGCCGTTGCTTTTTTTTTTTCTTTTTTTGGCCGGATGCGCCCCTCCGTGACCGCGACGAAGGTCCCCGCCGCGCGTCGCCGTGACTTTCTCGCCGGCTGCGAGTTCGGCGTCGACCGCGACCTTGCGGCCGTCTGGCTCGCCGGCCCAAGCGAAACCGGACCGGGCCCGAAGTCTCGGCGTCGGACGCTTCATCCAAACTTCTCACCGGAGCGGTCTTTTTTTGGGGGCCGGTCGTTCCTTCAACGCAGCATCAGGTGCCAGGCGGCAGTCCAGTTCGCATGACAATCGAGCAGTGCCCCGATGATCCCGCCGTTGGGTACATCCCCGGGAACGCTTCGTGATGGGACTCGTCCACACTCGGCGACGACGTCTCCGGCCGGATCGTCGCGACGGTAATACTATACGCCAGTCCCAGCCGAAGCAATGTGCGGCGCCCACGTTATGCAGGGACGGCCCGTCCGATAAGCTCACTTCCCGACGGTTCACCGGGTCGTCGCAGGTCGCTCGGAACGACGATAGCATGCGCTCGACATGGGGCTCCTGGATTTCAGCCGCCGGCCGGATCGAGCCACGCGCGGTCGAGCCGCGGGGCAGACAGGTAGTCGGCAGCGGCGGAGCTTCGCGACCGGCAGTCTAGGAACGAACGTCCGACGACATTTCGAACGTGGGACGGCCCGTCGCTTCCGAAGCGAGCGGCTTGCCGAGGCGAGATGACGCGTCTCGCCTGCCCTCGGCCCGAATTGCGCCACTTCCGATCGATTCCAGCGGGGTGAGTAGGTTAGACAGATCGAAGCGATCAACCGCGGCATGTAGCACGCATCAGCGTGCGAGCAGCGTGCGCCCGGCAGCCGGCAGCCGCACGGACAATCGACGCGACGAGGAGCGCCATCTCGCGGTGGCGTGAGGCGGACGATGTCGTGCCACACTCCTCGCGGTAACGGCGCTCCAGCGCGGCGAGATCCAGGTAGAGCGCGCCATGGGTCGCAGTGTCCTCACCGGGTGATAAGCAACCCGCTCACCGGTCAGTCCGGCCGCGAGATGCCATAGCGGGACAACGGCCGCTCTCGCCCCGGGTCCGCCGGCGGCGCTCCAGGCCCGGGCACCTCGATCGCCTCCCGCGGACCATCAGCGGCGGGAACCGGGGAGCCTGCGGGCGAGCATCGTGCCGGATCCAGGGGGCCGGACGATAGCGGGTGGCCGCCGGACGCGACCTCCAGCGCGCGACGAGAAGCTGCCCCGGACGTCGCGCAGGTCGGGGCCCGGTGGTTCGAGTGGGCGGCGGAGAGGCGTCTCCCCTCCCATGCCCGCCCCGGGCCAGCGCGTCGCCGGGGATGCGCAGCCCGATGACACGGATCTCCTCGACGATCGCACGGCGTTGACGCCGGGACTGCCGAGCTGCCCGGGCGGGGGACCGCCGTGCGGCGGCCGCGAGCGCGTCGGGCCCGAGCTCCCCGGCGACGAGCGCGCCGTGTCGCCTTCGCGGGGCTGTCGTCGGCGCGGAGCAGCCAGAGCATCGGAAGATCCGAGCGCGGCGCCTAACTGCGCGGTGAGCCGGCGCGAAAGGTTGACGATGCTTGCGATTGGAGCAACTGGCCGCCAGCGCGGGAGCGAACGGATTTGCGATCGATGCCCTCGCAGAGCGGGTAATGACGGCGATCACCGGCAGCCCTCCGACGGGACGCATTCTGAACCGGACGCGTCGCGACCGCGACCGGCGTCGAGCAATT
>CALNYP010000070.1:0-75791 GCA_942490715.1 uncultured bacterium
TGGCCAAGCGCCTGATGGACTTCGGAATCCATGCTCCGACGATGTCCTGGCCCGTCGAGGACACGATGATGATCGAGCCCACCGAGAGCGAACCGAGGAAAGAGCTGGATCGTTTCTGCGAGGCGATGGCGATCATCCGCGAGGAGATCCGCGCCATCAAGAAGGCCGCATCGATCGCGAGAACAACCCGCTGCGACAGGCGCCGCACACGGCGGCGGTGCTCGACGCTCGGATGACTGGGACCGTCCCTACAGCCGCGCGGGTGGCGCCTATCCCGCGCCCTGGGTGCGGCAGCACAAGTTCTGTGGCGCCCACGGGACGCATCGACAACGCCCACGGCGATCCGGAACCTGATCTGCACCTGCGACCCGGTCGAGAGCTACGAGCTGATCAACCGTGCCGCTTCCGTGGCGCAGCTCGAGGTGCCGGTTGGCCGCGGCGTCGGGGAACCTCTCGACGACGCCGTCGACCCACTGGACCGTCACGCCGGTGGCGGTCGCCGCGGCGCCGAGGCCGAAGTGGGGCCGCGGATCGTTGGCCGCGCAGTAGCTCCAGGCCGACGCGACCTCGCGCCGCAGGCATCGGTCGCCGACGGTCAAGCACACCGTCGCGCCGATCGCGTCCCGGCCACTGCGTTCGCGCACCTTGAACCGTAGCCAGTTCCCGGCGTCCGGCGCCTCGTTGATCAACAGCGCCGGCGGACCTTCACGGTGGGTGACGAGGATATCGACGTCGCCGTCGCCGTCGACGTCGCCGAATGCCGCCGCCCGGGAAGTCGCCTCGGGATCGCCGGCCAGACCGCTCGGGGCGACCCGACCGAGAAGGACGGCCCCGGCCCTGCGATACAGCAGATCCGGATCGGCGAACGGATCGGCGCTCGACCCGCCGGCCCGCCGCTGCACTCCGCCGCCGGCCATAGACCAGGTCCAGCCGGCCGTCCTGGTCGAAGTCGACCAGGCCGACGCCGAAGCGCGTGATCGCCCGGCTGCGCGTCGCCAGTCCCGACGCGGTCCAGTCGACGAACAGCTCGCCGTCGTTGCGAAAGTACGAGTCGGACTGCTCACGCAGGTTGACGACGATCAGGTCGAGGTCGTCGTCGTCGTCGACATCGGCGTACGTCACGCCCATGCCGGCCTTGGCCCAGCCGTGTTCGTCCAGGGCGCAGCACGCGGATCGCCTCGTCACGGAAGGTCCCGTCTCCCTGGTTGACCCAGAACTGGTTGACCGTCGAGTCGTTGGCGACGAACAGGTCGGGCAGGCCGTCACCGGTGAAGTCGGCCGCCGCGACACCGAGGCCGTTGCCGAAGGCCGCCCGCAGCCCGGCCTCGACACTCACGTCGCGAAACGTCCCGTCCCCCTCGTTGCGATAGAGCGTGTCCGCGGCCGGCGCGTTGTAATTCGTCGGCAGGCAGTAATCGGCCCCGCCCTGGGAGTTGAAACAATCGATCTCCGCTCCGGGAACCCAGTTGACGTAGTTGGTGACGAACAGGTCGAGGTCGCCGTCCCGATCGTGGTCGACGAACGCCGCCCCGGCTCCGAAGGAGCGGTCGCCGACACCGGCGACATCGGTCACGTCGCGGAACCGGCCGTCACCCTCGTTGTGCAACACCGTGTTGCGGCCGAGATTGGTCTCGTACAGATCGATCCGACCGTCGTCGTCGTAGTCCCCGGTGGTCACGCCGATGCCGAACCGACGGTCGTCCTTACTGCCCGCGGTGACATCCTCGAACTGCCCGTTGCCGTTGTTGCGGAACAGACGATTCCCGTGTTGCTGTCGATCGTAGGCGAGGACCGCGCCGCCCTGGACGAGGTAGGCGTCGAGATCGCCGTCGTCGTCCATGTCGAACAGCGCCGCCCCGCCGAAGACCCCCTCGGGGAGCAGGTAGCGACCGTCGTGCCCCGACCGCAACTCGAAGGCGAGGTCCGCCGCCCCGCGCTCCTCGAACCACGGCGTGCCCGGCGCCACCGGCGGGTCGGGCGGCGCGGATGCGGGCGTGCAGGCGGCCAGAGCCGACCACCCCGCAGACCAGCACCGCGGCGGTGACCCGCGCCGAGAGCGGCTCACGAGTCACCTCCGTCGGCGATGCGTCGTCGCAGATCCGGCAGGGCCGGGTGGTCCGGCCGCAGCGACGTTGCCCGGCGCTCGGCGGCCCGGGCGCGATCGCGATCGCCGCTCTCGAGGGTGCCGCCCGACAGAGGCCGATCCAGGCACGGACGTCACCCGGCGACCGGCGCGCCGCCTCCTCGAGGGCCGTGGCGGCCGCGGCCCAGCGTCGCTGCTGACCGTGGACCAGCCCCAATGCCATCCAGGACGTCGCCCGCTCCGCGTCCAGCTCGACGGCGGTCCTCCAGTGCCCGCCGGGCCTCGTCGAAGCGCCGGCAGCGCGCCAGGAGCAGGCCCCTCTTCTCGTGGGCCGCGGCCAGGTACGGGTTGCCGCGAATCGCCGCGTCGGCGTGCTCGAGGGCCGCTGGAAGGTCGCCGGACCGCTCCTCCAGAGCGCTCAGGTTGAGATGCGTCGAGAAGTGATCGGGTTCGACCTCGAGGGCGGCGCCGAGGGCTTCGCGCCCCTCGTCGACACGGCCGCTGTCGAGATAGGCCGCGCCGAGGTTGCTGGGTACCGAGACGTCTCGCGGATGCCGATCGCGCAACCGCTCGAGAATCGCGATCGCCTCGTCGAAGCGGCCCGCCGCCAGCGGCGCGTTGGCCCACTTCAGGTCGGCGGCGAATCCGACGCGATACGCATTCGCCTCCTCGGCCCACGGATCGTCGAACGGCTCGGGCAGGGGCACACCGGTCCAGGGGAGTCGATCCGGCCTGCTCTCCGCGACCGGCCCGGCGTAGCGCGGTCGCCAGCAGGTGGGTGACGTAGGGATCGGCAGGATGGCGGCTCCTGGTGGTCGCCAGCAGCGCGGCGGCGTCGGCGGGGCGATCCTGCTGGAGGAATGCCCGGGCCAACCCCAGGTCGGCGGCGAGCAGGTCCGGCGAGAGTGCGCTCGGCGCTCTCGAACGCGGCGGCCGCGGCAACCCGCTGCCCGGTCTCCAGCAACCAGCCGCCTCGATGAAGGTGCGCGGGGACGTAATCGTCTCCGCGGCGGCCAGGACCCGGTCGATCCGGGTCAACGCCGTCGCCGGGTCGCCGAGCGCCGCGGCCATTCGCGCGGCGTGATAGGTCGCTCGTGCGTCGGCCGGGGCGAGCTGCATCGCCTGAGCGAACGACTGTTCCGCCTGCTCGAGCATCCCGTACGCCTCGAACGCCAGTCCCAGCTTCACCCGCTCCCGGGCGTCTTCCGGCGCGGCGAGCACGGCGTCCTGTCGGGCGCTGAACACCGCGAGCACCTCGGGCTCGTGATCCGCCACATCGAAGGGCGGCGGTGCTTCGAGCAGCCGACCGGCCAGCGCGCAGATCGCGAAAAGGGACCGCGGACGGACGTGATCGACAGAGAACATCGCGTCGGAACCATACTGCCGGCACCGGCGAGGTTCAACGTGGCATCCGCCAGTTGCGGGTCCAGCCGGGAACGGGCTAGCTCCGTCAGTCGAGCAGGAATAGCTCAGTTGGTAGGCGTCAGCTTCCCAAGCTGGATGTCGCCGGTTCGAACCCGGTTTCCCGCTCCACTTCAAGTCTTTCCCCGAAGACGCTCCCGGTATCCGCGGCCGGAGGCTCCGCGGCAATCCCCGGGAATCGTTGCCGCCCCGCCGTCCACCGTGGTAGCGTACTTCACAGGCGAAAGCGGGGAGGAGATCACAGGATGATCCGGATCCTGACCACCGAGTTCCGGGTTCCGGCGGGTTCTCGAAGACTCGTTTCTCGATCGTCGAGACACGACCCTCGAGACGGCCGAGTCTGCTCAGCAGCTCGGTGCGCTACGCCGGTCGCAACCTCCCGTCCCTGGTCATCGCCGATACGATGGTGCCCGGCGGCAACGGCTTCGAGATCTGCCGCCAGCTCCGCGCAACCTCGCCGACGACGCTCCTCCGGTCTGGATCATCGGCAACGAGGCGGACCGCATCCCGGCCCTGCAGGCCGGTGCTGCCGGCGTGCTCCTGCGACCGCTGCGGCGCGAGCAAGATCCTCGAATCGATCGGCCGCGCACTTGACGCTGGTGCGTGCGGCGCTTCGGCGCGCCCTGGCCCGGCGGCAAGGTCGACCTGTTCCACGGAGACGACGAACGGGTCGGCTACACCCTCGACGTCAACACCCGTGGCGCCGGGATTCGCGTCCCGGGGCCGATCGCGACCGGCGAGGTCCTGCAGTTGATCTTCACGCTGCCGGGTTCCTTCGCACCCACGATCCGGGCCGAGGCGGTCGTCAAACGCTGTGTCGCTACCGACGATTCGTTCCTTCAGGCCGGCATCGGTGTCGCCTTCACCCGGATCGGCGTGCGCGACTCCCACGAGCTCGCCGACTTCACCGAGTCGCTGGCACAGACCTCGTGAGCGACGCCCACGGTCGCGTTCTCGTCGTCGACGATCAGCCCGAGATTCTCGACGTCACCGCAACGGTTCTGAGCAGTGCGGGCTACGCCGTCGAGGCGGTGGGCTCGGGACCGAGGCGCTACGGTGCCTGGGTGATCGACCCGTACGACCTGGTCCTCCTCGACATCAACATGCCGGACATGGACGGCTGGGAGACGCTGCGGCTGATCGGGCGGACCAGCAGCTGACGGCTCTCGCCGGTGGTGATGTTCTCGATCAACTGCGAGGTCCAGGACAAGCTGCAGTGTCTCCAGGAAGGCGCGGTGGACTACATCACGAAACCGTTCATCGTCGACGGAGACCTGCTCTCCCGCATCGAGCGTCTGCTCGAATCGTCCGACGCGGAAGTGAGCCGCCCACGAGTCCAACCGCGGGAGCGCGAAATGAAGCCACCGCGCATCCCGGACGAAAGGGCGGATCTGTACCGTCGGGCTACCTGAAGCTGCAGAGCGTCCTGCACGATCAGGGCGACGGGGTTGCCGGGGTTGCCACTTCTGGTTCGACCCGCTTCGCACGGCGGTCGATCAGCAACGTCGAACGGGTGTCCTCCACCTCGAGGTCGGCAATCTCGACCTGGTCGAATCGCTGTACGGGTGGCAGCGTGTTCGATCAGTATCGCTCGGCCCGCGTGGCGCAGTCGCTTGACCGAGTCGGTCGGAACGGAACTGCCGGCCTCGACGCTGCTTGCCGTCGACCAGGTTGCCGGCGACCGGCTGATCGCGTTTCCTGCTAGAAGATGACGACGGGGACGAGTGCGACGCCGCGTTCCTCGCCGAGGCCACCGACCGGGTTCACGCCATCGCCGAGCAGGCGCTGAACGACGAGTCGTTCCGCTCCTTGCGTCCGCAACTCGTTCCCAGGGTCGGGCGCTCGCTGTTGACCGTCGACCCGTTCTACCGCTTCGAGCGCGGGGTCTACGCGGCGATCGACGAGGCCGGCCGCTTCGTCGAACGGCGGGACAAGCGCCGCGAGCGATCCTGGGGCGAGGAGCTCGATCGGATCATCCGCGAGGGCGCCGTCGACCCGGTGTTCCAGCCGATCGTCGAACTGCAACCCCAATCGACCTTCGGCTTCGAGGCGTTCGTCCGCGGTCCGCGAGATTCGATCTTCGAGAGCCCGCGGGCGATGTTCGCGCTGTCCAACCGGGTCGGCGTGCGAGGGACGGCTCGATCGCGCCTGCGCCGACGTCGCCCTGCAGGCCTGGGCCGCCACCGGCCGCGACGAGCCGCTGTTCCTCAACATGCTGCCCGAGACGATCCTCGACGGAGACGACTGCGCCGACGACCTCGTCCAGCGTGTCGACGCCGTCGGTCGACGGCCGGGTCAGGTCGTCGTCGAGTTCAGCGAGCGAGGTGCCGACCAGGACCGGGAGTCGCTGATCGCGGCGATGATCGCCTGTTCCCAGCGCGGCTTCGGGGTCGCCCTCGACGACGTCGGGACCGGCAACCACACCCGCGAGGTCGTCGAGCAGGCGCGCCCCGGCTACCTCAAGCTGGACATCTCCCTCGTTCGCGGAATACAGGACGCACATTGATGAAGCGCGAGTTGATGGCGACCCTGGTGCTGCCGGCCGGCACCCACGGCGCCCGGGTCATCGCCGAGGGTGTCGAGAGCGAGGGCGAGGCCCGGGCTCTCGTGGAGGCCGGCGCGGCTTACGCCCAGGGCTTCCTGTTCGGAAGTCCTGCCGCCGCGGCGCGACCGGGGCGGGGAGCCGACGGCGGCAACGGCGCCGTACAGAGGAACTGAAGGCTGTCCCGGTTTCCCGCTTTCCGTGCCGCAGCAACCCGCCGTACTTTCCTTTCCCTCCGCGATTCCGATCGTACTGTTACAAGCGACTCCGTATGTGCGGCGGGCGGTGTTTCGCCCGCGGCGCACGGCGGTGACGGCCAGACCATGCTCCGTCCAGACACCATCCTCGCCCTCACGTCCGCATGGAACGGACCGTGGGTGGCGATGATCGCGAGCGCCGCCCTGGCGGCCTTGCTCGTGCTCACGGTCGTACTCCTGGCCCGGCGAAACTCGCGCCGGCGACGGGAGGGTGAGGTGCGCGAGATCGTCCGCACGCTGGAGGAGATCCGCTCCGGACGCCGCCCGCAACCCGCGCAGGTCGAGTCGAGTTCTCCACTGGCGATCGTCGCCGACGCGGTTCACCGGCTGGGACAGGAGGCCGGAGGACGCGTTCGTGAGGCCGAGTCCGCCAGGCGACGGATGATCGCCGTCACCGAAGCGCTGGATGACGCGGCGGTGATCACGACCGACCTGGACGGTGACGTGCGCACCTTCAGCTCCGGCGCCGAGACGCTGTTCGGCTGGACTGCCGATCAGGTACTCGCCCGATCGGCCGCCGCGCTGTTCGAAGAGAATGCCTACAAGGAGTTTCTGCCCCTGCTCGTTCCCCGCGCCCTGCGGGAGTCCGGAGTCCGAGCGCGATCGCGGATGCGCCGCGCCGACGGCGGCGACTTTCCGGCGGACGTCACGGTGCGCCCGCTGCCCGAGGGCGGCGGCTACCTGATCGTCCTGCGTGACGCCGGCACCCTCGAGCGCCTCGAGCAAGCGAGCGCGAAGGCCGCCGAGCGCTACGAGCAGTTGATCGCCGCCTTTCCCGACGGGATCGCCGTCGTGGTCGATGGCAAGCTGGTCTCGCTGAACCCCGCCGCGGCGGAGATGTTCGGCGGCACCCCCGACGAACTCGTCGGACAGCCGCTACGGGACCGCATCCCCACCCGGGACCTGATCCCGGTCAACACGCTGCTCGGTCGCGTCGTCGCCGGCGAGGCCGCCGGCGATCTGGTGACCGGCATCCTCGACGCCGCCGGGCTGGAGCGGGCCAGGGTTCGCCTGACCGCCGGTCCCACGGAACACGATGGCACGCCGGCGGTGCGGATCTGGATGCGTGACGAGACCCTGCAGGAGCAGGTCACTGCGGAGCTGCGCCGGAACGAGTCTCGACTCGACGCGGTGCTGGAGGCGAGCGAGGAGGGGCTGGTCGTCCTGTCCGGCTCGGGACGCCAGAGCCATATCCGCATGACGAACCGGGCCTTCGCCGGCCGCTTCGGCCTCGAGACCCGGCAGCTGCTCGGGATGAGCCTGCCCCAGCTCCAGGCAACCCTGCGGGGCCACTCCTCCGGCGGCCGGGAGATCGCCGAACGGATCGCCGCTCCCGACGGGCGACCGGTCGAGATCGTCTTCGACGGCGAGCCTCCCCGTCGAGTCGAGGTCGTCGTCGACCGGCTCACCGATCGGGACGGCAACACCCTCGGACGCATCGTCACCTGTCGCGATCGCAGCGACCGGGAGCGCAGCGAGAACGCGCTGCAGCAGGCGGCCGAGGGCTTGCGCCACGGTCGCGAAGAGCTCGAGGAGGCTCACCGTGGACTGCAGGCGCTCCACGACGATCTGACCCGGCGCACGTCGGCGCTGGAGGAGCTCAACGAGGAGTTGCGCTCGATCAACGTGATGAAATCCGAGCTCCTCGGAAACGTGGCCCACGAACTGCAGACGCCCCTCGTCGCGATCCGCGGCTACACCGAGATGATCCACAAGGGTCGGCTGGGCCCGATCAGCGACGAGCAGCGGCGCGGACTGGCCACGGCGTTGACCAACATCGATCGATTGATCGGCATGATCGACGGATTGCTCGCCTTCGCCCGCCAGGAGTCGGAGATCGGCGCGGTCTCTCTCTCTCGATTCGGCCTGGGCGAGCTGGTCCGCGAGTGCGCCGACCTGCTCGCCGAGCCGATGACCGCCGCCAGGGTAAGCTTCCAGCCGGCCGTTGCGCCGGAGCTGACCGTGCACGCGGACCGGGAGAAGATCTTCCAGGTCGTCCTCAACCTGCTCACGAACGCGGTGAAGTTCAACCGTCCCGGCGGCGCGGTGCGAATCGCCGCGCGACGCGAGGGCGAGCGGGTCGAGGTGCAGGTCAGCGACCAGGGTGTCGGCATCCCGCGGGAAGATCTCGACCGTATCTTCGATCGCAGTTTCCGGTCGGCAAACACCGGCGATGCCGAGGGCAGCGGCTACGGACTCGCCATCGTCCGCGATCTCTTGCGTCTGCATGGTTCGCGGATCCACGTGACCAGCGAACCCGGGAAGGGCACGACCTTCTCGTTCCGGCTACCCCTGGCGCCGCCGGTACCGTCGGGGAGCCCGCAACCGCCGGAGCCCGCCAGTGACCCGCCGGTGACGCCTGCCGCGGAGGAGGGGCGCGACGCGAGCCCGGATCCGACCAGCCGGCTCTCCCGCTCGGACCCCAAGGAGCCGGAGCCCGGACCGGCTGATGGCGCCCCGCTGCCGCGGTTCCGGGTGATCCGTCACAAGAAGCCCGACGAACCGGCCTGACCCGGGCCTACTCCCGGACCGCCCGCTGACGCGCCACCTCGAAGAGCACGATCGCGGCGGCCGCTCCGACCGACAGGCTCTCCACGGGAGGGCGGAGCGGGATGTGGACCTTTGCGTCCAGCACCTGCAAGAGTTCGTCGGGCAGGCCCGCGGCCTCGGCACCGAAGCAGACCGCGAGGGGGCCGCACAGTTGCACGTCATGGTAGACCTCGCCGCCTGCGGCATCGGCGGCGACGAAGCGCAACCCCCGCCCCTGAAGCGAGGCGATCGCCGCATCCAGCGGCCAGACCACGGTCGGCAGCCGGAAGACTGCGCCGGCACTCGCCCGCACGGTGCGCGGGTGACGCAGGTCGGCGCAATCGCCGGCGGCGACGAACGCCGCGGCGCCGGCGGCCTCGGCAGTCCGCATCAGCGTGCCGAGATTGCCGGGATCCTGGACGCCGCAGGCCACGACGACCCAGGCGCCCTCGTCGAGGGGCGGCAGGACCCGGTTCGACGGGGCGTCCACCAGCGCCAGGATCGGTTGCGGGGATCGCGCATCCTGGAGCCCGTCCATCACCGATGCGGTCACCTCGAACAGTGGAATCTGCGCCATGCGCAGCGCCTCGACCAGCTCCCGCCCCGGCTCGCGTTCGAGGAGCCGATCGGTCAGTACGGCGCATTCGATCCGCACTCCCGAGCGCAGCGCCTCGGCGACCAGACGCGGTCCTTCCGCGACCAGCTCACGGTGTACCGCCCGTTCCCCGGCGTCCCGGCGCAGCCGGCGCAGCCGACGCAGCAGGGGAGCCGTGCGTCCCAGTTTCTCCATCGGTGCCCTCCAGAAGCGATCGCCATTTACATGGTAGACTCGCGCCCACCTTCACCGGGAGCGGTTTTCGCCTGTGAAACCGAGTGCCGTCAACCCCGCCGACCCGCGCGCCGACCGCGTTCAGGAAGCGGTGGGTGTGCTGCGCGCCGGCGGGATCGTCGCCCTGCCGACCGAGACCTTCTACGGCCTCGCCGCCGACAGCCGCAACGAGACAGCCCTGCGCCGGGTCAACCCGCTGAAGGGCAAGCCCGCCGGCACTCCGATCCTGCTGCTGGTCTCGAGCATCGACCAGGCCCGTAGCTGCGCGGCCTCGCTGCCGCCGACCTTCGAGACCCTCGCCGGAGCGTTCTGGCCCGGTCCGCTCACCCTCGTCGTCCCGGCCTCCCACCGGCTCTCCCGGGAGATCACCGGAGGCACCGGCACCGTCGCCGTGCGCATGCCGGGACTGGCCTTGCCCCGGCGCATCGCCGAGGCTCTCGGCGCGCCGATCACCGGGACGAGCGCGAATCTCCACGGCGAGAACCCCAGTCGCACCGCCGTCGAGGTCGTCCGCGCCTTTCCCGACTCGATCGAGCTGGTGCTGGATGGCGGCGCCGCACCGGGGGGCGCTCCGTCGACGCTGGTCGACCTGTCCCGGGAGCAGCCGCGAATCCTGCGCGCCGGGCCGATCCCGGCGACGAGCCTCGCCCCGTTCCTCGGCCCCCCGGACGCCCCCGGGGGCGCCGATTGACGACCTCACTATAATGAGCGCGCCGTGGAAGTCGTCCGGACGATCGCTGCGGGAGGCGACGAGGTCGCCGGCCCGGAGAGGAAAGTCCGAACTCCGCAGGGCAGCGTGCTGGGTAACGCCCAGGCCCGGTGACGGGACGGAAAGTGCAGCAGAGAGTAGACCGCCGGGAGAACGAGCGCTCACGTGCCACCACGTGGGTGCGAGTCACGGGACCCCGGTAAGGGTGAAACGGTGCGGTAAGAGCGCACCAGCGCCGGCGGCAACGTCGGCGGCTCGGTAAACCCCACGCGGAGCAAGACCAAATAGGAAAGCGTTCGAGGCCGGCCCGGCCGAAGCTTTCGGGTAGGTTGCTGGAGGGCGGGAGAGATCCCGCTCCTAGAGGAATGATCGTCACCCTTCGGGGTACAGGATTCGGCTTACGGACGACTTCGGCGGTTCCCGAACCCGTCGGCACCCGGGTGGTCGGTTGCCGGCGGGGGAGGGTTCGTCGGTGATGGGAACCCCTCGAAAAATGCCTTCACGACGAACGCTCACCCCGGGAAACCGGACCGTCGAACTGCCGGCCCTGCACGCCGGAGACACCATCGGCGTCGTCGCCCCGGCCTTCGTGCCCCCCGCCCCGGAACTGAACGCAGGGATCGCCTGGCTCGAAGCCCAGGGATTCACCGTTCGCCGGGGCAAGAACCTGCGGGCCCGGAACGGGTATCTGGCCGGGACCGACTCGCAACGCGGCGCCGACCTCGCCGAGATGATCCGGGACCGGTCGGTTCGCGGGATCTGGTTTGCCCGGGGCGGCTACGGCTCCGCGCGACTGCTCGACGAGATTCCCTGGAGGCACTGGGCCCGGGATCCGAAGCCGATGATCGGTTACTCGGATCTGACCGCAATCTTCAACGCGGCCCTCGACCGCTGCGGGGCGATCGGATTCTATGGACCGGTGGTGATGGAGCTCGCCACGCCACGGCTGTATCACAGCCCCTCGCTGTTCGCGGCCCTCGCCGGCAAGCCGGCCAGCCTCGCCTTCGCGAAGAAGGACGTTCTGGTCCCGGGTCGCGGCGAGGGACGGCTGTTCGGCGGGAACCTGTCGGTACTCACGCACCTCTGCGGCACCGAGTTCGCTCCACGATCCAGCGGCGGCGTGCTGTTTCTCGAAGAGATCGGCGAGGGGACCTATCGCCTCGATCGCATGCTGACGCAGCTGCGACAGTCGGGCATGCTCGACGGCCTCGCCGGGGTATTGCTCGGAACGCTCTCGGTACCGCCTCGACAACGCTTTCCGCCGGACCGACGACCGGTCGACGTTTTGCGGGAGTTCTTCGGCGAACTGGGAGTCCCGGTGGTCCGTTTCCTGCCGTCGGGGCACCGGCCGGGAAAGCAGACGATCCCGATCGGCGCCACGGCCCGCGTCGATACCCGCGCCCGGCTGATCACGTTTCGATGAGCGGTGTCGCCCCGCGCCGGGTCCGGGTCGACGTGGCCTACGACGGCACCGGGTTCGCCGGCTGGCAACGCCAGACCGCCCAGCGGACCGTGCAGGGCGAGCTGGAATCGGTACTCTCGCGGATCGCCGGGAACGTGCCGGTGACGATCCACGGCGCCGGACGCACCGACGCGGGAGTCCACGCGCGGCAGCAGGTGCTGCACTGTGACCTGTCGACCGACAAGAACGATCGGGATCTGCACTACGCCATGCGGCGTCTGCTGCCCGAGGACCTCCGGGTGACCCGGGTGCGGACCGTGGACGGGCAGTTCGACGCCCGGCGGACTCGCCACGAGAAGACCTACGTGTATCGCCTCGATCTGAGCCCGGGCGGGGATCCCTTCGCCCGACGCTTTGCCTGGCACTACGTGCACCCGATCGACCGGGCGGTCGTCGATCGCGCCCTGGCCAAGCTCCCGGGGACCCGTGATTGGTCCGGCTTCACCGCCGCACGATGTACCATCGTCGATCGGGTACGGACCCTCTCGGTCGCCCGGCTCGAATGGCCTGCGCCGACGGCGCCCTGCTTCCGGTTTCGGGGAAACGGCTTCCTGCGCTACATGGTGCGCAACCTGGTCGGAACGCTGGTCGAGATCGGTGGCGGCAAGCTGCCCGAGGATCGGCTGGAACAGATCCTCGAGACCCGCGATCGCGCCCTCGGCGGCGCGACCGCGCCGGCACATGCCCTCTGCCTGGAGTCGATTCGTTATCCGGGAGAGCCCGAAGGAGAGCAGCGGAGATGGCAAGAATCCTGGTGACCGGCGGCGCCGGCTACGTCGGCAGCCACATCGTGCGACGGCTGACCGACGACGGCGCCGACGTGGTCGTCGTCGATGATCTGTCCGAGGGACACCGGGCCGCGGTCGGCCCCGCCCGTCTGGTGGTGAGCGACTTCGCCGACCGCGAGACCCTCGAGCGCGAGTTCGCCGACGGCGTCGAGTTCGTCGTGCACATGGCCGCGTTCGCCGAGGTCGGCGCCTCGGTCTCCGAACCGATCGCCTATTACCGCAACAACGTGGTCCGGACGCTGGCCCTGCTCGAGGCCGCGGTCGCCGGCGGGGTCCGGGGAATCGTCTTCTCGAGCACCGCGGCGGTCTACGGCGAGCCCACCACGTTGCCGATCCCCGAGGATCATCCCAAGGAGCCGACGAACCCCTACGGCGAGACGAAGCTGGCGATCGAGCACGCGCTGCACTGGCACGGCCGGGCTCACGGGCTGCGCTGGGTCGCCCTGCGCTACTTCAACGCGGCCGGGGCGCAGCCCGACGCCACGATCGGCGAGGATCACGGGCCCGAGAGCCACCTCGTCCCCAACGTGATCCGGGCCACGGGCGCCGACGCCGAGCCGATGTCGGTCTTCGGCACCGACTACCCGACCGACGACGGCACCTGCGTCCGCGACTACGTCCACGTCTGCGATCTGGCCCAGGCCCACGTCCTGGCGATCGCGGCCATGGAAGAGGGACGTATCGAGGGGCAGGCACTGAACCTGGGTAACGGGGACGGCTTCTCCGTGCGCCAGGTGATCGAGGCGGTGGCCCGGGTCTCCGGCCGCCGACCCGCCGTCGTCGAGGCCCCACGACGCCCGGGGGACCCGGCCCGGCTGGTGGCATCGTCGGCCCGGGCACGAGCGGTCCTCGGCTGGAGCCCGAAGCATCCCGAGCTCGATTCGATCATCGAAACCGCCTGGAAATGGCACGAGAACCATCCCCGGGGCTACGACGACCGATGAGCCGGGCGAACCAGGGGACGGTTGATGCCTCCCCCGGAACGGACTACTATTCGCCCGGACCGGGAAGGCTACGATACGGCGGCAGAGCCCGCCCAGGGGAGAGTGCCGGATGACCTGTCTTGCCGATCTCGCTCCCCCCGGGAGCGAGGAAGAGCGCCTGCTGGGGCAGCTCGACCTGACGGCACTTCCCCGACACGTCGCGGTGATCATGGACGGAAACGGCCGCTGGGCCCGCAAGCGGCGGCTTCCGCGGGTCGCCGGGCACCGGGCCGGGATCGATTCCGTTCGTGAGACCGTCGAGGCCTGCGCACGCCTCGAGCTCGACGTCCTGACGCTGTACGCGTTCTCCAAGGAGAACTGGAAACGTCCCCGGGCCGAGGTCGACACATTGATGGCCCTGCTCCAGGAGTTCATCCGCAAGGAGCTGGACCGGCTGGCGCGCAACAACATCCGATTGCAGATCCTCGGCCGCGTCGAGGACCTGCCGGCCGGGGCCCGGCGTGCGCTGGATCGCGCCCTGGCCGCGACCGCCGACAACGACGGACTGTGCTTCAACATCGCGCTCTCCTACGGCGGCCGTACCGAGATCGTCGACGCTTGCCGGTCGCTGATTCGCGAGGGCGTCGCTGCCGAGGAGGTCGACGAGGCCCGGATCTCCGCGAACCTGTACACGGCGGGGCAGCCGGATCCCGACCTGCTGATCCGCACCAGCGGCGAGCTGCGGATTTCCAACTTCCTCCTGTGGCAGATCGCCTACGCCGAGATCTGGGTCACCGACACGCTGTGGCCCGACTTCCGTTGCCGCAACCTGTTGCAGGCCCTGCTCGACTTCCAGCAACGCGAAAGACGCTACGGTGGCCTGGCGGAGATCGAGGATCCCGACACGGCCGCGGTCGTCCCCAGCTGAACTCCGGGAACCCCAACATGGTGCGAGTCGTCACAGGAGTGTTCCTGCTCGTCACGGCCGGCGTCGTGCTGTTCGTCGCGCCGGCCTGGGTCGTTCCCCTCGTCATGGCAACCGTCATCGGCGTGGCCACCGCCGAGGGCTGCGGCCTGCTGACCCGTGCCGGAATGGACGGACCTTCCCGGACGACCACCCTGCTGGCGGTGCTCCTGGCGCTGTCGACCGCGGGACGCCTGGGCCCCCTCGACCCGCTGGCGATCCTCGCCCTGGGCGGGGTGGCGATCTCGGCGGTCGCCCTCGTCCGGCGCGAGGAACCGGCGACGATTCTGGAGGCGATCGGCGGTGGCGCGATCGCCCTGCTCGCGATCGCCCTTCCGATGGCCCTCGTCATCCCGCTCTACAACCTGCCCGGCGGGCGAGACCTGCTGGTGCTCCTGATCGTCGTGATCGTGCTGAACGACACGCTGGCTTTCTACGTCGGGTCCAACCTCGGCCGGACGGCGATGGCGCCTGTGCTCTCCCCCAAGAAGACCTGGGAGGGCGCGGTCGGCGGCGTCGGCGGGGCGCTGATCGGCGCGATCGTGCTCAGCCTGTTCTTCCTGTCCGACCTGCCCCTGCTCCACGCGGTGGTCCTGGGAATCCTGCTCTCGGTCGCCGGGATCGGCGGAGATCTGGCCGAGAGTTCGCTCAAACGAGCGGCGGGAGCCAAGGACTCCTCCCAGCTGCTGCCCGGTCACGGCGGCGCGCTGGATCGCCTGGACAGTCTGCTGTTCGCGGTTCCCGTGCTGTACTACTACGTTGTGGGCGTGATGAAGGTGTCCTGAGTGCGTTCCCTGTCCATCCTCGGCAGCACCGGCTCGATCGGCGTCAGTACGCTGAACGTGGTCCGGGAACTCGCGCCCCGTTTCCGGGTCGGCGCGATCGCCGCCGGCCGCAACCTCGAACGGGTGGAGCAGCAAGCCCGGGAGTTCTCTCCGGAGCTCGTATCGATCGCCGACCCGCAGGAGGCGGCCGAGTTGCAACGCAGGCTCGGCGGCGGCACCCGGGTCGTCAGCGGCGAGCAGGGATTGCTCGACGTCGCCACCCACGGCGGGACGGACATGGTCGTCAGCGCCCTGGTCGGTGCGGTCGGGCTGGCGCCGACCTACGCCGCCCTGGAGTCCGGAATCGACGTCGCGCTGGCGAACAAGGAAGCGCTCGTGGTCGCCGGCGAGCGCATGACCGCCTGCGCGGCGCGGAGCGGCGCCCAGATCCTGCCGGTCGACAGCGAGCACAACGCCCTGCATCAGTGCCTGCGCGGCGAGCGAACCGAGGAGGTGCGCCACCTCTGGCTGACCGCTTCGGGAGGTCCCTTCCGCGGCTACGACCGGGAACAGCTGAAGAACGTGACCCTGGCCCAGGCACTCAAGCACCCGACCTGGGAGATGGGCCCGAAGATCACCATCGATTCCGCAACCCTGATGAACAAGGGCCTCGAGGTGATCGAGGCCCGCTGGCTCTTCGGCCTCGGGCCGGATCGGATCCGGGTGGTCGTGCACCCGAAGAGCGTCGTACACTCGATGGTGGAATTCGTGGATGGCTCGTTGAAGGCGCAGCTGGGCGTGACCGACATGTGTCACCCGATCCAGTACGCCTTGACCTGGCCCGAGCGGATCCAGACCGCGTTGCCCCCGTTCGACCCGGTTGCCTGCGGAGCCCTGGAGTTCGAGGCACCGGACCGGGAGTCGTTCCCCTGCCTCGACCTGGCCTACCGGGCCCTCGAGGCCGGTGGGGCGGCCCCGGCGGTGCTCAACGCAGCAAACGAGGTGGCGGTGGCCGCGTTTCTGGAAGGTCGCACGAGTTTCCTGGAGATTCCGGCGGTGATCGGCGAAGCGCTCGAGCGCCACGCCGGGGAGCCGTCCAACACGCTGGAACATTTGATGACCGCCGACCGTAAGACCCGGGAGACCGTGGCCCGGCTGCTCGCCGGAGGAGTTCGTTCGTGATCGCCTTTCTTCAATCGATCTTCGCCTTCATCCTGGTGCTGGCGCCTCTCGTCTTCTTCCACGAGCTCGGTCACTTCGCCGCGGCCAAGTGGTTCAAGGTCGGCGTCCCGGTCTTCTCGCTGGGGTTCGGTCCGCGCCTGTTCGGTTTCCGCCGCAAGGAGACGGACTACCGCGTCTCGCTGATTCCCCTCGGGGGATATGTGCGCATGTCCGGCGACGAGGCGGACGAGAACCGCACCGGCGCACCGGACGAGTTTCTCTCCCTGCCGAAGTACCAGCGCTTCCTGGTCTTCGTCGCGGGGCCGGTGTTCAACCTGGTCCTGGCCTTCCTGTTCTTCTGGATGTTCTTCGGCATCTACGGCAAGCAGGAGGTCCCCGAGCGCTACCCCAACGTGATCGTCACCGGCGAGGATTCCTCGGCCCGGACGAGCGGCTTCCTTCCCGGCGACGTCGTGATGCAGATCGACGGGCTCGACATCAAGCGCTCCGACGACTTCATGAAGGTCTACAACGACAAGGTGCGGCTCGCGCCGAACCAGCAGGTCCCCGTGCTGATCGAGCGCGACGGCCTCCAGCAGACCCTCGAGCTGAACACCGGCGAAGATCCGGTCATGAAGCACGGCTCCCCGGGCTGGGCGCTGTCCTGGTCCGACGTCCCGACGATCGGCACGCTGATCGGCGGCGACCCCGCCGATGAAGCCGGTCTGCTCTCGGGTGACCGGATCCTCGCCGCCGGCGGCATCGAGCCGATCAACGAGGTCGAGCTGCGAAACCTGCTCCAGGCCAGCCCGGAGGTCGAGCTGCCTCTGCTGGTCGAGCGGGAGGGCGAGGTCATCTCGCTCACCGTGACACCCAAGGACCAGGGCGGCTCGGGCTGGATCGGCGTCGGCTTCGTTCCGGCCGAGACGGTGACGCGGAAGCTGTCGATCGGTGCGGCCGCGGTCGAGTCGGTCAACGCGAACATCTACCTCTCCAAGACGCTGTTCGTGGTCTTGAAACGTCTGGTCACCGGCGGTCTGTCGCTGCGCACGATGTCCGGCCCGATCGGGATCGCTCAGGTCTCCCGGCAGGCACTGGAGTCCGGGGCCGACTCGTTCCTCAACCTGCTGGCGTTCTTCAGCCTGCAGCTCGGCATCCTCAACCTGCTGCCGATCCCGGTACTCGACGGTGGCCACATCCTGATCCTGCTCGTCGAGGGCGTGATGCGCCGCGATCTGTCCGAGGGCATCAAGGACCGGGTCATGCAGGCCGGTTTCGTGTTCCTCGTCGCGTTCATGGGCGTGATCATCTACCTGGATATCGTCAAGAGCCTCTGACCTGTCCGCCCGGACAGCTACCTGTCCGCATGCGGACAGGTAGCCCGGCGCCCGGCTGTCGATCTCCCCGGATCCCGACCCTTCGCGTCGTGGCATCTCCGTTGCAATACAGCTTCCCGCCCCGTCGATGGGGCTCATCGAGCGGTGCTATGCCGCGGGAGGTGGGTGTTGAGGGAATCGCGAGGACAGACGATCGAGGTGCTCGGATTGTGCGGGCTGCTCCTGCTCGCCGGAGCGTGTTCGGCAAGTGCGTCCCCGGCCGGGGACTCGGATGGAGGTGCAGGGGTCGTCGTGGCCGTCCCGGTCTCGAGCGACGCCGAGGCCGCCGGGATCGCGGCGACGGCGCCCGCCGCCAAGCAGCCCGTCCCGGCCGACAATGACGGCCGGATCGACATCAACAAGGCCGACGTCGAGCAGCTGGCGGCGTTGCCCGGAGTCGGTGAGACGATCGCCCGGCGGATCATCGCCTTCCGGGAACAGCACGGTCCGTTCCAGCGTGTGGACGATCTGCTGAAGGTGAAGGGGATCGGCGAGAAGTCCCTGGCCAAGCTTCGCCCGTCGGTGACGGTCGGCAAGGGTTGATCCATGGGTCGGGGACACGGCTGGACTCTGATCGAGCTCCTGGCGGTGCTGACGGTCGCCGGGCTGGCGATCGTTGCCGCCGCGCCGACCGGCGCGCGGATGCGCTCCGAGGCGCGGATGGCTGCCGCCGTCCGCGAGATCTCCGTGACGCTTCAGGCGTTGCGCTGGCGCAGCGTGAGCTCACGCCGCGGGCAGGGTCTGTGGTTCCGTGAATCCGCCGGCACCTGGAGCTGGGTCGAGGTGGAAGACGGCAACGGCAACGGGTTGCGGATCGCCGAGCTACGGGCAGGTATCGATCGGATCCGGTCGGGTCCCCGACGAGTCGATAGTCGTGAGGGCGGGGTCCGTCTCGGCCTTCCCGAGGACCTTCCGGTGCCCCGGGTGCCTCCGGGGCAGGGTTGGCTCGATCCCCGGGCCGGCCCCGTACGCTTCGGCCCCAGCCGGCTCGTCGCGTTCGGGCCGACCGGATCGGCGTCCAGCGGGAGTCTGTACCTGGTCGACGGGGACCGGGGATTGAGCGCGATCGTGCTGTTCGGTCCCACGGCCCGGGTCCGGGTGGTCCGCTTCGACCGGGATCGCGGGGAGTGGCGCTGACGATCGCTTGAGGCATTTCGAGCGGTTGTCTAGACTTGAGCCACCTGATGGACTCGCTATTCCTACCGGCTGCCCTGATCGTCGCGATCACCGGGATCGCGCTGACCGCGGCTGCCGATCTGTACGACTGGCGCGGCGCGGCGTCGATCGCTTCGATCGCCTGGGTCGTCGCGTTCGGGTCGTTGACCTGCGCGGTCGCGATCCGGGGGTTCGAAGTCGGTGGGCTGCCCCTGTCGAGCCGTGGAGAGTACCTGCTGTTTCTCGGCTGGGCCGTGCTGGCGGTGCACCTGTTCGTCTGGTTCCGTCTTCGGGTCGACCTCGTCGGCTTGATCCTGCCCTCGGTCAGCGTGCTCTCGGTGGTCCTGGCCTGGAACCTGCAGTCGGCGGCCGGCTCCCGTCCGGCCAGCTCCACGCCGCCTGGCTGGCTGGTCTTCCACACGACGATCTCGACGCTGGGAATCGCCACGCTCTGTCTCGCCTTCGCGATGAGCCTGCTCTACCTGGCCCAGGATCGGGCGTTGAAGCGCCGCAAGAACTGGAGCTTGATCGAGCGGCTTCCGTCGCTGGAGCGCTGCGATCAGGTCGGGCTGCAGGCGATGTGGATCGGCTTCATCCTGCTGACTCTCGGCATCGCCACCGGTGTCGTCGTCAACACCAGCGAACACTCCCGGCTGCTCGTCCCGGGTGCGAAGCAGACGATCGCGCTGCTGACCTGGCTGGTCTTCGCAGCGCTGCTGGCCTCGCGCCGCTGGTTCGGTTTCCGCGGACGCAAATCGGCGTACGTGACGATCGTCGGCTTCGCCCTCGGGCTGGCCACGGTCCTCGGGATGACGCTGCGATGATCGTGCTCATCGGCTGCAGTCATCACAGCGCGCCGCTGCCGATCCGGGAACGGATGGCGGTGCGCAGCGAAGACCTCGGCGAGGCACTCCGGCGGCTCACCGCCCGTCCGACGATCCACGAGGCGTTGATCCTGTCGACCTGCAACCGGGTGGAGTTCCTGGTCCGGGGAAGCGACTTCGACCGCTGCCGGGAGGAGTTACGGGCCTTCGTCGCCGAAACGGGCAACTTCAGCGACGAGGAGCTGGAGCGCTACCTGTACCACGTGAACGGCAGTGACGCGGTGCGTCACCTGCTCCGGGTGGCCAGCGGGCTGGACTCGATGATCGTCGGCGAACCTCAGATTCTCGGCCAGGTGAAACAGGCCTACCTCGCCGCCCAGCGGGAGGGGAGCCTCGGAACCGTCCTCGAGCGATTGATGCAGTTCGGCCTGGCCAGTGCCAAGCGGGTCCGCACCGAGACCGGAATCGCCCGGCACGCCGTCTCGGTCGCCTTCGCCGCGGTGCAGCTGGGACGCCGGATCTTCGGCAAGCTCGAGGGCCGTCGCGTGCTCCTGCTGGGGGCCGGCAAGATGTCGTTCCTCGTGGCCCGGCACCTGGTCGCCCAGGGGGTCGAGGAGGTGATCGTCACCAGTCGCCGCTACACCCACGCGGTCGAGACGGCGGAGAAGGCCGGCGGACGGGCGGTCAACTGGGATGACGGCCGGGCGATGCTCGCCGAGGTCGACATCGTCGTCAGTTGCACCGACGCACCCCACGTGATCGTCACCCGCCAGGAGATCATCGAGGCGCGCAAGAAACGCCGCGGCGAGCCGCTGTTCCTGATCGACATCGCCGTCCCCCGGGACTTCGACCCGAGCATCCAGAACCTGGACAACGTCTACCTCTACGACATCGACGCGCTCCAGGACGTCGTCGACGCGAATCTCTCCGAGCGGCAGGACGCGGCCAGCGAGGCGGAGCGGCGACTCGACGAGGACGTGCGCGCCTTCGAGCAATGGCGGCAGACCCAGCGGGTCGCCCCGGCGATCCGGAGAATGCAGCAACGGATTCTCGGCCTCTGCGAGCAGGAGATGAACCACCGCAGGTCCCGTCTCGGCAGCCTCAGCGCAGCACAGCAAGAGGAACTCGAGCGGATGACCCGGTCGATCGCCCGCAAGATCATGCACCAGCCGATTCGACGGCTGCGGGAGTCGGTCGGCCGGGGAGACATGGAGCGTTGCCTGCGTCTGTACGACGAGATCTTCGCCCTGTCCGCCACCGGCGGCGACGACCAGGCGGCGACCGGCGCCCCGACCACGGCCGGCAAGAAAGGCAAAGATCAGGAGCACGGGACCGGCCCGACCGGTATCGTCCGCGGTGGGAAGGAGCCCGGAGAATGAAACGTCTCGTACTCGGAACCCGCGGCAGCGCCCTGGCCCTCTGGCAGGCGCACTGGGTCGCCGAAGCGCTGCAGCGGGAGCACGAGGGTCTCGAGGTCGCCCTGGAGATCATCCAGAGCGACGGCGATCTGAATCAAGACGTGCCGATCGGCGCCGAGGACGTCGGCGTCTTCGTCCGCCGCATCGAACGTGCGTTGCTCGACGACAGGATCGACCTCGCGGTCCACAGCCTCAAGGATCTGCCGACCGACCAGCCGGCGCAGCTGACCCTGGCCGCGCTGCCGGTGCGTCACGATCCCCGGGATGCGTTGCTGACCCGGGACGGCGCGACCCTGGACGCGTTGTCCCCGGGCGCGAAAGTCGGAACCTCCAGCCCTCGACGGCGGACCCAGCTGCTGCATGCCCGTCCGGACCTCCAGATCGTCCCGATGCGCGGCAATGTCGATACACGTTTGCGACGTCTCGCCGAGGGAGATTTCGACGCCGTGGTGCTGGCGCTCGCCGGTGTCGAACGTCTCGGCCTGCACGAGGTTCCCCGGACGCCGATCGATCCCGAGGTCTGTCTACCGGCGGTCGGACAGGGCGCCCTGGCGGTCCAGGTGCGAGCCGACGACAGCGAGACGCGCCGGTGTGTCGCGGCCCTCGACGACCCCCACGTGCGGCGACAGGTCGTCGCCGAGCGTTCCTTCCTCCGCGCCCTGGGTGGCGGTTGCCTGGCACCGGCCACGGCCCACGCCACGTTCGACGCGGGCGAGGGCGCCGGCGCGGGGTTGCTGCGCGGGCTGGTCGGCGACCTCGATGGCAAGCGACTGCTTCAGGCGCACGTCGCGATTCCCGACGGCGGCGAAGAGGCCGCCGGGCGTGAACTCGCCGAGATCCTGATCGGCTCCGGCGCCGACCGCTTGCTCGAAGAAGCCCGCAGGCGATGACCCGCGATGTAGCGACCGGCCCGCTGGCCGGTCGGCGAATCCTCTCCACACGACCGGCCGGCAGCGATCGAGAGCTCGCCCAGCGGCTGGAGGCCGACGGCGCGACCTTCGAACTCCGGCCCACGATCCGCTTCGAGTCACCCGACGATCCAGGGCCGGCCCTCGCCGCAGTGGAGCGACTCGACGAGTACGGCTGGGTCGTCTTCACCAGTCTGCGCGGGGTCGACGCCTTCGTCAGCGCCTGCGCCGGGAAGCTCGCCCGAGATCCTGCGACCAGCCCGGATCCGACCCTCCGGCACACCGCCGCCCGTCGAATGTCGGGCCCGTCGGCACCGCGAATCGCCGTCGTCGGGCCGACGTCGGCCCGGCGCTGTCGGGAGCGGTTCGGCCGTGTGGAGCTGATCGCGGACAGCCCCCAGGCGGCCGGTCTCGCCGACACGTTGCTCGAGCGGGGACTCGACCCTGACGCCACGACACGGGTGCTGCTCGTCCGGCCCGAGCGAACGTCGAGCACGCTTGCCGACGCACTCTCCGCCGCCGGCGTCGCAGTCGAACAGCCGGTCTTCTACCGGACGACTCCGACCATCGAGTGCGCCACGATCGCCGGCGACCTCGCCGACGGGCGCTACGATGTCGCCCTGTTCGGCTCGCCGTCGGCGATCCGGTTCCTGATCGAGGCAACCGGCGCCACAGGCACCGCCCGGCTGCCCTCGGCCGCGCTGGTCGCGATCGGTCCGGCGACGGCGGCGGCGCTGAGAGAGGTCGGGCTGGAACCGGCGGCGATCGCGGCCCAGCCCGACGCCGCGGGTCTCCATCGCGCCGTCCGCGACCTGCTCGGCTGAGCTCCCGGGGGCCCGGCGGATCGTGCTACCATCCGGCCTCGCCTCCGGTTCGAGGCGTGTTTCCAGGAGCGAAAACGTGGGCAGCGGCGCAGGTCTGAAACGGACTCCGATTCACTCCCGACACGTCGAGCTGGGCGGTCGGATGGTCGACTTCGCCGGCTGGCACATGCCCGTCCAGTACAGCGGCGTCATCGACGAGCACGAGGCGGTTCGCAACGCCGCCGGGCTGTTCGACGTGAGCCACATGGGTGAGGCCCGGGTTCGCGGCACAGCGGCTCTGGAGTACCTCCAGTGGATCACCTGCAACAACGTGGCCAAGCTGACGCCGGGCCGGGCGCACTACACCGCGCTGACGACCCCGGCCGGCACCTTCGTCGACGACCTGCTGATCTACCGGATCGGCGAGGACGATTTCTTCCTGGTGATCAACGCCGGGAACACGCCCAAGGACATCGCCTGGCTTCACGAACACGCCGCAAAGTTCGACGTCGAGGTCAATAACGTATCCGACGAGTGGGCCCAGATTGCGATCCAGGGGCCGAAGGCCCAGGGGATTCTCCAGCGCCGGGTCGAGGTCGATCTCGCCGAGATCAAGTACTACGGCTTCGTCCAGACCGATGTCGGCGGCGCGTCCTGCATCGTCTCCCGCACCGGGTACACCGGCGAGGACGGGTTCGAGGTCTATGCTCCGGCCGCCGGCGGCGCCGCCATCTGGAGCGATCTCCTGGCGACCGGCGCAGCCGACGGGCTGAAGCCGATCGGCCTCGCCGCCCGGGACACCCTGCGACTCGAGGCCAAGATGGCGCTCTACGGCAACGACATCGGCGACGACACGACGGTGCTCGAGGCGGACCTGGGCTGGATCGTCAAGCTCAAGAAGGGCGACTTCATCGGCCGCGACGTCCTCGCCAGGCAAAAAGAAGAAGGCGTCAGCCGCAAGCTCGTCGGCTTCGAGATGCGCGGGCGCAGCGTCGCGCGTCAGGGCTACCCGACGTGGCATGGCGGTGTTCAGGTAGGTCAGGTGACCAGCGGAACGTTTGCCCCGCACCTGAAGAAGCCGATCGGCCTGACCTATCTCCCGACGGCGCAATGCGAGGTCGGAACCGAGTTCGAAGTCGAGATCCGGGGCAAGCGGGAGGCGGCGGTAGTCGTCCCGACCCCCTTCTACCAGCGGCCCAGATAGGCCGGCCCGGGCGGCGCACGCCCGGGTACAGCGGAGGCGTACAGTGAGCTATCCGACGGATCGCCGTTACAGCAAGGAACACGAGTGGGTACTCGTCGACGGCGGGAGCTGCAAGATCGGCATCACCGACTTCGCCCAGAGCGAGCTCGGCGATATCGTCTTCGTCGAGATGCCCGAAGACGGCAAGGAGGTTGCCGCCGGCGACGTGATCGGCACGATCGAATCGGTCAAGGCGGTCTCGGAGATCTTCGCTCCGGTCTCGGGCAAGGTGACCGCCGGCAACGCGGCACTCACCGACCAGCCGGAGCTGGTCAACCAGGAGCCCCACGGCGGCGGCTGGTACTGCGAGATCGAGCTGTCGAACCCGGACGAGGTCGACGGGCTGATGGACGCGGCGGCCTACGGCGAGTTCGCCGGCAACTGACCGACCGGGTCGGTCACCCGGGCAGGAGCTGGTCCAACCCGACGCCCAGTTCGTCGAGCCAGTCCGGGAGCCGTTCGAGGGGCAACCCGACCACGTTCGACCACGAACCCTCGATCCCCCGGGCGAGCAGCACGCCGCGCTCCTGGATCCCGTAGGCACCGGCCTTGTCCAGCGGCTCTCCGCTGTCGACGTAGCGTCGGAGAAACCGGTCGTCGAAGTCGCGGAACGTCACCCGGGTCGTCGCGAGCTCCTCGACCGGGCTCCCGCCGTCGCTGCGCTGGATCCAGACCGCCGTCATCACGGCATGACTGCGATCGCGGAGCCGCTGGAGCATCGCCACCGCTTCGTCGGCATCGGCCGGCTTGCCGAGGGCGCTGCCATCGATGACCACGACCGTGTCGGCTGCCAGCAGGATCTCCGGCGGCTCGGGCTCGCCGGCCGCCGCGAGGGCCGCACGGCCCTTGAGGCGGGCGTTGGCGGCCACGTAGCCCGCGACGTCGCCGCCGACGAACGGCGGCTCCTCCGCCGAGGTCGGCCGTACGATGTGGGGCAAACCGGCCGAGGCGAGCAACGCCGAGCGGCGAGGCGACGCCGAGGCCAGGACCAGACGGTAGGACTTCACGGCGACCTCCGGGATTGCGGCCACGGCGGAATGGTCGCCCCGGCACACAGCCCGTATAATTCCATGGACTGCTCCGGGGCGGTATTACCGATCTTTTACTTCGCATTCGCCCGGATCAGCCTATTGATGACGGGACCGCGTCGATTCCCGCCCGGCGACCGCAGGCGGGGGTGTGGTGTGCGTCCGGAGGGCTCGATGTCTCGCAACTCCCTGTTCGACCACGTTTCCCGGCCTCTCGGCCTGGTCGTCGCCGTTTTGCTGTGTACGACCGCGATCCCCAGCGCTCAGGCGCAGTCCGAGCTGATCCACGAGGGAGAATCGCCCGGGATGTTCCTGATGTACACCGGTGATGTCATCGGCTATATCGACACCTGCGGCTGCAAGAAGAACCCCGCCGGGGGACTGGCGCGACGCAAGTGGGTCATCGACCAGCTGCGGGACCGTTATTCCGAGTCGCCGATGCTGCTCGTCGACAGCGGCAACTTCTCCGACAATCCTACGCCCCAGGGCGACGTCAAGACCCGGGCACTGCTCGCCGGCATGGCCGAGCTGGGCTACCAGGCGGTCAACGTCGGCGAACGTGACGTCAAGATGGGATACGACTATTTCATCGAACGCACCGAGGGTTCGTCCCTCCCGTTCCTGTCGGCCAATATCGTGCGCGCCGACACCGAGGAGCCGGTCTTCGAACCCCATGTCGTCATCGACGTGCCGTCCACCGACGGCGAACAGAGCGTCAAGGTCGGTGTGATCGGAGTCGCACGTTTCAACCCGATCTTCATGAAGGCCGGCCCCGACGGGAGCAACCTCAAGATCGTCCATCCGAACGAGGCGGTGCGCAAGCAGATCGCGCTGCTGGAAGCCGAGAACGTCGATCTCGTCGTGCTGCTCGCCGCGCTGCACAAGGACGACGCCCGACGCATCGCCCGGGAGGTTCCGGGGATCGATTTCATCGCCGGTTCCTACGGCGGCGACTACACGACCCAGAAGGAGCGTGAGGGCGAGACCTGGTTGCTCTACTCGGGCAATCAGGGCAAGCGGCTCGGCGAGACCCGGGTCTACTTCGGCCAGGACCACTCCGTCGCGGAGCAGTACACCGTGATGCACTTCCTCACGCAGGTCTATCCTGCCGACCCCGAGATGCAGGAGTGGGTGATCGAGGCGCCGACCCGCAACCTGGGGGCTCCGCGGAGTTCCGCCGGGGGCTCCGCCGAGGGGCCGTTCGTCGGCTCGGCCGCCTGCAAGGACTGCCACGAGAACGAGTACGACCAGTGGAGCGGCACCTCACACGCCCACGCCTGGAAGACGCTCCACGACCAGCAGCCCGGAGCCGGCGAGGAGTGCACCTCGTGTCACGTCACCGGCGACGGGGCCGGTGGATTCGTCGACGCCTCCTCGACGCCCGCTCTGGTCGACGTCGGCTGTGAGAGCTGTCACGGTCCGGGCCAGGATCATCAGCGCGCCAATCTCCTGGCGTACGGCAAGACCACGGTCGACACCTGCACCGGCTGTCACGACATCGAGAACAGCCCCGACTTCGACTACTACTCCTACCTGCCTCGGATCTCCCACGGGGGTCGAGCCGGCCGGTGACCGACGAACCCGGGCGCGTCTTGGGCATCGACCTGGGGGATGCCCGGATCGGTCTCGCACTCTCCGATCCCCTGGGCTGGACCGCCCAGCCGCTGGAGACGGTACAGGCCCGTGGAATCCGCAAGGACCTGACGCGGATCTGCCAGGTCATCGAAGAGCGTGAGGTCACCACGGTCGTCGTCGGCTATCCTCTGCATCTCTCCGGAGACGCCGGCGAGCGCGCCGATGCGGCGCGGGAGTGGGCCCGGCGCCTCGAGGCCCGTCGACCGGGGCTACGCGTGGAGTTGTGGGATGAGCGTTTGACCACCGCCGAGGCCGAGCGATCGATGATCGCCGACGACGTGTCGCGCTCTCGACGAAAGAGGACGATCGACCAGGTCGCGGCAGCGTTGATCCTCCAGAGCTGGCTCGACGCCCGGGAGAGTCCCCGTTGAAGCGAACCGTCGGGCGAGTGCTCCTCGGGCTCGTCGTCGTCGCGATCCTGCTCGTCCTGGCCGGCGCCTGGCGCGTGCATCGCAGCCTGCATCGCCCCCACGCCGGCTGGAGCGGCGATCACGTGGACGTCGTGCTCGAACCGGGCCTGGGAGCCGGAGAGATGCTGCACCGGCTGAGCGGATCCGGAGTCCTCGAACGCGCGGCGCCCGCTCGCCTCTGGCTGCGGCTGTGCGGATGTGGCGGAGAGCTTCGTGCGGGCGAGTACCGTTTCGACGAACCGCTCTCGCCGGTCCAGGTGATCGAGCGCCTGATCGAAGGACAGGTGCTGCTCCACGCCGTCACCATTCCCGAGGGACTGAGCGCGGTCGAGACCGCACAGCGGTTCGTCGCCGCCGGTTTCGGCGACGTCGAGAGTTTTCGCGCGGTGATCGCGGACCCGGCGCCGATCCGGGAGCTCGACCCGGCGGCACCCAACCTCGAGGGCTACCTGTTCCCCGACACCTACCACTTCCCTCGATCGGCCAGTCCACGGACGATCGTCGAGACGATGGTGGCGAGGTTCCGCACGGTCGTCGGTGACGGGTATGCCGAGCGCGCGGCCGCGGCCGGGCTCAGCCTGCACGAGGCGGTCACGCTGGCCTCGATCGTGGAGAAGGAGACCTCGCTACCCGAGGAGCGGGGCCGGATCGCGATGGTGTTCCACAACCGGCTCGAGCGAAAGATGCGCCTGCAGTCGGACCCGACGGTGCGCTACGCCATCGAGCGCAGCGGTGGCAGCGTGGGACGCTTGACCTATGCCGACCTCGAGTTCGACTCGCCGTGGAACACGTATGCCGTCCGGGGACTGCCTCCGGGGCCGATCGCGAACCCAGGCGTGGAGTGTCTGTTCGCCGCCGTCGAGCCGGAGGAAGGGGAGTTGCTGTACTTCGTGGCCGCGCCCGAGGGCGGGCACCGCTTCTCGAAGGACCTAGACTCACACAACCGGGCGGTTGCCGAGTGGCGACGTCACTCGCGCTCGTCGAGGTAGGGCGAATCGGAAAAGGCCATGCCGTGGAAGTTGATCTCCCGGCGGCGCACCTGATCGCTGATCCGCTCGTTGATCACGCCGTCGTCGTTGATCTCGCCGGACTGCAGCGCCTTGAAGTGAAAGCGGCAGTAGCCCTCGAGGTACGGCGGGTCGCCGCAGAACTGGGCGCCTCCCAGACTCGTCCTGAACTTGCAGTGGTCGTCCACGTTTCGTCTCCCGGCCGCGGATTATAGTGCGTCCGACGGGAAAAGTCCGGGCGCGGATTACCGAAGCGTGAGCGCGACTTACGCTGTCGGCTTTCCCGGGAGCCGCGCCGCGAGTGCCCCCTCCGAATAGCCCCGAAAACAATGATCCGGGGGTCGTCGAGGAGTTGGCCCCTGGATTGCTGTGTATCCCGGCAACCCCTTGCGGGCCTGGAGCGCTCCTGGCCCATTGTTTCTGAGGTGGCTCGCCGACCCCCGAGCCGCCTCTGCCGTCGGATCGGGGTACGTCGGGAAGGCTCCTTCCTCCAAGAGCCAAGGCCCTCCCCTCGCCACCCTGGCGTGCCCCGATCCGGCACTCTTTTTTCCCCCTATCGGCTACGATGACCGGATGAGTGTCCGGCGACGACAGCGCGGCTTCGAGCCTGCGGGCGAGCCCCGAGGCGGGCTGTCTCCCCGGGTCGCGGCGCGGCTGCGACTCGGGCGTGCGTGGCTCGGCGCCGCCGGCGCAGCGCTGGCAGCGACCGCCGAGCTCGAACTGCTTCGCGGAACGCTGCGAGTCCGTCCCCGGGACGACGCCGCGCGCACCCTTCTCGCACCGGTGATCGACGAGATCGTCGGGCGGATCGCCGGTGACTGCCCGGACCTGGCGATCCGACGCCTCCGGTTCGCAGGCGACAGCGGGTCGCGGCCGGTTCAGCCCCTGCCGCCCTCGCCGCAGAAGCCGCAGCGTCGATCCCCGACAGCCGCGCGAAGGAGCGATCAGCAACCCACCCGGCGGGCCGACCCACCGGATCCGGCGGCGCGGGAGCGACGCCTGCAGGAGCTCGCCCGCAGGTACGTCTCGCGGAGTAACGATGGCGACGGCGACCCCGGCACCGACTGACCCGTTTCCGGATCCGCGGAGGTCCGGCTCCCGTGGTCTAGAAGCCGTACCGAGCGCTCAACAGCGTCGCCGTCTGATCCGCGCCGTACCACTGTCCGTCCTCGCGGACCTCGAGGGCGATGTCGAGGTTGCGTGCCGGCGAGAGCCCGATCGCCCAGCGCTCGGCGTTCACGTCGCCGCGGTCGAGTTCGAACTCCAGATAGGGGAGTCCGCCGGCAAACCGGAACGGTAACCCCCAGCGACCGCCGAGCCGGAGGTTCCAGTCGTCATCCTCGCCGAAGTCGCTGTTGATCAGGTACCCCAGCCGGACCCGGTACTCGAAGTAGTGGCGCTTCCCGCGATGCCCGGGCCGGTTCCAGTCCAGGGTCTGGTAGCCGACCTCGACGACGTTGATGCTGGTGAAGCCGTTGCCGGTCTGGGCCAGGCGGTGGTTCGATCGGTGGTACAGGTAGGCGCCGACGGTCGTCCGGCGACGCACCCGTTCGATCCCGATGTCGTAACGCCAGTAGAGCTCGTCGTCGGTCGGTCCGGTCACCAGATTTGCGTCGACATCGAAGATCGCGCGCAGCCGGCGACCGAACTGCGGAGAGTCGAACCGCAACTCGAACAGGCCGGCGACCCGGCTGTCATCCCCGGCGCCGACGCCGAGACTGCCGGACAGGTCGGCGCCACCCTGGTCGGTCGTCGCCGGGAAGTCCGTCGGCGCCCCCTCGACCAGCTCCAGGCCGACGAGCCAGCTGTCCTGCTGGAGTCCAAGCGGGTTGTCACTGCGCTGGTACTGGGCGAACAGCGTGGCCCGATGCCGTTCGCCCATCGGCCATTCGAATCCCGGACCGAAGGTCCAGTCACCGTCGAGATTTCCACCCCCGGCCAGGGCATCGGCCTTGAACTCGAAGACGATCGCGCGGAAGGGTCCGTCGCCCCCCTTCAGCCCGTAGCGCAGACGGGCATCGCCGCGGAGGTAGGCCGCGGCGTCGACCCCGGAATCCTGCAGGACGGGCCCGAGGGCGAAGCTCCACTGGAAGGCAAGGCCGGTCCGGGACGCGACCGCACGGTGCCGATTCCGCGACTCGAGTCCGGCCGCCAGATAGAACGCCCGGGCACCGCCGGGCTGATCGACGAGCTCTCGTCCGCGCTGGCCCAGGAAGACCGAGACGACACCCGGGCCGTCGCCGGTCGTCAGGCGCCAGCCGAGATCCGCACGGTACTGCAGGTCCCGCACCGCGAGGTCGAGCCCCGAGGTGCCGGCGATCGTCGTGCGCAGCGCCGCCGAGAGGTAGAACGCATGCTCGGCCCGGCTGTAGAACGGAACGTCGGCCCAGACATCGCCGATCAGATCCAGGCCGTCACCGGATAGCCACGCGACCCGGCCCCCGACCTCGCGGGCCGAGGTCTCCGGCTCGTCCGGCTGGTCGGCCCGGCTTCCGGTCGAGGCCCAGGCAACGACGAACAGCGCCGCGAGCAGCCATCGAGAGGCGAGGGCGGGTCGAGAGTGATGCATGGCGAGGGGGGAGCGCGCTCCGGACTCAGGAGTCTCCCGGGGCCGCCTCCGCCGTCGCCTGGGTCCGGGTGGACGATCCGGCACCGGCCTCGAGCTCGAAGGTCACGTGACGCGCGATCTGCTTCCCGTCGGCGTCGACGACCTCGATCTCCACCCGGTACTCGCCGAGGGGCCAGCGGGGATTCGTGGGCAACTCCCAGGCCTGGGCGAAGTTCGGCTGGTCCGACAGCGAGGGCTGCCCGAGAGAGGTCCAGCTACCGTCGTTCTCCTTGCCCTGCAGCTGGTAGGAGACCCGGAACGGGGCGGCCCCTCCGTACACCTCGTAGAACAGCTTGAGGACCTGCCCCCGTCGGAAAACCGAGTCGATCTTCGGCAGCACGTTGTACGGGCCGACGATGAAGGGCTCGTCGTAGCCGGCCAGCGCCTCGAACTCGAGGGGTACCAGCTCCTTGGCCCAGCCGACATCGCTGAAGCGGAAGGTCTCGGTCGGCGGGTGGACCGACAGCCGGTTCTGATACAGGCTCGTCTTGATCAGCACCGGGTCGGCGACCATCAACGTCAGCATGTAGACCCCGGGCTCGACCGCCAGGCGGCCCTGGGCGAATCGCTCGCCGTCGGTTTCGACGACCCGGAACGAGTCCTCGCCGAGCATTCGCTGGGGGCCGCTCCCGGCGTCGTCGACGAGGCGGGCGATGACCGCCGGTTTCGGGTGCGGTCCGGCCGGTCCGAGCCCGGCCGTGATCACGACCTCGGTCAGCCCGTCTTCACGCAGGTACCGATCGACGCGTGTGGCGACCGGAGAGGTCCGATAGGCCTCGACGGTCTCGACTCGCTCCATCAGCACCTGGGACTCCGGCGGAACCTCTTGCATCTTGCCCAGGTCGAGCATCACCGACAGGCGCGAACGATCGCCGCCCATCGTCGAGGCCCGCAGCGACTGTCCCAGATCGTACTTCGCGTCGCGAATCGCGTTCGCGTCGAAGAAGACACTGGAGAGGTTCGGGTCGTAGGTGATCCGGTACTCGCCGCTGCCGTCACGGACGAAGGGGACGACGGTGATCGCGTCCAGATCGCCGCGCTCGCCCGGGCGTCCCTCGTAGATCCAGCGGATGATGCCGTATCCACCGCCGGTGATCGACTCGTCGGTGCGCAGGTGCAGATCCTCCTGTCGGTCGGTCGGGGGACCGTAGAGGATGTGGATCTTGCCCCGGTCGGTCATCCAGCCCGGCTTGGAGCTGTCGGTGAACTGGCTGTTGGCCTCGGCCACGCGCTCCCAGAACAGATGGCGATACGCGTTGGAGAGGGTCGACGGGCTGGGGTCCCGCAGGTGCCAGAACTTCTCGATGAACAGGACCCGGGCGTCGTCGGTCTTGAGCTTCTTGAACTCCTGGACCTCGTATTTGCGGGCGATGTAGCGGACCGGGCCATCGATCCATTTCTTGAGTTGCACCTCGCCGGCGGAGACGGACAGGGCCAGCGTGAGCAGCAGCCCGAACCCTCCCAGCCGCACCAGGTGTTGACGAAGTCCCACGAAATCCTCCCAGACCGGTCCGTAAGAGTATAATCGCCCCCTTCGCGGTTCGCCGCAGGATGCCGATGTCGGCCTCCCCGGCTCGCGAAACAGGAGACGGACCGGCATGTCGTGGCTACACAACCGACCGGAATCCGAGCCGGAGGGAACCCCCGACCGGCCCACACGGGAGCAGAGCATGGACAAGGTTCTGAACATTGGTCAATCGGTCTCGATCAAGGGTGAACTCTCGGGAAACGAGGACCTGACGATCGAGGGCATGGTCGACGGCAAGATCCTGCTCAAGGATCACAACCTGACGATCGGGGCCAATGGTCGGATCACCGCCGAGGTGAGCGCGAAGACCGTTGTCGTGATCGGGCAGGTCAGCGGCAACATCACCGCAACGGATCGCATCGAGATCTCCGAGACCGGATCGGTCCGCGGCGATCTGCGCGCTCCCCGGGTCTCGATCGCCGACGGCGCACGTTTCAAGGGCAGCGTCGACATGGAGCGCTCCGGCGGCGATGCCAAGGCGCGCCCCGCAACCTCCGTCGCGCCCTCGACGGGCAAGCCCGCCCCGCAGCCCGGCGCGGCACCGGCCTGATCGCATGGTTCGACTTCCCTGGCGATCCGGTTCGTCCGATCCGGATGAGGCGCCGTCGATCACGACCGACGTCTCCGAGGTGCGCGGGCATAACTGCCCGACCCTGAAGAAGGCCCTCGACGGTCTCGCCAAGGTCGAGCACCCGCGCATCCTCGATCTCGGTCCGATGTGCGGGGATACGATCGTGTTCCTCGCCGCGTATGGCGGAGGACACGTCTCGGTGGAGGACATCGAACTCCCGGAGCCGTGTTCGGAGGAGGGCGCGGAGTCGGCGAGTACCGAGGCGCCGGAACCGTTCCGGCTGGGTCACGCCGACGAGTCCTTCGACCTCGTCCTGGCCTGGGAGCACCTCGACCACGTGTCGCCGGACCGGGTCGAGGAGTTCGCCGCCGAACTCCGCAGGATCCTGCGACCCGGAGGCCAGCTGCTGGTCTTTTCCTCCAACCGCTCGGTCAGTGACGACGACGCGACGGATCGGATCTGTCGCTATCGCATCGTGGCCGAGGACCGGATCTCCCGGGAGCCGACCACCGACCCCGAGGTGCGCCGATGGCACTACACGAACCGGCGCATGGAACAGCTTCTGGAACCGTTGACGCTGCGCTCGCTGCACCTGCAACGAACCCAGATGCGCGAGTACCTCGCGGTGAAACCGGTCAAACCCAGCGGGGACGATTGAGCCCCTGACAGCAGGCGCACCGGCGCCTCGTGCGGAGAATCGATGCTTTCGGATCGTGTTCGCGGAATCGGCATGTCGCCCACACTCCGGATCGCCGCCCTGGCCGGGCGACTCCGGGCCGAAGGCGTCGACGTCCTCGATTTCAGCGCCGGTGAACCGGACTTCCCGACCCCCGAGTCGGTGAAGCTCGCCGGCATCCGTGCGATCGAGAACAACCACACGGGCTACACCGCGAACCCCGGTCTGATCGAGTTGCGGCGGGCGATCGCCGATCGCATCCGCCAGGAGCGGGGCATCGCCTACGAACCGGAGCAGGTGCTGGTATCTCCGGGGGCCAAGGCGAGCCTGTACTTCGCGGTGATGGCGCTGGTCAACGACGGCGACGAGGTGATCGTCCCCCGACCCTACTGGGTGACCTATCCGGAACAGATCGTCCTCGCCGGGGGCACGCCGCGCTACGTCGACTGTCCCGAGGAGGACCGGTTCAAGTTGACCGTCCCGCGACTGGCCGAGGCCGCGGCGAACGAGAAGGTCCGGGGGGTGCTACTGAACTACCCCTCGAATCCGACCGGCGTCTCCTACTCCGCGGACGAGCTCGCCGCACTCGGCGAGTACTGCGTCGAGCGCGGTCTGTGGATCGTCGCCGACGAGATCTACAGCCGGCTGCTGTACGAGGGACGGAGCTTCACCAGCATCGCCGCGATCGATCCGCGGATCGCCGAACGGACGATCGTCATCGACGGCATGAGCAAGACCTACTCGATGACCGGGTGGCGCCTCGGGTACGCCACCGGTCCCTCCGAGGTGATCTCGGGAATGGCGCGACTCCAGAGCCACGCGACCAGCAACGCGACCTCGATCACCCAGTGGGCCGGCATCGCCGCCCTCGATCTTTCGCAGGGCGAGCTGGACCAGCGGACCACGGAGTTCCAGCGGCGGCGGGACTTCCTCGTCGATGGATTGCGAGCGCTGCCCGGGGTCAGCTGCGTCCTGCCGGAAGGAGCGTTCTACGCCTATCCGAACGTGGCCGGGCTGTTCGGCGAGAAGCACGGGATTCGCTCGGGAAGCGATCTCGCCGAGTTCTTGCTGGAGCGGGCCCGGGTCGCCGTCGTACCCGGCGAGGCGTTCGGTACGACCGAGCACATCCGGCTGTCGTACGCGACTTCGACCGAGCGGATCCGCGAGGGACTTGCCCGGATCGCCGCTGCGATCGGCTGAATTACTGCACGTCGTCGGGGCCCGGAACCATCGTGACCTCGTCCTGCTGGGTCGGCGTCACGTAGGTTCTGTGGTCACCCTCGATGGTGACCGACCGGCTGGCCTTGCCGGCCCCCTTGCGTCGAGACGAAGCGACCGAGCCATCGAGCCGGGGAAGCTTCTCCGCCCTCCGCACGTAGGCCTTGCCGATCTTGTCGAAGTGCTTCGGCGAGTTCGGCTCCAGCCGCGATCGCTGGCTGCTGGTGCGGATCGTGTGCTCCCGGCGGAACGCCTCTTCGAGCGCCTGGATGTAGGGGGCGGCGTCTTCGGCGAGGTCGATTCCCTTGCGGTGAAACAGGTTCTTGACCTGTCCAATGAAGGATTCAGGCGCCCCGGTCAGCTTGGCCAGGCACTCGATTTGCTGTTCGATCGACTTCGGCTCGATGTTCATTCCACGCACCTCCGGGTGACTGCCGAGACGGTACGGACAAAGCGAAGGCGTTCCACATGGGATCTCGTCGCCCGGCCCGGTGGCGGCAGGAACGTCGGCATATTCGCGAAATTCCGTGATCCGGGGTAAAAATCGAAGATCGTCGGGCGGGGGGGCGCTCTACATTGCTAGAATGTAGCGATTCGTGTGCGACGGGTATCTGAGGGGCCGCGCGCGATCAGGAGATCCCACCGTTGAGACGAACCCGGAATCCCAGTCAAGACCAGCGCGGACGTACGTCTACGCGTTCGGAGCCGATCGAGAACGGCCGGAAAGTGCGCGACAACCGTGACCAGCAAGACGGGACGATCCTCGACCACGCCTGTCAGTACGCCCACCCGAAGGCCGACCCGGTCTACTCGTACCTGATCCGCTGGGACGACGGCCAGGTGCAGGCGATTTCCGAGGCAGCGCTGACCGGCGGCGCCTACGATCTGCTCCCCTGACACACCTGCCGCTGACCGCCGCCGCCCGCGTTCGTGCGTTTCGGGGAGAGGGGCGCGGGCGAGGGGCCCCCGTGCGGCGCCCCTGAGGCGGGCATCGAACGGGAGAACTCGCGGATCCTGTCGTGGGCTGGTGCCGAAGGGGAGACTCGAACTCCCACCCGCTTGCGCGGACTAGATTCTGAGTCTAGCGCGTCTACCAATTCCGCCACTTCGGCTTGAGGGGGCGCGATAAACTAGCAACCGACGACGACGGGTGTCAAGGGCAGCCGGACGATGCGGGAAACCTAAGGACCGATGAACAGCAACCGACCTGATGCGACCCGCCTGGAAATCAGGCTCCTCGAACACCTGACCCGCCCGGGGTACGAGCCCGCGACCCAGCGGCAACTTCTGCATGATCTCAACGTCGCTCCCGAGGATCGCTCGGGGATGCGCTCGACGATCCGCCGGCTCCTGGAGGCGGGCAAGATCGTCGCCGGCCCCGCGGGCCGCCTGAGTGGGGCTCCCGTCGACGAGACGGTGCGGGGCACCGTGCAGCGCCACAAGGACGGGTTCGGTTTCGTGGTCCCGGAAGCGGGCGGCGACGACCTGTTCGTGGCGCCCAGGGACCTCGGCGACACTCCGACCGGCGAGGTCGTCGAGGCCAGGATCACCCGCCGTGGGCGCGGAGGACGCCTCCAGGGCGTGATCGTCGAGCGCCACGGCGTCCCCGAGGCCCGCTGGCTCGGCGTCGCCAGGCGTCGCGGATCCGGCTTCGAGGTCCAGTCCTTCGACTCGTCGATCGGTGCGCCGGTGCGACTCGGTGCCCGGGCCAAGGTCTCCCAGGGAGACGTCGTCGAGGTGATCGTCGGCGGCAAGGCCTCGGCACGGATCAGCGAGATCGTCGGCCGGCTCGGCGACCCGCAGACCGAGGTCGAGGTCACGATCCGCAAGCACCGGCTGCGGCGGGTCTTTCCCGACGAGACGCTGGCGGCAGCGGATGCCCTGCCCAGTCGCGTCCGCTTCCGGGACAAGCAGCGTCGCAAGCGCTTCGACGACCCGTCGCCGGTGACGATCGACGGCGAGACGGCCAAGGACTTCGACGACGCCATCGCCGTCAGCCGGCGCAAGAAGGGCGGATACCGCCTTCACGTCCATATCGCCGACGTTTCGCACTTCGTCCAGCCCGACGACGCCGTCGATCAGGAGGCGCGCCTGCGCGGCACCAGCGTCTACTTCCCCGGGATGGTCATCCCGATGCTGCCCCCGCGCCTGTCCGACGATCTCTGCTCGCTCCGGCCGGGGGTCGACCGGCTGGTGCAGACGGCGATCCTCGACTTCGACGGGGAGGGGCGACCGGCCGGCGTCTCGTTCGCCGACGGCGTGATCCGTTCCGCGGCGAGGCTGACCTACCGTCAGGTCGGCGAAATGCTCGACGGGGACCCATCGGTCCACGGGATTCCCGGCAAGGTCGTGCCGATGCTCCACGTCGCCGAGGAGCTACGCACGTTGCTTTCGGCGCGCCGGCAGGACCGGGGCGGGATCGACATGGATCTGCCGGAACCCCAGCTGCTGATGGACGTCGAGGGGGTCGTCACCGGCATCCAGATCGAACCGCGCAACCGGGCGCACCTGATGATCGAAGAGTTCATGATCGCGGCCAACGAGGGCGTTGCCCGCTGGCTCCGCGGACAGCAGCGGGACTGCGTCTACCGGGTCCACTCCGAGCCGGACATCGCCAAGCTCGAGGCGCTGGCCGGCTTCGCCCGCTCCCTGGGCTACGAGGTCCCCGACGCCGACAAGCTCGACGGCTTCGCGATCGGTCGTCTGCTGGAGCGCGCCGAGGGGACGCCGGACATCAAGGTGCTGTCCCAGATGGTCCTGCGCTCGATGAAGCAGGCACGCTACGGGCTGGCGCCGGACGGCCACTTCGGGCTGGGCGCCGCCGACTACTGCCATTTCACCTCGCCGATTCGCCGCTACCCCGACCTGATCGTGCATCGACAGGTTCGCGCCGCCCGGGCCCGGAAGACGGCGATGGAGGATGTCGACCTCGAGGCTCTCGCGGCCCGGCTGACGGTGACCGAGCGCACGGCGGAGGCCGCCGAGCGCGAGCTGCTGGCCTGGAAGAAGCTCGCCCTGGTGGTCGGTCGGGAAGGCGACGAGTTCGACGGGGTCGTCACCGGCGTCGCCCGCTTCGGACTGTTCGTCCAGCTCGTGGAGAATCAGGTCGACGGGCTGGTCCATGTCGAGGGGCTGGGAGGAGAGCACTTCGGCTTCGACGAGGCACGCCAGGAGCTGCTCGGCTCCCGCAGCGGACGCTCCTATCGACTGGGATCACGGCTGCGAGTGCGCCTGGAACGAGTCGACCGCGTCCTGCGCCGCGTCGATCTCGCCGTGCTGAATCCGACGCCCGGCGGCGGCGAGCGCCACCCTGGAAAACGACGGGCGCGCAGCGGCGGCGAGGGGCGGCGCCCGGGAACCCGCCGGAAGCGGCAACGTTCCTAGTGCTGGGCTACAATGCCCCTTCACCCGGAAGGAGGCGATCATGGCCCTCTGCGCTCGCGATGTGATGCAGCCCCAGGTCATCACCGTACGTGCTTCGATGGATGTCCGGGAGGCGGCCAAGTTGCTGCTCTCCAAGGGAATCACCGGCGCACCGGTTACCGACGAGCGCGGCGCGCTGGTCGGAGTCCTGTCCCAGCGTGACCTCGTGTTCTACCAGCTCACCCGCGACGACGAGCTGGTGATGGACTCGACCTTCTACCAGAGCGCCCGTGTCGAGGGTCACCACATTCCGGCGGGCTTCCAGATCGAGGACTGCAACTCCGGTACGGTCGCCGACGTGATGACCCCGGTGGTCCACACCGTCAGCCTGGACGCGACCATCAAGGAGGTCAGCCGGGTGATGATCGAAGAACACATCCACCGGGTGATCGTCCGCGACGGCCAGCGGGTCGCCGGGATCATCTCGGCCCTCGACCTGCTCCGGGTAAATCGACTGTAAAACGCCGAGCGGAACGTTGCCCGCATCGAGCCCCCCGAGGATACTTCGATCCTGGCGGGGTGGCTCCCGCACCGGTATAAGTTCAGCAGGCTGACCACGCCGGTCAGCCGTGGAGTTGCGGACGATGAACGACAAGGGGTCGACGACCCAGGGTGTGATCTGGATCCTGGCGGTCGGAATCGTGCTGGGAAGCGCCTACAACGCGATCGGCTTGCGCAGCAAACCGGCCTGGGGGCTCTCCTGGATCGCCGTGGACCCGGTCGAGCGGCTGGCCGCCCTCACCGAGGTGAGCGCGGTCGCCACCGAGGCAGGCGCGAGCTACGAGACCGACGTCAACGATCCGCTGGCCGTCGGTACACCCTCGGCGGTGCCGGAGATCCCCGACGTCGGCCGCCCGGTACAGATCGGCCTGCAGGCGTTGAAGCAGTTCTTCGATGCCGGCGCCGCGTTGATCGTCGACGCGCGTGAGCCTGACGAGTTCGTCGTCTCCCACATCCCGGGGGCGATCAACGTGCCCTACGACACCGCAGTCTCCGACCCGGTGCTGCTCGAGTCGCTCAACCCGCAGCGTCTGCCGATCATCACCTATTGCGGTGGAGGTTCGTGCGAGCTGTCGTTGAACCTGGCCGACGAGCTGTTCTTCGCCGGTCACGACCGCGTCGCCGTCTACATCGGCGGCTTCCCCGAATGGGTCGAGGCGGGCTATCCCGTCGCGACAGGGGAGGCCGAGTGATGCTGGAGAGGATCAAGAACAGGATCGGCCACCCCTGGGTCGTCCGGGGAGCCCAGTATGTCGTCGGCGCCGTCTTCGTGTTCGCCGGGCTGGCCAAGATCGGCGACCCCCAGGCCTTCGCCGCCCAGATCCACAACTTCCGGTTGGCGCCGATCTGGTCGGAGAACCTGATCGCGGTCTGGCTGCCGTGGATCGAGGTACTCGCCGGCGGCGGACTGATCGTCGGCGTGCGACGGGGTGCCGCTTCCTGGCTCACCGCGGCGATGATGGTCCTGTTCACGGTGGCGGTAGCCCAGGCCTGGGCCCGCGGCCTCGATATCGAGTGCGGCTGCTTCGGGACCTCCGACGCGACACGCGTCGGCCGGGACAAGCTGATCGAGAACCTCGGGCTGACCGCCCTGGCGTTCGTCGCGACGTGGATTCCGACAGGAGCAGGGGCGACCGCCTCGACAAGGGATCGCGATCCGGAGATCGGCGGGCGCGTCGCCCAGAACTAGGGTCAGGCGGAGGCGGCGTTCAGCGCCTTCGTCAGCCGCGACTTCGTCCGGTCGGCGGCGTTCCGGGCCAGGGCACCGTGCTTTGCGGTGCGATCGAGCAGCGAGAGGGTATCCGTGAGCATCGCCCGGGCGGTGTCGGTGTCGCCATCGGCGATCGCCTTGCGGTAGACCTTGATCTGCGTCCGCAGCCGGGCGCGGTGAAACCGGTTCCGCGCACGCCGGTCCAGGCTCTGTCGATGCTCTTTGATTGCGCTCTTGTGGTTGGCCATCTTCTTCCTGCGTTGGGGGGGGCTTCCCGGCGGCCACAGCGGCCTGGGATTGACCTTCCCGAGGAACGGCGGATTCTAGATCAGGGGTGAAAAACCGTCAAGTCGGGCCGATCAGCCGCGTTGCCCCAGACTGGAGAGCTTGTCCCGGGCCACCCGGGCCTCGTCGGAGCTGGGATAGGCGGTCCGGACATGCTCGAGCTGGACGATCGCCTGTCCGATCTGGTTCTGTTCCAGATAGGCCAGCCCCTTCTTCAGGTTCGCCGCTGCCGCCTTGTCACCCTCGGGAAACGCCTTGAGCATCCGGTCGAAGGCCCGGACCGCCGAGGGGAAGTCGCCCTGGCTGAAGTAGCACTCGCCGACCCAGTACAGGGCGTTGTCCGCCACGTTGTTGTCCGGGAACGATGTGTAGAACTCCTCGAACCCCTGGACCGCCAGTTCGTAGTTGCCCTTGGAAAAATCGGCGTAGGCCGTGTTGTAGAGCTCGTTGGGGTCGATCCCCGGGCCGGGGGCACCGGTCGCCATCTCGCCACCCGGGTCGTCCTCCCCGATCGTCTCGGGGATCACCAGAGGCGACCCGCTGCGCCGGGCGAGGTCGATCGCCTCGTCGACCTTGGTCGACAGCGTGTCCAGCCGGCGACCGACGTCGCGCAGGCGTTCGTCGGTGATCTCGACGTTGCGGGCGGTCTGATCGATCCGCAGATCCAGGTCGGCGATGTCGGCCCGGCTGACCCGCTCTTCGCCGCCACGACTGGTCTGGCGCAGGTCGGACATCAGCTGCCGGGCTTCGTCCTGGTCCTGCTGGATCGCGGCCAGTTGCTGCTGGACATCGGCCAGATCCTTCTGCATCTGGGAGACCTGGTCCGGCATCACGCAACCGATGCCGAACAGCGCCAGCAGCGCCGGCAGCGCCGGAGCCGGCAGACGAAACTTCTCGGGTCGGGTCGGCTTGATCACGACAGGACTACTCCACCACGAATTCGGCCCGACGGTTGCGGCTCCAGACGGATTCCCCGCTACCGTTGGCGGCCGGACGTTCTTCGCCGTAGGAGACCGTTCGCAGGCGGCTGCCGGAGATCCCCAGGCTGACCAGGTACTCACGGACCGCCGCCGCACGGCGCTGTCCGAGAGCGAGGTTGTACTCGATCGTTCCGCGATCGTCGCAGTGACCTTCGACGACGACGTCGAAACTGTCGTTGTTCTTCAGGATCCGGGCGTTGTCCTGGAGCACCCGTCGGGTCACATCGGACAGGTCTTCCTTGTTAAACTCGAAGTAGACGCTCTTCAACTGCTCGGTGAGCTCGTCCTTCAGCTCGTCCCGGGTCGGTTGTGCGTCCCGGATCGGCTCGGACTCGAAATCGTCGTCCACGTCGCGGGTCGTGGGCTGGGTTTCGACCGGCTCCGGCTCGGGCTCCGGCTCGGGCTGCATCTCGGCCGAGTCGGGCGTTTCCGGCGTCGGCGTCGTCGTGGTGTCCTTCTTCGGACAACCGGTGGCGACGAGAAACAGGGCCAGGACCATGGCGAGAAGTGGGATGCGGGGGCTAGTCAGGCGCATGTTTTCATCCTTCCGGCGAATCAGCGGGCCGAGGATCGGCGGCCGCGTGGACCGTCTCGATTATAGGGGAGCCTATCTGCGCCGCAACTATCAAGGCGACCAGTGGGGCGTGAAACAGTTTCCGTTGCGCGTGAGGCGGCGGACATTCCCGCCGTCCGACGCATCCATCGTGTAGATGTCGTAGGTACCGGCCCGATCCGAGGCGAACACGATGTGCCGCCCGTCGGGTGACCAGGCCGGGTTCTCGTTGTTCCCCTGGCCCCGGGTCAGCCGCCTGGTCTGCTGGGTCGCCAGCTCGAGGATCATGATGTCGAACTGCCGCGACTCCCGGGAGACGTAGGCCAGACGATCGCCGGAGGGCGACCAGGAGGCCGACTCGTTGTAGTTACCGGTCCAGGTGACCCGGCGGACGTTCAAGCCCTCGGCGTCCATCAGGTAGATCTGCGGGGAGCCGGAACGATCGGAGGTGAAGGCGATCTCCCGGCCGTTCGGGGCGAAGCCCGGAGCGGTGTCGATCGACGGGTGGCGGGTCAGCTGGGTGTTGCGGCCGGTGGTCCGGTCGAGGACGAAGATCTCGGTGTTTCCGGGTTGATCGGAGCTGTAGACCAGCTTGCGCCCGTCGGTGGACCAGTCCGGCGCCGAACTCAGGTTGCCGCCGACGGTCGTCAGGTTGCGGAACTCGCCTTCGGCGCTGATCACGTAGACCCCGGGCTGCTTGCCGCGCCAAGAGACGAAGGCCAGCTCGTTTCCGTCGGCGGACCAGGCCGGGGAGAGGTTGATCGTGTCGCTGGTGGTCAGCCGACGGATCCGCCGGCCGTCGTAGTCCATCAGGTAGATCTCCTTGCCGTCTCCGTGACGGGAGACGAAGGCGATCCGGGTCATCGAGACCCCGCGCTGGCCGGTGCGCTGCCGGATGATGTCGTCGGAGACCTGGTGGGCGATCCGCCGCGCCACGTCGATCCGGCCACCGTAGCGCGTGGCGAACAGCTCGGTCTTGCTCTCGGTCTGGTGCAGGCGAACCTGGAGGTCGAGGCGGTCGGCGTTCGTCGAGATCTTCATCTGCGTCACGGTGTCGGCGCCCAGCGCGAGCCAGTCGTCGTGACGGAACTCCACCCGCAGCTCCGGCGGGATCAACCGGTACAGGTCGGGGTTGACGACGTCGAAGTAACCGCTGAACTCCAGGTCCTCGCGAATCGTCTGGACGATCTCGGCGGCGGCGTCCTCCACCCCCGGCACCGAGTCGGCCGCGGGGATCGCGATCTTGATCTTCGCCGCGCCCTCGCCGCGGACCTCGCCCTCGATGCGCTTCTGGGCCGGCGCGGGGAGGAAAGAGACGGCGAGAACGAGCAACAACGGCGACGCCGTCCGGATCAGGCTGAGTTTCATCGGTGGCTCCTCGGGAAGGCGTCAGAAAGCGTCGGGTTCGAGACGGAAAACGAACAGGGCGGCCTGGGTCGCCGATCCGTGGTTGCGGGGTAGTGGAGGCAGCGCGGCGTTCTGTACCGCACGGTAGGCCGAGCGATCGAGCCGGGTGTCGCCGCTGGGCGATTCGATACGGATCCCGCGGACCGTTCCGTCCCGCTGGATCTCGAAGGCGATCGAGACCTCGATCGATTCGCGGTTACGGCCGGCGACCGGCTGGCGCCAGGCGGCGAACAGAGCCCGCATCACGGCGTCCCGGTACCAGTCGAACTCGGCGCCCATCCCGGCCAGTGCGACGCCACCGCTGGTGCCGGCGACCGGCCCTGCGTTCTCTCCGGCGTCGACCGGCCCGTCGAGCTCCGGGCCGCCGCCGTCGGCGGGGCCGGTCACCGGAGCCGGGGGCGGCGTGGGCTCGGGCTTCTTCTCCGGTTTCTTCACCGGTGTCGGGTCCGGCTTGGGGAGTTCGGGCTTCGGCTTCGGCGGTTCGATCGGAGTCGCGCTCGCCCCCTCCGGCGGTTTCGTCTCGACCTGTTTCGGTGCCGGAGGCGTCGGCGCTGGCGCCTTGGCCGCGGGCTTCGCCTCGGGTTGTCGGCCGGCATCCAGCGGCGCGGCCAGGACCACGTCCAGGGTCGGCAACGGTCGAGGTCGGCGAGCTTCGAGCCAGCCCGGGACGATCAGCATCAGGATGACACCGAGGAGGTGCACGCCGATCGAACCGGCGACGAAACGAGGCAGCGGTTCCGGCCCACCGAATACGAGGACCACCCTCACCGGGGTCAACTGCCGCGCTCCTCGACGATCTCCAGCGGCACGGTGACCAGCGAGACGCGCTGGACGCCCGAGGCACGGATCCGGTCCATCACCAGCAAGACCTCGCCGTACGGCAGCAGTTTGTCGGCTCGCAGGAACACCGTCTCGTTCGGGTTCGTCGCCGCGAGCGCTTCCATGCGCTGCTCCAGCAGCTCCGGGTGGACCGGCCGGTCGTTCAGCCGGATCCGGCCGTCGCGGTCGATCGAGATGACCACCCGCGCCTCCTCGAAGGAGGTTGCCGTCTCGGTCTGGGGGAGTTCGAGGTTGATGCCGCGTTCGAGCATCGGTGCCGCGACCATCGAGATGATCAGCAACACGAGCATGACGTCGACCAGGGGCGTGACGTTGATCTCGGCCAGCGATTCACGGCCTCGCCCCTTGCCGCCGCGACTGACCCGGGCGCCCAACGGCTAGCTCCGGCGGCCCTGCAACCGGTGCAGGAGATCGGCGACGAAGTCGTCGGTCGACGCCTCGACGTGTCGCAGGCGGCCGAGGAAGTGGTTGTAGCCGATCACCGCCGGGATCGCGGCGAACAGCCCGGCAGCGGTCGCCACCAGCGCCTCGGCGATGCCCGGTGCATAAGCGGCCAGCGAAGCGGAGCCGCTCGCACCGATCGAGCGGAAGGCGTTCATGATGCCCCAGACCGTACCGAACAGCCCGATGAACGGGGTCACGCTGGCGGTCGTGGCCAGGAAGCCGAGCTTCCGTTCGAGCTCGTTCTGCTGCAGCGCCGAGTTCTTTTGCAGGATGCGATCGACCGCTTCGAGCGCCTCGCCGCGGAGCGCCTGACCCTCGGGCTGTGGATTCAGGCTGATCTCGCGAAAGCCCGAGCGAAAGATGTTCGCCTCGGGGCTGGCCTCGAGGGCCGAGGTGTCGTCCTCGATCGCCGCCAGGCCGCCGCCCTGATGGAAGCGCTCGAGAAACTCCGCCGACTCGGCATCGGCACGACGAAAACGTCGCCAGGCCTCGGCCATGATGGCCCACGAGGCGATCGAGAAGCCGACCAGCACCGCCAGTACGAACTTCCCCATCGGACCGGATTCGCCGATGATGGTCCAGACGTCCAGGCCGCCCGCCGCGGTTGCAATTCCATGGATCAACACGTCGCTCCCCAGCCCCAACGCGGTTGCGTGGAATGCAACCCTGTCGTGATTCGAAACCCGAGGTTCGAAACCCAAGGTATGCTATCCCAGGGGTTCGGGGGGGTCAAAAACCGTTCATGCTGCGCACGCTGCGGATTCGCAATCTCGTCATCGTCGACGACCTGACCGTCGAGTTCGGACCGGGGCTCAATCTGCTCACCGGGGAGACCGGCGCCGGCAAGTCGATCCTGATCGACGCCCTGGGCATCGCCGTCGGCGGCCGCGCCGACCGTTCGGCGGTCCGCCACGGCGAGGGGGCTGCGATCGTCGAGGCACTGTTCGACGTGGCCTCCCGTCCCGACGTCGCCGCGTGGCTCGACGAGCACGGTCTCGACCCGCTCGAAGAGGGTGAGCTGGTCCTGCGCCGGGAGATCTCGGCGACAACGAACCACCGGGCCTGGATCAACGGTTCCCCGTGCACCCAGCGTTCCCTGCGGGACCTCGGCAGTCGGCTGCTCCAGGTTCACGGACAGCACGAACAGCAGACCCTGCTTCAGCCGGAGCGACATCTGGAGCTGGTCGATCGCTGGGGCGGGCACGACGACGCCGGCTCACGGGTCCGCGACGCCTTCGAGGCCGTCCGCGAACAGCAGGAACAGCTCGCGACGTTGCGCCAGGAGACCGACAGACGGGACGAGGAGCTGGAACGGCTCGCACGGGCGATCGAGGAGATCGACGCCGTCGAACCGGTGCCCGGGGAGCGGGACGCCCTCGACCTGGAGCGGGAGCAGCTGCGCCACGCGGGATCCCTGGTCGCCGCGCTGGACCAGGTCGTCGCGTTGAGTCACGACTCCGAGCCTGCCGCCGCGACCCTGGCCGCCCGGGCGGCCCGGGCCGCCGCCCAGGTCGCCGCGCTGGTTCCCGAGCTGGAGGAGCCGGCCCGGCGTATCGAGGGTGCCGCCCTGGACCTCGAGGACGCCGGCGCGGATTTTCGCCGCTATCGAGATCAGCGCACCTTCGACCCGGCCCGGCTCGAGACGATCGAGGAACGCCGGGCCGCCCTGGACCGCCTGACCCTGCGCTACGGCAAGGACGAGGACGAGGTGCTGGCCTGGCGCGACGAAGCCCGGGCCCGCCAGGCCGAACTCGGCTCGACTGAGGAGAGGATTCGCGAGGCCGAGCAGCGGCTCTCATCACTTGAATCGGCCTACCGGAAGGCGGCTGCCGCGCTGACCCGGGCGCGCCGTCGAGCCGCCGACGGCCTCGTGCCGGCGATCCTGGAGCAGCTGGCGGCGCTGTCCCTGGCCGAGGCTCGTATCGAGGTCGCCTTCACCCCGGCCCGGGGCGAGACGATCGCCGACAGCAAGGGGCGTGCATTGCCTCTCGCCCGCCGGGGCGCCGAACGCGCCGAGTTCCTGCTGGCGTCCAACCCCGGCGAACCCGCCCGGCCGCTGTCCCGGGTCGCCTCCGGCGGTGAACTGTCCCGGATCATGCTCGCGCTCCACGCGGTCCTGGCCCCGGGCGGTGGCGACTCGACGCTGATCTTCGACGAGGTCGACACAGGAGTCGGCGGCGCGGTCGCCGATGCGATCGGCGCCCGGCTCAAGGCGGCGGCGACCGTCGATCAGGTGCTCTGCGTGACCCATCTGGCCCAGGTGGCGGCCTACGCCGACCGCCACCTGGTCGTCAGCAAGCGCGTCAGCGGAGAGCGCACCCGCGCCGGCGTGCGCTCCCTCGACCGGAAGGGGCGTGTCGACGAGCTGGCCCGGATGCTGGCCGGGAACAAGCCGACCGCCGCCCTGCGCAAGCACGCCGGGGCGATGCTCGACGCCCACCCCGGAGAACCGGCCCGGTAGTGGTATCGTCGGGCACGGAGGAGTCGAAATGCGCGTCGCCGTCTACCCCGGAACGTTCGATCCGATCACCAACGGCCACCTCGATCTCGCCAATCGAGGGCGGAAGCACTTCGACCGCCTGATCATCGCCATCCTGCGCAACACGGGGAAGGACCCGATGTTCGACACCGACGAGCGGGTCGAGCTGATCCGCGAGGCGGTGGCGGGCTGGGACAACGTCGAGGTCGACCAGTTCGACGGACTGCTCGTCGACTACGCCCAGCGCAAGGGTGCGGCGATGATCCTGCGCGGGATCCGCGCCGTCTCCGACTTCGAGTACGAGATGCAGATGACGATGATGAATCGCAAGCTGCAGCCGGGCCTGGAGACGGTGTTCCTCGTCCCCAGCGAGTCCTGGTCCTACGTCTCCAGCCGGCTGGTCCGGGAGATCGCCCGGCTGGGCGGCGATGTCGCCGGGCTGGTCCCGCCGAACGTGTCCCGGGCCCTCGCCGAGCGCTGCCCGGGAACGGCCTGACCCGGCGGACGGCGCTCCCTCAGGCGCGGTATACTGCAACGCGATGCGGAACCGCGCTCATCAACAGGTCCTGATCTGGTTTCCGCTGATGCTCGCCCTGACGCTGACCGTCGCCGTCGCCGAGCCGCCGGCCACACCGGCCGCCGTCGACAGCGCCGCCGCCGGTCCCGGGGTTGTCCGGCTCGTCCCGTTCGAGCGGGCGATCACGCCGATCTCGGCCCGGCGCATCCTCCAGGCGATCGACGACGCCGAGGCCGCCGGCGATGACCTCGTACTGATCGAGCTCGACACGCCCGGTGGGCTCGTCGCGTCGATGGAGACGATCGTCAAGCGCATGCTGTCGGCCAAGGTGCCGATCGCGGTCTGGGTCGGGCCATCGGGAGCCAAGGCGGCGTCGGCCGGCTTCTTCCTGCTCGTCTCGGCGGACATCGGCGCGATGGCCCCGGGCACCCGGACCGGGGCGGCCTCGACCGTCTACGGCATGGGACAGGAGAACCGCGATGGCGACGTCCTGCTCAAGAAGTCCAACGAGGATCTGGCGGCGCTGATCCGCTCGATCGCCGACCGACGCGGCCGGAACCCGGAGGCCTGCGAGGCGGCGGTCTTCTCGGCCAAGGCGTACGAGGAGCAGGTCGCTCTCGAGAAGGGGCTGGTCGACCTGATCGCCACGACCCGGGAAGAGCTGCTCGAGCTGCTCGACGGCCGGGAGATCGAACGCTTCGACGGCTCGAAGGTCACGCTCACCGTAGCCGACGCCCGGATCGTCGAGAGCGACTTCGGTGGACGCCACGCCTTCATGGAGCTGCTGGCCAGCCCGGCGATCGCCTCGATCCTGTTGATGGTCGGCATGCTCGGCATCTACCTCGAGTTCTCGAACCCGGGCACGATCTTTCCGGGAGTCGTCGGCGCGCTCTGCCTGCTGCTGTTCGCGATCAGCGCCCAGATCCTGCCGATCTCGGCGATCGGCATCCTGTTGATCGTCCTCGCGGCGGTGATGTTCCTGCTCGAGATCAAGGTCACCTCCTACGGGTTGCTCAGCGTGGGCGGAACCGTCAGCCTGGTGCTCGGCGCGCTGATGCTGGTCGACGGTCCGATCCCCGAGCTGCGGGTGCCGCCGATGGTGATCGTGCCGACGGCTCTGACGATCGCCGCCTTCTGCGTCCTGGCGATGCGGCTGGCGATGCTGGCCCATCGCGCCGTCGTGGCGACCGGAGTCGAGGCGATGCCGACCGAGATCGGCCAGGTCACCGAGACGATCGACCCCGATGGCAAGGTGTTCGTACGCGGCGAGATCTGGAACGCCGCGTCGATTGCCGGTCCGATCGCGGCCGGGCAGCGGGTTCGAATCGTGAAGGTTGACGAATTGCATCTGACGGTCGAACCGATCGACGGATCGCCGACCGATACACCCGATACATAGGAGGCGGGAATGTCACCGACCCTGATCGGCGGCGGAATGCTGGCCGCGTTTGTCCTGTTCCTGATCCTGCAATCGATCCGCATCCTCCCCGAGTACGAGCGGGGAGTCGTCTTCCGGCTCGGGCGCCTGCGACCCTTCGACTACGGTCCGGGCCTGTTCATCCTCGTGCCGATCGTCGACCGCATGCAGCGGATCTCGCTGCGCACCGTCGTCCATGACGTGCCGCCCCAGGACGTCATCACCAAGGACAACGTCTCGATCAAGGTCAACGCGGTGGTCTATTTCCGCGTGATGAATCCGCGGAAGGCCGTGGTGGAGGTCGAGAACTACCACTACGCCACCAGCCAGCTGGCCCAGACCACGCTGCGCTCGGTGCTCGGCGGCGTGGAACTGGACGACCTGCTGACCGATCGCGACCGGATCAACAGCGAGCTGCAAGGAATCCTCGACCGACAGACCGACCCGTGGGGCATCAAGGTCTCCTCGGTCGAGGTCAAGCACGTCGACCTGCCCAGCGAGATGCAGCGGGCGATGGCGCGTCAGGCCGAGGCCGAACGGGAGAAGCGCGCGAAGATCATCCATGCCCGGGGCGAGGTGGAGGCATCGGAGGCTCTGGCGGCCGCCGCCAACAAGATGTCCGCCAACCCGGGCAGCATGCAGCTGCGCTACCTCCAGACCCTGACCGAGATCGCGTCGGAGCGGAACTCGACGCTGATCTTCCCGCTGCCGGTGGAGCTGCTCCAGGCCTTTATGCCCCAGCAAAAGGACAATTGAGCGTCCGGGCTGCCTTTTTCGATTCCGGGCACTAAGTTAGGCGGGGGTTCGTCCGCAAGGCGGAGTTTTGCCCTTGGAAGGGCGACGTCCGGGCACCCGCCGAGGATTCGAATGGCGGAATCGGTGCAGGAAGCGAGCGCGGTGGTGATCGACGAGGGCCGTCGGGAACCGGACTGCACTCCGGAGCTCCTGAAATCACTGCTTCAGGTCGCCCGGGAAGGGGAGTTGCCGGGACAGCTGGCCGCCCTGTCCCACGAGATCTGCCGGCTCTCCGGCTCCGCCTGCGCCGTCGGCTTCGGCCCCGGGGAAGAGAGCGGAACCCTGGAGATCCTGGGCGCCAGCCTCCCGACCGACGACCCGCGCCGGGTCTCGCTGGCGGTGATCGATTCCGCCCGGACCCGATCCCGGCTGTCGCAACAGCCGGAGCTTCACGATGGTCTCGGCCCGCTGGCGAACCTCGCGAAGGAGTGGCCCGGGGCCGCCCCGGCCGCGACGCTGACCCTGCCGGTCACCGACGGCAACGGGGAGTGGCGCGGGCTGATCGCAGCCCTGTTCGACAGCGTCCCCACGGTGGAGGCCCGGGACGACGCGATCCGGCTCGTCGAGCTGGCCCGGCCCTCGGTGAGCAACGCCGTCCAGGTGATGACGCTCCGCGAACTGGTCATCAAGGACGACACCGCCCACTGCTACAACCGTCGTTATTTCGAGGAGTTCCTGCCGGAGGAGCTCGCCCGGGCCAGTCGCTTCCGGACACCGCTGTCGCTGATCTTTCTCGACATGGACAACCTGAAGCAGGTGAACAACCGCCACGGCCACGCCACGGGCAGTCGGACCCTCACCGAGGTCTCCTCGCGCATCCGCCGAAAAATCCGAAAGTTCGACAAGCTGTTCCGCTTCGGCGGCGACGAATTCTGTATCCTGCTCCCGGAAACCGAGTGGCACGGGGCGCTGGAAGTCGCCGAGCGGGTGCGGGACGCGATCTCCAGCCGTCCGTTCCTGGTCGAGGACTTCGGCCTCGAGGACGCGATCTCGATGACCGCGTCCCTCGGTGTCGCAGCGTTTCCCCTGCACGCCCGGGATCGTCAGGATCTCGTCGAGCAGGCCGACCGTGCGATGCAGCACGTCAAGAGTACCGTCAAGAACTCGATCGCAGTTGCCGAGATCGAGGAAGGCGGCGACACTGGTTAGATGAACGACAAGGGAGGCGATCCGGTGCGCGAAGTCCGTCTCGAAGGTTTTGGGCTTCTCTTCGTCGGTCTGCTCCTGGTCGGGACCCTGGCCGGCTCGTTCGTGCTCGGCCGGCGCTACGAGCGAAATCAGCAGCCACCCCTGTTCCGCGCCGACAGCAGCGACCCGTTCGCCGGTGAGGGCGACGGGCCGCGTCAGGCCGGCGCCCAGGAGGTCGGTGCCGGCGACTTCTTCGACACCGTCGACGGCGGCGAGAAGCAGGTCGAGCCGGACCGCGAGATCAAACGACCCACCCCGGCCCGGCAGCCCGCAACCGATACCGCCGCGGCCTCGAAGCCACAACCGGGCGGAGATCTTCCCCGGGTCGACGGCGGCGACTTCTGGGTCCAGGTCTTCGCCGGACGGGACCGGGACGCCGCCAGCGACTACGTGCGGAAGCTCGAGGAGGCTGGCCACACCGTCAAGCTTCACACCGTCCGCGAGGGCAGCGGAGCGCTGTACAAGGTCCGCGTCGGCGGCTGGGTCGAGGAGTCCACCGCCCGGCGAGCCGCCGAGACCCTCCGCGGCGACGGCTACCCCGGAGCCTGGGTCACCCGCTGGTCCTCGTGATAGCTTGTCTGCCCCGGGCATCGCGCTCCGGCGCGAACAGAAAAGGACGGAACCGACGATGAGCCGCACCGATCTCCAGGACCTCTCCACCCGCGTCGACGATCTGGCCGAAAAGGTCCAGGCGTTGCGGAGGTTTCTTTGATGTCGAGGAGTCCAGAACGGAGCTCGACCGGCTCGAAGCCCAGCTGACCCATCCCGACGTCTGGGGCGATCCGGATCAGGTCAAGAAGATCACGAAACGTCGCGCCTACCTGACCCAGAACCTGCAGCAGGCCAGCGACCTCCAGGAACTGCTGGACGAGTGCAAGACCTTCCTCGAGCTCGGTCGCGAGGGCGAGGAGATCGCCAGCGACCTGGCCAAGAGTGTCGACCGACTCGAAGAACGGGTCGCCCGGCTCGAACTCCAGACCCTGCTCACCGGTCCCCACGACGCGTCGAACGCGATCGTCGAGATCCACCCCGGCGCGGGCGGCACCGAGGCCCAGGACTGGGCCGAGATGCTGCTGCGGATGTACACCCGCTGGGCCGAGGCCAACGGCTTCAAGGTCGAGACTCTCGACGTGCAGCCCGGCGACGAGGCGGGGATCAAGAGCGCGACGCTGTCGATCGACGGACCCAACGCCTACGGCTACCTGCGGGTCGAGCGCGGCGTCCACCGCCTCGTGCGCATCTCACCGTTCGACGCGCAAAAGCGACGCCACACCTCCTTCGCCTCCCTCGACGTGATCCCCGAGATCGAGGACGACGTCGAGGTGGAGATCGACGACAAGGAGCTGCGCATCGATACCTACCGCTCGTCGGGAGCGGGTGGTCAGCACGTCAACAAGACCGACTCGGCGGTCCGCATCACCCACCTGCCGACGAACACCGTGGTCACCTGTCAGAACGAGAGGTCCCAGCATCGAAATCGCGAGGTGGCGATGCAGATCCTGCGCTCCAAGCTGTTCGACCTGGCGACCCGCGAAGCCGAGGAACGGCTGGCCGAAGAGGTCGGCGAGAAGAAGAAGATCGAGTGGGGCAGTCAGATTCGCAGCTACACCCTGGCTCCGTTCCGGCTGGTCAAGGATCACCGGACCGGTCACGAGGTCGGCGCCGCGGACCGGGTCCTCGACGGAAACCTCGAGGGCTTCATGCGCGCCACGCTGGCGGCCCAGCGCGACGAGGGTGAGGCCCAGGCATGAACGAAGCGTTGAGCGCCCGTGAACTGGCCGTGCTCAAGGCGGTCGTCCGCACCCACATCGCCACCGGGCAACCGGTCGGATCCGGCGCGATCGCCGGCACGCCGGAGTTGCGCCTGTCTCCCGCCACGATCCGCAAGATCCTCGGGCAACTGACCGACCTGGGCTACCTGAGCCAGCCTCACACCTCCGCCGGCCGGGTTCCCGGCGACCGGGGGTACCGGGCCTACGTCGATCTGCTGCTCGAACACCCGCCGAGCCTCGGCCGGACCCAGGTCGACGAGATCGATCGAGCCCTCGCCGACGCCTCCGGCGAGCTGCCGGTGCTGCTGGGCGCCTCTTCCCGTCAGCTCTCGCAGCTCTCGCGCCAGGTCGGCGTCGTGCTCGCCCCCGAGGTCACCCGGATCTCGTTCGATCGTTTCGAGTTCGTGCCGCTGGCGCCGTGCCGGGTCCTGGCGATCCTGGTCGGTCGTTCCGGGGTCGTGTACCAGCGCACCCTGACCCTGGACGAGTCGATCGACGCCGACGAGCTCGACCGGGCCGGTCGGTTCCTGACCGCCGAACACCCGGGACGGACGCTGCCCGAGATCCTGGCCTCCCTGGAGCGCCGCGCCGGGGAAGACCGGGCCGGGGTCGAAGTCTGGCTCCAGCACGGCGTCACGCTGTGCCGACGAGCGGTGGCCGCCGAGGCTGCCGAGCTGGATGTGTTCGTCGAGGGCGCCTCGACGCTGCTGGGCACTCCGGGCTGGACCGACCTCGACGCACTGCGCAAGCTGCTGCACACCCTGGAGGAGAAACGTCGCCTGATCGAGTTACTCGGTCAGCTGGTCGACGGCGACGGGGTCCGGGCGCTGATCGGCTCGGAGAATCCGGTTGCCGAGCTGGGACACTGCACGATCGTCGCCTCGACCTACGGTTCCCCCGGGCGAACCCTGGGAACCGTGGGGGTTGTGGGCCCCGTCCGCATGCAATATTCCCGGGTGATTCCGATCGTCGGACACCTGGCGGCGCTCCTGACGGCCCGCCTGAGCCCCCCGGAATCGACCGATAATTGACCCGAAAGGGTCCAGGCACCACATTCTCCCGCAGCCGGTGACCTCCCCGGCCGGGAGTAGACTGCATGCCGAAAGCAGGACAGCGGATGGAAGACAAGACCAGCTCGGTCGACGCCGACGACGAGATCGAGATCCTCGAGGTCATCGGACTCGACGAGGACACGCCCGGGGCCCAGCCCTGCGCCGACGTCGACGACGAGATCGTCCTCGACCTCGACGAGGACGACGAGGACCCGGTGGCGACCGCTGCGATCGACGACGAGACCGACGAGCGCTGTCGACCCGACGAGATCTCCGAGACGCGTATCCTCGACGACAAGGAGCGCCTGTCGCGACTCGCCGCCGACTTCGAAGCCTACAAGCGACGGCATGATCGGGAGCGGGACAACGCCCAGGCCCAGGCCGCGGCGGCGCTGATCCAGCGTATCCTGCCGGTGCTCGACAACTTCGAACGGGCGATGGCGCTGGGACCGCAGCCGGACAACGAGGCGGCGATGCGGGACGGGATCGTGCTGATCTTCCGGCAGATCCTCGACGAGCTCCGCAAGGAGGGTCTCGAGGCGCTGGAAGTCGTCGGCGAGACCTTCGATCCGAACCTCCACGAGGCGGTCGAAACCGACGCAGGATCCGGGCTGCCGCCGAATACGGTGGTGGAAGAGATGCAGCGTGGATATCGATTGGGGGGGCGCTTGTTGCGCCCGGCACTGGTCAGGGTCAGCGTGGATCCCGCATCGTCGGGCGACGGCGACCAAGGAGCGTAGATGGGCAAGGCGATCGGAATCGACCTCGGTACGACGAACTGCTGCATGGCGGTGATGGAGGGCGGTCGGCCGCGGGTCATCGCGACCCAGGAGGGCTCCCGCACCACGCCGTCGATCGTCGGCTTCACCTCTCGCGGCGAGCGGCTGGTCGGCCAGATCGCCAAACGCCAGGCCTTGACCAACCCGCACAACACGATCTACGCCGTGAAACGGCTGCTCGGACGCAAGTTCGAATCCCCCGAGGTGGCCAAGGCGATGCAGCTCGTGCCGTTCCAGATCACCTCGTCGACCAACGACGACGCCTGGATCCGCGTCCGCGACAAGGACTACTCGCCTCCGGAGATCTCCGCCTTCATCCTCTCCCACCTCAAGGAGACCGCCGAGGAGTTCCTCGGCGCCGAGGTGACCGAGGTCGTCGTCACGGTCCCGGCGTACTTCGACGACGCCCAGCGCCAGGCGACCAAGGACGCCGGGCGGATCGCCGGTCTCAACGTCCTGCGGATCGTCAACGAGCCGACCGCCGCGGCACTGGCCTACGGCCTCGACGAGGCCGGCGGCAGCAAGAAGATCGCCGTCTACGATCTCGGCGGCGGCACCTTCGACATCTCGATCCTGCAGATGGGGGACGGTGTGTTCGAGGTCAAGTCGACCTCGGGCGATACGTTCCTCGGCGGCGAGGATTTCGATCAGCGCATCGTCGACTGGCTCGTCGAGACCTTCAAGGAGAGCACCGAGATCGATCTGCGCAGCGATCGAATGGCGCTCCAGCGGCTGAAGGAAGCGGCGGAGAAGGCCAAGTGCGAGCTATCGATCGAGCAGAGCGCCGAGGTCAACCTCCCGTTCATCAGTGCCGACGCCTCGGGCGCGCGACACCTCCACGAGACGCTGACCCGGCACAAGTTCGAAGAGCTCGTCGACGACCTGATCTCGGCGACCGTCGGCCCGTGTGAAGAGGCGCTGAAGATGGCCGGCCTCCAGCCCGAGGAGATCGACGAGGTCCTGCTGGTCGGTGGCCAGACCCGCACCCCCAAGGTGCTCGAGCAGGTGCGCGAGATCTTCGGCAGCGAACCGGGTCGGGACATCAACCCCGACGAGGTTGTCGGGATGGGCGCGGCGATCCAGGCCGGCATCCTCCAGGGCGACGTCAAGGACCTGGTGCTCCTCGACGTGACCCCGCTTTCACTGGGGATCGAGACCCGGGGCGGGATGTTCACCAAGATCATCGACCGCAACTCGACGATCCCGACGCGCAAGTCGAAGATCTTCACCACCGTCGCCGACAACCAGACCAAGGTCGAGATCCATGTGCTCCAGGGCGAGCGGGAGATCTCGGCGCACAACAAGTCGCTGGGGCAGTTCGAGCTGGTCGGCATCCCGCCGGCGCCCCGCGGGGCGACCCAGATCGAGGTCTCGTTCGACATCGACTCCAACGGCATCGTCAGCGTGCAGGCCCGGGATCTGGCGACCCAGCGGGAGCAGAAGATCCTCGTGACTCCCTCGAGCGGCCTGACCGAGCAAGAAATCCAGAACATCATCCAGGACGCCGAACAGCACGCCGAAGAAGACGAACGGCGCGCCGAGTTCTACCGCGCCAAGGCGCGCCTCGAAGGCCTGGTGGACAGCAATCAGAAGACTTTCAACGAGTTCGGCGCCATGCTGGCCCCGGACAAGCAGGCCGAAGCGCGGCAGATCATGGAAGAGGCGCGGCGGGCGCTGGAGAGCGGCAGCGCGGCCAAATGCACCGAGGCGCTGGAGAAAATCGCCGAGATGGGCAAAATACTGTCCGAGGTAATTCTCTACGACCCCGGGCAGTTCTCGCATGACGAGGGACCGGAGGTCGACCCGGAGGCCTGACCCCTTGCCCGACACCGAGTACTACGAGATCCTGGGCGTCGCCGTCGACGCCGACACCGCGACGATCAAGAAGGCCTACCGCAAGGCGGCGATGCGCTTCCACCCGGACAAGAATCCGGGGGACGCCGAGGCCGAAGAAAAGTTCAAGCTCGCCGCCGAAGCCTGGGCGGTGCTCTCCGACGACAACAAGCGTGCGCGCTACGACCGCCACGGCAAGGCCGGGCTTGGCGGAGCCGCGGCCGCCCCGGGATTCGACAGCGAGACCTTCGCCGACTTCGGCGACATCCTCGGTGACCTGTTCGGCTTCGGCAGCGTCTTCGGCGGCGGTCGCCGGGGCCGGCAGGGCCGCGATCTACGCTTCGACCTGGAGATCGAGTTCGAGGAAGCGGTCCGGGGGATGGAATCGCGGATTCGCGTCCCGCGGATGGAGCGCTGCGCGACCTGCGCCGGGCTCGGCGCCCCCGCCGACAAGATCGACACCTGCAGCACCTGCGGAGGCCGTGGCCAGGTCGCATTCCAGCGGGGCTTCTTCACGATGGCGCAACCCTGCGGGGACTGCCGGGGCGCCGGAAAACGGATTCGCGAACCCTGCGTCGACTGCCGGGGCGAGGGTCGCACCGCGACCGAGAGCGAGATCCAGCTGCGGATTCCGGCGGGGGTCGAGAACGGCACCCGGATCCGGGTCGGCGGCCACGGCGAGGCCGGCAGCGGAGGCGGTCCCGACGGCGACCTCTACGTCGTGCTCCATGTGAAGGAGCACGAGTTCTTCGTGCGCGAGGAGCTGGATCTGCACTGCGTGATGCCGATCTCCTTCGCCCAGGCCGCCCTGGGTGCCGAGATCGAGGTGCCGACTCTCGACGGCCGACAACCGCTGACGATCCCCGCCGGGACCCAGAGCGGCGAGCGCTTCCGCTTCCGCGGGCTCGGCGTTCCGGCCCTCGGCGGACGGGGCAAGGGGGATCAGTGGGTCCGGGTGCAGACGGTCACCCCTCGTGACCTCTCCGACGAGCGTCGCGAGCTGCTGGAAAAACTCGCGGAGCTCGACGGCGAGGAGACCGGCGAGCCGGGCCTGTTCGACCGCGTGAAGAACATCTTCGGCTGACCGGGCATGACCTCCCCCAAGAGCTGGAACGCGATCGTGCTGCAGGTCCCCGAGGCGGCGGCCGAGGAGCTCGTCGGCTCGCTGTTGCATTACACCCGGGGCGTCCAGTTCGACGACGCGATCGACGGCGACTGCCGGCTGTCGATCTACCTGCGGGCCGCGATCGATCCCGACGACGCCGCCGAGGCGACACGTCTGGCGCTCCTTGGAGCCGGCCTCGACGTCGCGGCTTGCCGGCTGCGCCTCGAGCAGGTCGAGGACGGGCACTGGGTCGAGCGCTATCAGGAGTCCCTGAAGCCTTTCCCCCTGGGATCCCGCTTCACCGTCTTCCCCTCGGGGGTCGTCGAGCCCACCGAGCGGGACCCGCTGGTCCTCGTCCCGGGCCGGGCCTTCGGGACCGGAGAGCACCCGACGACCCAGCTCTGCAGCGAGATGCTCGAGGAGCTCGTCACCGCGGGAAGCCGCTGGCGGGACGTCGGCTGTGGAACGTGTGTCCTCTCCATCGTCGCCCGACGCTGCGGCGCGGCCGAGGTGATCGCCATCGACTCCGACGAGGACGCGATCGAGGTTGCCCGGGAGGTCCTCGAGGCCAACGGCGTGGACGGTGTCACGTTGCAGCACGCCGACGGCGGCAGCGACGCGAGCGAGACCCCCGACGGCATCGTCGCCAACATCGGCGCCCCGTTCTTCCGCGAATCGATCGGCGAGCTGGCGCGGACGCTACCCGCCGGCGGCTGGCTGATCGCCTCGGGCATCCTCGCCGAGGACCTGTCGGACCTGACCCCGCGTTTCGTCGCCGCCGGGCTGTCCCCGGAGCGCGTCGTGACCCGCGACCCGTGGGCGGTGATCGTCGCCCGCAAGGCCGGGGAATGAGCCGCACGCGTCGCGTGCACCACCCACGCCGATCGGAGCTGTCCGACGGGGCCAGCATCGAACTCTCCGCGACCGAGGCTCACCACCTGCGCAAGGTTCTGCGGGCCCGGGAGGGGGAGCCGGTCGCCGTGTTCGACGGCGAGGGCGGCGAGTGGGAAGGGCGTGTCACCTCCTGCACCTGCGCCGGAGTCCACGTCGCCCTCGGCCGCCGGTACGCCACCGTCGCCGAACCGCCGATTGCAGTGGTCCTGCACCAGGGGCTCGGCCGCTACGACCGCGTCGAATGGGTGATCCAGAAGGCGACAGAGCTCGGAGTCGCCGCGATCCGCGTCTTCGCCGGCGAACGAACCGAGACGAAGCCCCCGTCGACCAACCGGCTGGAACGCTGGAACCGGCTGACCCTGGAGGCCTGCAAGCAGAGCGGCCGGGCCCGGATTCCTCCCGTCGAGTACGTCGACCGGCTGGGCTCGCCGGACGAGGAGGAACCGGGCTGGATCCTCTCGCCGGCCGAGCAGACCCCGCCGTTGGGACAGGGCGCGACCTCGAGCCGCCCCCCACGGCTCCACGTCGCGGTCGGCCCCGAGGGCGGTTTCTCCGCGGGGGAGCTGGAGCAGGCAACCGGCGCCGGCTGGACGGCCGCCTCCCTCGGCCCCCGGACGCTGCGCACCGAGACCGCCGGCATCGTCGCCGTGACCCTGGCCCTCCATCTCTGGGGCGATCTGGCCGCTCCCTCCCGCCCCGGCGACTGACCTGGCGCTGGGCCGGGTTTGACTCCGGCGAGGGCGGGCCTAAGTTTTCGAGCAGGGAAGTGCGAGCGCCGTGGTGCGCCCGTGGAGGTTTCATGCACATCAACGACCTGCTCAAGCTGGCCACCGACCGTGGCGCATCCGACGTCCACCTCAAGGTCGGCAGTCACCCGGTCGCCCGGATCAACGGCAAGCTCACACCGATCACCGAGATCAAGCGGCTGATGCAGGAAGACACGATCGCGATGGCCTTCAGCATCATGAGCGCGCGGCAGAAGCAGAAGTTCAAGGATCACTTCGAGATCGACATCGCGTATTCGGTTCCCGGACTGGGACGCTTCCGCTGCAACGTGTTCCAGCAGCGCGGCACCGTCGGCCTGGTCCTGCGCGTGATCCCGGTGCGCATCCTGACCATCGGCGAGCTGGAGCTTCCGCCGGTCCTCGAGCAGATTGCCCACGAACGACGCGGGCTGATCCTGGTCACCGGAACGACCGGTTCCGGCAAGTCGACCTCCCTGGCGGCGCTGATCGACTTCATCAACACCACCCGGACCGAGCATGTGATGACGATCGAGGATCCGATCGAGTTTCTGCACCGGGACAAGAAGAGCCTGATCAACCAGCGCGAGGTCGAGGTCGATACGAAGTCCTTTGCCACGGCGTTGCGCTCCGGTCTGCGTCAGGATCCCGACGTGATTCTCGTCGGCGAGATGCGGGACTACGAGACGATCGAGACCGCGATCAACGCGGCGGAGACCGGCCACCTGGTGCTCTCGACCCTGCACACCGTCGACGCGACCGAGACGATCAACCGGATCATCTCGGTCTTCCCCCCGCACCAGCAGAAACAGGTTCGGCTGCAGCTCGCCGCCGTGCTGCGGGCGATCGTCTCGATGCGGCTGATCTCCCGTAAGGGCGGCAGTGGCCGGGTGCCCGCCGTCGAGATCATGCGCTCGACGCCGTACATTCGCGACTGCATCGAGAACAAGGAAAAGACCAAGCTGATCCACTCGGCGGTTCAGGCCGGCACCTCGCAGTACGGGATGCAGAGCTTCGACCAGTCGCTGTACGGACTGCTCAAGCAGGACCTGATCAGCTACGAGGAGGCGCTGCGCCACTCGAGCAACCCCGACGAGTTCAAGCTGAAGGTGGCCGGCGTCCAGTCCGCCGCGGACATGGCCCAGGAGGCGATGGAGTCGTCGATCCTCGACGGTGTCGACTCGGACCCCCACGCGGTCGACTCGCCCTTCGAGTTCACCAACAGCTGATCCCGTCTGGTACCCTGATCCGGCAATGGATCGGGAAATCTCCGCCCGCAAGGATGCTGCGCGCTGCCTCGCCCGGCGTCCGCTGACCTCGGCAGAACTGCGCGAGCGGCTCCTGCGCCGGGGGCACCCGGAGTCGGAGATCGGCCCGGTGCTAGACGACTTCCGCGGCGAGGGCTGGCTGGACGACCTGCGTCTCGCCGTCGAGTACATCCAGCTGCGCAGCGAGCGGCTGGGGCACGGCCGGCTGCGCCTGGAGCGCGAACTGCGGCGACGCGGGGTGGCCGAGACGCTGATCGATCGGGCCTGGCGCCAGGCGACCGAGGAGGACGGGCTCGACCCCCAGGCGATCCTCGAAGCGGACGTGCGCAAACGGGTCGACCGTTGCGGCGGCAAGCTCGGGCCGGCCGACTTCCGGCGTGTATATAATGCGCTCCTTCGCGGCGGCCACGATGCCGGATCGATTCGCGCCGCACTACGACCACACCTGGAATTCCCCGAACCCGACGAGGCTGAGCGATGACCTCCCACGAGACCCGACGCGCATTTCTGGAGTTCTTTGCCGAGCGCGAGCACAAGATCGCCCCCAGTTCGCCGCTCGTGTTGCCGAACGACCCGACCCTGCTGTTCGCCAACGCGGGGATGAACCAGTTCAAGGACGTCTTCACCGGCCGCGAGCAGCCGATCGCACCCCGGGCGGTCACCTCGCAGAAGTGCCTGCGGGTTTCGGGAAAGCACAACGACCTCGAGATGGTCGGGCGAACGCCGCGACATCACACCTTCTTCGAGATGCTGGGCAACTTCTCCTTCGGCGACTATTTCAAGCGAGAGGCGATCGCCTGGTCCTGGGAGCTGATCACGCGGCAGTTCGGCATCCCCGCAGATCGGCTCTGGGTCTCGGTCTTCGCCGGCACCGACGAGGTCGCCGGCGACGACGAGGCCTTCGCCATCTGGCGCGACGAGATCGGCGTCGACCCCTCTCGGATCCTGCGTCTTGGCGAGAAGGAGAACTTCTGGCGCATGGGCGATACCGGCCCCTGCGGTCCCTGCTCCGAGATCCACGTCGACCTCGGCGCGGAGTTCACGTCGGTGGCCGGGGAGTCCAACCCGGGCAATGACGACGCGCGGTACCTCGAGATCTGGAACCTGGTCTTCATGCAGTACGACCAGCAGGCCGGCGGCGCCCTCGAACCGCTTCCCGCACCGAGCATCGACACCGGGATGGGACTCGAGCGCATCGTCGCGGTCCTCCAGGACAAGACGACCAACTACGACACCGACCTGTTCCAGCCGATCCTCCAGGCCACCGCGAAGCGCGCGGGTAAGACGTACGGTGCCGACTCCGAGGACGACTTCTCGATGCGGGTGATCGCCGACCACGGCCGGGCGTTCAGTTTCCTGGTCGCCGACGGGGTGATCCCGTCGAACGATCGACGGGGCTACGTGATGCGCAGGCTGCTGCGCCGGGCGATCCGCCACGGGCGCAAGCTCGGCCTGGACGAACCGTTCCTCCACGAGGTCACACCGGTCATCGTCGAGCAACTCGGCGGCGTCTACCCCGAGCTGATCGAGTCACGGGACGCGATCCTGGACATCGGCAAGCGCGAGGAGCAACGCTTCGCCGAGACCCTGACGACCGGCCTGGCGATGCTCGAGACCAAGATCGCCGCCTTGCCCGCCGACGGTAGCGCGACCGCGCTGTCCGGCAAGGACCTGTTCCAGCTCCACGACACCTTCGGCTTCCCGCTGGACCTGGCCCGGGACATCGCCGAGGAGCGCGGCGTCGCCCTGGACGAGGACGGCTTCCACGCCCAGATGGCCAAGCAGCGGGAACGAGCCCAGGCCTCCTGGAAGGGCGCGAAGAGCCAGGACGCCGGAGCCGCCCTCGGAGAGCTGGCGAAAAAGTTCGACACGCGCTTCGAGGCCTACGGTCAGAGCCGCATCGACGGCGTGCCGGTCCTGGCCCTCGTCGAGGGGGACCAACCGACCGAGCGGCTGACCGAGGGTTCCGAGGGGCTGGTCGTTCTCGAGGCGACACCGTTCTACGCCGAGTCCGGCGGTCAGGTCGCCGACACCGGCTGGCTCCTCGGCGACGGCACTCGCGCCGAGGTCCTCGACGTGCAGCGTCCCGCCGGAACGCTGATCGTGCACAAGGTTCGTGTCGCCGCCGGTCCGATCTCCGTCGGCGACGAGCTGCGAGCCGAGGTCGACGAGAAGCGCCGGCTGGCGATCCGTCGCAACCACACCGCGACCCACCTCGTGCATGCGGCGTTGCGGGAGGTGGTCGGAACCCACGTCAAGCAGGCCGGTTCGCGTGTCGATCCGCAACGGCTCCGCTTCGACTTCAGTCACTTCGCACCGCTCAGCGACAACGCCATGGCCGACATCGAGTCGATCGTCCACCGCGAGGTGATGGCCGACACCGCCGTGACCACCGAGACGATGCCGATCGATCAGGCGCTCCAGCGCGGTGCGATGGCGCTGTTCGGCGAGAAGTACGGCTCCGACGTACGCGTCGTCGAGATCGGGGAGTTTTCCAAGGAGCTCTGCGGCGGCATCCACACCGAGCGTACCGGCGAGATCGGGCTGGTCAAGCTGACCCAGGAACGGGGCGTCGCCTCGGGTACCCGCCGGGTCGAGGCGATCAGCGGCTCGGGGTCGCTGGCGCGGTTTCGCGAGGAGCACGAGATCGTCCGCCACCTCGAGGAGGTGCTCTCGGTTCCCCGGGACCGGCTGGTCGACGAGATCGGACGCCGGCTGGAGCAGGCCAAGGAGGCCCAGCGCGAGCTGGATCGTGAGCGCCGGGCGGCGACCCGGAGCCGGATCTCCTCCCGGGCTGCGGAGGCCGAAGAGGTCGGCGGAATCAAGGTTCTGACCGACCGCGTCGATGGGGTCGCTTCCCAGGACCTGCGGGAACTTGCCGACAACCTGCGTCAGAAGCTAGGTTCTGGAGTAGTGGTGCTGGGCCGGGCCGACGGCCCCAAGGCCTCACTGCTCGTCGCCGTCACCGATGATCTCAAGGGCAAGGTGCCCGCCGGTGAACTGGTACGGCGGCTGGCGAAGATCATCGGCGGAGGCGGCGGCGGTCGCCCGGACCTCGCGGAGGCTGGTGGCCGCGACCCGGAACGGCTCGACGAGGCTCTGCAGAGTGCCGCGGCGGCGGTCGCCGAGATCGCCGGCGGCTGAACGAACGAACGGAGGTCGTGTTGCGGATCCGGTTCGCATCGGTGCTGTTGCTCGGGATCGCCGTGTCGCCGCTGGCGCTGGCCGGGGATCCGTTGCTCTACGAGCGCCGGGGCCGCGACCTCGTGATCACGAACACGCCGAGCGAGCACTCCCGACCGATTCCCGGACTCTCCCGCACGACGCTACCGAGAACCGCCGACCTACCGACCAGTCGGTTCGATCCGCTGATCGCGATCGCCGCGCGAGAGGCCGGACTGACCGCGGCGCTGGTCAAGACCGTCGCCTGGGCCGAATCGGGCTTCGACCCCGACGCGGTGTCGCCCAAGGGTGCCCAGGGCTTGATGCAGCTGATGCCGGAAACCGCGAAGGAACGCGGCGTCTCGGATCCGTTCGACCCCGCGCAGAATCTCCGGGCCGGGGCCCAGCACCTGCGCGCCATGCTGGACTCCTTCGACGGCGACCTGACCCTGGCGCTGGCGGCGTACAACGCGGGGGCGACGACCGTTCGCCGCCACGGAGGCGTCCCGGACTACCCCGAGACCCGGAACTACGTCCGCCGGATCCACAGTCGCCTCGACACGACCCGGACCCGGGACGCTCGTCCCGCGCCGCAGCCGCAGGGCACCGTCTCCGCATCGGCCGGGACGCTTCGCGCGGTGAAGATGTCCGACGGCACCCTCCGCATCGAGAACTGACCGACGGAGCCTTCGGCGGACCTACGCCGGAGCGACGCCGACCAGCCGACGCCGCACCTCGCGTGGCGCCGCTTTCTCGTAACGTACGAAGTTGCGATAGAAGTCGCGGTAGTTCTGGAACCCGACCAGGTAGGCGATCTCCGAGATACTCCGATCGTCCTGGGCCAGCAGTCGTCGCGCCTGGGCCACACGACGTTGCTGGATGTAGCCGGTCAGCGTCACCCCGACCTCCTTGCGGAACAGGCGGGACAGGTAGTTCGGTGACACGTTGAGCGCCCCGGCGATCGAGGACAGGTAGATCCTGCGCCGGTAGTTCGCTTCGATGTAGGCCTGGGCCTGGGACACGATCGGGTTCCCGGCGCCGGGGCTCGGTTCGCAGGACGACAGGATCGCGCCGACCGCATCCATGAACAGCCCCCGAGCTTCCTCCGGCCCGGCGCAGGCCGCGAAGCGGTGGATCAGCCGGAGTCGCATCGCCGAGGCGGCCTCGTCACCGGCCCGGTAGCGGTGGGCCCGGCGGTTGAGGGTCAGGAGCAGATCCAGCAGGAGGGAGGTGACGGCGCGGCCATCCTCGGGGCTCCCGGGCATCTGCAGTCCGCTGACCAGGAGGCCCAGGGAGCGGCGACATCCGGCGAGGTCGGAGTCGGCCAGTCTGCCGAAGGCCTCGCGCTCCAGTTCAGGCACATATTTGATCTTCGCGTAAAGCATTGCCGCCTGGACGGAGTATCCTGATTCCCGGGAACCGGCACCCTGGAACAGACTCGTCGATTTCAGGGGACTTTGGAGCCCACGTTCGCCGTCGGGAGTGTACGGTCACTCGGCGGGGCTGACAACCGCGGACATCGTGTCCGCAGCATGCGGGGACCGCTGGTATTCCGTCTTGACAGGGTATGGCCATCACCCTACACAAAGAGGACTACCGAACCTGGGGGATCGAGATGGGGCACGCGAAGCCGAAGGGGGAGTCGGCCATCGTCACTGCGGCAGTGGGAGCCGCGGCCGACTTGTCGAGCAGCTCTTCGACACGCCTGGGAACCTACCTGAGAAAACTCCGTGAGGGGTACGGGTACACCCTGCGCAAGGTCGAGGAACGGGCGATGGCCATGGGCGAGGCCATCGACAATTCCCAGCTGAGTCGATTCGAGAAGGGGAAGGCGATCCCCTCGTTCGACAAGCTGCGGGCGCTGGGCCGGGTCTTCAACGTCCCGGTCCAGAACTTCTCCGACGTTCTCGATCTGGAGGAGTATCAGGATCTGCGCCCCGACTGCGACGATTACTCGTCCCTGCTGCGACTGGCCGGGGACTGCATGGCTCGGGGCGATCACGGCAGCGCCTACGTCAGCTTCGAGCGCGCCCTGGAGATCGCCGAGGACGAACCGGACTCCACGCTGCGCGCCGAGCGGATCGCCGACACTCGGTGTCGCATGGCGACGGCGCTCCGCGGCCTGGGCAAGCTGTACATGACCGAGCGCGAACTGCGCGAGATCCTCAAGACCCGTCACCAGCTGCCGCCGGCCACGCGGATGCGCACGCTGCTGCAGCTGGCCTACCTCTACCGCGAACTCGGCGATCTGTACCTCGCCTCGGTGCTGGCGAAGGAGTCCCTGGCCCTGGCCCGGGCCGACGACGATCTGTTGACCCAGGCCGGAGTACTCAACAGTCTCGGCAACATGCAGCATGACGAAGGCGATCCCGCGACCGCCGTGGAGTCCTACCGCGAGGCACTGGCGATCCTCGAGCGGCTCGAGGGCCATCGCGAGATGGAAGCGAGCGTGCGCACGAACCTCGGTGGCTGCCTGATCACGCTACGCCGCGATCGGGAAGGACTGGCGATGCTCCGCGACGCCCACACCCGGGCCCGCACCGGCGGCTTCCGACGCGTCGCCGCCCTCTCGCTCAGCCGCATGGCCGAGGCGTTCATGCAGGCCGGCGATCACGAGCAGAGCCGCGAGGCGCTGACCGATTCGGACTCTCTCGCCACCCACGGTGAGGATTGCTACAACGACATACTTTTCCTGAACTCGTACCACCGCTGGACGATGGCCCGCCAGGAGCGAAACGCGACCCGTGAGAAGATCGCCTTCGGTCGACTCCGGCACCTGCGCTCCCTGATCCAGCGTCGTTTTTCCGAAGTCGAGGCGTTCGATTGCCACGTGGCGAGGATTGGTCGATGAAGATGAACCTGCGTTTCTGTACCGTGGCCATCGTGGCGCTGTCGATCGTCGTCGTCGGGGTCGTGGAGACCCAGGCCGGTCGCTTGAGCGCCGGATCCCGGGGCGGGAAGTACACCGGCACCGACAACCGCGGCGACGGTGAGTCGATCTGGTCCGGCCCCGGCCAGGTCAGCGAGAACGATCGTGTGCTCAACCCCCGGGGCGACGCCAACGGCGATCTGTGGCCTACCGTGGTGGAGAGCCCGATCGCGCCGAACTACCCCTGGGTCGTCTGGAGCCGGTTCAACGGCACCGGCTACGATCTGGCCTGGTCCCGTTTTCAGAACGACAACTGGCGGCCGATCACCTGGCTCCAGGCCGAAACGAGCGCCGGAGACGACCTGGACCCGGACATGGCCTTCGACCACAAGGGGGTTCCCTACCTGGCGTGGTGGCGAGACAACAACGGCACCGGCGAGGTCTACATCAGCGTCTACCTGAACAATAACTGGCTGCGGGCGGTGCGGATCACGCCGATCCACCTCGACAGCCGGAACCCGACGGTGCGGGTCAACGTCGGCGGCAAGCTGATGATCGAGTACCAGACTCCCCTCGGCCTGATGATGCAGGCGGCCTTCCTGCACCAGCCGAACACGATCACCGACGACATCAACCCCTACATTCGCCTGGTCGGCGATGCGATGGTCGTCGGCCGCGGAAACACCAAGGGTCGCTGAGCGGGGAAAGCTCGGACATTGCCCCTGCCGGGGCTAGCGTGTTACCTTTCCGCTCCCTTCGGGGGCGGTGTGCATGCGTCTCAATCTGCCTAACTCACTGACGCTCGCACGGATCTTCATGGTCCCGTTGATGGTGGTCGTGCTGCTGACGCCGCCCTGGGCGACGACGTGGGTCCGTGACATGGTCGCGGGCAACGATTCCATCGGCTGGATCGGTGACTTCGCCCAGTGGTTCGTCGACTACCGCGAGCTGATCGCGGTCGCGATCTTCCTGCTGGCAGCCGCGACCGACTGGCTCGACGGGTACATCGCCCGCACCCGGGACCAGGTGACCACCCTGGGCAAGCTGCTCGATCCGATCGCCGACAAGCTGTTGACGGTCTCCGCGTTCATCTCCCTCGTCGAACTGCAGCTGGCGCCGGCCTGGATGGTCGTCGTGATCGTCGGCCGGGAATTCGCGGTCAGCGGAATGCGCTCGATCGCCTCGACCCGCGGGGTGGTGATCTCGGCGTCGATCTGGGGCAAGTACAAGACGGTGGCCCAGGTCGTGGCGATCGTCCTGCTGATTCTCACCGAGTACGTCGCGCGCTGGGTCGCCTACGTCAATCTCGGCAAGGCGGCGCTCTGGGTCGTGATGTTCCTGTCGATCGGCTCGATGCTGCACTACTTCTACCACTTCGTCCGCGAGATCGATCTCGAGGCTTGAAGTCGGAGCTCGATTCTCGTGAAACCCCATCCCGTCTCGCATCTCCGGCGTTGCCTCATCCGTGGGACGATCCTGCTCCTGCCGATGCTGATCACGGTCTGGCTGCTGTCGATCCTGTTCGACCTGATCAACACCCAGGTCACACCGTGGGTCCAGCAGGTGTTGATCTGGGCCGGCTTCCAGGGCGTGGATCGCTGGTTTGCCCGTCTCGGGATTCCGATCGTCAGCCTGCTGTTGACGTTGCTGTTGATCTACCTGGTAGGGCTTCTCGCCGGCAACCTGGCCGGGCGCCGGCTGCTCGTCGCGGCCGAGTCCTGGATCCTGCGCATCCCGCTGATCCGCAGCATCTACGGCTCCGCGCGCCAGCTCCTCGATGCCTTCAGCGTCGACGGACGCGAGCACTTCTCCCGGGTCGTCGTGATCCAGTACCCGCGACGAGGCGTCTGGACCGTGGGCTTCGTGACCCGCGAGAGCCAGCACTCGATGAGCGGCCCCGACGGCGATGTCCCGACGATTCCGATCTTCTTGCCGACGACCCCCAACCCGACCTCGGGCTGGATGGTGCTGGTGCCCCACAGCGAGGTCGTCACGCTGCAGATGACGATCGAGGAGGGGCTCAAGCTGGTCGTTTCCGGCGGCATCGTCAGCCCCGACGATCTGGGTCGGTTGCGGGGACCCGCCGGCGCACCGGCGCCCCCCGGCCCTTGACCGGGTTCGCCTTTTACCGGTTCATCCGGTCTCTGTTCCGCATCGTCGCCGGTCCGATGTTCCGGTTGAGAATCGAAGGCGCCTCGCGCATTCCCCGGCGGGGTCCGGTGGTGATCGTCGCCTCCCATCGGTCGTGGCTCGATCCGCCCTGCGTCGGCGCGGCCTGCCGGCGGCCGATCCGGTTCCTGATCCTGGACAAGGTCTACCGCAAGCCCTGGGCCCGCTGGTTCTACCGCTGGATGCGAGGGCTTCCGGTCGACCCGGCCTCGCGGCGCTCGGTCGCCTCGATCCGCCGCGCCCTGTCCCACCTGAAACACGGCGGCGTGGTCGGGGTCTTTCCCGAAGGTCGCGTGATCCGGGGCGGAGAACCGGCACCGTTCCACCCCGGGGCGGCGATGCTGGCGCTGCGCAGCGGGGCCCAGGTGGTTCCGATCCGGCTCCAGGGCACGGCCGAGGCCTGGCCCCACGGCCGGAAGTTCCCCCGGCGCTCGCCGGTCACGGTGTACGTCGACGAACCCCTCGAGCTCGCGGCCGGCACCGGGGTCGACGAGTTGACCGCGCGGATCCGCGAGGCGGTGGAGTCAACGCCGTGAAGGCCGAGATCGTCGCCATCGGCAGCGAGTTGCTGCGGCTCGGCCGTCGGGACACCAACGGCGACTGGCTGACCCGCAGGCTGAACACCCTCGGCGTCGAGGTCTCGATGCGCATCCAGGTCGAGGACAGCATCGATGCCATCGCCGCTCAGATCCGTACCTGCTTGCCCCGGGCCGGCATCGTCATCGCGACCGGTGGCCTGGGGCCGACCGACGACGACCGCACCCGCGAGGCGATCGCCAGAGCGCTGGGGCGAGATCTCGAGCGGGATCCGCTGATCGTCGCCGGGCTCGAAGATTGGTTTCGTCGTTACAACCGCAAGATCCAGCCGCATCAGTTTCGCCAGGCCGATCGCCCGCGAGGTGCGGAGTGGATCGACAACCCCCTCGGCTCGGCGCCGGGATTCCTCATCGACCACGAGGGGGTGCTCGTGATCGCACTCCCCGGCGTCCCTGCCGAGATGAAGTCGATGTTCGACGGTGCGATCTCGTCCCGGCTGCGGGCCGGAAGCGCCGGATCGTCGATCGCAGCGACCAGCTTGCGGATCGGCGGCCGTCCGGAATCGTGGGTCGAGACGGAGGTCGGCGACCTCTACGGCGTCAACGAAGTCGATGTGACGATCCTCAGCGGCAGCGAAGGTGTGGAGCTGCACCTCCGTGGACGGGGCGCGACCTACGAGATCGCCCGGCGGCGGGTCGCCGACGTCGAACGACAGATGCGCGAGCGGCTGGTCGGCCACGTCTACGGGACGGCGGACGACCCGTTGAGCCTGGTCGTCGGGCGCTCTCTCGAGCGCGCCGGGGCGACGGTGGCGACGGCGGAGTCCTGCACGGCGGGGCTTCTCGCAGCGGCGTTGACCGAGCCCCCCCAGGATCGACCGCCTGGTTCCGCGGGGGCTGGGTCGTCTACTCGAACGACCTCAAGACCGACTGGGCGGGCGTTCCCGAATCGATGCTCGTCGAGCACGGAGCGGTCAGCGAACCGGTCGCCCGACAGCTCGCCGAGGCCGCCCGGAACGCCTGCCGGGCGACCTACGGGATCGGGATCACCGGCATCGCCGGTCCAGGCGGCGGCAGCGAGGAGAAGCCGGTCGGGACCGTCCACCTCGCCCTGGCCGGCCCGGCGGGAACCGAGCACCACTCGTTGCGGATGCTCGGCGATCGCGACCAGGTCCGGCAGCGCACCGTGGTCTTCGCCCTCGATACCCTTCGTCGACATCTCGACTAGGGGTCGGCAACGCCCCGTGGCGCGGTACACTGGGCCGGAACCGGGATCGGCCGGCCGGTCGCCCCGAGGGGGACGCTGATCGTGGACTCGACTCGCACTGCGGTGATCGGTGCCGGCGCCTGGGGTACCGCTCTGGCGATCCAGCTCGCCGAGCGGGGTCCGGTCCGGTTGTGGGCGCACGAGCCGGAGGTCGCGGCGTCGATTCGCGACGCAAGACGGAATCCGTTCCTCCCCGGCAGCGAGTTGCCCGAGGCGGTCCTGGGAACCAGCGATCTGGAAGCGGCGCTCGTCGGGGTCGATCGTATCTTCGCCGTTGTGCCCGCGCAGTTCGCTCGCGCGGTCTACCGCCGGATCGCCGCGGGTCCCGGCTTCGCCGGTGATCTGACGGTGGCGGCGAAGGGGATCGAGGAGGGGGAGTCTGGCCCTCCCCCTCGAGGTCGCCGCTCAGGAGCTCCCCCGGGCCTCGGTCTCGGTGCTGTCCGGCCCGTCATTCGCCGAGGAGGTCGCCGCCGGCAAGCCGACCGCGATCGTCGCCGCCGCTGAGCGCGAGGCGACCGCTCTCGGCGTTCAGGAGGCGATCGGGTCGGAGCGGCTGCGGGTCTACGTGAGCGACGATCCGGTGGGCGTACAGCTCGCCGGGGCGCTGAAGAACGTCATCGCCATCGCCGCCGGAATCTCGGACCGGCTGGAGATGGGAGCGAACGCCGAAGCGGCGCTGATCACCCGCGGGCTGGCGGAGATCTCCCGTCTGGGCGAGGCGATGGGCGGCAAGCGCGAGACGTTCGCCGGCCTGGCCGGCCTCGGCGACCTGGTGTTGACCTGTACCGGCGAACTGTCCCGGAACCGCTCCTTCGGACGTCGGCTGGGCGGAGGAGAGTCGGTATCGGTGATCCTCGGCTCCCAGCGCTCGGTGGTCGAGGGTGTCGCGACGACACGGGCCGCCGGCGAACTGGCCGAGCGGCACGGCGTCGAGATGCCGATCATCGAGGAGCTGCGCCGGATCCTGTTCGAGGACGGCAGCCCGCCCGAGGCCCTCGCCCGGTTGATGCGCCGTCCACCGACGACGGAGCACCCGACCCCCGAGGTCGGTCCATGATCGATCTGCATTCCCACATCCTTCCGGGGATCGACGATGGAGTGAAGACCGAGGACGATGCGGTCGCCTTCGCCCGTGTTGCGGTCGAGGACGGCATCCGGACGATCATCGCCACGCCGCACTGCAAGGAGGGCAGCTACGAGAACTACCGCCCTCGCATCCTCGAGGACGTGGAGCGCCTGCGCAGCCGGTTGCAGCGGGAGCAGATCGATCTCGAGATCCTGCCCGGCGCCGAGGTCCACATCGCACCGGATCTGCTCGCGCGAATCGAGGACGGTCGCGCGCCGACGCTGGGCGACAACGGCAAGACGCTGCTGCTGGAGCTGTCCCTGCGCTACCCGCCGGTCGAACTGAACAACCTCGTCTTCCACTTGCATCTGTCGGGGATCCAGATCCTCTTCGCGCATCCGGAGCGCATCCGTCATTTTCAGGACGACCCATCGCGTTTCGAGGAGGTGGTTCGCCTCGGGGCCTGGGGTCAGATCACGACCGGCAGCATCCTCGGCGTGTTCGGCGAGAGCACCCGGGCGTACTCGGAAGAGCTCGTGCGGAAAGGACTGGTCCATATCATCGCGACCGATGCGCACAACACACGCGGTCGCCCGCCGGTGCTGCGCGAGGCGGTCGAGACCGTCGCCGGCTGGGTCGGCCGGGAACGGGCGGAGGCGATGGTCACCTCGGCACCCCGCGCGCTCCTCGACGGCAAGGCACCGGAACTGCCGACGATCGATTCGCCAGCGCCGAAGCGCTCGTTTCTCGGGCGCTGGTTCGGTCGGGGGTAGTACCATCCCTGCCGTCTCCGCGACCCGAACACGACGAAAGGACGTGGCCATGATTCGCAACACCCCCCGACGGCGCCTGCTTTCCGCGCTCGTGACCCTGGGCCTGACGACCCTCGTCGCCTGTGGCGGCGGCCAGGGCAAGCAGACGGCCGACCCGACCCACCTCGACGCGCGGACCCGGGCGCGACAGGCCGAGTCGTATCTCACGGCCGGGCGGATCTCCGACGCGCTGGACGCGGCGGACGAGGCGATCGCCGAGGAGCCCGGCGAGGCGCGCTGGCAGCACCTGCGTGGCAGCATTCTCTTTCGCGCGGGAAGATTCCCCGAGGCGCTTCCCGCCTTCGAGAAGGCGCTGGCCCTCGATCCGTACCTGACCGACGCGCACAACTTCATCGGCTCGATCTACACCGAACAGCGCAAGTGGACCGAAGCCGAGGCGCAGTTCCGCAAGGCGCTGAGCGACCCGGCCTACCCGACTCCCGAGCTGGTCTACCTGAACATGGCGGTGCTGTTCGCGGCCCAGGGACGGGACGAGGACGCCGTGGCCGAGCTGCGCAAGTCGGTCCAGCTCAACCCACAGTTCTACCAGGCCCACTTCGAACTGGCCTCGACCCTCGACCGCCTCGGCAAGTACCCCGAGGCCGCCAGCGAGTACGAGGTCGCCTCGCCGCAGTATCGACAAAGCGGCGACTTCTACTACCGGCTGGGCCTCGTCTACTTCCGGCTCGGCGACGCGGTCAAGGCACGGCAGAACCTGCGGCGGGCGATCGACGTCTCTCCGGGTAGCGAGAGCGCGGCCAAGTCGGAAGAGCTGCTCCAGATGATCCGCTGATGGCCTTCGGACTGTTCAAGAAGCTGGCCCGGGGTCTCACCCGCACCCGGGAGAACATCGCGGCGACCCTGGGGGTCGCCGGCGCCGGGACCCCGATCGACGACGAGGCGATCGACGATCTGGAAGCCGGCCTGCTCGGCGCCGACCTCGGCCCCGAGTTGACCCGGGACGTGATCGATTCCGTCCGGCAACGGGCGCGGGAGAGCAGCCCCGAGGACGGCCTGCGCGGCCTGGTTCGCGCCGCCTTGCGGGACTGCCTTGCCGCGGACGACGATCGACCGATCCAGCGTCAGGGGCCGCCCCACGTCGTGTTCGTCGTCGGGGTGAACGGCGGCGGCAAGACCACCAGCGTCGGCAAGCTCGCCGCCCGGGAGCGCCAGGAGGGACGCAAGGTCATCCTCGCCGCCGCCGACACGTTTCGCGCGGCGGCGGTCGATCAGCTGCAGACCTGGTCCGAACGGGCGGGCGCCGAGCTGATCAAGCACGCCGACGGCGCCGACCCGGCCGCCGTCGTCTTCGACGCGCTGCGGGCCGCGACCACCCGCGGCGCCGACACCGTCTTCGTCGATACCGCCGGGCGCCTGCACACCAAGACCAACCTGATGGCCGAGCTGGCCAAGCTGGCCCGGATCGCCGGGCGCGAGGTCGAGGGCGCCCCCCACGAGGTCCTGCTCGTCGTCGACGCGACCACCGGACAGAACGGACTGACCCAGGCCGAGCAGTTCGGCGTGGCGGCGGCGTTGACCGGGGTCGTGCTGACGAAGCTCGACGGGACCGCCAAGGGCGGTGTCGCCCTGGCGATTCGACGCAGACTCGGTGTGCCGATCCGCTACGTCGGGGTCGGTGAGGGCGTGGACGACCTGCTGCCCTTCGACGCCGACGCCTACATCGACGGGTTGATCGGGGAATCGTCCTGACCTCCCGCGGACCAGCGACGGACCGGTGCTGGATGCGCCAGGCCCTGGCGCTGGCCGCACTCGGAGAGGGTTCGACCTCGCCGAACCCGAGGGTCGGCTGCGTCCTCGTTCGCGACGACCGGGTCGTCGGCAGCGGCTACCACGAGGCCGCCGGCGCAGCTCACGCCGAAGCGGTCGCCGTCACGGCCGCCGGAGACGCGGCACGGGGCGCGACACTGTATGTGAACCTCGAACCCTGCGCGCACAGCGGACGGACGCCTCCCTGTGCCGACGCGATCGTCCGCAGCGGGATCTCCCGGGTTGTCGCCGCGATGCAGGATCCCAACCCAAAGGTCGACGGCAAGGGGTTCGAGCGTCTCCGTGCGGCAGGGATCACCGTCGACGTCGGAATACTCGAGGAGGAAGCACGGGAGCTGAACGCCGCGTTCGTCCACTGGCATCGCACCGGTCGTCCCCTCGTCACCCTCAAGGCCGCGCTGTCGGCCGACGGCAGACTGTCGGGCCGGGACGGTGCATCCCACTGGATCACCGGCGCGCCGGCGCGGCTGTTCACCCATCGCCTGCGGCTGCGTCACGACGCGATCCTCGTCGGCGCCGGCACCGTTCGCGCCGACGACCCGTCCCTCGACGTTCGACTGGGGTCCCGGCGCTACCAGCGGCAACGGATCATCCTGACCCGTTCGCTGGAGCTCGACGCCGGTGCACGGATCTTCGACCCGGCGACCGGCGATCCTCCGCGGATCTACGTCCCCGAGCAGGCCGGCGGCGGCTTCAAGGGCCGCGCCGAGATCGTCCGCGTCCCCGGAACGACGAAGGGCGTCGACCTCCACGCCGTCCTCGACGACCTCGGTAGCCGCGGCGTGCTGAGCCTGATGGTCGAAGGCGGGGGCCAGGTTCACGGAGCCTTCCTCGAGGCCGGGCTGGCCGACCGGACCGCCTGGTTCGTCTCTCCACGAGTCCTCGGCTCCGCCGGCGCGACGCCGGTCGTCGATCTCCCGGCGGTGGCGGATCCTGCCGGGGCCTGGCGGATCGAGACTCACCGACGCCTGCCCCTGGGCAACGACTGGTACCAGGAGGGCCGCCCGTGTTCACCGGTCTGATCGAGACGACCGGCCGTGTCGCGGAGCTTCGCCCCGGCAGCGGCTCCTCACGGATCGCGATCCGCTCGGACCTGCCCCTGGACGAGGTGAGCATCGGCGAGAGCATCGCCGTGGATGGGGTCTGCCTGACGGTGACCGAGACCGCCGGAGATCGCTTCCGCGCCGTCGTCGTCGCCGAGACCCTGCTCCGCACCACCCTGGGCAAGCTGCGGACCGGGGCGACGGTCAATCTGGAGCGAGCCCTGCGCGTCGGCGACCGGCTCGGCGGCCATCTGGTCCAGGGTCATGTGGACGGCGTCGGAACGGTCGCATCCTTCCGGGGCCAGGGCGACGACCGCCGGCTGCGGGTGACCCTGGCGCAAGATCTGTTGCGCTTCGTGGCCCACAAGGGCTCGATCACCCTCCAGGGAGTCTCGCTGACCGTGGCCGGGCTGTTCGAGAACGGCTTCGAGGTCGCCTTGATCCCGGAGACCCTGAGCCGGACGACCCTGGGATCCGCCAAGGCCGGCGACCGCCTGAACGTGGAGGTCGATCTCGTGGCGCGCTATCTTGAGAGGCTATCCGACCGTTCCAGCTGACGGCTCCGGCTCGCCCGTGGCTGGTTTCCGGGACGTTTCCGTCGTAGAGGTGTGGTGTCATGAGCGACGATCGCGACAACGCCGGCGAGCGATTCTGCAGCGTCGAGGAGGCGCTCGAGGAGATCCGCTCCGGACGGATGATCGTCCTGCTGGACGACGAGGATCGCGAGAACGAGGGCGACCTCGTCTGCGCGGC
>CALNYP010000071.1:0-11536 GCA_942490715.1 uncultured bacterium
CGTCTCTGATCGAGATCCAGCCGAGCTTGCGCGACGACCACCGTGCCACAGCGGCTGTACCGAGCCCTATCCGCCGACTACGCCTGGCCGACGACCGCCCCGTCAGGGCCATCGCCGTGGCCGGTAGGCCGCAGCGAGGCCGGCCTCCGCAGAATCCAGCGCCACAGGCACCAGCGGCTCGGCCAGCCCCCGGCCTCGTTCCAGCGCCGCAGAAACCAGGTCGCCACCGCCGCGCCGACCCCGCCGCCGGCAGCGTGGCGGCGAGGTGGCGCAGGTCGAAGACGCTCCGGCAGCGCATCAACGGCGAAAAGCCGCCGGCCAGGACACCGCCGCCCTGGGCGAGCACCAGTCGTCCTCGTCGGCCAGCCGCCGCCGGCGAAACCGAGGGTCGCCTTCGTCCACCGCGTCATCGGTGGACTCGAAGACGATCGCGATCGACGTGACCGGCAGCGATCCGTCGAGGGTCTCCCAGGCCTTCTGGGCCGACCGGCGCGCGATCCTCTGCTTCCGATCCTCGTCGAGGTCGGCCAGTTCCGAATCGGTGAAGATGATGCGAACCTGGACGCCCTCTCCCGCCGGCTTGACGTCGAGACGGATCGTTTCGTCCTGGTGCATCTTGTTCATCTCGGTCTGCACGGCCACAACCGAGATGCCGACCTGGGCGATCTTCCCCGCCGCCAGGAACGTCAGCGAGCCGCCGATCAGCAGACCGATGGCGATGACGGCCAGGATGACCTGGTTTCGCGGCCGCCAGAAGCCCGGTCCGGACTTGGCCGCCGAGGCCGCGGCTGCAACCCCTTCGGCCGTCGACGGTTCGCCGGTTCGGGAGCCGTCCCCGCGACGGCGAAGATGATCGAGGATCTTGTGGTAGCGGTCGGGGAAGCGAAGCTGGTCGATGTGATCGCGAGCGTCGATCAGCTCGGAGATGTCGTAGGAGTCGTAGTCCGGCTCGATCGTCTTCACACTCATCCCAGCCCCCTGAGGTCGCAGCCGGCCAGACGCCACCGTTCTGCCACGACCGGTACAGCGTACCCCTGATCGCCGCGATCGCGAAGCCTGCACATCCCGAACGGCAAGATCCGCGGCGGCGGCGGTCAGGATCGAAGGCATTTTCGGCTGTCGGTCCGCCGACACCGTCGTACAATCAGGGCACGTCGCGCCGAGTAACCGGCGGCCCTGACCGGATCGCCTGGGGGGAAACCATGCATTGTCGTCCGGCACTCGCCAGGGGTGCATCTGGCTGGCTGCTGATCGCGCTGCTGTTCGTGTTCGCCGTTCCTTCGGCCCAGGCGACCAGTCTCGTCCGCCAGACCGATCTGCCGGGTCTCGTCGGCGAGTCCCGCCGGGCCGCCCTGGTCGAAGTGGTCAACGTCCGCTCCGGCCTCGACGAGCGAGAGCTGCACAGCACCTGGGTCACCCTGCGTGTCGAGGATCCGTTGTTCGGCGACGAGCTTCCCCCGGCCGGCGACGAGTTCACGATCAAGATCTACGGTGCCCGGGAGACGATGCCCGACGGCAAGCGGTTGTTCGTGGACGGCACGCCGCTCTACGCACCCGGGCAGCGTTACCTGCTGCTGCTCGTGGCGGAGAGTCCCTGGGGCTTCACCAGTGCCGCGGGCCTGTATCAGGGTGCGTTCCGGATCGTCCCCGACGATCGGGGTCGCGCCGTCGCCCGCAACATCCGTCCGGCGAGCCGGCTGTTCGGCGACGGCGGTGCCGCGAAATGGCTCGACGTGGAATCGTTGCCCGCCGCCGAACGCCGCGCTCTCGCAGAGCAGCGAGAGTTGCCGTACCGTCTGCTCCGCGATGCAGTGCTGCGGGCCCGGCAGGAAGTCGCCGGCGGGGCGGCACGATGAGACGACCCGGTCGGTTGCTGCTCGCACTCCTCGTCGGCGCCTCGGCGATCGCCTGGAACCCGCGCTTTCCGCCGACGACCTATCGTTTCGACATCGGCGGCGGCAGCGTCGCCTGGCACCCCGACGGCGGCACGCTGGGTGGCCTGTCGAACGCCGAGGCGGTCACGCTGCTCGACGACGCCTTCGGGCGCTGGAACGCCGTCGCCGGCGCTTCGATCGATTACACCCAGGGGCCGCAGATCGTCGACGGCAGCGCGACCCCCGTCGACGTCACCGCCGCGAACTACGCCACGATCATCGAGCTCGACAACGGTCAGAACCCGATCATCTTCGACAACGACCGGGAGATCTTCGACCTGCTCGGGTTCTCGTCCAGCGTCGTCGGCTTCTCGGCGCTGCTCGAGACCAGCGGCACGACGATCGTCAAGTCGATGGTGATGCTCCAGGGCGATCTGATCGACGGAGAACCGGTCGGCACGCCCCCCAGCGATCCGGGTGAGATCACCCCCGAGCTGTTCCTGGCCGTCGCCGTTCACGAGGCCGGCCACTTCGGTGGGCTGGGGCACACGACGCTGAACCGCGACATCGCCGGCATCGGCGGCTGCCCCGATCCGACAACCGCCCACCGGGCGACGATGGACCCGCTGATCGTCAGCGAAGCATCGTCTCTGCACTGGGACGACGAGGTCGGCCTGTCCGAACTCTACCCGGCACCCGGCCACTCGGCGCTGCCGACGATCGACGGTAGCCTGATCGACATCGACGGGGTCTCGGCGTTCGACGGCGGGAACGTCACCCTGCGCCTGGACACGACCGACTGCGATCTGATCTACGAGCAGGCCCAGGCGATGCAGTCCGGCGCCAACCCGGCCGACTACGGAGGGGCGGGAAGCTATCGCTTTGCCGGCCTGACCGCCGACACCGACTACACGCTCCGGGCCTCGTCGATCACCCAGTCGGGCTCGTACCCGATCGGTGGATCGAACCCCCCGGCCCTCGGTGGGCCCGACGACTCCTACAACGGAGCCTCCGAGGATTTCTTCGACCCGCCGGATCTTCCTGACGACGTCGAGGCGGTCGTCTCCGGAACCAGCGGAGCGGACATCGGGATCAACAACAGTTTCTCCCCCGGGACTCTTGTCGACTCGCTGGTCGTGGACAAGCTCGACGGCAGCACCGGCAGCGACCCGCAGCAGCTGGCACTGGACGATGGTGCCGGAGTCAGTGCCTTCGGGCTGACCGGCGCCAACCAGCTGGCCTGGATCAATCGCTTCACGCCGGACCCGGCACTGTTCCCGTTCAGCCTCGAACGGCTGGACATCATCTTCTGGCACTCCTCGGCGCCGGTGGGCCGGGCGATCCGCCTGGTGGTCTACGCCGACGAGAGCGGCTCCGGCGATCCGGCCAACGCGACCCTCGTCCACAGCGAGGAGACGACGATCCAGGGGCCGCTGAGCACGTCGACCTTCCAGGAGTACACACTGTCGATGCCGGTGACGCTGACCCAGGGCGAGTTCTACATCGGCGTCTACGACCTCGTCGCCGACGAGGACACGGCCTTCATCGCCGGGTTCGACGTGAGCACAACGGTCCAGCGTTCGTACGTGCAGATCAACGGCACCGACGCCGGCGGCTTCACGCCCTGCGAGTCCGGACGACCGGTCTGTAGCGGCGACCGCACCTGGCTGCTCCGGGCTTACGGACGAACGCTGCCCGTCGCCGGTTCGGTCCGGCTTCGCTGGGGCGACCCCTGCAACGCGGCCCAGCTTCCCGGACAGGACTACGCCGTCTACGAGGGAACGCTCGGGAACGTCGCCGGATCCACCGACCTGTCACCCCTGGCCTGCGGCGGCAACACGGGACAGTCGATGACCCTCAGTCAGGACGACGTGCCCGGCAGCGTCTACTGGCTCGTCACGCCGCTCCAGGCCACGAGAGAAGGCAGCCTCGCCCCGCGAGCGCCGATCGGTACGTGCGCCACCGTCGGACCCGAAGCCTGCGAATGACGTCGCCTCAGATGCCGTCGAAGGCCGAGTGGTAGCGCACGACGCCGGCCGCGTCGGCGAGGGCGCCCGCTTGCAACTCGAGGGCCATGAACACATCGTCGTCGACCGGGAACGGGCAGCGGATGCCGTAGCGGCTCGCCGGCACGAAGCCGAAGCGCGGGTAGTACTCGGGGTGGCCGAGGACGATCACCGAGTCGTGCCCCAGTTCACGGATCTCCTCGAGACCGGCGCTGACGAGCTGGGAGCCGATCCCCTGCCGCTGCTGGTTGGGATGCACCGACATCGGCGCCAGGGCGATCGAGGCCTGTCTCCCCGAGTCTCCGACGATCGAGATCGGGCTGAACAGAATGTGTCCGACGACCTGATCGCCGTCGAGGGCCACCATCGAGAGCACGACCGCACCGGCCTCCCGAAGCGCGTCGATCAGCTTCGCCTCGCCCGGCGTTCCGAACGCCCGGTCGGTCAGGGTGTGGATCGCTTCTCGATCCTCGGGGAGTTCGGTTCTCAGGTGGGACATCGGCGGCGGCCTCCTGTTGCGCAGGCATTATAGCCAACCCTCGCGGAGTTTCTTGGGGCCGGGTCAGCCTGCAAGGTCGCGGAGCAGCGCATACCAGCACGGATCGACCTGGGTCTGATCGTTCACCATGACCGAGACGTACGTCTTCGATTCGATCAGGTAACCGACCATCGCGCCGAAACCGGGGACACGCCCCGAGAAGTAGAGCATCGGGCCCAGCGGCGACTCCATGTAGATCATCCCCCGTCCGTACCAGGTGATCCCGGTTCCCATCGGGTACATGCCCGAGGTCATCGCGTCGAGGCTGGCGGAATCGATCAGCGCGCCCTGGAGCAGCGCGTGGAAGAATCGAATCAGATCGTGAGGCGTCGTGGCGATGATCCCGGCTCCGCCGGGGTTGGCGTAGTTGACGTACTTCTCGACCAGGTTGCCTTCGTGGTAACCCCGAATGGTGATGTCACGCTGGTTCTTCGGAGTGATCACCGCCGACCCGGTCAGGCCCAGCGGCTCGAGGATCTTCTCGCCGAGCAGGGTCTCGTAGGGCTGCCCCTCGATCTGCGCCACGATCCCGGCCAGCATCAGATAGCCGGTGTTCGTGTAGGACCAGCGCCGGCCCGGCGCGAAGTGACGCTTCTCGGAAAGCGAGGCGGCGATCAACCGCGCGGGCGGCACGTACTTCGGTGAGTCGCGGTACTTCTCGGACCAGTTGAAGCTGTAGATCCCGCTGGTGTGGGTCAGGAGCTGGTCGATCGTGACGCTGTCCTCGGCACCGAGTTGCGGATACCACTTCCTGGCTGCGTCGTCGAGGGTCAACCGCTCCGACTCGATCGTGTCGAACACCAGCGCCGCGGTGAACACCTTGCCGATACTTCCCGCGTCGAAGCGGGACTCAAGGGTGACCGGCGTGCCCGCAGCGACGTCGGCCAGACCGGCAACACCGCGCCAGCTGCCCAGCGAAGGACGGAAGACCGCGGCACTGATTCCGGTCGCCCCGGACTTCTTCGCGACCTCGTCGAAACGGGCGTCCAGCTCCTGCCGGATCGCCTCGGGGAGGGGCCGTGACAGCGCCTCGGCGTCGTAGGTCCCGTCGATCTCCACCGGAACCGTCTTGCGTTCTTCCGGCGTGAAATCGACGAACATGCCGACGCTCTGGGCCGACGCGGCCAGGGAACACAGTCCAGCAGCGAGCCACAACGATCGTTTCATGAGTCCACATCCAGTCGCGACAGCGCGCGGGCCAGGAACAGGCCGGCGACCCCGATCAGCGGCGCCGTGATCAGTCCCGGGAAGTAGCCACCGCTGACGACCGCCATCAACGGGTGGGCCACGAGGTTGACCAGACTGGCGACCGCCAGGAACCAGAGAAAGAACAGCATACCCCGGCGGCGCCTCGGCAGGACGAACGTCGCCACGGACCAGATCGCCAGCCAGGCCAGGTTGAACGCCGCGAAGAACGCGACCGACCAGGGCGCCAGGTCGAGCAACGCCGGGAAGGAGACGCGGAAGCCGGTGATCAGCTCCTCGCTGAAATGAACCGCCTGGATCGCGATCGCGACCCAGGCGAAGCGAGCCGCCTGGCCGAGGGCCGAGTCGTCGCCGGCCAGCCGACCTCGTCGCCGCCAGGTGAGCAGTGCCGCGATCGCTGCGATCAGGTAGATCCCGGACAGGCCGATGACGATACTGCGGACACCCTCGCTCAACCCCCCTCCGGGTAGATCACCTTCCAGTCCGCCGCCATGTCGACGACGGTCCAGCCGCGCTCGTTCGCCTCGTCGAGTCCCTTGTCGAAGCGGCCGATCGCCGACTCCCGGTCGTAGGCCCATTCGCGTTCGGCGTCGGTGTGCCGGATGTAGACGCAGAGGCTCGGTCCGTCGCCGGCGGCGGCCCACTGCAGCATCTGCAGATCGCCGTCGGAGTTGCCGAACGCCGCGATCGGCCGGCGGCCGATGTGCTTGTTGATCGCCACCGGCTTGCCTTCCTTGTCGTCGATGAACTCGATCTCGGCAAGTCGCACCAGCACGGGCTTGCCGTCGCGAACCTGCAGCTCGGTCTTGATCGTGCTGCCGACGACCTGTTCCGGCGGGATGCCGTAGACCTGTTCGGTCCACGGACGCATGAACTCGATGCCGCCGCCGGAGACGATGTAGGTCTTGAAGCCGTTGGCCCGCAGGTAGGCCAGCAGTTCGAGCATCGGCTGGTAGACCATCGCGTTGTAGGCCCGTCCGGTCTTCGGGTGCCGGGCCGTGGCGATCCACTCCTCGGCGATCGAGCGGAACTCCGCCGAGGTCATCCCGGCGTGGCTGGCCATCACCAGCTCGAGCAGTCCATGGTGACCGCTGGCCAGCAAGGTCTCCATGTCCCCCTCGAGGGCGGCCTGGAACGGCTGCCGGCTCTTCCACTCGGGATGTTCCGGGGCCAGGGCGCGGATCCGATCCAGCGCGAAGGTCAACTGGAAGTAGATCGGCTGCTCGGACCAGAGTGTGCCGTCGTTGTCGAACACGGCGATCCGTTCGGCGACCGGCACGTGGTCCGGTCCGCCCTCCCGGGTCACGCCCTCGACGAAGTCGATGATCGACTGCCGGGAGGCTCCGTCGTTCCAGGACGGCAGCGGGTCGGTCGACGGCACCGAGCCCTGGACCGGATCGGTCGTCCCGTCGGAGCAGCCTGCCAGCAGGGCGACGGCCACCAGGGCCGACAGTACGAAACCACCAGGAATCCTCGTTTCTTGTCGCATGGTGAGATTCTATCGCGAGACTATACTGACCGGCCATGCAGATTGAACCGGGCCAGGAGCTACTGCACTACCGCATCGTCGACAAGCTCGGCGAGGGCGGTATGGGTGCGGTCTGGCGGGCGACCGACACGACCCTCGGACGCACGGTGGCGATCAAGGTCCTCGGCGCCACGGTCGCCGACGACGCGGAACGGCTGGAACGCTTCGAACGGGAAGCCAAGGCGCTGGCCGCCGTGCCTCATCCGAACATCGCCGCGGTCTACGGCCTGCACCAGCACGAGGGGCTGCGTTTCATCGCGATGGAGCTGATCGACGGCGTCGATCTGTCCGAGCGGCTCGCTCGCGGCCCGCTGACCGTCGAACGCTCGCTGGAGATCGCGACCCAGATCGCCCGGGCCCTCGAAGCAGCCCACGAACGCGGCGTGATCCATCGGGACCTCAAGCCGGCCAATGTCGTCTTGACGGCCCAGGGCACCGTCAAGGTGCTCGACTTTGGACTGGCCAAGGTCGTGGCCCCCGACGCCATCTCGGGCTCGACCAATCCCTCGCTGTCGCCGACGATGACCTCGACCGGTACCGTCGCCGGGATGATCCTCGGCACCGCGGCCTACATGTCGCCGGAGCAGGCCAAGGGACTCGTTGCCGATCGGCGCGCCGACGTCTGGGGGCTCGGCACGATCCTGTTCGAGATGCTGACGGGAGATCGCGCCTTCGGCGGCAACACCGTCACCGAGAGTCTGGCCTCGGTTCTCAAGGACGAGCCGGACTGGAGTGCACTGCCTTCCGGCCTGCCGGCATCGATCCGTCGGCTGCTCCGTCGCTGCCTGGCCAAGGATCCGGCGCGGCGCTTGCGTGACGTCGGCGACCTGTTGCTCGAACTCGAAACGGACGCAGCCGACGACGAGGACGAAGCCGTCGCGCCGGCGGCGGCGAGCCGGACCGGCGCCACGGCGTCGAAGCTGCCCTGGGCGATCGCCGGAGTCGCGACCCTGCTGGCTCTGGCCCTCGCTGCGCTGGCTCTCATCGGTGCAGGGAGCGCGAGTGCGCCGGCTCCCCTGTTCGCCTCGATCGCCTCGCCGGTTGGTGTCGGCTTCGACATCCTCGGCGACTTCAGCGCACCTCCGGCGATCTCGCCCGACGGCACCCGGGTGCTGTTCGGCGGCTTCGGCAACGAGCTGCGTTCGATCTACGTCTACTCGCTGCGTGACGGTTCGATGCGTGCGATCCCCGGCACCGAGGTGGCGACGTATCCGTTCTGGTCGCCCGACGGCACCGAGATCGCCTTCTTTTCGGCGGGCAAGCTCTACCGCGTGGCTCTCGCCGGCGGCACCCCGCTACCGCTGGCCGACGCTGCGAACGGCCGGGGCGGAAGCTGGGGTCCCGACGGCACAATCGTCTTCTCCCCGGATTTCCGCGCCGATCTCCTGGCGGTTCCCGCGGCCGGCGGCCAGATCCGCACGATCGCCACCCGGGACGTCGAGTTGAACACTACCTTCCGCTGGCCCTCGGTGCTGCCCGACGGCAAGCATGTGCTCTACCTGGCGGGCCACCACGTCGACGCGAGGAACTTCGGCATCCGCATCGCGGCGCTGGACGGCTCCAGCGACCGGGAGGTCGTTCGCGGGGAGTCCAATGCGGTCTTCGCCAACGGCCACCTGATCTACGTTCGCAATCGGCGGGAGCTGGTGGCTCAGCCTCTCGACGTCGCTCGCGGTGAGACGACCGGACCGGCCCAGGTGATCGCCGACTCGATCGTGTATGACGCGACGACATGGTTCTCGCCGTTCACGATCTCCGGCGACGGCGACGCCCTCGTCCTGGCCTCGGGCGAGACGTTCCTGGGCAATCAGGCGACGTTGTTCGACCGCGCCGGAAACGTCGTCAGCACCCTGGGCATTCGCGCCGATCTCGGGGATGTCCGCTTCTCGCCGACCGGCGATCGCGTGGCGATGCAGCTCGAGGGAGACATCTGGATCTTCGACCGGAGCCGCGACACACGGATGCGGTTCACCTTCGGCGATTTCGACGAGGGGGCGCCGGTCTGGTCGCCGGACGGCAAGTGGCTCTACTACGACGAGTACAACCGCCCCGATTCTCCCAGCCGGATCTACCGGCGCCTCGCATCGGGGCTCGGCGAGCCGGAGCTGATCCTCGAGGCCCCCCCCGGAGACTCGGTCCGTCCGGTGTCGACGACGGCCAACGGACGATTCCTGATCTATCAACGCGGTGTCCGGCCGTTCATCAGCGACACCGCAGCGTGGATCGTGCCGGTCGCCGGGGGCGAGGCCCGCAAGCTGATCGAGATCGCTGGCGGAACCTTCGGATACAGCCGCGTCTCACCCGACGACCGCTGGATCGCCTACTCCTCGGTTACCGGCAGTGGAGGAGAGATCTATGTCCAGGGGTTCGACGCCGAGGCCGGTGTGCTACGGGAGGGGCGCTGGCAGGTCACCGATAGTCTGGGTTTCCTCCCCGCGTGGAACTCGGACGGCACCGAGCTGTACTTCAGCGGAGCGGATCTGGTGATCCGCGTGCTCGACGTCGAGGTCGAGCCGGGCAATCAACCGGTGTTCTCGCAACCCCGTGACCTGTTCCGCGCCTACATGTCCTACGGGATGTGGAGCTGGGACGTCGACCCCACGGGCCAGCTGTTCATCGTCGCCTCCCACGGTGAACGACGGGAACCGCTCAAGCTGATCACCGGCTGGTCGAGGCTGCTCGAGACCGATCGCTGACGCCCCGCGAATGCGTTACTCCGGATCGTAGCCTTCGGCCAGCAACAGGTGCGTCGTCGATGCCGCCTGCCGGATCGCGGCGACCGGCAGGTACTCCGGATCGTTGACGAACGCCCTGGCGTGGGCCGCGTCGGGAAACGCCAGAACCACCAGTCGTTGCGGAGACCAGTCCCCCTCCAGCGTCTCGGTCTTCCCACCACGAACCAGATACGTTCCCCTGTGCTTGGCGATCAGCGGCGGCACGAGCTGGACGTACTCCTTGTAGCGCTCGGTGTCGTGAACCGTGATATCGACGACGAGATAGCTGCTCATCCGGGGTTCTCCTCATGCAGACGCAGGATCAGTTCCAGCTGCACCGCCGCGCCGAACGGCAGCTGGGCGACGCCGGTCGCGGTGCGGGCGTGTCGACCGTCTTCGCCGAGCAACTCGATCAGCAGGTCCGAGGCGCCGTCGACCACCCGTGGCTGCTCGGTGAACGTCGACGACGAGCGCACGAACCCGACCATCTTCTCGACCGATGCGATCCGGTCCAGCTCGCCGATGTCCGCCTTGACGATCGCCAGGATCTCGATCAGGGTGTCGCGGGCAGCCTGGTACGCTTCATCCCCGGTGACGTCCCTGCCGACCTCGCCGCGCAAGGCGCTCACCCGCGCCGAGACGAACAGCAGATCGCCGGAGCGCTTGGAGCCGAGATAGTTGGCGACCGGTTTCTTGGCCGGCGGCAGTTCAATGCCGAGCTCGGTCAACCTGGATTCGATCTTCGACACGTTGAGGAACTCCAGCTCAATAGAGCATGACTCGCGGGGTCACCTGGCGGACCACCAGCACGGCATCGTACTGCCGGTCGAGTACGATCGGAAGCGGTTCGGTGCCGTTGAAGCGCAGCGTCTCGATCCTTTCTTCGAGGGGAGCGGGCACCGCTGGCGGCGGCTCCGCCGAGCAGGCGGCGAGGGCCAGCGAAGTCAGGATCACGGCAACGAACACGCGGTCTCGACGATGCACGCGCTAGCTCCGGGGCAACGATGCGGTCAGCCTATCCCGCAGTTGCGGTAACCCGCGGACCGCGTCGGCCTGCTCGATGAATCCGGGGAGTTCACCGACGTCAGCGGTCACGTAGAGCACGATCTCCATTCCTCGCTCCGTGGCCCGACCCAGCTGAAAAGGAACCCACCAGCAGCCGACACTCATCGGCGTCACCACCAGCAGCATGTGCGTCGAATCGCCCGCCATCGGACGCAGTGCATGAATCAACCAGTCATCCCGGGCGTCGAGTTCGTGCTCGAGACCCAGTTCGGCGCAGAGTGCCGCGACCTGGCCGGCAACGGCGATGTCATGGGCATCGTGCTGGACCGAGAGCTTCATCGCCCTCCTTGTCGACTAGCGAGACGGCGTGACGACCGGGATTGCATCCAGCGGCTGCTCGAAGGCGATGAACAGGACACAGGGCTTCTTGCTCACACAACGTCCCTCGTGGGGAGCTCCGGCCGGACCATACGCATACGCGCCGGGTTCGAGCACGACCGGTTCCTGTCCGTCGTAGGTGACCTCCATCTTGCCGCTGATCAGGATCATCCGCTCGGCCGATGTGTGAGTGTGCTTCGGGAAATCGTAGTTGCCCGGCGTGCGGAAGAAGATGTCGACGTTCGGCTGCGACGGATCGCCGAGCAATACTGCAACCGAATCAGCAC
>CALNYP010000072.1:0-29670 GCA_942490715.1 uncultured bacterium
TTGGCCTTTTTCGTCACACAGCCCGACGCGAGGACGAGCCCGAACATGGCGACGGAGACGATCTGGATCAGGCGATTCATGCGCATCGGAGCCTCCCGGTGGGTGGTGGGGCGCTTCAATGTAGACATGGGATCCCGCGGCGCGCAAGGCGACGATTCGAGTCACGGTCGGGCGTAGTAACCCTTGCGCGTCCGCACCGATACCCGGCGCCGGTCCACGTCGACCTGGGTCTGGCGGAAGCTACCGTCCCAGAGGGTGCGCCGGGGGTAGTAGCCGATCACGTAGCCCGTCCGAAGTTCGGCCTCGATTCGCTGGATCGCCAGGCGAAGGTCCTCGGGTTCGTGGACGGGAAACCAGCGACCGCCGGTCTCGTCGGCGAACAGTTCGAGGGTGCGCTGGATCGTCTCCTCGCTGCCGTCAGCGCGGATTCCCCCTGGGAAACCGGAGAGCCCGATGGGGTAGATCGGGACGCTCACGCCCCGGGCCAGCCGGCGGGCCGCCAACGTGTTCATCGTGCTGGCGTTGTCGACCCCGTCGGTGATCAGCACGATCGCCTTCCGCCCGGTCGTACCGGCGTCGACCAGGCCCGGCGTCGCGGCGACCGCGTCGTAGAGGGCGGTCCGGCCGAACGCCTCCTGGACCTCGAGGCGCCGAAAGAACAGCTCCCGATCCGAGGTGAACCGGGTCACCCAGGAGGCCTCACCGTCGGCGAAACCGACGAGGGCGAAACGATCCTCGGGCCGGAAGGCCTCGATGAACTCCCGGATCGCCTGCCGGGCCTGGTCGAACCTCGACAGCTGCCGCATGCTGCCGGACATGTCGAGCAGGAACGCCACCGAGACCGGCTCGCTGGCCCCGCTGGAGAAGAAGCGGATCTCCTGGGGCACGTGGTCCTCGTAGATCGTGAACTCTTCCCGGGTCAGCCCGGCGACGTCCCGGCCACGGCGGTCGGTCACGGTGACCGGCAGCTGCACCAGCCGGACCGACTGCTGCTCCGTCTGGTCCAGCCGCCGGGGAGCCTCCTGATTGTCGCGGTCGCCCACCCGGGCGTCGATCGGGTGAGAGGTCACCGGAGCCAGGATCAGGGCGATCGTCGCGATCAAGGGGACCTTGCTGGCCCAGATCCACCAGCCGGGGGGCCGGGGACGGTTTCGTGAGTCTGCATGCATGCAGCACGAATGATAGAGATGCCCGGTGTCCGGGGTCCACGTCCTTGACTCCGGGCCCGGCGTTCCCCTATATAGTGAGGTCTTTTTCAATATCGAAGGCCGGGCACGGTGCTTTCGATCTCTATCGAGCAGCGACTCGGAGGGGCAGACTCCATGAGGTGGAAGGGGATTCATGTAGCAGCGGTGTGCGTTCTCGCATGCCTCGTGTGGTCGGCGCCTGCGTCCGCCCAGGAACAGAGCGAGCCGCCGGTCGCCCCCGATGAAACGCCTGATGGCGAGACCTCCGCGGAACCCGATCCGACCGAGAAGGAAAAGAAGAAGATTCCGTTCCGGCTCTACGTGTTCGGCGCGGTCGGCCAGTCCGATCTGGACGACCCGATCAACAGCACGATCACCACCGCCGCGGACCTTCGGTCCGACAACTCGGTCAGCCTCGACGAAGTCGACAACGCGCGGTTCGTCGTCGGCTGGAAGATGGACAACAACAAGGGCTTCTACCGCTTCACCTGGAACGCGTTCAGCGAGGGTGCCTACAGCGCCAGCTTCGACGGGCGTTCGGCGAAAGTGTCGCCGGATCTCGGGCTGGGCAACATCCAGGTCGTCAACAACCTGCCGTGGTGGTTGATCACGATCGAGAACGGTGTGATCACCTCCGAACGCACCCCGCCCTACTGGGACCAGAACCTGGACATGAACGGGAACGGCGCCGTCGACCTCGACGAGGTGACCTACGGCGACCCCGACATCGCCCAGACCATCGACACGGTCGACGATCTGGAGAACCGCATCCAGACCGCCGATCTGACCTACGGCCGGAGCTGGGGCGGGCGGCGCTACAGCGGTCAGTGGTACGCCGGCATGCGCTACTCGGTCTACGAAGGCAACGTCCGGGCCGGAGCCTGGTTGAACACGAACCGTCCCGGCCAGGGCTACACCGACGGCTCGCTGATCCGGCTGTTGAACCTGCGCCAGGAGTACAGCGGCCTGGGACCGGTCGGGATGATGGAAGCGCAGTTCAACTTCTTCGACCAGCGGCTGCAGCTCTACGGTCGGGCCGAAGCTGCCTTCCAGCTATCGGAGCTGACGGTCGAGACCGGCACGATCTTCACGTTCGTGAACACGACCACGCCGCCGATCATCACGATCCCGATCCCGACGAACCTCACCGAGACCCGCGACAAGAGCACCTGGCAGACCCAGGTCGAGGCCGGTGCGCGCTGGAAGTTCAAGTTCGGACTCGAACTCGAGGTCGCCTATCAGATCCAGGGTTTCCTCGACATCGTCCTGTTGCCTTCGTCGATCCAGATCCCGACGACGCCGGGACAGGCGGTGAACGGAACCTCCGCGGTCTACAACTCCCACGACATGGTCTTCAACTCGTGGCGGGTCGGAGCCGGCTTCCAGTTCTGATCAGGACGTGAGCTCCGCGAACTGACGCCAGAACTCCGGGTTGGACTTGGCGACGCAGTCGGCGTCGTCGATCACGACGCCTTCGATGGCCAGACCGGCGACGGCGAACGCCATCGCCATGCGATGGTCCGAGCGGGTCTCGATCGTGGCGGGCCGGAACGCCCGGCGCGCTCCGATCTCCAGCCGGTCGTCGCGGGCCAGGGCTGGACGGCCGAGGGCGGTCAGGTTTTTCGCCAGCAGCTCGAGCCGGTCCGACTCCTTGTGACGCAGGTGACCGATCCCGCGAATCGTCGAAGGCCCGTCGGCGAAGGCGCCGAGAACCGCGACGGTCGGTGCCAGATCCGGGGCCCCGGACATCTCGAGATCGAACGGCTGCAGTCGCCCGCTGCCGGTGACCGCTACGAAGTCGGATCCGGCCTCGACCTCGCACCCCATCTGGCCCAGCAGGTCGGCGAGCCGTGAGTCCGGTTGCCGGCTGTCGGGCCGGATCCCGTGAACCCGCACGCTGCCCCCGACGATCGCGGCAGCCGCGAGGAAGTACGACGCCGAGGAGTGATCGCCCTCGACCCGGTAGAGGTCGGCCCGGGGAATCGCCTCGGGTACCCGCCAGCCGAGGGTCGAGATCCGCTCGATCGGCACCCCGAAGCTACCCAGCACCTGCTCCGTGATCTCGACGTAAGGCAGCGAGACCGCCGGCGGCTCGATCGCGACCTCCAGGCCACCGGGCAGGCGGCAGCCGATCAGCATCAGGGCACTGGCGAACTGGCTGCTCCGATCGCCGGCCACCGAGACGCGACAGCCCCCACGGAGGGCCGAGCCTCCGATGGTGAGGGGCAGACCACCGCCCGGGTCGACTTCCACCGTGGCGCCGAGCTGCTCGAGCACCCGGGCCAGGTCGCCGATCGGGCGCTCCCGGAGCCGCCGGGCGCCGTCCAGGCGACTCGGCCGGGCCCCCAGGGCAGCGACAGCGGTCAGGAAACGGAAGGACGTGCCCGACTCGAGGAGGTCGATCCGGCCGCCGCCGGGGATCGAACCGCCACCCCCCTCGACGATCCAGGCTTCTGCCGAGCGCCTCGCCGGGATTCCCAGGGAGCGCAGGCCCTCGATCGTGACCCGGGTGTCGTCGGCCGCCAGAGCGCCCTCGATGCGGGTGGTTCCGCCCAGGGCGGCCGCGATCAGCGCCCTGTGGGTCACGCTTTTCGACGGCACGGCCTCCAGGGCTGCTGTGATCCCCCCGCGGGCGGTTGCAACGGTTCGAGGCCCCATCGACGGCAGTGTAGTATTATTTTTCCAGCGTTTGCTTCGGTTTGAGGATCGTGGCGACGCATCAACCGGGCTGGAGGGGAGACACGGGCTGATAGAGGAAAACGAATGCCTTCCCGAATCCGCCTGGGGACTCCGTCCCTGAAAACCCTGCGTATCGCCCTGTCGGTCTGCCTGCTGGCCTCCTTGGCCCTGGTCGGCGCGGCCCCGGTCTCGGCCCAGAGCGTCCCCGAGGTGATGGCCTTCGCCGCCGATATGGCGGAACGCGGCAGCTGGCGCGAGGCCCGCTATCGCTGGGAGCTCGCCGAGGACAAGCGCCCCGGCGAGCCCAAGGTCCTCAACAACCTCGGCGTGGCCTACGAGGTCATGGGCGACACGACGGTGGCCCGGGAGTACTACCGTGCGGCCGCCGCCGCCGCGCCGGGCGACCCCTCGGTCCAGGAGAACCTCCGCCGCTTCACCCACTTCTGGCGACAGGTCTGGAACGAGGAGGACGGCGACGCCGGCACCGAGGAGATCGTCGGCTACGGCGAGCACCTGCAAGGCAAGCCGAAGAAGTTGAAGGGCAAGCCGATCCGCGTGCAGGTCGGGCTGCCGGTGCCCGCTCGACTCGAGATCCGCGGAGACGAGAAGCTGCTGGTGACCAGCTTCCTGGCCGGCGAGAACAACCTGATGGACACCAACCGCGAGCTGGTGCGTTTCCTCCGCGCCGAGTTCCGCAAGGACACCGAGCTCGACGTCCTGGAGGTCAACCCGCCTCCTGCGATTCCCGAGCAGACGGTCGAGGACCTGCTGGCCAACTATGAGTTCTGGCGCTACCTGGGCCGCAACTACGAATCCGAGATCATCGTTTCGGGCGTGATCCAGTACGATCGCGAAGACCTGTCGGCATTCCAGAACGTCGACGTGTACAGCGAGCGCACCGGCCAGAAGGTTCGGCGAACCCAGTTCGTCGAACAGGAACAGTTCATGTACTTCGTCGACCTGTTCTTCATCGACGGAAAGACCGGCACCTTGATGTTCCGGGATCGGCTCCAACGTGCGGTGATCTTTCAGGGAACCATGAACGATCCGATCAACGCCTTCTACTCCATCAGCGATTCGATCGCTGCCGACGTGCTCGCGGTCGTTGTCGGCCGCACCCGCGCAGACACTCGACTGATTTTCAAGAAATGAGCCATCGGCTCGATCATCGCCTGGAGCGCACTGGATGCTGAGAGTCACGTTGCCGAGAGTCACGATCCGTCACTTGCTGGTCATCGCCCTGCTGATCGTCGCCGCGCTGCCGGCCGCGGCCCAGTTCGGCAAGAACAAGATCACGTACCAGAACTTCGACTGGCACGTCTATCGCTCTCCGCACTTCGACATTCACTACTACCCCGCCGTCGAGCCGTTCCTCGAAGAGGTCGTCTCCTACGCCGAGAGCGCCTATCTCTCCCTGAGCAAGGATCTGGACCACGAGCTGACGGTCCGGGTTCCCCTGGTGATCTACCAGACCCACGGAGAGTTCCAGCAGACCAACATCACCCTCGCCGAGCTTCCCGACGGTGTCGGCGCCTTCGCCGAACCGATCCAGTACCGCATGGTGCTGCCGATCGACCAGCCGCCGGACAAGCTGTACAAGCTGATCGCCCACGAGCTGACGCACATCTTCGAATACTCGATGTTCTACGACGGCTACCTCGGGCGCGCGCTGCGTTCCCGGCCGCCGACATGGATCATGGAGGGGCTCGCCTCGTACATGGCCGACGACGAGGATTCGCTGGATCAGATGGCGATCCGCGACGCCGTCGTCAACAACATCCTGCCGCCGATCCAGGCGCTCAACGTCGTCACCTTCCTGACCTACCGCTACGGCAACGCGATCTTCGACTACATCGAGCAGGAGCACGGCCCCGAGGGGCTGCGCAACTTCCTGTTCGAGTTCAAGAAGGTACTGCTGACCGGCAACCTCTCCCGGGCGATCAAGGAGTCCTTCGGTTACGACATCGACGAGTTCAACCGGCGCTTCAACCGTTACCTGCGCAAGAAGTACTTCCCGGTCCTGCTCGAGAAGAAATCGCCGGACGAGTACGGCACCGAGGTCGGCGTCAAGCAGCGCGGCGCCTTCACCTTCTCGCCGACGATCTCCCCTTCCGGCGAGTTGATCGCCGCCCTGAGCACGCCGGGTATGGAGCTGGACCTCGTCGTCCTGTCGGCCGAGGACGGCAAGCTGGTCAAGAACCTGACCAAGGGCTGGACCAACAAGTACCAGAACCTGGCGACCGAGGCGTTCGCCGGTAAGACCGATGTCGCCTGGTCGCCGGTCGAGGATCGCGTCGCCGTCTTCGCCCGCAAGGACAACGGCTGGCCGCTGCTGATCTTCAACGCCGTCAACGGCAAGCTGATCAAGCTGATCAAGTTCGACGACGTGCTCGGCAACGCCAGCCCGGCCTATTCGCCCGACGGCAGGCGCATCGCCTTCGAAGGCAACCGCGACGGTACCGTCGACATCTTCGAGATCGACCTCGCCACCGAGGAGATCCGCAACCTGACCCAGGATGCGTTCTTCGACGCCAACCCGAGCTACGCACCGGACGGCAAGACGCTGCTCTACAACCGGCGCATCGGCGAATCCTGGAAGATCTTCTCCGTCGACGTCAGCGACCCGGCACGCAAGACCCAGATCACCTTCGGCAAGGTCAGCGACATCCAGCCCTCCTACTCCCGGAACGGCAACTCGATCTACTTCTCGTCGGATCGCGGACCGTACGATGTCTTCAACATTCACGAGCTGGACCTGCAGACCGGCAACATCCTGCAGTACACCGACGTGGTCGGCGGCTGCTTCGCCCCGAAGGAGATGGCCGAGCGGGACGGCGAGCGTTACCTCGTCTTCCAGTCGTTCTTCGAGGGAACGTTCCGGCTCTATCGGATGCCGCTCCGCGAACCCGAGCTCGAGGTCGCGGCGGCCGATCGACTCGAACTCTCCCAGGAGGACGAGGTCGAGCCGTTCGAGCCGGCCCTGCAGCTCAGCGTCGACGAGGACGACAAGAGCAAGTACAAGCTGAAGTGGGACATCGAGGCGCCGTACATCGCGGTCGGGGTCACCGACGACGGCACCTTCCTGGCCAACGGGTCGATCACCTTCACCGACCTGCTCGGCAACCACCGCATCTTCATCGGCGGCAATTCGGTTTCGGATTTCGCGACCTTCACCGGGACCTACATGAACCTGAAACGGCGCTTCAACTGGGGCGCCACGGTCTACGACTTCCGCGACTTCTTCTACGTCCGCGACCCCTCCAACAACGAGATCCAGCGCAAGGTCGAGAACAAGGCGACCGGAGGCAACTTCTTCATCGAGTACCCGATCAGCCGCTACTACCGGGTCTCGACCTCGGTCGGCTACCTCGACAGTACGAACGTTCAATCCGCGGCCGGTGGTGGTTTCTCGCGCAACAGCGACGACTGGTTGATGTTCAACGTCAGCCTGATCGGCGACACGACTCGCTACCAGGGGTTCGGTCCGTTCCAGGGCAAGCGATTCAATGTCGGCGTGCGCTACGGCAACCAGCTATCGGGCGACTCCGCCGGCGACCTGCTCGAGTATCAGATCGACTACCGCGGCTACCTGCAGTTCACCCGCCGGTCGACCCTCGCCTGGCGTGCCGCTGCGACGTTGAGCAAGGGGGACGCCGAGATCATCTACGGTTTCGGCGGGCTGAACCAGCTGCGGGGCTACGAGTATCGCGACTTCAACGGATCGACGGTCGCCTGGACCAACCTGGAGTTCCGCTTCCCGCTGGCCGACGAGCTGCGTTTCCCGATCCTGCGCCTGGTGCAGATCCGCGGTTTCCTGTTCCTGGATGTCGGCTTCACCGAGCTGACCCAGGGGCGCTTCTACGACCCGGTGCTGGGCGGCGTGCGCGTCGACAACCTCGGCCGCGCGATCAAGGCGAAATTCTGGGATAGCGAGAACGACCAGCTCCAGGACGGACGTGCGTCCTACGGCGTCGGCTTCCACTTCAACTTCATCGGTGGCCTGCAGTTCAACTGGGCCTTCTCCAAGCGCTTCGACCACACCCAGTACCTGCCGGATCCGACGCAGCCGCTCTCGCCGCTGGTCAAGACCACGGCGGATGGCGGGAGTACGCGGACGGAGTTCTATATCGCGTTCGACTTCTAGGCGCGGCCAGGAGCTTCACTGGCCGACCGACCGCCGCTTGGGTAGGATGGGCAGCTCGCACCCTCTTATCCATCAGGAGTCCGTCGTGGCCCGATCGACCGTCTGCTTGCTCGTTTTCTCCGTCGTCCTGCTCAGCGCCTGCAACGGGGGTTCGGCTCCCTCCGACGGCGCTGCCGGTGCCTCGACGATCAACGTCGAGGATCTGACCCGGGCGGTCAAGGTCCTCGCCTCCGACGAGTTCGAGGGGCGTGGGCCGTCGTCGCCGGGCGAGGTGAAGACCGTCGAGTTTCTCCGTGGCGAGTTCGAGCGGGTCGGTCTCGAGCCGGTCGCCGGTAGCTACACCCAGGACGTCCCGCTGGTCGCGATCACCGTCGTCGGCAAGCCGGAGATGACGGTCGTGGCCGGAGGCGAGACCCGGCGCTACGCCTTCGGCTCCGAGCAGGTCACCTGGACCAAGCGGGTCGTCGAGGCGGTCGACGTCGCCGATTCGGAGCTGGTCTTCGTCGGCTACGGCATCGTCGCACCCGAGGCGGACTGGAACGACTACGCCGGCCTGGACATGACCGGCAAGACCGCTGTGATCCTCGTCAACGACCCGGGCTTCGCGACCGGCGACCCGGAGCTGTTCAACGGCAACGCGATGACCTACTACGGCCGCTGGACCTACAAGTACGAGGAGGCCGCCCGTCAGGGAGCCGCCGCGGCGATCATCATTCACGACACCGCGCCGGCGGCCTACCCCTGGGCGGTCGTCGAGAACAGCTGGACCGGCCCGCAGTTCGATCTGCAGCGCGACGCCGCCGACACCGGCCGGGTCGGCATCGAAGGCTGGGTCCAGCTGGAGGTCGCCCAGCAGATCTTCGGCGCGGTCGGCCAGGATCTCGCGGCGCTGTCGGAAGCGGCGCTACGGCCCGGCTTCCAGCCGGTCCCGCTCGGGGCCAGGCTGTCGATGTCCCTGAAGAACACGCTGGAACGCTCGGACTCGAAGAACGTCGTCGGCATGCTTCCCGGTGCGACGCGCCCCGACGAGTACATCATCTACATGGCCCACTGGGACCACCTGGGGATCGACCCGGCCCTCGAGGGCGACCAGATCTACAACGGCGCGCTGGACAACGCGACAGGCGTCGCCGGTCTGATCGAGCTCGCCGAGGGGTTCAACGCTCTCGCCGACCGCCCCGCACGGTCGGTGATGTTCCTGGCGGTCACCGCCGAGGAGCAGGGGCTGCTCGGCTCGGCGTACTACGCTTCCTCCCCGCTGGTGCCGACGGCGGCGACCGTGGCGACGATCAACATGGACGGGCTGAACACGCTCGGACCGATGAACGACATCACGATCACCGGGTACGGCAACTCGGAGCTGGATGACTACCTGGTCGAGGCGGCCCAGGGTCAGAACCGCACCGTGGTCAGCGACCCGGAGCCCGAGAAGGGCTACTACTACCGCTCGGACCACTTCAGCCTGGCCAAGGTCGGCGTCCCCTCACTCTATCCCGACGCCGGAACCGACCATGTGGAGCACGGCGTCGAATGGACGCAGCAACAGCGCGCGAACTACGTCGCCAACGACTACCACAAGCCGAGCGACGAGTACCGCGACGACTGGGATCTACAGGGCGCCGTCGACGACTTGCAGTTGCTGTTCCAGGTCGGTCACCGGATCGCGACGTCCGACGACTGGCCCACCTGGCGCGAGGGCACCGAGTTCAAGGCGATCCGTGACGCGGATCGGGGCGCCCGGCGCTGAGCTCCTGCCGCTCCTGCAGGTAGGACCGCAGTTCGCGGTAGGCGACCTCGGGCTCCCGGGAGCCGTCCCACGCTTCGTAGAAACGACGTAGCAGGGTCGCGTCGGTGTGCATGAGCGTCTTGACGTCACCCTCGGCGACGCTGCCGGTGGGACGCCACTCCTCACGATCGGTGGCTGCGTCCTCGAGCAGCTTCGCCGCGACGACGGTTCGCTGCTGGCGCCAGGCGACGTAGCCCAGCAGGAACGCGGCGTCGCCGGCGTCGGGGTTGGTCTGGAGGATCCGCTCCAGCCGTCGTTGTCCTTCGGCCAGTTCGCCGTCGAACAGTTCGAGCTCGGCGAGGACCTGCGGCGCCCCGGTCTCTTCCGGGTTGAGCGCCACGGCGCGCTCCAGGGCGTCCCGGGCCGCCGCGCGGTCGGCTGCGGACGTTGCGCTGGCCGCCAGCAGGGTGCCCCAGCGCTTCAGAGCTCGGTGGCTCGACGGGTTCCGGCGCATCAGATCGGCGAAGCGCTCCAGGGCCCCGGGCAGGTTGCCCAGCTCGACCAGGCAGTTGCCGAGGTAGTAGATCGAATCCTCGTGGGACGGATCGAGGGCCAGCGCCTGCTCGAACAGCTCCGCCGCATGGGACGGGTTTTTCTCCACCTTGATCGCGTTCATCGCCGCACGCTGGAGCCGCCAGAACTCGAGCTGCTGTTCGCGAGTCAACGTTCGCTCCGTCACCCGTCGGGGCTCCGCCGTGTCCTGACTCAGCTCCCAGATCGTACCCGCCTCCAGCGCCCCGAACGCCTGCTCCGAACCGTCGGGCCAGCGAACCTGCAGCGCGTCCACCCGTTCGGCGTTTCCCAGACCGATGTGGATCAGGCGACTGCTCTGGGAGAGATAGGAGGCGCTGGAGGCGGTGCGGCGCAGCGTCAGCGGACCGACCCGCGCGGTCACCCTTGCTCCGTCGGCGGTTACGAGTCCCTCGCCGGCCGGGGAGCGCGCACGCAGTCGCAACTCGATCCAGTTGCCGACCTGCATCTCGTTGCGCAACAGGCGAACCCCGGCGTCCCGGTCGACGAACAACAGGTCGAGGTCACCGTCCAGGTCGTAGTCGGCCAGGGCCAGGCCGCGGGAAACCCTCGGCGTGGAGACCGATTCGTTGAGCGGGGCCAGGTCGTGAAACCATTCACCCTGGCGATTCCAGAAGACGAACGACGGTTCCGGTGTGAGCCGGCGCGGCTCACCGTCCTCCTCGAAGGTGCTACCGTTGGCGACGACGAGGTCGAGCCAGCCGTCGTTGTCGAGATCGGCGAACTCGGCGCCCCAGCCGACACGGCGGAGCGCAACTTGCCCCAGTCCGCGCTGGTCGGCGACGTCGATGAACCGCAGCGGCGCCGGGGTCTCGCCGGTCCCGCCGGCCTCGCCGGTCCCGCCGGCCTCGCCGGCCTCGCCGGCCTCGCCGGCCTCGCCGGCCTGATCGACCCGTAGCGAATCGTAGAGGGCGTTTTCCTGGGCGACCCAGTGGCTGACGAACAGGTCGTCGTCACCGTCACGGTCCCAGTCCCCGGCCGCCAGTCCCATCGCGCCGCGGTAGTCGGCGACCCAGGCCGCGTGGCTGACGTCCTCGAAGCGGCCCTCGCGGTTGAGGTACAGGGCGTTGTCCGAGAGATCGTTGGCGACGTACAGATCGGGCCAGCCGTCGTCGTCGAGGTCGTGCCACAGCGCACCGAGGCTGCGCCCCTCGGGGTTGGCCACGCCGAGTGTCTCGGCGACCTCGTCGAACCGGCCGTCGCCCCGGTTGCGAAACAGCAGGTTGCGCTCCGCCCGATAGGACGCGGGGTTCAGCGTGTAGGGAACGTCGCGGCCGTACTGCATCGTCGCCCGTTCACGGCCCCGGTCGTCGATCACGTACTGCACGTAGCCGCAGACGTACAGATCGAGGTCGCCGTCCCGATCGAAGTCGGACCATGATGCACCGGCCCAGAAGCCGGGCCGTGACGGGATCGCCGTGTCGGCGACGAGCACTCCGTCCTGATTGTGGAACAGCAGTAACGCGTTGAATCCGGTGACGACGAGGTCGAGGCGACCGTCGGCGTCGTAGTCGCCCCAGGCCGCTCCCATGCCGACGATGCGCGTCTCCGGAAAGCCGGAGGCGGGCCGGAACGTACCGTCGCCGCGATTCTCGTAGAGCAGGGTCGGCGCCAGCTCGTCTTCCGCGGCTCCCAGCGTCCCGCCGGCGCTGACGATCAGCAGGTCCTCATCGCCGTCGCCGTCGAAGTCGCCCCACGCAGCGCCAGGTCCCATGTCCTCGGGCAACTGGGAGCTTCGTTCTCCGTGGAACGAACGAAACCCGTCGAGGCCGGCGGCGGCGGTCACATCGGTCAGCCGCGGAAACGGGGCCTGCTCCGGGATTCCCTGCTCGAGCCGGCGGGTGATCTCGGCGTGCCGTTCGCCGGTCCGGTAGGTCGACGGTTGCTCCCGCAGGTAGAGCGCGAGGCCGATCCCGCCGCCGGCCAGCGACGCGGCCACCAGGAGCCCGATGGTCCAGCGCAGCCGGCGCTCGCGCCGGCCCAGGGGTCGCCGGGATGGCACGACGTCAGCCGCCCACCGGTGGGGAGGAGCCGGCGGGCAGCGCCACGGTCACCGTTGCCGACGCGTTGCCGATCTCGATCGGCGGCGCGGTGATCCCCGAGTCCTCACCGAACATGTAGTTGATCAGGAACTGGTCGACCTTGCGATACCACAGCCGCGCCACGACCTGGTACGAGCCGGCACCTGCCGTCGGCGGCACCTCGTATCCGGGCACCCGGGTCTCCGGCAACTGCTCGGACGGCTGGACCAGCGCAGAGAGGTTCGACGGGCAGCCCACGACGTATTCGACCGTGTCCGAGTAACCCGGGAACAGCGCGCGACGGAAGCGCACGCCGACCATCTCCCACAGGTTGTGCCGGTCGATCAGGTTGCCGTACTGGTCGACCGGTTCGACCTTGAACAGGAACGTCCCCGGTTCGAGGAAGTTGTTCTCGTCTCGCTTGCCCGACGAGAAGACGACCCGGCCGGCATCGTCGGTGACCTCGAGCTCGACCCAGCTCTGGATGATGTCCAGCGGTCCGGTGGGGAAGTCGTGTCCGACCTTGTTCGAGGTCAGCACGACACGAACCGGGATCGACTCGTCGGGAGCGACGCTGTCCGGGGTTTCGAGGGCGACACTGACGATCGGCCCGGCGGCCCACTTGTCCGCGATCTCCGGAATCGGATACTCGCCCTGGAGCCAGGCACGGGTCAGCTCGACCTGCTCCTCCCAGCCTTCGAGCTGGAGCAACGCCGGCATGACGTTGTTCGAGGCGATGAAGCGGTGGCTGCGGTGCTTGCCGTCTCCCGGAGTCCGGTTGTAGTCGGCGCTGTCGCCGGCGGCGGGGTCGCTCGACTCGATCAGCGGCATGTGGCACTCGCGACACTCGACGGTGCGCTCGGGGTGCCCCTCCTGGTTCCAGTGGCTGACGGCCCAGTTGTCGTACTGGTTCTGCAGCTGGACCCAGCCGACGCGGTTGACCTCCTCGTCGATGAACTGCTTGTGGCAAGCGGCGCAGTACTCCGGCGCCTTGAACATGCGCTTGCTGAGTCGCTTGTGCTCGTCGGGATAGGTCCGGATCAGGAAGTCACGCACGCTGCGGCGCCAGCCGGTATCGGACCATTGCCAGAGGTACTCCGGCGGCTGTGTCATGACGTAGTTGGCGTTGCCTTGCAGGTCGGTCTCGCGGATCGCGTGGCAGGACAGGCACGAGATCCCCTCCTGGTAGCCCTGCAGGCCGGTCAGGTTCTCGACGAAGATGTTCTTGGTTCCGGAGAACAGCGAGATCGGATCGTGACAGCCGCCGCAGTAGCGCGTCGACTCGGCCCCGTTCTGTTCGGCCATGATGCTCTGGATCCGCTGGAAGGCGGAGTCCATCGCGGCGTAGCGGTGGGAGCTGGGCTTCCACTCGGCCAGGATCTGCTCGTGGCATCCCGACGTGCCACAGCTGTCCGACCCGGCCAGCGAGCGCGCATCGAAGGCGCCGCCGGATTCCGTGCGGGCCAGGCTCGGGGCGAACGGCCGGTCCTCGCCGTGGAGATACTCGTAGTCCGGCGGGAACTCGTTGATGTAGATCGTTCCCGGGTAGGCGATCGCCAGCCCGACCATCAGCAGTGCACCGATGACGGTTGCGGCGCCCGTCGTGCCCAGCATCCGCCGGACGGCCTGGGCCCGTTCGCTGCGCAGCACACGCAGCGCCGGAATCAGCAGGTGGACCGCCGTCGTGCCGAGCACGACGATGGCCGAGACGAGATGCACGTTGCGCCAGACCGGCGACATCCGCACACCGAGCAACCCCTGCCATGTCACCACGACACCGGAGACCGAACAGATGACGAGAGCGAACAGCGCCACGTAGCCCAGGAAGACCACGTGGGTCAGCGCGAAGCGACGATAGTCGTCCCAGTGAATCGCGAGGTACCAGCCGATCGGCAGGAGCGTGATCGCTCCCACGACGGTGTGCAGCAGCACGCCCCACTCGACAGCGGCGTGAAACGGCGCCAGGGTGACGGCGAATCCGCTGACGATCTCGAAGACCAGCGCGGCCATACTCGACCGGGCCAGCCACGTTTCCCAGCCGGTACGAATCTCTCTCGGTGGCGACTTGCTCATCGGGTCCCCCTCAATGCGCAAGGAGCGGCCCATCGAGCGGAGTCAGATGATCAGAGTGTTCGCCGAGAGCAGGTCGAAGTCAACGGAGCTACGGTCAGGGATTTCCCTTATGTCCGCCCGGGGTGGCGGCGGAAATCCCCTGCGGAACCTACCAGTGGTAGGGACGGCCGTAGACGCCGACGCCGTAACCGCCTCCGTACGGATACCCGTAGCCGTAGGGACTCGACACCGAAACACCCATGTAGACGTCGCCGTTACAGGCGGTCGTGCTCAGGACCGTTCCGGCGACGACGAACAGCAGGAGAACCCGGGCGATTCGCTTGAGTACGATCTTCTTCATGAGCTCTCCCATTTCTGCAGTGCGACTGCGGCACCCGACGGATCGAGCACGACGGCAACGGAGCCCTCCCGGGTTCCCTGGTCGGCCGGGACGATGATCTTGCCGCCCAGCGCTTCGACCCGTGCGGCGGCAGCGACCGGATCCGCGACGCGGATGTAGGGTAGCCAGTGAGCCCGGACGCCTTCTTCGTGGGGGTTGACGATGATCCCGGCCCGGGGCGTCTCGCCGCGACGGAAGTAGGTGTACTCGGTCTCGTCGAGGATCGTCGTGTCGTCCACCTCGTAGGAGACGAGATCGCTGTAGAAACCGGAGGCCTGCTTCAGGTCGGCGGTCCAGAGTTCGGTCCACATCCAGTCGCCGTACTGCGGGTCCTTGTCCGGCGGGTCGCCGCCGGTGGCCCGCACGTAACCGACCAGCGCGCCCTGGGGATCGCTGACGACCGCCAGTCGGCCGCGGCCGGGGATGTCCTTCGGTGACAGGTGGACCGTTCCGCCGGCCTCACGGGTCGCCTTGACCGCGGCGTCGACGTCGACGACGGACAGCAGGCTGATCCACTGGGACTCGTTGATGTCGGTCTTGCGAGCCGAGACGTCGACGATCCCGCCGATCGGCTGGCCACCGCTCTCGATCAACGTGTAGCGCGGATACTCGGTCGCCACGAAGGTCCAGCCGAACAGCTCGCCGTAGAACTTCTTCACGCCGGGGAGGTCCTCGGTCAGCAGGTCGTGCCAGACGAACTTGCCGGGGAGCGGCACGGCACCGTCGGCGGTGGTCAACGGCGCGACGGAGCGGCTGTTCGAACAGCCGATCGGCGAGGCCAGGGCGACCGCGGCGACCAGCGCTACGGTCAGGATGGAGATACGGAGGCGTTTGCTGTTGATGGCGGATTCTCCCTTCGGAAAGTGACCTTAATCCTAGCACCATGCTAGCCTTCGTCTCCGACTCCGGCGAACCGGCCACGACCTCGTGCTGGCCGGCTGCCGCACCCCCATCGGGAGGATCCTGGCGATTCGCATCTGCCTGCTGACGACTCAGAACCTGGACCTCGATCCGTTCCCCGAGGACGACTGGCCCTGCGATCCACGCCCCTTCCTGCCCGAGGCGGAGTGGACGGCGGTGATGCTCCGTCGGCCTGAAATCGCCGTCGTTTCGCGGATCGAATCCCTGGCCCGGGAAGGCTTCGACCTGTTCTTCAATCTATGCGACGGCGCGGCCGACGAGGACCGGCCTGGAATCGAGGTGGTCCAGACCCTCGAACGGCTCGGAGTGCCGTTCACCGGGGCGACCTCGGAGTTCTACGAGCCCTCCCGGGAGGCGATGAAGGAGGCCTGCCGTTCGGTCGGGGTGGCCACACCCCGCCATGTGCTGGCCCGGACCGACGAGGACGTTGCACGGGCCGAGAGTGAGCTGCGGTTCCCGCTGTTCGTCAAGCACTACAGCAGCTACGCCAGCGTCTCGCTCAGTCGCAACTCACGGGTGCGCAGCCCCGGCGGCCTGCGGCGCCAGGCCCGCAAGATCATCTCGCGCTTCGGTGCCGCGTTGATCGAGGAGTACATCGAGGGCATCGAATGCACGGTACTCGTCGCCGAGAATCCCGAGGATCCACGGAACCCGATCACCTACATCCCGATGCAGTACCGGTTCCCCAAGGGTGAGAGCTTCAAGCACAGCGACATGAAGTGGGTCGACTACGACGAGATGGCCTGCTTCCCGGTCGAGGACCCCGAGCTGGCTGCCCGGCTGCGGGATGCGTCGGCGCGGTTCTTCGTGGCGATCAAGGGCGCCAGCTTCGGCCGCTGCGACCTGCGGGTCGATCGACACGGGACGCCGTTCATGCTCGAGATCAATCCCAACTGCGGCGTCTACTATCCCGCGACCGATCCCGGAAGCGCCGATCTCTGCCTGCTGCGCGATCCGGCGGGGCACGCCGGGTTCACCCGGCAGCTCGTTGCCGCGGCACTGCGACGACAAGGGGGCATTTCGCCAGATCGGCTCTTGTATGGATCGATCGATACAAAACTGTCCTGAGAGAACCCCACATGCAGGCGGTCGGATTGCCAGTCGCTTCCGCTACCGGCGCCGGACGCGGTCGAGTCAGCGGGCCGCGCCGTCCTCGGACACGAAGATGTCCAGGGGCAGCACCGCGGTGACCCCGACGTTGGGCATGTCGACCAGCTGACCGATCCGCAGATCGACGGCGACGCTGGCCACGAGATACGCCTGCTCCCGGGTCAGGCCGTACCTGTCGACGATGTGCTCGATCATCTCCAGCAGGGCGTTGCGCGCCGCGAGGGAGATGTCCTTGGACAGATTGGTCAGGCCCGCCGCGACCGGTGACTTCAGGTAACTCATGTCCGGCGGCAGCTCGCCGGCGGCCTTCAGCGGGAAGCCGGTGGTCGCATAGAAGCGGCGGGACGGGATATCGAGCAGGCCCGCATCCCCCTCGTAGTGCGGGCCCCGCCGGGGAGCCTTCGTACCGCGGATCACCTCCGTCGTCAGCAGGACGTCGGCGTCCATCTCGATCGCCGTGCCCGAGACCTCGCCGTCGCCCTGGGCGTAATGCAGGTCGCCGACACCGAGGCCGCACCCATCCACGTAACAAGTCATGTAGATCGTCACCCCGACACCGAGGTAGCGGATGTCCATGTTGCCGCCGTGTTCCCGGGGCGGAATCGTGCGCAGACACTCGTCTCGATGCGACCCCTCGGGGCCGCAGACCTCGGCCGGCGTCGCGTGAAGCGGATGGGGCGGCAGGACCGCCCCTGCGGCCTGCGCCAGCTCCGCCTCCCGGGCCAGCATCGCCGCGTGACGCGCGGCGTCGGGCTGCACGGTCACGACACCCGGAAACGAACCGTTGGGAATCCGGACACCGGGGATCTCCGGGGTCTCGGCGTAATTGCGATTGATATTCCAGACGACCCGCAGCGGCCCGGCGATCTTGTCCGAGACGAACCCGATCCCGCTGATCAGCGTGTAGCCGAACTCGCCCGGGTCGATGTTGAGCAGCGTCACCGCCAGGGTGTCACCGGCCCGGGCGCCCTCGATGTGGATCGGCCCGGTCAGCGGGTGCACGGTGCCGAACATCGCGTCGCCGGCGCGGGGGTCTTCGTAGGTCGACGCCGGATCCAGGATGAAGTCACTGGCGTTCCGGGTACGCAAGAGGATTCGCTGCCCCGGCTGGGCCCGGGCCGCCATCGGGATCGCCGGGTGGATCCGGTTGAAGCACTGGGGATCCTCGGTGCAGTTCCGGCCCTCACCGCCGACGACGAGGATCTCCGGCTCGGAGGCGAGCGACTGCTGGGCGACGCCGGAAACGCCGGACAGGGCCAGTACGAGGATCAGGAGCGTGGCGGCCGTTCGTGTGCGGGGTTCATGGCCGCGATGCGGCCCCGTTTCCTGAGGCCCCCTTTCAAACCGTGCGTGCGGATTTCCCGCACACGGCTTACCGATGGTCTTCTCACGCCGCATGCACACCTCCAGGATAGCGAATCGTGCCGACAAGGCGATGCAGGCCGTGATCGGCGACAAAGCGAGTGATGGGCCACTCTGTCGGTCGGAAATGTGGACGCCGTTGGCCTCCCCGGCGGGCTAGCAGCCGCACCAGTCGAAACCACACGTAGCTATCCAATTGCTGAAACTTCAGCGAAGCATTTCTCCGTCCGAAAGTAATTGCCCCAACCACGCAATACAGGATTCAGGTCCCGGATCACTTCCCGGATGTCCTTCATCCCGGCGCGGCGGCGAACGGCGACCGCCGACCGGCCCGGGATCAGCTTTCATCGCCCGAGGGGACGGCCAGCGAAACAGGTAGCGCTTCCGCGTGAAGTGGGAGCGCACGATCCGCAGGTAGCACCCCAGAAACTCGAAGCCTTCCTTTCCGAGTCCGACCTCGACGAGCCGTGTCTTGGTCGGATGTAGCTTCAAACGCAGGCCTCCGTGGATGTCCTCGACTCGCTGCAGGGCCTCTTGCGCCTGGCTCCGTCGCCGACAGAGCACGACGAAGTCGTCACAGTAGCGCACCAACTTCCCCAAGTGGCTGCACTCTGCTTCCCAGACGCGGTCCAACCCATCGAGGTAGACGTTGGCGAGCAAAGGTGAAATCACACCACCGGGGGCGTCCCCGTGTGGCTTTCCTCACCTCACCATCTTCCATCACCCCGGCTTGAAGCCACAGTCGCAACAGCTTGAGTACCCGACGATCCGAGATCCGCCGTGATAGACGCTCCATCAACAGCTCCTGATCGATCGCGTCGAAGAAGCCCTCGATATCACAATCCACCACGTGATAGTGCTCGGCGATTCCCAGTCCGCCGGATCTCTTCCAGCGCCTGGGTCGCACTACGCTTGGGACGAAAACCGTAAGAGCAATCCTTGAAATCAGCCTCAAAGATCGGCTCCAACACCAGCTTCGCCGCCATCTGCACCACCCGATCCCGGACCGCGGGAATGCCCAGCGGTCGCTTCCGTCCATCTCGCTTCGGGATGTATCGCCGCTGGACCGGCTGCGGACGATACTTCCGCTGCTTCAATTGGTCTTGGAGTTCCTCAAGAAACCCGTCGACCCCACGCCGCTCGATTGACTGGAGGGTCTCCCCATCCACACCGGCAGCGCCTCGTCTTGCCCGAACCCGCTTCCATGCCTCCATCAGGACGTCACCCCGATAGATCCGGTCATACAACGCATGGAAGCGTCGCCCCTGGTTGTGCTTGGCGGCCATGTAGAGCTTGCGCTGGAGTTGGCGTACTTTCTCCTCGGGGTTGTTGGACCTCATCGGTCCATGCCCTCGCACGTACCCCCAACGACAAGCGTGACCAAAGCAGGGCCCCTTCCCTCCGACAGCGTTCTGGTCGCTGTCCTCAACGGTACTACCAGCCCCTCGGACTCCCTCCCGACTCCCGTCCACTTCACCTTCGGCTTATAGGACGGGTCTTTGCCGGACGGCGGCGGTCGGGTAGGGTCTCTCCTGTTTCGTATCGGGCTTGCACTACGTGCCCTCCTCCATACCCCGGGGACGTCCTGCACCCCTCCGAATCTCTCGGGTGCAGTCTGTTGCCTTCGCCGTGACATGAGCGGCTCGGCCATCCCACCCTTTCGGGTTTCTCTCTCACGGGGCTGCAAGGTTCGCTTCATGCTGGGCCCGCAGTCTTGCTCCCCTCCCAGAAGCCTTACGGCTTCCTGAGGACTCTTGACATCCCGCTCAGACGGTTGGATCTCTCCACACGCCCGGGACCTGCTACGCGGCGCTTCGGCGCTTACCGCGACGGGACTCTCACCCGCTAGTCCGACACGACATGGCTTCGCGCCCTTCCCTTGGGGATTCGGGACCGACGCTCTGCCTTCAGGACGCACCATGGCCGCGAGTATATCGGTACACTGGCCCTCAGGCGCCCTGCCGCGACCGCTTGCCGACGGTCAGACCGCCCGCTACCATCCGACCACGGTAGTGGTAGCGGTAGTGGGCTACCGCAGGAGACGAACATGGTCACACGAGTCGCAATCGCCGGCTTCGGCAGGATGGGTAGAAACATCTTCCGAGCGCTCTACCCTCGCGAGGATATCGAGATCGTGGCGATCAACGAGATCGCCGACCCCCAGGCGATGGCGTACCTGATGCGCTACGACACGCTCCACGGCCGCTTCTCCGAGCCGGTGACCTTCGCCAACGGCTACCTGTTCGCCGGGGGTCGGCGCATCCCGTGGCTCAAGCAGACCGAGCCCGGTGCGATTCCCTGGTACGACTACGGCGCCGACGTGGTCATCGAGGCGACCGGAAAGAACCGGACACGCGAGCGGCTGACCCGGCATCTGGAGGCCGGCGCCGACCGGGTGATCCTCGCCGTCCCGCCGGAGGACGAGCTGGACTCGCTCTACATCGGCGGGGTCAGCGCTCCGATCGGCCGGGAGCACCGGCTGATCTCCTGCGGCTCCAGCACGGCGAACTGCGTCGCCGTGATGCTGAAGGTGCTCAAGCGGGCCTTCGGGCTGGAGGAGGCGTTCTTCACCTCGATCCACGCCTACACCACCGAGCAGTCGCTGATCGACACACCGAAGGGCAAGAGCCTCCGCCTCTCGCGGGCCGCGGTCGAGAACATCGTGCCCCTCGAGACCTGGACGACCAAGGCGATCCCGCAGATCTTCCCCGAACTCGAGGGGCGGTTCGCGGGCATGAAGCTGAACGTCCCGGTGCCGGACGTCTCCTGCGTCGACCTGGTCGCGACGTTGCCGAAGCAGGTCGAACCGGTCGACGTCAACGAGGTCTTCCGCAGCGCGGCGGGCAGCACGATGAACCACGTCCTCGACTTCACCGACGAACCGATCGTCTCCTCCGACGTCATCGGCTCGACTCGCTCCTGCACCTTCGACAGCCAGGCGACGATGGTCACCGCGGGATCGATGGTCAAGACGATCGGCTGGTACGAGCAGGGAGGCGGCCTCGCCCGACGGATCGTCGAGGTGATCGAGGCCTGTCAGCCAAGAGGAGCAGCGTCGTGAAGATCGCAATCAACGGATTCGGCAGGATCGGCCGCGGCGTACTGCGCGTACTCGCGCACCAGGAAGACGTCCAGGTCGTGGCGATCAACGACATCTCCGACCCGGAGCCGCTGGCCTACCTGTTCCGCTACGACTCGGTGATGGGGCAGTTCGACGGGGAGACGCGCCTCGAGGGCGACGTGCTCGTCGCCGGTCGTCAGCGACCACGGTTGATCCGCTGCCACGCACCGGCGGAGCTGCCCTGGCGGGAACTCGGCGTCGACGTCGTGATCGAGTCGACCGGCATCTTCCGCACCCGCGAGGCGCTGGAGGCGCACCTGGCCGCCGGGGCGGGCAAGGTGTTGCTCACGGTACCGGCGAAGGACGAGATCGACGCGACGATCGTGCTCGGCGTCAACGACGATCAGTTGAAGGCGGAGCACCGCATCGTCTCCAACGCCTCCTGCACGACGAACTGCCTCGCTCCCCTGGCCAAGATCCTCGACGCCTCGTTCGGCATCGAGCACGGCATGATGACCACCGTCCACGCCTACACCAACGACCAGCGGCTGGCGGACTGGGCCCACAAGGATCTGCGCCGGGCACGGGCCGCCGGCGAGAACACGATCCCGACGACCACCGGCGCCGCACGGGCGGTCGGCAAGGTGCTGCCCCAGCTGGCCGGCAAGCTCGACGGGATGGCGGTCCGCTGTCCGGTGCCCGACGGTTCGATCGTCGATCTGGTCGTTCGGCTTTCGCGGCCGGCGACGGTCGAGGCGATCAACGCCGCCGTCGAGGAGGCCTCGAAGAACGAGATGAAGGGCATTCTCGAGTACTCGAACGGCGCCCTCGTCTCCCAGGACATCATCGGCAACCCCCATTCGTGCATCTTCGACGCTCCGTTGACCCAGGTCGTCAACGGCCGCACCGCCAAGGTGTTCGCCTGGTACGACAACGAGTGGGGCTACACCGAGAGGGTCGTCGATCTGGCCCGTCGCATGGGCTGACCGAACGGGGAGCCGCTTGACAGCTACAGTGTAGTCATCCAGACTACGACAGTGTAGCTATCCAGGAGGCAGCCGGCGTGTCCAGAGCCCTCGGCGAATTCGAACAGCTTCTTCTACTGGCGGTACTGCGCCTGGGTGACGAGGCATACGGCGTCACGATCCGGCGCGCGATCGAGAAGGCGACCGGCCGGGATATCTCCGCCGGTGCGGTCTACACCGCCCTGGGACGCCTCGAAGGACGGGGCTTCGTCACCGCCTCCGACGGAGAGCCCAGCCCCGAACGCACCGGGATGAAACGACGGTACTACCGGGTGGAGCCCGAAGGTGCGGAGCGCCTCTATCGCGCCTACCGTGATGTGCAGGTGATGGCCCGGGGGCTCGTCCCCGAACTCACACGACTCGCCGGACAGGTCGCCAAGGGGAAAGCATGACACCGAGAACCACACCGCCCCGCCTGGCCCGCCTGCTGCTCCGCCGTTTGCTGGCCCAGGAGAACCGGGACTACATCATCGGCGATCTCGACGAGGAGTTCGCGGTTCACCGGACTTCCGCCGGCAGGGTCGCTGCGTGGCGCTGGTACTGGTCCCAGGCGATTCGCTCGATCGTCCAGGGACCGGCCGCCCGGCCGCTGCCCCACGAGCAGCCGGCGCTGGAGGGGACGTTCGCATCGACGCTGCGTGACTTCCGCTTCTCGTTTCGCAATCTGTCCCGGTCTCCGGGGTTCACAGGCGCGGCGCTGTTGACCCTCGGACTCGGCATCGGGGCGTCGGTCGCAATCTTCTCCGCGGTCAACGAGGTGATGTTGCGGCCGCTGTCGTTTCCCCAGCCGGACCGCCTGGCGATGCTCTGGGAGTCCAACACCGAGCGTGGGTGGCAAAAGGTCCATGCCGCGCCGGCCAACGTCGCCGACTGGCGGGAACGCACTTCGTCATTCGTCGATGTCGGCTTCGTCAGTGATTTCACCTCGGCCGTGACGCTGGGCGGTGGCAACGAGCCGGTGCAGGTCGTCATGTCCACCGTATCCGGCAACGCGTTCTCGATTCTCGGCGCGAAGGCGCAGCTCGGCCGCATCTTCCGCGATGACGAAACCTACGACAGCGGTATCGCGGTGCTCAGCCACGACGCCTGGCGCCGGTACTTCGGTTCCGACCCGGCGATCGTCGGCCGGACCGTGCGGCTGGACGGCCAGACCCACGAGGTGATCGGCGTACTCGGTCCGCGCTTCCGCTACGCGATCAACGACGCCGAGGTCTGGGTCCCGTCGAGCTGGATGGCCGGGCGCCGGGAGAGTGTCTGGTTCCGCCAGGCGCATGTCATCCGGCCGATCGCCCGGCTCAAGCACGGCGTGACCTTCGAGCAGGCCGCGGCGGACCTGGCGACGGTCGCGGGTCAGCTCGAACGTGAATACCCGGATACGAATCGGGGCATGGAGGCGGGGCTCACCCCGCTTCACGATCACCTGGTCGGTGACCGCCGCGGCGTCCTGTTGTTGCTGCTGGGAGCGGTCGTCTTGCTGCAGTTGATCGCCTGCGCCAATGTGGCGAACCTGCTGCTGGGACGCGCCGTCGACCGGCGCCACGAGATGTCCGTGCGTGCCGCGCTGGGGGCCGGCCGGGCCCGACTCGTGCGTCAGGTGCTGACCGAGAGTCTGGTCCTGGCGATCGGCGGAACGGCACTGGGCCTCGCGATGGGCGTCGCCGGCCTGCGGGCGATCGCCTCGATCAGTCCTCCGGAGCTGGAAGGCCTCGTCTTCCGCCTGGACTGGCGGCTGGGACTGGTGACCATCACCGTATGTGCGCTCAGTGCCGCGCTGTTCGGGATTCTCCCGGCGTGGCGCGGTTCCCGGGTCGACGGCATCACGACGAACAGTTCGCGAACCCGCACGATGAGTCCACGTCGGTTGCTGGCGGCCAACGGCTTCGTCTCGTTCGAGGTCGGGCTGGCCGTCGTCCTCGTGGCGGCGGCGGGGTTGATGGTGCGCAGCGTCGACCAGCTCCGCCGGGTCGACCCGGGTGTCGACACCGCCAACGTGTTGACCTTCCGCGTCCATCCTCCGTCAGGGACCTACCCTGACGATTCGGACCGTGCGGCGTTCGTCGATGCGTTCGTCGAACAGCTCGAGGCCGTCCCCGGGGTGGTCGCCGCGGGCGCCGCGCGAGGACTCCCGCTGACCGGCTATGCCTGGACCAGCGACTTCGCGATCCAGGGCTGGAGCACCGACCGCTCCGGAACGGAGTTGCGACACCGCGAGGCGATGCCGGGCTACTTCGAGGCACTGGGAGTCCAGGCCGTCGAGGGGCGAATCTTCCCGCAACGGCTCGGTCCGGACGAGCCGGTGCCGGTCGTCGTCAACCAGGCGTTCGCCGATGAGTACTTCCCCGGCGACAGCCCGGTCGGCAGGCGGATCGCCTTCGACCGCGAGCCGACCGCGGAGTCCTACTGGTACCCGATCGTCGGCGTCGTCCAGAACGAACGGATGTCGTTGACGATGGATCCGGTCCCCGAGGTGATCTCCCATCTCCGTGGAGACACCCCGGCCACGTTCAGCTTCGCGGTCAAGACCGCCGCGCCGCCGCTCAGCCTGGTCGGCGACGTGCGGGATGCCCTGGCCCGCACCGACGCGGAGGTGCCGTTACTACGGGTCCGGACGATGGACGACGTCGTGGCCGACGCCCGCGCCGCGGATCGTTTCCTGATGACCTTGCTGAGTGTCTTCGGCGTGGCGGCACTGCTGCTCGCGTCGGTCGGGGTCTACGGCGTGGCCAATCAAGCCGCCCGTGCACGGACTCGTGAGGTCGGCATCCGCATGGCGCTCGGTGCTCCGCCACGCAGGATCGTCGTCGGACTCCTGGCCCGGGGGACCGTGTTTGTCCTTGCCGGGATCGGCGTCGGAGTGCTCGGCACGTTCGCCGCCGGCCGCACGATGGCTGGTCTGCTCTACGCCGTCGACCCCCGGGACCCACTGACCCTGTTCGTCGTCGTCGTGATCATGGGACTCGTCGCCTGCGTCTCCAGCGTCTGGCCGGCCTGGCGGGCAACCCGGACGGACCCGGTGCGAGTGTTGCGCGCGGAGTAGCGAGGCGCGCTATAATCCTGCACCCGGCGTGGCAACACGCCGCAAACGAAAGACAGGACATGATGCGACGTCCCTCGACCGCAATACGGGTTCTGGCGCTCACGTTCCTGCTCGTCGGTGCTGCGGCATCCGGCACCGGCGCACAGGCTGACGCCGACGGCGCAACGGCAGGCACCCCGGCCCTCCCGCCGACCGTCGATCATCTCAGCGGCCGTTTCGCGACATCGGTCCGCTGTGCTCTCTGCCACAGCAATGCCGAGGGCGCCTCGGCGATGCGCGACGAACAAGGACGCCCGATCGCTCCGTTCGACCTGTGGCGCACTTCGATGATGGCCAGTTCCGCCCGGGACCCGCTCTGGCGGGCCGCGGTATCGGCCGAAGTCGCCGCGCACCCCGAAAAGGGTGCGCTGATCGAGGCGACCTGTCTGCGCTGCCATTCACCGATGGCCGCCGTGGAGAAGTCGGTGGCCGGCGAGACCCTGGCCCTCGAGCTGCTCCATGACCCCGACGACCGGCATCACCAGCTGGCCCTCGACGGTGTCTCCTGCGCCACCTGCCATCAGATCCAGCCGGACAACCTCGGCACACCGGAGAGCTTCGGTGGTGGATTCAGAATCCTTCCCGGCGGGAGAATCTTCGGCCCCCATGACCGGCCGTTTTCCATGCCGATGCGGATGCACACCGGCTTCACGCCGATGAAGGGCGATCACGTCACGAGCTCCGCGCTCTGCGCTTCCTGCCACACGCTCTTCACCCATCCCCTCTCCGACGACGGCTCGATCAGCGACGTGGTGTTCCCCGAGCAGACGCCCTATCTGGAGTGGCGCAACTCCGTCTTCAATGACGAGATCGATGATCCCGCTGCCGATGCCCGCAGTTGCCAGGACTGCCACACACCACTTCACGATGTCGACGGCAACGTGATCCGCACACGCATCGCCCGCAATCCCCACGGTCGCGACTTCCCGCCGATCGTCCCTCGGCAGCCCTACGGAATGCACACTTTTCTCGGCGGCAACACCCTGGTGCCGGCGATCCTTCGGGACAACCCCGAAGCGCTGGGCATCACTGCCCCGCCCCAGGCCTTCGATGCAACGATCGGCGTCACCGGCGAACAGCTGCGGCAGCGTACGGCCACCGTCACGATCACCGACGTGGAGCGGACCGCGGAACGGCCTCACGTTTCGCGTGCAGGTCTCGAATCTGACCGGACACAAGTTGCCGACCGGGCACCCGACCCGACGCAGCTGGCTGCGAGTCGTCGTCGAGTCGGTGACCGGTGAGCGCCTGTTCGTATCGGGGGAACACGACGACCAAGGTCGGATCATCGGCGTCGACCAGCGGCCGCTGGCGACCGAGCGTCGCAGTGGCGGCTATCAACCTCACCACGACCGGATTCGAAACGGCGACCAGGTGCAGATCTACGAGTCGGTACTCGGTGGCATCGATGGCGGATTGACGTTCAGCCTGCTCAGCGCGGCCGACCATCTCAAGGACAACCGGCTCCTGCCGCAGGGCTGGCAGACGGACCATCCGGACATCAACGTGATCGCACCGATCGGAGTCGACGAGGACTCCGACTTCGACGCCGGTGGCGACGCAACGCGCTACGAGATCGAGCGGCCGGGTCCGGGCGCGCTCCGCATCCGCGTGGACTACCTGTATCAGGTACTGGGTGCCCGCTTCGCCGCCGAACTGCTCGCCTGGGACACTCCTGCCGTCAGGGAGTTCGCCGGCTACTACCGGCGCGCCGATCGCACGCCGTTGTTGATGGCTGCCTCAGAGGCCGTACTTGCCGCGCTTGCGCCAGAGAGTCGCCCGGCTCATGCCCAGGAGATCGGCGGCCCGACCGAGGTGACCGCCGGCGAGTTTGATCGCCTCGCGGATCCGGTGTTTCTCGTCGCCGACCGAAGCGGCGACCCCGTCGGCAGCGACCGTTCGAGGCTCCCCACGAAACTCGATCGGCAGGTCCTCGACCGCCAGTTCGACGCCCCGCCCGACTGCGAAGGCGTACTCGACGACGTTGCGCATCTCCCGGACGTTCCCCGGCCAGGCGTGGTCCATCAGCCGCCGCATCGCCTCCGGCGCGACCGTGTCGATCCGGCGGGGGCCGCGATCGTTGAAGCTGGCGATGAAGTGCCACAACAGGAGTTGCAGGTCGACCCGGCGCTCTCGGAGCGCCGGGATGAACAGCGGGACGACCCGTAGCCGGAACATCAGGTCCTCGCGGAACCTCCCCTGCTGGACCTCCTTGCGCAGGGCGCGGTGAGTGGCGGAGACGACGCGCACGTCGACGGGGATGTTCTTCGTGTCACCGACACGGACGATGACCCGCTCCTCCAGCACCCGCAGCAACTTGGCCTGCACGTCTCCCGAGAGCTCGGCGACCTCGTCGAGAAACAGCGTGCCGCCCTTCGCCTGCTCGAACAGGCCCGCTCGATCGCGGACCGCCCCGGTGAAGGCGCCACGCACGTGGCCGAACAGCTCACTCTCGAGCAATGTCGGCGTCAGCGCGGCGCAGTTCACGGCGACGAACGGCCGGTCGCGGCGATGGCTCTCCTGGTGGATCGCCCGGGCGACGAGCTCCTTGCCGGTACCGCTCTCGCCTCGCACCAGCACCGTCGTGTCGGTCTCGGCCACATTGCGGATCGTCTGAAACACCTGGAGCATCACCGGATCCCGGCTCACCAGTCCGTGAAAGGTCACCGCGTCCGGAGTTCGCTGAGGGATGTCGTCCGCATGCACAGCGGTGGTGTCGGGAGTCAGGACTTCGATGCCTCCGGCAAACGCGCCGTCGTCATCGAAGAAGGCGCGCGCGGTCTTGCGCACACGGACCGAGGTTCCGTCGGCGCGGGCCAGGGTGAGTGGGATATCCGAGATGGCGCCGTGCTGTTCGATGCCACATCCACCCATGCACTGGACGCATCGGTGGGACTTGAGGCAGTGACTTCCGATCGCGTCCGCGGCTGCAAAGCCCAGCATTCGCTCGGCTCCATCGCTCCACAGAACGACGTTCCGCTGGGAGTCCACCACCATCACCGCGGCATCCGGGACCAGGGTCGACAGGGAGCGGAAAGCCTCGCCGGAACCCACGCCGCCCAGCCATTCGGTCAGTGCATTGCTCGCGTCTTGCTCGATCACGGTAACCCACGATACCGCCGAGACAGTCTTGGTGCAATACTGATGTTTCAAAGGTTTCATATTGAAACATCCCTTCGAGGCGATCGGCGCAACGATGGAGACGGCAACTCATTGCAAACAAATGAAATATGGAGTTGGAGATCCTCGAGGCACGGGTCTTGCTGTCTGTACGCTCGTGTGAGTCAACGATGGAGGACTGGACGATGCTGATGCGACAGATCTACGACGAAGGACTGGCCCAGGCGGCGTACCTGATCGGCTGTCAGAAGACCGGCGAGGCGATCTTGATCGACCCGGCCCGGGACATCGACCGTTACCTGGCGGTCGCCCGTCGGCACTCCCTGCGGATCGTCGCGGTTGCCGAGACCCACATCCATGCCGACTTCCTGTCCGGCGCCCGCGAGCTGGCGGAGGCGGTGGGAGCCCGGCTCTACCTGTCCGACGAAGGCGATGCCGACTGGAAATACGGCTGGCTCGCCACCCGGTCTGCCGGCGGCACCTACGAACACCAGCTACTCGAGGACGGCGACAGGTTTCGCGTCGGCAAGATCGAGTTCCGGGCGGTCCACACTCCCGGACACACTCCCGAGCACCTGTCCTACCTCGTCACCGATGTCGGGGGCGGAGCCGATCGTCCGATGGGAGCGTTGACCGGCGACTTCGTCTTCGTCGGCGACCTCGGCCGACCGGACCTGCTCGAGACCGCCGCCGGGATGTCCGGCGTCAAGGAGGACTCGGCTCGATCGCTGTTCGACTCGACGGCGACCTTCCTCGGACTCGACGACCACCTGCAGGTCTGGCCGGCCCATGGCGCGGGAAGCGCCTGCGGCAAGTCGCTGGGCGCGGTGCTGCAGTCGACCGTCGGCTACGAGCGGCAGTACAACGCCGCGCTGCAACACGTGGCCGACCGCGAGGATTTCGTCCGCTTCATCCTCGACGGACAGCCCGAGCCTCCGTTGTACTTCGGCAGGATGAAGGTGCAGAACCGGGATGGCGTGCCGTTGCTCGGCGAACTGCCGGCCCCACGGCTGCTGTCGACGTCCGAGGTCGAATCGATCGATGGACGGAAGACCGTGGTGCTCGACACTCGCAGCTGGGACGAGTTCCGGAAGGGACATCTCGACGGGGCGCTGTTTGCCTCGCCGGGACCGGCGTTTCACGGTGTCGTCGGCTCCTACCTGAATCCCGACGACGAGATCGTGCTCGTGGCGAA
>CALNYP010000073.1:0-39627 GCA_942490715.1 uncultured bacterium
GCGCCGCGTCGCGCTTCGTCGTTCGTTCGTGGGGCGGAGGCAACGCATGAAGTCGCTGGTTGCGATCCCGGTCTACAACGAAGAGCCGCTACGTCGATCGCGTCATCCCGAGCGAGTCCTCGAACACGCGGTGGATGTGCTCGTCATTGACGACGGCTCCGCCGATCGCACGCCGTGCTTGCTCGCACGTCACAAGGTTGAGGTTATTCGGCATGCCGTCAACCGGGGTTACGGTCGCTCGCTGCGCGACGCGTTCCTCTGGGCCGAGACCTTCGGCTACGACTGGGTCATCACGATGGACTGCGACGAGCAGCACGAGCCCGACGCCATCCCGCTTTATCGAAGCAGCAGTGTCGCCCACCGCGCGCCGACATCATCAGCGGCTCGCGCTACCTCAACTGCGATCCCAACGGTGATTCTCCGCCGGCCGACCGCCGGCAAGATCAACAGGCTCATCACCGAAGAGATCAACGACCGCCTCGGGTTCAACCTCACCGATGCATTCTGTGGCTTCAAGGCCCACAGCGTCGAAGCGCTCCGGCGCGTTCGCTTCAGCGAGGATGGCTACGCCTTTCCAATGCAGTTGTGGGGCGTCAGTCGCGGCTGGGCTGGCGATCACCGAAATTCCGGTGCGGCCTGATTTACAACGACCCAAACCGCTCATTCGGCGGGCCCCTCGACAACCCCGGATTCCCGCCTGTTGCACTATCGCCAGGCGCCGCACTGCGAGATCGAGCGTCACGCCGACGAGCGATTCCCAAGCGCCGCGCGCGTCGCTCCTGAATGGGTGTTGCGGGTGAGACCATCGACCCGGCTGAGCGAATGGACCCGCCCGTCGCGCTCTCGCCGGGTTTCGGAAGCCCCGTGCGCGCAGGTTCCGCGAACAAGCAGGCCTCCCGACGACCAACCCATCATCATGACGGGCCACCAGGGTCGGTGTCTCGACGGGGCTGGCCTGGACCGAGACCGGCGGTGAGCTGCTGCCGATCGAAGCGACGCGGATGCGCGGCCGCGGTCGACTCACGCTGACCGGCCAGCTGGGCGACGTGATGCAGGAGTCGGCCCAGGCGGCGATGTCCTACATCCGTAGCCGGGCGGACGAGCTGGGGTTGGACCCGTTGTTCCACCGAAAATACGATCTCCACGTCCACCTGCCCGAGGGAGCGATTCCCAAGGACGGCCCGTCGGCGGGGATCGCGCTGGGCACGGCACTGGCCTCGCTGCTCAGCGACATTCCGGTCCGCTCCGACCTCGCGATGACCGGCGAGATCACCCTGCGCGGGCACGTGTTGCCGATCGGCGGGCTGAAGGAGAAGGTCCTCGCCGCCTTCCGCGCCGGTATCACTCACGTCCTGGTGCCCGCCGAGAACGAGAAAGACCTGGCGGATATCCCGGAGGACATCCGGGAGAAGATCGAGTTCATCCTCGTCGAGTCGATGGATCAGGTGCTGGACGCGGCTCTCGTCCAGCCGCCCGGCTCCGTCGGTTTGACCAAGAAGGGAAAGGGCATCGAGCCCGGACCGCAGCCCGGGCAGATCACCCACTGATACCGTGAAGATCGCCTCCAGCACTTTCGAATGCTCGGTGACCAGTACCGACGACGAGCCCCGGGCGCCCGGTGCCGACGTCGTGTTCCTGGGACGATCGAACGTCGGAAAGTCGAGCCTGATCAACCGGCTCCTGGGCGTGAGCGGCCTGGCGCGCACATCGTCTCGCCCCGGTCGAACCCAGACGGTCAACTTCTATCGCATCAACGACAGCTTCTACTTCGTCGACCTGCCCGGTTACGGCTACGCCAAGGTACCCGAGGCGATTCGCCGCCAGTGGGGGCCGATGATCGAGAGCTTCCTCGAGCGTCGCCGGGAGCGCATCGCCGTCGCGGTGCTCGTGGTCGATGCGCGGCACGAGCCGACGAAGCTCGACGGAGTGATGCAGGAGTGGCTCGAGCAGCGGAAGATCCCCTGGATCGTCGTTGCCACGAAGTCGGACAAGCTCTCGGGGAACGGGCGCACCCGCTCGATGACGATCGTCAAACGGTTCGCGACGGCACCGGCGCTGATGGTCTCGGCAGAAAACGGAACCGGGGTCAAGGAACTCTGGAAACACCTGGACCAGCTCCTGGCCGCCGCGTAGGTGGCCGGGGAACGGGCAGGAAGGAAAGCAGGAAGATGAGTCTCGATCTGAAAGAATTGAAGTCGATGCCGGCGGTCGACCTGGTCAACGTCGCGACCGAGGCCGGTGTGAACAACGCCGGCACACTCCCGCAGCGCGATCTGCTGTACCAGTTGATCCGCAGCCATGCGTCGAACGACGGTTCGGTGATCGCCGAGGGCGTTCTGGAGAAGCTCTCCGACGGCTACGGCTTCCTGCGCGCGCCCGAGGCCAGCTACCTGCCGGGCCCCGACGATATCTACGTTTCGCCGTCGCAGATCCGCCGCTTCGGTCTGATGACCGGGGACACCGTCCGCGGTCGGATCCGGATGCCCAAGCCGGGCGAGCGCTACTTCGCCCTCGGCCGGCTCGAGAGTGTCAACGGCGGACCGGTCGAGCAGGCCAAGGAGCGGATCCGCTTCGACCGGCTGACTCCGCTCTACCCCGAGGAGCGCTTGCGGGCCGAGCTGGCCAACGCCAACGGCGACATCTCCGGACGGGTGATGGACCTGATGACGCCGCTGGGCAAGGGACAGCGCGGCCTGATCGTCTCGCCGCCGCGAACGGGCAAGACGATGCTGCTCCAGGCGATCGCGGCGGCGATCGCGGCGAACCACCCCGAGGTGGCGCTGATCGTGCTGCTGATCGACGAGCGGCCGGAGGAGGTCACCGACATGCAGCGGTCGGTGAAGGGCGAGGTCATCTCCTCGACCTTCGACGAGCCGGCGGCGCGCCACGTGCAGGTGGCCGAGATGGTGATGGAGAAGGCCAAGCGGCTGGTCGAGGCCGGCCATGACGTCGTCTTGCTCCTGGACTCGATCACCCGGCTGGCCCGGGCCTACAACACCGTGATCCCCGCCTCGGGCCGGGTACTCTCCGGCGGTCTCGACGCCAACGCGCTGCAGAAGCCGAAACGCTTCTTCGGCGCGGCGCGCAACACCGAAGAGGGCGGCTCGCTGACGATCCTGGCCACGGCGCTGATCGACACCGGCTCCCGCATGGACGACGTGATCTTCGAGGAGTTCAAGGGCACCGGCAACATGGAGATCAACCTCGACCGCAAGCTGGCCGACCGGCGGGTCTTCCCGGCCGTGGATCTGATGCGCTCGGGAACCAGAAAGGAAGAGCTGCTGCTGAGCAAGGTCGAACTGGACCGGACCTGGGTGTTGCGCAAGGTGCTGCACCAGATGTCCCCGGTGGAGGCGATGGAATTGCTGCGGGAAAAGATGGTCAAGACCGAGAGCAACGAGGAATTCCTGGCCAGCATGGGCGGAGCGGACGTCAGGCCTCCGGCCGGCCGACGGACCGTAACGGCCGGCGGCGGCGTTTGCCGGGCAAGACCGATTTGTCCTATAAGCTATTGAAAAAGAACGATTTCCGAGGGATTCGCCATGAAAGAAGGCATTCACCCCAAGTACTACGATGTCGAGGTCCACTGTGCCTGCGGCAACTCGTTCAAGACCCGCTCGACGTCCGAGACGATGAAGGTCGAGATCTGTTCCGCGTGCCATCCGTTCTTCACCGGCAAGCAGAAACTGATCGACTCCGCGGGCCGCATCGAGCGGTTCCAGCGGCGCTACGGCAAGCCGGAAGCCGCACAGTCCTGACGACCGGCGTTGACCGGGCCCCCGCGGCGCCGATGGTCGAGTGCCCATCATGACCCGGCCCGCTTCGGAGATCCGATCAAGCTGATCGCTCAAGCTCTCCAGGATCTCGGCTGGAGCCGCGGAGCTGTCCCACGCGGCTCTCCGATCCCGGAGATCACCTCCGACATGGACCGTTTCCGCTCGCCACGAGCCGCTCCTACGCCGAGCTCGAACCGGTCGTCGCCAAGTTCCGGGAGTATCGCAAGCGGGCCGTCGAGGACCTGCCGGCGCGCGAAGGAGCTGCTGCGGGTCGGCCGACGACGCCGAGATGCGCAGATGGCCGGCGGAAGAGGTCAAGACGCTCGAAGCACGTCTCGAGCAGCTCGAGCAGCGAACTGCGGCTGTTGCTGCTGCCCAGCGATCCCAACGACGCGAAGAACGTCGTGCTCGAGATCCGCGCCGGGCACCGGCGGCGACGAGGCCACGCTGTTCGCCGCCGAGTTGTTCCGCATGTACACGCGCTTCGCCGAAGAGCAACGCTGGAAGGTCAGCACGACCGGCATTTCCGAGAGCGAGGTCGGCGGCGTGAAAGAAGTCATCGCGCTGATCGAGGGCGAGGGTGTCTACAGCCGGCTGAAGTTCGAAAGCGGCGTGCACCGCGTGCAGCGCGTTCCCCGAGACCGAGACCCAGGGCCGGATCCACACCTCGGCGGTCACCGTGGCGGTGCTGCCCGAGGCCGAAGAGGTCGACGTGCAGATCAAGGCCGAGGATTTGCGCATCGACACCTTCTGCTCGTCCGGGCCCGGCGGGCAGAGCGTCAACACGACGCAGTCCGCCGTGCGCATCATCCACCTGCCGACGAACATCGTCGTCCAGTGCCAGGACGAGAAGTCGTGGCACAAGAACAAGGCCCGGGCGATGCAGGTCCTGCGCTCGCGGCTCTACGACAAGATGTTGCGCGAGCAGCACGAGGCGATCGCGCAAGAGCGACGTGTCCTGGTCGGAAGCGGCGACCGCAGCGAGAAGATCCGCACCTACAACTTCCCGCAGAACCGGGTGACCGATCACCGGATCGGCCTGACCCTGCACAACCTCGCCGGCGATGATGAACGGCGAGATCACCGAGATCATCGACGCGCTGGTCTCCCACGACCAGGCCGAACGGCTGAAGCAGGGAACTGGTCTGAGCGTGGCGCCCCTCGGCGTGCCTGCTCGAGGCCGGCGAGCAGGCTCTGGATGCCGCCGGGGTACCCGAGCCCCGGCTCGAGGCGGAAGTGCTGCTGGCCCGCCTGCTCGGGAACCTGGATCGCGGCGGCCTGCTCGTCCGCGCGCGAAGCGGAGACGCTCGACGCCGCCGTCGCCGCGCGTTTCCGCAGCTGGATCGACCGGCGCGCGAGCGCGGGAACCGCTGCCAGCACATCCTCGGCTTCGCAGGAGTTCTACGGCCTCGAGTTTCTCGTCGATCGCCGGGTGCTGATCCCGCGGCCCGAGACCGAGGCGCTCGTCGATCTGGTCCTCGAGGCGATGCCCCCGATCGAGGGCGTCGTTACCGACCTGGGCACCGGCAGCGGCTGCATCGCGATCACGCTGGCGGTCCAGCGACCCGGACCTCGTCGCTCCACGCGCTGGAGCATCTCCGCCGAGGCCCTGGAGGTGGCCCGGGCAAACGCGGAGCGCCACGGGGTCGGCGAGCGGATCGAGTTTCGCGACGGCGACCTGTCGGCGCCCCCGGAGGACTGGACCGGCCGGATGAACGTGGTGCTCTCCAATCCGCCCTACGTGGCCGAGGCCGACTGGCAGGCGCTGGAACCGGAGGTCCGCGACCTCGATCCGCGCGCGGCCCTGGTCGCCGGGCCGACCGGGGCTCGAGGTCTACCGGGCGCTCTGTGACTCGGCATTGCGGCTACTGCGCCGGGGTGGGATGCTGGCCACCGAGATCGGTTTCGGTCAGGCCGATGCGGTCGTCGGGATCGCGACCGCCGCCGGACTGCGCGACGTACGCGTGCAACCGGACCTCGCCGGGATTCCACGGATCGTGATCGGAGTGGCACCATGAGCTTACGCACGCTGGAGCAGGCACAGGCGATCCTCGACGGCGTCGGCGAGGTCGTCGGCGCGGAGTTCGTCGGCCTCGAACGCGCCGCCGGCCGGGTTCTCTCCGCGGCGATCCAGGCCGACCGTGACTTCCCGCCCACCGACCGGTCGGCGATGGACGGGTTTGCGGTGCGCGCCGCGGACCTGCCGGAACCCGGGCGGAGCCTGCGGGTCGTCGGCGAGGTGAAGGCCGGCGACGAGGCCGCCCCGGGAACGCTGCAACCCGGAACGGCGATGCGGATCTTCACCGGCGGCGTCGTACCGCCCGGTGCCGACTCGGTCGTGATGGTCGAGGAGACCGAAGAAGATCCGTCCCGGGAACACGCGACGTTCGGCCAGGCCGTCCGGGAGGGTCAGCACGTGCGCAAGCTCGGCTCCGACCGGCGGGCCGGCGATCGCGTACTGAGCGCGGGATCGATGATCCAGCCGCCGGAGATCGCCTCCCTGGCCACCGTCGGCGTCACGCAGGTACCGGTCTACCGCCGGCTACGCGTGGCAGTGCTCTCCACCGGCGACGAGATCGTCCCCGTGTCGGAGCAACCCGGCCTGCACCAGATCCGCAACAGCAACGCGGCGATGCTGGTGGCCCAGCTCGAGGAGATGAACGTCGAGGCGCTGCCGCTGGGAATCGCCGGCGACACCGCCGGGGCCCTCGACGAGAAGATCGCCGGCGGGCTGTCCGCCGACGCGCTGCTGATCACCGGGGGCGTCTCGGTCGGCGAGTACGATCTCGTCGGCGAGGCCCTCGAGCGCAACGGCATGGAGTTGTTGTGTCACAAGGTTGCCGTCAAACCCGGCAAGCCGATCCTCGTCGGCCGGGCCGGTTCGTGTGTCGTCTTCGGGCTCCCCGGAAACCCGATCTCCGCGTTCGCCGGCTTTCGAATCTTTGCCGCGCCGCTCCTGCGCCGGATCTCCGGCCTCACACACTGGCGTGAGGAGTCGATCCCGGCGCGGCTCACCGAAGGATTCCGCAACCGCCCCGGGAGGGTGACCTTCCGCCTCGCGCGGATCGAGACGGGGGAGAGCGGCGTCGAAGCACGGCTCGTCGAGGCGACCGGCTCCGGCGACGTGCTGGCGCTCAGCCGCGCCAACGGTTTCATCGTCGTCCCGGCCGAACGAGACTCCCTCGAGTGCGGCGAGACCGTCGAGACCCGGCGCTGGCCCGGAGCCGACCTGCGTTGAGCCTGCGTCTACCCGGCCCGGGACTGGGCCAGGGTCAGGCCGGTCGTGTAGGCGTACCCGAGCTGGAACAGCAGCAGAAAGGGGATCGCGCCCCAGAAGCCGACGAACGCCGCGGCGATCGCGGCGAGGGTGAACCAGGCGGCGAAGCCCAGCTCGACCCAGGTGTCGGCGTTGGCGTCGCCCCGGTACCGCCGCGAGGCCAGGCGCTGCCCGCGGCCCAGGTTGTACTTGGGGGTGCGCCGGAACTCCGAGGGCTTGCCGGCCAGCGCCTCGAGCACCGCGCGACCGTTGTTGATCGATAACCCGATGCCGACGGCCATCAGGAACGGGACCCAGCGCCAGCGACGACGCAGGCTTCCGACCGCCTCGCGATGGGCGATCACGTAGAACATCGCGATCGACAGCGTCGACATCGCGATCAGCGGCAGATCGATGTATAGCAGCATGATCGGCGAGATCGAGCCGCGGATCCAGACCGACGGCACCACGAGCAGCGGCCAGGGCGATCATCAACAGGTAGGCGACGTTGGCGGTCAGGTGGACCACGGCTTCGAGCTTGACTCGTGTGGGCAGGGGCGGGGCGCGGAGGGCCGGCAGCAGCTTGCGCGCGGTCTGGATCGAGCCCTTGGCCCAGCGGTGCTGCTGGCTCTTGAAGGCGTTCATCTCGACCGGCAGCTCGGCGGGGGCGAGCACGTCGTTGAGGAAGACGAAGCGCCAGCCCCGGAGCTGGGCGCGATAGGACAGATCGAGGTCCTCGGTCAGCGTGTCGTGCTGCCAGCCGCCGGCGTCCTCGATGCAGCTGCGTCGCCAGATGCCGGCGGTGCCGTTGAAGTTGAAGAAGCGGCCCGAGCGGTTGCGGGCGGTGTGCTCGATGACGAAGTGCCCGTCGAGCAGCATCGCCTGGACGCGGGTCAGCAGCGACTGCGTCGCGGTTCAGGTGGCCCCAGCGAGCCTGGACCAGCCCCAGGCCCGGGTCGCGGAAGTGCGGCACCGTCCGCCGCAAGAAGTCGGGCGCGGGCACGAAGTCGGCGTCGAAGATCGCCACCAGCTCACCCTTCGAGACCTTCAGCCCCTCGTCGAGCGCGCCGGCCTTGAAGCCCGCGCGGTTGGTCCGATGCAGGTACGTGATGTCGACGCCCTTGGCCGGCGTGGCGGCGCATCTTGCGACGATACGCCACGCTCCTGGTCTCGTCGGTCGAGTCGTCGAGGACCTGGATCTCCAGCCGGTCGCGCGGATAGTCCAGCGCGCAGACCGCGTCGATCAGCCGCTCGGCCACGTACATCTCGTTGTAGAGCGGCAGCTGCACGGTCAGCCGCGGCAGCCGGTCGAACCGGTGACGGCGTCTCGAAGACGTCGTCCCGGTGCTTCCGGTAGAGGTACAGCAGGTACCAGCGGTGCAGCCCGAACAGGGCCAGCACCGCCATGGTGCCGAAGTACCCATACAGTACGAACCCCGCGAGGCCGTTGTCCGGCACGTTGCCCTCCTCCGCTTGCTCCCGATTCCGGTCGGGGCATTCTGTTCTCTGACGTCCGACGACCGCAACCCCGGGGCGAGGCCGGGGCCGGGCGACTATCCTTGACGCCGTGCTTCCGTTCGGTCAGCAGGGCAACCGGGCCACCGACGCCGCTATTCCATGGCTCCTGGCCGGATCGGCGGTGGTCTACGCGGTGGTCGCCTGGTTGCCCGGCTGGCATCGCCATCCGGCGGTACTGCTGACCGCCCACGCGCTGTTGCTTGCCGGGATGGTCGGGGCGGTCCGTCGGTCGTCGTCGGCGTTCCCCGGGAACCCCGGGATCGTCCTCGTCGGTGCGCTGCTGTTCCGCCTGATCGCCGCCTTCGGCGAGCCCGGGCTCTCGGATGACGTCTACCGCTACCTGTGGGACGGTCGGGTTCAGCTCGCCGGCGTGCATCCGTACCGCCACGCCCCCGATGACCCGGCGCTCGCCCATCTGCGCGACGAAGACTGGGCGCGCATCAACCACCGCGAGCTGCGGACGATCTACCCGCCCGCCGCCCAGCTGGTCTTCGCGCGGTGGCGGCGACGCGGTGCCGGCCGTTCGCGGTTTCCAGCTCGCGATGGGGCTGGTCGACTTCGGCGTCGTGCTGCTGCTGGCCGCGTTGCTGCGCCGCCGACGGCTGCCGGACCGCAGGCTGATCTGGTACGCCTGGAACCCCCTGGCGATCTGGGAGTCTGCAGCCAGCGGCCACATTGAACCGGTAGGCGTGGCGTTGATCCTGGCGGCGGTTCTCTGGCTACGGCCGGGGCGCCGCCTCCTGTCCGCCGGCGCGCTGGCCACGGCGGTGGCGGTCAAGCTCGTCCCGCTCCTGCTCGCGCCTTCTCTGGCGCGGCGTCTCGGCCGGCCGGCATCGGTCGCGATGCTGTTGCTCGGACTGCTCTGGTTCCTGCCCTTTGCCTGGTCCGGTCCCGCGGTCGGGGGCGGCCTGTTCGCCTACGCCGAGCGCTGGCAGTACAACGCCTCGGTCTTCGCGCTGGTCCATGGCCTGCTGGAAGTCTCGGGTAGCGCCGGGTTCCTGACCGAGCTGTTGATCCGACTGCAGCGGGAGTTTCCCCAGGCCGCCGTCGACTGGGACCTGCTGTACCGCAACGTCTGGCCCGCCTTCACCGCGAGGGTCGTCGTCGCCGGGTGTCTCGCCGGCTGGGTCGGGTACCTCTGGCGGCGCTCCCTGGGTTCGCTGGAGGCCCAGTGGCTGGCGATCCTCGGTGGGCTGTTGATCCTGTCGCCGACCGTCCACCCGTGGTACGCGCTGTGGATGCTGCCCTTCGCCGCGGCCTGTGCCTCGCCGACCTGGTTGCTTTTCGCCGCGCTGCTCCCGCTGTCCTACCTGACGCCGCCGGCCGCCGACGTCCCTCTCGGGATCCTGCTGATCGAGTACGGATTCCCGACGATCCTGGCGCTGGCCCAGGCCGTCCGGTCTCGCACCGTCGCTGCGGGAAGGGATAGGATGCAGCGGTGAGCGCAACGCAGCAGATCCTCCGGCGGGCCTCGGGCAGCCGGCGCCGCATCGCCTTCCCCGAGTGGGACGATCCCCGGATGTTGCAGGCGGTCGATCGTCTGGCCGCCGAGGCGATCGTGACGCCGGTGATCGTCGGGCCGGAGCGGGAGGTGCGGCAGCAGGGATCCGCCGCGGGTCTTTCCCTGGATCGTGTCGAGGTCGTCGACCCGTCCTCCTCGGCCCGCCGGATCGCGTGCGCCGAGCAGCTACGGTCACGGCTCTCCGATCGCCTGTCCGAGGCGGAGATCCTGGGACTGGTCGACGATCCGCTCTACTTCGCCGCGGCGCTGGTCGCTTGCGGCGGTGCCGACGGCACCCTCGCCGGCGCACGACACTCCACGGCGGAGACGATCCGCGCCGCCCTGCGGACGCTGGGTACCGCGCCGGGAGCGGAACGGGTCTCCTCGTTCTTCTTGATGGAACTGGCCGCGGCGACTCCCGGCGGTGCGGAGACGCTGGTCTTCGCCGACTGCGGCCTGGTTCCGGAACCCGACGTGGCCCAGCTGGTCGACATCGGCCATCGGGCCGCAGGGCACTATCGCTTGCTGACCGGCGAGGAGCCCCGGGTCGCGATGCTCTCGTTCTCGACCCATGGAAGCGCGTCGCACCCGGCCGTCGATCGGATGCGTGAGGCGGCAACGAAGTTGCGAGAGCGAGAACCGGGGTTGACCGTCGACGGCGATCTGCAGGTCGACGCGGCGCTGGTCCCGCAGGTCGCGGCCTCCAAGGCCCCGGGCAGCTCCGTGGCCGGCCGGGCCAACGTGTTGATCTTCCCCGACCTCGGGGCCGGAAACATCGCCTACAAGCTGGTCGAGCGGATCGGCGGGGCCCAGGCGGTCGGTCCGATCCTCCAGGGGCTGGCCCGACCGGCGAACGATCTGTCCCGGGGCTGCAGCGTGGACGACATCGTCGTCGCCGCCGCGGTCACCGCGTTGCAGGCGGAGGCGGGGCCGGACCCGCGACCGCTATAATCCGTTACGAACCGCAGAGAGAGGGAAACGGCGATGAATCGATCCGACGGTGGACAGCGTGGCGGGCGTGGCGGTGACCGCAAGGGCCGCCCCGGCGGCGGTCGCAAGCCTCCGCCACCGGATCAGACCCAGCGCGAGCGCGAGTTCATCCGCGACAAGAAGGAATCCGAGGATCGGCTCGAGTTCACCCTCTCCGACGGCACGGTGATCCGCGGAACGATCACCTACTACGACCGGCACATGATCAAGGTCGCACCCGAGAGCGGCCCGACCCTGTTCGTGCGCAAGGACGACCTGCGGCTGATCGCCGAGATCGACTGATCGCCGGCAGCGGGCCCGGGCCGGTTCAGCGAACCCGGGTGCCCGGCGCGACATCCTCGTCGAAGGTGGCGACGATCGGCCGACCGTCGAGGTCCGCGGCGAGCAGCATCCCCTGACTCTCGACGCCGCGCAGCCGCGCCGGCTTGAGGTTGGCGACGACGATGATCTTCCTGCCGACAAGCGCCTCGACGTCGTAGGCCTTGGCGATGCCGGCCACGATCTGCCGCTGCTCCTCGCCGAGGTCGACCTGCAGCTTGAGCAGCTTGTCCGCGTTCTCGATCGGCTCGGCGGAGATGATCTTGGCCACGCGCAACTCGATCTGCGCGAACTTGTCGATCGACAGCAGCTTCTTCTCCGGCGCCGCCGGTGTCGCGGCCGCCTCGGGCTTCGGGGCAGTCGCTGCGGGCTGCTCGGCGGGCGTCGGGGGCTGAGGCGTCTTCTCTTCCATCACGGTCTCTCCTTGGTCTTGCGTCGAACGCGGGTGGCGCTGCGCCACCGCGTTTCGGCTTCCTGACGGACGTCGTCGATCGGCACATCGTGTCGTCGAGCCGCCGCCACACAATCGTCGTCTTCGGCGCGACCCCGCAGGGCGGCGCCGTCGAGGCAGGCCACCTTCACGCGAATCCGGCCGTACCGGGTCGTCACCGTCTCCGACCGCCGGTCGAGTTCGATCCGTCGCTCTCGACGCACCCGCACTCCCAGGGTCGGTGTTTCCCGCAGCAGGATAGCGGCCAGCGCGTCTTCCTGCCCGGTGCGGGTCAGGACGGTGACCTGTTGCCCGATCCGGCCCTTCTTCATCGTCACCGGCGTCAGCCAGGCATCGAGCGCCCCGGCCGCCCGGAGCCGTTCGATCGCCCAGGCGAGAGTGCGGGGATCGACGTCGTCCAGATTGCTCTCCAGCACAGAGATCTCCGGTCGGTCCCGTGACGGACCGGGTGCCCGGCCGACGACGACGCGAAGGCAGTTCGGGTCGTCCCCGAGATCGCGGCTTCCCGCGCCGTATCCCACCCGCTCCGCACAGATCGGCGGCATCGCCGCCCACTCGTCGGCGATCGTGGTCAGGATCGCGGCACCGGTCGGTGTGAGTCGCTCCACGGCCAGGTCGCCGGCCTGGGCCGGAACGCCGAGCAGCAACTGCTGGGTCGCCGGGGCGGGCAGGGGATAACGCCCATGCGCGCAGGTGACACTGCCGTGACCGGTCGTCAGCGGTCCGACGACGATTCGATCGGGGGCGAGCTGCTCGAGGGCCAGACAGGCGCCGACGACGTCGACGATCGCGTCGACACCACCGGCCTCGTGCAGGTGGACCTTCTTCGGGTCGGCACCGTGGACCTGCGCCTCGGCGTCGATCAACCGGCCGAAGATCTCCAGGGAGCGCCGCCGCACCGACGGCGGCAGGCCGGCCCCGGCGATCACCCGGCGAATCGCCGCCAGACCACGGCCCGGTTGCTGCTCGCGAACGCGGACGTCGATCTTCCGCGCGGCGAGGCCGCAGCGGATCAACCGCCGGGACCGGATCGTCCAGCCTTCGACCGGCAGACTCTGCAGCGCCCGGCGAAGCGGGGCGAAGGGTACGCCGGCATCGATCAGCGCCCCGAGGATCATGTCGCCGGAAGCGCCGGCGGAGCCGTCGAAGAACAACAGACGGGAGCCGTCGGGTTTGCGGTCGGTCACGGTGTCGCTCCCGCAGCTGCCGCGATCGCGGGGACCGCCTCACCGGCGGTCGCCTGCAAGAACTCGTCGACACGGTCGCTGAGGGGGGTGGGCTCGGGATTGACCTCGACGATGTAGGCACCCGAATCCGCCGCGATCTGCGGCAGCGCGGCGGCGGGATAGACCAGCGACGAGGTCCCGATGACCAGGACCACGTCGGCCAGCCGGGCCAGCCGTTGCGCCTGTTCCAGTTCGGCGGCCGGCAACGCCTCGCCGAACCAGACCACTCCGGGTCTCAGCCGGCCACCGCACTCGCAACGCGGAGGATCGTCCTCGAACACGAGCCGTTGATCCTCGAACTCCCGGCCGTCCAGCGAACAGCGCAGGCGCCAGAGGGTGCCGTGGAGCCGGGTGACCCGCCGGTTGCCGGCGCGTTCGTGAAGCCCGTCGACGTTCTGGGTCACCAGGGCGAACTGCGGGCGGCAGCGCTCCAGGGCCGCCAGCGCCCGGTGGGCCGCGTTCGGTTCGGCGCCGGCGGCCTGTTCCCGTCGCCAGCGGTAGAAGCTCCAGACGGTGTCCGGGTCGGCCGCGAACGCTTCCGGTGTGGCGAGCTGCATCGGGTCCCGGCCCTTCCACAGCCCGGAGGGACCGCGGAAGGTGGCCAGACCGCTCTCGGCGGAGATCCCGGCACCGGTCAGAGCGAGGATCGGACCGCCCGAAACCAGCCGGTTCTTCAAGGCATCGGAGATCATGCAGGCAGGATCGTAACACCGGACTTGCCGTCGTTGACCGCCCGGACCGCAGCGCTGTAGCGTGAAGAGCCGGGCGAAGGCCGAACGGAGAGAGTACGTGTCCGGGAAACTCCCCCACGACCGCAAGGAAGAGTTCGAGGAGGTGGCGCTGCCGTTTCTCGAGCCGCTGTTCAACCTCGCGTTCCATCTGACCCGCAACCGCAAGGACGCCGAGGATCTGGTCCAGGAGACCTACCTGCGCGCCTACCGCTTCTTCGATTCCTACAAGCCGGGGACCCAGATCAAGGCCTGGCTGTTCCGGATCCTGCGCAACACGTTCATCAACCGCTATCGCTCCGCCAAGCTCCGCCCGGAGGAGGTCGACTTCGCCAAGGTCGAGGCGACCCACGAGCGAATCGTCGACGAGCAGTTCCTGCGGAACAAGAAGCCGCCCTCGCCCGAGGCGATGGTGCTCCACGACGTGCTGGACGAGCAGGTCCAGCGCGCGCTGGACCGCGTCCCGGTGGACTATCGCACCGTCGTGCTGATGGCCCTGGTCGAGGAGATGTCCTACAAGGAGATCGCCGCGGCGCTGTCGATTCCGCTGGGGACGGTGATGAGCCGGTTACACCGGGGTCGGAAGCTCCTGCAGGTTTCCCTGCTGGAGTACGCCGCACGACGTGGAATAGGGCGGGGGCCCCAGCGTGTTCCCACCGGGGAGATCGATGGGTAAACGAGGGCAGATGGGAGCGTCCCGATGAACTGTGCAGGCTTCCGGGAGCGGATGACCGCGTTCCAGGCCGATGAGCTGGCCGACGACGAGCGGGCGGCGCTGCAGGCCCACCTGAACGGCTGTTCCGACTGCGGACGGCGCCTCGAGATCGAGGAGTCGCTGCTGCGGGGGATCCGGGCCCGGCTGAGCCGGCAGCCGGTTCCTCCGGGGCTCGAGACCCGGATCCGGGCGTCGCTGGCTGCGGAGGCGGCTCCCCGGCGCGCCGGCGCCTGGTTCCTGCGTCCCTGGCTCGCCGCGACGGCCGCCGCGGCGCTGCTCGTGCTGCTGCTCCTGCCGGGGCTCGGCGAGCCCCTGGAGCCGCTGCCGGGTTCGGGGGAGCGGCAGGTCGTGCGAGGGCAGGTGGTCGTCGTGGTCGACCGCCAGTGCGACTCCGCCGGGCGGTCGCTGGAGCAGCAGCGACACTGCAAGCATCGGCTGCACGTGAACGCCCTGAAGCTGCCCGACGGCAAGTACTGGAACCTGAGCACCGGGCAAACCGACGGCCGGGAGATCATCCTCGACCGCGGTATGCGTGGTCGCCGCCTGGCCGTCGACGGCGATCTGTTTCCGCTGATCCGGACCCTCTGGTTGACCGGGGTCCAGACGTCGCCGGCCGGGTCCGACACCCTCTGAGCCCTCGGCGGATCGTGGCGATTTCCGATTCTGGATCCTCCCGCAGGCACCGGTCTGGAGCCGGCCCCACGTGCTACGCTGAGCGGTCACGACGCCGGGTACTTCGGTGCCCCCAACGAGGAGAATCGATGAGTCAGGTGATGAATGTTGACGATGGATCGTTCGACGCCGAGGTGATGCAATCCGAGGGCCCGGTGCTGGTGGATTTCTCGGCGACGTGGTGCGGTCCCTGCAAGAAACTGGAGCCGCTGATCGGCGAGATCGCGACCGAGTATTCGGGACGACTCAAGGTGGTCAAGGTGGACATCGACGGCGCACGGAACACCGCCGCGAAGTTCGGCGTGATGTCGGTGCCGACGCTGCTGCTGGTACAGGGCGGTGTCGTCAAGGATCAGGTGATCGGCCTGGTGTCGAAGCGGGCCTTGACCGACCGCGTGGAGAAGGTGCTCTGAGTTGATCGAGACGATCAATGAGTGGGGCTTCGCGCTTCAGCAGCTGCTGGAATCCCAGCTGGAGTCGGGCTCGATCGCGGCGGTGTTCGTCGTCTTCGCCGCCGGCGTGCTGACCAGTTTCACGCCGTGCGTCTACCCGATGATCCCGGTCACCGTGACCTACATCGGCGGTTCGTCCGGAGGCAACCGGCAGCGCGCGATCTACCTGTCGGTGGTCTATGTCCTGGGGCTGTCGCTGGTCTACGCCGGGCTCGGGATGGTCACCGCGCTACTCGGCAAGCAGTTCGGCAACTTCACTCGCTCGCCCTGGATCTTCGGGAGCGTCGCGGTCGTCATCGCGCTGTTCGGTGCGGTGATGCTGGGCTGGATCTCGATCCCCGTCCCCGGCGTCTTCGGCAAGGTCCAGAGCGAGGGCGCCCGACGGGGTGGCGGACTCGGCGCGGCGTTGATGGGCGTGGCCGCAGGATTCGTCGCCGCGCCCTGTACGGCGCCGGTGCTGGGCCTGTTGCTGGTCTACGTCGCGCAGACCCGGGATGTGCTCTGGGGCGGGCTCCTGCTGTTCGTCTTCGCCCTCGGGCTGGGTTTCCTGCTGATGATGCTGGGCATCTTCTCCGGCATGCTCTCCAGCCTTCCCCGGGCCGGGGTCTGGATGGACCGGATCAAGTACATCTTCGGCTACGGGATGTTCGCGATCGCGCTGTACTTCCTCTATCAAGCGGTGCAGATGGTGCTGCACCCCTCCGGGACCGGCGGATGAGGGCGACCGGCCACGCCGGCGGTACGGCGGTCGGCCTGATCGTCTTCCTCCTGGTCGCTGCCGGGATGGCGGGGGCGGTCCACGCAGAGTCCCCGACCCGGGTTCCGCTGATCGACCCGAGCAGCGGTGGCAACGTCTCCCTCGACGGCGGCAACGGTCTGCTCCACGTGGTCGTGTTCGCGACCTGGTGCGGGGAGTGCGTCGCCGAGCTCGAGGAACTGTCCGAGCTCGAGGATCGCTGGAAGAGTTCGGGCTACCGGCTGGTCCTCGCGGCGGTGCGCTCCCGTCAGGATGTCGAGCGGCTGGATGCCTTCATCAAGCAACGCGAGCACCTGCCGGGACAGCTCCTGTTCGACGCCGAAGGGCGGCTGGAGAAGGCGCTGGGTGTCCAGGGGGTGCCGTTGCACGTCCTGTTCGACGCCGCCGGCGCCGAGCTGGCACGCGCCGAGACGGCGGCGGAGATCGCACCTCGGATCCCCGCGCTTCTCGGGAAGTCCGGTCGGCCTCGATGAGCGCGCCCCGTCGGGTCGGGCTCGTGTTCGGGGGGCGCTCGGTCGAGCACGAAGTGTCGGTGGTCTCGGCCCGCGGGGTGGCCCGGGCGATGGGCGAGACCGGCCTGCGTTGCGTTCCTCTGGCCGTCACCCAGAAAGGGGAGTGGCTCTCGCCGGACAGCTCCGCCGAGATCCTCGCCGGAACGGCGAAGCAGGTCGAGCCCGGACCCGGCGATGACGGCGCTCGGGTGCTGTTCTCTCCGGGCGGCGCCGGCCTGCTCTGCCTGTCGCCCGGCGGTGAGCCCCGGCCCCTCGATCTCGACGTGATCTTCCCGCTCGTCCATGGCTGGGGCGGCGAGGACGGACGACTGCAAGGCGCCCTAGAGCTCGCCGGGATGCCCTACGTCGGCTCCGGTGTGGTCGCCTCGGCGACCGGAATGGACAAGGCGCTGAGCAAGCACCTGTTCGCCGCCGCGGGGCTCGCCGTCGGTCCCTGGCTGACCTTCCACGGCCGGGACTGGGTCGACGACCAGCCGCGGATCCTCGAACGGATCGGCGAACTCGGTGAGACGGTCTTCGTGAAACCGTGCAACGGCGGAAGCTCGCTGGGGATCACCCGGGTCGTCGGCGGGGAGGGGCTCCAAGCGGCGGTCACCGAAGCGCTGCGCCACGATCCGGAGGTCGTCGTCGAGGCCGGCCTGGATGCCCGGGAGATCGAGTGCGCGGTCCTGGGGAACGAACGGCCCGAGGCCTCCGGGCTGGGAGAGATCGTTCCTGGAGGCGATTTCTACGACTATGCGGCGAAGTACGTTGCCGATACCTCGGAGCTGCTCCTGCCCGCCCCACTGACCGAGGAACAGGAGCAGGAGATCCGGCGCCAGGCGATCGCCGCCTATCGGGCGCTGAAACTGCGGGGGCTGGCCCGGGTCGACTTCCTGCTCGATCGGGGGACCGGTGCGGTGTTCATCAACGAGGTCAACACCTTGCCGGGGTTCACACCGATCAGTATGTTCCCTAAACTATGGGAGGCTGCGGGGTGCCCCTACCCCCGGCTGATCGAACGGCTGGTAGACCTGGCTTTCGAGTGACCTGACCAGGTCGCCAGCGTTCCCGTCGTCGCCGGCCCATTCCGGCCGGTGTCAGGAGCGTGCCGATGACCGAACGCGCCACAGCCGTGCTCGTCTTGAACAGCCTGTTCCAGGCGGTGCAGGTCACGGGGCTGCGTCGGGCGTTCCGGCTGTTCTACTCCGGACGGGCCCATGCCGTGGCCAGCGACTTCGCCCGCTACGACTTCGAGAACTGGTGCGATCTCCCGGTACGGCCCGACGAGCGACGGATCCACACGCCGGCCCGGGTGATCCGCATCCCGCTGGTGATCCAGCTCGTGCACTACGATCGCCTGCCGAATCGCGAGGTTCGCTTCACCCGGCGCAATATCTTCTATCGCGACCGGAACCGCTGCCAGTACTGCGGGAAGGTGTTTCCCCAGCGCGAGTTGAACCTGGATCACGTGATCCCGCTCTCCCGGGGCGGTGAATCGAGCTGGGAGAACGTCGTCTGCGCCTGCATTCCCTGCAACACCCGCAAGGGCGCGCGGCGGCCGGCCCAGGCCGACATGCAGTTGATCCGCCAGCCCCGCAAACCCGCAGCTCATCCGATGATGCGGGCGAACTGGATCGGTCCGTGCCCCGCCGAGTGGCGGACCTTCCTCGATCAGGCCTACTGGAACGTCGAGCTGTCCGACGACCTGATGGCTGCCGCCGGCGAGGAGGGGGTCGACGTCGGTTCGGCTTCGAGCTCCAGGGACCGGATTCGTCGGTAGAGCTTTTGCCGGGTCCAGCCGATCTCCCGGGCCGCCTCGGAGATGCAGCCCCGGGCCCGGTGGATCGCGTCACGGATCATCACTCGCTCGAGCTGGAAACCGTCCCCCGTCTGCAGTGCGGAGCTGAGGTGCCGGTCCTCGAGGATCTCGTCGTCGCTGATCAGGGACGCCCGGGCCAGACACGCGTGGAGTTCCCGGACGTTTCCGGGCCAGTCATGATGGCGCAGGAACCGCCAGGCTCCGGGAGTCAGCCGGAGCTGCCGCCCGCCGAGCTCCTGCTCGAGCCGCGGGATCAGCTCGGTGACGATTCGCGGCAGGTCGTCGAAGCGGTCCCGCAGCGGCGGAACGCGGACCTCGGCGACGGCCAGCCGGAACAGCAGGTCCTCGCGAAACTGGCCGTCCCGGGCGAGGCCGTGCAGGTCGCGATGGGTCGCGGCGACGATCCGGACATCGGGTCGCGCCACCCGTCGGCCCCCGACCGGGCGGAGATCGCCGGTCTCCAGCACACGCAACAGCTTGGCCTGCATCGCCCCGGGCATCTCGGCGAGTTCGTCGAGAAAGAGGGTGCCGCTGTCGGCCTCGACGAACAGCCCCGGGCGATCGCGGTCGGCGCCGGTGAAGCCACCGCGGACGACGCCGAACAACTCGGCCTCGATCAGCTCGGCCGGGATGGCCGCGCAGTTGACGGCGACGAACGGGCGTTCGCGTCGCGGGCCGAGGTCGTGAATCGCCTGGGCTACCCGCTCCTTGCCGGCACCGGTCTCTCCCCGGATCAGGACAGGCAGGTGCGTCCGGGCGACCCGGCGGACCCGCTGAGCCATCGCGCGATAGGTGGCGGATTCGCCCTCGAGACTTTTCTCGGCGCGGAGCTGCGGTTCCCTCGATTCACTCACGGCTCCCGCAGTATGATTCCCGGGGCGTGAATCGGATCCGTCCAAGGCGCCGGGTCGTTGTCTGGCGTCAACCCGGCCAAGCTTCCTCCCGGGAACCGTGCAGAGAGGCTTCATGAGTTACTACCGCGAGGGTCCGTTCCGTCCCGGCGGCGGCGGGCCGCAGATCCGCTTCGGCGTTCCGACGATGACCCCCTCGGTCAAGGCGATCCTGATCGCCTGCGCGGTGGTCTGGATGATCCAGATGGTCGCAGGGCGGGCCGGACTCAGGGTTCCCGTCCCGTTCTCCGCCGTCGCGCTGCCGATCGAGAGCCTCTTCGGAGTGGTCCCCGAGCTGTTCTTCCGCGGGTTCCTGTGGCAACCCGTCAGCTACATGTTCCTCCACGACCCGAACTCGGCGATGCACATCCTGTTCAACATGCTGATGGTCTGGATGTTCGGCAGTGAACTGGAGCGGTTCTGGAGCCCGCGGTCGTTCCTGCGCTACTACCTGGTCTGTGGCGTCGGAGCCGGCGTCCTCGCGGCGCTGATCGGTCTGTTCAGCGGGTCGGGCCCCGGCCTCTCGCCGCCGACGATCGGCGCGTCGGGGGCGATCTTCGGCATCTTCACCGCCTACGGCATCGTCTTCGCCGAGCGGACGATCCTGTTCATGATGATCTTCCCGATGAAGGCCCGGACCTTCGCGATGATCATGGGCGGACTGGCGTTCTACAACGTCCTCAGCCAGCCGGGAGACAGCGTCTCCCACATCGCCCACCTGGGTGGTGCGCTCACCGGCTGGCTCTACCTGAAGCGGGTCTGGCGCATCGGTGAGTTCTACAAGAACCTGCGCTGGAAGATGATGCGGCGGAAGTTCAAGGTAACTCCGCGCAACGACGACGACTGGATCCACTGACCGGAAACCGGTCGCCTCCCGGCGCCCGTCGCCAACCGGGAAAACCGCGAAAACCCGTTCCTGGAGCGGGTTTTCGTGTGTAAAAGCCTGTTGACACCCGTGTCGGGCGTGCATACACTACGCCTACCGCTGACAGGAGGAAGCCACCAGGCCCCCGCATTCTCGCGTGGACTCTGGTTGCAGTACCCGGGGGGGGTACGTGGACCTTTGCCAACTGGCGGCCGTGTCTATCGACGCGGATCGCCGAGTGCCAGACCTGCCTGATCCACACTCCGCCCCGAGCGACCGTCACGGCTCACAACGCAAATTCCTAAAAACTCTTGACAATAACGGTACGGCGACCGGTATCCACGGTCAACCGTCTTTTGCGCAAACGGTGGGCTTTTGCGGACCTGTGCTCCGCGTCGGCCCCTCGTTCTGTAGACGGTAGGAGCCGAACGTGGCAGTTGAGTCGTCGTCCAACGATCGGAGCACGTCGCTCAGCCGCTATTTCTCGGAGATCCGGGATTACCCGCTGCTCAGCAAGGAGCGGGAGCAAGTGCTCGCCCGGAAGATCAAGCAAGGCAACAAGCGGGCCCTCGACGAACTGGTCGAGTCCAACCTGAGCTTCGTCGTCAAGGTCGCCAGTGAGTACCGGAATCTCGGTCTGCCGTTCGAAGACCTGTTGAACGAAGGCAACGTCGGCCTGATCGAGGCGGCCCATCGCTACGATGCCGGCAAGGGTACGAAGTTCATCACCTATGCGATCTGGTGGATCCGCAAGTCGATCCTGAAGGCCCTCAGCGAACACTCGAACCTGGTGCGTGTCCCGACCTACCAGATGAAGAAGGTCCGTGAGATCCGCGACGCCGAGAATTCCCTTCGCCGGACCCTCGGTCGTCGGCCTCGCCGTGAGGAGATCTCGGAACGTCTGGATCGGAGCATCTCGAAGATCGATCAGGTGCTGCAGTTCACCCTGCGGGAGATGAGCCTCGACGACAAGGTCGGCAAGGATCGGGACACGCCGATCTCGGACTACCTCGTCGATGCCGGTGCCGACGGCCCCGAGGAGGATCTGGCCAAGCGCGAGGCGAACACCCTGGTCGCCGAGGCGATGGGGCACCTGACCGACCAGGAGCGACTCGTCATCCGCTATCGCTTCGGCATCGCGGGAGGGACCCAGCTCACGCTGAAGGAGATCGGCGAGATGATGAGCATCAGCCGGGAGCGGGTCCGCCAGATCGAGTGCCAGGCCAAGGAACGGCTGCGCAAGATGTTCGCTCGCCGGCGCCTCGTGAAATCGCCGAGCAAGCAGCCGATGGTCACCAGCGGTCTACGGCGTCGATCCGGCGTCTGATTCCGCCCGGATTGTTGCTCCGTCCGGCGTACCCCCGCTAAGCTAGGGCCGCTCGCCGCGAGACCTGCGTCTACCCGGCGGACGGAGGCCCACCCGTGCAGGATCCAGAAGTCGGAGGAGTACGGCGCCAGGGTTCGCCCACCGAGCCGATCCGGGAGGCGCCGGGTTCGATCACCGACGGTCCCGTGCCATCCACCGCGCCGCAGTCGACCGGGACAACGGCCCGGCCCGGACCACCCGAGGAGTGGACCGAACGCGCCCGGGAACTGGAAAGGATCGAGGCTCTCGGCCGCACCGCCGCCGCCGCGGGGACTCCCCGGGAGCTGTTCCTGCGGGCGATCCCGTTCTTGCTCCGGGAGGAGCCGGTCGAGTTCGTTGCCGCGGTTCATGCCCTGGGCAAGCAGGCCGAGTGGATCGAGTTTCCCGCCCGGCCGTTCACGCCGACCGCCTGTGCCCGCCTGCGGGAGCGGGGCGCGGCGCTGCTCGGGCCCCGTGGCGAGGAGATGAAGATCGAGCGGGTCGCGACCGAGTGGTTCGATTCCGCGCTTGGCGCCCGGGACGAGGTCTCCCACGAGGAGCTGGTCGTGACCCCGATCGTCAGGGGAGGGGCACCGGTGGCCTGGCTGCTCGCCGTGCCCGAGCGCGGCGCCGGCGAGGCGGACCTGCGGTTGACCTATGCCGCCGCCAATCAGCTCACCCTGCATCTCGATCGGATCACCTCGGCCCAGGAGCGCGAGGCCGACCGCTTCCGGGCGATCCTCGAGTCGATGCCCCAGGCGGTCCTGCTGCTCGACGACTCCCTGGCGATCCGCCAGGCGAACCGGTCGGGATTGCGGTTGACCGGCGAGCTCGGGCTGGCAGGCGCCGACGCCGGACCCGAGCTGCTGCGCCGCCTGGGTCTGGCGGCTTCCGTCGAGCAGGTGCGTCGGGGTGCTCGGGACCAGGTGAACGAGGAAGCGTCCTTCGACGACGACCGCACCTTCGACGTGACGGTCTCGCCGCTCTCCGGGGAGGCCGGCGGAGCGTCGGGGTTGTTGCTCGTGCTGAACGATGTCACCGAACGCCGGCGGCTCCAGCGTCGCCTGGCGCACTCGGAGAAGATGTCCAGCCTGGGTCAGATGATCTCCGGGGTCGCCCACGAGCTGAACAATCCCCTGGCGACGATCCTCGGGTACACCCAGCTGCTGGGGGCGCGGATCGACGACGAGAAGATCAAGTCGCGGATGTCGATGCTCCACAATGAGGCGTCGCGCTGCCGTGCGATCGTGCAGAACATGCTGTCCTTCGCACGGCAACGGGAACCGGTCCGCGAAGCGCTGTCGGTCAACGATGTCGTACGTTCGGTCAACGCGCTGATGCGCTACCAGTTGAAGGTCGACAACGTGGGGCTCGAAACGGAGCTCTCCGACGATCTGCCGCCGGTGCTCGGCGATCGCCACCAGCTACAGCAGGTGCTGGTCAACCTGGTGACCAACGCCCGCCACGCGATCCGCGAGGCCGGCGAAGGCGGGACGGTGACGATCCGCACGACCCCTCGCGAGGACGGGCTGCTGCTCGAGGTGATCGACGACGGACCCGGCGTTTCCGAGGCGTTGAAGACCACGATCTTCGATCCGTTCTTCACGACCAAGGCCGAGGGCAAGGGAACCGGGCTCGGCCTGTCGCTGGTCTACGGCATCGTCACCTCGCACGACGGAACGATCGAGGTCGTCTCCGGCGACGCGCCTGGGGCGACCTTCCGCATCTTCCTGCCCCGCCGGGAACCGCATCGCCCGGCCCGGACGGCGGCAGAGCCAGAGGTCGCGGCAGCTCCGGTGCGCGCCGGCAGGATCCTGGTCGTCGACGACGAGGCGGAGTTTGCGGGGTTGCTCTGCGAGGCGCTGGCCACCGAGGGACACACCTGCGTCTCCGCCACCTGCGCTCAGGAGGCGCTGCGGCAACTTCCCGACGGCTCCTTCGACCTGATCATCTCGGACCTCAAGATGCCCGGGATGGACGGACGGAGGTTTCGCGAGGCGCTGCTGGCGAACGACGAGGCCGGTCCGAAGCTGCTCTGGGTCACCGGCGACACCCTGAGTCCTGAAACCGACGAACTGGAGCGACGGACGGGCGTCCCGATCCTGCGCAAGCCCTTCGAGCTCGAAGAGCTCCGTCGCCGGGTCCGCGAGCAGCTCGACGATGCCGAGGGGAGCTGATTGCGTCACCTCGTCGTCGGCACCGCGGGACATATCGATCACGGCAAGAGTGCGCTGGTCCGTGCGCTGACCGGCACCGATCCCGATCGCCTCCAGGAGGAGCAACGCCGCGGAATCACGATCGAGCTCGGCTTCGCCGATCTGGCCCTCGAGTGCGGCCTGATCTCGTTCGTCGACGTGCCCGGTCACGAGAGATTCGTGCGCCACATGGTGGCCGGCGCGACGGGAATCGATGCCGTGATGCTGGTCGTCGCGGCGGACCAGGCAGTCCAGCCCCAGACCCGGGAACACCTTGATATCTGTTCGCTGCTCGGTACCCGCAAGGGGATCATCGCGCTGACCAAGTGCGACCTGGTCGACGACGAGCTCGCCGAGGTGGTCGAACTCGAAATCCGTGAACTGCTCGAGGAGACGTTCCTGGCCGATGCGCCGTTGCATCGGGTGTCGTCGAAGGAGGGCAGTGGACTCGATCCGCTGCGAGCGTCCCTCGCCGGGCTGTTCGACGAGGTGGAGGCACGGGACACCGGCGGTTGCCCGCGACTACCGGTCGACCGCTCCTTCACGTTGCGGGGCTTCGGCACGGTGGTCACGGGGACGCTGGCCGGCGGCAGCCTGGCCCTCGGCGACGAGGTCGATCCTGCCCGGCGGGAGGCGGGGCCGCGTCCGCGGACTGCAGGTGCACCACCAGGCGGTCGACCGGGCGGTGGCCGGTCAGCGTGCGGCGGTGAATCTCCAGGGGCTCGACTGCGAGGCGGTTCCCCGGGGCTCCAACGTCGTTCGTCCCGGCGCGTTCGACACGACCCGGCGGATCTGGGCCAGGCTGCGCAAGCTGCCCAATGCGCCGAAGTCCCTGCTCCGTGGAGGGCCGGTGCGATTCCATCAGGGGACCTGCGAGCGGGGCGGCCGGTTGCGGGTGCTGCGTGCCACCGCCGATCCCGACCTGCTCGATGTGGAGCTGTTTCTCGACGAGGAGACGCTGCTGGCTCCGGGGGATCGATTCATCCTCCGGCGACCGGCGCCGGTGGACACGATCGCCGGAGGGTACGTGGTTGATATCCACCCTGGCCGGCCCCGGGAGGCCGACGCCATGTGGTTCGAGATCGACCCCGGCGACCTTGCCGGTCTGCTGCGATTGCAACTCGCCCGGGTCCGGGGCGCCGGACTCGATCTCGGCGAGGCGGCTCGAAGCCTCGGCGTACCGGCGGCCTTCCTCGAACAGCGCCTCGCGGACGCCGGGGCGCCCGCACACGTCCGCGAAGGTCGCCGGATCGTCGACGCCGCTTGCTGGACGGCGATCGGCGAGGAGGCGCTATCGGCAATCGGCGCCCACCACCGGGCGTATCCGCTGGCCGGCGGGATCGACCGGGAGGCGCTGCGCGCGACCAGCGCGCCGTCGATGCCTCAGGACCTCTGGCGACGACGTCTCGACGACCTGGCCGCCGCCGGCACGGTTCGGCTCGAGGGGCAGACGGTGGCCCTGCCGGAGCACAGCGTCACCCTGACCGCCTCCCAGGAGCGGATCGCCTCGACGCTGGACACGCGGTTCCGGGAGGCCGGGCTCGAGCCGCCCGATCTGGCCGCGGTCCTCGACGAGATCGGCGGCGCGGAGACCCGTGACGTCGTGGATGTACTCGTCGCCCGGGGCTCCCTCCGCCGCATTCACGACGGTCGGCTGTTTCACGCCGACGCGTTGACGGCGCTGCGCGCCCGACTGCGCGAGTACGGCCGTCAGTCACCGACGATCGACGTTGCGGCGTTCAAGGATCTGGCGGGGGTGACCCGGAAGAACGCGATCCCGTTGCTCGAGCAACTCGACCAGGAGCGATTCACCCGCAGGGTCGGGAACCTGCGAGAGATCCTCGTGCGCGCCGAGGAGGAGACGGCTCCGGAGTGACCGGCACTTGACCGGCGAGGCCGGGGCCTCTCTAATGGGGTAGGGCCGCCTGCGGAACTTCGCAGGCCCCGACGGAGGAAGGCGATGGCACCCCTTGCCGTATTCGGGCTGAGCATCCAGGAGCTGCTGGTCATCCTGGCGATTCTGGTCCTCCTGTTCGGAGCCCGGAAGATTCCTGACATCGCCCGGGGAATGGGCGAGGGCATTCGCGGATTCCGGACGTCGCTCAAGGGCGACGACGGAGGTTCCGACGACACCGCGAAGGGCGCGGACAGCTCGGCCAAGAACGAAGGCTGACGCCCCGGGTCTTCCCGGATCACCACGCCGGCCGGATCAGGCCGTGCGCATGCCTCGACCGCGAAACGGAACGACGGTACGACCGGCGTCGATCGCGGCGCTCAGCCGGACGTCGAGTACCGACAGCAGGGCGTCGAGGTCGTGTCCGTCCTCGGGGTAGCGGGCCTGGGCCGCGGTCAGTCGCAGCGGCAGCTGGACCTCCGCCGGAACGTCGAGGGGCTCGGCCTCCACCGCGTCGAGAAGTTCGCTCCAGCGCTCGACCAGGTCACCGGCGGACTCCCCCTGACACAGCACGACGAAGAGGTCGGGTCCGAGTCGGACGAGAGTCTCCGAGTCCCGACAGGCGGCGGACAGTCGTTCGGCGATCCGGCGCAATCCGTCCTCGGCGATCGTCGCCCCGTGTCGCTCGGCCACCTCGGCCAGCCGGCGAACCCGGAACCCGATGATCCCGTCGCGGCCCCGGGACTCGACGGCGTCGAAGTGACGGGCCGCTTCGATCCAGAGAAACTGTGCGTCGGGCAGGCCGGTCAACGGGTCGGTCAGCCGGAGGGCCACGCCGGTCTCCCGTGGATCGGCAGCGGTGGATCGAGCCAGGTAGGCCGCCACCCCCGCCAGGTTGCGCCGGTCCTCGGATGTGAAGCGCCGGTCGTCGTCGTCGTAGAGCGAGAGCACTCCGACGCAGCGACCGTCGAGGACCAGCGGCGCCGCGAGGGTCGAGCTGAGTCGCCGGACGTGCGGGTCGTCCAGCCGTTCCTCGAAGTCGGAGCGCAGGCCCGGTTCGTCGATCGGGGCGCCGTGATCCTGGCCGGCGATCGTGCAGCGGTGCTTGACGGCGGCACCGGAGACGCGGTCGACGATCGGTAGCTCGAGATCGCGAATCGCGTCGGCCGACTCTCCGCAGGCGAAGCGGGTGACCAGTTCGTCGTCGTTCCGGAGATCGCGAACGACGAAGGTGCGGTGGGGCACGATGCTTTGGAGGCGCGCGGCCACGAGGGTGCAGCACTCCTCGAAGGCGATCGGGTAGCGGGTGGCCCGTGAGATGTCGTTGAGTGCCTCGAGACAGGCCTGGGCCGGCGAGGTGGGCAGCGGCAGGTCGGCGCTGGAGATCGGCGCGAGCGCAGGCGTACTCGCGGTCGCCAGCGGGGAGGCGTGGGGTGAATCCTCGATGTGATCCAGCGCCGCTTCCACGACGTCCGGATCGAACATGGCGCCGGCCTCGTGACGCAGATGCCGGCAGGCCTCGGACATCGGCAGCGCGCACGCCGGTAGGGCCGGTGAGAGGTCATCGCGTCGAGGCAGTCGGCGACGGCGAGAATCCGGGCACCGAGGGGAATCTCCCGTTCGGCGAGGCCGTCGGGGTAACCGCGACCATCCCAGCGTTCGTGATGGTGGCGCACGATATCCCGGATCGCGTCGGGGAAGGAGAGTGCTTCCAGCACCTCGGCGCCGAAGGCCGGATGCACCTTGACCCGCTCCATCTCGCGAGCGGTCAGCCGCCCGGGCTTGGAGAGGATCGGCTCCGGCACGGCGACCTTGCCGATGTCATGCAGCAGCGAGGCCGAGGAGAGTGCGTCCAGTTCATGCCGCTCGAGTTCGAGTCGATCTCCGATCGACAGGGCCAGGGACTGGACGCGCCACAGGTGTTCCGACGACGCCGGGTCGTCGACGGCGATCGCCCGGGTCAGCGCGCGGCTGACCGAGCGGTAGATCCGCGCCGATTGCTTCGAGCGCTGGCCTCGTTCCTCGCGGCGACCGACGTCCGAGCGATGGGCGACAAGCAGCAGGTACAGCGCGGGCAGCACCAGCACCGCGAGCTGCAACGGCTCTTGACGATAGAGCAGCGCGAAGCCGAGTCCCGCGGCGGAGCCCAGTACCCAGGCCACCGTGGTCGGCGGACGGGGCACGAAGCTTCGCGGGGTCGGCGGGCCGGAACCCGCACGGTCGAGGAGCAACCCGAACCCGAGACGGCAGATCGCGAAGGTCGAGGTGAAAACGGCGGCCGCGGCGGGCCAGGCGGCGGTGGAGGCGTCGAGGGGTGCCACCAGTCGCCAGGCCAGGGCGGCCGCGGCGACGGTGCAGACCGAACGTCCGAAGGCGAAGGCCAGCACCCGGTACTGCCGTCCGCGGACGTTTCGCCGTTCCCGACGGGTCAGGGCGGCGCGGACGCACGCGGCGAGGGTGGTGGCGAGAACCGCCGCTCCGAGGCCGTAGAGCGCCGTGAGGGCCAGGGTCAGGGGCAGCAGCAGGCGGCGACGGCCGAGGCCCGGAACCGGGAGCGGGAAGGCGCCGGCCAGGGCGCCCAGGGCCACCAGGCCGACGGACAGGGGAGAGAAGGCCGGTGGCGCGAAGGCGAGGCTCCAGACGAGCACGCTCAGACCGAGCCCGAAGACCCCCCCGAGGATCAGTTCCGTCCGTAGACTGGCTTCCCGCTCGATCACCGTTCCCCCGGCTGGCGGGGCGTGGGTGCCCCCAGGGGAACCTAGGTTTCGCCGCTGCGGGACGCAAACCGCAGCTCCACGGGGTCTCTTGTGCGGCCGCCCGCATATCGGTTACGGTATCCGACCTGATTGCGAGGGCACGGAGCCGGCACTACAGGAAGGATCGAACGCAGACGCCAATCTGCAGCAGCCACGGTGTCGCTCTCGGCCCGTGACACTATGTCCTCTGCGGAGATCGGCCTATTGGAAACCGATCCTTCGCGGATGGAGAGGGTTCATGTTCAGGACCAACGCCGATATCGCTCGCCGGGTCTACCGCGCGCTGAAGACACCGTCCGACGACAACCCGCGGACGGACCCGATCCTCGCCTTCCACTTCGATGGCCGCGCCGACTACATCATGATGCGCTGCAACAAGAATCCCGAGGTGTCGATCAAGGGCAAGGACCAGACCGCTGGCGAGGTGAAGTTCTTCGCCTATAGTGATTTTGCGGACTTCAACGAGGACGATGTCCGATCTCCGGCTGAAGGACGACGTCCGGCTGATCGAGCTCTACCGGAACGGAGCGATCGAAGCCAAGTCGTTCGAGTCCTGGGGTGAGTTCGTCAAATGGCTCGATGCGCTCGACGAGAACGGCGTGCAGATCTCGCTGAAGCTTCCGTGTCTGGTCTACACGGCGGCGCGGGCCCAGCAACCGTCGATGCAGAACTTCATCGTCGAGGCGATCAAGTCGGCGCTCCGCCGCGATCCCCAGTGAGTCTGTCTCGACGGCTGGCGATCTCGCTGCTCGGGGCCGGCCTGCTGCTCCTGGCTGTCTCGACGGCTCATGCTCAGGGCCCGGGGACCCGCCCGGTTCTCGAGCACGGAGACCGGGGCGTCGCCTTGACCGCGATGCGCGGGGACGAGATCGAGGAGATCCCCGTCCGCTACATCGGGACCTTCGCCGACTTCGCCGGCCCCGGCCACGACCTGCTGCTGTTTGAACTCGAAGGGCCGGTGGGCGAGGAGATCGGCGTCGCCGCCGGGATGAGCGGCAGCCCGGTCTACGTCGGAGACACCCTGGTCGGGGCCCTATCGTACCGGATGGGAGCGCTGCCGCGGAACGCGATCGCCGGCGTCACCCCGATCGAGGACGTCCTCGACGCCGGGCGCTCCGTCGGGGCATCGCCGTCGGACCCGACGACTCGACCGATCCGCACACCGGTCGTCGCCTCGGGGCTGCACCCGATCGTGCGTGAGTGGCTCGAGCCGCAGTTCGCGGAGCACGGCCTCGTCGTCTCCGCGGGGGGCGCGGGTCGCCACACGGGCGACACTCCGGCTTTTCGCCCGGGCTCGCCGATCGGCGTCGGGCTGGTCCGCGGTGACATGACGCTGTCGGCGACCGGAACCGTCACCTGGGTCGACGAGGATCGGGTGTACGCGTTCGGCCATCCGTTCCTGTCGACCGGCCGGACGTTGTTGCCGATGCACACCGCGCGGGTGATCCACACCCTGGCGGACCGGCTCGGGCCGGTGAAGCTCGCCGAGGTCGGCAGTGAGGTCGGGGCGATCGTCGACGATCGATTGACGGCGATCGTCGGCGAGCAGGGGCGCTTCGCGGAGATGTCGCCGTTGACGTTGAACGTACACGGCGCGGAGTACGGCGACGCGCGCTTCGAGTACGAGATCGTTCGCGGCACGGTGCTCGGCCCGCTGCTCAGCGGGACGGTCGTCGCCAACTCGCTGATCAGCAATCCGGCGTTCGACAGGCGGGCGACGATGGTGGCCCGGGGCACGATTCGCCTCGCCGGTCTCCCCGACCTTCCGCTGCGGGCGGTGGTGGCCGGCGACAACGCCGGGAACCACGCGGTGGCGATCGCGTCGCGGCTCGTCGGTCTGCTCTCGACCCTGCGCGTCAACCCGTTCGCGCCGGTCGTCGTCGAGAGCATCGAGCTGGACGTGGAGGTGCGGCCCGATGTGACGATCTACAACGTGGAGTCGCTGGTCTACGACCGGCGGCCGCTCCGTCCCGGCGAGACCCTCGAGGTCGGCTGTGTGCTTCGTGGCTACCGCGGCGAACGCGAGCGACGGACGTTGCGGATCCGGATTCCCGACGAGATCACCGATCGGCGTTCGATCGTCCTCGCCGTCGGCGGCCCGGAGCGCATCGAGCAGGTGCTCGGCGCGCCGGCGCTCCGTCGGTTCCGCTCGGCGAGCAGCGTCGCGGGAATGATCGAAGCGCTGGCCGAACAGCGCGCCGAGAACGAGCTCACCGCGGTGATCTACGAGGCCTCCCGCAGTATCGTCGCCGACGGCGCCGACTACGAGGAGCTTCCGGGCACCGCTCGTCGGTTACTCGGCGGTCCCGGTCGGCCGGCCGGCGCCGCCCGCGGCGGCGCCAGCTTGCTGGGCCGGTTCGAACTCCCCCTGGACGGGCCGGTCGTCGGGGGCATCGTCGTTCGCTTGCAGATCGAGCCCGGATCCGGGCCGGAGGATGATCGTTGATCGGGAATCGCTTTCATCGTCGATGCGTCCTGGCCTGCTTGCTCGGTGCATCGTTCCTCGTCACGTCGTGGTCGTCGGCTGCGACGGTTCGTCGCTGGAGCCTGGCGTCGCGGAACGCGTTCGTCGGCGGCACCCTGGAGGGAACGGCGATCGACGGTCGTGGGCGGTTGACCCTGGCACCGCCGGTCGAAACGCTCTGGGGGCCGGAGTCGGGGATCGTCTGGGATCTCGCCGCTGCCGGAACGAACTCGGCCTACGTCGCCCTGTCGGGCCCGGGTCGTGTGATCCGGGTCGGGGCGGGAGACGCTCCCGCGGAGTGGTACCGGGGCGAGGAGGCGCAGCTGGTCACGTCCCTGGCGGTGGCCCGGGACGGTTCGGTCTTTGCCGGCGTCTCTCCCGACGGGATCGTGATCCGGAGCACCGGTGTCGATTCCGGCGAGACCGCGATCGAGACCGGCGCGAAGTTCGTCTGGGCACTCGCCGCAGGCGACGACGACTCCCTCTGGATCGGCACCGGTGTGCCGGGGAAGCTCCTGCGTCGCGATGCCCGGGGCACACTGGAGACCGTCTTCGAATCAGGCGACGATCCGGTCCGCTGTCTCGCCGTCTTGCCCGACGGCGGGGTCGTGCTGGGCACCGGAGGCCGGGGGCGCGTGATCCGCGTCGACGGGCAGGGACGAGCCTTCGTCGTCTTCGATGCGGACCAGGACGAGATCGTCTCGGTGGACGTCGGCCCCGACGGAGCGATTCACGCGCTCGCCGCCGGCAGCACGACGGCGCTGCGCCCGGCGAATCAGGCTTCCGCCCCGCGGACCGAGAACAACAGCGTGACGGTGACGGCGCGACCGCCGGGAGGGGCGGCAGCATCGACGGACGCGGCGTCTCCGGAGGACGGCAAGGGCGACGACGACAGGGGCGGCGCGACGCGGAAAACCTCGGTCGGTGGCGCCCTGTTCCGCATCGGCACCGACGGGGACGTCCGGACGATCTGGGAGACGGCGACCGATACGCCCTTCGACCTGCTGCGCGTGGGTTCCTCGAGGTTCCGGATCGCGACCGGCGATCGCGGGCGGATCTACGAGGTGGTCGACGAGCAGGATTCCGTCGCGGTGCGCATCGCCTCGGAGCAGGCCAGCGCCCTCGCGCGGAGTGCAGACGGCCGGACGCTGATCGGCGCCAGCGGCGACGCGCGGGTCAGTCTGGTCGGACTCGACCCACGCCCGACAGGTCGCTATCTCGCGAAGCCGATCGATGGCGGTACCGTCGCCGCCTGGGGCAAGGTGCAGTGGCATGCCGACGGCGACGATCGATCCGGCGTGCAGCTGAGCATCCGCGCCGGGAACTCCGAGGAGCCCGACGACACGTGGACGGACTGGATCGAGCTGGACGACACCGGCAACGGTACGAAGGCGGACGTCCCGGCCACTCGCTGGAGCCAGCTGCGCATCGACCTCGTGTCTCGCAACGGAAGGGTGCCCGCGCTGCGTCGGGTCGAACTGTCGTACCTTCCGCGGAACCGTCCTCCCGCTGGAAGCGAGCTGATCGTCGAGACCGCCGGCGTCGTCTGGTCGCCGGGTCCGGACCAGAGCTCCGCGTCACGGGGGCCGGTCGTCGCCGACGATCCGACCGCCAGGCGTGCGGCGCTCAGCCTTCGTTCGGGACGAGCGCCGGCCCAGCCGATCCGACGCTCCTACGAGCACGGCGCCCGGACCTTCCGCTGGGATGCCTCCGATCCCGACGCCGACCGTTTGCTCTTCGAGCTGGAGATTCGCCGGGAAGAGACAGACGAGTGGTTTCCTCTGGTCGATTCCCTCGAGCTGGAGTTCTTCAGCTGGGACACCCGGAGCATGCCCGATGGCATCTACCGCACCCGCCTGACCGTCTCCGACCGGCTGGACAACCCGGACGGCAGCGGCCTGGATCACCGGACGGTGAGTGAGCCGTTCGCCATCGACAACACGCGGCCGATGCTGTCCCGGGACGGTGTGGAGCGTGACGGCGATCAGGTGATCGTCCGGTTCACGGCGATCGACGAAGGCGGTCGGATCGAGGCGGTCGAAGCCTCCTTCGAGGGCGGCCCGTGGAAGATCGTGGCGCCGGCGGACGGCGTGACCGATTCCTCGCGGGAAGAGTACCGGCTGCCGGTGGGTGAACTGTCGCCCGGGGCGCAGGCGAAGGTGCGGCTCCGGGTGACCGACGCGGTGGGCAACCAGGGTGGCGACCTGTGGAGCGTCGACGCGCCCTAGCTACCGACGCGCTTGCGGGACTCGGCGTTGAAGGTGGCCCAGTCGGGGGTCCTCGGCCGGGGCGCGGGCCGCGCGAACAGATACCCCTGGGCGCAGCGCACGCCGGCCTCGATCAGCGAGACGTCCAGTTCGGTCGGCGCACTCGACCCCCTCGGCGACGAGCGTGCTTCCCGTCGCGTCGGTGAACCGGCGGATCGTCGCGATCAGCTCGCGCTTCATTGGGTCGCGGTGCAGGTCGCGCACGAGGGTCATGTCGATCTTCAGGTAGTCCGGTGCGATCTCGGCGATCGTTTGCAGCCCGGCGTAGCCGGAGCCGACGTCGTCCATCGCCACGTGGAAGCCCACGGCGCGATGACGGTCCAGCTCCTGGCGGAACTGAGCCATGTCGCGCACGGCGGCGTGTTCGGTCACCTCGAGCACCACGCGGCTCGGCGCTCGAGCCGGCGTTCCGGACCTCCTGGAGGAACTCGGGAGTGCAGAGGTCGGGATCCGGGATCGAGTCGGGCTCGATGTTGAGAAACAGCAGTTGATCGGCGCGAATCCGCGGAATCCGGGAGAGCGCCCGGCGGCGCGCCATCCGCTCGAGCTCCCACAGCGTGCCGTGGCGCAGCGCCGCCTGAAACAACAGGTCCGGCGTCGGGAAGCAGGCCGGGTCGACCCGGGTCAGCGCCTCGTAGCCGATCACACGCGTTCGATGAGGTCGACGACCGGCTGGATAGACCACGTGGTCGTGGCCACCGCTCTTGTCCAGGACCCGTCGCAGGTCAGACGCGTGATCGCTGGCGCTCTTCGCGATCTCGCTGGTGCAGCGCATCCGCGAAGGCGTCTTCGACGGCGCGGTAGATGGCGTGACGGGCGTCGACGGTGGAGTCGTGGCGCACCAGTGCGGCGCCGACGTAGATCCGGAATCGTCGGGTGCGGGCCTGGGCGGTGTCGACGTGCACGAGGTGACCGTTGAGGTCGCGCAGCAGGCGGTTGCGAACGGCGGCCAGGTCCGTGCGGTTCAACGACCGGTCGTCGCGCGGTGGCGTCAGCAGGACGATGAAGCTGTTGCCGGAGATGACCGGTTCCAGCAGCCGGTCGCTTCGCCGAAGCGCTCGACGGCTGAAGTCGGGAAGAAAATCGGAAATCTCGTCGAGGAGTGTCTGATAGTGATTCCAGGCATCGTCGGTGTCGCCTTCATGCCGGCCCAGCAGTGTCACGGACAACATGCCGATCTTGCCGTCGGAGGCGAGGTAACTCTCGATCTGATCCAGGTGAAGGCCCAGGACCGGCAGTTCGTCGCGTGCGGCGGGCGTGCCGGAAGCGCCGCTGGCCTTCGAGCTCATGCAATCTCCGCCGCGCGAACGGTCACTCGTCGGTGACCGAAATCAGATCGAACCCACTCACGTCTTCCGCGTCGCCGATGTCGATTCCCTGGTACATCGTCACGCAGTTCCGGCCGCGCCGCTTCGATTCGTACAGCGCACTGTCGGCGTGCCGTGTCAGGTCCGCCACGCTGTTTCCGTCGTGCGGGAATGCCGCCACACCGCCACTGATGGTGACGTTGCCGTTGGGCTGCTTTTCCTGGTGGGGGAAGACGTGGTCCTGGATTGCATTCCGGATACGTTCCGCCCCCTTGTAGGCGTCCTCGCGGGTCGTGTCGGGCATGACGATGACGAATTCCTCGCCGCCGTAGCGACAGCAATGGTCGCCGGGGCGCAACTGGGCTCGGAGCAGGTCTCCCAGCGAACGGAGGAGATCGTCACCCGCGGGGTGGCCGTTGGTGTCGTTGTAGTTCTTGAAGTGATCGATGTCGAAGATGAAAAGGCCCAACGGTTGGACTTCTCGTTCGGCGGCGACGATCATGTGGGCCACCAGTTCGTCCATGAAGTAGCGCTTGTTGAGCAGGCCGGTCAGGCCATCGTGTTGGCCTGTTCGCGCAGGCGGGTCATCACGTTGGCGTTGACCAGCGCCAGCGAGCCGAGGTTGGTGACCATCTGGAACATCAGCTTCTCGTCCCGGGGCTGGACCCCCGGATCGCCGATACAGATCACGCCGAGGACCTGCTCACCGTCCATCGAGTGATGGACCAGTGGGCCGACGACCTCGGCACGGAGGGCCGGATGGTTGTCCTCGATCTTGCGGCCTTCCGTGCGCGCCGGGTTGAGCCAGTCCTCGGTGAGCATGTCGATCCGATGCGCCGCGACCCACCCCAGTTTTCCCTTCCCGAAAGGCACCCGCTTCAGGTCGTCGGGCACGTCGCCGAAGCCGAAGTGATGCACCAGGCGCAACTCGGCCGGGCGGGATCCGTCCTTGGCTCCGGCGCGGGCGGCGTAGAACAGCACCTGCCCTGGCTGGAAGATCGACTCGACGAGGTTCATGATCAGTCCCGGGACGCGACGTGGGTCCATGTCGGTCCGGTTCAGTTCCTGGACCACCGTCGGCAGGGACAGGGCCAGGCTGGCCACCGAGCCCTTCTCGGCTCGCAACCGTGAGATCATCCGGCTCTGGTCCTCCTTCGTCTGCGCTTCGGATCGCGTGAGTTGCTTTTGAACCCGCGCCAGTTCGACCCGCATACGACGGACCCGAATCAGGTTCATCAACAGCAGCACGACGAGAAGCGCCAGTGCGCCTGCCATCGACAGAAATTGAGGACCGTTGAGGTTCAAGATGTCGTCCCCTCGACTTTCGCGTCGCCGAAACCCGGCAGGCGAGCGCGGCCACAGGGATGGATTCCCCGAAGCCTCGCCCCCTGGCATGTTCTCCGAGTACGAAGGTGCCGAGGTGTAAAATGGGTTCCGTGAGGCTCGTCGTCAACGAGATCTTCTTTTCCGTTCAGGGAGAGTCCACCCACATCGGGCGCCCGTGCGTATTCGTGCGTCTGACGGGCTGCAACCTGAGGTGCGTCTGGTGTGACACAGCCTACGCCTTCCACGAGGGGGAGCCGACCTCGGTGGAAGAGGTGCTGGACCGGGTCCGGGCCCACCCGTGCAAGCTGGTCGAGGTCACCGGGGGCGAACCGCTGCTCCAGCCCGCCGTTGTGCCGCTGATGGAGCGCCTGGTCGCCGAGGGCTACGAGGTGCTGCTCGAAACCGGCGGCAGCCTGTCCATCGCGCAGGTTCCCCCAGGGGTCAAGCGCATCGTGGACGTGAAATGTCCCGCCAGCGGGGAGGTCGAGCGGAACCACTGGGACAACCTGCAGCACCTGCGGAAAGGGGACGAGTTGAAGTTCGTGCTGGCCGACCGCGGCGACTACGAGTGGGCCCGCGAGCAGATCCGCGCGCGCGAGCTGGCCGGCCGCTGCCCGGTCCTGTTCTCGGCGGTTCACGAGACCCTCGAACCCTGCCGAGCTGGCGCGGTGGGCGCTCGAGGACCGGCTTGCCCGTGCGCATCCAGGTCCAGTTGCACAAGGTCCTCTGGCCCGGCGTCGAGCGAGGCGTCTGATGAGCGGCGCCGGCCGCGCGGTCGTCCTGCTCTCCGGTGGGCTCGATTCGGCGACGACGCTGGCCCTGGCCATCGAGCAGGGCTTCGAGGCCCACGCCCTGACGGTGCGCTACGGCCAGCGGCACGCGGTCGAGATGGAGCGGGCCGTGGCGCTGGCCGCGGCGCTCGGTGCGGCCAGCCATCGCGTCGTCGACCTGGACCTGGCCTTCGTCGGCGGGTCGGCGCTGACCGACTCCGGCGATCGACGGTGCCCAAGGGGCGGACGCTGACGCGATCGGTGAACGGGCATCCCGGTGACCTACGTGCCGGCGCGCAACACGCTGTTCCTCTCCCTGGCCCTGGCCTGGGCCGAGGTGCTGGGTGCGCGCGATCTTTCCTCGGGGTCAACGCCGTGGACTACAGCGGCTATCCCGACTGCCGCCCCGAGTTCCTGGCGGCCTTCGAGCGGCTGGCCGCGCTGGCGACCCGGGCCGGGGGTCGAGGGCAGCGTTTCGAGTCCACGCGCCGCTGCTGCAGATGACCAAGGCCGAGATCGTCCGCAAGGCGATCGACTGCGGTGTCGATCCGGCGTGGACCGTCTCGTGCTACGACCCTTCTCCCTCGGGAACGCCCTGCCGGGAATGCGACGCATGTCGGCTGCGAGCGAAGGGTTTCCAGGAGGCCGGGATCGCCGACCCGGCGGGGTGACGCGGCGGGCCCAGGCGGCTAGCCGATGCTGTCCCGCTTCGCGCCGATCATCCCGGAAAGGCGCTGCTGGATCTCGGCCGACGGCATCGAACCATCCTGGCAGCCCGCGGCGATCGCCTCCAGCTCGATGGCGTCCATCTCGGTTCGCTGTCGCAGTGCGTTGGCCAGATCGTTGAACGAGGTCTCGAGTTCGATCAGGTGATCGCCCTTGCGCAGGTTGAGGGAGGTGCGGTAGTTGCCGTCGCGAAGCTCCGCCATCCGGCGGCCGAGGTTGTAGGCCGCTCCGGCGGTCTTGTGAGTCTCCAGGATGCTGACGATGAACACACCGACGAGGAAGACACCCGACGCCAGCAGGATCAGGTAGAACTGGGCCTGGTCCTGGGCCCGGATGACGTCGGCGAACTCCGGCGCCTGGGCCACGATCTCGGCGCTGCTCCGGACGCTGGCCGAGTAGAGCAGCAGGTTGATGAACACCAGCAAGATCAGCACCACCGTCGCGGTGAGTACGCTGGCCTTGATCTGATACCGCTTGTTGATCAGGAAGATCCGGCGGTTGCCGAGGCCGGCGTTCGCTCGCGCTCGAGGCTCGGTCGTGCTCTGGGTGTGCATCTGGATCAGGCTCCTCGGGGATGGCAGAACATAGGAGCGGGCGCCGGTCCGGGTCAAGAAAGCCGTTTGCTTGCGGGGCCTTTTGGGCGGTAGGATGGCCCCGGGCCGATCCGTGGCCCCTGACGGCCGCGACCGCCTGGTCACGCGCCAGGAGGTTTCATGGACGAAAAGAAGATCGTCGTCCACATGAAGGACGGCAAGATCCGCAAGGGCGTGACCCACGATTTTGCGCCGCCGGCGGAGAGTTTTCACCTGCTCCCGGCCGAGGGCGGCGGTGTGCCGATCAAGGTCGGCCTCGATGACATGAAAGCACTGTTCTACGTCAAGGATTACATGGGGAACCGGGACTTTGTGGCCCGGAGACAGTTCCTCGAAGCTCAGCCGGGAGGGCGGCAAGCGATCATCACGTTCAAGGATGGAGAGGAGATCTGGGGATATCTCGGCGAGGGAGCCGACGAGGAAGCCGCAGGCTTCTTCTTCTTCCCCGCCGACGAGGCGGACAACAACATCCGCATCTTCGTGATCCGTTCCGCGCTGGAGGGCATGCGGCGGGTTTCTTGATCTCCTGGGGGGGCGACGAGTTCATTCAGCTACGCCGTGGATCGGCCGTCGACACGGCGACTTCGGGCCCGCCGTCGGGCCAGGAGGAGGACGAGGATGAACAAGGCCGAACTGGTGGAACGCCTCGCGGAGAAGACCCGCTTCTCCCGGGCGGATGTCCGGATCATGGTGGACGCCATCTTTGACCCCGATCCTGCCGTGGGCTTGATCGCCGCGGAGCTGGTCCTGGGTCACAAGGTGGCGATCAGCGGCTTCGGCACGTTCGAGTCGAGGCCGCGCAAGGCGCGAGTCGGGCGGAACCCCCACACCGGGGCCGCGCTCGATATCCCCGCGACGCGCGCCCCCGCATTCAAGGCGGGCAAACCGCTCAAGGAGACCCTCCGTACCCGACCGGTTGCGGACCCGCATGGGCAAACGTCGTAGGGCCAGCCGGCGAAGTCGTTCGAAGCGTAAACGCGGCGGCCGTCTCGTACCCCGACTGCGAACGCTGTTTGCCGTGGCGATCGTCGCCCTGGTCGCCCTGACGGCTGGTTGGTTCTACATCCATGTCGAGGTCGTGCGCCGCTTCGAGGGCCACCGCCAGCCTCTCCCCTCACGGGTCTACGGCGATGTCCTCGTCCTGTCCGAGGGCGACCGGCTGGAGCCGGAGGAGCTCGAAGCCCGGCTGCTGCGCAGCGGCTACTCCCGGACCTCCGGCCGCCCCGACCGGCCCGGCCAGTTCCTCCGCCACGAGCAGGGGATCGAGGTCTACCTGAGGGCGGTGCAGACCCCGACCACCGCGGCGAACATCGACCGGGTCTCCCTCCGCTTTCGCGACGGCCGGATCGCCGCCCTGCAGGACTCCGCAGGGAGGCCGCGGCGCCACGCCCTGCTGGAGCCGGAGCTGCTGGCCACGCTCTACGGTTCGCGGTTCGAGGAGCGCGAGGCGATCGAGTACGAGGCGATCCCGCCGCGGATGATCGCCGCGGTGCTGGCCGCCGAGGACTCGCGCTTCTTCGGCCACGTCGGGCTCGACGCCCAGGGCATCGCCCGGG
>CALNYP010000074.1:0-6351 GCA_942490715.1 uncultured bacterium
CGCGGTGCCCCTCGATCCGAACCACCCCGACAAGGTGCTGAAGTCGATCCTCGCCGACGCCGGAGTCCGGATCCTGCTCGCCTCGCCGCTGCAGGCCGAGCGCGCCAGCGCCCTGGTCGGCGCAGACAACGTCCATCGCTTCGACAAGCTGTTCGATCGCGTCGGCGACCTTGGCCGCGACGCGGCGTTTCACGAGGTCGATCCCGAGCAGCCCCGCCTGCTGGTCTACACCTCCGGCACGACCGGCGATCCCAAGGGGGTGGTGCTGACCGAGGCGAACCTGTCGATCGAGATCGATCTCGCGACCCGCTTCATCGGCCTGACCGAGGACGACACGCTGCTGTCGATCCTGCCGCTGAACCACATCTACGCACAGATCGTCAACCTCCTCGGCCCGCTGTTCATCGGCGCTGCGGTACGCTTCCCCGAGGAGTCGACACCCCAGGCGGTGCGCGTCGCCCTGGCCAGCGGTGGCGTCACCGGCTTCGGCGCGGTGCCCCAGTTCTTCGCGCTGTTCCGCGATCGCGTCCACAGCGAACTGGAGTCCCGGGGCGCCTGGGCGATCAAGGCTCACGACCTCCTCTCGCGCCTCTCCCGTTTCGTGCGCCGGACGACCGGGAAGAACATCGGACCCCGGCTGTTCCCGACGATCCACCAGGCGTTCGGTGGGCGCCTGCGCTGGGTCCTGTCCGGCGGCTCGTACCTCGACCCGGGGCTGGCCCGCCAGTACCAGGACTGGGGTTTCGAGATGCTGATCGCCTACGGGTTGACCGAGTCGACGGGAGGGTCGACGGCGACGCCGATCGGCGACGTCGACGTCAACACCGTCGGCAAGCCGATCCCCGGCGTCGAGGTCGAGATCCACGAACCGAACCCCGAGGGCGTCGGCGAGATCATCATCCGCGGACCGACCGTCATGGCCGGCTACTGGAACCGCCCCGAGGCGACCGCCGAGATGATCAAGGACGGCTGGTTGCACACCGGCGACCTGGGGCGTTTCGATCGCAAGGGCAACCTGGTGATCTCCGGCCGCGCCCGGGAGATGATCGTGCTCGCCTCGGGCAAGAACGTCTTCCCCCAGGAGCTCGACGATCACTACGCCGCCAACCCGTTCATCAGCGAGGTCTGCGTCGTCGGGTTGCCCGACGAGGGTGGCGGGGAGAGGCTCCACGCCGTCGTCGTCCCGCAGCTGGATACCTTCCGCCGGGAAGGGGTCGGCACCATCGAGGACTACATTCGCTTCGAGATGGAGACGCTGTCGCTGGAGTTGCCGTCGTATCAGCGGGTACGAACCTTCACCCTCCAGACCGAGCCGTTGCCGCGCACGCCGACCCGCAAGGTCAAACGCCTGCAGGTGCGCAAGGAGCTGGAGGAGCGCGGCGTCGACGAGAGCCCGTCGGGTCGCAGCTTCGACTTCAAGGAGGAGGACCTCCAGTCGGCCGACTCCCCGACGGTCCGCGCCGTGATCGAGGCCGGCCGGCTCGATCAGCGCGGGGTCGATGCGGTGCATCCCGACATGAACCTCGAGTTCGACCTCGGTCTGGACTCCCTCGGCCGTGCCGAGATGATCCGCGCACCTGCGCCGCCGCCCACGGCGCGCCGGAGAGCCTGGCCTCGGCGATGACCGTCGGCGAGCTCGCCGCCGTCCTCGACGCCGCGGCCTCCGGCGAGACGACGGCACGGGTAGCCGACGTGCCCCCGGTGAAATCCTGGTCCGAGCTGCTGCAGGACCCGGAGGTGCTGGAGCAGGCCCGGGCGGCGCTGCCCCAGGACACCGTCGGCCGCAACTTCATGCTCTCCTTCGGCGCGGTGACGGCGCAGGCGATCGCCGCCGCCTGGTTCGGCTGCAGATCAAGGGCGCGGACCGGCTTCCGTCGGTCGACGAACCGTGGATCCTCGCCGTCAACCATGTGTCGTTCGGCGACGCCTTCCTGCTCGCCGCGGCGATGCCTCCGGAGCTGCGCCGCGCGGCGTTCTACCTCGGCCACGCCGATTACTTCCAGGGAACCGTGAAGGGCGTGCTGGCCCGGGCGATGGCGACGATTCCCGTCGATGCCGGCCGTCAGCTGACCCGGGCGCTGCAGCTCGGCGCGGCGGGTCTGCGGCTGGGCCGGGTGCTGGTGATCTTCCCGGAAGGGGAGCGGACCTTCAACGGACGCCAGCGCGGGTTCAAGCCGGGCACGGCGCTCCTCGTGCGCCACACGGGAGTCCCGGTCGTTCCTGTCGCGATCAACGGTGCCTTCGAAGCCTGGGGCCGAGACCGTTCCTTCCCGCGCCGCGGTCAGGTGAAGATCACCTTCGGAGAGCCGATCGATTTCCGCCCGACGTTCACCGACGATTCGAACGCCGATCGGGAGCGGATCACCCGCACGCTGGAGAAGACGATCGCCGCGATGTCGGGGGACGACCGGCTCGACGACCGGCCGTCGACGGCTGCCGCCGCTCCCTCGCCGGTCACATCTGCCGTGGTGTGAGCATCCCGCGGACCTTCACCAGCAGAATCGGTCGGGGTGAACGGCTTGGGCAGGAACTCGGCGCGCTCGAGGGGGCGATGGACGCCGAAATCGGACTCGTCGTGGTACCCCGAGACGAACAGCACCTGCAGATCCTCCCGCTCGCCGACGAGATGCTCCGCCAGCTCCGGCCCGTTCATCTGCGGCATCACGACGTCGGTCAGCAGCAGATCGATCTGGTCGCCGTGGGTCTCGTAGACTCCCAGCGCGAGCACGCCGTCCCGGGCTTCGAGGACGCGGTATCCGTCGGTCTCGAGCACATCGCGGATCAACCCGCGCACGGCGTCTTCGTCCTCGACGACGAGGATCGTCGCACCGTCGATCCACTCCGGCTCGACGGGTGACGGCGGGTCCGGGGCGACCCTCGCCTCGGCGATCGCGTCGGCGGCCTCGACCCGGGGGAGCATGACACGCATCGTCGTTCCCTCGCCGACCCGGCTGTCGACGCGGATGATCCCCTCGGCCCGCTGCACGATGCCGTACACCGTCGACAGGCCCAGGCCGGTGCCCTTGGACTTCTCCTTCGTCGTGTAGAACGGCTCGAAGATGCGCTCCTGGGCTGCGGAGTCCATCCCGGTTCCGGTGTCGGTCACGGTCAAGGTGGCGCAGGGGGTCGACTCGGCGTCGGGTCCGTCGGGGCCGGACTCCGCGGTCAGCTGCCCGGCCGCGGTGCCGATCGTCAGTCGTCCGCCTTCCGGCATCGCATCCCGGGCGTTGACCACGAGGTTGACGATCACCTGTTCGAGCTGGGCCCGGTCGGCACGGACGAGGACCGGCGTAGACGCGTGCTCGAGCAGCAGCTCGATATCCTCGCCGATCAACGGCCGGAGCATCGGCACGAGCTCGGCGACGACGACGCTCAGATCGCAGGTCTCGACGCGCAAGGTCTGGGGCCGGGCGAAGGTCAGGAGTTGCCGGGTCAACGCGGTGGCCCGGCCCGCGGCGGTGCGGATCCGCTCCGCATGCCGGCGCGCGGGGTCGGCAGGTGCCAGGCGCTCCAGCAGCGCTTCGTCGTAGCCGATGATCGCGGTGAGCAGGTTGTTGAAGTCGTGGGCCACACCGCCGGCGAGGCGCCCGATCGCCTCCATCTTGTGGGACTGCTGGAGCTGGGCGTTGGCCTCTTGCAGGTCGGTCAACAGTGCCCGGTTGGCCGCGGTCAACGTGGTCAGGTAGAGCAGCAGCGCTCCAGCCGACGCCAGGATCGTGATCAGGACGAGGACCTCCCGGGGCACCCGCGTGCTCGGGTCGAACAGCCCCGTCAGGTATCCCGCGAAGTGCAGCAACGGCGGCAGGAACGCCAGCACGACCACCGGACCGATCGCCCGCAGGGGCCGGGTGAAGTGGCGCAGAGGCAGCGTCGATGGAGCGAGGGCGGCAGCGAAGAAGGGGACGTGGCGTACCCGTGCCGCGGCGATCAGCACGGGATGCACCGGCAGCCAGAGCAGTTCGATCGCGCTGCCCGGTGTCGTCTCCAGCAGTCCGAGATACCCCAGGGTCTCGACGAGGTCGACCGCCGCCCAGATCAGACAGGCCAGGGCGATGATCCCGTAGGTCCAGCGGTGCCGCTGGGAGGTCGTCACCCGGGTCAGGTAGGCGTAGCGCAACGCCAGGCAGAGATCGAGGGCGATGTACATGTACAGCGAGGGGACCCATGTGTCGTAGGCGGCGTAGTGGAACTGTCCGGGAACGAGCACGAAGTAGGCCAGCGCGAAGAAGAGGAAGATCATCAGCGCGCAGGTCTCGACCCGTCGGGGCAGGTCCGGTCCACGCCACGGCAGCTCCCGGTGCGCCCGGGTCAGGCTGGCCAGCGCCAGCAGGAGATAGAACCCCAGGTAGAGCAGGTCGACGACGAGGTCGGAGACCGGAGTGCCGTAGAACTCCGGCCAGGCCAGATAGATGATGCGGATCACCAGCCAGCAGCCCAGGCCGATGGTGACGTACTCGGCGAAGCGGCGCGTGCCGGCGCCGGCGACACGCTTGCCGAACTGGAACGCGAGCATCGTCAGGGCGATCGAGGCGATGCCGTAGCCGTCGTCGAACAGGAACGCACGGGTGTCGATGTCGATCGGCAGCGCGAACAACGCCGCCGCCGCGGCCATCAGCAACAACGCGATGCGCACGAAGGGATCCCGGAGCAGACTCCCGGCGACCTGACCCGGCGTGAGCGAGGGCGATGACGATCTTCGATCACGGGTCGTGATCGACGGATCCGAGATCGACGTGGGATCGACTGACATCGTGGGCATCGCCTCCTGAGCCACGGGATGATAACTCGCGGGTCGCCCGTTGAAGCGACGAGCAACCCGGTGACTCTGCTTCTTTGCCGCCGGAGGTCGCCGTTCTTGAAAAACCTGATAGACGACAGCGAGGTAACCCGGCTTGTCAGGCCGGCATCGCAACGGCGCTGTCGGATCCTCCCCCGACGGTCGATCGGAGGCCGAGATGATGCAGATTCGACGTTCCGCAGATCGGGGCCAGGCCAACCACGGCTGGCTCGATACACGGTTCACGTTTTCCTTTGCCGACTACTACAACCCCGAGCAGATGGGGTTTCGTGCGCTGCGCGTGATCAACGAGGACCGGATCGCCGGCGGCACCGGATTCCCTCGCCACCCCCACGCCGAGATGGAGATCGTCTCCTACGTCGTCGAGGGGCAGCTCGAGCACACCGACAGTCAGGGGAACCGATCCACTCTCGGGGCCGGCGGCGTGCAGCGCATGTCCGCCGGAACGGGCATCACCCACAGCGAGAAGAACCCGTCCTCGACCGACGCGACGCACCTGCTGCAGATCTGGCTGCAGCCGGGTCAGGCGGGACTCGCCCCCAGCTGGGAAGAGCGGGTGTTTGCGCCCGAGGAGAAGCGCGGTCGCTGGAGGCGGCTGGTCTCGCCGAGGCCCGCCGACGGCGAGCTGGCGATTCACCAGGACGTCGAGCTGTTCGCGACGCTGCTCGACACGAACGACGAGCTGGTTCACCCGATCGGCCCGGGCCGCCATGCCTGGCTCCAGCTGATCCGGGGAGCGATCGAGGTCAACGGGGAACGTGTCGAGGCCGGCGACGGCGTCGCCCTGAGCGACGAGGCGGCGCTGACGATCCGGGCCCTCGAGCCCAGCGAAGCGATCCTGTTCGACCTGGCCTGAGCCGGTTCAGTCTCGAGGGATGGCGGGCCGAGCGGCGGTCGTTAGCGAGCGGTTGAGCTTCCCTGAGCAGAAGCCCTCGCTGTCGATCGTCGTCTCGTCGAAGCCGAGGCCGCGCAACTGCGTGGCGATCTCGGCGAGGCGGCCGCGGAGTTCGGCGAGACGATCGACCGGTACTTCGAGCTCGGCCCGGCGTCCGTGATGCCGCAGCCGGGCGACCGGGAAACCGCAGCGGGCCAGGAACGCCTCGCCGGCCTCGATCTGCTGCAGCTTCGTCGCTGTGACCGGTTGCCCGTAGGGGATCCGCGAGCTCATGCACGGGCTGGCCGGTTTCTCCGCACAGCGCAGGTCGAAGCGCCGGGCGAGAGCCCGGATCGTTGGCTTGGCGACGCCGCACTCGGCGAGGGGACCTCGGACCTGATGCTCTCCGGCGGCGATCAGCCCCGGACGATGGTCGCCGAGGTCGTCGACGTTGGTGCCATTGAGGCGCCAGGCCAGAGGGTCGAGGTCGGCGTGACCGGTCAGGGTTTCGTACAGTCGACTCTTGCAGTAGTAGCAGCGGTTCCCGGGGTTCGCCGCGTAGCGCGGGTCGGCGAGTTCGTCGGTGCGCAGGACGACCAGCCGGATCGAGTGCTCGGCACAGAACCGCCTGGCATCGGCCAGGTCGGTGCGCTTGAGGCTCGGGGAGTCGGCGATGTAG
>CALNYP010000075.1:0-72127 GCA_942490715.1 uncultured bacterium
CCGTCGCGCCCCAGTGCCTGGAGGGAGGCTTCGATCCAGCTACGTCGTGGGGAGGCCACTTGGGAGGCGATACCGGTCAGAACTGTCGCTGCAGGTAGTAGACCAGGCCGACGAAGATCAGCACGTAGACCGGTTCGCCGTTCTGGATCAGACTTTGGCGGAAAGACCACGGGCCGGTCAGCGGTCCGGCGGGAGGCAGCGTCGGAATCAGCGCCCGGGTGCTGGCGCGCCACGTCTCCCACTGGGTCCCGAACAAGCCGTGGAGCTTCGCATCCTCCATGCGGATCGCCGGCGGGTAGAACAGCACCAGCACGGCGACGAAGGCCGGAAAGCTCCAGACGAGGCCGGACGCGAAGCAGAAGCCGAAACCGATCAGCAGATTGCCGACGTAGAGCGGATGACGCACCAGCGAGTACGGCCCCTCCATCGCCAGCTGCTTGTCCTTCTTGACGAAGCCCGAAGCCCAGAGCCGGATCAGCATCCCGACGCCGATCAGGACGAGGCCGGCGACCCACCAGTCCTGGCGCGGCTGCCCGAGGAAGGAGACGGCGAAGACGAAGGCGATCCCGACGAACTGCCGGCTGTTCCTCATGAAGCGGTCGTACGGAGTTCCGCGGCGGGCCGGAGGCGCTTCCGTGGCGGTCCCTGCCTGATTTCCCGACGGCTCGTTCACGGCGGTCCTCCTCCGAGGCGGGGGGCCGGGTGGGCACCCGTAACGCGACCTCGGCCGGAGGATAACAGAGCGGCTGTGCTCGTCACCACCGACGGCGCGGTCACCCGCGATCGAGGGTTCGCAGAACGGCCCGGACCGGGCTGGCGTCGAAGCCGACCAGGCGCAGCGGAAGCGCGATCAATTCGTAAAGCCCCGGCGGCACGTCCCGGAGGACGAGCCCCTCGAGGATCGCCATCTCCCGGGCGAGGATCGCCCGGTGTGCCGGAAGATCCTTCGAGGCGAAGGTGTCGACGCTGGGCGTGTCGATTCCCACCAGTCGGACACCGCGACGGTGTAGCTCCTCGACAAGCTCGACCGACAGCGCGGCGAACGCCTCGTCGAACGAGGTCGGGTCGGGATAGCTCCCGGTCGCCAGCAGCACTCGCTCCGCGGCGAGTTCGTCGGGAAGCTGCTCGGGCCCGATGCGCTCGCCGGGCGACACCGTGACCGGGAGCACCCGGCAGGTGCCCAGATACAGGTCGAGGGGTTGCCCCTCGATCGACGGCGCGTCGGCACCGTAATGGCTCGGGGCGTCGGCGTGGGCCCCGGCGTGGACCGTCGAGTGCAAGGTGGAGAGGGTCAGGTTGTCCCCGCGCTTCATCTCCAGCAGCACCTCCCGGGACAGTGGCGTGTCGCCGGGCCAGACCGCCAGCTCCGGGGACAGCGGCGGCGAGATGTCGTAGAGCACGACTACATCTCCCGGCGGATCAGCCACAGGTCGGGGAAGATCGAACGGAACAGCGTCTTCTTCAGGAAGTCGGTGCCCGGGCTCCCGCCGGTGCCGCGTTTCATGCCGATCGTCCTCTCGACGACCTTGACGTGACGGTAACGCCACTCCTGCAGCCCCTCATCGACGTCGGTCATCAACTCGAACAGGATCGCGGCGTCCGGTTGCTCGACGTACATCCGCAGGAGTTCCTGCTGGATCACCGGGTTCGGCTCCGTCGGATCCTCGACCGGCTTGGTCCGCAGCTTCTCCGGGTGCGTGGCCCCGCGATGCTCGAGGAATTCGTAGAAGTGATCCATCAACGAGCGCTCGGCGAGCCGGCGCTCGACCCGGGGTGTGCCGGGCCATTCCGGGTCGAGGTACTGCATGACCTCCTTGCGCTTGTAGCCGAGCACGAACTCGGTCTCGCGAAACTGTGTCGACTGGAAGCCCGATGCGGTGTCGAGCCGGTCGCGGAAGGACGAGAACGACATCGGCGTCATCGTCTCGAGCACGTCGAGCTGGGCCACGAGGGTCTTGACGATCATCCGCACGCGCTTGAGGGTCGCCAGGGCGCCGTAAAGGTCGTTGTTCGAGAAGTCGATCTTGACCTTGTCCAGCTCGTGGAGGATCTGCTTGAACCAGAGTTCGTAGACCTGGTGAATGATGATGAACAGCGTCTCGTCGTGCTCCGGCGGATCGCTCTGGGGCGTCTGGAGCGACAGGAGCCGTTCGATCTCCAGATACTGGCTGTAGTTCAGGGCCATCGGTACTCTCCGTGGGGCCGCCGGGCGACGGCGTGGTTCATGCCGCGGTCTCCCGGGACCAGGCCAGCAGCGCTTCGCCGAAGCGCCGGATATCCTCGAACGAATTGTAGAGCGGAACCGGCGAGGCGCGGATCACGTCGGGCTCGCGGTAGTCGACGACGATGTTCGCCCGGTGCAGTCGATCGGCCAGCGCCCGGGCTCCCGCGGCGACGAACAGCGACAGCATCGAGCCGCGACGAGACGGGTCCCGGGGCGTCATGATCCGGATCCGTGGATCGCCGACGTGATCGATCCAGCTCTCCAGGTAGGCGGTGAGTCGCAGGGAACGAGCCCGTAGCCGCTCCATCCCGGCCTCGTCGAACAGTCGCAACGAGGCCCGCAGGGGCGCCATGGAGAGGATCGGTGGGTTCGACAGTTGCCAGGCATCGGCGCTGGCGACGGGACGGAACTCGGGCTCCAGGTGCATGCGGAAGCGGGACGCCGGGTCGTTGCCCCACCAGCCGGCGAAGCGCGGGAGGTCACGGTTGCCGATGTGCCGCTCGTGCACGAAACAACCGGCTCCGCCTCCGGGACCGGCGTTGAGGTACTTGTAGCCGCACCAGACCGCGAAGTCGACGTTCCAGTCGTGGAGCTGCAGCGGGAGGTTACCGGCGGTGTGGGCCAGATCGCAGCCGACGATACAACCGCGGGAGTGGGCGGTCTCGGTCATGGTGGCGATCGGCAGGTACTGCCCGGTGAAGTAGTTCACGCCGCCGAGCAGGACCAGGGCGATCTCGTCGCCGCTGCGTTCGAGGAGGTCGTCGACGTCCTCGGGACGGATCGTGTCCTCGCCTTCGCGAGGGCGGACGACCCAGAGCGATCGATCCGGGTCCCCGCCGTGAAAGCGGATTTGCGAACGCAGGGCGTAGGTGTCCGACGGGAAGGCGCAGCTCTCGATCACGATCGCGTGACGCTTCGTCGTCGGGCGGTAGAACGAGACGAGCATCAGGTGCAGGTTCGTCGTCAGACCGTTCATGACGACGACCTCTTCGGGTCGAGCGCCGACGAGCCGGGCGGTCGGCTCGCGAAAATCCTCGTGATACGAGTACCACGGAGCCGCCGCCGAGAAATGGGCGTCGACCGCATGCTCGGCCCAGGCGTCGAGCTCCTGCCGGATCAACTCGGGGACCTCGACCGGTTGCAGCCCGAGGGAGTGGCCGGCGAAGTAGACCGCCTCCGCTCCGTCTCGCCGCGGAAGGCGAAAGCGGGCCCGCAGGGCGCTGAGCTCGTCGCCCTCGTCGAGGGCCCGGGCGTGTTCGGCGTCGGGGACGAACACGGCGCCGGTCATCTCTGCCTCCGGTCCGGCCGCACGGCGTCCGCCGCCGGCCCCAGAAACTCCGCGGCGGAGCGCCACAGCAGCCACGCCCGATCGTCGTCGGAGAGATCCGCCAGCGACTCGATCAGCGCAGCCGGCTGCAGCTCGCCCAGCGGAAACGGATAATCGGTTCCCAGCGCAACGCGGTTCGCGCCGATCAACGCGATCAGGAAGCGCAACGCCTGCTCGTCGTGAACGAGGGAGTCGACCCAGAAGCGACCAAGGTAGTTCGTCGGCGGGACCGGGTTGTCGACGGCGCAGAGATCCGGCCGCACGTCGAAGCCGTGCTGGATCCGTCCCAGGGTGCCCGGGAACGATCCGCCGCCGTGGGCAAAGGCGACCCGCAGTTGCGGCAGCCGCTCGAACACGCCGCCGAAGATCATCGAGCAGATCGCCAGCGTCGTCTCGGTCGGCATCCCGACGAGCCAGGGCATCCAGTACTTCTTCATCCGGTCGGCCGAGAGCATGTCCCATGGATGCACGAACACCGCGGCGCCGATCTCCGCGGCGCGCCGGAAGACCGGGAACAACGCCTCGTGGTCCAGGTTCCACTCGTTGACGTGGGAGCCGATCTGCACGCCGGCCAGGCCGAGCTCGCCGACGCAACGCTCGAGCTCGGCGACCGCGAGCTCCGGATCCTGGAGCGGAATCGTACCCAGCCCGAGGAAGCGTCGCGGGTGTTCCCCGACCATGCCGGCGACGTGGTCGTTGAGCATCTGCGCCAGGTCCAGCGCGTCCTGGGCCTTGGCCCAGTAGGCGAACATCACCGGGACGGTGGAGAGCACCTGGACGTCGACGCCGTGCCGGTCGCACTCCTCGATCCGTCGGGCCGCGGACCAGCAGTTGTCGTCGATGATGCGAAAGCAGGTGTCCCCGCTCATCATCCGCGCCTTGCGCGGTTCGTGATGCTCGAGCCGGATGAATCCGTCGTAGCCGTAGCGTTGCGCCAGGTCGGGCCAGCGCTCCGGGAGGACGTGGGTGTGAAGATCGATCTTGCAGGGTGCGGGCATGACCCTCTCGCTGCGCCCGGGAATCAGGCGTTCACCGGAGAGCGTATCCGATCGAGGAAGTTTTGCAGCAACCTCTTTCCGGAGAGGGTCAGGATCGACTCGGGATGAAACTGGACGCCGTGCAGCTCGTGGCGCCGGTGGCGCAAGCCCATGATCACGCCGTCGGCCGTCCGGGCGTTGACGATCAGGCAGTCGGGGAGCGTGCTCTCGTCGACGACCAGCGAGTGGTAGCGGGTCGCCTCGAACCGGTCGGGCAGACCGCGAAACAGGCCGCTGTTCTGGTGGACGATCTGCGAGGTCTTGCCGTGCATCAACGTCGGCGCCTCGACGATCGTCGCCCCGTGGGCCTGGGCGATCGCCTGGTGACCGAGACAGACGCCGAGCAGCGGGATTCGACCGGCCGCCGCGAGGATCAGCGCCAGGCTGATTCCCGCACGTTCGGGGCGACCGGGGCCGGGCGAAATGACGATCCCGTCGAACCCGCCGGAGAGCACCTCGTCGACACCGATCCGATCGTTCAGCTCGACGCGAACCGAAGCACCCAGCTCCTCCAGGTACTGGTAGAGGTTCCAGGTGAACGAATCGTAGTTGTCGAGCAGCAGCAGGTTCATCGCGTCACTTGACCTCGAACTTGACGAAGATCGGGTCTTCCAGTTCGGGGGCGGTCATCGTCAGTTCGAAGCGGTGACCCTTGACGCCGGTCGGCGGCTTGGGGAAGTAGACGAAGTCGACGAGGTAGCCGAACTTGGGCAGGTTGACGGTGTCCCTGACGGTGCCCTGGATCGCCGAGCGGGTCGGGCTGAAGTTGCTCGGGTAGCGGGTGAACGCGGCGAAGCGGTCGAAGACCATGCCCTCGAGGTCGGCGAGGGTCGGCGACCGATCGAGGTCGAGGAACTCGTAGCCGTCGAGCAACTCCCGCGGACCGACACAGGGGTAGCGATTCCCCTCTTCATCGGTCAGCTCGAAGGACTCGCGGCTGAGCGAGATCTGGCGCAGGCCTCGGTTGGCCACCGAGATCTGGAACGGGACGTAGTCCGAGTTGTCGCGATAGCGGGCGATCCGCGTGTTGACGATCAACGAGGCGATGTCGCCTTCCTCGATGTAGACGAAGGTCGAGAGCTTCTTGTCCAGGCCCGACGCGTCCCTGGGCCCGTCGATCTTGTTGCTGCCGACACAACCGGTCAGCGTCAACAGGCCCACGAACCCCAGAAGCACCCACGTTTGTCGCATGCACAGTCCTCCATCCCCGTCTGGAGATCATGCCATAGTAGAGCCCGCGGAGGGGTGGCGCCGTGGCCCGCCCGATCGCTGCGGCTCAATCGACGCGGCCGGCCTCCAGATCCCGTCGGCAAGCCTCTTCGAGCAACCGGGCGTCGGGGCGCGAGCCCTCGAGTCGTTCGATCTGGAGCCGCGCCTGGCCGACCAGCATCGCCATCCCGTCGACCAGCAGCAGACCGCGTTCCCGGGCGGCCAACGCCAGCGGGGTCGGGTCGCGGCGGTAGACGACGTCGACGACCGCGCTTCCGCCGAGCTGGTCCGCGGCGACGACCGGCTCGTCGTTCCGTCCGAGGGGCGTGGCGTTGACCAGCACATCCCACTCCGTCCCGGGCCAGTCGGCCATCGAGCCGAAGCCGGCCCCGATCGCCGCCGCGGTCCTGCGCCCCCGCTCCTCGTCACGATGGAACAGCGTGACCCGGGCTCCCGACGAGATCAGCGCCGCGCCGATCGCCCGGGAGACGCCGCCGGCACCGAGCAGCACCACCCGGTCACCCGTCAGAGCCCGTCGACGACTCAGTGCCTGGACCACCGCCGGTCCGTCGGTGTCGAAGCCCTTCCAGCCGTCGGCGTCGATCCGCACCGTGTTGACCGAACCGGAGATCTCCGCGGCGGGATCGAGGGCGGCACAACGTGCGGCGGCGTCGATCTTGAACGGCATCGTCACCGCCATTCCGCACAGTCCCAGCCCGGCTGCCAGCTCTGCAGCCGCGTCGAACTCGTCGATCTCCAGCGGCAGCAGCCGGGCATCCCTCCCGGCGGCGCGGTGTGCCGCCGTGTGCATCGCCGGCGAGGGACTGAGCCCGAGCCGGGAGCCGATCAGCCCGTGAAGTCGCGTCCCGGGACCGATACCGGTGACGTCGAACGTTTCGAGGAGCCGCTGCACCGAGTACTGCCCCGGCGCCGTGGCCTCGGCGCCGGCGACGTGTCCATAGCTGCCCCAGGAACCCCAGGCGCAGGCCAGCAGACGGCTGATCGCACCCTGCCGTCCCATGGCGAACGCGGCCAGCGGGCGACCGTCCCGGTATTCGTCGAGGAGTGACCGAATCGCGAGAACATCGACCGGAGCCTGCGCCACCGGCACGACCTTCCAGCGTCCGGCGGTGGTCTCCGCCATCTCCTCGACGATTCTCCGCAGCTGCGCCGGCTCGCAATCACCACCGTGATGGGAGAGGATCGTGCGCGACGCCCCGGGACCCGAGGCCAGCTCCTTCAGCCCCCGGTCGAGCTCGACGTCGATCCAGGCCGCACCCGCCTCCAGGGCCGCTTCGAGCCGGCGCCGGCGAACGGCCTCGGGCCCGTCGTAACCACCCCCGTCCTCACGGCGTCGGACGGTGACGATCAGGTCGCGCCCGGCATCGCGGACACAGGCCCGGATCTGCTCTTCGTCCAGATCATCGGCCCGGAGCTCGACGAGGCCGACCCCGGCCGGCACCGCGGCGAGGGCCTCCTGCCAGCGCGCCTTTTCTCGCGCACGGATCGAGGCGACGACGATGCCCCGGTCGGTCTGTCTGGTCTCCGTCATGACGACTCCGGTCAGAGCACCGACAGTGGATCGACGTCGATCACGAGTGACTTTCGCGGCACGACACCCTCGGCCGCCCGAACCGCACGGTCGACCGCCTCGACCAGTCGTCGCCGGCCGGCGCTCCGGGCCAGGATACGCATCCGGAAACGACCGCGAAGTCGTTCGATCGGCGCCGGGCCGGGACCCGCCAGCAGCAACCTCCCGCCCGAGACCTCCCGGAGGTGGTCGGCGAGGACCGCCGCCCATTGCCGGGCCCGACCTTCGTCCGGATCGTGAATCAGCAACTGGACGACCGCCGCGAAGGGCGGATAGCGCAGCGCGCGCCGGTAGCCGACCTCGTTCTCGTAGAACTTCTCGAAGTCCTGGGCCACGGCCTGGCCGATCAACGGGTGTCCCGGGTCGAAGGCCTGGGCCACGACCCGACCGGGCCGCTCGCCGCGTCCGGCCCTGCCGAAGACCTGGGTCAGGAGCTGGAACGTCCGCTCGCCGGCGCGGAAGTCCGGCAGCCCGAGGGAGTGATCGGCGGAGATCACGCCGACGAGGGTCACCCTGGGGAAGTCGTGCCCCTTGGCGATCATCTGGGTTCCGACCAGGATGTCGATCTCCCGCCGATCGAAGCTCCGTAGCAGCTTCTCGTGGGCGCCGCGCTTGCGCAGCACATCCCGGTCCATCCGGGCGATCCGCGCCTCCGGGAATCGTTCGCGCAACAGCTCCTCGACCTGTTCCGTGCCCTCGCCGAGCAGCTTCAACTCATCGCCACGGCAATGCGGACAGGCGTCGGGGAAGCGGGTCTCGAAGTTGCAGTAGTGGCAGCGCAGTCGCTGGTCTGCGCGATGCCACGTCAACGCCACGCTGCAATCGTTGCAGCGCACCCGCTCGCCGCAGGTCGGACAGAACAGCGCCGGTGCCCAGCCCCGGCGGTTGCGCAGGACCAGGGCCTGATCGCCGCGGACGAGGCAGGCCGCAAGCTCGCGGAACAGACTCTCGGAGACCGGCGTGACCTCGTCGTGCTTGCGGTACTCCTCGCGCATGTCGACGACCTCGACCTCGGGTAACGGTCGCTCCTGGACCCGTCCGCCGAGGCGGATCAGCAGGTACCGCCCGTTCCGTGCGTGGTGATACGACTCCATCGAGGGTGTCGCGGAGCCCAGCAGCACGACACTGCGGGCCTGTCGCCCGCGGACGACCGCCAGGTCCCGGGCGTTGTAACGCGGCGTCTCGGCCTGCTTGTACGAGCCGTCCTGTTCCTCGTCGATGACGATCAGGCCCGGGTCCTGCAGCGGCGCGAAGATCGCCGAGCGGGTGCCGACGACGAACCGGGAGCGACCGTCCCGCAGCGCCTCCCAGGCCGCGACACGCCGGGCCCGGGGAAGCGCGCTGTGCATGACGACGGCACGATCTCCGAATCGCGCGGACACCCGGGAGAGCAGCAGCGGCGTCAGGCCGATCTCCGGGACGAGGTAGATTACTCCCCGGCCCGCGGCGAGCACCTGCTCCGCGGCACGGAAGTAGACCTCGGTCTTTCCCGAACCCGTTGCGCCGTGGAGCAGCACCGGAGCGAAGGCGCCCTCGTCGAGCAGCGGTGCGAGCAAGGCCAGCGCTTCGGCCTGCCCCGGGGTCGGCTCGAGGGCCGGAGCCCGCGGCGGTCGCTGGGGCTGCTCGCCGATCGGGTTCGTCGTGGCCCGGCCGCGGACGACCCAGCCGTCCCGTTCCAGCGCCGGCAGCAAGCGCCGGTCGGCCGGCGCCAGCTGGTCGACGGCCATCGCCGAACCGTTCTCCGGCAACGCCTCGATCACCCGGCGTCGCGCCACCGCCCGGGCCGGAAGCTCGTCGGCGGACCGCCCCGGGGCGCGGCGGACGGTGATCCGTGGCGGGCCGCTGTTCCCCGCCGGCGGCAGCGCGGTCTCGATCGCTTCGCCCCAGGAGCAGAGGTAGTAGTCGGCGACGAACCGGGTCAGCTCGAGGATCTCCGGCGGCAGGCGTCGATCGTCGGCGGCGAGGCCGAGGATCTCCCTGGCCTTGACCGACTCGCCGGGGTCCTCGGCGGGAAGTTCGACGACGGTACCGGTGACGGTGCGGGGTCCGAAGGGAACCTTGACCCGCACGCCGACCGCGAGGGAGCCGGCCAGCGAAGCCGGGACGCGATAGGTGAACAGCCGGCGAACGGGAACGGGGACGGCGACCGCGGCGAACCCGGAAGGGTCGCGGCGATTCAATCCTCGGCCGCCCGTTTCGCCGCCGCCTGCAGGTCGTTCCAGACCGAGCGACGGGTCTGCACGGTGTAGTTGCGCAGGACGAAGGCCGGGTGGAACGTCGGCATCACCGGGATTCCGCGAAACTCGTGCCAGTTGCCCCGGAGCTTGGTGATGCCGGTCGTCGTCCGCAGCAACGTCTTCGTCGCCGGCCCGCCGAGAGTCACCAGGACCCGTGGCCGGATCGCCTCGATCTGCTTGTCGAGAAACGGCGAGCAGGTCTCGACCTCGTCCCGTTCGGGGTCGCGGTTGTTGGGCGGACGGCACTTGACGATGTTGGCGATGTAGACCTCGGCCCGGGACAGACCGACGGCGACGATCATCTCGTCGAGCTTCTTGCCCGCACGGCCGACGAACGGTTCGCCCTCGAGGTCCTCGTTCTCGCCGGGGCCCTCGCCGACGAACATCAACCGGGCCTGGGGGCTACCGACGCCGAAGACCAGCTTCGTCCGGCCCTGATGCAGCTTGCAGCGCTTGCAATCCCCCAGCTCCTCGCGGATCTCGACGAGCCGCGCCGCGGGATCCGGGTGACGTTCCGCGGGGAACGGCTGGTCGCTCGCAAGCAGGCTCGGCTGTTGCTTCGCCTGCCGCCGGGCCGAGGTCAGCGTCTCGCGCAGCTCCGCTGGGGGCGGTGCCGATCGAACGCCGGCGGCCGGGCCCGGTTTCTTCTTCGCCGGCCGTTGCGGTGCGGGCACGCGGAGGTCGCGCACTCCCATCTCACGCAGGTAGCTGACCCAGGTCGCCAGATCGCCCCTCGGGCCGTCATTGACTGCCACGTGCTTCTCCCTGGCCCCGGGCGGCCGTCCGCGTCACATGGTCGAGGATCGTCCCCGCCACGAGCGTCTTGGACTGCCGGGGCACTTCGACGCTGCTTCCGTCCCGGTCGAGGATCGTAACGGCATTCTCCTTCGCATCGAAGCCGATATCGGGCCGGGAGACGTCGTTGGCGACGAGGAAGTCGATGTTCTTCCGGACCAGCTTGGCCCGTGCGTGCTCGAGGAGGGACTGGGTTTCCGCGGCGAAACCGACCAGGATTCGCTCGCGGCGATCGCGGCCCAGCTCGGCGAGGATGTCGGGGCCCTCCTCCAGGACGAGGGTCAGGCTCTCACCGGACTTCTTGATCTTCTGGTCGCTGGCGACCGGCAGGTAGTCCGAGACCGCGGCGCACATGAACACGTAGTCGGCGCCGTCCCGGGCTGACAGGACCGCCTCGCGCATCTCCCGCGAGGTCTGCACGTCGACGCGCTGGACGCCGAAGGGTGTCGGCAACTGCACCGGCCCGGCGATCAGCGTGACGTCTGCGCCGCGCCGCGCGGCGGCGCTGGCGAGGGCGAAGCCCATCCGGCCCGACGACCGGTTGGAGAGGAACCGGACCGGATCGATCGCCTCCCGGGTCGGACCGGCGGTCACCACCACCCGTTGCCCGGCAAGCTCGGTCGTCCGGCGAGCGGCCCGCAGTGCCACCTCGACGATCCGCGCCGGCTCCTCCATCCGGCCCCAGCCGATCTCGCCCTCGGCGAGCCAGCCCGACGCGGGATCGATCACCTCGACGCCCCGGTCGCGGAGCCGGGCGACGTTGTGCTGGGTCGTCTCGTGCAGCCACATCCGGGTGTTCATCGCCGGGGCGACGATCACCGGTGCGGTGACCGAGATGTAGAACGTGGAGAGGAAGTCGTCGGCGACTCCCGAGGCGAACTTGGCCAGCATGTTCGCGGTCGCCGGTGCGACGACCAGGGCCGAGATCTCCCGGGTCAGTTCGATGTGGCGGACCGTCTGCTCGTCGTCGAGACCGAAGGTGCGGTCGAGCACCCGGCGACGGGAGAGCGTCTGCAGCGTCAGCGGGGTGACGAACTGCTCTGCATTCGAGGACAGGATGACCTGGACCGCCGCGCCGGCCTTGTCCAGACCACGGACGATCTCGCAGGCCTTGTAGGCGGCAATGCCGCCGGTGACGCCAAGTGCGATCAGCACGGCCCGCTCCCGAGGCTACTCCTCTTCCGCCTCTTCGGAGATCACTTCCTCTTCCGGCTCCCAGAGGGCGACGAGGCCGGTGGCGACCTCTTCCTGGGCCACGACCGTCGCCTTGCGGTGCGCACGATCGACCTTGGGCTGGGCGCCCATCTGCAGCTGCTCGGCGCGCTTCGACGCCAGCGTGACGAACTCGTATTTGCTCTTGAGGTTCCGGGGCAGCTTGTACATCTAGGTTCTCCCTTCCCGTGCCTGGATCGATCAGTCGTTCCCGGCGGGGAACGTCTTCATGATCTGCCGCGCTCGCTCTCCGGCCCGGGCCGGGCGGAGTCGCTCGGCCTTCACGATCGAGACCAGCGCATCGGTTGCGGCGTTCAGATCGTCGTTGACGACCAGATAATCAAACTCCTCGAAGCGTTTCAACTCGTCCCGCGCCTCGGACAGGCGCCGGCGGACGATCTCGTCGGACTCACTGTCCCTGCCCCGCAGACGACTCTCCAGCGTGGGAAAGTCGGGCGGAAGCAGCATCATCTTCACGGCCGGCAACGGAGCATCGGCGAGCTGCCGGGCCCCCTGGACGTCGATGTCCAGCAGGACGTCGGTGCCTCCTTCGAGGATCTCCCGGGTCGTCTCCAACCCCGTACCGTAGCACTGCTCGAAGACCTGCGCCCACTCGAGGAAGGCCCCCTGGGCCACCATCTCGTCGAATCGGGCCCGGTCGACGAAGTGGTACTCCCGGCCGTTCTGCTCTCCCTGGCGGGGCTCGCGGGTCGTGTAGGAGACCGAGAACCGGAGCCCGGGGACCCGCTCGAGCAGCCGGGCGGCGAGGGTCGACTTGCCGGTCCCCGACGGCGCGGAGAGCGCGAACAGCAGGCCCGATCCTGGTGGCAGCTGGCTCATTCCAGGTTCTGCACCTGTTCCCGGACCTTCTCGACCTCGACCTTGACCTCCATCGCCAGGCGGCTGAGCTCGAGGGTTGCCGACTTGCTGCCGACGGTGTTGCCTTCCCGGAGCAGCTCCTGGACCAGGAACTCCAGCCGCTTCCCCAGGGGCTGATCCTTCTTTCCGTCAAGGAGCTTGTCCGCCTGCTCCAGGTGGCCGTCGAGGCGCACGATCTCCTCGGTGACGTCACAGCGGTCGGCGAGGACGACCGCCTCCTGGGCGACCCGGCTGGGGTCCAGTTCGACCTCGCCGGCCAGGGTGTTCAGCCGCTCGATCAGCCGGTCCCGGGCGGTCGCGGCGGAGGTGGCCGACTCGGCGCGGATCCTGGCCGCCAGCTTCTTGAGGTTGCCGACCCGCGTCCGCAGCTCGATCGCCAGGCTCTCCCCTTCCCGGACCCGGTCCTGGTCCAGGGCGTCGAGGGCCGCCGACAGCGCTGCGTCGAGGGCCGCACGATCGTCCTCGTCCCAGGCCAGATCGGTCTGCTCGTTGCGAATCATGCCGGGCATCGACAGCAAGCGGGACGTATCGATCTCGCCGCTGGTGCCGTGGGTCGCGCGTAGCGTCTCCCCTGCGGCGATCACGGCGTCGAGGAGCGGACGGTTGAGGGTCGGGCCGTCGTCGACCTCGCCGTCCCGGGTCAAGGAGAGTGACAGATCGACCCGTCCGCGACGAACACGTCCGAGAACTTTCTTGCGGATCTCCCGCTCGGCCGAGGCGAGTTCGCTCGGGAGGCGCATGCGGACGTCGGCGAAGCGATTGTTCAGGGCGCGGAGTTCGACGGAGATTCTCACACCGCCGCGGGAGGCGCTCCCAGCACCGAATCCGGTCATCGAGCGAATCGCCAAAACGTGGCCCCGGAGGAGATGCCCCTCACGAGATGACCGGACCGAAAGAATCAATCGGCACCGTGGGGGCGGGCAGGAAATGTAGCACAATCCCAGGCGTCGAGGACCTCGCGGGCGGCGGCCTCGAAGGCGTCGCCGCTCTGCAGTCGACGGCGGATCTCCTGGAGTCCTTCGAGCACTTCCGGACGGCGCGATCCGCCGGGCCGCACGGCCTCGATCTCGTCGGTGACCGCGGTCGCGGTGTACTCGGCCTGGATCAGCTCGGCGAAGACCCGGCGGCCGGCGATCAGGTTCGGCAGGGCCACGTGGTCCAGCTTCACCAGCCACTTGCCGATCCGATACGACATCGGGTTCATCCAGTAGATGACCACGCTGGGCAGTCCGGCCAGAGCGCAGTCCAGGGTCGCCGTCCCGGCGGCGACGATCGAGGCCTCGCAGAGCGTCAGGACGTCGGGATAGTCGCCGCGATGCACCCGGGTGTCGGGCAGGTCGGCCAGGGGGTCTAGAGCCGCCCGGTCGAGTCCGGAGGCCTGGGGGATCAGGAACTGCAGCTCGGGATGCCGGCTCTTGAGCTGGCTCGCCGCTCGCCGCATCGTCGGGATCTGGCGGCCGACCTCGCCGGAACGGCTTCCAGGCATCAAGGCCAGGATCGGACGCTGCGGGTCGAAGCCGATCTTCCGGCAAAGCTCGTCGCGGTCGACCGACGGCGGTTCGTTCACCGGGTAGCCGACGAAGCGCACGGGTACACTCGCCCGCTCGTAGAACGCCGCCTCGAACGGAAACAGCACCAGCATCCGCTCGACGAGTCGGCGAATCGTGTGGACCCTTCCGCCGCGCCAGGCCCAGACCTGGGGCCCGACGTAGTAGACGACCGGGACCTCGGCCCTGGCGGCCCGTGCGGCCAGGCGCAGGTTGAAATCGGGGAAATCGATCGGCACCAGCAGATCCGGTTGCTCGTCGATCAGGGCGCGCTCGAGCTTGCTCATCACCGCGCGGATCGCCGGAAGGTGCGCCAGCACCTCGAAGAGTCCGACGACCGAGATCTCGCTGGACTCCTGGAGCAGCCGCACGCCGGCCGCCTCCATCTTCTCGCCGCCCATCCCGAACAGTTCGACGTCCGGCCGCAACCGGCGCAGCGCGAGGGCCAGGCCGGCGCCGAGGCGATCGCCCGAGGCTTCCCCGGCGGAGAGCATGATGCGTGGTGGCCGTCGTTCCACGGTGATCCTCGTGGCGCCGTCGCGCCGGACCGAGATTATGCACGACGACCGTCCGTCCGTCGTTGACGCCCGGTGGCCGGCCCGCTTATGTTCAGCGGGTCGAAGAAGCGCCGAGGTGCCTTTCTTGCCTTCCCCACTGAGCGACGCCCAGCAATCCCGTCTGATCCTGGCGATCCTGCGCGGCGTCTGGAGCGAGGCCGAAGAGGTGGCGGCGGACGGATTGCCGGAAGCCGACGCCTTCGTCTCCCGCTGTCTCGTCTGCGAGGTGCCGTCCTGGATCCACCACTGCGTGGAACAGGCCGACCGCTGGTCGCTGCTCGGCGAGGAGACCCGGGAGAAGCTCGGCCGGTTGCGCCGGCGGATTCGCAACGACAACCTGCTGTTGCTCGCCCGGCTGGAGCAGGCGCTGGACCTGCTCGCGGCCCATGGAGTCACCCCGCTGGCCCTCAAGGGCGCCGACACCCTGGGTCGTTTCTATGCCGGCTTCGACCAGCGGATGCTGGTCGACGTGGATCTGCTGGTGCGCCCCGAGGAGCTGCAGGCGGCCCTGGCCGCCCTGGAGGAGGGCGGCTGGGAGTCGCCGCCCGAGCCCGAGCGGACCCACTGGATCCGCGGGAGCCATCATCTACCCCTCGAGGGACCGGGGCCGGTCCCCGTCGACTTCGAGCTGCACTGGAACCTGGTCCAGGAGGGCCGCTACACCCTGCGGGTCGAGGATCTGTTCGACCGGGCGGTGCCGACGGAGGTCGCCGGGCGCAAGGTCCTGCGGCTGGAGGACCACGACTTCGCCGCCCACCTGCTGGTGCACCATTTCTCTCACTATTTCGGTCCGGGGCTGAAGAATCTGATCGATTTGCGCTTTCTTGCCCGAGAGCCGAACTTCTCCTGGGACGAGGTGGTTGCGAGGGTGCGGGACTGGGGTGGTTCCGCGGCGGCGGCCGCGTCACTGGAACACATGAAGAAGCTCTGGCCCGAGTTGATCCCGGATCACGTGGTTCGTATGCTGCGGCTGGCGCCGTGGCGGCGGGCGCTGACCTGGCCCCTTCGATCGAGCCATCCGCTGGAACTTTATCGGAATACGAGAAATCGACGTGTGCAGTTGTACCTTGCCGGCGTCATGCTGGAACGACCGGCCTCGCTGCCGGCCTGGGTACTGCATCGCTCGTCCCGTGATCAACAGCCGGGGAAGAACCCGCTCGATCGGAATCTAGGAGAGTAATCGCGTGAGAAGGAAAGTTCTGGTCATGGGCGGAGCCGGGTTTCTCGGTTCTCATCTTTGTGAACGTTTTCTCGACGAGGACTTCGACGTCATCGCGATGGACAACCTGATCACCGGCTCGACCGATAACATCGGGCACCTGATCGGACGAAAGGACTTCCAGTTCGTCCACCACGACGTCACCAACTACGTCTACCTCGCCGGTCCGCTCTGGGGCGTGCTGAACTTCGCCAGTCCGGCCAGCCCCCAGGATTACCTGGACTACCCGATCCACACCCTCAAGGTCGGATCGGCCGGAACCCATCACGCCCTCGGCCTGGCGCTGGCCAAGGGCGCGCGCTTCCTGATCGCCTCGACCTCCGAGGTCTACGGCGATCCGTTGACGCATCCGCAGAAGGAGACCTACTGGGGCAACGTCAACCCGGTCGGGCCCCGGGGCGTCTACGACGAGGCCAAGCGCTTCGCCGAGGCGATGACGATGGCCTACCACCGCTCCCACGGCGTGGACACGAAGATCGTCCGCATCTTCAACACCTTCGGGCCGCGGATGCGCCTCAACGACGGCCGGGCGATTCCGAACTTCATCACCCAGGCGCTCAACGGCGATCCGTTGACGGTCTACGGCGACGGCAGCCAGACCCGTTCGTTCTGCTACGTCGACGACCTCGTCGACGGGATCTTCCGGCTGTTCATGTCCGACGAGCACGATCCGATCAACATCGGCAACCCCGAGGAGTGGACGGTGCTGCAGATGGCCGAGGCGATCCGCGAGCAGACCGGCGCCAAGGTCGACATCGTGCACAAGGATCTGCCGGTCGACGATCCGAAGGTGCGCGAGCCCGACATCACCCGTGCCCGGGAACGGCTGGGCTGGGCACCGAAGATGGATGTCAACGTCGGCCTCCAGCGGACGATCGACGACTTCCGGGTGCGCTTCGACGCGGCCAAGGCGGCGTCGACGGTCTAGCGCTGGCAGTTGTAGCCGTCAGCGATCTCGCGGGCCGCAAGTTTTCGCGCCACCGCCGACGGGACAACTGCTCGGATCTGACGGCTCAGGATCTCCGCCTCTAGTTCGCCCCGTTCACCCGCGGCAGCCGCGCGGGCGATTCGCGGCGACCTCGGTGAAAGATCGGCAAGGGAACGGTCACGGCCGCCATGTATCCGGTGTCGGAAAGGTCGACTGCCTCGACCCGCTTCCAGTCCGCCGAGAGAACCGGCGCCGAAGAGCGAGCTGAATCGTGACCTCGCGGCCGAAAGTGTGGCTTCGGCTCCAGCGATGGTCATTCGCAGCTCCGCCTGTTCTCGCTCGGCTCGCAAGACGTCGTATCCAGTGTCCTCTCCTTCCTCTTCAGGTTGGTTGAGGATCGCGCCGGTCCTCTCAACGGATCAGACAGTGCGTTGTGGTGGACCGACACGCCGGCGGGCCGGATCGAAGGTCGCCCCGACCGCGACCATCGCAGGTGACATGCGCAGTCGAGGATTGAAGGTGTGCTGTGCCGTGGCGTTCAGATAGAGGGCAGCCTCTGCGTGGTGCTCGACGTGCTTGGCATCGAGACGCCGGCCGCCGTCGTGGGAAGGCGCAACGTGGTGACGGACAGCCCCTTCGTCACCGGAACCCATATCAGATGGGAGTGGTCGAGGTGCAGGCCGCGCATCTCAGCATATTGGCCAGCGGCCTCGTGAACGTGCGCGGTTCCGGTACGAAGCGAGCGCGAGGTAGGCCGCACAACAAATGAACGCGAAGAGCCCAACGCCTCTCGCGGAGTGTAACGGAGGGCACCATTTGGCGCTAGAATACTCTTTCCAGTAACTGAATCGGGTTGGATCCCGGAGTGCGGATCGGCTTTTCTACGACCACGTTTGCGAGGAGCCCACGGATGTCCGGAAGCGAGGCGCTGGAGAAAACGACAAAAGAGCAGAACAGCGGCAGCCGCTGGGCGTTGTTCGGCGTCCTGGCCGGCGTCGTCGTGATCAGTCTGCTGCACTATCTCACCCACGCGTCGCATGAACACTGGCACGTCGTTTATCAGCGGCTCTACTACATTCCGATTCTCATCGGTGCCGTCCTGTACGGGTTCCGTGGTGGATTGGCCGTCGCCACACTGACTGCAGTTACCTACCTGCCGCACATCCTGCTGCAATGGCAACACGATCCCCTCTACCGCTCGAACCAACTCGCTGAGATCGTGCTTTTCCTGATCTTCGGCGCCGTCGCCGGGCTTCTGATCGATCGCGTGAATCGGGAGCGGGAGCGTAATCGAACAACCGCCGAGCAACTCGCGAAGGCCAACGAAGAGCTGCGGTCGACCTTCCAGCGCATGCGGCTTCTCGACCGCCTGTCCGCCCTGGGTGCGCTATCAGCAGGGATCGCGCATGAGATCCGGAATCCCCTCGGCGGTGTGTCGGGTGCCGTTGAGATTCTCGACTCGATGACCGGCCCTGATGACGAACGCCACGAGTTCGTCGGCATCGTCAAGAAAGAGATTGCGCGGATCTCGACGATCGTTTCGCGGCAGCTCGACCTGGTGCAGACGAACCCGCCTGAACCGGCCCCGTGCGACGTCGTCCGCGTTGTCGAGTCCGTCATCGCGCTGGTTCGAAAGCAGGCAGAGGGCCAGGAGGTAGCCGTCGAGCTTCACGTGGACTCCGAGATCCCCGTCATCGAGGCGGACGAGCAAGGACTGAGACAGGCGATCCTGAACCTCCTGATCAACGGAGTGCAGGCCATGCCGCGAGGTGGATCGGTGACGGTCACGGTTCTGGCCAAGAGCGGCCGAGTCGCCGTCGTCGTCGAGGACCGGGGCCCCGGACTGAGCGACGAAGCATTGGAGCATGCGTTCGATCCCTTCTTTTCGACGAAACGTGAGGGTGTCGGCCTAGGACTCTCGATCGCGTTCCAGATCATCAATCAACAAGGAGGAGACCTGAGAGTGGAGAACCGGACCGCTGGAGGTGCCCGGTTCACGCTGGAGATCCCCGAGAGAGTCTCGCGCGCCGCAGATCCGGCCGACTCCCCTTGCGCGGGCACGCCATCGTGACAAAGGTACCGGCCACTCGAGTGCTGCTTGCCGACGACGACGAGAGCGTACGACGCGTCCAGGAGTATCAGCTGACCAAGGCAGGTTTTGTGGTGACGACGTGCCCCGACGGCAAGGCGGCTCTCGATGAGTTTCGCGAAAACCTCCACGATCTGGTCGTAACCGACATCCGCATGCCTGGCCTCGACGGGCTGGCGCTGCTGGAGCGCCTGCGAGCGATCTCACCCGAGACACCGGTCATCGTCATGACCGGTCACGGAACCGTCGACACCGCGGTGCAGGCGATGAAGGACGGTGCCTTCGACTTCCTCACCAAGCCCTTTCCCACGGACAAACTGCACCTGACGCTCGAACGGGCCCGCAAGATGGCGCATTTGTTACGGGAGAACAGGGAGCTGCGACGGGCCGTAGAGCAGACCTTCCGTTTCGAGAACCTGGTCGGGTCATCGGAGGCGATGCGGCGGCTCTACGAGCTCCTGGAACTAACCGCTCCGACGATGTCGACCGCATTGATCAGCGGCGAGACCGGCACGGGGAAAGAGCTGGTCGCTCGTGCCATTCATTACAACAGTCCGCGCCGTGAATCACCATTCGTTACGGTGAACTGCGGTGCGCTGCCGGAGTCACTCGTCGAGGCCGAGCTGTTCGGGCATCGCAAGGGCGCCTTCACGGGAGCGGACGCGAACCGCCCTGGCAAGTTCGAAGCGGCCGATGGAGGCACGCTGTTCCTGGACGAGGTCGGTGAAATACCGCTCGAACTGCAGCCCAAGATCCTACGAGCCCTGCAGACGGGAGAGATCGACCGTATCGGCCAGGACCACCCCAGTCGGGTGGACGTTCGCATCGTTGCCGCAACCAACAGCGAGCTGGAGCAAGCTGTCTCCGAGGGGACCTTTCGGCGTGACCTGTACTACAGGCTCGCGGTGGTCCAGATCACGGTCCCGCCACTTCGCGAACGCCGGGACGATATCCCGCTACTGGCTCAGTATTTCCTTGCCAGGTTCAGCGAGCAGAACCAACGATCAGGCCTCCGCTTTCCTCCCGAGGCTTCCTCGATTTTCGATCGCTACCCCTGGCTCGGGAACGTGCGCGAGTTGGAGAACGCCGTCGAGCGCATGGTGGTTCTCAGCCGGGGCGACGTGCTTTCTCTCGATTCACTTCCGGATCCGATTGTCGGTGCGACAGAAGCGGATCAGACACCGCTGAGGCTTCCTGACGGCGGGGTCGACATCGAGGCGCTGGAGCGGGACTTCATCCAGCAGGCGCTGCGACGAACTCAGGGGAACCAGACACAGGCCGCCCGACTGCTCGGAATAACGCGGAGCACGCTGCTCTACCGGATGCAGAAGTTCAAGCTGAACTGAATCCCAGGCACCTTCTCTCCGTTCGCGCGGCCCGCTGTTCGATATCAAGCACCGGCTGCTTGAGATCCGACACCCTGTGATCCAGGCGAACCGCCCATTATGGGTCTACTCCTTTGTTTCGACGCTGGCACGCGTCTCGCAAGATGCCCGGCTACCACGTCTTTTCGCGGCGCTCTGAGGGAGTACGGATGGGCCGGTGCCAGGAACTCGTACGTTCGGCCTTCGCGCGTCGAGTCAACAAGTGGAGCTACATCGTAGTAGTGACCGTCGGGTTCTCTGCATCCGGCGCATTTGCCCAAGACAGCGCGCGCGAAGCTGGCCCCGCCAAGCTGCCAACGACGATGGTGGGCTACGTCCAACAGGCAAGGTTGGCGAACCCGGAGCTGATGGCCCTGGAAGCTCGGTTTCATGCAGCGGAGGAAGCCATTCCACAATCTGCAGCGCTACCCGACCCCAGTCTCCAGTGGACCTACTATGTCGAGCCGGTACAGACGCGGACCGGGCCCCAGAACAGCGTGTTCACGCTGAGCCAGCGCTTTCCGTGGTTCGGAAAACTGGGCAACAGCAAGAAGTCAGCCTCCTCGGAGGCCGACACCCTCTGGTTTACCTACCTGAGCAAAGAGCTCGAGTTGGTGACGGAAGTGTCTCTGGGCTTCTTTGAATACGGTTTCGTGAATCGAGCGATCGACCTGACTCGGAAGAACCGCGACTGGCTCGCGACGCTCGAACCCGTCATCGAGGAGAAGGTCAAGGCCGGTGGCGACATCAACCCATTGCTTCGCCTCAAGGTGGAAATCGGAAAAATCGACGATGCCTTGCAATCGCTCGAGCAGCGGCGACTCGTCGACTCCGCCAACTTGAGCGAGTTGATGGCGTTACCTTACGACACCCTGCTGCCGTGGCCGACCTGGAATGCGCCTGACGTTGTCAGCCCCGACGGTGCGGCGCTGGCCCTTGCGATCGAAGCGGAAAACCCCGAACTCCAGGTCATCGTCCACAAGGTTAACAGTGTGAAGGCACGGTGGGAGGTCGCCCAACGAAAGAGCTACCCCGACATCACGGCAGGACTCAGCTACATCGTTCTCGGCGACCCGGAGGTCAATCCCACCACGCCGGATGCAGGTAATGACCCCTGGGGCGTTACGGTCGGTGTCACCATTCCACTGCAGTTGAAAAGGAACAAAGCGGGCAGGTCGGAAATGACATTCGTCCAGACAGCGCTCGAGAGGACATACGAGCAGACACTCAACGAACTGAAGGCCGATCTCCGGGCGAGCTTGGCCCTTCTGGACGACGCGAATCGTCGTCTCCGGCTCTACGGTGATGAGCTTCTCGCGCTCGCAGAGCAAGCCGTGGAGAACAGTCGGACGAGTTACGAGGGCGGACGAACCGGAATCCTCGAGGTCATCGACAGCGAGCGATCGCTCCTCGAGCTTCAGCTTCTGTACTGGCGAGCGGCGGCAGACGCCTGGCAACACCGGGTGACTATTCAGACCTTGGCGAATCGGCCCATCTCGGTGATCGCCGAGGCGGCGGACAGCGATGAGCATGAATAGGACGGCGGCCTTGTTCGGAATCGGGATCGGCGCAATTGCCCTGCTGGTAGGGGTCGGATTGGGTCGATTCCTTCTGCCATCGAGTTCCAGTTCTGCTGGGTCAACTGCGACCTCGGTTTCGACCGCGTCGCCATCCGACAGCGTCGCCCCCGCTATCTGGACTTGCTCGATGCATCCGCAGATCCAGCAGCCCGCACCGGGCAAGTGTCCGATCTGCGGAATGGATCTGATCCCGCTCGAGCAAGATGGCTCCGGCGACGAGGGGCCCCGCACGATGAGCATGAGCGAAAGCTCACGCGCGCTCGCGGATATCCAAACCACGCTCGTACACCGCGATCTTCCGGTTGCGCAACTACGGCTCGTCGGCGAACTGGGCTACGACGAGACTCGTGAAAAATCGTTGACCGCACGGTTTCCTGCGAGAATCGACACGCTTTATGTGAACTTCACCGGAATCCAGGTGACTCGCGGCGAGCACCTGGCAGAGGTCTACAGCCCGGACCTCCTCACGGCCCAGCGCGAGTTGCTTACCGCACATAGGAGCGATCCGGACAGTTCCATCACTCGCGTCACCCGGGAGAAACTTCGCCTGTGGGACCTGCAGCCAGATCAGATCGACGCCATCGTCGAAACTGGCGAGGTTCGCGACCACATCCAGTTGCGCGCGCCCATCGGCGGTGTCGTCACTTCAAAGAATGTGAACGAGGGCGACTACGTCAAGACGGGCGACACGCTCTTCAGCATCGTCGATCTGAGCGAGCTGTGGCTCTACCTTGACGCCTACGAGTCGGACCTCACCTGGCTTCGCTACGGTCAGGACGTCGCCTTCACAGTGGAGTCGTTTCCCGGCGAAACGTTCCATGGACGCATCGCCTTCATCGAACCTGAGGTGACACGAGCCACGCGTACGATCTCCGTCCGCGTGAATGTCGCCAACTCCGATCGTCGGCTCAAGCCCGGCATGTTCGCGCGGGCCACCGTCGAGGCCAGAATGGCAGCAGACGGCAAGGTCTACGCGCCCGAGTTCGCGGGAAAGTGGATCAGCCCGATGCACCCGGAAATCGTGAAGGACGGACCCGGCACGTGTGATGTGTGCGGGATGGCCCTCGTGCCCGCCGAAGAGCTCGGTTACGTGAGCGCGCCGGACACGGCGGCCCCGTTGATCATTCCCGCCTCGGCCGCGCTCCGCACGGGTAGGCGGGCAGTCGTGTACGTCGAGAAACCGAACACGAAGCGCCCGACGTACGAGGGCAGAGAAGTGATCCTCGGGCCGCGCGCCGGCGATTTCTTCATCGTCGAAGCGGGCCTGGAAGACGGGGAACGGGTCGTGATCAACGGCGCGTTCAAGATCGACAGCGCGCTTCAGATCCAGGCCAAGCCCAGCATGATGAACCCCCAGGGCGGCGGCTCAGCGCCGGGCCACGATCACAGCGGGGAAGCCGTTGCTTCCGGTCCCGGTCGGCGTTCGGTAGCCGTGGAGATTCCGAGCGACCAGGTGGCGCTGTTCATCGAGCCCTACCTCGCGATGCAGGCGGCGCTGGCAAACGACGATCTCGAGTCGGCGAAGCGTGGCGCCAAGGCGATGATGGACGTGGCCGGCCACAACGGTCCGTTACCGGACCTGCTGCACGCGATTCTTGCCGCCGACTCGCTTGACGCAATGCGCAAACCCCATTTCGAGACGCTATCCAACGCCTTGATCGAGGCAGTTCGCACCGATGCGACCGGCATTGATGGCAAGTTGCTGGTCATGCATTGCCCGATGGTCTACGAGGACCGAGGTGCGGATTGGCTGCAGGCAGCCGAACCACTGCGGAACCCCTATTTCGGCGCGATGATGCTCAGCTGCGGTGAGACCACGGAAGAGCTGTCGGCAACCCGAACCGAGCACGACGGGCATGATCACTGATACTTCCTCCAATCCGATCAACAAACTCGTGCGCTTTTGCCTCGAGAACAAGATCGTCGTGTTGCTCTTCGTCGGGAGCCTCGTTCTCTGGGGCGTGATGGTCGCCCCCTTCGACTGGGAGTTCGACGCGCTGCCACGTGACCCAGTGCCCGTCGACGCCATCCCCGACATCGGCGAAAACCAGCAAATCGTCTTCACGGAGTGGATGGGCCGTTCGCCACAGGACATCGAGGACCAGATCTCCTACCCGATGACCACCGCCCTGCTCGGACTTCCCGAGGTGAAGACGATTCGCAGCTACTCGCTGTTCGGCTTCTCGACGATCTACATCATCTTCAAGGAAGACGCCGAGTTCTACTGGACGCGGAGTCGTATCCTGGAGAAGCTCAACAGCCTGCCGTCCGGGACGTTGCCGCAGGGTGTTCAACCACAACTCGGCCCGGACGCGACGTCGCTCGGGCAGATCTTCTGGTACACACTTGAGGGAACGGATAGTGCTGGGAACCCGACCGGGGGGTGGGATCTCGACGAGTTGCGCACAACGCAGGACTGGTACGTGCGCTACGCGCTCCAGGGCGTCGACGGCGTCGCCGAGGTTGCGTCCATAGGCGGCTTCGTCAAGGAATACCAAGTCGACGTCGACCCTGACGCACTGCGCACGTTCAACATCGCCTTGCACGAGGTATTCGACGCGGTCCGCACGAGTAATCTCGACGTCGGGGCCCGCACGATCGAGGTCAACAGCGTTGAGTACGTCATTCGCGGACTTGGTTTCATCGAGAGCCTCGACGACCTGCGTAAGACGGTGATCACGCAACGCGACCACGTGCCGATCACGCTGGAGCAAGTTGCCGAGATCGAGTTCGGGCCGGCACTCCGACGCGGCGCGCTCGAAAAGGCCGGGGCCGAGGCCGTAGGCGGCGTCGTGGTTGCCCGCTACGGGGAGAACCCACTCGCGGTCATCAAGCGGGTCAAGGACACGATCGTCGACATTTCGGCGGGCCTGCCACGGAAGACCCTCGAGGACGGGACGGAAAGCCAGGTGTCGATCGTGCCGTTCTACGATCGTACCGGGTTGATCAACGAGACCCTGGGTACCCTCGAGAATGCCGTGCGGCAGCAGATTCTGGTGACCATCATCGTCGTTCTCCTGATGGTGCTCCATCTGCGCAGCGCCGCGCTGATCTCCGGCGTGCTTCCCCTGGCCGTTCTCTTCGCGTTCATTTGCATGCGGTTCTCGGGTGTCGATGCAAATGTGGTTGCGTTATCCGGCATCGCCATCGCGATCGGCACGATCGTCGATATGGGCATCGTGTTGACCGAGAACATCCTCAGGCATCTGGACGAGGCTGAGCCCGACTCAGACCGCCTGGAGGTCGTTTACCGTGCCTGTGCGGAAGTGGCGGGCGCCGTGGTGACCGCCGTGATGACCACGGTCGTCAGTTTTCTGCCGGTGCTGACGATGGAAGCCGCGGAGGGGAAGCTGTTCCGTCCGCTGGCCTATACGAAAACGTTCGCCTTGATTGGTTCGATCATCGTGGCCCTGACGGTCATCCCACCCTTGGCACACTGGCTCATCGCGGGACAGTTCAGCGGTCGGTGGTCGAGGCAACTTCTATGGATCGGGATGGCAGTGGTGGGGATCGTCGGACCTGTCGCGGTGCCATGGTTCCCTTGGTGGCTCGGGGCCCTGCTTGTCGGGTCTGCAGCGTTTCAGCTCTTCGCTCACCGACTGGGAACAACCACGCGGCGCGGCGTGCTTGTCCTGTTCAACCTCATCGTCGCACTCGTCGTGGCAGTCCTGCTGGCAGCGGACTGGAAGCCACTCGGCCCCGAGCAACTATCGCACAACGTGATCTTCGTACTACTGACCATCGGTGGACTGCTGGGTTCCTTCTACCTGTTCATTCACTTCTATCCGAGAGCCCTGGCCGCAGTTCTTCGACTCAAGAGCGTGTTCCTGCTTTTCAGCGGTCTCATCGTCACCTTCGGTTTCACGGGATGGCTGGGGTGGGGAACGATGTTCGGGTGGCTTCCGGACACGCTGCAACAGACACGACCGTATGTCTTCATGGCCCACTCGCTTCCGGGCTTCGGCAAGGAATTCATGCCCCCACTCGATGAGGGCTCTTACTTGCTGATGCCGACGACGATGCCCCACGCCTCGATCGGTGAGGTCATGGACGTGTTGCAGAAGCAGGGCATGGCGATCAACGCGATTCCCGAGGTGGAACTGGCTGTCGGCAAGCTGGGCCGCGTCGAGAGCCCTCTCGATCCCGCGCCGATTTCCATGATCGAGACGGTCATCAACTACCAATCCGAGTATGTCACGGACGAGGACGGGCGGATCTTGACGTTCGCCTACGATGCAGGGAAAGAGACGTTCCGGAGAACGGACGACGGCCAGCTGATTCCCGACGAGGACGGTCGCCCCTTCCGACAATGGCGCGACGAGATCGAGAGTCCGACGGACATCTGGGACGAAATCGTCAAGGCCGCCTCTGTTCCCGGAACCACCTCGGCGCCGAAGTTGCAGCCGATCGCTGCGCGCATCGTGATGCTCCAAAGCGGCATGCGGGCCCCGATGGGGTTGAAAGTGTTCGGCCCCGACCTGCAGACCATCGAGACCGTCGCATTGGACATCGAAGGCCTCCTCAAGCAGGTTCCCTCGATCACCTCTGAGGCGGTTTTGGCTGATAGAATCGTCGGCAAGCCGTATCTCGAGATCGAGATCGACAGGGCCGCCATCGCCCGATACGGCATCCGGATCACGACGGTTCAGGACGTGATCGAAGTGGCAATTGGCGGAAAACCGATCACGCAGACCGTCGAGGGCCGTGAGCGCTTTCCGGTTCGCGTTCGCTACCTGCGTGAATTGCGAGATACGATCGAGTCCATCGAAAAGACCCTGGTGTCGGCGCACGACGGCACGCAGATCCCGCTACGTCAGCTCGCGACGATCGAGTACATACGTGGGCCGCAGGTAATCAAGAGCGAAGACACGTTTTTGGTCGGCTACGTGATTTTCGACAAGAGGGAAGGATACGCGGAAGTCGACGTGGTCGAGCAGGCCCAGCGCTTCCTTCAGGAGAAAGTTGATGTCGGCGAGCTGATCATCCCCGCGGGCGTCAGCTACAAGTTCACCGGCAGCTACGAGAATCAAGTGCGCGCCGCGAAGAGGCTGAGCGTCGTGCTTCCGGTCGCGCTGTTCGCAATCTGGCTGATCCTCTATTTCCAGTTCAAGCAGGTGTCGACGACGCTGCTCGTCTTCTCGGGGATCCTGTTTGCGTGGTCCGGAGGCTTCACTCTCCTGTGGCTGTACGGTCAACCCTGGTTCCTCGATGTCACGCTATTCGGGCACAACCTCCGCGATCTCTTCCAGGTAGGAAGTATCAACATGAGCGTCGCGGTCTGGGTAGGCTTTCTCGCATTGTTCGGCATCGCGACGGACGACGGCGTCATCATGGCCACGTATCTCAGCCAGCGCTTCCGCGAGGCCCCACCGGAGAGTCGAAAGGAAATTCACCAGCGCGTCGTCGAGGCCGCGAGCCGACGAGTCCGGCCCGCGATGATGACCAGTGCCACAACGATCCTGGCACTCTTACCGGTGTTGACGTCCACCGGTCGGGGGGCCGACGTGATGGTCCCCATGTCCATTCCGACGTTCGGAGGGATGCTGCTGGAAATCATGACGATCTTCGTTGTTCCCGTACTCTACTGCGTGCTCGCAGAGTTCAAACACTTTTTCCGTTCCAGAGAGGTGCCGACATGATGTTCAGAAATGCTGTTGCCATATTTGTTGTTGCCGTCTTCGCAACCACGGCCCCGGCGGCGACCGCAGACGGTGAAGCACTCGTGCTGGATTCGTTTTTCAAGCCGTATCTGACGATCCAGACCTCCCTGGCAGGCGATGATCTCGCCAAAGCCAAGGCCGGTGCCGTCCGCCTGGGCGAGGCCATCCGAAGCGCCGACGGAACCACAGAGATTTCCGCGGGCCTCGAGATTTCAGCTCGATTGATCGGCGAAGCGCCGGACATCGATTCGGCGCGCCGGGGATTCCGGGACCTCTCACACCAGATGATGCAACTCGTCAACGAGACCGAGACCGCTCCTGGGATGACCCTTTACGTCGCGCACTGCCCCATGGCGTTCAGCGGTGAGGGCGGAACCTGGATCCAGGCCGACAAGACGGTCGCCAACCCGTACTACGGAGCTGGGATGCTGCGGTGCGGAAGTGTACAACGACAACTTACCGGCGAGCGTGATGAGACACAGGGCTCCGCCGGAAAACACCATGACTCCAGTCACCAGCATTGAGGCGATCACGGATCAAAGCCTCTACACAAGGAGATAGCAATGATGATGAAGTCAACAGCACTGGTTGCCGCAATCGTGATACTGGCTGGTGCGAGCGCCGTTGTCACCCTTGGCGGGGAAACTCACGGGCACGGCGATCAGGGAATGACCGTGCGTGGCGAGATCCTCGACATGGCCTGCTACGTCGCTCACGAAGCCAAGGGTCCCGAACACGAAGCCTGCGCGAAGCGTTGTGTCAAGGGTGGACAACCGATGGGGCTGCTCGCCGACGACGGCACGGTGTATCTGCTCTATGCCAACCACCAGGACGCCTCTGCGTTCGAGCAAGCCAAGGAATTCGCGGGCAAGACGGTTGAGATCGTCGGGATTGCGGCTAACAGAGCCGGCATCAAGGGCCTCGAGGTCAGCAGCGTGAAGAAGCCCTGAGGTCAGGTCGATCGATGAAGACGCCCCGACCAAGAACAATCCTGCTGGCGTTAGCGATTCTGGCGGTGCTGGTCACGACCGCTTCGCCGTGGATCGTCGCGGGCTACTGGCGTGTGCGGTCGGACAATCCTATCCGCCGCGGGCTGGCGCGTGCCCAGGAGCTCGGCTGCTTCACCTGTCATGGGGACCTCGGCAGCAGTGGGATTCCGATCCCGGGTCGTGACGAGGGCGTTCCACAATGGGACGGAAGCGTTTGGATGATGTACGTGAAAAGCAATGCGGACATCCGCCGGTACATCGTCGAAGGCTCGCCCCCCCGGCAAGACGACGGAACCGGTCCGCATATCCACGGTCCAGAACGCGCTGCGATACCCATGCCGGCCTATGGCGATATCGTGAGTGAGCGCGAGATCGACGATCTGGTTGCGACCTTCAAGGTACTCGCGGGAATGGTCGCGCCCGAACGCGGAACTTCGGCTCGGGAGGGGTACGATCTGGCACGCCAGTGGCAGTGCTTTTCGTGTCACGGGCCTGCAGGATCCGGGGGCCTGCCGAATCCCGGATCGTTCACCGGGTTCGTGCCGGGCTGGTACGGTGCGGATTTCCGGGATCTGGTCCGGGATCGCGGCGAGTTCAACACCTGGATCCGCGACGGATCGATCCCGCGCCTGTCGAATCACCCGGTCGCCGGATTCTTCCTGAGAAGACAGGCACTCCCCATGCCGGCCTACAAGGACCTGACACAAGAACAGCTCGACGATCTGTGGGCCTACACGAAATGGCTCGTAGCAACCTCCGGCGGACATCGCGGCAAGATCGCCTCCTGGTAGGTTCCGTGAGCAAGGAAACATGATGCGCACGCCCTGGAAACGGAACCACGACGACCTGGTCCCCGCACTGGGTTGGTCTCCGCTTACAGGGTTGTATGACCAGGTAGTAGCACTCACGACGCGAGAGAGATTGTTCAAGCGGGCGCTGCTTCGGCAGGCCTCGATCCCGGAACGTTCATCCGTCCTTGATCTCGGGTGTGGGACCGGGACGCTCACCGTGCAACTCGCGCGGTCCGACCCGACCGCCGCCATCACCGCCGTTGATGGCGATGAAACAGTACTTCGCCGGGCCAGACGAAAAGCCCTCAATGCAGGGCTGAAGATCCGGTTCGATCGCGCGCTGGCACCGGCCCTTCCCTATCCTCCGGACAGTTTCGATCGCGTGGTGTCGTCACTCTTCTTTCACCACCTCACTCCGTCACAGAAGGCCGAAACTGCGAGTGCCGTGCTGCGGGTTCTACGACCCGGGGGGCAGTTTCACGTCGCGGACTGGGGCAAACCGACGAGTCGCCTCATGCGGTTCTTGTTCTATTCGGTGCAGCTACTCGACGGGTTCGTGACAACCGCGGATAGTGTGAAGGGGGTTCTTCCTGAGATCATTGCAGCGGCCGGCTTTCGCGAGGTTCGCGTCAACCGAGAGATCGGCACTCCATGCGGCACGCTGGCGCTGTACAGCGCCGTCAAACCATGAAACGGAATTAGGGGATTCGATGAGAGTGAACCTCACAGTGTTGGTCGTCATTGTTGCCACGGTGCCGCTCGCGACGATCGTTGGCTGCACCGGAAAAACCACGGACCTCGGCGAGCCGAGAATCGTGGAGAACCCATCCGGGCCCGGAAGCCAGGCCCCGAACCTCGCGGTCGGTCTTGACGGCACCGTCTACCTGAGCTGGGTCGAACCAAAGGACGATGGGCACGCCCTACGCTTCTCGACGTGGCGAGACGGCCGATGGACGAAGCCCAAGACTGTTGCCGAGGGCGTCGACTGGTTCGTCAACTGGGCGGATTTCCCATCGATGGCCGCGCTCGGCGACGGCACACTGGCCGCACACTGGCTGGTCAGGAGCGGGGGTCCTTCCTACGCCTACGACGTGTACCTCTCCATATCGAGCAACGGTGGCGACTCCTGGAGCGAGCCCCTTCGCCCCCACCGGGATGACACGAAAACAGAGCATGGCTTCGTGTCGCTGGTCCCTTCTCCCGAGGGCCATTTTGACGTGATCTGGCTCGACGGTCGGAAAACGGCGGAGACACCACGGGGCACGACGGCCCTGCGCCATGCCGTGCTGAATCCCGACGGCAGCCTCGAGGCGGAGTCGGAGATCGACCCAAGCGTTTGCGATTGCTGCTCGACGGATGCGTTGCTCACTGGCGGCGGCACATTGCTGACGGCCTATCGCGATCGTACGGCCTCCGAGGTCAGGGACATCTCGGTCTCTCTCCTTGACGAGTCCTCGTGGTCCACGCCCCGAGCCATCCACGCCGACAACTGGGAGATCGCAGCCTGTCCGGTGAACGGCCCTGCCGTAGCGAGCCTCGGCAATCGGATCGCCGTCACGTGGTTCACGGCCGCCAGCGACAGCACGCGTGTGCAAACCACCTTCTCGAGCGACGGGGGCAAGACCTTCAGCCGACCGCTCCGCGTGGACGACGGCAACCCTCTCGGCAGGGTCGATGTCGTGATGCTGGATGAGGAGTCGGCTCTGGTGAGTTGGCTGGAGCGCGACGGCGACCATGTGCGAATCGCTCTCCGCGGTGTGAGCCCTTCAGGGGTCTCGCCGACAACCTCCGTTGCGACCACGAGCGACGGTCGCTCGAGCGGCTTTCCGCGAATGGTATCGATCGACGGTGAGATCCTCACTGCGTGGACGGAGGGTGGCGACCCGTCGCGCATCGGTACGGCGGTGATCGCGAAATGAGCAAGTCGCCCGAACGGCAGGGCGCTTACACTTGCCCGATGCACCCGGAGGTTATCCAAGACACGCCGGGGCAATGCCCGATCTGCGGGATGGCTCTCGAGCCACGATCGGGAGCGGTCGAGCTCGGGCCCAACCCCGAGTATCTCGACATGCGCCGCCGGTTCTGGGTCTCGGTCCCGCTGGCCCTGGCGATCCTCGTGCTCGCGATGGGCGAGATGATCCCGGGCGATCCGCTCGAGCACTGGATATCGCTCCGAACCCGCGTTCTCGTGCAGATGGCGCTGGCCACACCGGTTGCGACGTGGGCGGCGTGGCCCTTCTACCAGCGTGCAGTGCTATCGGTGGTCCATCGCAGATTGAACATGTTCACGCTGATCGGTTTGGGCGTCGGCGTCGGCTACGTCTACAGCGTTGCAGCTGCACTGATGCCCGAGTTGCTGCCTCCTGCATTCCACGGCCACGGCGGAGCGGTCCCCGTGTACTTCGAAGCCGCGGCGGTCATCACCACGCTGGTATTGCTGGGGCAGGTGCTGGAGTTGAAGGCTCGCGGCGAGACGGGGGCCGCGGTCCAGAAACTGCTGGGGTTGGCCGCAAAGCATGCCCGTCGGCTGCGCGACGACGGGAGCGAGAGAAGATGTGGCTCTGGAGAGCGTGGCTGTCGGCGATCGCCTGCGGGTGCGGCCGGGCGAGAAGGTGCCCGGTCGACGGCACGATCCTCGAAGGCTCGAGCGCGATCGACGAATCGATGGTGACCGGAGAGCCGATTCCCGTCGAAAAGATCGTGGGAGACGCGGTCGTGGGCGCGACGCTGAACGGCAACGGGACCTTTGTCATGCGAGCGGACAAGGTCGGCAGCGAGACCCTACTGGCTCGTATCGTCACGATGGTCGCCGACGCCCAACGCAGCCGCGCGCCGATTCAGCGACTCGTGGACATCGTGTCCGGCTGGTTCGTTATTGTGGTTCTGATCATCGCGGCCCTCACCTTCGCCATATGGGCCGCTGGCGGGCCAGACCCACGCTTGGCCTACGCTCTGGTGAACGCCGTCGCTGTCCTGATCATCGCCTGCCCCTGCGCATTGGGCCTGGCCACGCCAATGTCGATCATGGTCGCGACCGGGCGAGGCGCCATGCAGGGCGTGCTGTTCCGTGATGCCGAGGCTATCGAAACACTGCGCCGTGTGGATACGCTGGTCGTCGACAAGACCGGCACCCTCACCGAGGGCAAACCGAGGCTCGACGCGGTCCGGCCCGCTGCTGGTTTCGACGAGAGTGGTCTGTTACGGCTCGCCGCCAGCATCGAGCGCGGAAGCGAGCACCCCCTCGCCACCGCGATCGTCAGTGGGACCGAGGCGCGAAAACTGTCGCTCGCCGAGGCTACCGGATTCGAGTCCTCGACGGGACTGGGCGTGGCCGGTACGGTCGAGGGACGAGGTGGCGCTGGGCAACCGGCGGTTCATGGACTATCTGGGCGTCGAGGCGGGCGAGTCCGCCGCCGATGCCAACGAGCTCCGAATGGCGGGCCGCACGGTGATGTTCGTGGCCGTGGACAACCGGTTCGCCGGCCTGCTGGCCGTGGCTGATCCCCGTCAAGGACACGACACCGGACGCGATCCGAGCGCTTCCACGAACGAGGGGGTCCGCATCGTCATGCTCACCGGAGACAACCTGGCCACCGCGGAAGCCGTCGCGGCCGAACTGGGCATCGACGAGATCATGGCGGACGTTTTGCCCGACGAGAAGGTCGCCGTGGTCGAACGTCTTCTCGAGGAAGGAAGATTCGTCGCCATGGCCGGAGACGGGATCAATGACGCCCCGGCCCTGGCGCGGGCCCGGATCGGAATCGCCATGGGCACCGGGACCGATGTCGCCATGGAGAGCGCCGGCGTGACCCTGTTGAAAGGTGATCTCGGCGGAATCGTTCGGGCACGCCGATTGTCCCGCGCTACGATGGCCAACATCCGGCAAAACCTGGTCTGGGCGTTCGGCTACAACGCTCTCGGCGTGCCGATCGCCGCGGGGGTACTCTACCCGTGGACGGGATGGCTGCTATCCCCGATGCTGGCTGCCGCGGCGATGAGCTTGAGCTCGGTGACCGTCATCGTCAACGCGCTTCGTCTCCGTCAGATTCCGCTCTAGAGAACGCGAGTGATCGGCTCATAGGCGCATGGCTGACGCCGGGCCATTCTAGAAGGCCGACGAAGCCTGCCCGAGCGAGCAGGCCCGCCGGGGCCGCAGGCTCAGAGCCCCGCCAGCTCCTCGATGTGTGTCGCCTGCTCCGGTGTCGGATCGAAGACGATGCCGGCGGCGACGCCTTGGAGACCGGGAACGCCGGGGACGGTCACGCGGATCTCCTTGGGTGCTCCCCGGGGTATCGTCGCTCATCGGAACGACCTCCCAGTGGGCCGCGAGTTCTTCGTCGTCGGCGCCGACGAGCAGCACGCGAAAGGTCAACGTGTCCAGCTTCGTCGTCGGCGGTCCGGAGAGTCGGACCGAGGCCGTGACGGAGCCGTCATCTCGCTCGATCCAGCTGAGCAGCTCGACGGTCCAGCGACCGCGCTGGGTCAGGACCTCGGCTCGAGGGTCGCCCGGCCCGCAGGCCAGAGCGAGAAGAAGCAGGCATACGACGAGGGCGGAGCAGGCTCTTCGGGTATTCATCACCCGACGATCTTAACTGACCTTGGCCTCGTCCTGGCTCTTCTTCTTTTTCTTCTTGGTCTTGGTCCCGGCTTCGTCGTCGGAGAGGTAGTAGTACCCCGAGTAGTAATAGTCCTTGTCGTAGGCCCGATCGAGATCGACGTTGTTGAGCACCACGCCGGCGATGTTGGGCTGAACCGCGGCGATCCGGGTCATGCTCTTGGCGACCAGGTCGCGATCGGTCCGGTTGTGGCGCACCACGACGACGACCATGTCGGCCAGCGCCGCGAGCAAGGTCGCGTCGGCCAGCGACGAGGCCGGCGGGGAATCGAGCAGCACCCAGTCGTAGGTCTCGCGCAGGGTCTCCAGCAGCTCCCGGAAGCGCTCCGAGCCGAGCAGCTCCGGCGGGCTCGGCGGGATCGGGCCGCAGGTCAGCACGTGCAGGTTGTTCGGGCCGGCGGTCTTGGTGTAGATACGCCAGTCGGCGCGGTCCGCCGGGGCGGCGAGGTAATTGGTCAGGCCGTGCTCGCGGTCCGCTTCCAGATGCGAATGCTGGGTCGGTCGCCGCAGGTCGCAGTCGAGGATGATCACCCGCTCGCCGGCCTGGGCCAGCGTGCGACCGAGATTGGCCACCGTGGAGGACTTGCCCTCCTGGGGGCCGGTACTGGTCACCAGCAGTATCTTGCGCTCGCGGTTCTTGCTCGAGAAGATGATCGACGTACGTAGGGACTGGTACGCCTCCTTCACCGCTCGGGCCTTGACGCCCTCCTCGTTGAGTTTCGGGATCACGCCGAGCACGGCGAGCCCCAGGTACTTCTCGATATCCTCCGGCGTGCGGAAGGTGTTGTCGAGGTAGTCGAGGAAGAAGACCAGGGACAGTCCGAGGAACAGGCCGAAGAATCCGCCCATCATCACGTTGAGTTTCTTGCGCGGCTTGACGGCGAAGCGTGGCGGCGTCGCCAGGTCGAGCAACGAAACGTTGTTGCTCATCAGCTGCGCACCGAGCTGGACCTCGTTCAACGCCCGGCTGATCAGGTCGATGACTGTCTTGGCCGCGTCGGCGTCGGTCTTGACGATGTCGTACAGCGACGTGGCCCGGACGACCTCGAGAGAGAACGCCTCGGCCTCGTCGATCTCGTTGCGCAGGTAGCGCTCCTGCTGCTCGGCGGCGTCGAGCCGGTTGTTCAGGGTACCGAGCGCCAGGCTGGTCCGGTCGTGAATCCGCTGTTCGATCGTGCTCAACTGCCCGGTCAGCTTCTCGTAGTCCGGATGGCCCGGCCGGAGGTCGACCTTGGCGCTCTCCAGCTCGCGCTCGATACCGACGCGATCCTTGAGCAGCGCGCGCAACGTCTCGTCATCGCCCAGCTCGGGAAGCGAGAGCAGGTCGCCGTCGTTGCGGCGCAGCTCCTCGATCCGGGAGAGCGTACGTCGCAGCCGGTTCTCCTCGATCAGCACCTCGGTCAGCGACGCGTTCAGCGTGCGAAGTTTCTCGGCAACGATGTCCTGTTGGTTCTCGGAGTTGAAGATCTTCTGGTCCTGCAGCGTCTCGACGCGGTCGGCCTCGCGAGCGACCAGGTTGGACTTGAAGGTGTCCATCTGCTCCTTGATCGCGTCGATCGACTCCTGCATGTTCTCCTTGGCCTTCTCCAGGTTTCGGCGAACGTAGGCCTCGGCGACGGTGTTCACCCACTGGGTGATCTCGTCGGGGTCCGTCCCCATCATGCTGATCTCGATCAGCCCGGTGTCCCGGCGGGGCTCGACGCGAATCTTGCGGCGAAACAGGTCGACCGGGTCGTCGGTCTCGATCAGGTCGGGATGCTCCCGCAGACGCAGTCGGTCGACGACGCGGGTCGCGATGTCCCGGCTCTTGATGATCTCGACCTGCGTGTTGTGGTACTTCTCCTCGGCGAACCAGCCGTAGCCTCCGGCGCCGATGCCCGATACGTCCTGGCCCGCGGCGAGCCCGCGGCTCTGGGGTTGAACCTCGACGATCGCGGTCGAACGGTAGACCGGTACCTGAAGAAAGCTCCAGATCGCCGTCGCTCCGGTGACGACCAGAAACACGGCCAGCACGGTCAGGCGACCTTGCCAGACCACCTTCCAGTAGTCTCGCAGGTGCGTCTCGCGCAGCAGCGATCCGCGCTCGTTCAGGGGGGTATCCATCATCTACTCCGCATGTTGCCGAACCGTATCAAGGTACGTCCCGGGGTCAATCTCGACAATCTAGAAGAACCGGCGCTTGACGACGATCACTTCGCCGCCGGCCAGCCGGGGGTCCTCGGTCCGGCCACTCTGGATCTGCTTGAGGTTGAAGACCCGCGGGTTGCCGCCGGACTCCTCGAGGATCTGGATCTTCTTCTTGTTGGCCCAGTCGGTCAGGCCGCCGACCTGGGAGAGTGCCCGCATCAGGGTCATGCCGCGCTCGATCCTGACCTTGCCCGGGGCGCCGACCTCGCCCTGGAGGTAGGCGTACTTGGCCTTGCTGATCGCGACGATGTCGCCGTTGCGCATCACCGGGTTCGCGTTGCCGTTCTCGAACTCCAGCCGGTCCAGGGTGATCGTGGCGTCCTCGTCGGAGTCCAGGACCTTGCGGGTGATCATGATCTGCTCACCGCTCTCCTCGCCGAAGCCGCCGGCCTCGGAGAGTACTTCCTTCAGGCGGGTACCACCCTTGAGCGGAACCCGGCCCGGGATGCGAATCTCGCCGGCGACCATCACCCACTGACTCTGGAAGTCCTCGACGAAGACATCGACCTGGGGGTCGACGATGTAGTCACGACCGAGCAGTTCGGCAAGTCGTGAGGCCAGCTGGCGACGGGTCAGTCCCTTGGCCTGGACGTCCCCGACCAGCGGCGCGGTGATCGAACCTTCGCGGTTGATCGTCAGCCGGGAGAGCAGATCCGGATGACCGTGCACGGTGATGACGATCTCATCGTCCGGTCCGAGGCGGTAGGTGTCCTCGGAGCCTTCGGCCGTCGGTTGCAGTTCGAAGCGGCTCTGGAATCGCAGCACGACGGCGTGGGGTTCGTAGATCACACGTTCGAGATAACCGTGGGCCAGATCGAGGTCGAGCTCGATCGTATCGGCGTCGATCGTCGTGATGTTCCCGGAACGCACCAGCCCGCCGGTCGAGGAGGCGAAATCCATCGGTAGCTGCGCGCCCCGTGGAAGCTCGAGGCGGATGTGGCTGGTACCCGGGGCGACGGCGACCCGCGGCGGATCGCCCGCGGGAAGGTCGATGCGGATCTCGGCACTGGTCCGGACCGAGTCGGCGGTCTGCACACTCTCGGCGACCGCGACTCCGCCGAACGCAAGCGCCAGGGCCAGGGCCAGGGCGAACCCGGCGTGCAGGGGGGATTTGTTGTTGTTCATCGTCGTTTCGCCCACCAATCAGAACCAACCGAAACGGACGCCGGCCGATGCGACCGTCGCCTCATAGGAAAATACCGAGCAATTCGAGTCGCGCCGCTCATGACCGACGCTCATTTCGTAACCGAACCGTTTGTGAAGCCGCCAGGTCAGAGAACCTTCCAATTCATAACGTCGATCATCCCGGATGAAAACACCGCAGCCGGAGACGGCGATCGGGTCGCCGTAGGCATTGTGATCATAGCGGGCCCGGATGCCGAGCTCCGAATAGCGGCCGACCGCCCGGGCGAAGTCCCCGGTGAGCTGAGTGTTGTTGTAGTAGGTGTTGAAGTCCGAGGGCAGCGGGCGCTGGTAGGCCGACAGGTCGACGGTCGAGCGGCCGCCGATCGCCAGACGCCACTGGGTGAACAGCGTGATTCCGGTGAACTCGGAACGGTCGAGGATCTCGTACTTGAAACGACCCCAGCCGACCCGGACCACGAAGGGCTGATTCTTGCCGGCGACCCCGCGCAGGCCGAGCTGGACGGTGTCCGAGTTCTCCTGGCGAAACGCCTCGCTCTCGCCGGGCTTGAAGTTGTCGAACTTGCGCGTGTTGTAGTAGACGACGATCCACTTGTAGGAGGCGAGCGGCTGGCGGTACTCGCCGGCGATGTCGTACCCCTCGTAGTCGAAGAAGGCGGTGGCGTCGTCGTCGGTGAACCGCTGATCGATGTAACTGAATCGTGCGTAGTACCCGGCGCGCAACGGCACCGCGCGTTGCAGCTCGACATCGAAGCGCTTGCGAATGTAGGGCTCGCCGCGAAAGACGATCTCGCCGCCGGGGTCGACGTCGCCGATGTCCGAGAAGGCGTCGGTGTAGTGGCCGAGGATGCCGACGGAGTCGTGGGTCGACAGGTTGAAGCGGCCCTCGGCGGTGGCGTAGAAGTCGGTGTCGCGGGTGAACGTGTTCGTCTGGTACGCGAGCTGGCTCGCCTCGAGATCGACGATGAACATGCTCCGGCGGAACGGCAGGTAGCCGACGACTCCCCCGCTGAGCACGTCGATTTCATCGCTTTGCGGCCCCTGGGAATCGGCGGCTCGAAAGACGTTGTCCTCGACCTCGTAGTCGTAGGCCAGCCACGGCGCGAAGATCCAGCGGCCGACCGCGTGGCCTTCGGGGAGCGGACTACTCGTGCCCGCCCCGGACGGGAGCGCAAACAGCAGCGCGAGCAGCGCGACTGCGATCGGGGGATTACCGACTTTCCAGACCGCTAGGTCGAGGAGCCGCTGCAAGGGGTTGCCCTGCAGGTGTGGATCCCTGGTCGACATCGCCAGGTCGCCTCTCCTTCCGTCGGGAGCTATGGGCTTTTTCCCGTCGGATTCGAAGGTAAAGCAAGATGATGAACGTGGCCAGCAGCGCTCCCAGCACGCCCACGAGCAGGGAGGCGATCCAGACGTTCTTCCACAAAACAAGGGCAAACGCCGCGGTCGCGAACAGACCTCCGACGGCGTACAGACTGACCACCGCCCCGCGGTGACTCAGTCCCAGATCGAGCAAACGGTGATGAATGTGTCCGCGATCGGGCAGGAAGACTTCGTGAAAATTGCTCAGGACGTAGCGCATCACGCCGTGCTCGGCATGACGCGAGCGGTTGCCCAGCCGGTAGATCCGCCGGGCGACGGCGAAGCTGGTGTCCAGCAGCGGCAGTCCGAGGACCAGCAGGGGCACCACGATCGCCACGACGGTCGGACCCTTCTGGCTGCCGCGCACGGAGGTCACCGCGAGGACGAAGCCGAGGAACATGCTGCCCGAGTCGCCGAGGAAGATCTGCGCCGGGTTGAAGTTGTAACGCAGGAATCCGATCAGTGCTCCGGCCAGCGCCACGCTTGCGGCGGTCATGCCCAGCTGGCCGCCGGCGAACGCGATCACCGCCATCGCCAGCGTGGTGATCAACGCGATGCCGCTGGCGAGACCGTCGAGACCGTCGATCAGGTTGACGGCGTTGGTGATGCCGACGATCCAGAGGACCGTGATCGGCAACGAGAGCACGCCGAGTTCGAGGGCGCCGCCGAGGGGATGCGTCACGACGTCGATCCCGAAGCCGCAGCGCCAGACATAGATCGCGGCGAGGATCTGGGCCAGGAACTTCCAGCTGAACGAGAGGCCGCGGAGGTCGTCGATCAGGCCGACGATCAGCATCGCCGTGGCGGCGATCGCCAGACCGCGCCAGTAGACGCCGGGCTGGGGGATGTGGGTCAGGTTTCCCGTGGCCCACGCGCCGAAGGTCATTCCGGCCACGAACCCGAGGAAAACCGCCAGTCCGCCGATGCGCGGAGTCGGGGTGATGTGTGCGCTGCGCGCACCCGGCTGGTCGACGGCCCCGAGGAGGGGCGCCATCCTGACGACCAGTGGTGTCGTCGCCCAGGTGACACCCATGGCGACGATCATCGAGGCGATCCCGACGAGCAACATATTCTTTACTTTTTCTCCGAGCCCGTGTTCGAGCCCTCAATATACGCATAACCTTCGCGGGGAACCGTCGCGATCCCGGACCGATATCGTATTCGCCCGACTTTCGATCCGGGGCCTGGCGCCCCGCCGGAAAACCTGGAAAAGTCGCCTTCCGTTGCCGGTCAGCGGCTCGGCGACGCAGCCGGGGCGGTCAGGATCCGGGTCCCGCGGTCGGAGTCGTCGAGGACCCTGCCGCCGGACACTCGCTGGACCAGGCCGAAGCGCCGGCCCAGGAAGCGATAGACCTCGATGACCATCAGCGTCCGGATGATGATCACCAGGGTGAACGCGATTCCCGACTCGAACTCGAGGATCTGGATCAGCAGGACCAGATGGATCGCCCGCCGGATCGGGTCGAGATCCGGCGCCTCGCCGTAGGTCCGGTAGTACAGCCGGAGCAGCAGCCCCCAGGCCGCCATGCCGAAGATCACGCCGGCCACGCCGTAGTTCCAGTACAGCTCGGCGGGGACCGTCACGGCCATGTTCGTCTCGTCGTCGAGGATGTGTACGACCCGGAAGGTCTCGCCGAACTCGCGGCCGAACTCCAGCGCGGGCTTGTCCGGCCAGAGCACTCTGGGAATGAAGAACGTCAGCGTGTCCCGGAACATCGTCCGCCCGCTGGCGTAGGGCACCCAGCGCGGGACGTCGCGCAGGACGACCCCCATCGAGTTGACCAGCGCGATGCGCTTGCCGAACGTGCCGAGGGAGCGGTCGAAGTAGTGCTCGATGTCCCAGTCGCCGATCAGCTTCATCGTCAGTTCCATCCGCTCGGGAATCGGGATCCGGTTGTCGAGGGTGCGGAACGTGTTGTTGAACGGGAAGACGACGAAGATCACCAGCAGGGCCAGCACCGTCAGGGTGGCCCAGGGAATCCGGTGTTTTGCGTACCACATCCCCATCAACGGGACGAGGCCGAGGGCGACGATCAGAGATTTGTTGTTGAGCTGGTTGGTGATGATCAGCAGCGAAGCCGGACACATGAAGGCGAACAGCAGCAGCCGGATCGAGCGCGTCGATTTCCCGCTGAAGTAGATCAACCAGGCCATGGCCCAGGCGAAGATGAACAGCGGCGCGAGCTGTCCGAGGGAGCTGATCAGTCCGCCGATCGCCAGGCCCAGTTTCGAGGCGCGATACCAGAATGCCTGGGCCATGAAGCCCAGGAAGCCCAGGGTCGCGGGCGGGATCAGGAACAGCGCTCCCCGGGGGATCTCCTGGACCAGCCGGCCGGGGCGCCGACCCTTCCACGGCAGGTAGTAGCCGCAGAGGAACGTCAGGTAGCCCAGCAGACAGAGCAGCACCGCGAGGGGGATGTACTCGAGAACGTATCGATCGTAGGCCACCCGCTGCGGGTCGTAGAGGGTCAGGATCGCGCCGAGTCCGAAGTACAGGAAGTAGATGAAACCGACGCTGTGGACCGGCTCGAAGAAGTCGAGGGTCCCACGGCTCCACTGGTACCACATCGGCAGCCCCCAGCAGAGCAGCAGCGCCAGGGCCATGCCGATCACCGCCGCCTGGGAGACGAGCGGCACCACCAGCGACAGCACTCCGATGCCGAACGCGGCCAGCGCGGCCCAGAGGATCCGGGAGCGGTCGCGGTGCAGCGAGACTGTGGGCAGTGGGTTCATCAACGGTCCTGTCGGTCGCCGGGAGGGGTGACCTCAGGTCAATATCCGAGCCGGGGGGGCAAAACTCAAGAGCCGGAGTCGGATCTTTCTTCGATCCGCTGTCGAAACCGCCGATTTTCGAGGCTATCGCCGTCCCGGCGCTCCAGTTCGAGGAGTGTCCGCCGTGCGGCGGCCAGATCGTCCGACTCGATGTAGAGGGTGCAGAGCTCCTCCAGCGGACGGGAGGAGTCCGGATGGGTCACCCGGCCCCAGTTCAGGGCGTCCTCCGCCTGCTCCCAGGCCGCCATCCGCCGGGCCACCCGTGCGAACTCGAGGATGTGATACAGGATCCGCGGCTCCAGCCGCCTCAATTCGGTGAGATGGTCGAGAGCCGTCTCGAGATCTCCCTCCTGCTCGGCGAGCACGGCCAGGCTGGCCAGGGCCCGGGGGGCCATGTTGGGGTGCTCCTGGGCGGCGAGGAGCGCCTCCTCGGCCTCCGCCGGCTGGTCCTGCTTGCAGCATCGCGTAGCCGAGGTAGTAGGCGTTCTCGGCCCGGAGGAGGCGGTCCGCAGGATGGGTCAGCGCCTCCCGGAGGTCGGCTTCCGCGAGATCGAAGCGTCCGCGCTGGATCTCGACCCGCCCCAGGGCGACCAGATGGCGGCTCCGGGCCAGCAGCGGCGTCTGGCCCAGGGCGGCCCGGGAGGCCTCGGCGAAGGCGGTCAACAGCCCTTCGGGCGGGTAGTCCAGATCGCGGTACGGATGGAGGTAGTAGATCGGCTGGATCCGGGCCGACTCGGCGACGGAGTCGAGGGCCTGCTCGAACAGGCCGCTGTCCATCAGCAGCTCGGCGAGGCGGTCGTGGAGCACGTAGCCGTTGGGCTCGTGCCGGATTCCCAGGCGCACCATCCCGATCGCGATCCGGCCCGGGCGCCCGACGTGGGCCCAGGGGTCGTCGTCGAACGCACTCAACGAGAGCGGCTGCTCGATCCGCTCGGTGTGTTCGCGATGTTGATACACACTGCCCAGGTCGGCCCAGTACCAGCCGGCGGCCGGGCTGATGGCGACGGCGCGGGCGTAGGCCGCATGGGCCAGCACGAGTTGCTCGTCGGAGCGCGCGGTCCGTCCGCTGTTCTCGACGATCAGCTGCCGGACCCCCAGGTGAACCTCGCCGCGAAGCCATTCGAGGGCGGCGGGGTCCTGGGGAGCGATGGCCCACTCGAGGGCGTCGACCGCGGCGAGGAAGTCGCCCTCCCCGGCCAGGCGACTCCCCTTCGCGTAGGCGGCGCCGCCGACGGCGCCGGAGATCGCTCGCAACGTGAACAGGGCCGCCAGCAGCACGGCGAGCCCCAGGGAGATCCGCCGGCTCACTCGAACTCCTCGACGGTCGTGACCGGCACCCCACGGGCGGTATCGCCCAGGGTCACGAGGAACGCGGCCAGCACCACGAACAGCAGGCCGTTGGCCGGGATCTGATGGTTGAAGTCGACCGTCGCGTGGACCGTCAGGGCCAGCAGTCCCAGCGCGAGCCCGACACGCTCCGGGGCGACGCTGCCCTCGTCGGTGAGCGCGCTCGGCCGCAGGACACGGCTCCAGTACGCGACGATCAGCCAGACCAGCAGCAGCCCGGCGATCACACCGCCGTCGGTGAGGACCTCGAGGTAGTCGTTGTGCAGCTGGTTCCAGATCAGGAATTCGCCCTCGGGGAGATAGCGCCCGAACACTTCCCGGAACGAACCGAAGCCGCTGCCGGTGATCGGGAAGTCCCGGATCATCGGCAGCGCGGCGTCGATGATCACGACCCGGTCGATCGAGGCCAGGTTGCCGCCACTGGCGTCGACGAGCTGCTGCATGCGCTCGCCCAGCCGGCTGTTCTGCAACAGGAAGACCGCGCCGGCGACCAGCACGATCGCGACGGCGAGACCGGCGATACGCACCCTCGCGCTGCGGGCCAGGATCAGGAACAGCGCGAGCAGCGACAGGCCGATCAGCGCGGCGGCGGCCTTGCTGGCGGCGGCGACGGCGGCGGCGGCGCAGATCGTCGCGCCGGCGGCGAAGATCGGGCTGCGGATCACCGCCCGCCATCCTCCGCCGAGCTCCCGGGCGACGCCCCAGGCGTAGCCGGCGAGCCAGGGCACGGCCAGTTCCATCACGGCGGCGAAGTTGACCGGGTTGACGTACGGCCCGATCGGGTTGGTCTCCTGACGGGTCGCGCGGATCCAGTACAGCTTGCCGTTGGAGGTTGTGGCGTACACCAGACCGAACATCCCCAGTGCGACCAGGCCACCGAACAGCAATCGACGGTAGATATCGGCGCGATCCGGGTCGGCCACTCGTTGCCGGACCAGCAGGAAAGCGATCAACAGCGAGAAGTACCAGAGCAGCCGCTCGACGCTGGCCGCCGGCAACAGGGAGATCGTCCTCCAGCCGGTCCAGTCTCCGGCGATCGTGGTGCCGAAGAAGCCTTCGGTCCGCGGCGGCGCCCCATGCCCGTCGGCTTCGGGGACCTGGCCGAGGGCCAGCGTCTCGATCGCCCCGAGCATGTCCGCCGGCGCCTCGGCGCCGTAGCCGGGGTAAGTGGCCCGGTAGATCGAATCGGCGGTGGGGCTGACGGCGGCGATCAGGGCCGGCGGGAGCGGAACGATCTGCAGGACCGCCCAGCCGCCGAGCAGGAACGCAGGCAGCAACCAGCGCGAGGTCCGGTCGAGGCCGAGGCCGGCCCAGCCGTGGCGGGCCAGGCCGATCGCCGCCGCCCACGCGATCAGCATCGACGAGCCGCGATAGGCCCAGATCTCCACGCCGCCGAAGGCCCACGGCAGGGCCAGCGTGGCCGCGAGGAGCAGGTAGTCCTGGGCCTCCAGCGATTCCTGGGCGTCGTCGAACCAGCTCCGGGGCCCGAGGCGTGTCACAGCAGCTCACTCCGTCCGCGTCTCTTCAACTCGTCGACGACCTGCTTGACCTTGTCCGACGAGCTCCGGGAGACAATCAGCAGGCCGTCGTCGGTATCGACGACGACGACGCCGGGGACGTCGACGACGGCGATCGTCCGCCGGTTGCCAAAGCATACGGTCTCCGGACTGTCGACGAGGATCGTCATCTTCTCGTCCGGGGCCTGCAGCCGGGCCGCCGCTTCCCAGGAGCCGACGTCGTCCCACCCTGCGCGCAGCGGGACGACCCGCACGTTGCGGGCTCGCTCCATCACCGCGAAGTCCACCGAGAGCCTCGGGGCGTGGTTCCAGCTCGCCGTGTGGCCGTCGGCGGCGCGGGTCACCGCCGCGGTGCATCTCCGGCGCGAGTGCGGCGCAGCTCGTCGAGAAAGCGTGGCGGCACGCCAGACGAACATCCCCGCGTTCCACAGGTAGCGGCCGTCGGCGAGGAAGCGGCGGGCCCGGGCGAGGTTCGGCTTTTCGACGAACGTCTCGACGGGGACCGCCTTGCCGGCCCGGGGTCGCGAGGCGCAGCGCAGATAGCCGTATCCGGTAGCCGGTCGATCCGGCGTCACGCCGAGGCAGACGAGGGCGCCGTCGGCGGCGGCCTCGATGCCGGTGCGGACCGCGGCGAGGAATGCGGCTCGATCGGCGATGACATGGTCGGTCGGGAAGATCCCGACGATCGCCTCGGGGTCGTGGCGCACGACCTGGGCACAGGCGAGTCCGACCGCCGGACCGGTGTCCCGGGGAGAGGGTTCGAGCACCAGCCGATCGTTCTTGATGTCGGGTAGCTCACGCCGCACCGCGGCGGAGAGGGCCCGGGGCGCGACGACCCAGACGCGATCGGGAGCCGCGAGCCCGCGGACCCGGTCCCGGGTGCGCCGCAGCAGCGAGTGCCGGCCGCCCAGCGCGAGAAACTGTTTCGGTCGCGCGCTCCGGCTCAGCGGCCAGAAGCGGGTGCCGCTTCCGCCGGCGAGCAGGACGGCGTGAAACCGAGCGCGGCCCCCCCGGGCCACCTCAGTAGGCTTCCAGCGTTCGCTCGAGGCCCTGGGCGAGTCCGATCGCCGGGTCGTACCGCAGAAACTCACGCGCCGCGTCGATCCCGGCCAGCGAATGCTTGATGTCGCCGGTTCGCGGAGGCTCGTAGTTGACCTTGACCTCGCTACCGACCAGCGAGCCGATCTGCCGGACCAGGTCGTTGAGGCTGATCCGCTCGCCGCAGGCGATGTTGAACGCGCGGCCCCGGGCGCTGCCGTTGGCCCGTGCGGCGAGCAGGTTGGCCTGGACGACGTTGCGGATGAACGTGAAGTCCCGGGTCTGTTCGCCGTCGCCGTAGATCGTCGGCTGTCCGCCGGACTTGATCGCCGTGATGAAACGCGGGACGACGGCGGCGTAGTCGCTGCCGGGATCCTGGCGGGGACCGAAGACGTTGAAGTAACGCAGGCCCACCGTCGGCAGTCCGTACAGCGTGTTGAACAGCCGGCAGTAACTCTCGCCGGTCAGCTTCTGGAGACCGTAGGGCGAGATCGGATTCGGCGGCATGTCCTCGACCTTCGGCAGCACCTCGCTGTCGCCGTAGAGCGAGGACGAGGAGGCGAAGACGAACCCGCTGACCTCGGCGGCCCGGGCCGCCTGCAACATGTTCAGCGTGCCGCCGACGTTGACCGCGTTGGTCATCACCGGATCCTCGACCGACCGCGGCACCGAGGGGACGGCGGCCTGATGCAGGACGTAGTCGGCGCCGGCGACCGTCTGGTTGCAGATATCCGCATCGCGGATATCGCCCTCGACGAGGGTGAAGCTGCCACCGCCCGCCGCGGCCCATTCGTCGGCACGGGCGAGGTTCTCGCGGCGTCCGGAGAAGAAGTTGTCCAGTACGCGGACCTCGTGCCCCTCACCGAGCAGTTGCTCGACGAGATTCGACCCGATGAAGCCCGCTCCTCCTGTCACGACATAGACGGACACGTGATTACCTCCCGACGCCGGTGTACTCGAATCCCCGATCGCGCAGGCCGCTCGGGTCGTACACGTTACGCAGGTCGATCACGACCGGCGCGGCGAGCAATTCCTTCATCTTGTCGAAATCGAGTCCGCGAAACTGATTCCACTCGGTGGCCAGCACCATCGCGTCGGCTCCGGCCGCGGCATCGTACTCGTCCTCACAATAGCGGACGTTCTGGCGCCCGTCGTCGGCGAGCAGCGGGATCGCGATCGGGTCGTAGGCCTGCACCTGGGCTCCAGCCTCGAGCATGCCGTCGAGGATCCCCAGCGACGGCGACTCTCGCAGGTCATCGGTGTTGGGCTTGAAGGTCAGCCCGAGCAGGCAGATCTTCTTGCCTTCGAGGCTGCCGCCCAGCGAGCGCTTGATCTTCTCGACCATCAGCGGGACCCGCTCGGCGTTGACGTCGATCACCGAGCCGATGATCTTGAGATCGATTCCGCGATCCCGGGCCAGCTCATGAACCGCCCGGGTGTCCTTGGGGAAGCAGGAGCCGCCGTACCCCGGACCGGGGTGCAGGAACTTGGAGCCGATGCGCTTGTCCAGCCCCATGCCCCGGGCGACATCGTGCACATCGGCGCCGACGCCCTCGCAGAGATCGGCCATCTCGTTGATGAACGAGATCTTCGTCGCCAGGAACGCGTTGGAGGCGTACTTGATCACCTCGGCGGTGACGACGCTGGTCACCACGATCGGCGTCTCGATCAGATAGAGCGGACGGTACAGATCGCGGAGGATCGCGGCGGCCTGCTCATCCTCGACGCCGAGCACGACCCGGTTGGGCCGCATGAAGTCCTCGATCGCCGAACCCTCCCGGAGGAACTCCGGGTTGGAGGCGACGCTGAACGGATGCTCGCCGTCGGAGTTCTCCTCGACGATCCGGCGCACCATCTTGCCGGTTCCGGCGGGGACGGTGCTCTTGGTCACGACGACCTTGTACGACTGGAGGTTCTTGCCGATCGTCGCGGCGACTTCCTGAACGAAGCTGAGGTCGGCGCGTCCGTCGTTGCCCTGAGGCGTTCCCACGGCGATGAACACCGCGAGGGCATCGCGGATCCCCGCCTCCACGTCACTGCTGAAATGGAGCCGGCCGGCCTTGGCGTTCTTGAGCACGAGGTCCTCGAGACCGGGCTCGTAGATCGGCATCTTGCCCTGCTGGAGCATCTCGATCTTCGACGCATCCTTGTCCAGACAGGTGACGTGGTTGCCGAGCTCCGCGAAACAAGCGCCCGAGACGAGGCCCACATACCCCGTACCCACCATGCAGATGTTCATTCGTCTCTCCCGGGGGAGTCTTGCTCCCCGTACCATCGCAGAAAATGATGCAAACCGGCGTCGATGTCGACCTCTGCCGACCAGCCGAGTTCCGCAGTCGCCTTGCTAGTATCGGCCCAGGTGCGGTCCACGTCACCCGGTTGGGCCGGTAAGATCTCGATTTCCGGTTTTCGTCCCAGTCCCTCACCGATCTTGGCCACCAGTTCGGACAGGGTGATCGTTCGCGAACCGCCGAGATTCCAGATGTGAAAGCTCTCGCAACGTTCGAGAGCACGCCGGATCCCGCGGACGATATCGCTTACGAATGTGTAATCGCGAGCCGAACTGCCGTCGCCGAACTGCTGCAGTGTCCGGCCGGATGCGATCCGTCGGGCGAACTTGTGGATCGCCATCTCCGGCCGCTGTCGCGGTCCGTAGACCGTGAAGAAGCGCAGGCAGGCGATCGACAGACCGAAGAGATGGTGATGCGCATGGCAGAGCACTTCCCCGGCCTTCTTGGTCGCGGCGTACGGCGAGATCGGATGATCCACCGGATCGTCCTCGGCGAACGGGACCTTCTCGTTGTTGCCGTAGACCGACGAGGACGAGCCGAAGACGAACTTCTTCACCCCCGACTTCCGCGCGGCCTCGAGCAGTCGCGTCGTACCGTCGAGGTTGACCGAGGTGTACAGCACCGGATCGACGATCGACGGGCGAACGCCGGCCCGTGCCGCCAGGTGAACGACGTCGGTCGGCCGCTCCTCGGCGAACAGCCGCTCCAGCAGCTCCTGGTCGCGGATGTCGCCCTCGACCAGCCGAAACCCGGGCCGCTCGAGACTGTCGGCGAGATTGCGCCGCTTGATCGCCGGGTCGTAGAACGAGTCGAAGTTGTCCAGAACGACGACGCGCCGCCCCTCCGCGAGGAACGACTCGGTCAGGTGCGAGCCGATGAAGCCCGCACCTCCGGTGATCAGGATCGTGTCCGTCATCTCGTTCAGAGCTTGGTGATCTTCGACCGTCCGGTCTTGACGCCGGCGGTGGCATTCCGCGTATCGAGTACCGCTCCCGCGTGCTTCACGATGAAGGAGAAGTCGTACTCCGAGTGATCGGTGACGATGATGACCAGGTCGGCCTTCTTCAGGTTCGCCGGGGTCAACGGAGTCCGCTTGTAGACGCTCCCGCCGCTGCGCAGCTCGGTGTTGTAGGGGTCGTGGAACGAGATCTTCGCGCCGCGATCCTCGAGGGACTTGATCACATCGAGCGCCGGCGATTCACGGACGTCGCCGGTGTCGCGCTTGTAGGCCACGCCGACGATCAGGATCTTCGAGCCTTTGACCGCCTTCTTCTTCTGGTTCAGCAGCTCGGAGGCCATGCGCACGACGACCAGCGGCATGTTGCCGTTGATCTCCGAGGCCAGCTCGATGAAGCGCGCCGAGTAGTTCAGCGTCTTCAGCTTCCACGAGAGGTAGTGCGGGTCGAGGGGAATGCAGTGGCCGCCGATGCCCGGTCCGGGATAGAAGCGCATGAAGCCGAACGGCTTCGTCGCCGCCCCGTCGATCACTTCCCAGACGTCGAGCTCCAGCTTCTCGCACATCAACGCGATCTCGTTGACCAGGCCGATGTTCACCGCGCGGAAGGTGTTCTCGAGCAGCTTGATCATCTCGGCGGCCTGGGTACTGCGCACCGGATGGACGGTCTCGATCGCCGTCTCGTAGATCCGGCGGGCGACCGCGCTGCAGTCCGCCGTCGTGCCGCCGACGACCTTCGGGGTGTTGTGGGTCTGGTAGACCGGGTTGCCGGGATCGACGCGTTCCGGCGAGAAGCCGAGGAAGAAGTCCTTGCCGACCTGCAACCCGGTTGCCTCGAGGCGCGGACGCATCACCTCCTCGGTCGTGCCGGGGTAGGTGGTCGACTCGAGCAGGATCAACTGGCCGCGACGTAGCTCCTTGGCGATCTCGTCGACGGCGCCGACGATGTAGGAGATGTCGGGGTCCTTGGTCTTGCGCAGCGGCGTCGGCACGCAGATGAAGATCGCACGTCGAACTTGCCGCAGCCGCGATAGGTCGGCTGGGCCACGATCCGCTTCTGGCGCGACCAGCGGCGCCAGCTCCGACTCGGGGACGTCCTCGACGTGACTCTTCCCCTTGCGGATGCCCTCGATCTTGCGTTTGTCGGGATCGATGCCCCGGACGCGAAATCCCGCCTTGGCGAACTCGACCGCGAGGGGCAAGCCGACATAGCCGAGACCGACCACCCCGATGATGGCCTCCCGGCGGTCGATCTTGCCGACCAACTCACGAGCCAGACTCTTCATGGTTCTCCTTCCGGATCCGCTCCGCCGGCGGCGGCGGTCTGCGTCTTGATGCCTTTCTTTTGATAGTGCCGTAGCAACCAGCGGGCAAACTTACTGTCGTTGACTCCGGAAATCACGTCCTCGAGGGACTCGACCAGCGCCGGGTCGTTGACCAGCGCCCCCAGGGCCCCCTCGCCCCGGTTGATCTTGTCGGTGATCTCGGCGGTGTTGTGCAGGATCGCGGCCAGATCCTGAGCGACGTTGTCGGAGAATTCGGGGTCGTTGAGCACCCGGCCCAGCAGCCCCTCGCCGTCTTCCAGCTCTCCGGCGACCTTCTTCAGCGTCGCCGCCGTGTCGCGCAGGTCGAGCATCATCTGCTGTCCGGCGCCGTCCTCCCGGAGCATCTCGCCCAGGGCGCCCGACTGCGGGTCGATCCCCTCCATCAGCCCGGCGAAGCTCTGGATCGCCCGCCCCAGATCGTCGAGGTGACCGGCGAACTCGTCGTCCTGCAACAGCCGGCCGGCGAGTCCCTTGCCGTCGCGAAGGTCGGCGGTCAGCGCCTCGAAGTTCTCGAAGGAGCTGCGTAGCGCCTCCAGTCCGTCCTTGCCCCACTCGGGGTCGTGGATCATCTGTCCGATCAGCCCCTCGCCGCGCTCGAGGGCCCCGAGGAGGTTCTTCAGCGAGACGGTGATCTCGGCCAGGTTGTTGGAGACGACGCCGACCTGTTGCAACAGCTCGGTCGACTCCTCGAGCTGGATCGTCTCACCCGGTTCGAGGGGCGCATGGCCGGGAGTGCCCGGCGAGATCGAGACCGCCTTCTCGCCAGTCAGGTACTGCAGCACGACGAGGGCCGCACGAGAGTCCTCCCGGACCCGCTCCGAGTACTGCGGGTCGACGCCCAGAGCGACCTCGATGCCCAGCTCTCCCGGGTCGGTGGGTAGTCGGATGCCGAGCACGGTGCCGATCTGGACCCCGGACATCTTGACCGGCGACCCGACGCTCAGCCCGCTGGTGACCGGGAAGACCGCCTGGAACCGGGTCGTCCGGGTGAAGAGCATCGACTCCTCGCCGACGGCCATCACCGTCACGGCGACGACGACCAGCGCGATGGCGAAGACCGCACCGACCGCCACGTCCCGTCGTTTCGATCTAGCCATAGCCTCCCCCTTGCAAGAAGTTCTGTAGCAGCGGTTCGGCGCTGCCTCTGGCCTCCTCGGTCGTGCCGACGAAGTGGATCTGTCCCTCGTGCAGGAACGCGATCCGATCGCCGACCTGGAAGGCGGAGTTGATGTCGTGGGTCACCACGATCGAGGTGACGCCGAGTCGTTTCTGCAGGCTTCGAATCAGCTTGTTGATCGTATTCGAGGTGATCGGGTCGAGTCCGGTGGTCGGCTCGTCGTAGAGGATCGCCCGGGGCGCGAGGGCGATCGCCCGGGCCAGGGCCACGCGCTTGCGCATGCCGCCGGACAGCGAGGAGGGCATCAAGCTCTCGACGTCCTCGAGTTCGACGTAGCCCAGCACCTCGGCGACACGGCCCTGGACCCGCTCGTCATCCCAGTCGGTGTGCTCGCGCAGCGCATAGCCGACATTCTCCTCGACGGTCATCGAATCGAACAGCGCACCGGCCTGGAACAGCATCCCGACCTTCTTGCGCGTCTCGATCAACTCCGGCTCGCTGAAGTCGGTGATCTCGACGTCGTCGACCCAGACCTTCCCCCGATCCGGGACGACCAGACCGATCGTGTGTTTCAGCAGCACCGACTTTCCGGTGCCGGAGCCGCCGAGCACCACGACGGTCTCGCCCCGGTTCACGGTCAGATCGACGCCGCGCAACACCGGGTTGGAGCCGAACGCCTTGAACAGCTTCTCGTAGCGGATGAAGACGTCGCTCACGACCAGATCCAGAGGAACATCTTCGTCAGGAAGAAGTCCGAGACGATCACCGAGATCGACGACATCACGACGGTGTTGGTCGTCGCCTTGCCCACGCCGTCGGCGCCGCCCCGGGCGCCGAGGCCGTTGTAGCAGGCGATGACGCCGATCAGCAGGGCGAAGAAGAAGGTCTTGCCGACGCCGCTCCAGATGTCCTGGACCGAGAGGGCGCTGATGATCCGGTTGACGAAGTAGGTCCGGCTCTGATCCAGCTCCAGGATCGCCATCAGCAGTCCGCCGAACTGGGCGACGAGGTCGGCCAGGATGGTCAGCGCGGGCAGCACCAGGAACAGCGCCCCGACACGGGGGATCACCAGCTTGCGTACGGGATCGGCCGCCAGCGCCCGCAGGGCGTCGACCTGCTCGGTGACCGCCATCGAGCCGAGCTCGGCGGTGATCCCGGCACCGACGCGCCCGGCGACCATCAACGCCGTGAGCACCGGACCGAGTTCCCGGACGACCGAGATCGCGACGATGTCCCCGACGAAGGCCTGACCGCCGTAGGCCGCCAGGCCGTACGCGGTCTGCAGCGAGAGCACCATCCCGGTGAACAGCAGCGTCAGGTTCGTGATCGTCATCGAACGGACGCCGAGGTGGTAGAGCTGCTCGAGCCAGAGGTCGAACTCCAGCGGCCGCTGGAAGAAACCCCGGAGCACACGACCGCCCAGGCGAACCATGCCACCCAGTTCCGCGAGATACGAACCGACGAACGAGTTCAAGGCAGCGCAGCCATTACCGGAGTGCCCGGGACCGGGGTTCAGAACGTAGCGATTTCCAGGGGAAAGCATAGGTACATGCGGTTCGGAACGTCAAGCTACCCTCGGCTGATTCTCGGGAGGATTGCCGCCTGCCGGGGGCGGGACATGTTGCTATACTCCGGCCCCCGGAGAACCTGCATGCTTCGAGGCGCATGGGCGTTCATCGTCCTCCTCATCACAACCCCGTTCTGTGCCGGCGTGGCCATGCTCGTCGCCCTGATCCGTCGGCGACCGGTGCAGCTCTGGCCGGCGATCGGCTGGTCCCGGGCGATGCTGTGGGCCGCCGGTTCCAGCGTGGCCTACCGGGGGCTCGACGAGAGCGTGGCCCACTCGCCCTGCATCTTCGTCTCCAACCACCTGTCGAACGCCGATATCTGGGCGGTCATTCCGGCGTTGCCGTACGAGACCAAGTTCATTGCCAAGGCGTCCCTGTTCAAGATCCCGCTCCTCGGCTGGGGCATGGCCAGCGCCGGATTCATCCCGATCGATCGCCACGATCGTCGAGGCGCGATCGCCAGCTTGCAACGTGCGGCGGATCGCATCGCCGGTGGTGACTCGGTGATCGTCTTCCCGGAGGGAACCCGCAGTCTCGACGGACGACTGGCACCGTTCAAGAAGGGCCCGTTCCACCTCGCGGCCCAGGCCAGAGTGCCGATCGTCCCCGTCGTGATCCGCGGTACCTGGGAGATCCTGCCGCCAGGCTCCTGGCGGGTGACCCCGGGCAAGATCGTCGTCACCTTCCTTCCGGCGATTCCCGCAGCTACGGGAGCCGTGGATGACGCGGAGCGACTGCGCCGGCTGACCCACGAACGGATCGCCGAGGAGCTGGGGGCCGACGGATCTTGATCCTCGATCGATCCGGTCTCGAGGCGCGGTTGCAACGGACGGTCCGTCGCATGCCGCTGCTCGACCTGCTGCGGGCGTCGGCGATCTCCGCAGGCGCGGAGCTCGGACTGGTCGGTGGGCCGGTTCGCGACGCCGCGCTCGGCCGGAAGTGGCGCGACCTCGACCTCGTCTGCTGGGCCCGGACGGCGGCCCTGGTGACCACGCTGCAGGACCGGCTGGGGACCGGTGGCTTCCGGTTCCGCAAGCGGGGCGTGACGACCTGGCGCTTCTCGGTGGACGGCGAAACGATCGACATCGTCGATGCGGCCCGCCGCGGTCTGCCGGCGGACCTGGCCCGGCGGGATTTCCGGATCAACGCGATCGCCTGGGACCTGCACTCGGGGCGTCTTCACGATCCCCATCGCGGTCTGAGCGATCTGCGGCGAGGCCGGCTGCGCCTGCCGTCACCCGAGGCGATGAACGAAGATCCGCTGCGGGTGCTGCGAGCGGCGCGCTTCGTCGCGGAGCTGCCGGGGTTCCACCTCGACGGGCCGGCGCAGACGGCGGCTCGGGAGGCCGCTCCGGGTCTGCCCAGGTCGGCGGTCGAACGCCAGCGGGACGAACTGGACAAGCTGCTGGCCTCCCCCGCCCCGGTCGCGGGTCTGCGGCTGCTGGATCAACTCGGCGCGACCTCGCTCCTGCTCCCGGAACTCGACGGACTCGGCGACTGCGTCGCCGGCGCGGATCGGCCGGATGTCTGGACGCACACCCTCGATGTGCTGGCGATCAGCACCAGCGCCGGCCGCCGCCGGTTGCCGGGCCACCGCTCCCTGGCCGACGCCGACCCACGGCTGGCCCTGCGCTGGTCGATCCTGCTCCATGACATCTCCAAGCCGGAGACACTGGCCCATCGTGCGGACGGTCGCCCGACCTTCCATGGTCACGAGAGCCTCGGTGCCCGGCGGAGCGACGCCTTGCTGCGCCGTCTGCGTCAGCCGAAGGAGCTGCGCCGCAGGGTCACGACGCTGGTCCGCTTGCATCTGCGTCCATCGCAGCTGGCCGAATCGGGAGCCTCCTCCCGGGGTTGCCGCCGGCTCGTCCGGGACGCCGCCGACGACCTGCCGCTCCTGCTGGTCCACGCGGGCTGCGACGCCCTCGGTTCGGGTGGACCGCCGGAGCCCGCACGCTGGGCCCGGCTTCGCCGCCTGCTGGGTCGGCTGGCAACGATGTACTGGGAGCGACTCGAAGAGCCGCCGACCGCCCTGGTGACCGGCGGCGACGTGAAGCGGATCTGCGGGCTGCCCCAGGGGCCGAGGATCGGCGCATTGCTGGAGACGATCCGCGACGAACAGGAGTCCGGCCGGCTGCAGACCCGCTCTCAGGCCCTCGAGCGCCTGAAGGAGCTGGCCGGAGGCTAGGCGCCTCCGCCGCCTCCGGAGCCGTTCCGGCGCAGGAACAGCGCCAGGTCGTCCCGTCCCGGGATCGACACGTGGGTCCACATCCCCGTTCTGCGGTGAGCGGCCCACCAGGCGGACAGGTTCTGCACGATCACCCCGCCGGCCGTCGCTGTGGCGACTCCGACAGCGCCGTGGTGCCGGCCGGCGAAGAACGCCGCCGTGACGGTCAGCAGGCTGGTCACCGCCGTGATCGAGACCAGCGTCCGCTGGTGCCCGGTCATGCTGAGGGTGATCGCCGCCGAACCGGTGAAGACGTGTACCAGCCGACCGACGCTCAGGATCGCCAGGACCGACGCCCCGGCGGAGTAGCCGTCGCGATAGACCGTGTCGAGAATCCACGGGCCGAACGTCAGGTAGGCCACCAGCACGGCGATCGCCGGGAGACCGGCGACGGTGGCGGTCAAGCGCAGCATCCGCTCCAGCCGCGCCGTCTCTCTCCGGGCGTAAAGTTCGGCGACGAAGGGCGGCACCAGCAGGTTGACCAGCATCAGCGACATCAGCACCAGTGCCACGAGCTTGGCAGCCGCACCGTACACGGCGACGTCCGCCGCGCCGACGAAGATCCCGAGGATCAGCAGGTCGCTCTGGGTCAGTCCCCAGGCCAGGAAGCCGTTGACCCAGAGCGGAAGCGCGATCGACAGCAGCGCGCTCCGCGGGTAGGCCTCGGCAGGCCCGAGCCGCTTCAGGCGCCGGCGCAACGTGAAGGTGCCGATGGCCAGACTCGTCGCGGCCGCCCCGGCGAAGAGGGTGATCAGGCCGGGGAGGGTCACCTCGATCCCGGCCATCCAGGCGACGCTCAGCGCCGCGACGTTGATCACGCCGGTGATCACGCCGCCGAACAGCGTCGCCCGCAGCAGATCCTGAAAACCGCGGAACGCCTCCGAGGTCAGCACCTGCAGACCGTGGAACGCGCCCCACAGCGCGACGATCGCGATCACCGTGCCCAGCTCCGGGGAGCCCCAGACCGTCCGGGCGGCCCAGGCGCCGCCGCCGACCCAGGTCGCCCCGAGGACGACGGCGAACCCCAGCAGTGCCAGCCGATAGCAGAGCGTGATCGCTCCCCGGGCGAGTCCGGGACGCTCCTTGCCGAGGGACTCGGCGACGACACGGACCACTGCCGTGTTCATTCCCAGCAGAGCGAGCATCGAGATCAACCAGATGATCCGGTCGCCCATGAAAAAGACCCCGGCGGTCTCCTTCGGCAGCAGTCGGGTCACGAGGGCGCTGATGCCCAGCGTCGATGCGGCGGTGATCAGCTTGCCGACGAGGACCCAGGCGCCGCCCCGTACGAGTCGTTCGCGAAGGGACCGCGGTACCGGCGTCGGGGCCGGAGGGGTTGGATCGTGGCCGCTCATCGAAGGATCGTCAGCTTACTGCCTCGTTCAGAAACCACCAACGTAGCGACGGAGCTCGTCGGCGATCGGGGAGCCCGAGACGAGCAGACCGGGGATCCTCGGCGAGGGGCGGTTGAACCGGGGAACGTCGCCGCCCGGCAGATGCGCCCGGCCGCCCGCGGCGATCACCAGGGCCACTCCCCCGGCGACGTCCCACTCGTGCTTGGGACGCTGCGTCCAGGTAGCGTCGGCGCGGCCGCAGGCGACCTGGGCCAGCTTGAACGCCACGGACCCGGTCGGGCGGACCTCGAAGGGAGCGTCGCGATAACGGTCCCAGAGGCCCTGGCGCGACTCGGAACGGCTGGCCAGTACCCGGGCTCCGTCGAGCCTCGCTGCGCGTCGTCGTCGCGCAGGGGCGATCGTCGAGGGTCACCCCGACTCCAAGCGCACCGATGAGTATCTCGTTGCACGGCGCGAGGTAGATGCCGCCGGCCACCGGGCGGCCGTTCTCGACCAGTCCGATGGAGACGCACCACTCGGGCACGCCGTCGACGAACTCCTGGGTGCCGTCGATCGGATCGACGATCCAGACCCGGTCGCAGGAGAGTCGCGCGGGATCGTCGGCGGTCTCCTCGGAGAGCCAGCCCTCGCCGGGCCGGGGCAGCCGCTCACGCAGGACGCGATCGACGGCGAGGTCCGCCTCGGTGACCGGCGAACCGCCGTCCTTCGTTTCGTGTTCGATCGAGCCTGCTGTGAAACGGGTGAGGACCTCGCGCGCCTCCTCCAGCGCTTGCCGGATACGAGCGAGGTCCCCGTCTCGTGGGGTCATTCCCCGACGCCGATGTAGCCTTCCTTGTCCAGGTGCAGGATGATCTGATGGGCCGCCTCTTCCGGGGTCAGCTCCGTGGTCTCGAGGCGGATGTCCGCGTTCTCCGGAACCTCGTACGGGTCGGAGATGCCGGTGAATTCCTTGATGATGCCGGCCCGCGCCTTGGCGTAGAGCCCCTTGCGATCCCGCGCCTCGCAGACCTCGATGGGTGTGTCGACGTGGACGAGGATGAAGCCACCGACCGCCTCGTTCATCTCGCGAACCTGCTGGCGCACCGACTCGTAGGGAGCGATCGGCGCACAGATCGCGATACCGCCGTTCTTGGTGATCTCCGAGGCGACGTAGCCGATGCGGGCGATGTTGATGTCGCGGTGCTCCTTGGAGAACCCGAGCTCCGAGGACAGGTTCTTGCGCACGATGTCGCCGTCGAGCAGCGTCACCGGGCGTCCGCCCATCTCGAGGAACTTGACCAGCAGGGCGTTGGCGATCGTCGACTTTCCGGAACCGGACAGACCCGTGAAGAAGATCGTCATGCCCTGGCGGCTGCGGGGAGGATGCCGGTGCTGGAGCGCCTTGGCGACGTCGGGGAAGGTGAACCACTCGGGCAGCTCGCGCCCCTCGGCCAGCCGCTCCCGCAGCTCGGTACCGGAGATGTTGAGCACGCGGGTGCCCTCGGGGACCTCGTCGACCGGGTAGTAGGCGTCCTGCTCCTCGACGTAGGACATCATCTTGAACGGCACCATCGCCACACCCAGCTCTTCCTCGTGCTTCTGCAGGAGCTCCTGGGCCTCGTACGGGCCGTAGAACGGGTTGCCCTTGGAGTCGTTGCCGGGACCGGCGTGGTCGCGGCCGACGATCAGGTGGGTGCAGCCGTAGTTCTTGCGGATGATCGCGTGCCAGATCGCCTCGCGGGGGCCGCCCATGCGCATCGCCAGCGGCAGCAGCGACAGCGCCGCGGTGTGCTGCGGGTAGCGCTGGAGAATCGCGTTGTAGCAGTGCACGCGGGTGTAGTGATCGAGATCGCCGGGCTTGGTCATGCCGACGACCGGGTGGATCAGCAGGTTCGCCTCGAGATCCTTGACCGCGCGCAGGGTCAGCTCGTGGTGCGCACGATGCATCGGGTTGCGGGTCTGGAAGGCGACGACCTTGCGCCAGCCCATCCGCGCGAACTCGTTGCGCAGCTCGGCCGGCGTGTGGCGCAGGGCGCGGAAGTCGTAGTGCTGGGGCAACTGCAGGCCTTCCAGCTGGCCACCGATGTAGACCGGACCGCTCTGGTTCATCAGGAACGAGACGGCGGGGTGTGCCGTGTCCTTCGTGCCGTAGACCTTCTCGGCCTCGGCTTCACGATCGGGAGTCCAGATGTCCTCGACGTGCAGGACGGCGATCATCACGCCTTCCGGATCCCGCAGGGCGACCGAACTGCCGGTCGTCAGCGAGGAAGCGAACTCCTCGGTGACGTCGAGGGTGATCGGGATCGGCCAGATCGAGCCCTCGGCCAGGCGCATGGTGTCGCAGACGGCCTCGTAGTCCCGCTGCTTCATGAAGCCGCGCAACGGCGAGAAGCCGCCGTTGAGCAGGAGCTCCAGGTCGCAGATCTGGCGACCGGTGAGGTTCCACGAGGGGAACTCCCGGGACTCCTCCTTGAGTTCCGCGGCGCGCTCCGGAGAGACGATCAGGTCGGCGAGGACGCCACCCTGGGGTTTGATGATGTTCATGAGCATGTCCACTCCTCGATCGCTGCCGGACCCCGACCGCGTTCGCGTCCTGTGATCAAAACTACCGACCTGGCTTGTTGTAAGTAGGGATCCGGTGATGGCCGGACGACCCCGACCGGGCACAAATTAGCGTCCGGATCGTGAGTTTTCAATGTGATCTTCATCCACGGTCGGCGTCGTACCAGGCGATGGTCCGCTCGAGGCCGTCTTCCAGGCTCGTCGCGGCCTCGAAGCCGAAGCGTTCCCGGGCCCGTGTGGTGTCCAGGCAGCGCCGGGGCTGACCGTCCGGCTTCTCGGGGTCCCAGGCCAATCGGCCCGTGAAACCGCACTTTTCGGCGATCATCTCGGCCAGATCCTTGATCGAGACCTCCCGTCCCGAACCGAGGTTGACCGGGTCCGGGTCTACGTAGGCCTCGGCGGCGCGCAGGATGCCCTCGGCGCAGTCGTCGACGTAGAGGAACTCGCGGGTCGCGGTCCCGGTGCCCCAGACCGGCACCTCGGTGAGGCCGGCGTCCCGGGCCTCGACACACTTGCGGATCAACGCCGGGATCACGTGGGAGGACTCCAGATCGAAGTTGTCCCGGGGCCCGTACAGGTTGACCGGGAGCAGGTAGATCCCGTCGAACCCGTACTCCTGACGGTAGGCCTGCAGCTGCACCAGCAGCAGCTTCTTGGCCAGACCGTAGGGGGCGTTGGTCTCCTCGGGATAGCCGTTCCACAGCTCGTCCTCGCGGAACGGAACCGGGGTGAACTTGGGGTAAGCGCAGATCGTGCCGACACAGACGAACTTCTCGACGTCGGCGTGGCGCGACTGCTCGATCAGCTGCGCGCCCATCATCAGGTTGTCGTACAGGAAACTGCCGGGGTGCTTTCGATTGGCGCCGATGCCGCCGACGACCGCCGCCAGGTGGATCAACACCTCGGGTCTGGCGTCGGCGAGGAAGCGGCGGCAGCCGTCCTCGGTGCGCAGATCGTAGTCGGCACTCCGGGGAACGAACGGTGCGTCGCAGCCCCGGGCGGCCAGCTTCTCGAGGACCGCCTGGCCCAGGAAACCCGAGCCGCCGGTGACGGCGACCCGTTTTCCTGCGAGATCGATCACGAGTGGGCTCCCAGTCGCATTCCCGAGCGCTTCTCGGCCTCGGCCAGCAGCAGATCCGAATCGACCATCATCTTCACCAGCTCGCGGAAGCCGACCTTCGGCTTCCAGCCCAGCTCCTTCCTCGCCCGGGAGGCGTCACCGAGGAGCAGGTCGACCTCGGCCGGCCGGAGGTAACGCTCGTCGAACTCGACGCACTTCTTCCAGTCCAGATCGAGCAGGCGGAACGTCTCCTCGAGGAACTCGCGAACGGAATGAGTCTCGCCGGTGGCGATGACGTAGTCGTCGGCCGTCTCGGCCTGCAGCATGCGCCACATCGCGTCGACGTAGTCTCCGGCGTAGCCCCAGTCGCGCTGGGCATCCAGGTTGCCGAGGAACAGCTTCTCCTGCATGCCGAGCTTGATCCGCGTGGCGGCGCGGGTGATCTTGCGGGTGACGAAGGTCTCGCCACGCCGGGGCGACTCGTGATTGAACAGGATGCCGTTGCAGGCGAACATCCCGTAGGCCTCGCGGTAATTCCTGGTGATGTGATAGGCGTAGGCCTTGGCCGCCGCGTACGGGCTGCGGGGGTAGAACGGGGTCGTCTCCGATTGCGGCGTCTCGGCGACCTTGCCGTACAGCTCGCTGGAGGAGGCCTGGTAGAAGCGGCACTCGATCCCCTCTTCGCGGATCGCCTCCAGCAACCGGACCGTGCCCAGCGCGGTGACCTCGGCGGTGTACTCGGGAACGTCGAACGAGACCCGGACGTGGCTCTGGGCGCCGAGGTTGTAGACCTCGTCCGGCGCGACCCGACGCAGGATCTGGTTCAGCGACGAGGCGTCGTTCAGATCCCCGTAGATCAGGTGCAGCCGGATGTCGGCATCGTGGGGGTCCTGGTAGAGGTGGTCGATGCGGCCGGTGTTGAACGACGACGACCGGCGGATCATCCCGTAGACGTCGTAGCCCTTGGACAGCAGCAATTCGGCGAGATACGAGCCGTCCTGACCGGTGATCCCGGTGATCAGCGCTCGTCGCCGCCTTCCCTCGTCCTTTGTCTTCGTCATGTGTCGTCCTTCCGGTTCCTGAGCGGCCGGCCGGTCGCCGACCCGGTCCAATGTATCGCCTGCCTACCACGAGTCCAGCCAAATCGAGCTTTCCGGGGCGGCGAACCTGCGTCATCCGGCCGAAGCGCGCCTCCAGGCCGAGATCCGGGACTCGACCTGCTCCAGCAGGTCTTGGGCCTCCTGTCCCTGGAGGCGACGCCGGACGAGCTGGCGATAGGTCTCCTCGTAGCGCCGGAAGACCGGCTCCAGTTCCAGCGCCGGACCCGGATCGTGCTCGCCGATCGTGGACGGCTCCCGGAGCCGGCGGGCGAGGGTCGCCCGGTCGAGCCCCAGGCGCGCGTGGCGCACCCGGAGCAGCAGCTCCGCGTCGCCCGCTACACGCTCCTCCGCTTCGTCGAACAGCCGCTGGCCCCGGGTCAGGAACTCGCCGGTGAGATACGAGAAATCGGCGCCCCCCGAAGCGAACAGGATCGTCGCCGGGTGGGCCTGCTGCTGCGCCTCGAGCAACTCCAGGTAGCGACGGAGTGCCGGGCCGGCGGCGCCGTAGTAGCCGTCGGTGAAGAGCTCGATCAGGCGGTCGACGTCCTGGTGCGGCTGCTCGAGAAGCTTGGCCGTGACCCACAGCTTGAGATCTTCGAAGTCCGAGCCGACCTTCGGATCCAGCTGCAGGAAGACCCCCTCGACGCCGGCCTCGGCGTAGGCCCGCAGGTTGCGGGAGAGCAGTGGAAGCGTGGCCAGCGGGAGATCCCCGTCGTCGCCGAAGGTCACCAGGTAGTCCCAGATTCGCAGGTGCCGGGTCCGCTCGGCCCACTCCTCGAGCGCCTTGCGCCACAGCGCGTGCTCGGGAGCATCGATCGCCTTGGAGAAATCGCGGCCGTACAGCGGAGCGAGCCGGATGACGACGTTGTCCCGGACCCGCAGATCCCGCGGCGCGTCGAACGAGTAGCCGTAGGCCAGGGTGTCCAGCAGGAGCTCCGGTTCGCCGGGCCCGAGGCGGTCGGCGAGCTGGTTCAGGAAGGCGACGATCGTCGCCGCACGACTCCCCTGCTCGGTGTACTGCCGGCTGCAACGGTCGCAGCTACACGGTCGACCGGTGTCGTTCTGGGAGAAGTTGTAGAGCCGCGGCGGCTGCAGGCCCTGGGCCCGGGACTCCTCGGTGCCGCGGAGGATCTGCTGCCGCATGCGACCCTCGACCTCGTCGAGCAGGTCGGGGTCGCTCAGGCAGAGCTGCGCCCGTTCGTAGGTTCGCAGACCGCCGATCTCCGAGAAGAACTCCGGCCGGTCGTCGAAGAACTCGTCCGGCGGAACGTAGTGGAAGAAGTTGTGAACCTGCCGCGGCGGACCGTAGCGCTCCGCGTCACCAAAGGCGGCGGAGAGATTGGCGAAGTGGCCGTTCAGCCGGCTCCGGGCCATGAACGCCCGGTCTCCCGGGACGGCGTTGACGTCCCGGTACGCGAAGAACGGCACCCCGGTCAGGTCGAGTGCCGCCAGGGTCGCCTCGGGATCCCGGGGAACCGACTCGTCGAAGGGCGTCCACCAGCGCACGCCCAGCCGCTCCTCGAGCAGGTGATAGGCGGCGTACAGCGTGCCCCGGGGAGAACCACCGCAGACGACGACGTGCCGGCCCGCCGAACCCAGCCGCCAGCTCTCGGGCGCCTCGCCGTCACAGTCCAGACCGTGCTTCCCGGCGAAGCGGGTTCGTCCCACATGGATCGCCGAATCGGCGCCCGGCCATCCCCCCTCGGGCCGGATGCCGACGGGCCGGCCGACGATCGCGCCGAGATAGCGGGCCAGCTCCTCGGCGGCGGTCCGCTCGGCCGGAGCCGGATGCTGCGGGTAGTAGACCACCAGGTCGGCGACGCGGATCCCGGCCGGTTCGGGAGCGGGAAGCCGTTGTGCCGCGGTGCCCAGGGCCAGCGCCAGGAGGATTCCCCCGACGATCGCGACGACCGGCCGTGTCATCGATCCGTCATGCCGCGGCGGGATCGATCAACCGCAGGAATCGAGCGAGGCTGCGACCTCGGGTGAAGCGCTCCTCGAAGCTGCGCCGGGCCGCTGCGCCTTCCCGTTCGATCCCGACGGGATCGTCGGCGTAGCTGCGGATCGTCCGGGCCAGGGCCTCTGCCTGGCCCAGGGGGACCCGGCGGCCGCAATCGCCCTCGGCGACGATCGTGGCGATCTCGCCCTCATCGGGACCGACGTAGAGCGTCGGCCGTCCGGCGGCGAGGATCCCGTAGATCTTCGAGGGCACCAGCAGGCCCGGCATGCGATCCCGCAGGGTGACCAGGTGGACGTCGCCGGCGGTGAGACTCTCGCCCAGGCGATCCCGGTCGACGTAAGGGCGGAACTCGAAGCTGGTCAACTTTCGCCGCTCGACCTCGGCCTCGACCTCGGCCCGTCGTGGTCCCCCACCGATGAACGCGAACAGGATCTCGGGGCGGTCGCGAAGCTGTTCGGCGGCGTCGAGCACCGTCTCGAACTCGTGGGCCATTCCCATGTTGCCGCTGTAGAGCACGACGAAGCGCCCGTCCCAGCCCCAGGCTTCCCGCAGCGGGTGGCCGGCCAGCGGTCGAGGCTGGATCGTCTCGCCGTCGGCCCAGTTGTGGATCACGGAGATCCGCCGGGCACCGGCGTCGCGGAGCTTCTCGGCCATCGTCTCGCCCAGGGCGACGACCTCGTCGGAGCCGCGGAGCGCCGTGCGGGAGATCCCACCGACCAGCCGGTCGCCCAGGGAGCCGCGCTTGAGGGCGCCGAGCTCCACGGCGACGTCGGGGTAGACGTCCATGACCCAGTACAACGAACGGGCGCGACGCAGCCGGGCCAGGCCCAGGCCGAGCAGTGCGACCATCGGCGGGGTCGAGAGCGAGACGACGACATCCGGCCGGGGCTGGAAGGCCAGCGCCATCCCGGCGCCGAACAGGAATGTCACGTAGTCGAGGATCCGGCCGATCATGCTCCCGCGGCCGAAGCCGGTGCAGCGGGTACGGCGAACCCGCACTCCGTTCAGCGTCTCCCGGGATGGATAGGTCCGCGAAGGGTCGGCATAGGCCCGGTGGGAACAGATCGCGTCGACGTCGTGGCCGGCGGCGGCCAACCCCTCGCCGAGGTCGGCGAGCAGCTGCGCCGTCGCCGCGTCATCGGGCGCGTAGTACTGGTTCAGGAGGACGACGCGCACGGGGCGGGCTCAGGATTCCTTGCGAAGCAACGCTTTGCCGAGCACGAGGGTGTCCATCTTGGTCCGCTTGTAGCAATCGACCGCTTGATCCGGGTGGTTGACCACCGGCTCGTTCTCGTTGAACGAGGTGTTCAGGACGATCGGTGTCCCGGTCTTCTCTCCGAAGGCTTCGATCAGCCGATGGTACAGCGGGTTCGATTCCTTGCTGACGGTCTGCAACCGGCCGGTCCCGTCATGGTGCGTCACCGCCGGGATCTCGTCGCGCTTCTCCGGGCGAACCTTGTAGACCTGCAGCATGTAGGGAACCGGATAGGACTCCTCGAAGTAGTCGCCGGAACGCTCCTCGAGGATCGACGGCGCGAACGGGCGGAACACCTCTCGACGTTTGATGCGCTCGTTGAGGATGTCCTTCATGTCGTGGCGTCGCGGGTCGACGACGATCGAGCGGTTCCCCAGCGCCCGGGGACCCCATTCAGCACGCCCCTGGAACCAGCCGACCACGTCACCGGCGGCGATGCGTTCGACGGTCCGCTCGACCAGCTCTTCCTCGTCCTCGATCCACTCGTCCGTCCAGCCCGGCGCTTCGAGCGCGCGCACGCATCGGCCGCGTCGTCGTGTACCGGGCCGAGATAGGCGTTGGGCAGCACGTAGCCTCCCGCGGGTTGCCCAGCTCCTGGTGCCAGACCCAGTAGGCGGCGCCGACCGCGGTGCCGGCATCGCCGGCCGCCGGGTGAATATGCAACTCGTCGAACGGCGTCTTCTCGAAGATCTTTCCGTTGGCCACCGAGTTGTAGGCGCAACCGCCGGCGAGACAGAGATTGCGCGAGGGCACCGTCTCGGCCAGGTGGTTCAGCGTGTGGAAGTAGACCTCCTCGGCCATCGCCTGCAGCGATCGGGCGAGGTTATTGTGCTTGGTTTCCAGGGGCTCGTCCTTGCCGCGAACCGGCCCGAAGCGCTTGACCCAGGCGTCGGTGAAGACCGAGCCGATCTCCGGCGAACCATTCTCCCACTGCATCTCGACTCCCTCGGAGTGATGCCGGAAGTAGTCCAGGTCGAGCTCGAACTTGCCGTGGTCCTTCAGCCGGATGATGTCGCGGAACGCGTCGAGGTACTCGGGCTCGCCGTAGGGGGCGAGCCCCATCACCTTGTACTCGTCGCCGTAGCGACCGAAGCCGATGTACTGAGTGCAGGCGGTGTAGAACAGTCCCATCGAATGGGGAAACTGAACCCACTGATCGACGTCGAGCTTCGCTCCTTCGCCACGACCCCACATCGTCGAGACGAAGTCGCCGAAGCCGTCGATGGTCATGCAGGCAGCCTTGTCGAACGGCGAGAGGAAGAACGACGACGCCATGTGCGCGCGGTGATGCTCGATGTTGTGCACCGTGCCGCGGATCGACTGCGGGTCGATCTCGAGTCCTTCGGCGATCACGGTGCGCAGGTCACGCACCTTCCCCATGTTCTGCAGCCGATCGCGGATCATCGCGAACGACGGACGCTTCTGGAGCGAGAACAGAACCTTCTTGTGCAGGTGGGCCGATGGGTTTCGACCGATCGCGATGTGGTCGATATCCTTCATCTCGAGGCCGGCGTACTCGAGGCAGAAGCGAATCGCCTCCGTCGGGAATCCGGCCCAGTGCTTCACTCGCCGGATTCGTTCTTCCTCGATCGCTGCGACGAGCTTGCCGTCGGCGACCAGACATGCGGCCGAATCGCCGTGGTAGGCGTTGATCCCAAGGATGTACACGGACAAGCTCCTTCCATTCACCGGCTGGCCGGCGGCTCCCCACTCCACGGTCAATATCAGGTCGTCCGGGGGCAGACTTCAAGGGAACCAGATACGCACCGCCGGCCGGGAGTTCAACCCCCGACGCCGATCAGAACAACTTGAGGATCAACAGCAGGAACTCCTGCTCGCCTTCGAGGGACGGGATGTCGGACTGGATCGCGTAGCCATAGTTCAAGGAAATGACTGTCTTCCAGGGACCGACGGTGTTGCCGGACAGCCCGATCCCGGTGAATTGACGGGTTCCCGCAGGGTCCTCCCGCTGGCTGACCCAGGCCGACTCCAGGGCCAGATCCAGCTGAACGGCCTCGAGGACGTTGAACGAGTAGCCCGTGCGGCCGATCAGACCTTCGTCGAAGCGGACACCGGTGCCGGCGAAGCCGAACAGGCGATCGCTGCCGAACTGGCTGAACTGGTAGCGGCTGAACCGATCCAGGTTGCGGCCGTCGAGATAGCTGATCTCACCGCGGACCTTCTGGAATGCGCCGAAGAACCACTCCCGGGAGGCGCTGAGCTGCCAGAAGTCGAAGGACTCCTCGATCGGCTCGGGATCGCGGGGACGAAGGTGCCGTCGGGCAGCACACCTGCCGAACTCGCCGGAGAGTCTGTCCTGCAGACCCCACGTGGTCCAGTCGGAGCGGGACGCGGTGGTCACCTGGCCGAGAAAGTTGAAGCCGCGTCGGTTGAACTCGACGCGCAACGTGCCGTCCCACTCGGTGTGTTCGGCGGGAAGCACGAACGTCAGTTCCCGGGTCGTCGAGGAGGCGTTGAAGCCGGCGATCGCGGCGTCGGAGTCCTCGTTGTGGAAGTAACGGTTCCGGCCCATCCGCCCGATCCCGGTCACTTTCCAGAACTGCCCCAGCGGGATGCCCATCCGGGCCGACAGGCTGAAGGGCCGCTCGTCGATCTTCTCGTGGACCAGCTCCGCGTCGCCGAGGAATACCTCGTCCCCGAACTTGATCGCCGAGGCGAACATGTCGACGGTGAAGTCCACGTTGCGGTTGAACAGGTCCGGCTTGCTCGCGGTGAAGAAGCCCAGCACCCCCGCGAAGAAAGCGTTGACCTGGATGTTCTTGCCCCAGAGGTCGTAGTTGAAGTAGTTCACTCCGCCGAGGGGCTGCACTCCGCTGATCGACGCATCCGAAACCGCTCCTGCGGCGGCGAACAGCTGGCTCGTCGCGACCTTCTCCTTCACGACCCGGCTGCCGTCTTCCTGCCGCTCCAGGTAGCGGAAACCGTTCTCCGTGTCGGCCATCATCTGGTTCTTCGAGGCATAGGCCTGGTTGCGCTGTTCCTCGAACACCGCGGCGTCGGGGTTGATCTGGAAGTTCTCGAAGGTGAGTTCGCGCTGGACGACGAAGGTCCGTCCGGCCGCGCTCCAGGTCTGTTGCCCGGCGATCGAGGTGATCAGCCAGAAGGGCTCGCCGTCGGGGCCCGCGAGCGGCGCGTAGCGGTCGGTCTCCTCGTTGGAGAGCACCGGCGCCTCGAGGCGGGTCTGGATCAAGGCGACCTTTAGCCGGACGAAGCTCTCGGCGTCGATCCAGATCCGCCCGCGATAGAGGCTCAGGGGCGCATCCGGGTCACCGGGCTGGAACTCGAGGACCCAGGCGTCCCGGCCGTCGATCGGTTCGCGACCGACCTTGCGGTAGGTGTAGGTGCGATCGAGGGTCAGATCGAGGGGCAGCGTGATCACCTTCTCGGGCTGGATCAGCGGCAGCCGGGGGAACGTCTTCCAGCCCACGTGGTTGCCGTTGATGAAGTAGTCGGTCTGTTCCCATTCGAGGCGACCGCCCCGCTCCCAGAAGTAGTTGCTGTCGATCGTGACGTCGATCGTCGAGCCGCCCTGGGCGAACTTGAACCGATAGCTGAGCCGGCCGCGGGCGGTGAAGCGGTGCAGGCGATCGGCCTGTAGCTGCTGGACCCCTTGATGCTGGGCGATGATCTCCTCGGCGGTCGGTTCCCGGGCGGTGGTCGTCTCGATCTCTTCGACCGGGAGCTCGGTACCGGGAGCGCCGCTTTCGAACTCGAGCACCAGGGGCAGCTCGTCCCGCAGCAGGCCGATCTCGACCCCGCCCTCGGTCCGGTTGACCGCGACCCGGACCGCCTCGCCGGTCAGCGGGTCGATCACCTTCGCCTGGCGGGCGATCAACGTGTCGAGGCGGACGTGCTCCGCGGGAAACGGCTGCCGCTCTCCCGGGACCCGGTAGAACGCCCGGGTGAGCAGTCCCGGTTCCCCGAGAAAGCGTCCGTACCAGCGGGCGCCGGCGATCGCTTCCCCGGACGAGGAGCGAATTCGCGGGTTTCCCGCCGGAGCGGGGCCCTGGCCGACCAGCAGTCGAGCCGCGCCGACGACCCAGCGCGCCAGCCGGTCGGGATCGGTCGCCTCGGCGAGGGTGACGATCGCCGCGTCGGCACCGGCGGCGAGAGACTCGATCGCCGCGCCGGCCCGGGACGCGTCCTCGACCGAGGCGTCGCCGACGATCACGGCCCATACGCGACTGGCCGGCGGATGAAGCACGTTCTCCTCGAGGATCGGCTGGATCGTGCCCTGGCCAGGAGTGATCCGCACCGGCAGGATGTCGATGTAGGGCGCGACGTCGAGCTCCCAGAGCTGTTGCTGTCGTGTCAGCTCGCCGACTTGAATCGGCGCCTGGGCGATCCGGATCGGCAGCCCGGCCTTTCGCGCCTCGGCTCGCAGCGCCAGCGCACTGTTCTTGAGCAGGAAGCTGTAACCGGCCGGATCGAACCCCCGGTCGTCCGCGAGGCTGTCCCAGATCTGGTACCCCTCGACCGCCGCGCCGAGACCGCGAACGGCGCTACGCGCGAAGCTGAGCCAGGCAGGCAGTACCTCGTCTTCCTCGACCCGGGGGATCCCACCGGGTGCCATATGCGCCGGCCGCGGGCCGACCAGCCGGACCGCGACCCGGAAGCCTCCCTCGGCCAGCTGGTCGACCGCCTCACGGGCGAACTGCCAGTCGTATTCGCCGGGAGTGCGCTCGATGTCGGCCCAGCTGGCCTCGAACATGATCCAGCTACCGGTCGTGGTCCCGGCGTCGGCCTGGGCGCCGGGAAGTTCCCGGGCGCCGGCGTAGGCCGAACCCAGTGCCGGACCCTCGGCCGGATTCTCGACGGGTGACTGCGCCCAACCAGGAGCGAAGCTCAAGAGCCACGCGAGGAGCAACACTCCTGCGCAGCGGAACGAGATTCGCGTGGTTCGGGAGATCATGGGAGTCGCGGCCGGCCGTCGGAATGACCGGAGTCGTTCAGAACCGGTTCTGTTCGCGAACCTTGATCACGAACTTGCGGTGGACCAGGGTCCGCCTGCGCCCCTGGGTCACCTCGACGAATGGATCGCTCCGGTTGAGGAAGTCCATCAGTCGACTGCGCTCCGGGGGCATCACGTAGCGTACTTCCCCCGATCGGGTTTCGCCGCCCACGAGGTTCAGCTCCACCGGGACCGCGGTCGAGCCATCCTCGGCCGACCCGTCCTCGGCGTCCAGGGCCAGCTCGACCCAGACGATGGCACCCTTGTGTAGCAGGACGCTCCCGTCGGGCCCCGAGAGCGGTAGAAACGGGTCGGCGTCGTTGAGACGGTCGACGGCCGTTCCCTCGTGGCCGGTGGGGCTGGACTCGGCGACCGGGATCCCGCCTGAGAGGACCTCTCCGTCCTCCAGCCGGATCGCGACGGCGATCGTACGCAGCGGAACCCTGAATTCTTCCATTTCCTTTCCTCGGCGTCTGTCGACGAAGGCCTGCCCTGACGGCTTCGGCTGAACTCGCGGTGGGCCTCCCGCCCGGAGTTCGGCGCCGGGAGTCTAGCACGACGATTCCGGGGAATAGCCCCTTGCGACAGGCGTCGAAATGCCTAGATTTTGCACCCTGAGGCCCTCTGATCCGATGCCACTGAACGGAACACTCGAGACGATGCCGCTCCCGGACCTGCTCCGGTGGCTCGCCTCGTCACGCGCGAGCGGGACGCTCCAGCTGGAACAGAACCGGGTCAGCAAGTGGATCCTCTTTCAGGAAGGAGAGATTCACGGCTGTGGGTCGGACGATCCGCCTCAGCGGCTCGGTCAATTCCTGCTCTCCCGGGGCCGGATCACCGAGGCGCAGCTGCACATCGCCCTGGCCTCGCAGGAGAACACGAGACAGCCGCTGGGACAGATCCTCGTTGCGATGGGCGCCCTGCGTCCCGACGAGGTCGATGGTCACCTCGTCGCCAAGGCCGAGGAGACGCTGCTGAGCATCTTCGACATGAGCGGGGCCAGATTCCAGCTGTACGAGGGCGACACGGAGAGCGTCCAGTGGTTCCCGTACCGGACCACGGTCGATGAAGTGATCCAGCGCGGGATGGCCCGTCACCGTGAAGTCCAGCAGATCAGTACGCTGTTCGACGACGACAGTCTCGTGCTGCGGCGGACCGACGCGGTTCCCCCGGAGGAAGTGCTACAGAACGCGACCGCTCGAACCGTCTTCGAGGCGATTGACGGAGTCCGCTCGATCCGCGAGATCCTGCTTCATGTACACGGCTCGCGGTTCCTCGTGACGAAGTTTCTCTACGAGCTCCAGCGCGCCGGCTTCGCCCAGATCATCCCCCCGGAGACGACCGATCCCGAGGTCGAGGAACTCGACGACGAGGCCTGGCTGGACGCTGCCCTGCAGGAAGTGACGAGCCGATCCTCCGAGGCTGAGGCCGATGCCGCGGAGTGTCTCGAGGAGCTGATCGATCCGGCCCTGGCCGCTGCCGCAGCGGGTACGCCCACGGTCGCCACGACAGCCGCCCAGGCGCCGTCGCAGGTCGCCGAAACGCCGCCGCAGGTCGCCGAAGCGCAACCACAGGTCGTCGAAGCGCAACCGCAGGTCGCCGAAGCGCAACCACAGGTCGCCGAGGCGCAACCACAGGTCGCCGAGGCACCACCCACAGGTCGCCGAAGCGTAACCAGTGCGTCGCCACCATCGACACCATCGAGGAAGGAGACTTCGATCGCCCCTCGCCTGACGACGATACGTGCCGGATATCCCCGAGGTGCTTCCTGCGGCGACCGGCGACCTGGAACCGATCTAGCAGTCGGTGTTCGCCTACACCGTCGATCGTCGACTGAACGACGCCCGCAGGATGCTCAAGGCGGGTGAGCTCGAAAGCGCGCTGAAGGCCCTCGACGAGCCATATGGCGACTTCCCCGACGACGACTCCCTGCGCCGGCTGATCGCCGAGGCGGAAGCGGCCTTTCGCGACAAGGCCTACCGGCACTTCCTTCCCGCCGACCGGGTGCCGGAACTCGCCGTCTCGCTGGATGAGATCGAGACCGAGAACCTGTCCCCCAGTGAGTTCTTCCTGCTCAGTCGCATCGACGGAACGTGGAACCTCAAGTCGATCGTGAAGATCGCACCGATCCGGGAGATCGAGGCCTTGCTGATCCTGAAGCGGATGCGCGAGCAGGGACTGATCGTGCTCAAGGACCCCGGCGAGACGAGCTGATCTACGCCGCCGGCTCCTGGCCCAGCCGGAGCGTCGCCAGGATGTTCGATCGCAGATCCTGCAACCACTCGCCTCCGTTCACCACCCGCTCGTAGATCATGAACGGGTAGAACAGCAGCCGGGACGATCGGCCGTACGACGGCTCCGACTCCAGCATCTCCAGCGCCGCGACCTCCAGACCGGCCGCTGCGGCCTGGCTGCGTACCGCGCGGCGGGAGTTCATCCGGTAGTAGGTCGGAAACGGATCCGAGGCCTCGTCATCGAGTTTCCGCAAGCGGTTGGCGACCTGTAGATGAAACCAGTGGGGCGTGATCGCCGCCACGAGCGGCACGTAGTGGAATCGGTTGGGCGTGCGAAAGACGTAGGAGCCCCCGGCCGCAGCACCCTGGCGATCTCCGAGAGGTGCTTCCGCGGATCGTCGACATGCTCGACGACGAAATCGGAAACGGCGACGTCGAACGATCCGCCCTCGAAGGGAAAGGCCCCATCGTCGGGCAACAGATGCGCGGAGCTCAGGAAGGGGTTCCGCCGGATCGCCGGGTCGGGATCGATCCCGACCACCTCGCCCCAGGAGGCCAGCAGCTTCGAGGTCGCGTTGCCGACCCCCGATCCGATCTCGAGGATGCGCGGCGACTCGGGGACGCTCCGGCGACACATCTCGTGAAAGCGGGTCGTACCGTCGACGTAGCCGCGGGAGCGGTCGTAGTAACGCGCGTAGGTTGCCTCTTGCCAGCTCATTCCTAGGGAATATGCGCCGCGGCGCCTAGCTTTCCAGCAAAACCACGGCGGCGGCAGCCCCCGGCTGGTGGGTCAGGCTGACGTGGGTCCGGGTGCTCCAGCCCTGGGCTCTTCCTCGGCCCGGCCGTGGAGTCGAACCGGGGGCGCCGTCTCTCGGTGCGGACGACCTCAACGTGCCGCAGGGACAGTCCCCCGTGCTGACCGGTGCCGAACGCCTTCAGGCATTCTCGGCG
>CALNYP010000076.1:0-8330 GCA_942490715.1 uncultured bacterium
CAGCATGTTGATCTCGAACTTCTCGGGGAACTTCTCGATCTGCGCTCGCTCGTTGTCGACGGGAAGCTCGCCGGCCTCGATGTTGATCGCCAGCGGCGGGCAGACCAGTTGACACATGTAGCAGGCGACGCACTTTTCGCGGCCGTCCTGATCCTTCACCAGCGACGGCACGCCACGGTAGCGGTCGCCGAGTTCACGTTGCTCCTCGGGATACTGGAGCGTGTCCTTCTTGCGAAACATGTGCCGCAACGTGACCCGCAGTCCGGAGAGGATGCTGGGGATGTAGAGGCGATTCCACCACGTCCGGCGAACTCGATGAACCTTCTTGACCTTCATTCGATCTGCACCTCGACCCCGCCGTCCCGGCGGCGCGTCGCGTAACGTCTCACCCCGTCGTGGGTACCTCGAGGACACTGCCCGGTTCGTACGTCGAAGACCCACGAATGCAACGGACAGATCACCCGACCCTCGTGCAAGAGCCCCGTGGCCAGCGATGCGCCTTGGTGCGGACAGGCATCGTCGATCGCGAAGAACTCGCCTCCCTCGTTGAAGATGGCGATGGTCCGGTCGGCGACCACCACTGCTCTTCCCTGTCCCGGGGAAAGCGTCGCGGCCTCGAGCAGATGAATCCAGTCCGCCACGTCGCCGTCCGACTCCTCGAGCGGGCGCCGTTCGCCCCGGAATCTTGATGGTACCACACGGAGAGAGCGCACTCTAAGCGTTGCCCCGGAAGGACTTACATGCGCTTGTAGCGCGGACCGGAGCCGCCCTCTCGGGGCGACCAGCGGGGCCCGAGAACGTCGGTCGCCTTGCAGTCGACGCAGTTGGGCGCGTTGACGACGAGCCCCTCCTCGCCGACCTCGTAGACCCCGGCGGGACAGAGATGCGCGTAGAACTCGGCGACGGCTCGCGGGACGTCCTCGAAGGTCTCCAGGTGGGACGGGACGTCGTCCCGGGTCGCGTTGCCCGAACGGAATACGGCATCGACCTTGGCAAAGGTCAGCACGCCATCCGGCTTGAACTCCTCGGCGGGGGCGGTCCGTCGGGGTTCGGCCGCGTCGCTCTCGGTGTCGATCCGACCGCCGGGGAAGGCTCCCCCGGTCAGGCTCATCAAGCTGGCCTTGAGGCCGCCGGAATAGAACCCGGACTTGAACGCCAGCCGCATGTTCCGGGTGCGCTTCAAGTCTTCGAAGACGTAGGAGCTCCGCAGCAGGCGGTCGTACTCCGCCAGGGTCGTCCGGGACACGTCATCGGCCTTCAACGCCTTGTACGCCGCCTCGGCGGCATGGATTCCCGACTGGACCGCGTAGTGGATTCCCTTCAGCGCCGCGACGTTGACCAGCCCGGCGGCGTCGCCGACGACGATCAGGCCGTCGCCATGGAGTCGCTCGGGGATCGAGTGGTAGCCGCCCTCGGGAATCGTCTTCGCGCCCCACTCGAGCATCTCGCCGCCCTCCAGCAGCGGGCGGATCAGCGGGTGGGACTTGAGCTTCTGGGTCAGCACGTGCACGTCGAGGCTGTGGTCCCGGTAGTCCAGCCCGACCACCAGCCCCAGCGAGACCAGGTCCTCTCCCATCGGATACAGGAAGCTGCCGCCGAAGGCGTCGTTGGGAAGCGGCCAGCCCAGGGTGTGGATCACCGCGTCGAGGGGTTTCGGGGTCCGCCAGAGCTCCTTGACGCCCAGGGCAAAGATCTGCGGGTTGGGCGAGCGGAGCGACTGCCAGTCCATCCAGGCCTGGGCCAGCGAGCTACGGGTCCCGTCGGACAGTACGGTCACCCGGGCGGTGACGTCACCGGCCGGCATATGTCCGCTGCCCGGATTGCCGTCACGGTCGAGGCCGCTCGGCGCGGTGCGCACGCCGATCACGGCGTCTCCCTCGACGAGCAGGCTGTCCGCGGGGAAACCGGTGAAGAGGTTCACGCCGAGCCCTTCGGCCTGTTCGCCCATCCAGCGGACGATCTCGCAGATCGACGCGACCCGGTATCCGTGGTTTCGCATCTCCGGCGGCGCGGGCAACCGCCAGCCCCCGGACTCGCCGAGCCAGTAGATGCGTTCCCCCGGCACGGGACCGGCGAACGGGAGATCCTCCAAGCCGACGTCGGGGAACAGATCGAGAAACGGTTTCGGATTGACGATCGCACCCGACAGGTTGTGCTCGCCGAGGCTCTCCGCCTTCTCCAGCACGCCGATCTCGATCTCACCGAGTTGCTCGTCGTCCTTGACCAGCTGCGCCAGCCGGATCGCGCCGGCCAGGCCGGCAGGTCCGGCACCGACGAACAGGACATCGAGGGGAATCGCCTCCTCGCCGGGGGCTCCGGTCTGGATCAGCTTCTTTCGCGAGAGCGGTGGTTGGTGCTTGTCGGGATGGATCAGCGACATGGTCGTCCTCGTGGTCGAGATTCGCGAACGGAACCGCGGGCATTCTAGCGTGTTGCCCGCGCGCCCCGCAGCACGAGCAGACCGGCCCGCGGGTTGACCCGCTCGATCTGGAAGACGACCGTCTCCCCCTCGGGAATCCCCACGGCATCGGGCACCGGCTGGACCCAGAGCGTCTCCGGCAACTGGACGATCGGCCGCGGACCTTCCTCGACGATCACGCCCTCGACCTCCTCACCGAGGCGGCTCTCCAGCTGACGCAGGACCCAGTAGTCCCGGGTGGTCCGCTCGGACCGCCGAGCCCGGCCCTCGGCACGCTCGGCGATGCCGCCGACCTCACGCAGGGCGGGGTTGTCGTAGATCGGTTCGTCGCCGGACAGGCTGGCGACGATCTGGCGCAGCAGGACCAGATCGGCGTACCTCCGCAGCGGTGAGGTCGCCTGCACATAGGCCGGAAGACCGAGGGCGGCATGGGGCCCCGGACGCAAGCCGACCTCGGCTCGCTTCATCGCCCGACGGGCTCGACGGATCGCCACCGGGCCGGCGATCACCTGCGACCCGAGGGAGCGGAGATCCGGCGCCGTTTGACGCCGGTACAGGGCCGGGATATCCCGCTCGCTGCAGAACCGCGCCGCGACCTCGCCGACCAGGATCATCGCCTCGGCCACGACCCGCCGGGAACGCGAGCCGGGTTCGATCCGCCGCACGCTGGGCCGCCCGTCGATGACCGAGACTTCCACCTCCGGTGCGTCAATCATGATCGCGCCGTTCCCGATCCGCATCGACTGCCGCGCCGCCGCCATCGCGTCGAGGGTGAACAGCGCACCCTCGTCTTCGGGATCGCCCGCGGCGAGTACCTTGTCGACTTCGAAATAGTCCAGACGCCGACGGGAGCGGACCGTCACCTGGGCGATCGTGTAATCGACGACCTCCCCCGAGCGGTCGAGGTCGATGCGGAACTGCACCGCCGGGCGGTCCTCGCCGACGACGAGACTGGCTCCGCGTTCGGAGACCGCGGGCGGCAGCATCAGGATCTTCACGTCGGGCATGTAGCGGGTCAGCGTGCGAGAGCGAGCGCACACGTCGACGACGTCGCCCGGCTGGATGAACGCGCCCGGATCGGCGATGAACACATCGACCGTCCAGCCGTCTCCGTGTTCCTCGATCGCCAGCAGGTCGTCGATCTCCCGGGTCTCGGCGCTGTCGATACTGAACGCCTCGACCTCTCGACGATCGGTGCGTGCGCCCGCGTCGTATCCCCGGGCCACCGACTCGTCGGCGAGGCTCAGCACGTCGGGCGGGAAGTCGGCGTCGAGCTCCTCCCGCAGCACTTCGAGGTTCATGTCCTCGTCGGCAAAATGCCCGGTCCCGCGCAGCAGCCGGAACGCGGCGTCATGAGGCTGGTCGCCCGGAACGCCCCACGCCGCCAGCGCCTCGAGGGCGAGCTTCTTGGCCGGATCGGAGGCGTCCCGCTGGTGAATCGCGACCTCTTCCAGCGCTTCGATCGCTCGTTGCTCGAGCTCGGTTCCGCTGGAAATCCATTCACCGGTCTTTCCGAGGGAGGCCAGCGCCTCGTGGAACCCCTGCCGCTCTCGCTCCCGGACCCGGCGCACTTCGCGGGCGGTGAGCATCTCCTCGACCGACTCCGGTGTCCGCGGATGCCAGACATCGCCACGCCGGACGAAGTGCAGTCCGTCGTCGAGCAACGCGAGGACCATCGCAGCGCGCTCGTCTCCAGCCGTCGAGCCCAGCGCCAGTTCGGCCAGCTCGCCGGAGTCGAATCCGTCGACACGATCCGGCTCCAGGCGGGCGATCTCCCAGACCACGCCGATCTCGACCTCGGTGGACCGCTCCCGGACCCGTTGTTCGATCGCCATGACCCGCTCACCCGCCTCGCGCTCTCCATCGGTTCCTTCGGGAATCCGGGCGGGCGCGGAGACCTCGAACAGGATCCGGCCCGCCTGGACCTTCTCGATCTTGCCCCGCGCCAGCACCACGCGGACCCGGGCACCGACCTCGGCCATCAGGATGCCGATCGCCATCGTCCCGTCGCGCCAGAACGCCACCGCCGCGCCGGGACGGACGATCACCGGGCCACTCACCGGCCGTGCCTCTGCTCGTCCGCGAAGGGATCGACGAGCCCCGCGAGGGTGTGGTCCGGCGGCAGACCACGTCCGAGCAGCAGGACCTGAAACGCTCGACCCATCCCGTCGGGGTGAATCAACTGCATGGCCTGCAAGCGCTGCTTGACCCGGGCAGGATCGCTCCAGCCTTCGGGATTCGTCGCGCTGTCGAACGGACGCAGGATCCCGTTGCCGATCAGGAAGCGGTCCTGGGTCGTACGACCGAGCACCGCGAGTCCGATCTCCCGCGCCGCCTCCTCGATTGCGCTGAAGTTGACGTGAGCCGTCAGATCCTGCTCGCCGACGCATTCGAGAACCCGTGGGTGGGCCTGCTGCTTGCGGTAGGCCATCGCCGTACCGGCGGGCCGACGGGCCAGGCGCTCCGCCGAGTCGCCGTAGTCGATCACGACGATCAAGCCGCGATCGATCGATCCGGCCAGCCGAGACAGTTGACGCGGCAACCCCTCGGCCCACTCGGCCTCGAAGCCCTCCTCGGCACAGAGCCCGTAGCGCTCCGCGTGGTCCAGCATCCCCTGATCGGCCTCGGTGATCTCCTCGACAAACCGATCGCCGTCAACGGCCACCCGGAGCTCGCGGATCGCACCTTGGACCCTTCGCATGCGCCGGACCGGCAATGCGTCGAACAGCTCGACCGCGACGACGACGCCGTCACCCGGTTCGAGCTTCTCGGCGGGATCGTGGCAGGCGACCTCCGGCGCATGGCGGCGGATCGCCTCGCGCATCCCCTGTCCGCGCTCCACACAGCGATAGCGCAAGCGCCCCTCGAGGACACCCTGCCCGGCGGCCGCGTCGAGGACGTCCCGGGCGAGCAGGCCGCGGCCTCCGCCGAACTCGGTCCAGAGGAACGGGTCCGGCTGGTCCAGGAGCCGATCGACCTCCAACGCCTGATGCAGCAGACACTCTCCGAGAAAGCGGCCGACGTCGCTGGCGGTGACGAAGTCTCCCTCACGGCCGATACGGGACTCGCCGGTCTCGTAGTAGCCGAGGTCGGGCTCGTACAACGCCCGCTCCATGAAGATGGAGAAGGGCAAGGGGCCGCTCAGCCGGATCTGGGATCGGAGGCGTTCGGCGAGGGACTCTTCGGGGTCAGGCCGCGCCACCGGTGGCGACCATCTCCGAGGCGCTCTTCTCGCCGCGGGAGATCTTGCGCCGGATCTCGAGGATTCCCTCGATCAGCGCTTCCGGGCGCGGAGGGCAACCGCTCACGTAGACATCGACCGGCAGGATCTCGTCGACGCCCTGCACCGTGGCGTAGGTTCGGTACATGCCACCGGAGGAGGCGCAGGCACCCATCGAGATGACCCAACGCGGATTCGGCATCTGCTCGTAGATCTTCAGGACGGCCGGAGCCATCTTCTTGGTCACCGTGCCGGAGACGACCATCAGGTCCGCCTGTCGCGGGGAGAACCGCAGCGCCTCGGCGCCGAAACGGGCGACGTCGTAGCGCGGACCGACCGTCGCCATCAACTCGATCGCGCAACAGGCCAGCCCCATCGGCATGGGCCAGAGCGAGTTCTTGCGTCCCCAGTTGACGAAGTCCTCGACGCGGGTCGTGTAGGCGCTGTGCTCGGCGTCCTCGAGATCGGCGGGTCGCTGATTCAGGATCGCCCGGGTGTCGTACCCCATCGTTCTGCTCTCCCCACGTCACCGGCGACAATCCGGCGCGAAACCGCTGTGAACTATATGCCATCCGAGAGGACACATCCAGCGTTCGGGCGCTCCTTGACGGGTTCCAGCCCCTTTAATAGAGTGGCCAATCGCCCCTTTCGAAGAGAGATCGATCCGTTCCCCGGGGCCCCAGCGGTCCTCTCGCGAGTTCAGACCGGCCCGCTTGCGGCCACGTCACAGGAGATGCCAGTGGGCAGCACCCGCTTCGACATGACGATCATCGGAAGTGGCCCCGGCGGCTACGTCGCTGCCGTGCGCGCGGCCCAGCTCGGGCTGAAGACCGCGGTCGTCGAGATGGCGCCCCAGCCGGGCGGCACCTGTCTGCACTGGGGCTGCATCCCGACCAAGGCCCTGTTGCACTCCGCCGAGCTGCTCGATGCGTCCCGCGAGGCGGCTCAGTTCGGTGTCGAGATCCCCGAGGTCACGCTGAACCTCGACGGCGTACAGAAGTACAAGACCAAGACGGTGCAGTCCAACGCCAAGGGTGTCGAGTACCTGTTCAAGAAGAACGGCGTCACCCTGATCCCCGGCCGCGGGCGGCTGCAAGGTGCCGGCAAGGTCGAGGTCACGGCCGAGGACGGCTCGACGCAGGTCGTCGAGTCCACCAGCACGATCCTGGCGACCGGCTCGGTCGTCCGCGGACTTCCCGGGGTCGAGTTCGACGGCCAGAAGATCATCAGTTCCGACCACGCCCTCTCTCTCGCCAAGGTGCCCAGGTCGATGATCGTCCTCGGCTCCGGAGCGGTCGGCGTCGAGTTCGCCTCGATCTACCGCTCGTTCGGCTCCGAGGTCACCATCGTCGAGTTGCTTCCCGGACTGATCCCGATCGAGGACGAAGCGCTGGGGAAGGAGCTGGCCAAGGCGTTCCGCAAGCGCAAGATCGACGTGCACGTCGATACCAAGGTGACGGCGGTCGCGACGACCGACGCAGGCGTCAAGGTCACCGCGGAGAAGAAGGGCAAGGCGGTCGAGCTGGAAGCCGAGGTGCTGCTGGTGGCCATCGGCCGCCGGCCGCTCACCGAGGATCTCGGACTGGAGGGCACCGGCGTCGTCCGCAGCGATCGCGGATTCATCGCCGTCGACGAGATGATGCGCACTGGTGAGCCGGGGGTTTACGCCATCGGCGACATCCTCGAGACCCAGGCGCTGGCCCACGTCGCCTCTCACGAGGGCATCGTCGCCGCGGAACACGCCGCCGGCGGAACGCCCCACGCCATCGACTACGGCAAGGTTCCGTCCTGCACCTACTGCTCGCCGGAGGTCGCGTCGATCGGCATGTCCGAGGCGGCGGCCCGGGAGGCCGGCCACGAGGTGGTCGTCGGCAGCTTCCCCTTCTCGGCGATCGGCAAGGCAAAGATCATCGGCGACAGCCGTGGTTTCGTGAAGATCGTCGCCGACAAGAAGTACGACGAGGTCCTCGGGATCCACATCGTCGGCCCCCACGCCACCGAGTTGATCTCGGAGGCGACCGCGGCGCTGTCGCTGGAGGCGACCGTCGAGTCTCTGATCCAGGCGATTCACGCCCACCCGACCCTCGCCGAGGCGATGGGCGAGGCAGCGCTGGCCGTCCACGGCCGTGCGATCCACATGTGATGCGAATGGGAGCGAATGAAGATGCGCGTTGACGTCGTGATGCCGCAGATGGGTGAGTCGATCGCCGAGGGTACGATCACCCGCTGGATCAAGCAGGTCGGTGAATCGGTCGAACGGGACGAACCGCTGTTCGAGATCTCGACCGACAAGGTCGACGCGGAGATTCCTTCGCCTCAGGCCGGAGTGCTGGTCGAGATCAAGGGCGCCGAAGGCGACACCGTCCCCGTCAACGAGGTCGTCGCGGTCCTCGAGACCGACGCCGCCGCCGCAGGCGATGCCGCTCCGGCCGCCTCCTCCGAACCGTCGGCCACGCCGGCCCCGGCGGCTGCCGCAGCTCCGACCCCGGAACCGGCTCCCGCCCCGGCGGCTACCTCCCAGGAGACGCCTCCGGCCGCCGCTGCGGCACCTGCCGGCGAGGCTCGCTTCGTCTCTCCGGTCGTTCGCAAGATCGCCGCCGAGCACGGGATCGACCCGGCTGCCCTGACCGGCACCGGCGCCGGTGGCCGCGTCACGAAGAAGGACATCCTGGCCTTCCTCGAGGGCGGTGG
>CALNYP010000077.1:0-103545 GCA_942490715.1 uncultured bacterium
GACAGACTGCGCCAGTGCTCCGGACAGCGATTCGACGGAGGCGCACCTCGTCCCCGCTCGAACTCCCGAATAGCGCCGGATACGGGCGTGCTGTACAAAAACTCGGCCGACCAACACTTCGAGTGACTCGAGAATCGATGAGACATTCGTCTTTGATCGACCTGACAATTCGCTCCGCGTAGGCGTTCAGGTTGGGCGAGCGGTAGGATACTTAATAGTAAGCCATTGACTGACTAAGCCAATGGCGTATATTGTCAGTGTGCGATGGAATTCGAATGGGATCCAGAGAAGGACTCAGCTAACCGTCGCAAGCACGGCCTGTCTTTCGAAGAAGCCAGCGAATTGTTTCTGCAGGATGTGGACTACGTTGAGATCTTCGACGAATCGCACTCGGAAGACGAAGAGAGATTCATCGCTGTGGGTCCGATACGCCGTGGCGTGATCGTGGTCGTCCATACGGAGCCGAGAGAAGAGACGATTCGGATCATCAGCGCGAGGCTGGCTACGAGGTCTGAGGTCGAGCGGTTTCGAACGCATAGGGAGCGCAAATGAGCGACGACATTCGTGAATTGACGGATCGCGATTTCGAGCGAGCCATCCCCAGACGGCAACGTGAGCGAATCATTCGGGGTCGGATCACAGGCGGCAAAGATGTCGTGGCGTTGAGAAAGTTCGTTGGGCTGACTCAGCAGGAATTTGCGGACGCGCTCGGGATCAGTGTTCATACGCTCCGCAACTGGGAGCAAGACCGCCGGACTCCCGAAGGTCCCGCGCTGGCGCTACTGCGTGTCGCGGCCAGGCATCCCAGAGTCCTGCGGGAGAATCTCGCGGCTTCAGCTTGACTCTCCCGGTTCGTTATGCGTCTCGCCTTGGGGAGCCACAAACTTGCGGGCTAACGGGCGAGCCCTTACGTAGCTGCGCTCCCGTTGACTACCCGCAGTCGGGACAGGTCCGGCTGCCGGAGCGCAGCAACCGGAGTCTGCGGGTGCAGACTCCACCACGATTCCGGGCGTCGAGCGATACTGGCTGTTCTTCCAATGCAATTCCGGCCGTGCGGCTCTCGATCGCCTAGCAGGTAGCGCGGTTCTCGTCGTGAGCGTTGAGGCAACGCTCTTTCCCCGCCGGCCCATTCCAAGGCCTTCAACTTCGGTTCAGGGTCCGCGTCGCCCGACTCGATGGGCCCGCCCCTGCAACTGGGGTAGGACGCGCTACGGTGACCTCGTGCCGCCTCCTCGCTCCAAGCTGGAGCAGGCCTCGCCGCCCTCCCCAGGCTCCCCCTGCTCCGGATTCGGCGTCGCCGGGCAGCTATCGCAAACATCCCCGACGAAGTCCCGATCCCCATCGGCCTGGTCGGGGTTGGCGATCTTCGGGCAGTTGTCGCCGATATCCGGGACACCGTCGTCGTCGAAGTCGCCGCCCTGTCCGGGGCAGGTGGATTCGGGGAAGAGGTCCGTGCCGTCGCTCGCCTTTCCGATCGTGCCCTGGCCGCACACGTTGCGGCCGCCGGCGAGGTAGAAGAACGCGTGGTCGGGTAGCGGTACTTCGGAGTCGATCGCCGACTCTTCGATCCTTTCGGCGGCCAGACAGGTCGTGGCGTAGCTCCAGGCCTCACCCGGAACGATCTCGCCGCGGTAGAGGTTCGAGGTGTGCCCCTGGGCCGGGTGGCCCCAGGTCAGCAGGCTGCTGGTGCTGCCGTTGATGCGCAGTCCGGCACCGACCGGGCCGGGGCTGTCGGCGTAGCTGGCGTTGAGCGGGTTGCAGTCGCTGAAGTCGTCGACGCCGTCGTTGTCGTCGTCGTCGTCGCAGACGTTGCCCATCCCGTCAGCGTCGAAATCGCTCTGGTCGAGGTTGGGCAGCAGCTTGCAGTTGTCGCAGGCGTTGTGGACGCCGTCGGCGTCGGTGTCCTCGCCGTCGAGGTCCTCGTCGGAGAGGCCGTTGCAGTCATTGTCGATCCCGCCGTCGCAAACTTCGGGCGACGGATCGCCAGGTTCACAGCTGTCGGTGATCGAGCCGCCGATGCACTCGGTCGTCCCGACGGAGGCGCAGGCGCCGAGCCCGCACTCCGAGGACTCCGCGGCGAACTCCTCGTCTTCCGTTCCATCGCAGTCGTCGTCGATGCCGTCGCAGGTGACGTCGTCGGCCGCCAGGGGGTCGCCGGGCTCGCAGCTGTCGACCAGAACTCCGTCGAGGCACTGGGTGATGCCACCGCTCTCACAGGCGCCGGTGCCGCAGCTGGTCATCTCCGGAGCGAAATCCTCGTCGAGGGCGCCGTCGCAGTCGCTGTCGAGACCGTCGCAGACGGCGTCGTTCAGGTCGGGGACGCCCGCCTCGCAGGTATTGACGATCGTGCCTCCGATGCACTGCATCTCGCCGACCGCCTCACAGCTGCCGATGCCGCACTGGGTCGGCGTGACCGGGTAATCGTCGTCGGGGATGCCGTCGCAATCGTCGTCGATGCCGTTGCAGTCGTCGTCGGCGATCGGCTCGCAGCTCAACGTGAACTCCACCGACGGGTCGCCGAGCAGGATCATCTCCTTGACCAGGTCGATGCTGATCGGTTGCGTCAGGTAGGTCTCGACGATCGTGGTCATCGTCGCCAGCCCGATGCCGAGCACGTGCTGGTGGAAGATCTTCTTGTACAGCGCCTGCTGGAGCCGGTCGTACTGACTGAGGAAGCCGACCGCCGAGGGCGACCACATCGCGAACGCCCCCGCGCCTCCGCGGTTGACGAACGCCTCGGCCAGGCTGTCCCGCTGGTACGGGTCGGCGATCAGGCCGTTGAGACAGTTCAACGCGGTGACGAACGCCGGCTTGCCGGTGTTCGCCGTGACGTTCGCGTCGCTGACCTCGTAGAACGGTCCACCGTCGATGTCGGCCCAGAAGACGACGTTGCCGTGGCCGACGTAGGAGATCATCCCGACGCCGGTGACCAGCGAATCGTTGATCGAGGTCGCGTCGGCTCCGTCGTTCCGGTACTGCTCGATGGTCCGGTAGTTGTGGGGGAGCAGCGCGGCGGCGGTCTCCAGAGATTCCTCGAAGGGCGTCTCGTTGGAGGCGACGAGCATCACCGATTCGAGCCAGCGGCGGGTCGGAGGGTGACTCTTGTAGCTGAGCAGCTTCGAGATGTGATTGGTGTTCTGGCTTGCCGTGCGGTTCGAGAAACGGCCCACGGCGATCTCCGGCAGATCGTCGCCGTCGACCGATCCGAACCATGAATCGGAGATCGTCTCGCCCTGGGTCAGGGTGACGCCGAAGTGGGTCGGCATGAAGTGATAGTGGGGGTCCCGCTCGAGCCAGTTCTGCGGATCGAGGTTCGGCTCGCCGACGAGCAGTAGATGAGACAGCGCCGGGGCCTGCCAGTTGTTGTAGGCCCAGATGACGAAATCGCGAATCGCCACGTCGTCCTGCTCGCCGCCGGCGAACTCGTCCGCGACATCCCGGATGTTCGTGACCAGTACGCGAAGCCCGTCGGCCTCTCGCGCGGTGACCAGATTGGTCATGGCGCTCTCCCAGCCGGGCGGCGTGATGATCACGAGGTCGGCGCCGTTGGCGACGTCCTTGAGGCTGCTGGGGATGTCGAGTTCGAGTTCGGCGGCGGATGCCCGACCGGCGTCGCCGACAACCTGGTACGAGCCGCCGATGTTGTCGTCCTGGAAGGAGATCGTGTAGGGCCCGGGGCCGGAGACGGTTCCTCCGGTGAGCTGGACCGGCGCGAGCGGATCGGTGATGTCCAGGATCAACGGATCGTTGGCCGAGTTGAACGAGGTCACGTCGAACCGGCGCTCCCCGGCAAAGTTGTTCACCATGAGCCGATCGGAGACCGCCTCGGTCCTGCGGGGGTAGACCACCTCGAACCAGTCCATGTAGTAGATGTCGGGGAAGGTGATCGGCAAATGGTTGAAGCGGAAGTTGTTCGTGCCCTCCTGGAGCAACGCCGCGTCGAAGATGATCTCTCCCGTGTGGAAGGTCTGGCCGTTCCAGGTCGTCTGACCGACCACTTCACCGTTGATCAGGAACTCCACGCGATGGTCGGGGTTTGCCGGCGGGTTCGTGCGTCCCTGGAACAGGGCGCGGATGACGGCGTTGCCCTCGAAGGCGGCGCCGGGGAGCGTCGAGGGATAGTTGAAGGTCGTGACGCGCGGAGGGTTGGGGTTGTCCTCGAACCAGACCCAGAAGAAGTGCGGGTCGCCCTCCTCGGACGGCTTTCCGAGGGTGTAGATCTTGTTGCGCTCTTCGAAGTGGCGGGTGAAGAGGTAGCTCTCGACGACCTCGGCGGTGCCGGGTGTCGCGTCTCGCTGGGCGAATCGGCTTCCCGGCGCGGTGCCTTCCTGCAGCCAGTAGACATGGCGATCGGAGAACCGACTCTCGTTTCTCTCGCCGTAGAACTCCAGATAGTCGCCGGAGTCGAAGGTGCCGTCGGCCTCGCCGACCACGCGGCAGGGGACGTCGGTACCCCGTTGCGAGAGCTGGTAGTTTCGTGGGTCGCCGCTGACATCGAAGCCCGCGGAGTTGAGCTCGTTGCGCGTCACGCGGACGATGTCGTCGGTGTTGACGTGAATCTTGATGCCGGGCGAGACGGAGCCGGCGCCGGCGCCTGCCGCGGCGGCTCTCGGGGCGCCGGGCGACGCCTCGGCGGGAGTCTGCAGGGCCGGTTTCGTTCGGGACCACGACCGGGCGACGGTGGTCGGGTTCAACAGGAGCTGTCCGACGATCAGATCCTCGGAAGTTCGGGTGACGCCCTCGGCCCGGCGGAAGCCCTTGCCGTTGCGGAAGGTCAGGCGAATGTCCAGCTCGCGGTCGAGCTGCACGAGCCCGCGGAGGGGATCGAACGTCGCCGGATAGACGACGATGCGCGCGATGCGCAGACCACGGTAGGCGACGAGTTCCATTTCGACCTGCTCGGCAGGCCAGGCACTTCGTGCCGCGTAGATGCGGACGTCAGGCTCGGCGACGGTCCGGCCCTTCTCCTGTGAGAAATCGGAGACGGCACGGACCGGCAGCCCGGATTCGATCCGGCGGTTCGCAGCGCTCCACGAAATCTCGACTTCCGCCCCCTCGGGGACGCCTACCGGCAGGACGACCACCGGCAGTTCCGGGGCTCCCGCCTGAAGGACCGACGACCAGCCGTCGATCGAGACCGTCCGGCTGCCGTCGTCCTGATCGACGAGGGCGATCGCCGAGTCGGGAATCCGGATCGAGATCTCGATCCCGTCGGGACTCTCGTGGACCACCCGCACGTGGGACGAACGGTGGTTGCCCAGGGCTTTCGCACGAACAGCATCGGAAGCGACGCTGGACGAGGGCAGGGACAGCCCGGCAATCAAAAGGAGGAAGACAAGGAAGGCCGGGACGACTCGTGTACCGGCCGGCCGTAGCACTGACAGTCTCATCGCACCGCTCCCACCCCCGGACTCGAGTCCGGTCTTGAACGGCGCCAGAAACAGTTATCCCCTCGGACGATGAACGTCGCGAGGGGATAACCAACCTTTGAGGTCTCGCGAGCTTCCTCGCGAACTCCTATTCGATCACGGACCGCCGGGTCCGGGACCGTAGACTGCCAACGCAGGTCCGAGGAGACGCAGGATCTCTTTGCTCGAATACGAATCGAGTTTGGGAGCCTCGTAAGGTTGCTTTGCAGAGGTGGCTTTCTGTGCCATTCCCCCCCCTTGGCCGGTCTAACGTGCGCAGCACAATTGCTACGCTGCCTTTCCCGGAAATCTCTCGTCGATTGTGTACGGTGAATCAGAAAAAGGGTCAAGGAAGAACTGGACCCGTTTGTCGCAGATTTCGACACCTCCGGGCGGGGTCTCAGCGGCTGTCGGCATTTTCCACTTTTTACCAGGGAACAGGGCCTCCCGGCGAGGTCCGGACGGTCCCGTACGCGGTCGAATTGGTCGATTTGCATGTCCACCGGATGCCCCTTCGAGCCGTGGCGGTTCCGGCCGTTTCCGCCCAGGATCGGCAGCGGTACCCACAACCAGCACTTCCCTGCGGACCCCGTGCCGGAATCCAGTCCAGGCTCGAATTCTGTATACGCTTTGTTCCGGCCTCGCGCAGCATCCAAAGTCCCCTGGATCCCTGTCTGGGCAGGTGACCGGCATCAGCCCGTCGGGCAGCTCGCCGGACAGTGGCAATCCGGCACTCCGAGGCACGGACAGCAGAGGAAACCCGGCTTTTCCCGGGGATCGATCCGACGATCGGCACAGGCAGCGCAAGCGCCGCACGAGGCGACGGCACCCAGCATCGCGCCTTCGTGGGCCAGAAAGGCGACGAGGCAGACCGGTATCGTCGCCCCGCCGGTCACCAGGGAACCGCCGCAACTGGAGATCAGCGCGAGTGAACTGGCGAACGTCCCCAGCAGCCCGGCGGCGCACCCGAGACAGCGAGGGGCGCAGGACTCCCTGGCGAACTCGGCGCCGCCGTCGGGGTCGACGATCGGACGTGCGTGAACGAACTCGATCAGTTCGCGAAAGCGCAACCATTCCCGGGAAAAGTTGTCGGGATCGTGGAGCGGCCCCAGGTCGATGTCATCGGAGACGATCGGATCGACAGGATCGATCGGCCGGACCCTGGCCCCGGGAAGAGGCGGAACCGCACCCCGATCCAGCCGCCGGAGGCGGTCGTTGATCTCGATCTCGATCGGCTCCAGCGGGACCCGCGCCCGGGACCGATCGTCGTCGTTGAGCGACCCACGAGGAAAGCGCAGCCGGATCCGGTCGTCTCCGACGACGTACCGCTCCTCGACCGCGTCAGGGCCGAAGGCCGCCTGCCACTCCAGGACGTTCATCCAGTAGGTGTCGGCGGTCGGGCCGTCCGGCCCGCCGGGCTGGTCCAGGCGAGTCGGGTCCACATGCACGAACGTCCCGGGAGAGTCCATCGACGGTTCGAGATCGACCTCGACCCGAGGGCCGCGCCAGACCACCGCGCCGACGGATTCCAGCGCCCCGGCCCGGAACTGCCGGGCGACCTCGAGGCGGTAGAGCCGACCCTCGATGGCGAACGCGTGGAGCTCCCGCAGGAAATGCGGTGAGTCATCCGTCGAATCCGCGCGAACCGGAGGGAGTACCAGAAAGACGATCAGGGCCACGGCACAGAGCCGGCGTATCGCGAACATACAGCTGTCCTTCGAGGAGAACGTGCGGGGACCGGCGGGACTCACCCTACGGCAGGGCTCCCGGCGAGGGGAAGGGCCGCCGGGCGATGGGGTTCGCGGGTGGGGATGGAGGTGGTTCGTTCCGTGCAACCAGCTTGTAGAATGGCACGATGAGCCGAAAGGTCCTCCTCCTGCACACCGGCGGCACGCTGGGCATGCGCCCGACCGAGCCGCACAAGACGCTGGCACCCGACGAGTTCGGGGCGACGGTGCTCGAGCAGGTTCCGGAGCTGACCCAGATCGCCGAGATCGAAGCCCGTGTTCTGTTCAATCTGGACTCGAGCGACATCCGCCCCGAGCACTGGATGGCCCTCGCCGCGGAAGTGGAACGGGCCCGGGGGACGGTCGACGGGATCGTCATCACCCACGGCACCGACGCGATGGCCTACACGGCGACTGCGCTGTCGTACCTCCTGCGAGGTCTCGATCTGCCGGTGATCCTCACCGGATCCCAGCGTCCCCTCGCCGATGCCCGGACCGACGGTCGGGCCAACCTGGTGGTCGCCGTCGACCTGGCGCTGCGTCAGGTGCCCGAGGTGTCGATCTACTTCGATGGACTGCTGCTGCGCGGGAACCGGACGACCAAGTCCAGCTCGTTCGCCTTCGATGCTTTCGTGTCGCCGAACTTCCTCCCCCTTGCCGAGGTCGGTACCGAGGTGCGCATGGTGCACCCACCGCTGACGCCGACCGAGCCGTTCCACCTCGCCGGTTCGTTCGACCCGCGTGTCGCCGTGATGCGGCTGGTGCCGGGACAGAACGCGACCGTCCTGCGGGCGCTGGCCCGGGCCGATCTGGCCGCACTGCTGCTCGTCGCCTTCGGCTCCGGGAATCTCCCCTACGAACGTCGAGCGACGGCGGAGGCGGTGCAGGAGCTGGTCGAGGCCGGCGTCGTCGTCGCGATCGGATCGCAGTCTCCCAACGGGAGGGTCGACCTCGACCGCTACCAGGGAGGTCGGCTGGCCCGTGAGGTCGGGGCGGTCGGAACCTGCGACATGACCGTCGAGGCGGCGATCGTGAAGCTGATGTATCTCGCGGGGAGCCTGGGGGATCCGCAGCGGATCCGCGAAGCCTTGCCGGTTTCCATCGCCGGAGAGCTCACGCCGTCTTGATCTCCCCGGAACCCGGAAAAACGAGGCGAATGGTAGGCTTTGCAGCCGGATGCTAACCAACCTCGGGCTGGGACCGTTTCCCTGGATGAACAGACACGGACGGCGCGGGAGGGGCATTTCCTCCTGGCGAGTGGACGGGAGAGCGGGACGATGAAGAAGCGGGCAACACCCCGGACCTACCTCCGGACCTACCTGATGATGACCCTGGCGCTGCTGCTGGCCACGCTGCCGGCGTGGGCCGGTTCCCGGGTCGAGCGCAAGCTGGAGCTCGAGCCCGGCGGCGAGTTCGTCCTGAACGCCGACGTCGGCAGTGTCGAGATTCGCGGCCACTCCGGCTCGGGGGTCGTCCTGCTGATCACCTCGCGAACCGAGGATCTGCTGTCCCGCTTCGAACTCGAGATCGAGGAAGAGGGCGACCGTCTCGAGGTCAGCTTCGACAAGAAGGGATCGCGGATGAAGTCCTGGATGAACTGGGGCCGCGGCGAGAGCATCAAGTTCGAGGTCAGCGTTCCCCAGAACACCGAGGTCGAGATCGACACCTCCGGCGGTTCGATCACCGCCGAGGACCTCGACGGTGACGTCGTCCTCGACACTTCCGGTGGCTCGATCGTCGCCACGGACATCCGCGGTGACGTGAACGCCGACACCTCGGGCGGCTCGATCACCGTGGAGGGTATCGACGGTGACGTGAACGCCGACACCTCCGGTGGCTCGATCAACATCGACGGCGTCAAGGGCGAGGTGACGGCAGACACCTCGGGTGGCTCGATCACCGTCAACGACGTCCAGGGCGACCTCTCGGCCGACACCTCCGGTGGCTCGATCCGGGTCCAGGATGCCGGCGGGCGGGTCGACGCCGACACCTCCGGCGGCTCGATCGTCGTCGAGTTCCGCGCGGGCAATGCCGAGGGTGGCGATCTGTCGACCTCCGGCGGCGGCGTGACCGTCTCCATCGACAGCTCGATCGGTCTCGACATCGACGCCGAGGCATCCGGCGGTCAGGTCGTCTCCGACGTCCCGGTGACGGTCCAGGGCCGGGTCTCCAAGTCGATCCTGCGGGGCAAGATCGGCGGAGGCGGCAAGACCCTGCGCATGCGGGCGTCCGGCGGCCGGATTCGTATCGAAGCCCTCTGACCTCCTTCTCATTCGCGAAAAGGACGACTGCGATTCGCGGGCGACCGCGGAACGGGGCACAATAACGTCTCCGAGCCTGAACCATCGGGGCCGTTTCGCGGTCGATGCGTCAGGCTGGGAGGAGTCCTGACGCGTGAGCCTTCGATTCACAGGCACAAGCGGAGCCCGCATGTCGGCGCGGATCGCCGTCGGGTTCCTCGGTGCGCTGGTCGCCGGCTCGGCGACGTTCTCCGGGACACCCGAGGAGCCCCCGTTGCCGACCGCGGTGGCCTCCTGGACGCTTCCGGCGACCGAACTCGATCCGCGGCAGCAGGCGATTCATGCGTTGAACCGGCTGGCCTTCGGCCCCCGCCCCGGTGATGTCGAACAGGTCGTCGAGACCGGCGTCGTGGCCTGGATCGAGCGGCAACTCGAGCCGGCGACGATCCCCGACGAGGAGCTGCAGGCGCGACTGACGCCGTACACAACGCTGGAGATGAGCACTGTCGATCTGCTGACCCGCAGCCCGCCACCGGTGCTGATCCGGGGCATCTCGGAACGGATGCGCGGCCCCCTCGGCGATGCCCAGGTCGACGCGCTGTTTCCCGAGTACGCCCGCAAGGGCGGCGGTCGCAACCCGGGCCGGGACGGGGGCGCCGACGGCCGACGCATCCTGACCGAACTGTCCCAGGCGAAGCTGCTCCGGGCGATCTACAGCGATCGGCAGCTGGAAGAGGTGTTGACCGACTTCTGGTTCAATCACTTCAACGTCCACGCCGGCAAGGGTGCCGACCGCTGGTGGGTCGTCTCCTACGAGCGAGACGCGATCCGGCCCCACGTGCTCGGCAGCTTCCGCGAGTTGCTCGGCGCCGTCGCCGAGCACCCGGCGATGCTGTTCTATCTCGATAACTGGCTCAGCAGTGCCGACGGGGCGGCCTTCGGCCATCGCGGCCTCGAGCACTACGCCGACCGGGAGATCCGGCGCTTGCAGCTTCCGCCCGGCGGGGTCTCGACGTTGATCCTGCGCAAGCGTGGACTCGACACCACCGAGCTCGAGCGACAGATCGCCCAGCGCTCGAAGCGCCGCCAGACGATGAGCGTCGCGGCGGCGGGCGAATCGATCCCCGGCCGCACGGGGCTGAACGAGAACTACGCCCGGGAGCTGCTCGAACTCCACACCCTCGGCGTCGACGGCGGCTACACCCAGCAGGACATCGTCGAGGTCGCGCGCTGCTTCACCGGCTGGACGCTGGCGCCGCTCCACGCCGGCCAGGGCTTCGTCTTCGTCAAGGAGCTCCACGACCGAGGCGAGAAGACGGTCCTCGGTCAACGGATCAGGGCCAGGGGGAAGGCCGAGGGGGACCAGGTCCTCGACCGCCTGGCGACGCACCCGTCCACCGCCCGGTTCATCTCGACCAAGCTGGCCCGCCGGTTCGTCGCCGACGATCCGCCCCGGGCCCTCGTCGATCGGATGACCCGCACCTTCCTCGAGAGCGGTGGTGAGATTCGTGAGGTCCTGCGGACGATGGTCCGCTCCTCCGAATTCTGGGATCCGGCGGTGGTCCACGGGAAGGTCAAGAGTCCGTTCGAGTTCGTCGTCAGCGCCGCCCGGGTCGCCGGCTGGCCGCGTCGCGCTGATCCCGGAGACCTCCCTCGAGAGCGAGGGCATGGACCTCGACGCCTTCGAGTCCGAAGAGCATCGCCCCGGACTGCTCCACGTCCTGCGGGAGCTCGGCGAGCCGCCCTACGGTTCCGCGCCGCCGACCGGCTACCCCGACGACGCCGAGTCCTGGGTCTCCTCGGGTGCCCTGCTGCGACGGATGAAGATCGGCGTGGCGATGGCGACGAACCGGATCCCCGGGATCCGGACCGAGCCTCCGCCGATCGCTCCGGGCATCGACGATCCCCTCGGCGCGACCGCCTGGGCGATCCTCGGCCGGGAGCCCTCGCCTGGGCTGCGGGAGGCGATCGAGGGTCAGTTCCCGCGGCCCCCGGGCAGCGGGGCGGCGCCATCGGGTACCCGGCGGATGGACGAGAATCGTTCACGACTCGTGATGGGCTGGCTGCTGGCCAGCGCCGAATTCCAGCGGAGGTGAGAGGGTGACGATCCGGCGCCGCGTGTTCCTGAAGTCCGGCGGACTGGCGCTGGTCGGCATGGGTGCGGGCCTCGTACCGATGCCGGCGTTTCTCGCCCGTGCGGCGGATTCGACGCGGGCCCGCAACAAGACGCTGGTCGTGGTGTTTCAGCGGGGAGCGGCCGATGGACTGAACATGCTCGTCCCCCACGCGGAGCCGGAGTACTACGCCCGGCGGCCGACGATCGCGATCCCCCGGCCGGTCTCCGGTGGCGCCGGCGCCGCCGTCGATCTGGACGGGGCGTTCGGGCTGCATCCGGCGCTGGCGCCGCTGGGCCGCTTCTGGCGCGACGGTGTTCTCGGTGCGGTCACCGCCGTCGGTTCGCCCGACGCAACGCGGTCTCACTTCGACGCCCAGGACTTCATGGAGTCCGGAACGCCCGGGATCAAGAGCACCCGGGACGGCTGGCTCAACCGCTACCTGCAGTCCCGGCAGACCGCCGAGGCCCCGGGTTTCCGGGCGGTCTCGTTGACCACGCAGTTGCCACGGGTTCTCCGGGGGCCGGCCCACGCCCTGGCGATTCCCGACATCGCCGGCTTCGGCGTCAACGGCGGTCGTTACGGACGCAGGGTCCAGGCCGGGCTCGAGTCGATCTACGCCGCCTCGAGCGATCCGTTGCTCGCGCCGACCGCCCGGGAGACCTTCGATGCGATCGAGTTTCTCGCCGAGGCCGATCCGACCGGCTACCGGCCGGCCGACGGGGTCGAGTATCCGGCGGGCGAGTTCGGCGCGACGATGTTGCAGATCGCCCAGCTGATCAAGGCCGGTGTCGGCGTCGAGATCGCCTTCGCCGAGGTCGGTGGCTGGGACCATCACGTCAACGAAGGCGGCGCCGAGGGTCAACTCGCCCGAGCGCTGCGTCCCTTCGGTGCCGGCATCGCCGCGTTCCTCGACGACCTCGGCCCGCGGCTGGACGACGTCGTGCTGGTCACCGTCTCGGAGTTCGGCCGCACCGTCGCCGAGAACGGCAACCGGGGCACCGATCACGGTCACGCCAACATCATGTTCGTCGCAGGCGGCTCCGTCCGGGGCGGCCGGATCCACGGTGCCTGGCCCGGCCTGGCCTCGGAGAATCTCTACGAGGGCCGTGACCTGGCCCTGACCACCGACTTCCGCGACATCCTCGGACCGATCCTCACCGATCACCTCGGCGCGACCGACCTGACCCGGGTCTTCCCGGGCCACCAGGTGAACCGCCACCGGGCGGCCGGGCTGTTCCGGCGTTCGCAGAAGCGCACTTGACGCATTCTGGGTATGTAGGTACCTTGGTAACATGAGTCAGGGCCAGAACACAGGCAGGGGCGAGATCGGGAGCGCCGCCTGGAACGACACCGACTTCGTCGCCGCATTCGAGGCCTGCCGGCTGCCGGTCGAGGCCTTCCGGCACCGGGACCACGTGCGGCTGGTCTGGCTCTACCTGCAGCAGGGGACCCTCGAGGAGACCCGGCTGCGCACCGCCGCGGCGCTTCGGGCCTTCGCCGATTCGATCGGCAAGGCGACCCTGTACCACGAGACGATCACCTGGGCCTACATCCTGCTGATCCACGATCGGATGCGCGCCGGCGGCCCGGGCGCGGCCGTCGACTCCACCGACACGTTCGACGCCTTCGCCGCGCGCAATCCCGAACTGATGGTCTGGAAGCCTTCGATCCTGCGCCGTCACTACCGGGAGGAGACCCTGGCCTCCGAGCCGGCACGGCTGGCGTTCGTACCTGCGGAGCTGGAGCCGTTGCCGGCGCCCTGACCAGCCTCCCCGGTTTCGTGCTCGATCGAACCGTTCCCCGCAGGAAACGATCGTATCCAGCTGTCGATTGACGACGAGCAGCGATCGAACGTAGATTATTGGTGTCCGATCCCTACGGGGAAAGGACATTCACGCCCCCGGGGTCTGGCCAATGGCCACACGCCGGGGTTTTTCATTTCCAGGCCGCGATTTGAGCGATCGGGCTGTCATCTTCATCGATGGTAACAACTGGTACCACGCGACAAAAGAGAGTGGCGTCCAGGATCTACTGCGACTCGACTATTCGAAGATCGCTACAAAGCTTGTAGGGCCCCGCGACTGGATCGGGACTCGCTACTACATCGGCCGGGTTCGTCAAAGCGGCAACGCGCAGCTATATGCGGGACAACGCCGTTTCCTGTCGAGCTTCAAGAATGCGAACGTGCTGCACTCGGTTCACCTTGGTCGTCTCGAGCCCCGCCCGGTCGTGGACTCTGCGGCAACGGAACTGCGTCGGTACCTGGGGCAGCTCACCACCCGCATCGACCATCACGTCTATCACGATCTGATGGCGATCTGCCGGAATCGCCAGACGACCGTCATGGTCGAGAAGGCGGTCGACGTCATGCTGGCTGTGGACATGGTCGTGATGGCAGAGCGCGATGAATTCGATGCTGCCTACCTCCTGTCCGCCGATGGCGATTTCACCCCAGCAGTGCAGGCGGTCAGATCTCACTCGAAGAAAGTGTATGCCGCATCCTGTTCCCGTGGAGCCCAGCTTGCGGCCGCGGTCAACTCGTTCATCCCCCTGGATCGTCTGTGGTTTGATTCCTGCTATCGATAGGCGCGTTCGGCTACAGCGTACCGCTTAACGCCGCCATCCCTAACCCTCGAGGATCTCGCTGGACGGGTCGAACTTGTCCCAGACCTCCCCGGCGATGCGCACTAGCAACCAGCTGGCGAACAGCGGCGGCGCCGCCGCCAGTACGCCCCACAGCGGGAAGGCCCAGGCAGACGGGTCGAACCCCGCCAGCCGTTGCAGGAAGATCGCCGCGCCGACGAGCAACGCGCTCGGGATCCCCAGCACCAGCATCGCCAGGCCGAGCACCGTGGCGAAGATCAGCCTTTGGCCGAACGCCGCGATGCCCTTGGTGCGATCCTCGCCCCGGGGGACCCATCCGGGCATCCAGAGCACCGCCAGATTGACCACCGACGACGAGATCAGGCAGGCGGCGACGATCGGAGCGATCAGCCCGACGAGGGCGAGGGCGATCGTCAACGCCAGCGGCTCACCGAACCAGCCGGTCAGGTGCCCGAGACCGGACTGGATGCCGGGCTCCTTCGCCACGTAGAGCTTCGCTCCGACCAGCGAGGCGAGCGCCACGCCGATGCCGACCATCGAGAACAGGAACGCGAGCAACGCCGGCGAGACCACCTCGGCGAGCACCAGTCGCTCCGGCAGCAGCGGCCAGCTGCGAGCCGCCGCGAAGTACGCCAGCTCGGAGCGCAGGTCGTTGCGCCAGGCCAGTCCCGCCGTCAGCGGCAGCCCGATCGCCGCGAACGCGCCGAGAGAACCGCAGACCTCGTAGATCCACGGCGGCAGACCCAGCGCCCAGGGGAGCGTCGCCAGCAGCGCCAGGAAGCCCAGCGTCACCAGGGCCAGACTGCGCAGGGGCCAGCGACTGATCGACATCACGTTCTTCCAGACGATCGCCAGCTCCGGCGGGCCGACGGGAGCCAGCCGGAACGGAGCGCGGGTCCGTGCGCCGCCGCTCAGCTTGCGCCACGACTTGCCGGGCTTTTCCTCTTCGGACGTCGTCTGGGCGTGATCGAGTGCCTGTTCTTCGAACAGCACCGGGGAACGAACCACCCACTCCTCGAGGGCGACGGCGATCGCGATCGCCGGCAACAGCGCGAGCAGGTAGCCGAGCCCCAGCGGGGTCAGCAGCGGCCGCACCACCAGGGAAAAGGGAAACAGCACATACCCCAGCAGCGGCCCCGCGGACTCGACGACCTGGGGCAGGGACTCCATCGGACGCCCTTCGAACGCCGCCTCGAAGAAGGTGCGCCCCATCCGGTAGACCGGCAGCGCCAGGATCGCCCACAGCCCGAGGAAGCCCGACCAGAGCAGCAGCCGTCGGCGCATCGCCAGCGCCGGGGCCACCTGGGACTGGCGTAGCTGGAAGAATCCCTTGGCCTTGACGACCAGCTCCCAGGTCACGAACAGCACGCACAGCGAGAGCCACATTCGCGCCCGGTTGATCAGCCCGCCGCTGCCGATGAACAGCGCAAGGAAGAAGGCGGTGATCACCGCCCCGACGAGGATCTTCATCAAGCTGTAGCGGATCAACACCGGTCGGCTGATCGGCGCCGGCAGCAGCTGCAACAGCTCCGCTTCCTTGAAGCCCAGGCTGATCTTGCCCCAGGGGATCAACCAGGTCATCGTCAGGAAGACGAAGAAGGCCAGCGAACCCAGGATCAGCGCGACCGGTTGCAGGCCCTCGAAATCGCCGAAGGTGTCGATGCGGATGCCGCGCTGGAACACGCCGCTGCGCCACATCGAGCCGACACTCCACCAGAGGATCCAGCCGACACCGACGAGCCCTCCGAGCAGGTACTTGGGCTGGCGCAGCAGCCGCAGGGAGCGCACGATGCGCCCGCGAATCGAGCAGGCCAGCAGCCAGAGCAGGGCGGGATTCAACCGTCGGTCCTCTCGGCGATGGCGCGGAGGAAGATCTCCTCGAGGTCGGCCTTCTCGTCGATCTCCGGCAGCGAGGCGCGGATCTCCGCGAGGGTGCCGTCAAGGGCCTTCCGACCCCGGACGATCGCCACGACCCGGTGACACAGCTCCTCGACCAGGTGCAGCATGTGCGAGGAGAGGATGACGGCGACGCCCGACTCGGCCGCGCTACGGATCCGATCCTTCATGCGCCGCATCGCCGCCGGATCGAGGCCGGTCAACGGCTCGTCGAGCAGCAGCACCTCGGGCTGGTGCAGCAGCGCCGCGGCGACCATCAGCTTCTGCTTCATCCCCCGGGAGAGCTCCGAGGGGAAGCTGTTCCCCCGGTCGCCGAGCTCGAACTCCTCGAGCAGCTTCGCCGCCCGGTCCGCGCCGTCGGCCACGCCGTACAGACGCGCCGCGAAGATCAGGTGCTGGTTCGCGGTGAGGTGATCGAACAGCTTCGGTTCGTCGGCGACGAAGGCCAGCCGCTGCTTGGCCTCGACCGGCTGGTCCGCCAGGTCGAAGCCGCAGATCCGTACCGTCCCCTCGGTCGGCGGGATGATCCCGGTCACGCAGCGCAACGTCGTGGTCTTGCCGGCGCCGTTGGGGCCGACGAGTCCGAGGATCTCACCGGGCCGTACGCTGAGGCCGATCCCGTCGACCGCCCGCAGCGATCCGTAGACCTTGACCAGTCCTTCGATCTCGATCATTCCCGCTCTCCGGCTGTGTCCGGCCGCCGAGGGCTTCCCGGCGGCGGCACGGTGAGGGGATTGTTACCGGAGAACCGGGCGGGGGAAAGGGGGAAGACTCACCAGTCGAAGAACAGGGTCGGTCGGTCTCGGCCGAGTTCGGAATCGTAACGGCTGTCGATCTGCAGCATCAGCCTGGTCTTCTGGCCCGGCCCGGCCAGGGTCACCGTCGCCGGCTCCGAACCCATCGAAGGGTGTCGGACGAGCACCGAGTGCTCACCGCGCTCGACCTCGAATCCGGTCCGGGCGACGTTGCCGTGCATCGTCAACCGGCCGACCACCTCGTCGTCGATCGCCACCTCGAGCCCCTCGCAGAACTCGGGGTCGATGCTGAAATCGATCTGGACGACGGCCTCGCCGCCCCACGAACCACCGAAGATCGAAAAGCCGACCAGCAGCAGGATTCCGCCGCCGATCGCACCGAATCGCATGTGCAAAGCGTTGAGCTGCATTCTTTCAATTCCCTCTCCGCGCCGAATATGGGTCCGCCGGGCGCTGCGGACCACCCCCGGAGAGGTTGCGCCGAGCGATCGACGGCCCGATGTTCGCCGGGGAGACTCGGGGGACAGGGGTACCAGGGATGAACGAGCATCCAAGACTCACCGAGTTCAGCGGGGTCGTCGGCCAGGTGCTGGGCCGTTCGATCGGCTTCGCCAGTCTGGCCAGCGGCTTCGCGCTGACGATGATCCTGTTCGGTGGCGGCTTCATCCTCGGGCTCGCCGGGGCGCCGGAGATCGCCTTTCCGTTCTCCCAGATCGTCATCGCCTTCGCGATGGCCCGTTTCGCCCTCAACGGCATGTTCGGGGAATGGGGCGGATCGCTGTTCTCGAGCAGCGGCGGATCGGTGGCGGCGGTCGGAGCCGTGGCCCTGCGCTACCTGGTCCTGAGCGCCCTCTGGATCGTCCCGGCGATGGTGCTGGCTCCAGGCCAGGACGAGCTTGCCGCCGCCGCGATGATGGGCCCCGCCGCTGCCGGTGGAATGGGCGGACTCCTGCTGGTCTACACCTTCGGGATGGTGCTGACGCCGCCGATCTTCCTGATCGTCGCCACCCGGTCCGGTTCGTTCGGCGAAATGTTCTCGCCGGCGACCTGGAGCGAGATGTTCCGGGGGAGGATCGGCGACCTGTTCGTGATCTACGCGATCTACACCGGCGGTGTCGGGATGGTGCTCGTACTGGCGCTCCCGTTCGTGTTCCTCGCCTTCATGGCCAAGTGGCAACTCGGTGTCTTCGTCGCCGGCGTCTGCTTCCTGTTGCTGATCGGGATCTCGGCGAACCTGCTCGGCCGGTTGTGCGGCTTCTTCGCCTGTGGCGATCTGGGTCTCGACGATCCGGACCTGAGCACCGCCGACCCGGTCGACCCCTACCGTCCCTCCGCGCCGCGTCCGGCACTGGCCGGTCCGTCGAGCATGCCGCTCTCCGGCGGCGGAGCCGATCCGGAGTCACCGGGGATCGCGGTCCCGTCGATGCCGGTCTCGATCCCGGTTCACGGCGTCGCGCCCGGCAGCCCGATCGCGTCCTCGGCCGGCAGCCCGATCGCTGCGGGAGCGGCTGCACTGGCAGCGGCCCCCGATCCCGAACTCTCTGCGGCGGACCGACGCCCGCCGTTGATGGACGCGCAGCAGCGGATCGACGCACTCTCCGCCCGGTTCGAGAAGGAGCCCGACGGGGTCCTGGCGGCCCTCGCCGATCTGCAGCGCTCGTACGCGCCGCACCCGCTGGTCCTCGAATCGCTGAGCATCTTCCTGTCCCGGGCCGGCCGTGGCGCCGAGGGTCTGGAACTCGCCCGCGAGGCGCTACCGCTCTGCTTCGAACGGGGCCACAGTCACCCGGCGGCGAAGATCGTCCGGGAGTACCGGGATCAGATCGACGCCCTCGAACTCTCCCGGGACCAGACGTTGACCGTCGCCGCTGCCCTGCAGAAGATGGGCGATCTCGGCAACGCCGCGAAGACGTTCACGGTAATACTGACCGTCGACCCCGGCGAGATCCGCGCGATCAAGGGCCTGCTCCAGGTCGGCGACGAGATCCTGCACAAGCGCAACAACCCCAAGGCGGCGGCCAAGGTCTATCGTTACCTGCTGCAGCACTCCGGTACGTCGCCCCTGGCCGAGTACATGCAACGGGGACTGGACGAGGCCGAGCGCAGCCTGTCTTCCGTCAACGATCCAGGCGCTCCAGCAGCTCCCGGTAGCGCCGTCGACTGACCTCGAGGCTCGTGCCGTCGGCGAGCTTGACCTCGCCGTACCCGCCGCTGACCGGCTGGACCTCGCGAACCTGATCGAGCTTGACGATCGCGGCCCGGGAGATCCGGAAGAAGTCGGCGGCGTTCAGCCGGCGCTCCAGATCGGCCAGGCTCGGCTGCATCCAGTAGTGACCCTCCAGTGTCTGGAGTTTCGTCTGGCCGCCGTCGGAGGCGAAGAACAGCACCTCACGACCGGGCACGACACAGACCCGTGTACTGCGCCGGGCCAGGAAGCGCGTCGGATGAGCCCCCGCGGCTCCGCCCGCCTCGTCGATCCGTCCATCCCGGGCCTCGGCGCCGTCGCCGGTTTCTGCGCCGTCGCCGGCGCGCACCCGGTCGATCGCCTTGGCCAGCCGGGCGCGGCTGACCGGCTTGAGCAGGTAGTCGACGGCGTGGACCTCGAAGGCGTCGACGGCGTACTCGTCGAAGGCGGTGCAGAAGACGATCGCCGGACGCGGCGAGGCCAGCGAGGCGGCGACCTCGAGTCCGTTGCAGCCGGGCATCTGGATGTCGAGCAGCACCAGATCCGGCTCGAGCTCGCCGATCCGCTCCAGCGCCTGCAGGCCGTCCTCGGCCTCGCCGACGATCTCCAGATCGTCGAAGGCGCCAAGGAGTAGCCGCAGCCGCTCCCGGGCGGACTTCTCATCGTCGACGATCAGGGTCCGGATCATCGGCTCATCGTACTCGCGCCACGATCAAGGTGGCGTCGTCATGAGACGAAGGGCCGCCGGTGAATGCGTCGACGGCGTCGAACAGCGCGTCTCGCAGGGCGGGGACCTCGCGGTCGGCCAGGGAGCAGGCGACCTGGGCCAGGCGCTCCTCGCCGAACTCCTCGCCTGCGGCGTCGGGCGCCTCGGTCACCCCATCGGAGCAGGCGATCAGCAGATCGCCGGGCTGCAGCTCGAGGCGGCCGACGACGTAGCGCCCATCGGGGAGCAGCCCGACCGGTGGACCACCGCTGGGGAGTGGCAGGATCTCCGGCGGACGATCGTCGGCGCCGGCGGCGCCGCTTCGCACGACGAACGGCGGGGTGTGACCGGCGTTGACGTAGTCGAGAGTGCGCTGTTCGTCGTCCCACTCACCGTAGAACAGCGTCGCGTAGCGGTTGCTGTCGGTCGTCGATTGCATGTGACGGCCGACGTCGGCGATCAGCTCGGCGAGGGAGCCCTGGCGCGTGGCGGCCATGCTCTGCAGTCGTGCCTGCAATCCGGCGACCAGCAGGCCGGCGAACAGGCCCTTCCCGGAGACGTCTCCCAGGGCCAATCCCAGCCGGCCCGGGCCGAGAGCGAAGAAGTCGTAGTAATCGCCGCCGACCCCGGCGGCCGGCCGGCAGGTCCCGGCGAACTCGAGGCGGTCCATCGGCGGCAGGGACTGGGGCAGCAGCCGCGCCTGGGTCCGTGTAGCGCTGGCCAGCTCGCTGCGCTGGCTGCGCTGTTCGAGGATGGCGAGGCGTGCCCGGTCGACCGCCCTGTGCAGTCGCTTGCGGGCGACCGGCTTGAGCAGGTAGTCCGAGGCGTGATGCTCGAAGGCCTCGATCGCGAACTGGTCGAACGCGGTGCAGAACAGGATCCGCGGCCGCGGCGGTTCGAGGGCCGCGGCGACCTCGAGTCCCGACGTCCCCGGCATCTGGATGTCGAGGAAGACCAGCTCCGGCGACAGACCACGGATCTTCGCCAGCGCGTCGTCCCCGTCGATCGCCTCGCCGACGATCTCGATCTCGTCGTATTCGGCGAGCAGCCCGCGCAAGCGCTTGCGGGCCGGCTCCTCGTCGTCGACGAGCAGCGCCCGGATCGGTGTCATCGTTCCTCCCGCGCGGTCACGCGACCCCCGCGGACCCGGTGCCGTGGCCGTCACGATCGTCGGTCACGGTTCGCGGCAGGACGATCCTGGCGACGGTCAACTGCCGGTCGTCGTCCCGGGCCAGGACCAGCGACGCACGGTCGCCGAAGTAGCCCTGGAACCGCTCGCGAATGCTGCGGACGCCGAACCCCTCGCCTCTTCGCGGTCCCGCCGCGTCGGCAGCCGGCCCCGGCCCGTTGTCGGCGACCTCGATCACCAGACGATCGGCGTCGCAACGCGCCTCGATGTCGATCGTCCCGACACCGCGGACCTTGGCCACGCCGTGCTTGACCGCGTTCTCGACCAGGGTCTGCACGACCATCGTCGGGATCAGCACGCTGCGCGCCTCGGGACTGACCCGGATGGCGACCTGCAGCCGCTCCCCGAACCGCGCCTGCTCCACGTCGAGGTAGGAGGTGACGAAGTCGAACTCGTCCTCGACCCTGGCCCACTCCTTCTCGGAACCGCGCAACGTGTAACGAAACACCTCGGCGAGCTGTTCGACGGTCCGATCGGCAGCCAGCGGATCCTCGTGGATCAGCCCGGCGATGGCGTTGAGGGCGTTGAACAGGAAGTGTGGATTGATCTGGGCCCGCAGCGCCTTCAACTCCGACAGGCTCGCCTGATGCGACAGCTCCTCTTCGCGCCGCTCCTGCTCCCGGCGTTTCCCTTGCAGGCGCACGTTGAGCAGCATCGAGGCGAAGACGTCGGCGAGGGACTCCAGCAGAGCATGGTCCTCGCTCAGGTAAGGCACGTGATTCGCGCGGCGTCCCATGCGGATCGCCCCGATCCGGTCGCCGTCGACGCGGATCGGCAGATCGAACGCAGCGGCGAAGTCGTCGTTCGGTGCCTCGCGCAGTTCGAGGTCGATCCGGGTCGGCGCCTGGAAGATCCGGCCCAGCCCCTGCTCGCCCTGCTCGACCAGCTCCTCCTCGCCGGTGGCGCTCTGTAACGAGACGAGGAACTCGTGAACCGCGGTCGCCAGCGTGAACCGCCGTCCAAGCCAGAAGCTGTCGATCCAGCGATTCAGCCGGGCGTACAGCAGCGGCAGGATGACGGCCAGCGGTACCAGCGCCGCGGCGGAGATCCAGTTGCCGATCGCCGTGGCCCGGAACGACTCCAGCAGGGGGAAGACGAACGCGAACCAGGCGACGAGCACGAAGAACGTCGCCATCAGCGCGGTCCCGCGCTTGACGACGAGATCGACGAACCCGAAACGGTTCTCGTGGTAGAGCGACGTGAAGATGAACAGGAGCGGCATCGACGAGCCGACCATCCGCAGGAAGCGACCGAAGTTCGCCGCCCCGCCGCTCTCGACGACCAGCACGACGACGAAGACGATCATCACACCGAAGAGTACCGCCATCGAGCGGCGAATCGCGCGTTCCTGGGTCGTCTCCGGTTTCTTGCGCCCCTTCGCGGCGATGTGCATCACCGTCATCGAGAAGACCGCGGTCAGGCCGAACAGCACGCCGCTGCCGAGCCCGATGACCATGCCGATCTTGTTCCGGCCCGGCAGATCGGTGAACAGCACCGCCAGCAACCAGAGGTAGATGGCCAGCGATGCAACGTAGGTCGCGTAGTACCACGGCCTCCAGCGCCAGGGTCGCAATCCCGAGTCCGGTCGGTTCACGTCGTTGAAGATCAGCTGCATGACCATCCCGGGGAAGGCGAACTGGATCGCCACCACCACGAGTTGAAACGGCAGCCGGTCGACCCCTTCGAGATAGGCCAGACAGAGCAGCAGCAGATTGAGGCTGAACCAGACGACGCTGATCCCCAGGATCACGTACTCGGTGGGGTGCCCCGCCGGGCACTGGCGCTCCTGCTGGCTCGGGAAGACGCGGAACAGGAACATCGCGCCGAACCCGAAGGTCCCGAACAGGTACAGCCCGAACGACGTGATATCGATCCAGTCCAATGGTTTCCGCTCCTCGGCATCAAGGATACGGCAGGTCCCCGGGGCTGCCGGCGGATCCCGTTGAACGGCGGAGAATCCCGCTGAACGGCGAATGCCGCCCGGCAGGCGGGGCAGCCCCACGGCGGTCGAGCGCGGCGATCAGTCCGGTTTCGGCGGGTCGGTGGGCTCTCCCGGCTCCGGCTCATCGGCTTCCGGCGCCGCCGGATCGGTGGGCGGAGGTGTCGGGGCCGTGGGAGGGGCGGGTTCCGCCGGAGTCGCAGGCGTCCAGCCGCCGGGTTCCGGGGCGAGGACCGTCGGCGGCATCTCGAAGTAGGCCGACCCGTACTGGGAGAGGAACTCGAGGGACAGCAGCCGGAGGGTCGTCCAGACCGGGAGCAGCACGACCGAGCTCACGTACGGCAACGCGATCAGCGGAAGCAGCAGGCAGCAGGTGACGGTGACGAGCAGCATCAACCCCAGCCAGCCGACGATCAGCAAGACCACGATGAAACCGCAGTAGAGCAGGAAGTCGAGGGGTTCCCGGCGCAGCAGCGGCAGGAAGAACTTCCACGCCGCCACGGCGGTCAGGTTGTGCTTGTACATGATCGGGACGATGAACGACTCAACGCAGAGCTTGACGAACAGGAAGATCATCGCGATGACGAAGGACATCATGCCGAGCAGGAACATCGGCGGTCCGATGAAGTGCGAGTCGTCCCAGAAGATCCAGCCCAGGATCCCGATCGTCGGGGCGAACGCCATGGCGGCGATCAGCATGCCCACGATCCAGAAGCCGGCGCGCCAGATGAACAGCGAGTCGCCGAGTCCCTTGAAGCGGCCCCAGGGTTCGACGATCGCGCCGCGTTCCTTCAGCACACCCTCGAGGAAGATGAACTTGGCCCGGGAGCTGACCCAGAGCAGGACGACGAAGAACACCAGCCCGAGCACGGCCAGCGGCGCCAGCACGAGCAGCGCCCCGAAGTCGACATCGCTGCCGTACCGGCCGAACGGCAGGCCGCTCCAGCCGTCGTCCCAGCGCCAGCGACGCTGGAACTCCCAGTTCAGCCCGGAGTCGGCGAGCATCGCCAGGAAGGCCGCGAACCCCAGCACCAGCCACATCTCGATGTCGAACCGGGTGAACAACATCTCGCGGGTGCGCTGCCAGGCCCGGCTCAGCGGGCCCAGGTAGGTCACGGTCACGATCGCTCCTTTCCCGGGGGTTCCGCCCCGGGTGCGTCTGGGGCCCCCTGGCGGGTACCACCAGCCGGTGAAACGCAGATGCACCGCATCGGTTTCAGGAATCGACGGGCGCCGGTTCCCAAAGCGGGTACCATGATTCTGCCGCTTTCGTGGCCTACAGCAAAGAGGTTCCGATGAGATCGATGATTGCCCCCCTGGTTGCCATGGCGTTGCTGGCCGCTTTCCCCGCAGTCGCCGAGAAGGACGAGATCCGGATCGCCGAACGCTGGTCCGAGGCGAATCCCGACTGGGCCAGTTATTCCAAGCTGATCGTCGTCGGGATCAGCGAGAACGCCGAGGCCCGGAAACAGTTCGAATACAAGTTCGTCAGTCACCTGAAGGGTGCCGGAGTCGACGCCGTGAGCAGCCGTGAGGTGGTTCCGGACCTGGCCGGCGAGCTCGATCGGGCCAGGATCCTGGCCTACATCGAAGAGCAGGGAATCGACGGGGCGATCACCGTCCGGGTGGTGCCGATCACCGACGGCGAAGAGGCCTGGGCCGACGCTTGGCGCAGTTGGACCGAGACCGACCAGCCGATGCGGGAGCTGATCAGCGAGACGCTGCCCCTGGCGTCGGAGAAGGCCGGGAAGTACGGCGTCGAAGCCGCGCTCTGGCGCGGTGGTGACTGGAAGAAGATCTGGGCCGGGCGCACCGACAGCTGGTCGAGGAAGAAGCTGCGCAAGAACGCCGGCGTGTTCGTGCAGTCCGCGATGAACAGCATGAACAACCAGAGACTGCTCGGCAAATAGACCCGGAGCCCCGCTGACCCACCCGCTGGCCTAGAAGAAGATGTGCAGCTCGAGGTCGAACTGATCGTCCCGGGAGCCCGGCACCTGGGGCGGCCCGTCCTTGGTGCGGACGAAGGCGCGGAGTTGCAGGAACGGGTAGGGGATGTACTCGACGCCGATCGAGTCCCGGGTGCGCTCGTCGGTGTTCACCGAATCGTCCGGGTCGAGCCAGTCGTGGACGACCTTCACGTTCAACCCGCGAGAGACCATCCAGTTGCCCTCGACGTAGCCGATCCGTCGTCGGGTCTCGACGTCGGTGCGTACCTCGCCCCAGTCGGCCTCACCGAGGAAGGTCAGCCTGCCGAACCGGACACTGCCCAGCACTCCCGCGGTCGAGCTGCGGGCGCCGTCGGTGACGTTGTTCGAACCCGAGACACCGACCCGCCAGTTCTTGAACCGACGCACCGTGGTCAGTGAGAACTTCTTCTCGTCGTTCGTATCGCCGGCGCCCCCGGAGTCTCCGTTGGTGATGCCGGCGTGGATCGACCAGCGACCGGGCTCGATGCCGAACTCGACCCCGGTGTCCGGCGCGCTGTAGGTGAAGCCGGTCGAGTTGCGCACGAACGAGGCGTCGTCGGGCAGTCGCCAGCCGTGGGCCGGCAGGTACTTGCCGGCCTTGATGTAGGCGCGCTTGTCCTTCCAGAACGAGAACAGGGCGAACAGCTCACGGGTCGACGCACCACCCGGACCGAGGGTCTCGTCGAGGTACAGCTCGAGGCGGTCCGGGATCAGTCGCACGTCGAGGTAGGCGTTGGCCTCGGGGATCTCGAACGAGCCGGTGTCCTCCACGCCGTCGTCCCCGGCGAGGATGCTCAGGTACTGCACCCGCAGGTTGGCGCCGAACAGGAAACGGGCCTCGGGGTTCGCCGGCAACAGGTTGTTCCCGTCGCGCCACTTGCCGGTCCGCGCCGGCAAGATCGTCTGGGTGTACAGGCTGCCGAAGGCGGTCCGCAGCCCGCCGCCGGTTCGATTCACGTGGCACTGGGAGCAGCGGTAGCCGGTCTGGGCGGCGAAGGCCGGCTCGGCCGCGGCCGGCGGCGCGAAGGCCAGCCACAGCGTCGCCAGCGCGAGGCCGGTCGTGGCGAGGGTCCACCGTGCGCGGGTCATCGCAGCGCCCCGTCGGTGATCCACTGCCGGATCGCCTGGATCTGTTCCCCCGTCAACGGAGGGCCGGCCTGGGGTGGCGGCATGCGCTGGCCGGCGATGCCCTCGCGGCCTTCGATCTTGTGGACCAGGAACGAGTTGTCGGGATCCTGCGGCGCGACCCGCAGCAGCGGGCTGCGGAGGCTCGGCACGTTGACCAGGTTCGCGAACGAAGCGTCGGCGCTGTCCAGCGGCATCGGGCCCGGTCCGCCGGGGAAATGGCACTGGGCGCAGATCGGGGTGAACACTTCGAGCTGGATCGACTCCAGCGTCGGCTGGATTCCGCCGGGCGGCATCATCGTGTCGAGCTCGGATCCGTCGCCGGCGCAGCCGGTGACGACCAGCAGCGTTCCGGCGAACCCGAGGGCCAGGGCACGGGAGATCATCGCTTGCGGGCCTCCCGTTCGGGCCGCTGATGGAACAGCCGGGAGCCGACGCCCGGACGGCGATCGAACGACAGCACGTAGCGGGCCAGCGCGGCGAGGCGTCGATCCCGCAACGTGGCTCGCTCCTCGTCCGACATCGCCCCGAGCTCGGCGGCGGTCGGCGCACGATCCAGAAACGCACGGAGCGCCTGCTGCGCCTCGGTCGAGATCAGACCCTCGAGGGACGGCGCGTCGCCGACATCCCCGCGGACCAGCATCATCGCCTCGTCGTAGGAGGGCATCGGCGTGCCGTTGAGCCCGGTGCGCAGCGCACCTACGACCGCCTCCACCGTACGCTCGCCCTTGAACGGGTCATGGCGGAAATCGGTGGACGGCAGCGGGCGCTCCTCCTCGTCGGTCAGCGTCTTCGCCGCCGGGCCGCGGCCGTCGCCGGCCAGCCCGTGGCAGCGCCAGCAGCCGACCAGTCGATAGAGCGCCTCGCCGTTGCCGGCGTCCTGGTCGGCGTCCGCGACCGGCGTGATCGGCGCGAACGTCATCGCCTCCGGCAGGTCGGTCGACGGATCGAAGCCCGGCCGCAGCGAGTAGACGTACGCGATCAGGTCGTCCAGTTCGTCTTGCGAGAACAGGTCGCGAAAGCCGGGCATCGACGAGCCCGGCAGCCCCTGACGGATCGTGCGTTCGAGATCGCCGGGCAACGGCATCTCGCCGCTGGGGGTCGTCCGGAAGCGGTAGCCCGCCGTGGTCAGGTCCCGTGGCACCGGGGTCAGGTCCGCCGCGCCGGGACCGTCACCCCGGCCGTCGACCCCGTGGCATGCGGCGCAGGACCTGCGGAAGATCCGGGCGCCTCGATCGACCGATGAACGGCTCTCGAGGCTCGCGACACGCCGCTCCAGGCTCGTCGGTTCCTGCCCCTGGACGAGCAGGGTCGCCAGTGGGAGCAGGGCCAGCGCCAGGAGCAACCATCGAAGTCCGGCGGTTCTGTGGGTTCGTGGGTTCATCAATCGGACCGGTTCCATCGTCGGCCGCGATTCTCCTGCATCCGCGCGACACAGGCAAGGGCGGGAGAGATGGTATGCACCCGGCACCGATCCGCAGGTTCGAACGACCTTCTCCGGTTGACAGCGCACGACGGACCGCGTCAGATGACCGCACGATGGAGCGCCGAGTACTGCTGGTCGTGCCGACGACGACCTACCGGGCGACCGATTTCCTGGCCGCCGCGGCGAGTCTCGGCGTCGATGTCGTCGTCGGCAGCGATCGACGTCAGGCGCTGGAGTCACGCTCGCCCGGGGGTACGATCACCCTCGACTTCGGCAATCACGATCGTGCCGTCGAAAGCGTGCTGGCCTTCGCCAGCGACCGTCCGCTCCACGCCGTCGTCGGCGTCGATGACGAGACGACGTTGCTGGCCACCCGGATATCGGCGGCCCTCGGGCTGCGACACAATCCGGCCGAGGCGGTCCAGGCGACCCGGGATAAGCATCTCTTCCGCACGCGACTCGAGGCGGCCGGTCTTCGCGGCCCCCGGTACGCGCGGGTCCCGATCGACACGCCCCGATCGATGCTCGCCGATCAGATTCCGTTCCCGGTCGTCGTCAAACCGCTGTTCCTGTCGGCGAGCCGCGGAGTCCTGCGAGCCGACGACGTCGACGGGCGCGTCGCCGCCTTCGCGACGATCGCCCGCATCCTCGCCGATCCCGAGACGCGCAACCGTCGAGGTGACCGGGACCACGTGCTGGTCGAGAGCTATCTACCCGGCGATGAGGTGGCCCTCGAGGGGCTGCTGATCGACGGACAACTGCGACAACTCGCGCTGTTCGACAAACCGGACCCCCTCGTCGGCCCGACCTTCGAGGAGACGCTGTTCGTGACGCCGTCCCGCCTGCCCGTCGAGGTCCAGGCCTCGATCCTGGCCGAGACCGGCCGGGCCTGCTCGGCCCTCGGCCTGATCGACGGGCCGATCCACGCGGAGCTGCGGGTGTCCCGGGGCACACCGACCCTGCTCGAGGTCGCCGCCCGCTCGATCGGCGGTCTGTGCGCCCGGTCGCTGCGCTTCGGCGCCGGCATCTCCCTCGAGGAGCTCGTCCTGCGCCACGCCCTCGGCGAGCCGGTCGAGACCCGCCGCGAGTCCGCGGCCTCGGGCGTGCTGATGTTCCCGGTGCCGCGGGCCGGCACCCTGCGCGAGATCGGCGGGCTGGAGCAGGCGCGCGGGGTAGACCGTGTGGTCGAGGTGACGATGACGGTGCATCGAGGTGCCCGGCTGGTCCCCTTGCCCGAGGGACACCGCTACGTGGGTTTCGCCTTTGCGCGAGGGGAGACGCCGCAACAGGTCGAGGCCGCGCTGCGCGAGGCCGGCGCACGGATCCGGCTGGAGATCGATCCCGACTGATCTGCCGGTGGTGTCGCGGGGTCGGTCTACTTGCCGGGCTGGTAGTACGGGTTCGTGCCCGATGCGTGGTCGGTGACGTCGAGCACCTTGGTGATCGCCGGGATCTCTTCGAAGATGATCTTCTCGACACCCTGCTTGAGGGTCACGTTGACCATGCCGCAGCCCTGGCAGCCGCCGCCGAACTTCAGATAGGCCGTTCCGTCTTCGACCGCGACGAGGTCGATGAACCCACCGTGGGAGGCGACCGCCGGGTTGATCTTCTCTTGCAGGACTCGCTGCAGCGCCTCGGCCTCGGGGCCCTCCGGCTTCGGGGCGCCGGCCTTCGGCGCGTCGACCTTGAAGCCGCTCTCGCTCAGCGTCTCGACGAAGTCGACCGTGGCGTCCTCAAGGAACGGCAGGCTGACCGGGTCGATGAAGATCTTGATCCCGTCGGCGTCGATTACCGTATCGTCATCTTGCTCGTCGCCGGGGGCGACGAAGTTCAGAGCGAACTCCGGGGTCAGCGTTCCGCCGGAGGCGACGGTGACTCGCAGGCCGTGGCCGACGCGCTTTTCGGCGTCGACGATCTCGACGAACTTCGCCCGGGCGGCAGCGGTCAACGTGATCATGGAAGGCTCCTGAAGGTCCACGGATGCCCGTCATGGTAGCACGCGTCCCCGGTTCGACCCGGGCCCGCCGGTTTGACGCCCCGACTCCGGGACCTACATTTCAAGGGGGGCTCGGTGAGGTGCGTTCGGTGGCACGCAAGGTGCTGAATCTCCTTCTGCTGGCGGCGATCGCGACGGTTTCGACGCAGTTGCTGGGGCAGGCATTTCACCGCGCGAACGTGCGGGCCGACATCCAGATCGTGGCCCGGGAGTCGCACCTGCTCCTGGGAGCCCTGGACAAGTACTTCTCGCGACACGGTGCCTATCCTTCGAGTTACAGCCAGGCCGCGTTCGATCTCGACTCCCTCGACCCGCTGCGCAGCCGTGGGTACTACAACGGCTACCTGACGACGAAGCTGTTCGACAATCGTGTCGATGCCTATGGTTCGCCGGACGACCGCGGGCAGGACCAGGAGTTCTGGATCGAGATGAGCCTGGCCTCCGACCCGACGGTGCGCTTCCTGATCGTGCGCTCCGACGATGCTCCCCTCGGCGGCGGACAGTGGCACGAAGGCGTGTTCCTCGTTCGTGCGGGCCGGCTGGAGTCGATCTGATGCCGACGACGACCGTGAAGGGGCCGTCCCGTAAGCGGGGCAGGCAGGCCCGTCGCCAGGCACTGCAACCTTACCTCGACAAGCTCGAGTCTTGGATCGTGCAGGCTGCCGACGTCGACCCGGACCGGCCGGCGAAGATCAACGTCGGCCAGCGCGCCGTGACTCTCGAACCCTGGGATCGCCAGCAACTGACCGAGTTCTTTCTCTCCGGAGGCCAGCCGGTGCCGGAGCTGGCCGAGTTGATGGCCCACGCGGTGGCCTGCGTTCTGCGCACGATCTTCGATGTCGAACGCTTGAAACGCGACGAGCAACGGCTGTCCGCCGACCTCTATGCGTTGCAAGCCGAGTTGATGCTGGACACCGCGCTGGGTCTGGCGATTCTCGAGGAGACCCAGGTCGCGATCGATCGGCTGGTCCAGCAAGGTCGGGTCCCCGACGCCCGGGCGCTGAGCCAGTTCCGCCACCAGATCAAGCACGCCATCGGTGAGGCGCGAAAACGGATCGCCGATTCGGAGGTGCAACAGGCGGAGGAACTGTCGGTCTCGATGCGAGCCGCCGACCCGCCACAGGAGACGGTTCCTGGCAGCCCGTCGGGCGCCACGGAGCGAGGCCCGGCACCGCGACTGCGGGCGCCGTCCCTGGACGGAGGGGTCGAGACCGTGGCCGCCGAGCTGGCCGGCATCGATCCGGTGACCGGAGCAAGGCTGTTCGACCACGTCGACGTGGAGATCGACGACGAACCGGCCGCGGCGCCGGCTCGGGCGCCGGCCCGGGCGCCGGCCTCGTCACCGAGGGCGAAGTCACGGAGCCGGAAACGTAGCGCAGCGAAGGCACCCAGCGCGCCTGGCCTGCCGTCGTTGACGCCGGTCCTCTGCGGCGTACTGGTCGGGCTGGCCGGATTCTGGGCGGCGACCGTCTGGCACCCGTCCCGGACGGTGGCGATACCGCATCTGACCACCGCCGAGCTGCCGATGCAGGACAAGCTCGACGGGGTCCACGCCGCGCCGCCGAGTCTGTACATCACCGTGAACGAAGCGGCCTGGGAGCAGATGACCGAGTCGGACAGGACCACGCTGATCGACGCGATCGGAACCCAGGCCAACCGGGTCGGGTACAGCGGACTGCTGCTGCGCACTCCGAACGGGCGACCGGTCGCCCGCTGGCTGAAGCTCCGCGGCCCGGAACTCGTCCTGGCCGGTGAGAAACCGTCGGCTCCCGCGATCGGTTCTTGGTAGAATGCGGTCCCTTCTTACCCCGGTGGAGTCGATGTTCAAGACCCTCTTGCCTTCTCCGAAATGGATCGTGCTCGTCCTGGTTGCGCTCGCGTTGCCCGCGGCGGCCCAGCAGTCGCCGTACCGCAGCGTGCGCGGCATGTTGACGTCGGCGGAGGGAGTCGCCCTCGCCGGACACCGGGTGGTCTATGTGCCGCTCGGCGGTGAGCAGAGCGTCGTCAGTCAGGCCTCGCGCCCCGATGGCTCGTTCGTCGTCGCCGCGCAGGACGGAGTGCAGCTGACCGCCGTCGCCGTCATCACGCCATCCGGCGAGCGGGTCGAGCTACCCCCGTCACCGCCCCTGACCGTCAGCGAAGGTGCGCGCACCGAGGTCGTCGTCCCGTCGACGACCGCCCCTGCCGACGCCTCCCCGGAGGCCGGGGAGGCGGAGGTCTCCGCCGCGGCCCCGGCCGTCGACGTGGCCGGAAAGGTGCTGGACTCCCAGGGCGCCCCCGTCGTCGACTACCGGGTGCTGTTTCAGGTCGAGGGCGGATACGACGTCTTCCTCTCGGGGCCGACCGACGACTCCGGCGAGTACACCGTCGCGATTCCGTCGGGAACCCTGGTCTTGCCGGTGGCGGTGATCGACCCCAGGGGGCGCCGCCGTGAACTCGATTCCCCCGATCCGATTCCGGCCCGGTCCGGTATCCGCCGGGACGTGACCTTCGATCCCCCGCGCCCGGCCCGGGAACTGCCGGCGCCGGCCTTCAAGGGTGCCGACCGTCTGTTCATCTCCTTCGCCGAGGACGTTCCGGTCGTCGAGAACTACCGCGGCGAGTTTCGTCTCGATTACCAGGATGCGGACCGCTACGATTCGGTCGCCGGCCGGGTCGTCGGGGCGATCCAGCTCAAGGGTCTGCCGGATGTCGAACTCGGCGCCCGCGTCGGGCTCGGCGACGGCGATATCCAGGGCGGCCCCGGCGAGTCCGGCCTGACCGATCTGGACATCTGGGGCAAGCTGCAGCTCGGCCCGCGGGACAACGGCAGCGCCTACGGCTTCGGGTTCGTCACGACGCTGCCCGTCGGGGAAGAGGTGCCCGGCCTCGGCGCCGACAGCCTCGCGACGAAGTTCTTCTACACGGCGAGGCGGCCCCTGGAGTGGGCGATCCTCAGCTACAACGCCGGCATCCAGGTCAATCAGGACGGTACCCTCGGCGGAGTCCCGGTCGAGGGCGAGGTGTCACCGTCTCTCGGTGCGGCGCTGATCTTCCCGACCGGTGAGAGCTTCACCGTCGTCGCCGAGCTGTACGCCGCCGGAGAACGCTTCAAGAACCAGGACGCCGATATCCGGCTGCTGGGCGGCGTGAACTGGAAGATCGCCGATTACTGGCACGTTCGAGGAGCCCTGGCCATCGGTCTGGCCGACGGAGCGCCCGATCTGGCCCTCACCGCCGGCATCTCGTTCGACTACTGACCGCATTCCGTCGTTTTCGGGGGTTTCGGCGATCGTCACCTCGAGCGGGCTCGACTATCTCATCTCGACGAGCGACTCGGGGTGGAGCGGCGCCGATCAATTTCGTATAAAAGAGCCAGGAGGATTGTCACGTGACGTCCTGGTTCGAAGAAATCAACCTCTGGGCCTACTACTCGGTCTGCGGAGCGTTCTACGACATCGTGATCTGGTGCCTGGGTCCGTTCGTCGATGACACCCGCGAGTACGGGTTGCTGCGCTGCTACCTGGCCCTGATGACGCGCTCCGCCTGCCGCGTCTGGCTCCTGCGGCCCGAATAGCCGCTCAGTCGCCCTCTCCCGGTCCGAACGATCGGGATCTCCAGAACCAGTCCAGCGCCACAGCGAGTCCCAGACGTTGCGGCATGGTCCACACGAGCGGGACCGCCACCGCGGCGATGAACAGGATTCGACCGCCCCAGCCCTGCGGGCGAACTCCGAAGTACAGCCCGACGAGCGCGACGAACAGAAAGATGCGGTCCATGAAGACCCAGAAGCCCCAGGTGTCGCCGGGCGATGGTTCGAACACGAGATCGCAATCGTCGCAACGATCTCGTAACGTGAACCACCCACCGAACATCGCGCCGCTTCCGCAACGTGGGCAGCGACGTTTCACACCGCGTTTCAACGCCTCGAACCATGTCACACGTTCAGGTGTCATGCGTCGCTTCCACCGGTTTCAATCACGATATCAAATGACGGATTTGTCCCTGGATCGCAGCACGGGGACGACACTAGATTGGGCCGTGAGAGGACAGGCGACGGAGGTTCCGCATGGAAAACGTGATTCGCGTCAAGACGTTCAACAAGGCCTACCGCGTCTCCCGCACCGAGTCGGGGGTCTGGATCGAGGTCCTCGACCCGAACGCCGAACCGCTGTCGCTCGATCGCTGGGACCTCGCCGAGCTCGGACTCGTTCTCGAGGAGGACGCCGAGGTCGCCGAGCGGCAGATGGCCCGGCGCGATCCGCGACTGATCGAACTGCTCTCCGACTTCGGTGGCGAAGAAGCTCCGCAGGAAGCGGAGACCGACTCCGACAGCGACATCGAAGCGCAGGAATGGCTCGTCAACGATACGAGTCTTGTCGATAACTGATCCGCCCCTCGACCTGACGTCGCGCCAGGCTCAGACGGCCTCGCCGATCCGCTCGATCGCCTGGTCCAGCTTTCCCACCTGCATGCGGTAGAAACGCGTCTCCGCGAACCGATCCAGCATCGCCAGGAACACCGAGGCGAAATCGCCACCGTGGGCGTCGATCTTGCGCTGGAACGCCCGGCGCCCGCGGAAGCGCGCCAGCAGCTCGGCCACTCCGGCGTGACGCTCCATCGGCTGGAGTTCCGGTTCCCGATCGAAGCGATTCGGCGGCGTCTCCTCGGACGAGGAGCCGACGATCAGCAGCCCGTGAGCCGCGAGCATCTCGTCGAGACGCCAGGCCGCGAATCGCGATGCATCGCGGTCGACGACGAGCACCGGATAACCGTCGGCGGTCTCGTCCCAGGCGACGCCGAGGACGCCGTCCTCGGCGAGGATCGCCTGGCGTGCCGTGTCGGAGCGTCGGTGGACCGTCAACTGCAATCGGGCCGTCGAGGAGGCGGCCTGCCCGGGTGAGCCGTCGTCGGCCAGGAAGATGACCGTCTGCAGCGGGACCGCCTCTCCCACACAGCCGGGGAACAGCTCCTCGGGGTCGTGCAGCGTCTTGCCCCGGCTATCGGGGTGATCCGGCATCAGGACGCCGACTCGACGAGCGGTGCCCGGTACCAGCTCCAGCGCCTTGGGGAACGGTTGCAGTCGGCGATCCCCGTCGAGGGCGGCAACCTCGTCGGAGAGGAACTTCCAGCCGGCGGCGATCAGGGCGAGGGTCAGCGTCGACTTGCCGAAGCCGGACTCTCCGCAGAGGACCAGCCCCCGGCCATCCCGGGAGAGCGCCGCGGCGTGAAACAGATCGTGGTCCGCGACGCAGTTGCCGGCGGTCTCGAGCACTCTGGCGCAGAGGATGCCGGCAAGCCAGGCGCGCTCGTGGACCGTGGCGTCGATGATCTCGTCGCGGACCCGCCATCCGCCTGCGGGATCGGAGACGATCTCGAGGGTGGTGTCCGCGTCGGTCTCCGAGCTGAGGAAGCGGCGGAACAAGCGGCGCCCGTACTCCGCCACATCGTCCACGTCGGTACGCACACCGATCCGCAGCGACAGGCAGCGATAGACCTGGATGTCGGCGGACTCTTTCAACCGAGGACTCCGGAACCAGTTCCGGGTAGGGAGACACCCGGGCCGCCGTGTGCGGGCGCACATTGTAGCGACTCCGGGGCTCCCGGGCCGCCGTGTGCGGGCGCACATTGTAGCGACTCCGGGGCTCCCGGGCCGCTTTTCCGCGGCCGTCTCCAGACAGCTACTCGATCAGGGACCCATCGGGCCGTAGACCGCGATCGCCGGACCGACGAGCTGCAGGATCTCGGAAGACGAATAGGTCGTCACCTGCGGCGCCGAGTAAGGCTTCTTCTGACTCTTCTTCATGGGGGGGGCTCCTTCGGTAGCACAGCGCTGCCGTCTGTGGAGATGGTTACGGCCCGGGGCTCACGGGTTCCACCCGGAAACAGCAGAGGCGCGAGTTTTCGCCGTCGATCTCGACACGAGTGACGGCAATTTCGCCGATCGGTCGGGTCTGTCCGGTGTCGTGGGCGCGGCGGCCGGTCCGATTTCGATTTCGTGGTCGATCTGCCGGCGGATCGGGGCTATACACAGAAGATCGGAACCATGCGTCACGGCAGGCGCCGGGAGCGATCGATGGACCTGAAGCAGTACCAAGAACTCGGTGACCGCGTCTGGCGGGCCTACCAGCGGGTGAACTTCGACCCGGCGGCGCTTCCCGACGTCGCGACCGAACTCCTTCAAGCCGCGGAGTTCGATCCCTTCGACTTCCCCGAGATCGCCCGCTTCCTGTCCAGGACCTCGGTGACCCAGCATCCCGGGTCGTCCTTCGGCGACGTGCCGGTGATGGTCTACCGGAGCCCGGAGTTCTACATCGAACTTCTCGTCTGGAACGAGAGCACGACGGTGATTCACGAGCACGCGTTCAGCGGCGCCTTCCGGGTGCTGGCCGGTTCGAGCATCCACAGCACCTACACCTTCGAAGAGCAGCAGCGCTTCGGCGACCGGCTGCTGCTCGGCCGGACGCACCTGGCCGACATCGAGCTGCTGACGCCCGGGGGCACCCGGCCGATCGCCCCGGGCCACGGCGGGCTGACCCATGCGCTGTTCCATCTGGAGCAGCCGTCGGTCACGATCGTCGTGCGGACCGACGTGATCGACGCGGCGCGACCGCAGTACGCGGTCCGCAAGCCGCACTTCGCCTTCGACGAGTTCGGTCTGCGTTCCGACACCCGGCTACAGATGATGCGCCGGGTGCTCCGGGGGTTGCTCGCCGCCGGAGATCCGGGGCTGCACGCGGTGATGCTGGAGACCGTCGTCGATCTCGACCTGCCCCGGCTGTTCATGCTGATCGCGGATCTCGACACGTTTCTGCCGGCGGAGAAAGATCAGGAGGCGTTCTTCGCCGCGGTGCAGCAGCGCCACGGCGACGTCTCTCGCAAGCTCCGCGAGGCGCTCGAATGCGACCGCGTCGAACAGAGCCTGCGCCAGGCCCGGCGACACACCGCCGATCCCGAGTCGCGCTTCTTCCTCGCGCTGCTGCTCAACGCCCCGGATCGTGGGGCGTTCGACCGCGTCGTGGCGCTGCGCTACCCGGGCGAGGACCCGAAGCAACGGACCGCGGCCTGGCTGGCACGGATCGCCGATCCGGAGTTCATGCTCGATGTGCTCGTGCACAGCAAGGCGGTGCTGCGCAAGACCCGACAGGGTGAGGGCCTGCTCTCACGCTTGTCGTCGACCCTGACCTACGGCAAGGCGATCAACACCGCGGTCGCCGAGGCGGCCCTGGCCGGCGCCGGCGACGAGGGCTGGCTCGATGCGCTGAAGCAGCAGAACGCCGATCCGTCGCCCGACGACTGGAAGGCGGCCCGGGAGGCGTTGCGCCGCCTGCCGGAGCTGGGAACGCTGTTCTGACGGCCGGCTCTCGCGGTCGCTGCCGGCCGGAGCGCTAGCCCAGTTCCTCGAGGGCGGCGACCAGCCGGTCGACTTCCCCGGCGGTGTTGTAATGCAGCAGGCCGACGCGGACGACCCCCTCGGGTTCGAGCCCGAGGGCCTCGGTCACCGACAAAGCGTAGAAGTTTCCGTGCCAGGCGAAGATGCCCCGTTCCGCCAGATACCCGGCGACGTCACGCGGCGTTCGCGTGGCGTGAGTCAGGGCGAAGGTCGGGCAGCGCCTGTCGAGTTGCGACCGGTCGGTGATCCCCCAGACCTTGATCGACGGCAACGCGTCGAGTCCGTCGAGGAAACGCAGCGTCAGGCCGCGTTCGTACCGGCCGATCGTCTCGTACGCCTGTCGTAGTGCGGCCCGCCGGTCGGCGGGGCGACCAGCGTCGCGTCCCAGCTCGGCGATGTAGTCGATCGCCGCCATCGCGCCGGCGATCGCCTCGAAGTTGTTGGTGCCCCAGCACCAGCGTCCGGGAAGTTCGTCCGTGGAGGGGCGGAGCTTGTCGACCGGCAGAGACTCGAGCAGTTCGCGCCGCCCCCAGAGCAGGCCCGAGTGGGGCCCGAAGAACTTGTACGGCGAGCAGGCAAGGAAATCGCAGTTCCAGGCGGTGACGTCGGTCAACAGGTGCGGTGCCGAGTGCACCGCGTCGATGAACACGAGGGCGCCGGCTCTATGGGCCAGCTCGACCATCTCCCGGACCGGGTTGAGCGTTCCGGTGGCGTTGGCGGCGCTGGCGAAGGCGACGAACCGCGTCTTCGGCCCCAGCGCGGCCCGGTAGTCATCGAGGTCGATGGTGCAGTCTTCGGCGCGGATCCCGACGGTGCGCACCGTCGCGCCGGCGTCTCGCGCGGCGATGACCCACGGGGAGACGTTGGCGTCGTGATCGAGGGAGGTGACGACGACCTCGTCCCCGGCCTTCCAGGTCCGGCTCAGCGCCCGGCTCAGGGAAAAGACCAGGGTCGTCATGCTCGGCCCGTAGGTGATCAGCGCCGGGTCGTCGCCGCCGACGAAGTCCGACGCTGCCTGCAGAGCCCGGGCCTGCATCGCCTCGTTCTCGAGGCTGGTGGCGAACAGTCCGCCGGTATTCCCGTTGCCGTGGGCCAGGCTGTGGGCCACGGCCTCGACGACGCTGTCCGGGACCTGGCTACCGGCCGGCCCGTCGAGAAAAACGGCGGGGCGGCCGGCGACCTCCCGGGTCAGCCCCGGGAAGCGGCGCCGGACAGCCTCGACATCGAACGTCGAACAGCGTGGCGTACCGGTGTCGCCCATGTTCAGCGACCGGACCGGACCGGGTTCTCCGGACGCCGGGGATGAGCGGGCGGTGCGGCCGCGAGCAGCCGCAACGCCTCGTCGATCGCCGCATCGAGCTGGGGATCGCCGCCGTCGACCATCAGCGAGGGATCGTCGATCACCTCGATGTCCGGGTCGACGCCGTAGTTCTCCACCGCCCATTCGCCGTCGGTGTCGTAGAAGCTGAACGTCGGCACCGTGACGACGCCACCGTCGATGAGCTGCGGCGCGCCGCTGATCCCGATCAGGCCGCCCCAGGTGCGGGTGCCGATCACCGGACCGAGCTTGGCCTTCTTGAAGTAGTAGGGGAAGCAGTCGCCGCCCGAGCCGCTCCACTCGTTGGCCAGCATCACCTTGGGGCCGACGTGGGCCACCGGAGGCCACTGCCAGTCCTTGCCGTCGCGGACGCCCCAGTAGTTCGTCATCGGTCGGTTGAGCATCTCGATGAAGCGCGTCGGGATCTGGCCGCCGTTGTTGAAGCGCTCGTCGATGATCAGCGCCGCCTTGCCGATCTGCGGCACGAACATCCGGCGCAACTCGGTCTGGCCGTCGATGCCGGTCGACGGCACGTAGGCGTAGCCGACGCGGCCATCGCTCTTCTCGTCGACGTAGGCGCGGTTCTTCTCGATCCAGGCCAGGTTGCGCAGCCGGGTCTCGTCGCCCATCGTCTCGACCAGCACCTCGCGGCTGCCCTCGAGGGTCGGCTTGTCGTTGACGGTCAGCATCACGGTCTTGTCGGCGAGACCCTGGAACGAGGCCCAGATGTCGCGTCCGGTGTCGATCGGTACGCCGTTGACCGCAAGCAGGTAGTCCCCCTCGTTGACGTCGGCCCCGGGGGTATTCAGCGGTGAGCGGATCTCGCTGTCCCAGATCGCGCCGTCGATGATCTCGCTGATCCGGTAGGCACCGTCGACAAGTTCGTAGTTCGCGCCGAGCAAGCCGACGTTCCGCTGCGCCGCACCCTCGACGTCACCGCCGCCACGGTACGAGTGGGAGGCGTTCAGCTCGCCGATCAGCTCCCCGAGGACGAAGTTGACGTCGTCCCGGGTGACCGCTGCGTCGATCAGCTTCCCGTAGCGCCTGTACATCTCGTCCCAGTCGACGCCGTGAAGGTTCGGGTCGTAGAAGAAGTCCCGCTCGATGCGCCAGGCATCCCGGAAGATCTGGCGCCACTCGGCGGCCGGATCGAGCTCCATCTGCATCTCGTCGAGGGCGAGCCGCGTCTTCATCTTCTGGCCCTCGGCGACCTTGACGATCGCCGCCGCACCATCGTGACCCACGAGCAGCGACTTGCCGTCGGCGGCGACGACGAACCAGTTCGCGTCGTCGATCACCGTCTTCTCTTCGCGTTCCTCGAGATCCCAGTAGAGCAGCGGGCTCGGTCCGCCACCGGACCCGGTCCGCGGATGCCGCTGGTACAGCAGTTTGCCCTCGACGGCGACCGGCTGACCGTAGTTGCCGGCGCCCGGCGGCAGCATCACCAGGCGATGTTCGAGCCCGTCGAGGTCGATCTCGACCGCCTTGACCTCGTCCTTGTCCTTCTTGTCGCCGTCCTTGTCGTCACCGTTTTTGTCGTCGCCGTCCTTGCCCTTCTTCTTGGCGTCCTTCTTCTTGGCGTCCTTCTTCTTGTCGCCGTCGCCGTCCTTCTCCTTGTCGTCGCCGTCCTCGTCGTCCTCGTCGTCCTCGTCGTCCTCGATCTCTTCCTCGTCGTTGCGCGGAGCGAGTGGTGAGGCGACGTCCTTGCGCAGGGGCAGCGCCGCGAGAGTCGTCATGTTGTTGTAGACCCAGGTCGTGTCCAGGTCCGAGTAGACCGGCTGCCAGGTGCGCTGGGTGCGGATGTAGAGGTAGTCCCCCTTGGGGTCGAAGGTCGGGGCCGAGTCGCTATAGAAGCCGGCGGTCACCTGATGGGTCTCGCCGGTCGTCGTATCGTGCAGGAAGATCGCCGTCAGCCGGGTCTCGAGGTCGCGGGTGTAGGCCATCCAGCGACTGTCGGCGGACCAGGAGACCGAGAAGCCCGACAGCGGTCCGTGGAAGTAGTACAGCGCCTGATCGACCTGGGCCGTCTTGCCGGCCTCGCGGTCGTGGATCCAGATCTTCATCGCCTGATCGATCCAGGCCAGCTTCTTGCTGTCCGGCGACCAGTGCACGCCGTAGCGGAAACCGGGGCCGAGCTCGGTCAGCACGGTCTCCTCGCCGGATCCGTCCGACGGCCGTACCGTCAGCTCGTATTCGCCCGAGCGATCGCTCCAGTAGGCGATCTCCTTGCCGTCGGGCGACCAGGCGGCGTCGCGTTCGGCGACACCCGAGGTCCGGGTCAGGTTGCGCACGATGCCGTGTTCCTGCGGCACGGTGTAGACCTCGCCGCGGGCGGTGAACACCGCACGCTTCCCGGACGGGGACAGGTCGGCCGCGGTCATCGCCCGGGAGGTCGAGACGACCCGGGTCTTGAGGGTGGCGCGGTCGGTCACCACGTCGATCTCGACCGGCCTGGTCTTGCCGGTGGCCAGGGTGAGCAGATGCAGGCTCCCACCGTTCTCGAAGACGATCTCGTCGGGACCGATCGCCGGGAAGCGCACGTCGTAGTCGGTGAACTTCGTGATCTGCTGCAGCTTGCCGGAGTCGGTGTCGTAGGACCAGACGTTGGAACGTGTCGCCGGTCCGCGGTCGGAGATGAAGTAGACCGTCTTGCCGTGCCACATCGGCTGGGAGTCGTTGGAGTTGCTGTCGGTGATGTTCTTCGCCGCGTGGCTCTTCAGGTCGAAGGTCCAGATGTCGGTCGTCATTCCGCCGCGGTAGCGCTTCCAGGTGCGGAAGTCACGACTGAGCGGCATGTAGGCCAGCGTCTCGCCGTTCGCGGAGACCGCACCGAATTCGCCGTAGGGCACCGGCAGCTTCTCGGGCATCCCGCCTGCGACCGGGACCTTGTACAGCTGCCGGAAACGCTGTTTCCCGGAGTGCATGCTGCTGGCGAACATCAGCGACTTGCCGTCGGGGTACCAGTCGAGCATCCGGTCGTTCATCGGGTGATGGGTCACGCGCGTCGGCAGCCCGCCGTCGGCATCGATCACGTAGATGTCGGTGTTGCCGTCGTAGTTGCCGCTGAAGGCGATCTGCTTGCCGTCGGGAGAGAAGCGCGGGAAGATCTCCTGGCCCGCGGGCGTGCTCAGGCGCATCGCCGTCCCACCGGTCTTGGCCACGACCCAGATGTCGCCGGCGTAGGAGAAGGCGATCTGGTCCCGGGAGACATCGGGGAAACCGAGGATCCCGGCGTCGATGCCGGCGATCGCCTGGGGCGCCAGAGCGCCGAGCGCGATGGAGAGAATCAGGGCGAAACAGCGAACCTTGGACATGGAAACCCCTCCTGAGGACGGTGACCCCGGTGCCAGCCGGGCGGCGGCACGCTACCACAGACCGGTGCCCCTCCTACAACGTCCGACCCGCTGTTTCGTTGCCCTCCCAATGCGATTTCGCCTCGTTTCCGCTAACGTAGCGCCATGATCGCGGTCACCAATCTGGCGAAGAACTACGGAGCGCAGACGCTCTTCGAGCAGGCGTCCCTGGCGATGCACGCCGGGAACCGGTACGGCGTCGTCGGCGCCAACGGCTCGGGGAAGTCGACCCTGCTGCGGATCATCGCCGGCCAGGAAGAGCAGAGCTCCGGCGAGGTGTCGATGCCGCGCAAGGCGCGGGTCGGAGTCCTCGAGCAGGACCACTTCCGCTACGAAGAGATGCCGATCCTCGACGTGGTGATGATGGGCCACAAGGAGCTGTGGCAGGCGATGGTCGAGAAGGAGGCGCTGCTCGAGAAGGCCAGCGATCACTTCGACGCCGATCGTTACGCCGACCTGGAAGACACGATCATGCGCTTCGACGGCTACGCGATGGAAGCGCGAGCCGCGGAGATCCTCGCCGGCCTGAACATCCCCAGCGAGGTGCACCAGGAGCCGCTCTCCGTTCTCTCCGGTGGCTTCAAGCTGCGGGTGCTGATGGCGCAGACCCTCGCCGCGAACCCCGACATCCTGCTGCTCGACGAGCCGACGAACCACCTCGACATCCTGTCGATCCGCTGGCTGGAGAAGTTCCTGGAGAACTTCAAGGGCTGCGTGATGATCGTCTCTCACGATCACCGGTTCCTGAACAACGTCTGCACCCACATCGTCGACGTCGACTACCAGCGGGTGACGCTCTACAAGGGCAACTACAGCGACTTCGAGTCGGCCAAGCACGAGGATCGCGAGCGCAAGGAACACGAGATCTCCAAGCGCGAGAAGCAGATCGAAAAACACCAGGTGATGATCGATCGCTTCAAGGCCAAGCCGACCAAGGCCCGTCAGGCCGGCAGCAAGGCCAAGCTGATCGACAAGATCGTCATCGACGAGCTACCGAAGAGTTCGCGACGTTACCCGCGATTCAAGATCGCCGCGAAGCGCCATAGCGGGCGCCAGGTGATGAAGGTCAAGAACGTCTCCAAGGCCTACGGCGACAACGTCGTGCTGCAGGGTGTGTCGCTGCGCGTGATGCGCGGCGAGCGCGTCGCGATCATCGGACCCAACGGCATCGGCAAGTCGACGTTGCTGAAGATCATGATGGGTGTCGTCAAGCCCGACGAGGGCAAGGCCGAGTGGGGCTACGAGTCACACCCGGGCTACTTCGCCCAGGATCACCGGGAGCTGATCGAGGGCGACCGGGACACCCTGCAGGACTGGCTCTGGAACTTCTGTCCCGGCGAGGGGATCGGCTTCGTCCGGGGCAAGCTGGCCGAGGTGCTGTTCCAGAAGGACGAGGTCGACAAGACGATCGGCAACCTGTCCGGCGGCGAGGCGGCCCGCCTCGTCTTCGCCAAGCTCGGCGTGACCCAGCCCTCGGTGCTCGTGCTCGACGAGCCGACGAACCATCTCGACCTCGAGGCGATCGAGTCCCTGGCCAAGGGGCTGATCAAGTACGACGGCACGACGATCTTCGTCTCCCACGATCGCTGGTTCGTCTCCCGACTGGCGACCCGGGTGATCGAGATCACCCCGAACGGAATCAACGACTACGACGGCACCTACGACGACTACATCGCCAGCTGCGGCGACGACCATCTGGATGTCGATGCGGTGGTGCGCAAGGCCCGGCAAGACAAGAACGCGGCCCGGCGTAATGCCGAGCAGTCCTGATCCGGCCGTCGGCAACGGGCTCGCATTCGGTTATATTTGGTCCGGGGATCGGCCCCTGGAGGATTCGAAGTGACTGACGTTCCGCCCACTCCGGCCGGCGAGCCGGAAGCCGCCGCCGAGGAAGAACTTCCCCCGTACGTGATCGAGGGAGCGCGCTCCAGCCGATCCCGCTGCAAGACCTGCAAGCGCAAGATCGACAAGGACGTGCTGCGTATCGGCATCCTGATCGAGGGGCCGTACGGCATCGGGTACATGTGGCACCACCTGAACTGTGCCGCGAAGCGCAAGCTCGGTGACGTCGAGGAGGCCTACGCCAACGAGGCCTGGAACGAGGCCAAGGTCCCGCCGACGAAGGTGCCGGCGATCGAGAAGCTGCGCGAGCTCCAGGAGAAGGCCGAGGAGAAGAAGGCCAGCCGCAAGAAGTTCCCCTACGTCGAGGCGGACCCGTCGGGGCGTGCCGCCTGCAAGCACTGCGGCGAGGCGATCGCCAAGGGGGATCCGCGGTTCGTCGTCGGCCGCGAGGTCGAGTTCGGCGGACAGGTCCGGGTCGGACCGATCAACGTCCACCCCGCCTGCGTCAGCGACGCCCTCGATGCGCCGGACAGCGGAACCGAGCGGGAGGGCTTCGCCGAACAGGTGAAGATCAACAGCACCGGAGTCGACCCGGCGTTCATCGACAAGGCGCTCGCCGCCGGAGGTGTCTGATCTCCGCCCCGGCAACCCATCTGACCTTCATCGGGAAGATCAACCACGACACGATCGAGACGCTGCTGGCCGAGTACACCGAGCTGTACAACAAGGGCGTCGAGGAAGTCCGGCTGCTGCTTTCGAGTACCGGCGGGTCGGTCGACAACGCGATCGCGGCCTACAACGTGATGCGCGGCATGCCGATCCGCTTGACGACCCACAACATCGGCACCGTCGAGTCGATCGCCAACGTACTGTTCCTGGCCGGCGAGCGACGCTACGCCTGTGAAGACTCGTCGTTCATGTTTCACGGCGTCGGCTTCAACGTCGGCGCCCGGGCCCGCTTCGAGATGAAGCACCTGCGGGAACGGATCGACTCCGTCGAATCGGATCAGCGCAAGATCGCCCGCATCCTGACCGATCGAACGCGGCTCGACCCGCAGATCGTCGACGGCCTGTTCGACGAGGCGGTCAACCGGGACCCGCAGTACGCACTGGACCACGGGATCATCGACGGGATCGAACCGGTGCAGGTTCCCGCCGGGTCGCCGATGCGGCAACTCCGGCTGAAGGACTGATCGAGGCCGCCGCGCCCGTCAGATCGGCTCGTCGCCGGCTTGCCGGAGTTCCCGCAGCAGCTTCTCCAGCTCCGCGGCCGCGGACCGCGCCCGGTCCAGGGATTCCAGGTCGAGGCCGCCCTTCGCCCGTTCGAGTTCCCGGAGGGCGACGATCCGGGCCTCGATCTCCCGGGTTTCGCGGAGCAGGATCTCGAGCCGCAACTCGGTCGATTGCGTCGCGGAATGCTGCCCGGCGCGGTCGGACTCGACGATCTGCGCCAGGGCCGCCTCGTACCTTTCCCGGGCCCCTTGCTGGTAGGCCTTCGAGGTCTCCGCCATCTCGGCGGCCTGGGCCAGCACCGCCTCGTAGGCCCGGGCCGCTCTCTCGCGTAGTTCCTCGGCCGATGCGGCGTCCTCGCCGGCCCCTTGCTGGGCCAGGGCGAGTCGATAGGCCAGGACGGCTTGTTCCCGGGCAATCTCGGCCTCGGCGGCCGCCGCATCTCTGGCGATACGGGTCGCCGCCAGCTCCTCGCGGATCCGGTATTCCCGGGCCCGGGCGAGCGCCGCAGCTCGCGCCTCGGCTTCCGCGGATTCCATCTCCTCATCGGAGGGCTCCTCCGCAGGCTCCGTCGCGGTCGCCACCGCCGGGCTGGGATCCGCCGCCGCAGAAGGCTCCGTCGCGGTCGCCACCGCTGGGCTGGGAGCCGCCGCCGGAGAGGGCTCCGTCGCGGTCGCCACCGCCGGGCTGGGATCGACCGCCGGAGAAGGCTCCGCCGCCGGCCTCGGGGCGGGCTCGGTCGCCACCGCGACGGATGCAGCGGGTTCGGGGTCCACGGGTTCGGGAGCCGCAGGGGTACTGTCGGCGAGGGCGAGCCCCGCAGCGAGAACCAGGGACAGCCCGGCGACGGCGAACCAGCCGTTGCCGGCGCGAACGGGACGTTGTGTCGCGGGTTGTCCGACGATACGTGCGATGCGTGTCATGAGCGAACCTCCGGTTGCGGCGACGATCGGTAGACCCGGTTCGGCGTGCAGCGTGTCCAGCGCCGAGAGTGCCCGGGCGTAGCGCAGCGCATCGCCGCAGGCGTCGATGGCCAGATCGTCACAGCAGTGTTCCCGTTCGGTGCGGATGCGATCCGATAACCACCAGACGACGGGGTGATAGAACAGCAAGGACTCGACCACGCACTGCAACAGGTTGACCGCGTAGTCGTGTCGACGGATATGCGCCAGCTCGTGGGCCAGGATCGCCCGCAGGTGATCGGCGTCCAGACCCGTCAAGGTTCTCGTCGGGACCAGCACCACCGGCCGCAGCCAGCCGATCACCATCGGCGTCGCGGCGACGCTGCTGCGGAGCGCGGTGACCCGTCGGCCGATGCCGAGCCTGTCGCACAGTTCGAGCAGCGTGCGCGACCAGGGTTTCCGGAAGCGCCGACGTTCCGACGGTGCGCAGGGCCCGGGCCCGGTTCCAGAAGAAGACCATCCGCAGGTGCAGGGCGCAGACGCCGGCGAACCAGAACCAGGTGATCCAGGGCAGGACCGACCCGGCCGCCGCGGCGGTTCCGATTCCGTCGATCGCCGACAGGTCGACAGGGGCGGCGAAGGGAGCGGGAATCGCGCCGCCACGGTACAGCGCGAGGAACGTCACCACGGGCAGCGTCGCCGTCAACGCCAGGCCGGCACAGGAGATGGCGTAGCGCGTCTCGGCGCGGGCGTGCCGTTGCCACAGGAGCAAGCCGGCGACGAGCGCTCCGGCGAGGGTGCCCTGCCAGACGAAGTGCAACAACATCCGGGCGATCGCTTCGAGGATCGGGTTCATGCTTCCTCCTCGAGTCGATCGAGCATCTGCCGGATCTGCTCGCGCTCTTCGGCGGTCGTCTTTTGGGAGGAGAGCGCCTGGAGCACCAGGTTGCCCGGGGCGCCGCCGAAGGCCCGCTCCATCAGGTCGCCGACCAGTTGCTTCTGGGTCAGTCTCCGGCTGCGTGCGGGAGAGTAGAGCTGGGGCCGTACCGACTTGTCGCAGGTCAGCGTGCCCTTCTCGTTCATGATCTGCATCAGCTTGAGCACCGTCGTGTAACCGGTCTTGCGGCGCGCGGACAGTGTCCGGTGTACCTCCCGGACCGTCGCCGAACCCAGCTCCCAGACGACCCGGAGGATCTCCAGCTCGGCGTCGGTCGGTCGTCGCGGCTCGGTTTCGGTCATCGGCTTCGGGCCTCCTGAGCGGTGATACGTATCACCATGAACAATAGACGAAGGTCTTCGTCAAATCAACGAAAAACTTCGTCATTCGTTACACCCCTGGACCCATGCGGCTCCGGCACCGGCGGCGTTACACTTGATCGGATAGCCCCGGGACGACTCCGAATGAAACGATTCTTCCGCAGATTTCTCAGGTTCCGCTGGAAGCTGGCCCTGTCCGGCATGGTCGCGACCGCGGCGATGATGATCGTCGTCTCCGGCGCGTTCATGGCGTTCTACACGGCCAAGCAACGCCGCTCCCTGCTCGCCGAGGACGTCCCCCAGCGGGTCGTCGAGAGCTTTGCGCGTTACACCCACGAACTCCGGCCGACGATGCTCGCCGACCGGCCGGATGCCGCCGCTCTCGAAGGCTGGATGGCCTCCCGGCTTCGGTGGGGCACCACGTGGCTGCACCTCATTGGACCGGACGAAAACTGCGCCGACTGCGGCGAGCGGGTCAAGATGCCGGTCCTGATTCTCGCCGACAGCGGCGGCAGGGTGATCGCCTCCCAGGCCGAAGGTCCCGCGGCCGGCTCCGATCTGCGATCCCACGTGACGGAGCAGGGACGCCAGGCGCTGGACCAGGTCTCGGTCGAACAGCCCGAGACGATCCAGCGCGACGAGCAAGGCGATTCGTACACCGTGGTCGGCTTCTACACCCTCTCCGGCGAACTGCGCGGCCTGGCCTTCGCCAAGGTCGACTCGGCACCGCCGACGATCGCCGAGGCCTTCGCCCACTTCTTCGGGATGATCCCCAGAGGGCTGCTGGAGATCGCGCCGTTCGCGTTGATCCTGGGCACGATCTTCAGCGTGATGACGAGCCGTGGGTTGCTACGGCGCCTGCGGAACCTGGGCAACGCCTCGGCGGCCTGGAGTCGCGGCGACTTCAAGGTCCGCGTCCGGGACAGCACTGCCGACGAGCTCGGTGAGCTCGGGCGGGATCTCGACGACATGGCCGACCAGCTCGGCGAGTTGATGGAGACGCGCCAGGAGCTCGCCGCCCTCGAGGAGCGCAACCACCTCGCCCGGGAACTCCACGACACCGTCAAGCAGGAGATCTTCTCGATCTCGATGCTCCTCGGCACCGTCGAGACGCTGTTCGAGTCGGACCGGGAGCAGGCGGGCAAGCTGCTGGCCGAAGCGCGGCAGCTGTCGGGCCAGGCCGGCCGCGAGCTGAACGCGCTGATCCTGCACCTGCGGCCGGCCTCCCTGGACGGCAAGGGGCTGGCGACGGCGCTGCGCGAGTACTGCGAGGACTGGTCGAACAAGCTCGGCATCGTGTCCCAGGTCCGGGTGCAGGGCGAGCGCCAGCTGCCGCTGGAGCTCGAGCAGGGGTTGTTCCGCGTGGCGCAGGAGGCGCTGGCCAACGTCGCCTGGCACAGCGGCTCCGAGGGCGTCGAGGTGCGGCTGGCGATTCTCGAGGCAGACGGCAACGGTTCGTCGAGACCACGGATGACGCTCTCGGTCGAGGACAAGGGCGATGGCTTCGACGTGGAGGGTGCGGACAAACGTGGCTTCGGGCTACGCGGAATGCGCGAGCGCATGGAGCAGCTCGGTGGCCATCTCGAGGTCCGGACCCACCCCGGGCTCGGTACGCGGATCGTCGCCGAATGCCCGATCGGGTGAGGAGATCGCATGTCCGATGAATCGATCAACGTGATGATCGTCGACGATCACGCCGTGGTCCGTCGCGGCGTCCGCGCCTATCTCGACTCCCAGCCCGACATCAACGTCGTCGGCGAGGCCTCCGGCGGCGAGGAGGCGATCGAGATCGCGGCGAACCTGGCACCCGACGTCGCGTTCGTCGATCTGCTGATGCCCGGCATGGACGGCGTCGAGACGACCCGGCACATCAAGCGCATCAGCCCGACGACCCGGGTCGTGGTGCTGACCTCGTACCATCAGGACGAGCAGATCTTCCCGGCGATCCGGGCCGGCGCGCTGTCGTACCTGCTGAAGGACATCGAGCCCGAAGAGCTGGCCGATGCTGCGCGCAAGGCCGCGATCGGCGAGGCGGTGCTGCATCCCCAGGTCGCCGCACGGGTGATGAAGGAGCTCCACGGTGCCGGCAACGATCGACCGAACCCGGTCGTCGAGCTGACCGACCGGGAGCTCGAAGTGCTGCAGCACATCGCCGAAGGCATGAAGAACGGCGCGATCGGCGAAAAACTGTTCATCAGCGAGAAGACGGTCAAGCGCCACGTCAGCAACATCCTCGGCAAGCTGCACCTCGGTGACCGGACCCAGGCGGCGGTCTACGCCTGGCGCGAGGGCCTCGTCCGCCGCGACTAGCCGTCCGCGGTGATGATGTCGCAAAAGTTCCAGTCCGACCCCGGTGGACCTGTCATGCTGATCGGAGGAGGTGGGGTGTGGACACATTACTCCAGGAACTTCGACAGGCCGCCCGCTCGCTGCTGCGCAGCCCCGGGCTGTCGGGAACGGCGATTCTCACGCTGGCGCTCGGCATCGGCGCGACGACGGCGATCTTCAGTGTCGTTCACGGGGTGCTGATCGAGCCGCTCCCGTACCGGCAGCCGGACCGACTCGCGATCGTCTGGTCGGCGATGGACGCCACCGGCTACCAGCGCGCACCGATCTCCGGCCCCGAGTTGACGGACCTCCGGGAGCGCAGCCGGAGTTTCGAATCCTTCGGGTCGATCTGGTCGACCACCGCGGCCCTCGTCGAGGACGGCAACTCCGAGGTGCTGCGGATCGGCCTGGTGACCTGGGACTTCCTGCCGACGCTCGGTGCCGAGCCGCTGCGCGGCCGCGCCTTCGAGTCGGCCGACGAGGGCGACGGCAGCGAACCGACGGTGATGCTCAGCGACGGCCTGTGGCGCAGCCGCTTCGCGGCCGACGAGAGCATCCTCGGGCGACGGTTGACGATCGACGGCGGCTGGGGATTCCCCGGTGGGACCTACACCGTCATCGGCGTCATGCCGCCGGACTTCGAGCTGCATCTGCCTGCCGACTCCGGGGTTCCGCGAACACCCGACGTCTACATCCCGTTCGATTTCAACCTCGCCGACGGAAACCGCTTCACGTACTACCTGCGCACGATCGGTCGGCTCGCAACGGGAGTCACCGTCGAGCAGGGCAACGAGGAGATCGTGCGACTCGGCGAGACGATCGAGTCCGAGCACACCGGCTACGCCGAGTCGGGTCGAAGCTTCGATGCGATCGCGCTCCACGACGACACGGTGCGGGACGTGAAGCCGGCGGTGCTGGCGCTGCTCGGTGCCGTATCGTTCGTCCTGCTGATCGCCTGCACCAATGTCGCCAACCTGCTGCTCGTCCGGGCGACCGACCGGCGCCGGGAGATCTCGGTCCGCACCGCCCTCGGGGCGCCGGCCTGGCGCATCGCGACCCAGCTGTTGACCGAGAGCTTGATCCTCGCCGCCGCCGGCGGCGCGCTGGGCATCGTCACGGCGCGCTGGGGGCTCGACCTGCTGGTGACGCTGATGCCCCAGGGCATGGCCCAGGCCGGCGCGCTGGCCGTCGACCTGCCGGTGCTCGGCTTCGCGATCGCGATCTCGTTGATCGCCGGCGTCGTGTTCGGTCTCGCACCGCTGGTCGATGCCCTCGAGTTGCGTTCCTCCGGCGGCCTGCGGGCGACGGGGCGTTCCGCGGTCGGCAGCGGCGGCCAGCGTGTCCGCAACCTGCTGATCGTCGGTGAAGTGGCGCTGAGCATCATCCTGTTGATCGGCGCGGCACTGACCACCCGCACGTTCCTGCAGCTGCTGGAGGTCGATCCTGGTTTCCAGTCCGACAACGTACTGACGTTCCGGCTCAACCTGCCGCCGCAGCGTTACGCCGGGCAGGGGAGTATCGCGGCGCTCGCCGATGAACTCGAGACGCGGCTCGGCGGGCTGCCTGGCGTCGTCGAGGTCGGTGCGGTGAACCAGCTTCCCCTGGATGACCTGCCGAACTGGTCGACGCCCTTCCAGTATCGCGGTGCTCCCGAGGATGCGGCCTTCGAGGCCGACGCCCGGGTCGTCACCCCGCGTTACCTGAGCGCGATCGGTGCCCGGCTCGCCGGCGGTCGATGGTTCGACGAGCGCGATCATGCCGAGAGCCGGCCGGTGGTCATCGTCGACGAGTCACTGGCCGCCCTGGCCTGGCCCGATCGGGACCCGGTCGGCCAGGAGCTGGAGATCGCCGTCTGGAAGGGACGACAGCGCGGCTTCGAGCCGACGTGGTGCGAGGTCGTCGGCGTGGTCGAGCATCTGCGTCATCGGGATCTGACCCGGCAAGTGCGGGAGCAGATCTACGTCCCGTTCTCCCAGGGGGCGCGCAATCAGATGGCGGTCACCGTTCGCGCGTCGAAGGATCCGCTGAACCTCGTCGGTCCGATCCGCTCCGAGCTGTCGCGTCTCGACTCGGCGCTGGCGGCGTCGGAGTTCCGGACGATGGGCGCCTATGTCGACGGCGCCCGTTCCGGACAGCGGTTCACGATGATCCTCGCCGGGCTGTTCTCGACCATCGCGCTGTTCCTCGCCGGGGTCGGCCTGTACGGGGTCATCGCCTGGTCGGTCGGTCGACGGACCCGGGAGATCGGACTGCGGGTGGCGCTGGGCGCCCGGCCGCGGACGATCTTTGCCGACGTCGTCGGGCGAGGGCTGAAGCTGACCGTGGCCGGTGTCGTCGTCGGCCTGATCGGCGCCACGTTCCTGACCCGGCTGATCTCGGGGCTGCTGTTCGGCGTCCAGCCCTGGGACCCGCTGACCTTCGTCACGGTCCCGTTCCTCGTCGTCACCGTGGCCTTGCTGGCCTGCTGGCTGCCGGCGCGCCGGGCGACCCACGTCGATCCCGTCGTCGCCCTGCGGAGCGAGTAGGCCAGCCCAGGCGAGTCGCCGGGCGCCCGTTTCAATGGTCCCGGCGGCCCAGGCGAATTGCGCCGGGGGGCCGATTCGCGCCTCGCCGTCCGGAGGTACGTTTGGAGCGTATCCGGCGGGAGGTGTCGAGATGAGTCGGTTCGAGAATCGCAGTCCCCTGGGGTGGATCCTGACCGCGGCGCTGCTCGTCGCGGTCGCGGGAGCCGTTCCGGCCCGGGCCGGGGTCTCGCTGGCCGTCTCACCGTGTGAGCCGCCCCCTTCGGTCTCCCAGGCGACACCGGGGCCGCAGGCGTCCGACAGGGCGACCGAGCCGGGCGCAATCGATACCGAGCCGGTGGCCGCCGCCTGGGAGCAGCTGGCCTACGACTGGTTCGTCCAGCGCGTCCGTCGCGGCATCGGCCGCGTACGCGGAGCGTTCCGTGCTCTCGGGGAGACCGTCGGCCTCCATCGGGAAGTCGAGCAAGCCAACAGGTAATGGGATCAAATTACTTTTGTGATCGGTTGTTCGATCACGGCGTTACCTTGCTCGACTTCCCGATGGGAGTCGTTCGCCGTCAACGGCACGACGCGACGGTGCGGCGTCCGATCGGCACGATCCTGCGATCGGCGATCGCGGCGACCTCCCGGGTCAGCAAGTTTCGCAAGCCGACGTAGGCACTCCGGTCGTTGTCCAGCAGATCCACGGCGTAGCGGTAGAGGTAGGCCGTCTCGCCTTCATGCTCCAGCTGGAACTGCCGGGTCAACGCCTCACGCATCGTCTGCGACGAGTGCAGGTCGTGATCGTGATCCTCCTGCCACGCTTCGAGCCCGTGCTCGGCGCTGAGGAGCCGCGCCGCGAAGCTGTCGGCTTCGGCCTTGCAGTCCGCCTCCTCGGTCAGGCGCTGAAGGGCCCGGCGAAACCAGCGATCCGTCGAATCGTCGACCGCCTCGTAGGCGAAGTCCTCGACGATCAACCGGCCGCCGCTGGCGAGGGCGGCGCCGGCGGCGGACAGAGCGTCATCCAGCGGAGCGATGTGGTGTAGCGAACGGGTGAACAGCACCGCGTCGAATCGCCCGGCCACCGGGTCCGGCCAGCAGGCCTGCCGGGCGTCGACGCCGAGCAGCCGGGCCTGGGCCACCGCCTCGTCCGAGGCGTCGATGGCGACCACCTCGTGTCCATGATCGACCAGCAACGTCGCGAGTTCGCCGGAGCCGCAGCCGACCTCGAGGATCCGGCTGCGTCGCCGGGGCAGTCCGGCCAGCACGAACGCCAGGGTCTCGACGGCGGGCACCAGGGGGACGGCCTGGCGGGAGCGCCGGGTCGGGGAGTCGGAGGTGGAGGGTCTGGCGGACACGAGGCAACCTTACGAGCGCGATCCCTTGACGCATTCATAGAGATATCAGACCGTTCCGGCCCCGTCATCCGCTCGCCGGTGACGGTTTTGTTCCTTTTTTGACCTCGGCGGCCTCGCGACACATATTCGCCCCGGTGTCCGGAGGGGTCCGGCCGTGATCCACGGCCCCGGGACGGGAGAGTCGACGTTGGCCAAGAGAATCGGGGAGTTACTGGTCGAAAAAGGTGTGATCACCAACGGGCAATTGACCCGGGCGCTCCAGTCCCAGCTGATCTCCGGCGGCCACCTCGGCACCTGCCTGGTGGAGCTCGGCTACGCGGGAGTCGACGAGCTGGGCGAGACGCTGGCCGACGCGCTGCACATGCGCTACGCACGTCCCGAGATGCTCAGCGGGATCCCGGCCTGGGTGATCAAGTCTCTCGATGCCGACATCGCCGAGCGGTTCCAGGTCGTGCCGATCGGCAAGGAAGACCGCTGCCTGCACCTGGCGGTGATCTCACCGTCGCGGCTCTCCTCGCTGTCGACCAAGACCGGCTTCAAGATCGTCCCCTGGATCGCCCCCGAGATCCACGTGCTCGAGGCGCTCGAGAACTACTACGGTATTCCCCGCCGTGCTCGTTTCCTGCGGCTGTCCAAGGCGATCGCCGAGGTGGCCCACGAGAAGACGATGCGCAAGCGCCCCGCGCTTCCCCCGGTGCCGTCCCTCTCGCCACGAGACGACTGGGCGATCCATCAGAGTCCGACACTGGCCGCCAACGATCGCGGTCGCATGTCCGGCAGGCGCACCGGCGCCGCCGCTCGCTCGAAGAACGCACCGGCACCCGTCGCGGCCGGCGCCACAAGGTCCGTGACGGCCACCGCGGCCACCGCGGCCACCGGGGTCACCGCGACGGCCAGCGCGGCCACAGCGTCGGCCACCGCGACGGCCACCGCCGTCGCGCCGGAGCTCACGGCACAGCTCGCCGAGTTTTCCGCCGAGCTGAGTCGCGCCGACGACCGCAGCGAACTCTCCTCCCTCGTCGTGTCGTTCATGTCCAGGCTGGCGCCCCGCAGCATTTTCTTCGGCGTCAAGGAGGAGTCGGCCTACGTCTGGGACTGGGAGGGCATCGACCTGAATCCGGCCAGGATCGCCGGCGTCGAGATCCCGTTGATCGAGGGCTCGGTCTTTGAATTGTTGCAGGGTGAGAACAGCTTCCGCGGACGCGTCCCGTCCGATGGCGGTTACTCGCGTTTCTACGGCGCACTCGGTAGTGCACCGCCCCGGGAGATCCTGCTCTTGCCGGTGCATCTGAACGACCGGCTCGTGGCGATGCTCTACGCCGAAGGCGACAGTCCGATGGCGATCGACAACGACGACGAGATCTGGAACCGGTTGACCGAAAAGGTCTCCCAGGCGCTGCACATGCTCGTGTTGAAGATGAAGATCCGCCACGTCTAGTCCGGCCCGCTCGGTCTGCAAATGCAGACTCCGCCGTCGTTTACATCTATTTACGATTCAACCCGCCGCCGAGCAGGTGCGAACTCCGGTAGCTGTGGCAAACTTGACGGATGCGTGCATTCGTCACCGGCGGCACCGGGTTCATCGGCCTGAACCTGGTCCACGAGCTCCTTGCCCGTGGCTGGGAAGTCACCGCGCTCTATCGCCCGAACTCGGACCACAGTTATCTCGAGAAGACCGCCGCGAAGATCGTCGTCGGCGACGTGACGCAGATCGACACGCTGCGTGACGGGATGCCGGAAAAACTCGACGCGGTCTTCCACGTCGCCGGGAACATCAACATGTGGTCCCGGGGAAACAAGGCCCAGACCGCCGACAACGTCGACGGACCGCGCAACATGGCCCGGGTCGCCCTGGAGCAGAAGGCCGGGCGCTTCATTCACACGTCGAGCATCGCGGCCTACGGTTTTCACGACCGCCCCGTCGACGAGACCACGCCGGAGACGGCGTCGGGTTCGTGGATCAACTACATGCGTACGAAAGCGCTCGGCGAGCGCGAGGTCCGCAAGGCGATCGACGCCGGGCTCGATGCGGTGATCCTCAACCCGGCGAGCGTCGTCGGGCCCTACGACTTTCACAACTGGTCGACGATGATCTGGATGGCGAGCCGCGGGCACCTGATCGGCGCGCCGCCGGGCTGCGGCTCGTTCTGTCACGTCGACGAGGTGGTCAAGGCGCACATCGCCGCGTTCGAGCGCGGACGCACCGGCGAGAACTACCTGCTCGGCGGCGTCGACGCTCCGTATCGGCAGGCGGCGGAGATCGTCTGCGGTCTCGTCGGTCGCAAGCCGCCGGCGTTGCAGATGCCGCCATGGGTCATGGCTCTCGCCGCCCGGGCGTTGACCTGGAGCTACCCGATCCATCGTCAGCGCAGCCCGCTCACACCCGAGGCGGCGCACATCACCAGCCGCGCGTTGCTCTGCTCGAACCAGAAGGCGTTCGAAGAGCTCGGACATCAGCCGGTCTCCCTCGAGAAGATGTTCACCGACTGCTATCGCTGGATGGTCGCCGAGGGGCGCATTCCCCCGGGTCCGGGAGAGATGTCCGAGGCCGACACACCACCGGCCAGCGCGGTCGGCTGATGGCCTGGGTGCTGGAGACGTCGCGCCTGCGTCTGCGACCCTTCACCCTGGAGGACGCCGACGCCCTGGTCCCGCTGGTCTCGGACCCCCGGGTGATGCGGTTCGGCCCAGGGGTGAAGACCGGTACCGCGATCGAGCAGTGGATCCAGCGCTGGATCGATTGCTACGCGACCCACGGCTTCGGGCAGTGGGCGACGGTGCTCAAAGGCGAGGATCGACTGGTCGGGGCGATCGGGCTGATACCCCAGGTCGTCGACGGTGTCGACGAGGTCGAGATCGGCTACCGGCTCGTGCCGCAGTACTGGGGCCAGGGGCTGGCGATCGAGGCCGCCCGCGGCTGCCGCGATCATGCCTTCGACACGCTGAAGGCCGAGCGGGTGATCTCGATCATCGAGCCGGCGAACGCTCCGTCGATCCGCGTCGCCGAACGCAACGGCATGACCCTCGAGAAGGAAACGACGATGTGGGACAAGCACGTCCGCATCTACGGGCTCGACCGTTCGAACCGGCCGGACTCGTCGACGGCGGAAGGCTGAGCAAGGAGCCGATGCACGAGGTACTCCAGCGCTTCCATCCCGCCGTCGGCGAGTGGTTCGCGAACCGCTTCGGCGAGCCCAGCGAACCCCAGGTCCAGGCCTGGCCGGCGATCGCCGCGGGGCGGCACACGCTGATCGCTGCGCCGACGGGATCCGGCAAGACCCTAGCGGCGTTCCTTGCCGCGATCGACGACCTGGTTCGCCGGGCCGAGCAAGAGCCGCTACCCGACGCCGTGCAGGTCGTCTACGTCTCGCCGCTGAAGGCGCTCTCCAACGACATCCAGCGCAATCTTCAGGAACCGCTGGCGGGTATCGAGAAGATCCTCACGGCGAGCGGCGCGGCCGGGGCGGGGATCCGCTCCCAGGTCCGAACCGGCGACACACCGGCGTCCGAGCGCACGGCGATGACGAAGCGCCCGCCGCACATCCTCGTCACGACGCCCGAGTCGCTGTACATCCTGCTGACCAGTGACGGCGGTCGCCGGATGCTCGAGAGTGCGCGAACCGTGATCGTCGATGAAATCCACGCCATCGCCGACGACAAGCGCGGCTGCCACCTGTCGCTGTCCCTGGAACGACTCTCGCGGCTCGTCGCCGCCGGCGGTCACACCCTCGTCCGGGTCGGGCTGTCGGCGACCCAGCGACCGATCGAGCGAGTCGCGCAGTTCCTGACCGGCGTTCCGGCCGGGGGCGACGGCGCCGATCGCGGCGAAGGCGCCGATCCCGCCGGCACGATCGACTGCACGATCGTCGACGTCGGCCACCGGCGAGCCCTGGACCTGGCCCTCGAGATGCCCGGCTCGCCGCTGACCGCGGTGATGGAAGCCGAGGTCTGGGACGAGATCTACGACCGGATGGCGACGCTGATCGCCGAGCATCGCACGACCCTCGTCTTCGTCGGCACCCGCCGGATGGCCGAGCGGATGACCCGGCATCTCGCCGAGCGCGTCGGCGAGGACCAGGTCGCCGCGCATCACGGCAGTCTTGCCCGGGAGCAGCGCTTCGACGCCGAGCAGCGGCTCAAGGACGGCCAGCTCCGCGCGCTGGTCGCCACCGCCTCGATGGAGCTGGGGATCGATGTCGGTGACGTGGATCTCGTCTGCAACGTCGGCTCGACGCGCTCGATCGCCGTCCTGTTGCAACGCATCGGGCGCTCCGGTCACTTTCTCGGCGGTGTGTCGAAGGGGCGTCTGTTTCCGACGACCCGGGACGAACTGGTCGAGTGCATCGCCCTGGTCGACGCGATCGGGAAAGGCGAGCTCGAGTCGTTGTCTATCCCCGACGCACCGCTGGACATCCTGGCCCAGCAGATCGTCGCCGCCTCGGCCGCGGAGGAGTGGACCGAAGACGAACTGTTCGCGATGGTTCGCCGGGCCTATCCATTCCGCGAACTCGAACGCAAGGAGCTCGACGAGGTGCTCGACATGCTCGCCGACGGCTTCGCGACGAGCCGCGGTCGACGAGGAGCACTGATCCATCGCGATCGGGTCCACCGTCGTGTGCGCGGTCGGCGCGGCGCGCGACTCTCGGCGATCACCTCCGGCGGCGCGATCCCCGAGAACGCCGACTACCAGGTCGTCCTCGAACCGTCGGGGACGGTGGTCGGTTCCGTCGACGAGGATTTCGCGATCGAGAGCCTGCCCGGCAACATCTTCCAGCTCGGCAACGCCTCGTGGCGGATTCGCCGGATCGAGACCGGACGCGTACTGGTCGAGGACGCCAGGGGGCAACCGCCGACGATCCCGTTCTGGTTCGGTGAAGGACTCGGCCGGACCCCGGAGCTGTCGGTCTCGGTCTCGATGCTCCGGGAACGACTCGACGAGAAGATCGCCGAATCCCCGGCGGCTGCCATCGACTGGCTTCGGGAGGCCGTCGGCGTGGACGAGGTCGCCGCCGAGCAGGCGGTCGAGTACCTGGCGACCTGCCGTGCCGCCCTGGGGCACATCCCGACCCAGAAGACCCTGGTCCTCGAGCGGTTCTTCGACGAGGCCGGCAACCAGCACATCGTGATCCACGCGCCCTTCGGCAGCCGGCTCAACCGGGCCTGGGGTCTGGCGCTGCGCAAGCGCTTCTGCCGTTCGTTCAACTTCGAGCTGCAGGCGGCGGCGACCGACGATTCGATCATCCTCTCCCTGGGGCCGACGCACAGTTATCCGGCCGGCGAGACCTTCGATTTCCTGCGCTCGAAATCGGTGCGCGACGTCCTGGTCCAGGCACTGCTCGACGCGCCGATGTTTCCGATTCGCTGGCGCTGGAACGCCGGACGTGCGCTGGCGGTACCTCGCTGGCGCGGCGGCAAGCGGGTCCCGCCGCCGCTGCAGCGGATCCAGGCCGAGGATCTGATCGCGGTCGTCTTTCCCGATCAGCTGGCTTGCCTGGAGAACATCCAGGGCGAGCGCGAGGTGCCGGATCATCCGCTGGTGCGTCAGACGATCGACGATTGCCTGCATGAAGCGATGGACATCGAGGGGCTGGAGCAACTCCTGCGGGCTCTCGAGGCCGGTGAGGTGCGCACCGTTGTCCGGGAGTTGACCGAGCCGTCGCCGATGGCCGCCGAGGTGCTCAACGCCCGGCCCTACGCCTTCCTCGACGACGCGCCCCTCGAAGAACGGCGCACGATGGCGGTGCAGTCCCGGCGCTGGCTCGACGCCGCCGACGCCGCCGAGCTCGGCAAGCTGGACCAGGCGGCGATCGACCGGGTGCGCGAGGAGGCCTGGCCCGAGGCTCGCGACGAGGACGAGCTGCACGACGGTCTGCGGACCGCCGGTGTGATCACCGAGGAAGAGGCGCGCAGGTCGGGATGGGATACCGGACTCGCGGGACTTGCCGGAGCCGCCCGGGCAACGCGATTGACGTTCGGCGCCGGCCGTCGCTGGATTGCCGCCGAGTCCCTGCCATGTGTCGCGGCGGTGCATCCCGATGCGCCCTGCGACCCGGAGCTGCGTCTGCCCGATGCCTTGCGCACCCGCGAATGGGAACGCAGCGAGGCGATCGTCGAACTGCTGCGATCCCGCTTGCAGGTGCTCGGCCCGGTGACGGCGGACGACCTCGGCGCGGCGATCGGCAGCTCGCCGGCCGAGACCGCCGCGGCGCTGGCGCTGCTCGAGACCCAGGGCTACGCGATGCGTGGCCGGTTCACCCCCGACGGCCAGACCGAGGAGTGGTGCGAGCGCGGGTTGCTGGCACGGATTCACCGCTACACGCTGCGCCGGCTACGGCGGGAGATCGAGCCGGTCGCCGCTGCGGACCTCCTGCGTTTCCTGTTCGAGTGGCAGCGGGCCGACCCCGATCACCGCAGCAAGGGAGCCGAGAGTCTGGCCGACCTCCTGGCCCAGCTCGAAGGCTTCCAGGCTCCGGCCGCCGCCTGGGAAGGGGAGATCCTGCCCGGGCGGATCGACGGTTACCGACCGTCGTGGCTGGACAGCCTCTGCCTGTCGGGGCAGTTCGTCTGGGGCCGTCTCGGTCACGGCGCGACTCCGGGCATGCGTCGACCGATCCGCAGCACCCCGATCGCGATCGCCGGTCGGGACGCACGGGCCGCGTGGACGCCGCCGGTCGTTGTCGATCCGCGCGTCGATCCGCGCGTCGATCCGCGTGTCACGCCCGGGTCCGCCGAGTCCACCGAGTTCACCGAATCCGGCGCGACCGCCAATGCGAACACCGGTCTTTCCGCCGATGCCGGGAAGATCCGGACGCTGCTCGAGACACGTGGCGCCTGCTTCTTCGACGACATCGTCCGTACCGGAGGCATGCTGCGAACCCAGGTCGAGGAGGGCCTCGGCGAACTCGCCGCGGCAGGACTGGCCACCTCCGACGCTTTCACCGGACTCCGGGCCTTGCTCGTACCGTCGAACCGTCGACCGACCCTCGGTTCCCGGGGCAACCGTTCGCTGTCGATCTTCGGCATGGAGAACGCCGGCCGCTGGTCGTTGCTGACCTCCACCGAGCGGGCGAGTCACGACGACCGCGTCGAGAGGATCGCTCATCGGTTGCTGGCGCGTTACGGCGTCGTCTTCCGGGCGATTCTCGAACGCGAGTCCCTGGCGCCGCCGTGGCGCGACCTGTTGCGGGTCTACCGGCGGGCCGAGGCACGGGGCGAGATCCGCGGCGGACGGTTCGTGTCGGGCTTCACCGGTGAGCAGTTCGCGACTCCCGACGCCGTTGCCCGGCTGCGCGCCGTTCGCCGCTCGGAGAAGAACGGCACGCTGGTCTCGATCAGTGCGGCGGATCCGTTGAACCTGATCGGCGTGCTGACCCCCGGTGGCAAGGTCGCGGCGCACGCAGGCAACCGGATCCTGTTCCGGGACGGTGAGCCGGTGGCGACCCTGGAGGCCGGGGAGATCCGGCTGCTGGTCGACGCTGACGCGACGACGGAGTGGGAGCTGCGCAACGCCCTGATCCGCCGACGGATTCCTCCGGGGCTGCGGCCGTATCTCGGACGCTCGGCTTGAAGCCGGCCCGTCAGGGCTAACGGAGTTTCCCGACCTTGGGAGAGCCTTCGACTCGCACCGGCCCGTAACGCGTTGTCACGCCATACACGTCGACCTCTTCAAGGTAGTACAGCCAGCCCCCGCCCCGGTTTCGCTGTCGGCTGAAATCGGTGTCGAGGTACTCGTACCCGGCTCCGGCCAGCTCGCTGCCCCGGCCGGGAATGATCTCGGAATGCAGCGCCATCGGGTCGTGACCCTTCCGTCCACGAAGAACGCGGAACCCGAAAGTCTCGAACTCGGAACTCGTACGCCAGCGTACCTGGACGCCCCCAGCCGTGATCTCGGCCGTCAACGACTCGAGTTCGACCGCCAGGGCGAAGCAGGCATCGCCCACGCCGTCACCGTCGCTGTCCAGCTGGTCGGGGTTGTGCACGGCCGGGCAGTTGTCCTCGTCGTCGGGCAGTTCGTCGCCGTCACGGTCGTCGTCGCAGACGTCGCCGATCCCGTCGTGGTCGAGATCCTCCTGCAGCACGTTCGGGTTGCAGACGCAGTTGTCCTCGTCGTCGCAGAGGCCGTCGGAGTCGCGATCGCAGGCCGGTCCGCGAGGCAGGATCACCGTGACCTGGCGATCTTCGCGCAGCTCCTGCCCGGTGAGTTCCACCGGCAGATAGAAGGTGTCCGGCGGCGGGGTGACGATCACGGAGAACGTGCCGGGGGACGTGTCCTCGAAGTTCGACGGGAGCAGGATCAACGTGACCGATCCGTCGGCGCCGGTCTCGCCGTATCCATCGGCCTCACCGCGGAAGGTGAACCCGCCGGTGTCGAACCACTGCACCTGGTAGTCGGTCACTCGCACGAAGGAGCGCGGGATCGGGTTCCCCAGCGCGTCCTGGACCGTGATCCGGAACCGCGTCGTCGGTAACTGGAACGATTGCGAGCGGTTCTGGTCGAGGTTCAACGGATTCGTCGTGAAGATGTTCCAGTTCGTGAACGCGGAGGGCTCTCCATCGACCATCGCCACGTCGACCACGCCGCCGTGAATCCGCACAAGGTGGGGGCCGGTGCCGCTGCGGCGCTGTAGAAGCCTCCGGCATCGCTGGCTCCCGCACCGCCGCCGTCGAGGGAGACGCGCTGATCCGGAAGCGGGAAACCCTCCCGGTCGAAGATCTGGCCGCTCAGCCGGAACGGTGCCGGCAGGACGATGGTGCGATTCTCGTCGACGGTCCAGGGTGGTTCGAGCAACGAGATGCGTGCCAGCCCGCTCGCCGGCGGAGGTACGGCGTCGCCGTCGACGGGGAGCGAACGCAGCACGATCATCCGGACCGTCGCGTCGGCGCCGACGTTCGCGGTGATGACATTGGATCCGCGGAAGTCCAGGCCGTCGGACGAGAACGGCTCGACAACCGCATTGATCGAGAGGGCGGTGTCCGGAACGGGGGCACCGGTGGCGTCCTCGACGTCATAGGTGATGAGAAGTGTTGGCAGCTTGAACGCCTTCACCGTATCCCCGGTCAGGTTGATCGATGAACTCAGATTCCATCTCGTGATCGAGAGGCCGGAGTCGCTCTGGGGAGTGTCGATCTCCAGCGACAGTGACAGTCCGTATTCGCGCGGTGCCGCGCGAATCACGAACGCGCTTCCGTCGAAGGACGCCGCGATCGTCACTTGATTGGCCGCGCCTAGCCGGGCACTCTCGATCGGCAAGAAGTTGCCATCCCGGTCCTGGACCGTGCCGCGAAGCGTGACCGGATCGGGGATCACGATCGTACGGGTTTCGTCGGCGAACAGCGGGCCGCTGTCGTGGGGGATCGCCGCGAGTCCGCTGGCGGCGTCCGGATACACACGAAGTGGGATGTCGTCGGTGGTGGTCAAGAGAAGGAACGTCGTGCTCGCCGCGGCGCCGACGTTTGCAGAGCCGGACTGACTGCCAGCGAAGGTCAGGTCTTCACTGGCGAACCCCACGCTCGTCAGGAGCATCTGGAGCTGGGTGTTCGGTACGGGAGCCCCGGCCGTGTCCTCGACGTCGTAGGTCAGGCGTTGGGTCGGCAATCGAATCGTCTTCACGACGTTCGACGCAAGGCTCACATCACGAGCAGTCAGGCTCCACGACGTCGTAACGAACGCCGGGTCGGGTCCGATCTCGGACTGACCGCCGGAGAGGCTCAGGTGGTAGGTCCCGGGCTCGGCGCCCAGAAGAAAGCTCCCGTCAACAGCGGTTGCAGCGGAGTCGACCAGGACGCCACCCTCCGTGCGCAGCCGCAGCTCGACCCCGGCGAGGGGGAGATCGTCGCGGTCGAGAACCACACCGCTGAGAATGACCGGCCGCAGCACGAGAAAGATGTCGAGGGGGAAGTCACCGAACACAGCAACATTGGGAATCGTCACGCTGCCGAAACCAGACCCTACGGGAGGCGTGGCGTCGACGGTATAGACCGCTTCGGGGAGCGGTGCGATGTTGTAGCTTCCATCGACGGCCGAGATGGCGGTCGCGACGATCGTTCCTGTGCCCGGGTCGATCACCTCGACCAGGACGTCCTCGATCGGGTGCAGCGTACTGTCGGAGACGGTCCCGAACAGCGAGCCGTCGGCGAGGGGTGTAGCCTTGCCGGACAGGAACGCGCGGTTGGCCGGGCGGAGACTCTTGGTCGTGCAGCCGGGCGGTGGGCAGATCGGATCGTCTCGATCGACGATCCCGTCGCAGTTGTCGTCGATCCGGTTGCCACAATCCTCGGCCTGGCCGGGATAGATCTCCGGATTGGCGTCGTCGCAGTCCTCGAGCTCGGCACCGCCTTCGCAGGCGAACCCGGGGGGCGAGCCGAATCCGTCACCATCCATGTCGACGCAGGTCCCGCAGCTTCCGCAACTGCCATTCGTGAAGATGCCGTAGGCCTCCCCCGGCACGAGAGGAAAGTCCGTGGCGGGAGTGGAACCGCTGTACGTCACCAGCAACCCGGTCGAGCGAACGAAGCGGCTGACCGAGGTCACGCAGCTGGCGCCGCTGTCCAGGTTCAGTTGATCCCGCAACTCCGACGCATCGGTCGCCGTCGTGTCGTAGGGAATCGCCTTGATGAACAGACCGACAGAACCGAGGCCATAGCACGGAGGATCTTCCTCTTCACCGGACCAGGTGAACGAGCCGACGCCGTTTCCGCCGTTCTCGACCTGGATCGCGATTCCTTCACGAACCGAGGCATCCCAGGTGAGGTGGTCGGTGAACGACGTGCAGGTGATCGCCGGCGAGAAGTTCGCCGGCGCGTCGGCCGGGTAGCACTGGTAGTTGCTGCTGAGTCCGTTGGGCCGTCGAGCCACGTACAGCTTCAGCACATCCGGGTCGGCTCCCAGGTCGGCTTCGATTGCGGCCTCGAGGGCCGCAGCGTTGACGATCCCGCCATCCGGGCGCAGCGGAGGGGAAACCCAGCAGACCTCGCCTTCCGGAAAGTCGAAGGTGTTGCTGACCGGGCGGCTGTTGAAGGCATACACTGCGACCGCAAGCAGCACGAGGGAGAGGACCCCTGGGCCGGCCAGTGAAAAGCGTTTCATGGTGCCCCCCTGGAACCGAAACCGGGCGGTAATGCTTGCACCTGTATACGCCGATCGGAGTTCAGGGTCCATCGGGCACGATCGGGTTCGTAGCGAACCCTGATAAACTCCCGCAGTCTGCCAACCTGATCCAGACAAGAAAAAACAAAGGGAATCCCATGAAGCGCGCCGTGTTCCTGTCGATCCTTCTCGTGTTGCCGATCCTGACGCCCGCCGGCCCGATCGCGACCGACGACGACTCGCTCTGGTCGGCGGAGCGATTCAAGGGGCTGGCGTTCCGCAGCCTCGGGCCGGGCTTCATGTCCGGCCGGATCGCCGACATCGCGATTCATCCCGAGGACGAGAACCTCTGGTACGTCGGGGTCGGATCCGGAGGCGTCTGGAAGACCGAGAACGCCGGGATCACCTGGACACCGGTGTTCGACGAGCAAGCCTCGTATTCGATCGGATGCGTCACCGTCGATCCCTCGAACCCACATCGCATCTGGGTCGGCACCGGCGAGAACATCGGCGGACGCCACGCCGGCTACGGCGACGGCATCTACCGCAGTGACGACGGCGGAACGACCTGGAACAACATGGGTCTCGCCGAGTCCGAGCACATCTCGGAGATCATCGTGCACCCCGAGAACCCCGACGTCGTCTGGGTTGCCGCTCAGGGGCCGCTCTGGTCCAGGGGTGGTCAACGGGGCGTGTTCCGCACGACCGACGGCGGGGCAACCTGGAGCCGCACCCTGGGTGACGACGAGTGGGTCGGGGCGACCGACCTGGCGATCGATCCGCGAGATCCCGACCGGATCTACGCGGCGACCTGGCAGCGACACCGCAACGTCGCCGCCTACCTCGGAGGAGGGCCGGGCTCGGGGCTGCATCGCAGCGTCGATGGCGGCGTCACCTGGGAGAAGCTGACCCGGGGCCTGCCGGAGTCGCGGATGGGCAAGATCGGTCTCGCGATCTCGCCCCAGCAGCCCGACGTGCTCTACGCCGCGATCGAACTCGACCGTCGCAAGGGCGCGGTCTACCGCTCCAGCGATCGCGGTTCGAGCTGGGCCAAGCAGTCCGACGCCGTCTCGGGCGGTACCGGGCCGCACTACTACCAGGAGCTCTACGCCTCGCCGCATCGTTTCGATCGGATCTATCTGGCCGACGTTCGCATGCAGGTGTCGAACGACGGCGGCAAGACGTTCACCCGGGTCCCCGAGCAGCACAAGCACTCCGACAATCACGCGCTGGCGTTTCGCGGCAGCGATCCGGACTACCTGCTGATGGGCTCCGACGGCGGCCTGTACGAGAGCTTCGACCTGGCCGCGAACTGGCGCTTCATGGCCAACCTGCCGCTGACCCAGTTCTACAAGCTGGCGGTCGACGATGCCGAGCCGTTCTACAACATCTACGGCGGCACCCAGGACAACAGCACCCAGGGCGGCCCGTCACGGACCGACAACGGCCACGGCATCCAGAACTCCGACTGGCGCGTGGTCCTCGACTGGGACGGCCATCAACCGGCGACCGAACCGGGCAACCCCGACATCCTCTATGCCGAGCGCCAGGAGGGCTTCCTGTCCCGGGTCGATCTGACCACCGGCGAGGTGGTCAGCATCCAGCCCCAGCCGGCCGAGGGTGAGGGGCCCGAACGGTTCAACTGGGACGCGCCGATCCTGGTCAGCCCGCATCAGGCGACCCGGCTCTACTTCGCGTCCCAGCGGGTCTGGCGCAGCGAGGATCGCGGCGACTCGTGGCGGGCGATCTCCGGCGACCTGACCCGCAACCAGGAACGCCTGGCGCTGCCGATCATGGGGCAGACCCAGGGCTGGGATAACCCGTGGGACATCTCGGCGATGTCGAACTACAACACGATCACCTCCCTCGCCGAGTCACCGGTGCAGGAGGATCTGATCTGGGCCGGCACCGACGACGGGCGGCTGCAGGTCACGACCGACGGCGGCGATTCGTGGCGGGCGATCGAGGTCGGCCAACTTCCCGGAGTGCCCGCCACCGCCTTCGTCAACGACATCAAGGCCTCGCTCCACGACGCCGAAACCGTCTACGTCGCTCTCGACAACCACAAGTACGGCGACTACGACCCCTACTTGCTGATGAGCGCCAACGGTGGCCGCAGCTGGAAGTCGATCCGCGGCAACCTGCCCGAGCGGACGATCGTCTGGCGTGTGGTGCAGGACCACGTGCGGGAAGAGCTGCTGTTCGCGGCGACGGAGTTCGGTATCTACTTCACCGTCGACGGTGGCACGCGCTGGACCGAGCTCGAGGGCGGCGTGCCGACGATCTCCTTCCGCGATCTGACGATCCAGCGGCGCGAGGACGACCTGGTGGCGGCGTCGTTCGGACGCGGTTTCTACGTCCTCGATGACATGAGCGCCCTTCGCGAAGTCACCGAGGAGCAACTCGAGAAGCCCGCGGCGTTGTTCCCGACGCGCAAGGCCTGGTGGTATTTCCCGCGTCCCCGGATGGGCTTCGATGGAGGCACGGGCGACCAGGGCGCTGCGTTCTTCCTCGCCCCGAACCCGGCCTTCGGCGCGACCTTCACCTATCACCTGGGCCAGGAGCTTTCGACGGCGAAGAACGCCCGGCAGGAGTTGGAGAGCTCCAGCCTCGAAGAGAACGAGGCCCTCGAGTTCCCCGGGTGGGAGGCGGTCGAACGGGAACGGCGCGAAGCGAAGCCGAAGATCTGGCTGACCGTGCGTGACTCGAGCGGCGAGATCGTGCGGCGGGTCGAAGGTCCGACCGGGAAGGGCTTCCACCGGGTGGCCTGGGACCTGCGCTACCCGCGGCCGGACGCCCTCGAACAGGTCGAGCCTCCTCCACCGACGTTCGGCGGACTGCCCGAGGGGCTGATGGCGGCACCCGGAACGTTCACGGTGACGCTGTCGAGCCAGGTCGACGGTCGGGTCACCGAGCTGGACGGGCCGCGGTCGTTCGAGGTCGTGCCGTTGCGCAAGGGCGCCCTCGAAGGAGCAGACCCGGCGGCGGTCGCCGCGTTCTGGCGCGAGTACGAATCCGCCGTGCGGGTCCACACGGCGATGCAGCTCTCCCTGCGGAAGCTGCTGGCCCGGGTCGAGCGGATGCAGGCGGTCGTCGCGCAGTCCCGGGCGGAAGCTGCGCTGGAGGTGCGCCTTCACGACGTACGGCGGCAACTGTTGGAGATCGACGAGGCACTCAACGGCAACCGCTCACGCCAGGAGGTGGGGGAGAAGGCCGATCCCGTCATCCAGGATCGATTGTTCTCGGTGAGCCTGGGCGTCGGTCGCTCGACCTACGGTCCGACCTCGACCCACCGGGAGAGCCTCGCGATCGCCCAGCGCGAGATCGGGGCAATTCACACGCGCCTCGAGAGCGCCGGCGACGAGGTATCGACGCTGGGCCGGGCGCTGGTCGAGGCCGGTGCGCCGTGGCTGGAGGGCGGAGAGCTTCCGTCACCCTGACGCTTCGAGGTTCGGGGCGAGCCTGTTAGACTCCGTCAGATGTCCCGCGCCGGCCAGCAACTCTCGCACTACCGCCTGTCCGACAAGATCGGTCAGGGCGGCATGGGCGAGGTCTGGAGAGCGACCGACCTGCGCCTCGACCGTGAGGTCGCCGTCAAGTTCCTCCCCGAGGTCGTGACCCACGACCCGGAACGACTGGAGCGCTTCTCCCGGGAGGCCAAGTTCCTGGCCTCGCTGAACCACCCGGGTATCGCGACGATCTACGACGTCGACGAGGACCAGGGCCTGCGGTTCCTGGTCATGGAGCTCGTACCCGGCCAGGACCTGGCCGAACAGCTCGAGTCCGGCCCGCTCGGTGTTTCCGAGGCTCTGGAGGTTGCCCTGCAGATCGCCCGGGCGATCGAGGCGGCTCACGGCCAGGGCGTGGTCCATCGGGATCTCAAGCCGGCCAACGTCAAGCGCACGCCCGACGGACAGATCAAGGTGCTCGACTTCGGCCTGGCCAAGATGATGGGCAGCGATTCGACGTCGGCGTCGACGTCGCCCAGTGTCTCGATGTCGCCGACGATGACCTCGGCCGGGACCGTCGCCGGCGTGATCCTCGGCACCGCGGCTTACATGAGCCCCGAACAGGCCCGGGGGCGGCCGATCGACAAGCGCACCGACATCTGGTCCTTCGGTGTGCTGCTCTACGAATTGCTCACCGGCGACAATCCGTTCCGCGGCGACACCGTCGCCGACTCGGTCGGGGCGATCATGCATCGTGACCCGGACCTCGATTCGCTTCCGCCGGGAACGTCGCCGGCGGTCAAGCGGGTGCTGCGCCGTTGCCTGACCCGGGAGCGGGCCCACCGGCTCCACGACATCGCCGACGTGCGCATCGAGCTGGAAGAGGCGATCGCCAACCCCGAGGCCGAGACCTCGCCCGTCGCCGCCGTCGAGTCGCCGCAGCCGGCGCCCCCGTCGCGTTTGCCCTGGGTCGCCCTGGCGATCCTGGTTCCGCTGGCCGCCGTGGTCGCCTGGTGGGTCGGCTCGCGCGTCGAGCCGCCGCCGCCTGCCCCGGATCGCCGGTTCGAGCTGTTCGCGGATCAGGAGGTCGACGATCTCGCGTTGTCACCGGACGGTTCGCACCTGGCCTACAAGGTCGGAAACGCCGTCTTCATCCGATCCCTCGACTTGCTGGAGTCGCGCACGGTTGTCGACGACGATAACGAGGTCCGGGAGATGTTCTGGTCGCCGGACAGTCGCTCCCTCGGAATGACGCGAGCCGACGACTCGGTGCAGCGCTTCGACCTGGATCGCAACGCGACGATGACGGTGGCCACCCTCGGAGGTTTCCGGGGCGCTGGGCCGACCTGGGCGGAGGACGGCTTCATCTACTTCTCTTCGTTCCAGCGAGGAATCGAGCGCGTTTCGGAGTCCGGCGGAGCCCTGGAGCCGGCGCTGCCCACCGACGAGGGTATGGTGGACTATCACGGGTTCGTCGTGCTTCCGCAGGGTCGCGGTTTCCTGACCCTTCCTCATCTGGCCGATGAAGAGTCGCGTAGCATCTACCATGAGCAGACCGGCGAAGAGAAACGCCAGATCTACGAGTCCGACTCCATGCTCGGCGGGCTGACGTACTCGGATACCGGTCACCTGCTGTTCCACCGCCAGGAGGCTCCCAGTGGCCTGTGGGCGCTTCCGTTCTCGCTGGAACGACTGGAGGCAACCGGGCCACCGTTCCTGGTGATTCCCGACCTGGATCGCGTGACGGTCTCGACGTCCGGCGACCTGGTGTACGCTCGATCATTCGTCGGGAGAAACAACCAGAAGCAGGAGATCGTCTGGGCCGACCGCGGCGGCGAGGTGGTCGAGCGACTCGGACTGGACCTCTTCGAGCCGAGGGACCTGGCGATCTCCCCCGACGGTTCACGTGCCGCGCTGATCGCTCGCGGGGTGGGCCGTCCGTCGCAGGGCAAGTTCGACGTCTGGGTGATCGACATCGAACGCGAGTCGAGTACGAAACTGACCGAGGGGGGCGTCGAGAGCGGGGTCGTGGCCTGGAGTGCCGACGGCTCGAAGGTCGCTTTCTTCGACGAGCAGAAAGGTGCCGATGGAGCCGACCGTATCGTCGCCGTTCGCGCCGACGGAACCGGGGATCGCGAGATGATTCTCGAAGCCGATATTTCGTTCTTTGCCGACCTGAGCCGGGACTGGTCGATCGCAGCTCTGATGCATGGTCGCGTCAACGACGAGAACGGCATGGACATCTTCAGCCAGCGCCTCGACGACCCTTCGTCCCTGGCACCGGTCGCGAATCGAAAAAACCAGGAGATCCTCCCGCTCATTCATCCGTCCGGCAGGTGGCTGGCCTACTCCGCCGGGGACTTCGTCACGATGGAGACGTTCATTCAGCCGTTTCCGTCGGGCGAGGGGCGCTGGAAGGCATCGGTCGGGAACGGCATGTTGCTCGGCTGGTCGCCGGACGGTCGACACCTGTACTACGACGGTGCGCCTCAGGCGGAGAAGAGCCGCTGGGTCATGGAGGTCCCGTTCGATGGTTCCGGTGCCGTTCCGGCGATCGGGAAACCGACGGAGCTGTTCCGGCAGCAACTCCTGGGTGGTGTGACGCCGACCGCCGACGGAAGGTTCGTCTTCTTCAGTGAACAGGAGCTCCCCGAGGGGCAGGAGCCGCCGGATACCAAGGGCGTGATCTTCGTGGAGAACTGGTTCCGCGGGCACCCGGACTGAAGCTCAGGCCGGCGCCGGCGTCTCCTCGAACGGCCGCGCGGCGCCGTCCCGCTCGCGCACCAGCGCCCCGGTGAACGCCTCCGGCGCCACGGCCGGGCTGTACAGGTACCCCTGCACCTCGTCGCAGCGATGCTTGCGCAGGAACGCCTCGTGCTCCTCGGTCTCGACCCCCTCGGCGACCACGCCGAGCCCCAGCGAGTGGGCCATGGCGATGATCGCCGCCGTGAGCCGGGCCTCGTTCGGCTTGTTCCGGACGCCGCCGGCGAAGCTGCGGTCGATCTTCAGCTTCTGGATCGGGAACTTGAGGATGTGACTGAGGGAGGAGTAGCCGGTGCCGAAGTCGTCGAGGGACAGCTTGATGCCCAGCGACGAGATCTCGTCGAGGATCGATTTCGTGTTCTTGTCGTCCTGCATCAGCGCGGTCTCGGTGATCTCGAACTCGATCTGCGCCGGGCTGAGCTGGGTGTCGTCGAGGACGCCGGCGACGATCCCGGCCAGCTCGGGCTGGCGCAGGTAGGCGGCCGACAGGTTGACCGCCATGCGCACTGGGTCGAAACCGAAGTGATTCCAGGCCTGGGCCTGGGTGCAGACGTCGCGGAGGACCCAGTCGGTGATCGGCACGATCAGCCCGCAGTCCTCGGCGATCGGAATGAACTCACCGGGGGAGACCGGGCCGCACTCGGCATCGGTCCAGCGCAGCAGGGCCTCGGCGGCCTCGATCTTCCCGGTCTTGGCGCTGAAGATCGGCTGGTAGTGCACGGCGAACTCGTCGCGCTCCATCGCGCCGCGGAGTCGGTTTTCGAGCATCACCCGCCGCGTCGCGCGCACGTTCATCGACGGGGAATAGAAGGCGTAGCCGTTGCGACCCCGGCCCTTGGCGTTGTACATCGCCGTGTCGGCGTTGCGCAGCAGGACATCGGCCGAGTCGCCGTCATGGGGATGAATCGCGATGCCGATGCTGACACCGGTGAAGAACTCCCGGCCGTCGAGGCGGAACGGTTGTGACATCGCCTGCAAGATGCGACGCGCGACGACCGCCGCGTCCTCGGCCTTCGAGATCATCGCCAGCAGTACGATGAACTCGTCACCGCCGAACCGCGAGATCGCGCCGTGAGGATTGGTCTTTGCTGGGTGGGCGACGTGGTCCCCCAGGCGCACCGTGCGCAGCAGACGGTCCGAGACCTGGCGCAGGAGTGCGTCGCCGACGTCGTGCCCCATCGTGTCGTTGACGTCCTTGAACCGATCGAGGTCGAGGTACAGCAGCGCGAGCTGCTTGTCCTGGGCTCGGGCCCAGCTCAGCGACCGGTTGACGCGCTCGAGCATCATCCGTCGGTTCGGCAGGCCGGTCAGACTGTCGTAATAGGCCAGCTCACGAATCTGGCGTTCGTTCCGGACACGCTCGGTGATGTCCTTGGCCACGCAGACCAGGCCGCCGTTTGCACCACCCTCGGTGCGAATGTGCGAACCGGACAGCAACACCGGAATCTCGCCACCGTCCTTGGTCCGGAGCAACGTCTCGACGTTCCAGACCAGGCCGTCCATGTGCAGGTCGCGCATGATCGCGTTCTCGTAGAATCCCTGGCCAAACAGCTTGTCGACCTCGAGGCCGGTCAATTCCTCGGCGGAGTAGCCCAGCAGGTCCATCAGCGGCTGATTGATCCGCTGCACGCACCCGTTGTTGTCGATCGTCAGCAGCGAGTCGGGGATCGATGAGACGATCTCCTCGACATCGCGCTGCGCCTTGATCAACTCCTGGGTGCGTTCGGCGACCCGGCGGTCCAGATCGCGATCCAGGCCGACCAGCCGGTCGATCGAGCGTACCCGCGCGCGCAGGATGGCCGGGTCGATCGGCAGACGTACGAACTCGTCGACTCCGGCGTCGAGCGCGTCGTCGAACTCCGGCCCATCGCTCGCCGCGGCGGCGAGGATGACCCAGGTCTTTGCCGGGGTGCTTGCGGCACGGATGCGCCGGCAGAGGTCCACGCCGGACATCTCCGACATCGCCCGGTCGGCGACGACCAGGTCGATTCCGCCGAGGCCGACACTGCGCAGCGCCGCCGCGGGACTCGAGGTCGTCTCGACATGGTGTACACGGTCCTCGGACAGCGCCCTGGCGGTCAGAATCAGTGCGTCCGGATCATCGCCGACAACGAGAATGTGCATGATCGACCCCTCGCCCCGGTCCCCTCGGTGCCGGGTGCTACGGGTCGAATCTGGGGTCCTGGGGCGGCGGTGGCAAGCTGGCCCGGAGGCCACGGCGACTCGACGTCAGAATCTCACCGCGAGATAGGCCGCCGGACCGGCATAGCGCCAGCGGAACTCGCCGCCGACACCTCCGAAGCTGTCGGTCGTGGCCTTGACCTCGACATCGAAATACTGGTAGCTCAAGCCGAATCCGACGTTCTTGAAGGGCTGCCAGACCACTCCGGCGGTCATCGCCGTGATGCTGCCGTCGATGTCGTCGATCTCCAGGGCGAAGTAGCCCAGGTTGCCCATCGCGTACCAGTTCTCGGCGAAGCGGTAGCCGCCCTGAACGCCCAGGGTCGGCAGCGGGGCCGTGACATCCTCCGCAGTGGTCGGGATCTGCGGCTGATTGGGCGTCGAAAGCCCGAGTTCGATCGCCGTGACGTGGAGACCGACCTCGATTCCGAACTCGGCCTTGGGGTTGTTGATGAACGAGTATCGGTAAGAGAGTCGAAGCGTGTCGACGTTGAAGAACGAGGTGACGACGAGGTCCTCGTCGATGACGATCGTGTCGTCGGGGTCGTCAGGGTCGGGCAGGGTGATCGAGATGCGGGATTCTGAGGTACCGCCTCGATTGAGACTGAAGCCCGTCAGGTGAAGACTGCTCCGTCGGCCGAATCGGGTCGAAAAGCTTCCGATGAATGAACTGTCGTTCTCGTCGAGGCCGAGGTCGTTCTCGAAGCTGAATTCCGTCCCGGGCAGGTCGGTGGCATCGAGCCGTACCCGGGTGTCGACATTGGCGTAGAACGAGCCCAGGGCCAGCTCGTAGCGCCACCCTCTGAACCAGTCGTCCTTCTTCTTTTCCTGGGCCGAAGCCGGCAAGGAAAGCAGGACTGCGCCTGCGGCGAGCCAGGCGGCGTTTGCGAACCATCTGCTGCGGACCGGTGTGTCTCTCACGTCGGGTGCTCCTGCGGCTCATGGCGAACGACGGTCCGAGGATAGCAGGCCTCAGCAACCGTCGGGCATAAAGTTGTCACCGAACGACTTGTTGCCGGTGCCATTATCGCAGAAGTCCGGGGTGGCGCAGCCCGCTGGCGGGCTGGTCCCGCAGGTCGGGGTCCCGGCGTTGTCGACCGCCGTGTTGCGGCCGAAGAAGACCTTGTCGCCGTCGAGCACCAGCCCACCGCCGGCGTTGTTGCTCATCAGGTTTCGTTCGATGTGGTGGCCGGTGCCGTTCGCCAGCAGCCCGACTCCCGTGTTGTTGCCCACTACATTGTCGACGACGAGGCAGTTCTGTGTGTCGCTGAGGAGGAAGATGCCGGTGGCCGCCTGATGCACGGTGTTGCCGAGGACCCGGCCGGAGGTCGACGCCTGCACCTTGATGCCCGAGGTGTCGATGTTGGATATGACATTACCTTCGATGATGAAGCTGTTGGCACGCTTGACGACGATCGCGTCGTTTCCGGTGTTCTCGACTCGGTTGTTAAGGATGTGCAGTCCGTGGGGCGTCGAAGTGTTGTCGCCGATGATGATCCCGAACCCGATGGTCTCCTTGACCACGTTGCGCGCGATGATGCCGCCGGAGCGGGCGCCCTCGGCCCCGACGGAGCGGATGCCCTGGCCTGTCGAGGCGACGACATTGTCGACGATCCGGAAGTTCGGTACGTCTTCGAGGTCGATGCCGACCGACCCGCCGAACAGCTTGACCGACTGGATGATCACCTCGCCGAACTCCGTTGAGTTGTCGACTGCGATGACCGCTCCGCCGTCCGGGGAAGCGCGAATGTATCCGTCACGGACAATCAGACTCTTGACGTTGCTTGCGCGCACGGGGTGTCCCTGGGTGGTTCTTTCGAGGGTGAAGCCGTTGAGATCGATCTCGACCTCTTCGACGCCGGTTCCGTTGATCGTGATCACCGTGTTGGTGTGGGAGATGTTGCGTACGACGGTGTACTTGCCGGAGGCACCCGCGCCGGCCAGAACGACGGGCTCGTAAATCGGGATTCGCCCCTCGTCGGCCAGACAGATCCCCGGAAGCGCTACGATCAAGAGCATGACGACGTGAAGTTTCATGAGGATCCCCCCTTGCGATTGGATTGTTGTCCTTCTACGCCGGATCGACTGCGAGATCAATCGGGCGGGCAACGCATCGCGGGAGACTTCCGGCGGTCGATCTTGACGCGGGCCCCATTCCCCTCGACCTGAACCGGGAGAAGAACTACTCTCACACGCTCAGGAGCCGAGAAGGGAAGGGGATCGAGAGTCGTGGTGGAACCGAGGCGCTCCGGGCGCCGGAAGTTACTGTTCGCGGTCGTGCTCGGCGTCGGTCTGGTGCTGTTCGCCGAACTGCTCTCCCGCGGATACTGGCTCGCGGTCCGGGGCGTTCACGGTTCCCGAGATCCTGCTCGCGTTCTACCCCGAGCTGCGACAGGTCTACGATGCGCCGGACGACGACGGTAGCTTCGACGTGCTCCTGCTCGGCGGTTCGGTACTCGAGTACTCCGCGGAAGCCCTGGAGCAGCAGCTCGAGGAGCAACATCCAGGGCCGGTGAGGGTGTTCAACCTCGCCCGGGAAGCGCATTCGACTCTCGATAGCTACTACAAGTACCGTGAACTCGATCGTCGCCTGGGTGATCGGCGGTTCGACCTCGTCGTTTTCTATCACGGGATCAACGAGCTCCGGGCCAACAATACCCCACCTGACGACTTTCGCGACGACTACAGCCACTACACGTGGTACGCGTCGATCGCCGCCGTGGAGGCGCATCCACGACGAGCGCTGTTCACGCTGCCGTTCACCGTGCACTACCTGGGAACCCTCGTCGAACACAGGCTTGGCCTGACTGCGGAGATTCCCACTTCCGGCCCGCCGCCGGAGTTGACACGCCACGGGTCGGCGATCAAGACCGCGGAGCCCTTTCGCCGTAACCTCGACCAGATCCTGGAACTCTCCGATCGTCGTGGTGAGCCGGTGTTGCTGATGAGCTTTGCCTGGTTCGTTCCCGACGGGTACTCGATCCAGCGCTTCGGTGCGCGTCAGCTGGACTACTCGGCCGAGGAGCTCGGGTTGCCGATCGAGATCTGGGGCAGGCCGGAGCATGTCGTCGCCGGGATCGAAGCCCACAACGTGATTCTCCGTGAGGCGGCCCAGGCGCGTCCCGGCATGCTCTTCGTCGATCAGGAGGCGTTGATGCCTCGGGACGGCGAGCATTTCGGTGACATCTGCCATTTTACCGAGCTGGGCACGCGACAGTTCGTGGAGAACCTCTTGCACGTGCTGGCCGAGGCGGCAACGCCTTGAGCAACCCGGATGCCCGAGCCGCCGATGCCCGAGCCGCCGATGCCCGAGCCGCCGATGCCCGAGCCGCCGATGCCCGGGCCGCCGATGCCCGAGCCGCCGATGCCCGGGCCGCCGATGCCCGAGCCGTCACCGGCCGGAGCGCCGACCGACTCGTGTTGCCGGTCGTCGGCTGCTTCGTCGTGCTCGCCCTGGTCACGAACATCATGGTGCCGATCTTCGACGCACCGGACGAGCCGTCCCACTTTGCCTACTCGCGATTGCTGGCCCAGGGGAAGGGGCTTCCGGTCCAGACCGACCCCGCCCGCCGGTCCGAGGCCGAGGGCTTCAACCCGCCGCTGTACTACGCGCTCGGCGCGGTGGTCCTTTCCGCCGTCGACGGGCGGCGCGGCGCCGACCTCACATTGCCCCCCGAGGAATCCGCCGACTGGGACCGCGATGTCCGGCTCGGGATCGAGGATGCCCTCGACGAATCGCTCCTGCCGCCGCGGAACCCCGAGTTCAACTGGTGGGAGCGCGGAACGGAGCTCAACCGGTTTCGGCATCCCCCCGGTGGCCCGGCGTCACTGACTCCGCTCTTCGCCGTTCACGCGATGCGCCTGCTGTCGATTTTGTGCGGTGTGTTCACCCTGCTCGCCGTTTCGCGACTGGCGCGGGTTCTGTTGCCCGACGAGCCGGCCGCTCGGATCCTGGCGCTCGCGGTCGTCGCGTTCAACCCGCAGTTCATTTTCCTGTCGGCGACCTTGAACAACGACAACCTCGCGACGGCCGCGGCTACGTGGACGTTGTGGCGCCTCGGCATTGCGCTGGGTCGCGACGATTCGACGCGTGGCGCCACGCTCCGCGACGCCGTCTGGATCGGCGGGTTACTCGGAATCGGAATGGCGACGAAGCCGAGTGTCCTGTTCCTCGCGTTGCCGGTCGCAGTCGTGCTGTTTCTCCGCGCGGCCGACAGACGAAACGCGGTGCTTCTCGTGGCCACGGTCGGAACCCTGATGCTGGCGATCAGCGGCTGGTTCTTCGTGCGCAATGCGGTGATCTACGGCAGCCTCGACTTCTTCGGCTGGAAGACCCGGCTGGCAACCCAACCCCAGTTCACCGCGTTCGCTCCGCTGTCGGTCGCCTTCGTCACCCAGGGCATCCTGGCGCCGGCGATCGAGAGCTTCTGGGGTTGGTTCGGCTGGATGCAGATCCGTCTGCCACGCTGGCAGGTGGTCTCCTATGTGTTGTTGAGTTTGCTGTCGTTGGCTTCCCTCGGTGCCTGGTGGCCCCGGGCCCGCGACACGCAGCTACGGGGAGCGGTGTTGCTCTTCGGCTCCTGTGTCGCGCTCAACATGACGGCGCTTGTCACGTTCAACCGGATGTTCTTCTCGAATCAGGGCCGGCTGCTCTTCCCGTCGATCGGCGCGATCGCACTGCTGATCGCCATCGGCTTCCTGATGGTCACGTCGAAGCTGGCCGCTCGTACGCGGACGATCACCGCGATCACGGTCGGCACGGTGATGCTGTTGCTGGCGATGCGCACACTGGCCCAGGTGCTTGCCCCGGTGTACCTCTAGCTCCTCATCGCCTGGTCGCGCCGGAGTCTGCAATCGCAGACTCCACGGAGGCGTCCGCCGGCCTGATCTGCGGGGCGACGACCGGCGACCAGTGCAGTTCCTGGTTTGCGTTGCCCCTGACTCGCAACAACCCGGCGTGGATCAGCCCGTGGCAACGGGTACACACGGCGACCTCGTTCTCCAGCCGCGTCTGGCCACCCCGGGACCGGAAGATGACGTGGTGGCAATGCTGCGCTACGTCACGGCAACGGGGGTTGCCGCAGCGTCCGGCTTCTCGCGCCAGGATTCGCCGCCGGAGCGCCATCGGCGTCGGGCCATCGATCACGACTGGCTCGGCGGAGCCCTCGTAGCGTTCCAGTTCCTCCGGGTCGACCTCGACGAACCCCTCGCGTGTTCCGACCCGGGCCCGGGAGCAGTCGGGACATCTTTGATAGACGACCTGGGCTCGGGAGCGGGCCGGGCCGTCCTGCGGATCCCGGACAGAATCGGTGGTTCGCTCGCAAAGGAACAGGAGTGCCTGCTCGAGCGAGACTTCTTCGCCCCCGGTTTTCTCGGCAACCTCGGCGCACGCCTGCTCGATCCACGTCTTGATCTTGTCCATGTCGGAGCGCGAAAATCGCAGGACGAGTTTCTGATCGAGATTCGGGAGCCCGTACCTGGCATCACGGGGCGCATTCCGGCCATGCCGGTGCGCATCCCTGGATTCGGCCAGCGTCGACTCGATGCCGTTCTTGCAGGCGAATTCGATCCACTGCGCTTGGCTATCGACCGTCGCAACCCTGGTGATCGCCTTCAGCGCGGACCAGCCGAGGAGCCCCTCCGCGAAGGCTTCGGCCAGTGCCGTCAAGCGGGTCAAGGCCCTGGCCACACGGACGTGCTCGAACGCCTCGGACCGGCGCAGCTGAAAGAACGTGTCGGCGTAGGCAGCGAGACTCGGATAGCCCAGGCTGAAGTACAGCCGGGTCTCGGCGAGGACCCGAAGGGCGTCGCACAGCGCCAGCCGGCCACGATTGCCGACCCGAAACGCCTCCACCGCGATACCGTGCAAACGCTCCGCGGACAGTGGAGAGGCCGCCGAAGAGGCCGCCGAAAGGGATACCGAAGCCGGTGCCGGTTCGAACGTCGATCCGGCAAGAGATTGCGCATTGGGACGGAGCATGCGGGAGTCTCCCGTGATCACCTGGTCGTCTGGGCTGGCCGGGACACGCCGCCCGCCGATTCAGCGGTGTTCAAGGGAGGAGGCCTGAGCATCCTAGCACGAAAGTAAGACGTAAGAAAGGATCTACTACCCCTCGCCGAAAAAGAAAACGGAGTCTGCAATCGCAGACGCACCCCGACCCGCCTCGCCGACCAGGCAACCACCCGGCACCTCACCCCGAACCGCCCACGTCCGGCTCAAGTCCCGCCCCAGTCCTGCCGAAGCCCGGCCGAAGCCCGGCTCAAGCCCGAGCTCAAGCCCGGCCCAAGCCCACGAAACACATGTTGTAGAATTCCCGGCCGAAGTCTCCGCCGCCGCCGACAAACCAGAGGTCATCGTGAGCAACGCAGCCCAACTCAGGAAAATGAGAACCGCACCAGGATTCATCGCCGCACTGGACCAGAGCGGTGGCAGCACGCCCAAGGCCCTCGGCCTCTACGGCGTCACTCCCGACGCTTGGTCGAACGACGAGCAGATGTTCGACGTCGTACATCAGATGCGCACGAGGATCATGACCAGCCCCGCCTTCGGTGGTGACCGCGTCCTCGCCGCGATCCTGTTCGAGATGACAATGGACCGGGAAGTCGAGGGGCAACCGACCGCCTCGTATCTGTGGAACGTCAAGCAGGTCGTCCCGTTCCTCAAGGTCGACAAGGGGCTCGCCGACGAGGTCGATGGCGCCCAGGTGATGAAACCGATCCCGGGCCTCGACAAGCTACTCGTCCGGGCGAAGGCCGGCGGGATCTTCGGCACCAAGATGCGCTCGGTCATCAAGCAGGCCAACCCGAAGGGTATCCAGGCCGTCGTCGACCAGCAGTTCGAGATCGGTCGCCAGATCGTGGCGGCCGGGCTCGTACCGATCATCGAGCCCGAAGTCGATATCCATTGCCCGGACAAGGCGTCGGCCGAGCAGATGCTCCACGACGCGATCGTGGCGCAGCTCGATCGCCTCGGCCCCGAAGAGATCGTGATGCTGAAGTTGACCCTGCCGGAGCAGGACAATCTCTACGCCGACTGCATCGCCCACCCGAACGTGGCCCGGGTCGTCGCACTCTCCGGCGGCTACTCCCGGGAGGAAGCGAACGAACGACTCTCGCGCCAGCACGGGATGGTGGCCAGTTTCTCCCGGGCACTCTCCGAAGGCTTGACCGCGCAGCAATCGGACGAGCAGTTCAACGCGACGATGGACGCCTCGATCGCCAGCATCACCGCGGCCTCGGCGACCTGACCCCGGGAGCGATCAAGATCAACCACCGCCATTGGATCGGGCTGGCGCTCTGGGCCTACGTCGGGTGCTGGCCGCAGACGGCCGTGGCCCAGACCCGCCAGATCGTCGCCCGTACGACGCTCGGCGTGGAGACCGAGGCGCTGCGCACGGCGTCGGTCGGACTGGGCGACGTGGACAACGATGGCGACCTGGACGTCATCGTCGCCAACGGGCGGCACTGGCCCCAGCAGAACATGGTTTTCCTGAACAACGGCCAGGCCGTCTTCAGTGTCTCCCGACCGCTGGGCACGGACCAGGCCACCAGTTATACGACCGCGGTCGCCGATCTCGACGGCGACGGAGATCTCGACGTGGCCGTCGGCAACGACAAGGCGCGCAAGCCGATCTTTCTCAACGACGGAACCGGGCAGTTCACCCTGGCCGGCACGTTCGGGTCGGACAACGTCAACACCCGCAGCCTGACCCTGGCGGATATCGACCGTGACGGCGACATCGACATCCTGGTCACCAACCGCGGCGAGCAAAACGCGATCTATCTCAACGACGGCGGCGGGAGGTTCGAGGAGCGAAGAGGGTTCGGCACTGACGACGACTCGACCATCTCGGTCGCCGTCGGCGATCTGAACGGGGACGGTCATCCCGATCTCGCCCTGGCCAACCGCGATGGCCAGCAGAACTACGTGCTGTTCAACGACGGAGCCACGAACTTCGACCGACGTCAGGCCTACGGCAGCGGAACCGACGAGACCCGCGCCGTCGCCCTGGGCGATCTGAACGGGGACGGCCACCTCGACATCGTCAACGGCAACATCGGCCAGGCCAACGCCGTCTACTTCGGCGACGGCGCAGGGAAGTTCGAGCGCTCCTCATCCTTCGGACTGGCCACGGGCAACAGCTACTCCGTCGCGATCGCCGACATGGACCGGGACGGCGACCTCGACGTGATCGTGGGGAACGTGGAGCAGCAGAACGCGATCTTCTTCAACGCCGGCAACGGCAAGAAGTTCCAGGAGCAACGGTTCGGGCCCGACACTCACCGGACCTATGGCGTTGCCGTCGGCGACCTCGACGGCGACGGCTTTCCCGACATCGTCAGCGCCAACTCCGATGGACCGAACGTCGTCTTCCTGAACCGGGAATCCCGACCAGGGCGCTAACCGGCCGGCAACAACCCGTCTGGCCTTCACCCCTGACCGCAGCTCCCGCAACCCCCCGAGGTCGCTCCCGACGAGCCGCAAAGCCGAGCTTCGATCGCCTTCGACGTCGCGGTCACCGAAAGGCCGCCGAGCGCGGTACAGCGCAGCTCTCGGGGCATGTTCTCGCTGATCGTGCGATGGGCGTCGAGGACCTCGTCCAGCGGGATCAGGTGGTCGTAACCCGCCAGCGCCATGTTCGCGCAGGCGATGGCGTTGGCCGCACCGGCGACGTTACGACCCAGGCAGGGCGCCTCGACACGGCTGGCGATCGGGTCGCAGACCAGCCCCAGCACGTTCTGCAAGGCGTGACTGGCCGCCGAGAGTGCCTGATCCGCCTGGCCCCCGGCCAGCTCGACCAGCGCCGCCGCCGCCATCGCCGCTCCCGCGCCGGTCTCCGCCTGGCATCCGCCAACCTCGGCCGCGAAGCTCGATCGCGTCGCGACGAAGACTCCGATCAATCCGGCGGAGAGCATCGCCCGCAAGGTCGCGTCGTCGTCGGCTCCCCGAGCCTCGGCGGCGGCGAGGCAGGTGGCCGGGAACGTCGCGCACGAACCCGCGGTCGGTGCGGCGACGATCACCCCCATCGAACTCTTCACCTCCATCAACGCGGTCACGTAGAGGATCGCGCGATTGAGAACACCGGCATCGACCAGGGTTCCCCGCTCGAGCCGCTCGGCAAAGCGATGGCTCTGGCGCGGCAGGATGCGGTCGTCATACTCGGTTCCGGCCAGGCCTTGCCGCACGCCTTCGCGCACGATCTCGAGGATCTTCCGCATCTCGTCGAAGACCGCTTCCTTGGCGATCCCACCGCGAGCCGTCTCGTACTCCAGCGCGAACTCCGAGAGCGGACGGGTCGCGGGATCCCCGTGGGCGACCATCTCGCCGGCATGGAGGAACGGAACGCCGAGGCCCTTGCGCGAGAGAACCGGCAGCACCGGAGCCAGCCGGCGCACCCGCACGACGGCCGGCAGCCCGCCGACCACCGCGTCGCCGACGAAGGTCCGGGCCAGGGCCAGCACACGGACCGGCGACGAGCCGCAGACGAGCAGCTGGTCGATGTCGTCGCGTCCGCTCAATGCCGCCGCCGTCGTGCCGCCGTCGTCGCTCACGTCGAGCACGGTGACCGCATAGTCGCCGTGAAGCACCAGCGGCGTGCCGTCGATCTCGATCACCTCGATCATGCCGCCACCGGTCGACACGGCGATCATCCGATGCCGCTCGTCGCCGCGGTCCAGCGTCAAGCGGTAGGTGTTCGGGTGTTCGTCGTGCAACTCCGCATAGCGGATCTCGAGTTCGATGCCGGCGGACTCCGAGCGCCTCCGCCGAGCCGGGCAACCTGGCGTCGTCGGCTTCCCAGCCCAGCAGCCCGCCGAACAGACCCATGTCCGAGCCCTGGCTGGCGTGGGTCGTCGGCAGCGACCCCAGCGTGTCGAACTCGACGAGGACGCGGTCGGGGTTGCCGCCGCAGAGGTCTCGAGCCAGCCGTCCGATGCGCACCGAGGCTGCCGAGTGCGAACTCGACGGTCCACGCATCACCGGCCCGACGACGTCGTTGAAGATGCATCAGGCTGTCGTCATGGAAATCCTCGGCGGCGAAGCGGCGCATCTCGTTGGAATCGTACAGCTCCATCGTGCGGACGATGCCGTCGTAGCGGGGCAACGGCTCCCGGGGGATCCAGCGTCCGCGATCGTACATCGTTTCGCCGTAGTCGCGATCCGTGACGCCGTTCCAGCGGGCCAGCACATCGAGGGCGAGCTCCCGGTCCTGATGGAACAGGGCGATCGCCTCGGTGGTCGCCATCAGGAACCGCCGCGCCGCATCACGGTTGGCCGGATCCTCGAGCCAGGGCTCGAGCACCAGCACGCTGTTGCCGGCGATCGGTTCGTTCCACTCCTTGGTTTCGACGAGGATCGAGTAGTCCTCGTCCTTCAGGTCCGCGTAGGCTCGCTCCGCCGCGACGATCGCATCGACGACACCGGTTCTCAGGGCAGCGACGTCCCGCCCGTTGAGCATGATCGAGATGTCCTGCACGGGATCCCAGCCCATCCGTTCGGCCAGCAGCAGCGCCGCGAATCCGGTCGTGGCACGCAGGTACGAAACGCCGATCCGCTTTCCCTTGAGCTCCTCGAGGCTGTGGATCTCGGGGCGGGCGATGATGTGGGTGCGCACGACGCAGTCAGTCGACGCCAGCGCGATCAGCGGTGGCTCCCGGGCCTCGATCGTCTTGCGCACCATGTACGGAGTCCAGCCGTCGACCTTGATGTCGTAGGGGGCTTCTGAAGCCCCAGCCGGCCCAGGAGCCTGAGCCACGGTCCATCGGCGACGGCCCGCTTGCCCTCCGGGAAGTCCGGGCCGGGCATCTTCGAACCGGACGTCCAGGCCGTGCTTCTCGTAGAGTCCCTGGTCCATGGCGATCACGAAGGAAACTTGCTGATCGACCGGCCGTCGACCCGGACGCGCAACGGGATGAGGTCGTCGCCCGAGCCGCGCACGACGGCGACGATCGCCACGATCGCGACCAGCGCCACGATCGACGCGGCGAGGAGTCGCCTGTTGGTCGGCAGCCTGGGCAAGGTGGGCAAGAGAAGTCTCCGGTCGGGATTATCCGCGCACCCCGGCCGACTGTCAAAAAGCGATTGCTCCCGCGGAATTCTCCGAGGGTCGCGTCACCGGGTCGCTATGATGCACCGATGAACTTCTCGATCCCCGATCTGTGGCACAAGTTGTCCGGCTACCCCGGCGGGCGCTGGCTGTTCAGCGTACTGATCGGACGCTTCGTGCGGTACAGCGGAACGGTCGGTGCGCGACTGCACGAACTCACCCCGGGGCGTTCGCTGCTCACGATGCGCGACCGGCCGAAGGTGCGGAATCACCTGCGCTCGGTTCACGCGACGGCGCTGGCGACGTTCGGTGAGCTGGCCAGCGGCCTGGCGATGATGTCCGGCATGCCGCCGGGGATGCGGGCGATCGTGACCAAGCTCGAGATCGAGTACCTCAAGAAGGCCCGCGGAACGCTGACGGCTCACGGCGAGGCGCCGATTCCCGATGCCGGCGAGAGCCGGGAGTACCTGGTGACGGCCTCGATCCGTAACACGGAGGACGAAGAAGTCGCCAAGGTGGTCGTGCACTGGCTGGTCGGCCCCGACGAGGCCAAGGCCGGCCCGTGACGCTGCAGACCGAGTTCACCCGTAGCGTCGGCATCGAGGTTCCGCTGATCTGCGGAGCGATGTACCCCTGCAGCAATCCGGAGTTGATCGCCGCCGTCTCCGAGGCCGGCGGTATCGGCATCGTCCAGCCGATCTCGATGACTCACGTCCACGGCCACGACCTCCGGGAGGGGCTGCGGCTGATCCGGTCGTGGACCTTCAGCAGGCTAACAGCATAGGCCGTGACTCCTCTCGATAAAGCAACTCGGTATCAATGGCTGATAAACAACACACATGTAAACCAGGTAATAGATGGCTTTGCTCATATACCTTGTTGTAGGGCAGCAAACTCACCGTCTTGTTATCAGACAGGTAACGGAATAGATCGTGAAATCCCAGCCCCATTTGCGCGTTGTCATAGGGAGCCTGGTGACAAAATAGTTTTTGCTGACGACAAAAGGCTTGGAACGGATCTAGGGACGATCTATTTAATGAACTAAATGCGCTAAGATAGGGATAACTCGCGATATTAACTAAGCTAATCTCTTGATTTAATATGGGATGATGCAGGCCACACAATAGATAGAGATGCTCTAATCTCTTTAGCGGTATCACCTCAACACGAGGATCATTTTGTAATAATTCAGGGTTAGATTCACTAAGGATCGCAATATCAATCAGCCCATTAGCCGTATCTTCCAAAATATCTTCCGAGCCACTGCGTAACTCAAAACTGAGCGGCAAGTGTGCAGCGTTGATCGCGGCGCTTAGCTGCTGCGGAAAATGCTGGATCAACAGGTCGCTGACATAAATCACCATAGCCGTGTTTAACTCTAGCGGGTTAAGTTGATTCAATTGATAAAGATGCTCAGAGCATTGCACCAACTCCTTCACGATTGGATAGAGTTGCCGAGTAAACTCGTTCGGTTCGAGGCCATGCTTTTTTCGAATAAACAGTGGATTATTAAAAATCATCCTCGCATGTTGTAGGCAACGACTCACTTTAGGTGCGGGTATATTCATATCTATAGCGACAGAAGAAGCTGAATGCTTTTCATAAAGATTAACCAATATATTAGCACTAAGCATATCCAAGCTATCTAGAGTTATATTTTTCATTTAAAAATACCTCTCAAAACATTAAACATACCAATTTGAATTATAGCCCGAACAATATCTTTAACAATAACTTTATGCATAATTTATTAAATAAATAAAATAGACTTAGATCATACTTCTTAATTTCAATGATTTACACGGCCACCGCAAACCACTAATTTTAAATAAATTAAAAAATAAAAACACAAAAGAAATAGATATTCACAATTTAATAAATGCATATCCAACTATTGATTATCTACAATTCGAAATAGCTAAAACCAACTATCAGACCCACCACTAAATTTTAATAATTTGATTTTAATAATTGTTGTAAATATCGCGCATAAAGTAATAATTAAATGGAGAGTTAAGAAATAGAAGTACTATTGGAGGTTTATCATGAACGCCACCGCTACAGTTATTTTAAGTTATGCATTTATGTATTTTGTTTTATTCATAATTGTTCCTCTCGTAATCGTGACCTTCGTAATGACTTGCATAAAGTTCTTTAGATCAAATGAGGTTCAGATGGTCGATGCCGCGGTTAGCATCAAACCCCACTTGCTCGATAAGGAATCTATGCATTTCCTAAAAAGCTTAAAATCAATTGCGAGTAATCGCTACGATGTGCTGTACGGGGCGTCTCTGGTTAATGTGGTCGATATTGATGATTCAATAAAGAACCACGAAGAGGTTCAGGACTTCATGGAGCATTGCCACCTAGATTATGTGGTAGTCGACAATGAATCATCAGCGGTCAAACTAGTGGTTAGCGACCCAAATGCGAGCTCTGCTGAACAGATGAAGTTTGTCGAAAAATGCTTAGATTACATCGGTGTGCAATTTATCAAATTGGATAAAGATAAGCACTGTGATGAAGCCCTACTGCGCAATGCTCTCGCCGCCTAATGGTTAACAGTGCTCAAGCAGTAATCGCGCAACCGAGCGTCAAACTAGCCACTTGGCGCTCTCCTCTAAAGCCGAGATCATGTTCACCATGAGGTGTAAGGATACGGTATGTGCCAAATTAGCCGTTATATCTCAATTCTGCTCTATGTCGCCATGACGACATGCCTTTGGTACGGTATCCCTACCCCAAGCATTGCAGCAGATAATGCAACAAGTAGCAACACATGCATGAAATGTCATAAGCGCAATGGTCAACTGCTAGGCATACATGCAAACCCAGGACTTGCGATCCAATGCCAAGATTGCCATGGCGAAAAAGGCAATCACCCTAAGAAAGGTTCACAAATAAATACCTTTGGCGCCGATAGCCAGATGCCCGTAGATAAGCAAGTTGCCATCTGCTTGGCTTGTCATGATCATCAAGCCTTGGCGGAAGTTGAGTGGATCCACAATGTTCACGCAGCCAAACTCGCCTGTGCCCAATGCCACCAGCTACATCCTGAATCCGATCCTATGTTGACGTTAGACAGCAAACAACATAGCCAATTATGTGTTACCTGCCATCGGGTCAATCAATAGGAGGCCTGTTATGGAACATTCAAAACGACAATTTCTCAAAGGCTGCGGCGCACTGCTTGCTGGGGTATCGGTTTATACCGTCACTAAATCCCCTCTAGCGGAAAACATCGAGGCAGAGCCACACTCTGAGATAAAGTATGCCATGGTTCACGACGAGAATATCTGCATAGGGTGTAATGCTTGTGTAGAGGCCTGCCGTGAAATCAACCATGTCCCTGAGGGCGTCACTCGACTTAACATTGAGCGTTCGGGTCCCTTTGGGGAATACCCAGAACAGAGCTACCGATTCAATCGCGTCTCTTGTCAACACTGTGAGGCCGCACCTTGCGTTAGAGTGTGCCCAACGGGGGCAGCTTACATAGATAAAGAAACCGGTATCGTCGCCGTGCACGAAGAGCGTTGCGTCGGCTGCCAATACTGTATTGCCGCCTGCCCGTATCAGGTCCGATTTATTAATCCTGAGACCCGCACAGCCGACAAATGCGATTTTTGTCAGCAGACCCAATTGAAAAAAGGATTAGCGCCTGCTTGTGTGCTTGCTTGCCCAACTAAGGCATTAACCTTTGGTAACTTGAAAGACCCTGACTCAGACCTAGTACGACTCCTAAAGAGTAAACCGACCTATCGCTCAAAAGTGGACCTAGGTACTCGGCCTAAGTTGTTCCATGTGCAAAACATTGATGGGGAGATAATGCTATGAGTGCTTTTCACTTTGAAGGCCTAGTATGGCATTGGCCTATAGCCATCTATCTGTTCTTAGCGGGATTATCAGCTGGCGCAGTATTTTTCGCCATCATGCTAAAACATTTTAAATTAGCAGGCGAAGCCTATCACTCCCCCTTCGTTCAGGCGGCGGCAATCAGAGCGCCAATCGCCGTATTTGGCGGCCTTGGAATATTGGTCATCGATCTGACCAAGCCATTAGATTTTTGGAAGATATTGGTGTTTTACAATACCACTTCAGTGATGTCGATGGGGGTCTTGGTATTGATGGCTTACCAGGTTGCACTATTTGCCTGGATAGCCTGTATCTTCAACCAGATGATACTTCAGCTGCTAGGCGATAGATTGGCATTTGTCAGCCGTTTCATTAAATGGCTAGTTAAACAAGAAGCGGCTATTACCGGCGTGTTGGTGATCTTATCTATCTCTCTGGGGGCTTATACTGGCTTCCTACTATCGGCGTTGATTGGCTTCCCACTGCTGAATAACCCTGTGCTGCCTTTGCTATTTTTAATCTCAGGTTTATCCTCTGGTGCGGCGGCAACACTGCTCGGTGGGGTGCTGTTACGAGGTAACCCTAATGGAATCGAAGTACGCTTCATCCATGGTATCGAAATTCCGATGATCTTGGTGGAAATAGGCCTAATATTCACCTTCTTTGTCGGGCTAATCCTCTCTGGTGGCCAAAGCCAAGTGGCTGCTCTCAACGCCATAGGTTATGGCTTCTGGGGCTGGATATTTTGGGGCGGTGTGATCGGTGTCGGACTGACGCTACCACTTGCCGCCAACCTATGGATGAAAGTGTCAGCCGACCGTAAGTTTACCTATGTCGCAGTGACCGCCAGCTTTAGCCTTATCGGTGTATTTTTGCTGCGAAACTTTATCCTCTACACCGGACAGATGACGGGGGTCTAACGAATCACTCTCAGAATAAAGAGGTGATCAAACAGCCAAGGTTTACCCCTTTGACACCACGCCCTTAATTGATCCAGCATTGAGGGCGTTGTGCGCTTACCTATCTAATATCTCTCACATCAATCGCCTTGTTAGCCGACAGCCACCCAATCAGAAAACTCAAAATAAGCCATAGATAAAGTCAGGGTCTGTAGCTCTTTCAAGCTCGTTTTTTGCAGCGTGTTATTGGGTATTTATAGAGAGTCAGAAGCTTTATGGTGAAGTTATTCTACTTAAAAAGCTGACAATGCAGAGAAATAATCAACAAACGCAAACCGAAGAGTGCTGCTAAAAACATTTGACTCTTTGTTAATTGAATTTTACTTAGATTACTTGGCTGTAATCCGCTCGCCTCGATTAACACATTTTTGTCTCGAAAGAATTCAACAAAAAGTTTAACAAGCCCCTAATCAATACTAAAAACTATTTTTATATCGGTGACCATTAACATATACAAAAGTAATTTTTTCTAATTTAGCCCGCTAATGTTAATTAAACCAACAGCAAAGTAAATCAACGGAAAACCAATGGTTAACATATGTTAAAAATACACAGCAAAAATATTTACCCTTGTGATAAAGCTCTCAATATTAATCATAAAACCGTATTCACATTGAATAAAAAGCAGCTATTTCATACAGTGGTCTTTCGTCTAAAAAACAAATGTATCGTTTTGTATCACAAAATAGATAATAACTTTATTACACGGGTGTATTTTGAAACAAGGAACCGTATCAAGCTTAACACTACTTGTTGGTATTATGTTAGTCGCAAATATCAGTGCTTGCCTGTTAGAAAGTGATTTAGCGACCCCTAATAAACTTCGTCAAGACGCTAACATTGTTCAACATACGACAGGACAACTAAATACCCCATTAGAATCTGATAACCAGACGGTAAGCCACTCACTATATTGGTATTACATTGAAAGATGTGGCAAGCAATACTTAAACCTTCTCCCAGCTGAAATAGCACAGAGCCAGTTAAGCTCATTAATGTTAACCAGCATGTTTTTTCTCTTATTCCTTTAGGCAGGCTTACCCTCTTATACGATGCAAAAATATAAGACACCGAAAAATATTTTAGAATTTACATCACTGCTAATGAGCTGGATTAAACCAATCAAAGGCACCCCCTCTTAATTTATCTTCATATAATTATTAGCAACCCCCACCGCTAATAATTTAACCACGCGCCTAAACTCACCTAATAAACCTTTTTCATGGATTATTGGTCAGTTTCTACAAACTCATTTTAACTAGGTTATGTATATGCCTTATAAAAACTCAACTTATCTGAGTGTATGCGGCTGCGCAGATAATAAGAACAGACAGATAATATCCACAGGTTTATTATTCGCGGCCTTACTATCAAACTCAGCAGTGGCAGATAATGAAAACGTTGCCGCAGCAATCGATAGTAAAACATCGCATTGGTCAGGCTATGTTAGTGCATCTGTCACCAGCAATACCTTCGAACAATCGGCACCAAGCTCCTATCAAGCAGTCAGCGGCAGTGGCCGAATTGGCTATCGTGATACCTGGGGCAGCATCCGCATCTCCACTGGAGGCGAAGTGGAGACTCATCATAATGAATCCTACTTCTACGACACCTTTCTAGAATATCGAACGCCAACGGGTCACCTCGGTGATAACTGGAGTTATATCGGAAGTGGTGGGGTTTATCTCCCCACCAGCCATACCAGCAAGGAAAACAAACTCAGAGCCGCCCCTAGGCTGGCGGGATATCTGTTCTATCGTCCGAGTCAGAATTGGAATTTCTTTATATCCCCACGCTTTAAATACAACGCCTATCAATATGAAACTGGTCGCAATGGGGAGCACTTCATTGAACATCGTATCGACATACTCGCTGATATGACTTGGCAGTTTATCGATAACTGGTACCTAGACATCAACGGTTCCTATGCTTTGGCAAAGGCCTTTAATACCAACCGATATGACAATCGTTTCACTATGAGTGAAGAGATAGGTTGGTCGTTTGCCCCTAGCTGGGTGGCGGCTATCGGACATAACAATAGCGGCTATTTCTACGATCCGGATCGCGGCGCTTCCCATGGATTTGAAGTCTATGACGAGCGTAATTCGGTGTTTTATCTATCAATCACAAAATACTTATAAATCTAAGCAGAGAAGAGGTTTCAATGTATAAGAGCAGTGTCGCTATCGCCATTTTAAGCGCGATAGGATTAAGTGCCTGTGGCACAGACGAGCCGTATCAAGAAGTCAAAAAAGATGAGCGAATGATCGCCGTACAAGATTTTAAAGATACCACAACCAATGCTGGCGTGAGCACAGATACGCTCTCCTCAGCCACCACAATTTCTGAGCTGGCAGCCAAACAGCCCGAGCGACTATTTCTTTACACTCGTAGTCTCGGAGAGGCGCCACGCTACTCGGCACCTATCCATGGGTTCTCTCAAGGTGAAGAGAAGCTAGTCAGCCTACGAATGACAGAAAATGGCATTCAACTCAGACAAATCGATCGTGACAACATAGGTCTAGGCCATGACTCTCGTTACGATAATGAGTACAACAAGGCGCCAGTACTCACCATTCCAGGTGACTACATCGACTTCCAGTGCCAAGAAGACAACTGGGGCGATTGCACCAATAGGGAAGAGGAAGTTAACGATCGCAACGTCACCTGGGACAAGAAAAAGTTCTTTATCCCTAAATTTGAAGAGGCGCAGATAGCCGAAGAGAACTATACCGATCTAGTGACTTTCAAGCAGTGCACCACAGAAACTGAGTCGGCCCACTTGGTACAAGATGGCAACTGGAAAGGCTATCAAATGGACTTAGCCAAAGGCGTGATCAATTTTGAAATAGAACATACCTATCAAGCTAATCCAACCTGTTTCGGTAAGTTTTTCAAAGGGAACTTCGATAACCTTTCGTTCACGACCACTGAGTACATTTCGGTTGTTGCACTCGACCAATTGGCTAGCGCCGACTTTGAAGCCGTCCCTTATAGCGAAGATGAAAATGGGACCTTTGGTTTCTTTAGAACTCAACACCAATATCGTGATGGCAACCATGCTGCGGGTAAAGATGGTTATGTGCGCCAGTATTTAAACCACTTTAATCCTAAGAAGGAATCGCTCACTTACTACCTGAGCAACAACTTCTATGAAGCGAAAAATGCGCCATTCTTAACAGCGGCTCAGCAGAGCATTACCGCGATCAACATTCAGAATAGAGTGTTCGAAACTGGTTTACCTGAACTCAAACTCGCACAAGCTGGCACGCACCGTCATGGTGACCTGCGTTACAGCAATATTACCCTATTCGACGAACCACTAGACAATGGACTAGCGGGATATGGCCCTTCCGCCGCTAACCCATTAACGGGTGAAATCGTCAGTGGCCGTGTCGACCAATACAGTGCCAATCTTGAACAAGGTTCAACACGTTACTATCGTCGCGTACAACTCGACTACAACCGCGGCATGTTAGATGCTAACTCAGTCAAAGACCTGACTGGCGTAGACTACACTCCTTCAGAAGAAGCGGTTAATCGCGCCAACGAAGTCGCCACCAACAAGCTAATTGCCGCGCAAAATAGCACTAGTAACGATCCTATGGTGCAGCAACCAAGAAACCAAGCCTTACCACAGACAGAGATCCCCGATCTATCCACCGCTGACGCCGATAATGCTCCTTTTGAAGAGTTAGTCGCTCAGCAAAGCAAAACCGAAGCGTTTTGGGCTGAACATAACCTGATGAGTGTCGACAAAGCCTTTGGTTTAACGGGCGGGGCATTACGCGAGTTACCTCGTGGTATTAAAGGTTACGAGATTGACTGGAAAGACGCCAATTTCTGGGTCGATGGTGTGGTGGGCTCTAAGCTTAAAGATATCGAAAGTATGCCGACAGGCTTCCAAACCGCGCTTGTTACCAATCTGGCGGCGCAGGCCTTTGCTGGCACATTGACCCATGAGCTGGGTCATACCTTAGGGTTGCGACACAACTTTGCGGGTAGCCGAGATCAGGCAAACTTCTTTAACGAGCAAGAGATAACTAAGTTCAGCGAAGCATTTGCAAAGGCGGGTTATCCTAATCTAACGGTTAAAGCCGACTTCTCTAGCCAAATGGATTACAACGCCGACCGCTTCGCGACCACCTTCCAAAAATACGATCTCGCGGCGCTGCGTTTTGGTTACGGACGAAATGTCGAAACTCAAGATGGCAGCCTTGTATCATTGAGAGCTGAAGATGCTAAACGTCGTGAAGAGCTAAAAAATGGCAATATCACGGGTGAAACTCAATATGGGGCGCTGCATAATATCGCCGCCTAAAACGATCTGCGTTACTTTGCATTCTGTACCGACGGCCATGTGTCACTCAACAGTAACTGTAACCGCTTCGATGCCGGTACCAATAACGACGATATCGTGCAGTATTATATCGATAGCTACCACGACAGCTATGACACCATGAACGTGCGTCATAACCGTCAAACGTTATTCGAAGATAATATTCTGCCTTACACCATTAACCGTCTACGTGGCTTTGACGACATCCGTCAGTTTGTCGAAGATACCTCGACTGTAGAAGAGCTATTCTCATTCAGTCAGAATGAGTTAGTCGAGTTCTGTCCAGGCCATGAAAATTACTGGTTCTGTGCTTCACAGCGCGCCGTAGATAAAGCAGCGGATACCTTCCTCACCGCAGCGGGACTCAACGATATATACTTGCACGTAACCTACAGAATGAATAGCGACGACAGTCGTGCCTTAACTAAGGTTCACTCGCTAGAAGATATTCTGACACGCATCTATCGTCTCAATGCGAGCAAGCTTGATGACGGTTTCGACCTGGGTAAGATCATCACGGACTATCATCAAGACAGCGAAAAATTAAAAGAACTACTCCTTAAAGCCGATATCGTTGCAGCCTATCAAGATTTGGTCTACGCCGACATCAGCGTCAACAAGGGTCATTTACTTAACGGACTTAAGGCACCAGCCTCTAGCCCAAATCACCCCTATGTTAATGAACGTGATGTATTAGGTATGTGGCCAGACAAACTACTGGCGATGCGCCAACTACTCACTCGTAAGTCACCACGCAGCACGACAGGCCGAACCTATTACGCGCTAGCCGACGCACCAAAAGTGAAGGAACAGTTGCAAGGCATGTTGTGTCAAATGACCATGGGCAACACAGTGGCAGAGCTCAATGGGTACCTGAACAGCCCAGTACTGAGCGATGAGTGTAAACCCGTCGATGCTCAATACTATGTTAACGACGTGGACTATGCCGATCAGCATATTGAAGCCTTACCAAGCTACGCGACCTCGCTAGGACGTTATTTTGGCTTCCCTCAGACCAGCTATGAAATGAAAGGCAAGAGCAACCTGCTACAGATGATGTTAAAGCAGGTCGTACTCGCCTCACATGATAGTGATTATCGTGGTGAAGAGAAGGCCAGAGTATGGCGCGAATATGTTGGTATTCATCTATCAAACGATGCTATCGATGCAGAGAAAACCATTTCACTGCAAGGCAAAAACTATGTCGCCACTTCCGAGAATATCTTAGCTAACATGCTAATCGATCAGATCACCTCACTTAGGGCATTGATCATAAGTTCACCGACCTTGATGGAGCACGTGATGAATCGAGATGGTGAGACATTCCAGCAATTGGTTGTCGATCCTATCATCAAGCGTGATGAGCGAGTACTGACTTACCTGCCCGTACTCTAATTCAGCATTGACATAGTCATACAAAAGAAGCCGTTTAGCGGCTTCTTTTTTTGTCATGGCAAAGATGAGTAAATACTTCCCTTTCAATAGTGAATAAGTCACTCTATAACGCTAAACATCTACTAAAATGTATCATTACGTCGCCTGCATTGTTTCGTACAAGGAAACTGGTTAACTTATCTTGATAACCACAGAGGAGATATCCCAGATGGAACCAGATGAGCAGCCATCCCTAACCGAATTATACGCACAACTGATAAGCTCAAGCGAGAAAACGCCAAGCTTAAACTGCTAAATGCCCGCGCAGAAGAGAAATTATTTGCCGCCTTAGATGGCAATGGCTTATGCCTTTGGGAGCAACATATACCCAGCGGCAACTTAACCATCTTTAATATGAAATGGGGTGAACTGCTGGGCTTTAGCCGCGAAGAACTTGCTGCACATGTCGATAGTTGGAAACAAAACCTGCACCCAGAAGATAAAGAGTGGGTCATAAAAGCCTTTGAAGATCACGTTAAGGGCGAGTCAGATTATTATCAGGCCGTCCATCGTATGATCCATAAAGATGGCTCTGTCACTTGGGTCTCAGATCGCGGCCGTATCGTCGAGCGTAAGGCCGACGGCACGCCGCTGCGAATGATGGGAACCCACATGGATATCACCCAAGAGAAGCGTTACGAGCAGGAACTCTCTATCTTGGCTCACAGCGATCCACTGACCAACCTGAGTAATCGCAAAGCCCTAACCCATGCCTTCGAAGAACATCAGACACTATCTAGTTTAGGTGGTGCCTTATTCTTCATCGATCTCGATGGCTTTAAAGGGCTGAACGATAAACTCGGACATAAGTTTGGCGATCTATTACTGATCCATGTTGCCAATAACTTAAGGAGGATCGCAGGAGAACAGGCTCACTGTGCCCGCATTGGTGGTGATGAATTTATCATTATGCTCCCCACCACAGATGAGCTGCACTTGAGTCAGCTAGCACTGAAGATACTCAATACCTATGATGACGATTTCAGACTCGATGGCTATGATATCTCACTGGGCTTAAGCATTGGAGTGTATTGCTTCGCAGCCGATGATTCATTTGCGATTGGCTTCGAGCGAGCGGATGCGGCTATGTACCAAGTCAAAAACCAGGGGAAGCACGCTTATCAATTTTGGCAGCCCACCACCAAACTCATTCTCTCGAATTAGCGTTGAACATTAATGGATAAACCTAAAAAAGGAAGCCGATGCTTCCTTTTTTAATCCGCTAAAACTAACTTGAGCGCCTGCTTATCTAAAAACCTACCTAAGCAAATACCTTACCTAAGCACCTTGCTGAGAAACGCTTGTGTTCTGGGCTCTTTAGGCTGAGTAAATAGATCATCTGGCTTACTGTATACGACAATATAACCGCCATCCATGAAAATCACTCTATCGAAACATCGCGAGCAAAGCCCATCTCGTGAGTGACGATAACCATGGTCATCCCCGCCACTGCCAATGATTTCATTACATCCAACACATCGCCAACCATCTCAGGGTCCAGCGCCGAGGTAGGCTCATCGAATAACATCAGCTCGGGCTTCATCGCTAGCGCGCGAGCAATGGCGACGCGTTGCTTTTGTCCGCCTGAGAGACTAGAAGGATAAGCTTGCACCTTATCGGATAGACCCACTTGTTCAAGTAAGGCTAGCGCCTCGATATCGGCCTCATTTTGAGTCATTAGGCCTAACTTAACCGGTGCTAAGGTAATGTTTTGCTTAACGGTTTTATGGGGAAACAGATTAAAGTTCTGAAACACCATGCCCACTTTTTGACGCAGCTTATCTATACAGGCACCTTTGGCAGTGATCGATTGACCATCAATAGCAATATCACCCTGTGTCGGTTGCTCTAGCAGATTAATGCAGCGCAAAAACGTGCTCTTACCATACCACTAGGGTACCAATCACACTGACCACCTCACCGCGACCGATATGCTCATTAATACCCTTAAGCACCAAATTATCGCCAAAGCTTTTATGTAGATTAGTTATATTAATCACTCTGCTTTAACCTCTTCTCAAATTTCGACAACATAAAGGTGAAGCTGTATGTCAGCAGCAGATAGATGAGCGCACAGGTAAACAGCGGCACACTATCTTCAAAGGTTCGGCTACGGATGATCTCACCGGCGCGCATCAAATCCACTCCACCGATAAAGCCAATCACCGCGGTTTCTTTTAAGAGTACGATGAACTCATTACCTAAGGCGGGCAGAATATTCTTAATAGCTTGAGGCAGTATCACCTCTTTCATGGTCATCCCTTGAGACAAGCCTAAGGAGCGCGCCGCCTCAGCTTGGCCTTTATCAACCGCCTGAATTCCCGCACGGATGATCTCTGAAATATAGGCACCACTATTAAGGCCAAAGGCGATAATGGCCGCACTGATTTTATCGACATCAAATGCAGCCAGCACGATAAAGTAAAGAATAACTAACTGCACAACTACTGGTGTACCGCGTATCACCCCAACATAAAGCTCCGCTGGCCAGCGCAAATACCATTTAGATGACATCTTCATTAGCGTGGTGGTAATGCCGAGCATCGACCCTAGTATCATGGCAAAGAAGGTCACGATTAGGGTGACCTTAAGACCATTTAAGATCAATAAGATACCAACTAGGCCGTCGTCACCAATAGGGGTAAAGAGTGAAGCATTAATTGCATCTATCATGATGGGATCACTTAATATACTGAGACACGAGCGCCTGATATTCGCCGTTTTGCTTCATCTTAATCAAAGTATTATTGATGCTCGATAATAGTTCTGGCTGGGTCTTAGCAACGGCAAAGCCGTAAAACTCAGGAGGAAATGCTAGCTTGATCAACTTGAGATCGGGATTTTTCGCTAAATAGTTTGCCGCTGGCTCACTGTCAAATAAAACGAGATCGACCTTGCCATTTTTCAGTTCCATAATGGCTTCGAACCCGGTATTAAATGCGGTGAGTTCCTGGGTGTATTGCTTCGCCATCGTGTCTGCGGTAGAACCCAGCTGGACCGCAAAATGTTTACCCGTTAGATCTTCAATAGTGTGAATACTATCGTCATCTTTATTTACTAGTACCACCTGAGTCGCTTCGTAATAGGGAGCAGAAAAATTCACGCTCGCCTCACGATCGGGAGTAATGGTCATTCCCGACGCAATAAAGTCAATTTTGCCTGAGTTTAAGGCAACGATTAGCGAGTCAAACTTCATATTTTCGATCTTAAGTGTTTTACCTGCATCCTTTGCAATTTGACGCGCTAAATCGATATCAAAACCCTTGATCTCATCACCACTGGTACCGCCAACATATTCAAAAGGCGGGAACGAGGCATTGGTTCCAACAACCAACACATCTTGCTGCTTACTACATCCTGTTAACCCCAAGGCCGTCATTAATGTAATGCAGCCCAATAACATGGATTTTTTCATTGTTAACTCTCTTTTTAATAATAAACACTTAGCTGGGCATGACTATAAGTTCATTCAATCTCACAGTCAATACTTATGCAGTTTGACTGATTATAAATTCAATTAATTCACCATCCATTTACACCGTTAACAATTAACTAGACTAAATCTGTCACAGAAAACATGCCTGAGGCTAATACCAAAAGTGAGATTTGTGGTAGCATCTTGCCATTCCGCTACGCGGCTTAGATCGAGTGTGCGCAACACAGAGTCAAGCCAGCAACAGACCCGAGATTACAGGAAGCCATTGTGAGCGATTCAGCAACCCGTCTTAATAAATACATCAGTGAAAGTGGCATCTGTTCACGTCGAGAAGCCGATCGCTATATCGAACAGGGCAATGTATTTATCAATGGTAAACGTGCCCAGATTGGCGATACGGTTAGCTTTGGTGACAAGGTTAAAGTCAATGGCCGCGACATAGAGCCTAGACAGGAAGAGGACTTAGTCTTCATCGCACTAAATAAGCCCGTTGGTATTGTCAGTACCACAGAAAGCACCGAGCGCGATAACATTGTGGATTTTGTTAATCATAGTGACCGAATTTTCCCTATTGGCCGCTTAGATAAAGACTCTCAAGGCTTGATATTTCTGACCAACAATGGCGATCTGGTCAATAAAATTTTGCGTGCTGGTAATAACCACGACAAAGAGTATGTGGTCACGGTCAACAAGCCGATCACCGAGGCGTTTTTAACCGGAATGCGCGCTGGTGTGCCCATGCTTGGGGTGATTACTAAGAAATGTAAGGTAGAGCAGATCTCGACTTTCGTGTTTAAGATCGTGCTGGTACAGGGCCTTAACCGCCAGATCCGCAGAATGTGTGAGCATTTCAACTTTGAAGTCACTAAGCTGGAACGCCAGAGCATAATGAATGTCTCCTTGAAGGGATTACCGATAGGAGAGTGGCGCGACTTGGATGACGAGGAACTGTCAACCCTATTTAAGCTCATAGAGAACTCCTCTTCTGAAGACAAAAAAGCCCCTAAAAAAACGGTAAAAAAGCCCGCCAAAAAGCCCAATAAATCGCTACGGGATAAGATTGAAGGCCCTGAGCACTTTATGCAAAATCACGGTGGAAATAAAAAGAAAAAACCTGCTGGCGCCAATAAAGGCAAGCCATCGCACTCAAGACGTCCTAAGCGCTAGCAATATCAAATCCCCCCACAGTTAAAAAAGCAGACGACAGCTAGCGTCGTCTGCTCTCTAAATCGATTCGGTTAATGCAGCACACCTTCTGTACAGCCCTATGCCTTTGGCATTAAATCATTAACCTACTCAGTACATTTGAGGTTTTTCAATTCAATGCTGCCTAGAGGGCTTTGAATTCTCGCTGATTGCTCAGGTGCAGATACCATATTAGATGCACCAAGCTTAATCACACTTGCTCTATTTTGGTGAAGGCTTTGCTCAAAACAAAAATAGCTTAGTGACACAAAAAACAAAAATAAATATAACTATCAATTGGTTAATTTATTACAAAAAAGTTGGCACGAAACTTACATACCTACATATAGGTAGTCGATGCACTACCCAGTGATTAGTAGTTTGCTTAGGAGTCAATCATGAAAAATCTTAATCTATTTAGTTCGTTAGTACTACAGCAATGGCGGTTCTTCACTCACCTTGGCGTAAGCCAGTGGGATGTTGAATGTGTCCCAGAACATAAGCCTGTGGCATAAGATAAAGAACGACTCAGCTCGAATCATCGCGCCACAGATATTAATTTTGATGAGGAGCTGCACATGAGTCACTTAGGTAAAAATATTACGCCAAAGATGGCACAACGAATTGTAGATGAAGTGAAAACGAATAATTGTCTGTTATCCGATGTCGCCAAAAAATTTGGTGTATCGAATAAAATGGTTTATCAGCTCGTTAGACAGAGTGAACAACAAGGCAGCCGCGCCAACAGTTTAAAAACAGAAATAGATAAAATGACTCAGCAGTTAAATCTACTAATGCGCGAACTTAAATTGCTCCAACATTAAAGAATCCGAGTTCGGATAAACTGAGAAATACAATAATAAAAATAATAGGTAGTCAGCAGGTAGCGTGTAGTAGAAAGTGAAAGCGCAGCAGTCATAATAGCTCCAGCCAAAAGGCACACTTTCTAATACGACAACCGTTTTAATCGAGGTATCTTACAGGTGATATCTCGAAGCGCACCCCCAAAGGCGCTTTTCGCCTAGTGAATGGCAGGATGCTCATTCACTAGGTTTTTCTTTCTCTATTTTTCTCAACTATAAAAAAGATTACATTACTACATAACCCTTTTTTTAAAAACACCCTCAGTTAATACCGACAAGATTGATGATCTCATCAGCATGACTAACGAACTTAATTTCGGAGTAACCAATGAAAAAATCGGTATTAGCAGCCATATTGTCAGCAAGCTTATTAACTGCCACTTTTGCTATCACGGCACCTAAGGCACAGGCCAGTGACATTAACTTTCCTCATATTGAAACCATAGGCACTAGCCAAATCGTGGTCAAAGCCGATATGGCCGAGCTTAATGTAGAAGTGGTTACTGAAGCTAAATACCGCCTAGCGATGCCAAAGCGGGATCTGGAACAAGCGGTAGCCGACTTATCGGCAGGCTGACAAAAGCAGGAGGTGAAGCGCGAGCAGATCCAAAGTGCGAATTTACAACTTTATCCGAACCATGTTTACGACCCACAGACACGCACTAACAATGAAGTGGGATACAAAGCCAGTCGAAAAATGACCGTGACCATTACAGAACTCGACAAACTCAACGACATCTTAGACAGTGCATTAGCCCAAGGCATTAATCGCATAAACAACATCGCCTTTAAATCGAGCAAAGAAGCAGAACTAATTGAAGAGGCTCGTCTACTCGCCATTAAAGATGCGAAACAAAAAGCAAAATCGCTCGCACAAGGATTTGGTGAGCGATTAGCTGGCGTATGGGAGATCCGTTACTTTGACCAACGTCCTGTACAACCTGTCATGTATCGAATGTGGATGCAGCCCCGAAAGGCGAAAGCGTAACGTCGAGAGCTATCAAGAGGCGCAGATGACGATCAGTGACCGTCTCGAAGTGGTCTATCGCACTGAAATAAGGCAATATCTGCAATGACCCAAATCCAGCTCCTGCGATCCAATATAAGCGCGCTAAGTTAAATTAGGGCGCTTTGTCAATCGTCTGCGCATATGCTACTATCCCCCTAGAAACGCTTTCATATTACCCAAGGGCCTCTCTGCATATTCAGCCTCTCCAATCGTTACTCTATCTTGTCTGCTGTTATTATTGGCGCCACTTTTCCTTAGCGCTTGTGGTGATGCGCCCCCAACAAAGACACCTCAACAGATCCACCGATTAGTTGAAGACACGCTTATTGATGGCGCATTATCAAAAGATGCCCAACTCGCCATAACATTAGAGCGCATCAGAACAGTGACGGTTTGGAATACCAAAACCCACACCCCTATCTATCGTTGGCCTGCAGAGCAGTTTAGCGCCCCCGCTTACCTCGTTGCGCTGTCTGGTAATAACCGCTACGTAGCTGTCGCAGGTAAGCAACAGAGTATCCCTGTTTGATTTAACTAATGGTCAGCTTGCTCTGCGTTGGCAGGTTAATGGCTTTGACCCAGATTCAAGCATTTCAACCTTGGCACTCAATCAAAGCGGTAAACAAGTTGCGATAGGCATGAACGAAGGCAGCATCATCATAGTCAACCTATCAAGCCAGCAGCTATCTATGTTTAAACAACATGATACCGAAGTGAGCCACCTAGAATTCAGCCAGTTTAATGAACATATTCTGTCTGCTGGATACGATGGCAAAGTGCTTTGGTGGGCCACAAGTAGCGGTGAGGTTATTAAAGAGTTCTCACTGCCACAAAGAATCACCAGCACCGGATTTGATGAAGCCAATCGCCGCCTGTTCTTTGCCGATAGCTTAGATAACCACCGCATTATCGACCCTAGCTCAAACACAGATATCGCGCAGTTAGATTTTCTTGAGCGATATCGCTATTTCCGAAAGGCACTGTTTGTTGGGCGTGGGCAGCAGCTGATCACCGCGACCTCGAAACAGGCCATCATCCACTGGGATGCCAAATCAGGAAAGGAGATCCAGCACTGGGATGTTAGTGCGTTTTCTCTGGGCACTACGGTGATGGCTATGGTGTTGGATGACAGCGGAAAATTACTCACATTAAGCTCTGATGGTGGCCTTGAGCGGTGGGCACTTTGGCCCACCTCGATTTAACCTCACTAGTTTAGCCTGAACATTCAACCTAAAATCAGGTGATTTATCAGCATTAGATATTAAACATTAGATATTCAGCTTGAGCTTTTTAGCCAGAGGCTCAATCGCTGCGCCTTGCAACACAATCGAAAACAGCACAATAAAGAACACCACATGCACTAACTCGATAGCCCCTTCCACCCCAGCTGCGGCCGGAATAAGTGAGAACACAATAGGCGTCGCCCCTTTAAGACCAATCGATGAGATAAACAAACGCTTCTTCCAGCTCGCCTTAGTAAAGGGAAGATAGCAAAGCTGCACCGCCAATGGGCGAGCGATAAACATTAACAATGCTGCAGGTATCAAAGAGAGCATAAACACCGAAAACAAGGTCTGAGGAAAGATCTGTAAACCTAAAATAATAAACATCAGTGATTGTGCCAACCAAGAGAGACTATTAAAGAAATGCTTAGTCACTTCTCCACCACGTTTAATGCCATTACCTATCACCACACCACAAACATAAGAGGCTATAAGAATGTTCCCCCCCGCGAGATCGCTACCATACGCGGCAATAATAAAGCTCGCGAGCACAAATACCGGGATCAGCCCATACTCTTGTAGCTGAATCCTGTTGAGCGCTGCGACGGCTAACTTACCGACAATAAATGCGATACTGATCCCCAGTAAGATCTGCAGCGCCAACATCTGGCCAATCTCCCATACCGAAATCGCTTTATCTGGAGTTAAGGCAATTCCGGTCAAGATCATCACCATAACGAGGGCGACGGGATCATTAGTTGCCGATTCAAACTCCAGTACGGTATCAGTCTTCTCTTTTAGCTTGAGTTTTTTCGACTCAAGAATCGAAAAAACCGCAGCAGCATCGGTTGACGACACAATAGCGGCGAACAACAGGCAGATCAGTAAACTCCAATCGGTTAACGGATACAGTAATCCACCTAAGATAACAGTGGTAAAAAACACCCCAAAGGTGGCTAACACCCCCTCCCTCTTTATAAGCCAACTTGATGCTGTCGGTAGAGGTATTTATTCCCCCGACAAATACAATCATATTGAGTGCAGCCGCACCAACGGTAGAAGTCAAAGCCAAGTTATCATAGACAAATGAAAACTCACCATTACCTAAACTTAAGCCTACGCCCATGAAGATCAACAAGCTGGGAATGCCTAAGGTTTTTGAGGGATGATGCAACAAAATACCCACCGCAATCAACGCGGCGACACCAAGCAAGATAACTTCGTATGACATAGTGCTCCTTAAAATGGCTTTATCCCTATAGAACAAATAGGCGATGAACTCGAATGCAGCGCAATTATATTAATGGACATGATTGAGGCGAGTGAGAGGATTTAACCGCAAACCCACCGAACGGTTTGGCTCTGTTATTCTAGCAAAGCCTTGTCGGCATTGGTGAATATAAGGCGCCGATTAACTGATTTTAATTTAACATTACTGATAAAAAGCTTATAAAAAAGCTCAACCTAAAGTTGAGCTTCTTCCCACGAGAGCCGCTTAAACGCTAGGTTTTCTTAAAGTAAGGCAGCAGTAACAAAACCACCCCAACCACTAAAAATGGCACACTTAACATCTGACCTGCACTCATAGTCCAATCCTGAGCATAGGCAGCCTGTTTAACCTTAACGAACTCAATGGCAAAGCGGGCACTGAATACCAGCACCAAAAACAGGCCAAATATAGCCCCTTGCTTTTGTTTCATCTGCGTTGATTTGTAGATAATCCATAGGGTGATGAAAATCGTAAGATAAGCGATCGCTTCATAAAGCTGGGCTGGGTGTCGAGGCAGCATATCGACACGCTCGAAGATAATAGCCCAAGGCTTATCGCTAGGAACGCCCAAAATTTCCGAATTGGCAAAATTAGCCATACGTACAAAGAAGCCAAAAATGGCAGTGGCAATAGCAAGACGATCGAGCAGGAACAAAAATGGCAGTTTCACCTTGCTTATCATAATACAGCGCCAAAATCGCCCCCAAACC
>CALNYP010000078.1:0-7380 GCA_942490715.1 uncultured bacterium
AATCGCCGCGCTTCGTTCCAGTTGCGTATTGCTCTCCGAGGGGCTCGTGTTCGAGGAGGAGCGGTTCGATGCCGGCGACAGCTACCAGTTCGGTACAGGGTCCGGGGCGAGTTCCAGGCTCCGGGTAACCACCTCGACGCCCGCGATCAAGATTCTCAGAGGTTCGACACCTCCACGCAACAGCCCAGCGCGACGATCGAACCGTGTTGGAGGTCGTGCCTCCCGGGGGCTCCGGGTCGATCCGGGTCGAGCACGAGGTCACAGCCGTCTGGGGCGGTTGCGTTTCGGCTTCATCCTGTACCGATCCGCCGACTGACCCTGCCCCCGGCTGATCCTCGAGACCTTCGCCCAGTCGGCTTACGACAACGAGACGGCCCACGTCGATTTCGGCCTCGTCGATCGCAAGACCGGCCGTGAGGTCGAGTTCGAGATCGCCAGCCGGGAGGTCGACTCGGTGCAACTGGAGCAGGTCGTCACGCGCCCGGAGTACGTCACCGTCACCGAGGCGGGTCGCAGCGGCGTCGCCGACGAGATGCTCCGGCTGACCTTGCAGTTGACGCCCGACACGCCAGCGGGATTCCGCTCCGACGCGATCCAGCTGCGGACCAACGTGACGAACCAGCCGGACTACGTGATCCGGTTCACCGCGGGGGTCTACGACGATGTCGTCCCCTCGACGCCCCGGATCTCGTTCGGAGCGGTACGTATCGGCGAACCGTTCGAGGCATCGTTTCAATTGAACAGCCGCAGCGGCACCCCGTTCGCGATCGGGTCGGTCACCGACTCGACGAAGCGGTTCGCGCTGAACTGGAAACCCTGCAGCGGCTCCGCGGCGCGCTCGACCTGCTGGCAGGTCGACGTCGGCGCCACGATCGATCGCGAGGGCTCGGTGGGTGGCGAGCTGGTCGTCGACGCGGAACAGCCGCGTTTCACGATCCCCTACGCGGGTCTCGTCGCTCCTCCGGGCACGCGAATCACCGATCTGGGTTCGAATCCCGAGGGGCAACACAGCTTCGACCCCGAGAAAGAGGATTCGCCGTGAGCCGGGGAGGCCGCTCGCTCCCGGGGATCGCGGCGATCAGCCTCGTCGTGATCCTGGTGATCGGTGCGACCGGCTGCAGCGGCGGAGCCGACGCGACGCCGCCGACGAACACGTTGAAGTGGACCGCGGGTTCCGAGGAGGGTGCGTACGGCTATCTGGTCTATCGAGCGATGAGCCGCGGCGGGCCCTATCGACGCATCAACGACACGGTGATCCGCTGTCTGACCGACGACGCCAGCGAGCACAGCTACCGCTTCGACGACACCGACGTCGAGGTCGGCAAGACCTACTACTACTACCTGGACCTGGTCTCCGAGGGCGGGATCAAGCAACGCTTCTCCGGCATCCTCTCACGCACCACCGAGGCGCCGGGTTGAGACCGCTGACCGCGGTGCCGATCGCCCTGATCGCGGTTCTCGCTGCTTGCTCCGGTCCCCGCCAGGTCGACGTCCCCGAGCGCAGCAACGTCCTGCTGATCACCGTCGACACCTTGCGGCGGGACTCCCTGGGCTGGATCGGCGGGACCAACGCGACACCGACGATCGACCGGCTCGCCGACGAGGGCTTCGCCTTCGCCACGGCGGTCGCCGCCGCGCCGGTCACCCTGCCCTCGCACACGGCGATGCTGACCGGACGCTATCCGCTGCGCCACGGGGTGCGGGACAACGGACAGGTGCTGGCCGCCTCGATCCCGACCTTTCCGCAGACGCTGCAGGCCGCCGGCTATCGCACCGGCGCGGTGATCAGCGGCTACCCCCTCGTGCGCATCTTCGGACTCGACCGCGGTTTCGATCATTACGACGACGAGTTGCCGGGAGCGGAGGAGAGCAGCCAGGAGCGGCCGGCCGACGTGACGACCGCCGCCGCGCTGGAGTGGCTTCGCGATCAGGAAGGGCCCTGGTTTCTCTGGGTCCACTACTACGACCCCCACGCGCCGTACGACCCGCCGCGGGTCTTCTGGCAACCGGGGGAACGCGGTCGCTACGACGGCGAGGTGACCTTCGTCGATCACGCGATCGAGACGCTGCTCGCCGGGATTCCGGCGGACCAGCGCGAACGGCTGCTGACCGTGTTCACCGCCGACCACGGCGAGAGCTTCGGCGAGCACGACGAGTCGGATCACGGGATGTTCGTCTACGACACGACGATCACGGTACCGCTGGTCTTCCACTACCCCGGTGTCGTGGCGAGCCGGCGCTCCGACGCAGCGCCGCCGCTGGTCGACCTCGCGCCGACGATCCTCGACCTCGTCGGGCTGCCGGCCCTGGAAGAAATCGACGGACTGAGTCTCGAGCCGGCGATCGCCGGCGGCCCGCGTCCCGATGACGAGGCCTACGTCGAGGCGCAGTACCCCTGGACGACCTTCGGCTGGGCCCCGATCCGCGGGCTGCGGACCCGGGACTGGAAGATCATCGATGCCCCGCGCCCGGAGCTGTACGACCTGCGGGCCGACCCCGACGAGTTGCACGACCTCTCCCGGGAGCGCCCCGATCGGTTCGCCGAGCTGCTGGCGCGGCTGGACGGCTACACCGGCGACGCCCCGGCGACCGATGCGGTCACCGACCCCGAGGTGCTCGAACGCCTGCGGGCGCTGGGCTACGTCGGCGGCACACCTCCAGCGACCGACATCCCCGAAGGTCTGGCCGATCCCAAGGATCGCACCGCGGCGCGGCGCTTGTTGATGAGCGGCGAGAACCTGTTCCAGGCCGGGGACTACCCCCGGGCCCTCGCCGCCTTCTCCGAGGTGCTGATCGACGACCCGGAGAACCGCTTCGCCCTGTTGCGCTCGGGACTCGCCGAGCTGAGGTCGGGGCGTGCGGAGCGTGCGGTGACGTGGCTCGAACGGGCGGTGGCGGTCGATCCGCAGCAGCCCGAAGCCCGCTACGCGCTGGCCGACGCCCTGACCCGGGCCGAGCGCTACGACGAGGCGGTTCCCGAGTGGCAGCAGGCGATCGCGCTCCAGCCGCGACGGGTGGCGGCCTGGGCCAACCTGGGCAGCACCCTGGGCTGGCTCGGCCGGACCGAGGAATCGATCCTGGCCTTCACCGAGGCGGCCGCGCTGGGGCCCGATCGATCCGAGGTCTGGGAGAACCTGTCCTACGTCGAGTTCCAGGCCGGTCGGGCCGGCGCCGCCGCGCGCCATCTGCAACAGGCGGCGGAGCTGAACCCCGACGGATTCGCGCAGAACGGCAAGCTGGCCGGCTACTGGCTCGAGGCGGCGCGCCAGGCGATCGGACGGGACGAACCCAACGAGGCGCGAGCGGCGCTGACGGAGGCGTTGCGCCTCGACCCGGGATTGCGGGCCGAGGCGCAGGCGGATGCTGCGTTACGTCAGGTACTCACTTCGCTCGATTGAAGTTCGCGGCGACCTGATCCCAGTTGACGGTGCCCCACCATGCGCTGAGGTAGTCCGGCCGGCGGTTCTGGTAGTTCAGGTAGTAGGCGTGCTCCCAGACGTCGACGCCGAGGATCGGCTTGTGGCCGTCCATCACCGGGCTGTCCTGATTCGGCGAGGAGCCGACCTCGAGAGCACCGTCCTTGACGTAGAGCCAGGCCCAGCCGGAACCGAAGCGCGTCGCGCCGGCCTGGTTGACCTTGGTCTTGAACTCGTCGAACGAGCCGAAGGTCGAGCGGATCGCATCGCCGAGTTCGCCGGAGGGCTCGCCGCCGCCGCCCGGCCCCATCACGGTCCAGAACAGCGAGTGGTTGAAGTGTCCGCCGCCGTTGTTGCGCACGGCGCCACGGATCTCCTCGGGTACCGCGCTCAGATCGGAGAGCAGCTCGACCAGGGACTTCTTCTGCAGGTCGGCGTGCCCCTCGAGCGCCTTGTTCAGGTTCGCGACGTAGGCGGCGTGATGCTTGCCGTGATGGATCTCCATCGTGCGGGCATCGATGTGCGGTTCGAGAGCGTCATGGGCGTAGGGCAACTTAGGCAGTTCGTGTGCCATCTGGAGCGACCTCCTGAAAGAACGTGTTTTTCCGAGTCTTGACCGGCCCCTACTCTAACGGAGAGCCTCAGCGGACTCAAGCAGGGACCGCCCCGCCCCCCCTTGCGGCGACCGTCAGGGCTCCAGCATCTTGCCCAGCGCCGATTCGAGCTTTTTTCCCGGCGCCGCCAGGTCGCCGCCGGCGATCGCGACGACCCTTCCGCTCAGGCGCACCGCCAGGCCACTCCCGTCCAGCGCCTCGGAAAACTCGATCGCATCCACTTCGCTATCCCAGACGGTCTTGACCAGGGTCACCTGCGCATCCTTGTGGCTCCACAGCTCCCAGCGGTCGCCGCCCCAGCCCTTGGCCGCCTCGTTGGTCCAGACCTCGCCGCCCTGCATCATCAGCTCGTTCGGGTCGCCGATCTTCGTCGCCCCGGTCATCACCGCGAGGACCAGCTCGCCGAGCACTCCGCCGCCGGAGGTGGTCCAGCGTTTCCCGAGCGCCTTGCCGATGCCCAGATCGTCGATCGCGATCGGGGGGTCCAGCTCGTCCTCGTCCCAGTACTTCTCGGGATGGATGATCTGTTCCGACGACCGCGGCCCGTCGGCAAACACCCGGGCCACGTCGTCGATCGGAAACCCGGCGGTCATGGCGGCGAGCATGTTGCCCCTGGTCAGGAAGCGCGCGCCGAGGATGTAGGGTCCGATCAGCTGGCGACTGAGCACCGACGGCAGCTCGGCCAGCGCCTCCATCTGGCCGGACTCCTTCTCCCACTCGCCGAGGGCGACCAGGTCGACGGTCCCTTCCATGATCGCCTTGGCGGTGTAGATCGTCATCACCAGGGTCGCGCTGCCTTCGTGAATCGCGCCGAGGGCGAACAGCTGGTCATCGTTGTCGAGGACGTCGACCATGCGCTGGTCGAGGTCGAAGTGCTGGTCCTCGAGAGCGTGGGTCAACTCGTGGGAGGTCAGCGACCCGACCGCCGCCGCCGGCATGTCGTCGAGCAGGAAGTACGAGTCGCTGGCCGGGTCGTAGAAACCGCCGGCCTGGACCTCCATCGCCTTCATCAGCGCGGCCAGGATATCGACGCCCTCGTCGATCAGGCCGAGATGTTCGTAGACGACCTGGGCCTGCTGTAGCTGTTCCTTCATCTGGAACCGATCGACCCGGGACAGGATGTGCTTCGCCGCCTCGGCATCGTCGATCACCGAGACCGGGACGCTCTTCTTGAATTCGAGCCCCCGGATCCTGGCCACGTCGGGAGCGATCTCGTCCACCGCTTCCCGGGCCATTTCCGGGGTCAGGTTCCCGGTCGAGCCGGCGCTCCGGACAGGGGGCGCCGGGGCCAGAGCCCAGACCACCACGGCGACCAGCAGACCGACCCATCGAGACCGTTTCATCCGATTCTCCCCCCACCGTTGCGGGAATCCAGCGCGGTTCAGGGAGAGCTTAGCGCGTCGTGGCGTCCCGGGCCCATGGCCCGGTTTCTGGAGTTTCGCCATTGGTTCGATCTACGGGGTGACGGGATCGTGAAACGAAGGTTTTCACAGGGGTTTCCGCCGGAATTGTCCTTGACGCATCCCTGGCTTGCCCGTAATCGAGAGGGGACACGAACGACCGGGAGAACACGTCCGTCATGATCGCTGTGCTTTACAAAGTTTACTGCTACCGGGGCACCGAGAAGCAGATCTGGTTCGAAGTCGAGGATCACTCGACGGGTCAGGGGGTGGCCTGGTCGCCATCCCTGGCGACCGTGGTCAAGAAAGCGAAAAAGCTTGGATACGCGATGGACGAGGAGTCCTGCCCCGTGATCAAGTTCTATCGTGCTCAGGCAAGCTGAGTTCTGACGACTTCCCTCCCCTGGACCATTTACCATTGCGCCCGTGGAGTTCGACGCCGAAGAAGCGTTCCGCCGCTGGCTGGATGCGCTCGAGGCACGTCACCTCGCGGAGTTGACGCTGCCCGAGGTGCGGCGCGCCGTCCAGGCGCTGTCGGGTCGCTACGTTTCCGGCCGCGACCGGCTCGGCGATGCCTTCGCCGGGGCCGGCAATCGGGCGGCCTATGCGATGTACTTCGCTCCTCTGCACTATCTGACACTGCGCCATGTGATCGTCGAATCGGGGCTGGCTCGCGTCGTGCCGCGGAAGATCGTCGATCTGGGCTGTGGGACCGGGGTCGGCGCAGCGGCCTGGGCCATCGCCTGTGACGGAGTGCCCGGCGTCGCCGGGGTCGATCGCAGCGGCTGGGCCGTGGCCGAGTGTCGCTGGAACTGGCGTCAGCTCGGACTGTCGGGCTCGCCGCGGCGGGGCTCGCTGGAGACGTTCCCGTTGCCCGGCGCGGGGTCGGCGATCGTGGCCGGCTGGTCGCTCAACGAGCTCGATCCCGCGGCCCGGCGGCGCCTCGCCGACGGGCTGATCGCGGCGGTGCGCGAGGGGGCTTCGCTGCTGGTGGTCGAGCCGATCGCCACCCGGGTCACTCCGTGGTGGGAGGAGTGGTGCGCCGGGTTCCAGGAGGTCGGGGGCCAGAGCGCGGAGTGGAAGTTCGCGGTGGAACTGCCCGAGCTGCTCCGGCGGATGGACCGGGCCGCTGGATTGCGCCACGATCGGTTGCGTTGCCGGAGTCTGGTCGTGGAGGCGCGGTAGCCTCGCCCCGTTTTCCTGTACCGCGCTGAAACTTTCCCCGGCGGGCAGCGTTGTGCCTGGAGACAGCGGTACCCAGGACGGGTCGAAGAGGGGCACACCATGAAGCGAAAGCGCACCCTGCTGGTCACGGGTCTGATCCTCCTGGGACTGGCCGTCTCGCCACCCACCCTGGCCGGCGTCCACGAGGACGCCCGCGCCCTGATGAACCAGGGCAAGTGGGACGAGGCCCGGGCCACGCTCGAACCCACGCTGTCCAACGCGAGCCAGAAGCCCCGCAGCCTCGAACTCCTGACCGAGATCTGCAACGCCCAGCAGAACCACAAGGACGGCGTCAAGTTCGGCAAGGAGGCGGTCAAGGCCGCGCCGGACAGCAGCAACGCCCACCTGCAGTACGCCGTCGCCGTGCGGATCAAGATGTCCAACGTCAGCATCGCCCGGGCGATGTTCAGCATCGGCGGTTACAAGAAGTCCCTGGCCACGGCGATCGAACTCGACCCGACCAACATCGACGCCCTGGACGAGCAGATCGGCTACTACCTGAACGCACCGGGCGTCGCCGGCGGCAGCGTGGACAAGGCCCGGGAGCTGGCCCGGCAGCTGGCCGGGCTCGACGAGCGCCAGGGCAACGAATGGCTGGCGCGTATCGAACTGAACCAGGACAACATCGACGGCGCGATCCCCTACTTCGAGAAGGCGATCGCCCTCGACCCGGAGGGAATCGGGCTGCGCTTCGAGTTCGGTTATGCGATGCAGCGTGCCGAACGC
>CALNYP010000079.1:0-7673 GCA_942490715.1 uncultured bacterium
CTAGAACGAGTACTCGAGCCAGACTCGTACGGAGCGGCTCTCCATCGGGTGGAAGTGCACGTCCTCGACTCCTCCGACCGGCTCGTCCACCCCGGTGGGGCTGAACTCCGCGGGCAGGCGCGACGCATAGTAGTACTGGATGTCCGCGTCGTCGCGATCGAGCACGTTGAAGACGTCGACCACGACCTGCACTCCGCTGGCGAAGGCGTAGCCCAGCCGTCCGTTGACGAGTGACGACGATCCGCCGCGCACCGAGTCGTCCTCGATCAGCGGGAAGTCGCCGAAGTAGCGCCAGCGCAGTGTGCCGAACAGACCCGTCTCGCGTCCCAGCATCAGCCCGGCCGAAAGGGTGCGCTCCAGCGCTCCCGGGATCGAGTCCTCACCGGAGGCCACCCCTGTGAACTCCGCGTCGGCGAACGTCAGGTCAAGCTCGATCGACAGCCAGGGCTGCACCCGGTAGAAGTTGGCCCACTCCACACCGACCCGGCGGCTCGCCGGCCCCGCCTCGGTGTTGCCGGTGTCTCCGGTGAAGACCAGTTCGGAGTCGAGCTCGACCTGGAAAACGGTCAGCGTGCTCTGGAGCCCGTCGATCCCCGTGGCGCGAAGACCGATGTCGGCGGTTTCGGCGCGGACGAGTGGATCCGCGGGTGTCACCGGTAGCAGCGTGACCGGATCGACCTTCGTCGTCATGCCCCGGGCGTCGTTGCTGTGAAACGCGCGCCCGTAATTGGCGTAAAGCTCGAGTTTCGGTGCGGCGGCGAAGATCAGGTTCGCCTTGGGGCTCAGAATCGTGTCGTTGCGGGAGCCCGTGTTCGCCGCCAGCGAACTGGCCACGTCGACGTTCACGTAGTCGGCGCGAGCTCCGACGATCGTGCGAAGTCGCCGTGTCCAGTCGACCTCGATGTCCGCGAACACCCCGGCCTGCCACTGCTCGATCGAGTCCGCGCGGATCTGCCCGTCGGGGTCCGGCCGGATCACTCGCGCCTCGGTGCGGTACAGGCCGTTGTCGATATCGTTGTACAGCAGGTCTCCGCCGACGCTCCAGCGGATCGGCCGGTCGCCCCATTCGCCCAGCCAGGCCTGATCGATGTGGCCGCCGGCGACGAACCGGTCATCGCGCTGCAGGAACTGGTCGTCGTCGCTGCTGCAGCCCATGGTGGATCCGCGGTCCAGGCAGTAGGTGAAGTTCGAGATCAGGTCCAGGTCGTAGGCCATGGCCCACGCAGCGCCGTGCCGGCTCCAACCGGTCCCCGTCGCGTGGTGACGCGCCGACAGGCTGTAGCGCGAGGACTCGCCGGAGGGGCCCGGGTCGATCAGTCCGAAACGGTCGATCGTCGCGTTGACGGCACGGCGAGGGATCTGATCGGTCGAGTCCCAGCTTCCGTCGTACGCCATCGCGGTGAACGTCCAGCCCTGCTGTGCGTCGCCGGTGGCGTAGCTCACGTGGGCGTTGAGCTTGTCGAAGTCGTCCGGGCGGACCCACGGGCCGTCGTATCGCGAGACCTCGACCGCGGTCAGCAGGTCTCCCTCGGCAACCTTGAAGGAACCGGCGGCCAGGAAGCGTCCATACCCGTTCTCACCGCCGCCGACCTGGATGTGCTTGCGCGGCAGCGAGCGGATCAGCCGGATGTCCGTCGATCCGGCGGCCCCGAAGTCGCCGATCGCGGTGTCGTATCCGCCCTTGCGAAACGAGACGGTATCGATCAGCTCCGGGATCAGAAAACTCAGATCCGCATATCCCTGTCCGTGGCCGTGGGAGGGGAGGTTGACGAGCATCCCCTCGACGCTGATACGCAGGTCGGTTCCGTGATCCAGGTTGAAGCCGCGCAGGAAGTACTGATTGGCCTTGCCCCCGCCGCTGTGCTGTGTGGCGATGACACCGGGCACCGACTCGACGATCTCGCCGGCGCGGAGCAGCGGGCGACGTTCGAGGTCGCCGCGACCGACCACACCGTCGGTGGCCGAGGTCGCGATTCCGGTCAGGTCGTCGGCACGGGCCACGACGGTCAAGACCTCGTCAGGGGCCTTCTCCTCGTCTGCGGGAGGCGGGTCGTGGGGGGCGGCGGTGTCGGCCTGGGCGGTGACCGCTGCCAGGCCCCAGGCGAGGGCGAGTACACAGCTCGCCCTTTGTGAGACAGAAAACGAACGCTTGAACATGAAATGTGTCCTCGAGGGGTCGAAGCGCGGGACTTCGACAGGTCCGCCGGACGCGGGGATCGACAACGACACACCGGGAGCGCCGCGATCGGCGGCCCCGGCGCACGGATGTGTTCCGGTTCAGGCCGGCGGCGCTCGAGGAGGCGCGTCGGAACGGAGGAGGGTCCGCTGGGGTGTCCGGTCCCGAGCGAGGACCGTTGCCTCGTCGAGGCCGGGCGGCCCGATCGAGTCGTGGGTGTCTTGCGGGTCAACGGCGAGTAGCGCGATCCCGACGGGCAAGTAGTGCCCTTCCGGTTGCTCGGGCGTCCCGGGTTGGTCGGGCGTCCCGGGTTGGTCGGTCTTCGTTTCCGGCGCCGTGTCGTGCCGGTGGGTTCCGCCGTGTACGTGGCGGTGCGCGGTCAGCTGTCCGTCGCTCTCGTGGTAGTGCCGTCCGGGTCCTTGCAGACCCACCGACACGGCAATCGAGCCGCCCGCCATCACGACGACCCATGCCAGCAGGAGATGCCGCAGCTGGAAACGACAGTGCATGTCCTTTTCTATACGACCGTTCCCGCAGGTTCGCACGACTACGGCGCATTGTCGTTGTCTTCCGGGTATTCCCGAAGAACGGCGTGCAGGCTTGAATACCCGTGGGTCCTACAGCTTGTGACCCTTCGAGAGCCCGCCGATCAGCAAGACCGCGTCGAAGTTGAACACGAGTCGCGTCAGCTCCTTGCTCGCCTGCAGCGTCCCTTCACGGATGGGCTCACGGGCCGGACGCAGATCGACGAGCACCCACTTTGCCGGATCCCCCACGCTGGCCAGCGGTTCGTACTCCGGATAGTCCGTCAGTGACCAGTACTTGCCCGGCTCGTTGATCGCCTGAAGGTTGAGGTGGAACGCGCGAAGGTCGTTCTCCGCGGCGACCTCGCCGAGGTAGCGGCCGAGGGATGCGTAGGAGCGGTAGTCGAGCCGGCCCATGTGGGTGTGGCCGAAGCGGAAGAGGACCCTTGGCGGCGAAGCGGCGTCGGTCGCCACCTGCTCGTAGTAGTGCTGAAAGCCGGTCTTGAATCCGTCTTCCCGATGTTGATCCGGCGATGGTCCGTCGCCAGGGTCGCGCTTGGACTCGTACATCGCGAGGTTCTCGGCGCTCCAGTCCGCGCGCTCGCGCAGGAACGACGCGTCCGGGTCTTCGTTGCCGTCGTCGCTCGACAGCCACCTGTCGACGTACGACGGGTCGAGCACGCGATCGAGTCCCCAGACGCCGGGAATCGTTCCGGTCGAGATCCGCGCGATGTCGGCGATCATCTCGACCTCCTCCGCGGTTTCGAAGTGCAGGGCCTTCTTTTGCTTCTTCATGAGCTTGCGGATGTCGGCGTTGGTCGATGATTGCGCGAGCTCCGCGATGCGGCGTGTGATCAACGGTCCCTGTTCGATCGCCACGTAGTGGAAGGAGTGATCGGTCTGCAGGTGGTCGAAAAGGGACGTGACGAACTGCGGTATCTGGTGTGAGTTGTGGGGCTCGGCAAGGCAGAGGAACTGGGCGCCCTGGGCTTCGGCCAGGAGGAAGTCCAGGCCTGGACCCGCGAGCTTGGCTTCTTCCAGGGTCAACTCGTAGCTGTTGTCGCGGAACAAGGACTCCAGGCTGTCCTCGGCGAGGGTGGCTCCGCTGACCAGGACGAGGGCCAGTGTGAGGCTCATGACCATGGTGGTTCGACGCATGGCTGCAGTTTACCTGTACCGGGCCCAATCTTCTCCCTCGGGATTTTCGCCCTTTTGGCCGTGCTGCCCGACGGTGAATACACGCCGGGCGAGACGAGCACGTTCATGGTGCGCTACACGCCGGGTTCCAGGCATCGCCGCGGCGGTGTGCTGGTCATCGACTTCGTCGATGCGGAGCTGAGTGACGTGGAAGTGCGGCTATCCGGCTCCGTCGGCGATGATGACCCGGACGGGTTGTCGATTCCCGTCGATCCGGGTTAGCCGGCGTTCCGCGTCCGTGGGGCTTGCAGGATGCTCGTGGCCCCTGACCGGTGAGTGCCGGTGCTCGACGCGGAAACGGGCGATTGTTCGGGCAAAACGGCTCCGCTGAACGAACCGATTGCCAACAGCTCAGCCTGGACGTACGTTCGTTTGAACGGAGGGCAACCGTGGCCGGCCCCGTTTGATCAGGGCGGCCACGCCGACACCTGGGAGTCGATCTTGAAACTTGTCGTCTGGATGTGCGGTCTACTCGCGATCGCCGCGTCACTCGCCGTGGCCCGGGACGGCGCACCTCGTCTCGCCTCGATTCTTCCCACCCCGGACTCCGCGCACGCCATCGCCAAAGGCCAGGACGACTGCCGTGACGACGAGACTCCGGAATGGCACGACATCGCCAAGCTCGAGTTCCCCGTCTGGGACGACTTCAACGAGGACGGCAAGCCCGTCGCGACGAGCGGGAACACGGTCGCAGTGGCCGCGTTCGATGACGGATCGGTCTATGTCTACGACCGCGATGAAGGTGGCGCCGATGCCTGGGGACAGGTCGCGAGACTGACTCCTTCGGACTCTTCTCACGGATTCGGCTGGTCGGTTGCCATCAGCGGTGACGCGATCGCGGTGGGAGCACGTGGCGACTTCCACGCAGGATACGATTCCGGAGCGGTGCACGTTTTCCATCGCAACGAAGGTGGCGCCGACGCCTGGGGTCAGGTCGTCAAGCTGACCGCCTCCGATGCCGCCGCCGGCGACCAGTTCGGTCAGTCCGTCGCCGTCAGTGGCGACACTGTCGTGGTGGGCGCTACCGGCAACGACGACGACGGGTCACTTTCCGGATCGGCCTACGTATTCCAACGCAACATGGGCGGTGCCGACGCCTGGGGCCAGGTCGCCAAGCTCACGGCTTCCGATGCGGCGCCGGACGATCGGTTCGGCGGATCGGTTTCGGTTCACGGGGACACGGTCGTGGTCGGTGCCCATCACAACGACCACGCAGCGTCGGATTCCGGATCGGCCTACGTGTTCGGCCGCAACGAGGGCGGCGATGATGCCTGGGGCGAAGTTGCCAGGTTGACCGCTCCCGACGGTGCCATCGAGGACCTGTTCGGCTGGTCCGTGTCGGTCCACGGCGACACGGTCGTGGTGGGAGCTCATCGCAGATGGGCCCCGGGTGACGCTTCCGGATCGGCCTACGTGTTCGAACGCAACACAGGTGGCGCCGATGGCTGGGGACTGTCCGCCAGTCTGACCGCCTCCGATACCACGCCCAGCAACGTCTTCGGATTCTCCGTTTCGATCAGCGGTGACAGGATCGTGGTGGGGGCCACTCACGACGACCACGACGCATGGGAAGACCCCGGTTCTGTCTACGTCTTTGAACGAGACGTGGATGACAACGCCATGTGGGAAGAAGTCGCGAAACTGACCGCCTTCGATGCAGGCTCTCATCGCCGGTTCGGCAACTCCGTCTCGGTCAGCGGTGACACGCTGGTGGTGGGGAACAACAACAGCGGAAACGACGATCAGTCGGCGTACATCTTGACCTGGGGTTGTGTCACGTGCGGCGACGCGATTCATGAGGCGCCCGAGGAGTGCGACGAAGGGACCGCCAACTCGGACATCCTCCCCGATGCCTGTCGCGCGGATTGCACACTGCCGACCTGCGGCGACGACGTGACCGACGGCGCGGAAGCGTGTGACGATGGCGCAGGCAACTCCGACACCCTCCCCGATGCCTGCAGGACCGACTGCACGTTCCCCGCGTGCGGCGACGGCATCGCCGACACGGGAGAGGAGTGCGACGACGGGAGCACCACGGACGGCGACGGCTGCAGCGCCACGTGCCGGCACGAGTTCTGCGGCGACGGCATCGTCAACGACGGCTGGAGTTCGATCCCGACCGCCGAGCTGACCGCAACCGGTGGCGATGCCAGCGATCAGTTCGGCAACGCCGTATCCGTCAGCGGTGACACGGTCGTCGTCGGGGCGCGTTACGCCGACGAAGAGGGCGCGGCCCACGTATTCGAACGCAACCTGGGTGGCGCCGATGCCTGGGGCCACGTCACGATGCTGACCGGTTCCGACACGGGTCTTTACGACTGGTTCGGCAGCTCCGTGTCCGTGGAGGGGGACAGAATCGCGGTCGGCTCCATTCGGGAGACCGGCGCTGCGTCGAGCTCCGGGTCGGTCTACCTGTTTGAAAGGAACGAGGGTGGCACCGATGCCTGGGGCCAGATCGCCAGGCTGGGCGCCGACGACGCGGATCGGAATGACTCGTTCGGCCGTTCCGTTGCGGTCAGCGGCGAGACGGTCGTGGTGGGTGCCACCGGCGACGACGACGCAGGGTCCGCATCCGGATCTGCCTACGTGTTCGGCCGTGACGCGGGTGGCGCGGAAGCCTGGCGGCAGATCGCCAAGCTGACCGCTTCCGATGCAGCGGCCGGCGACCAGTTCGGCAGGTCCATTTCGGTTAACGGATACACGGTCGTCGTGGGGGCCTCATTCGATGACGGGCGAGGGGCGGCGTACGTGTTCGAGCGGTACGAAGGTGGCACCGACGCCTGGGGCCAGGTCGCCAAGCTGACCGCTTCCGATGGGCATCCTGGCGACGGCTTCGGCGAATCCGTTTCGGTGAGCGGCAACACGGTCGTGGTCGGCGCCCACGATGACGACGACGCGGGGCGAAGTTCCGGATCGGCCTACGTGTTCGAACGCAGTGCCGGTGGCGCCTGGGAGCAGGTCGCCAAGCTGACCGCTTCCGATGCCGCCGCCGGAGACGAGTTCGGCCAGTCCGTTTCGGTGAGCGATGACTCCATCGTCGTGGGAGCCTTTCGCGCCGACGACGCGGCCCGATCGGCCTACGTGTTCGAGCGAAACGAGGGCGGCGCCGATGCCTGGGGCCAGGTCGCCAGGCGGATCGTGCCCGCAAGTTCTGACGATACGATCGGCAACGCCGTTGCGGTCAACGGTGCCACGATCGTGGTGGGCGAACACACACAGGTCGCTCGCGGATCGGTCTACATCCTGACGCATGGGCGCGAGGAGTGTGACGACGGGAATGCCGACGACGGCGACGGCTGTCTGGCGACCTGTGAGACCGCGGCCATCCCGAACCTGATCGCGAGTGGCGGATTCGAGCGGCGCGGGCCCTGGAGGTTCGTCACCAACGGCAAGGGGGTGTTCCGGGTCGACAACGAGGAAGCCGTGGTGACGATCGGCAACTCCGGTAGTCTGTTCCAGCGACTCGACGGGCTGGCCGCGGGGACCTACCGGCTCGACTTCGATGTCAGGTCGAGCGTCGCGGCCCGTGGCAAGACGCTTCTCGTCAACGAAGGCAGCCGGAGTTGGATCGCACACGCGGGCTTTCGCGCGCGCCCGGGGTGGAGTCACGTGACCCGGATCTTGGTGGTCCCGGCCGACGTGCCGCCGGGTAAGACGAGTGCTCGTCTTTCCTTCCATATGTCGGGTATGCCTGGCGGAACGACTTTGTACCTCGACAATGTGGTCTCAGGAGAGTCGCGTCGAACAGCAATACGCAACTGGGAATTGCATGGCGA
>CALNYP010000080.1:0-14446 GCA_942490715.1 uncultured bacterium
ATCACGTGGTAGTTGGTCACGATGTGACCGCGCTCGTCCCAGACGATACCGGAGCCGCTGCCGCTGGGGACCTCGAAGATGTTGCGACTGAAGAAGTCGCGACGCCGCGACAGGGTGGTGATGTAGACCACCGCCGGTGAGGCCTTGCGGAAGAGCTCGATGGTGGCGCTCTCGTCGGGGTCGAGCACCCGCTGACTGCGAACCGCGGGGGCCTGGGCGACGGCGAGATCACCCGCCGTCAAGGCGGCCACGACGAGCAGGGCGATGGCCTGGAGGGGCGCGATCGTGCGGCTGGAGCGAGGCTTCATGGGCGGTTCCTGCGACCGAGGGAAGCTATCAGAGAGGGGCGCGAAAGCGATCGAAGTCCCGCCACGCCGCTGGGATGCGAGGGCCGCTGGGGAGAGGCGCCCGGTCTCTCATAGGGACGCGACTGGTCCCCTATGGGGAGACGACCAGCACCGCGAGCGTCGCGTAGCCCAGGCCGGCGAGGCCGAGGCCGGCGTAGACAGCTCTCATCGGTCGGGCACCGTGGCGCCGTCCGTGGATCACCGAGGCCGCCAGCACCCCCAGGTTGAGGGGGATCGAGAGCACGGCCAGGCCCATGACGACGATCACCGCCAGCATGGCCATCTCCTGCGACCAGGAATCGGTCCAGCCGGCCGCCATGGCCCCGAGACCGAGGAAGGCCGCCAGGGTCACGGCGAGGGTGACCGCGGCGATGCGTCGGAGGGTGCGTCCGGCGGGGGTGATGTCGGAGTCGTTGCTCAAGTCGAACTCGGCGTGCGATCAGGAGATCGGTGCAAGATCTTATCGGCGAGGGCCCTTGACCATTATTCGATAATTTGCTAAATAAAGAAACATGAACCGAGTCTTCAAGGCCCTGGCCGATCCCACCCGACGTCGCGTGCTGCAACTCCTGCGGCAACGACCGATGACCGCCGGCGAGCTCGCCGACGAGTTCGAACTCTCCAAACCGACGATGTCGGCCCATTTCGCGGTGCTGCGCGAGGCCGATCTGGTCGACGCCGAGAGGAAGGCCACCACCATCACCTATCGGTTGCGGTTGTCGGTGCTCGAAGAGGCGCTGCTGGGCTTCTCGGAGTCCTTCGGTATTTCGTCGAAGGACGCGGGAGCGAAGGGTGCGGCGAGACCGCTCGAAGCCGGCGGGAGGGACGCATGAGCCGGGCGTCGAGGTCGCTGGTGGGGGCGTGGGTCGCCGTGCTGGCGGTCGCCGCCCTGGGAGCGGCTGTCGTGACGTTGCATCCGGACCATCCACTGCGCTTTCTGCGGCCGACGCTCTTCCTGGCGGTCTTCTGGATGCTGCTCGAAGTGCTGCAGGCCGGTGAGCGGCGGCGGCGCGGTTCGATCATGGACTGGCACCGCACCTGCATCGCCTTTCTCGGCTTGCTGATCTCGGTGCAGCTGGCGCTCAAGCTCGCCGACCTGGTCGGCCTGATCGACGCCGGGTTCGCGCCGATGGCGCTACGCACCTATGGCGTTCTGAGCGGTCTCGGCCTGGCGGTGTGGGGCAACTACCTGCCCAAGGTGTCCTCGCCCTGGGACCTCGATGAGGAGCCCTTCGACTGGCAGGGCGTTCACCGCTTCGCCGGGCTGCTGGCGACGCTCTCGGGACTCGGGCTGGTGGCCAACTGGTTGCTGGTGCCCCTCGAGCCGGCGCGCGGAGTGGCGATCGCCCTGGTGGTCGCGTTCGCCCTGCCGAGCGTCGTTCGCAAGTGGATGTCGGTCGCCGCCTACTCCCGTCGTCCGCCCCGCGAGCGGCCGCACTCGCACTGAATGCGGGCGCCAGCTAGCGGCGCAGGCGGCGCAGCAGCGGACCGACGCCGAGCGCGTCGAGCCAGGCGACGAAGTAGCTCCGTCGCCCCAGCAGCCGCGGGTCGTGGAGCGGGGCGCGCAGCAGCGACAGGCCGCGTGCCGAGAGCGTCGGGTTGCGCTTGCCGTCGCGGATGTAGCCCTTGGCGATGCGTTGCCGTGCGATCCGTCGGCGGCGACGGTCGGCGTCGCGATCGCCGTCCATGAACTCCTCCTGGAGGCCGGCGAACTCACGGGCGAAGGCGAGGGTGCGGTCCGTCGACACGCTCTTGCTGTCGTCGTGCAGGCGGAACAGTCCCAGGGTCTCGGGGATCAGCACGATCGGAGAGTGGAGCGCGACGCGGAAGAGCAGTTCGCGGTCCATCACGTAGTCGAGGTCGTCGCGCACCTGGCGGCCGGCCGCCTCGAGTCCAGGGGCGGTGTAGAAGGTGGCGACCTGGTGCAGACGCCAACGGTCGAGATCGAGCGTCGTCAGGTCGCAGGGAGTCTCGGCGTCGAGTTGCGCGGGTTGATCGTCGGTGACCGGACGCGATCGGGCGTCGATGAACCTGAATCCTCCGATCAGGGCGCCGGCCTCGGGCCGCTCCATCCAGGCGTGGGCGACCCGGGCCAGGGTGTCGGGCAGGTAGACGTCGTCGGTCGAGATCCAGGTGACGATGTCGCCCTGGGCGCGCTCGAAGCCGTCGTTGATCGCTGCGCCCTGGCTGCGGCGCACGTCCGAGGGCACCCATTCGAGCCAGCGCCGGAAGGGCTGCACGTGCGCCGGGGTGTCGTCGGTGGAGTCGTCGCAGAACAGCACCTCGAGGCGGGGATAGCCCTGCAGCAGGACGCTGCGCAGCGTCTCCTCGACGAACTGCGCCTGGTTGTAGGACGGGATGACGATCGAGATCAGCGGCAGGTCGTTGCCGGTGACGCGCTGCGAGTCGCCGCTCCAGGGCCAGCCCTGCCGGCCAGCGGGCGGGGGCGGAAGATCGTTGGGATCGGGGCACTGCATGGCGCCGCCGGCGCAGCGGTGGGGCGGTGCCGCAAGGGCAGCGGGAGCGGCGCTGCGAGGCAGCCGGGACGCTAGCACAGGGGTCTGGGGTGTTCTGTATATTGGGCCGATGGACACGCATTCCCAGAGCGGCCTCCGTTTCGCCGGCGATGCCTCCATTCTCGAGACCTGGCGGGCTCTGTGCGGAGAGTGGACCGAGGCTTCGCGAAGCGGCCGACTGTGGGCCGGAGACGCAGGGTTGTGGACGGGGAGCGGTGAGGATCTGTGGCTGGGCTGGCTCGAGCCGGGGGCCGGCTGGAACGCCGAGGTCGCGCAGGAGTGCAGCCGACTCGCCGATGAGTCGGTGGACCTCATCGTGGTGATCGGAATGGGAGGGTCGAGCCTCGGCGCCGAGTTGCTCGTGCTCTCGGATCCGGCAGCGCCGCTGCGGCCGACGATCGTGCTGGACTCGATCGATCCCCTGCAGGTCGAGCGGGTGAGTGAGCAGATCGATCCGGCGCGGACGCTCTTCGTGGTGGCCAGCAAGTCGGGAACGACGCTCGAAACCGCGGTGCTGGCCGATCTCTTCTGGCAGCGGGCCGTCGTTCGGCTCGGGGCGGCGGCGGGTTCACGGTTCGTGGCGGTGAGCGATCCGGGGAGCCGGCTCGAGGAACGCGCCGCCGAGCAGCGTTGGGCCGCCTCGTTCTCGGGTGTTCCCACGATCGGTGGACGGTTTTCGGTGCTGTCGCCGTTCGGCCTGGTTCCCCTGGCGCTGGCCGGAGGGGATGTCGATGGTCTGCTGTCCGAAGCCCTGACGATGGCGGTGCGATGTCGGGAGGGTGAAGGCGAGCGCAATCCCGCCGTGGCCCTCGGGCTGTTGCTGGCGGCTGCAGCGCAACATGGGCGTGGTGTCGCGGCGATCCAGGAACCGCCCACGTTGCCCGGACTCGGTCCGTGGCTCGAACAGTTGCTCGCAGAATCGACGGGCAAGGAAGGCCTCGGGGTGCTGCCGGTGCTGCATCCGGCCTCGGACCGGCGACACCACCTCGAGGTCGAGTGGACCGGCGACGTCGCCGCCGAGCCCGGCGCCCTGGTGCTCGATCACGAGCCGCTGGGCGCCGAGATCTTCCGATGGATGACGGCCACCGCGGTGCTCGGCTCGGCGCTCGGGGTGGATCCGTTCACCCAGCCGGGGGTCGAGTCGGCGAAGGTGCGTTCGCGGGAACTGCTGCGCGCCGCCGGTGAAGCCGCACGGGACCGTCGCCTGCCCGAGCCGTTCCGGTTCTCGAGCGGCGCCGGGCTGGAGTCGTTCGGCTCGGGCCTTACGCCTTCTGAAGACCTGTCGCAGACGCTTTCAGCGCTGTTCGCATCGGTCGGGTCGGGGGGCTACCTCGGCGTGCTGGCCTGGGTCGACCGGGAATCGCCGCAGGCGGGGCGGGTGGTCGAGATGGCGGAGTCGATCCAGCGCCACCTCGGGGCGGCGGTCAGTGTCGGCTTCGGCCCGCGCTATCTGCATTCGACGGGGCAGTTCTTCAAGGGCGGGCCGGCGACCGGCAGCTTCCTCGTGCTCACCCACGAAGCCGGTCCCCAGATCCGCCCGGAAGGCCGTGACTACGACCTCGAGACCCTGGAGATGGCGCAGGCGCGCGGCGACTTCGAAGTGCTGGCCGAACTCGGTCGGCCGATCGTGCTGGTCCACCTGGGAAGCGATCTTGCGGCCGGCCTCGAGACCCTCGAGCGGGCGGTCGGCGCCGGCCTGGGCTGACAGTCGGTCAGAACAGTTCCATCTGCTTGTCGTCGCCGATGACGCGTTCGAAGCGCAGGTCGAGCAGGTCGAGGACCGGTTCGGCGATCGGGCGGACCTGTTTGTCGACGTAGTGCTGGTAGTCGATCTCGGACTCGATCGCCGAGGTCGGCTCGGGGCCGGCGACGGTGATCAGGTAGTCGATCAGCCGCGGCACCTTGCCTTTCAGCTTGCGGGCCGCGGCGACGTGCGGCGGGGTCGTCGAGGTGTACTCGTCGAGCTCCTTGCGCAGCGCCTTGCGGTAGGTCAGCAGATCGTCGTGTCGACCGGCCCGCAGGTCCTCGACGGTCGTGCGGATCTCGGACTCGACCGGCAGCCCGGAGAAGAAGCGCTCGTAGAGGCGCTTCTGGAGCCGGCGCGCCAGGTCGGTCCAGTCGCGACGCACGACCTCCATGCCGGTGAACATCACCTCGCCGTTCTCGCCCTGGCCGACGTAGCGCTTCATGGCGCCGCCCTCGCCGTGGCGGCTGCGAGGGAAGAGGATCTGGAGATAGAGCTTCTCGAACTCGAGTTCGAGTCGGCTGGTCACCTGCCATCGTTGCGAGATGTGCTGCTCGAGTTCGCGGTTGAGTTCGTCGGCGAGCCGCTCGCCGAGCTTGCGCGCTTCAGCCGGGTCCTCGGTTCCCGCCTCGACGAACAGGCTGTCGGTGTCGCCGTAGATGACGTTGAACCCCTTGGATTGCATCGAGCCCCGCGACCACAGCAGGAGTTCGCGTGCGAAGCTCGTGATGGCGCCCGCCAGGCGCGGGTTGTAGAACCGGCAGGCCGACGTGCCGAGCACGCCGTAGAACGAGTTCATCAGGATCTTGATGGCCTGGCTGGCGATCGAATCGCCGCGGCTCCTCGCCGCCTCGCGGGCCGTGAAGAGATCGGCGAGCAGGGATCCGAGGATCGACGTGCCGCGGCGGAAGGCGGCGCTGTTCGGCGCTATGACGGCATCGGAGGTGTCGACCTCGAGCTCGGTGCCCAGGTAGCCCATCGGGTCGATGTCGAAGGTCCTGATGATGCTGGGATAGAGGCTCTTGAAGTCGAAGACCAGAACGTTGCGATAGAGACCGGGCTCGGGCTGCAGCACCGTGCCGCCGAAGCTCTCGCCGTCGGCCTCGACGTCGCCGACGCTCGGCGCCACGAGTCCCTGGCGGTGGAGTTCGCTGAGGTAGAGGTAGTCGAAGGAGGCGATCGAAGCCGAGACCCGGTCCAGCGGCATGCCGGTGAGCAGGCTGCGCTCGACGGTCAGGGGCAGCAGGTGGAGCTCATCGAGAATGTCGAGAACCAGCTGGGCGTCCTTGATGTTGTAGCGCACGAAGGTCTCGCGGTCTTCGTAGAAGGAATTCAGGATCTCCTTCACACGATCGCCGCCGTGGAAGACCTTGCCTTCGCCGAGCACCTGTCGGGCGACGTTGTCCAGCGCGTAGCTCTCCATCCGGATGAAGGATGCCCGTAGCAGTCGAAGACCGTCGAGCACGACCCGGCCCGCGATCGAGGCCTGGTCGGGGTTGGCGCGGTCGTCGCGGCGCAGCGTGTTGCGCAGTCCCATGCGCCCCGGCATCCGACCGAGGTCGAGGGGGATGTTCAGGGAGTTGGCCTTGGCGTCGAGGAAGGCGAGGTCGAAGCCGATCACGTTCCAGCCGGTGAGGATGTCGGGATCGATCTCCCGAACGCGTCGCGCGAACGCCTCCAGCATGTCGGCCTCGCTGTCGAAGGCGAGGGCCCCCGAGGGGTCGGGAGCGCTACGCGTCCTGAGCAGCATCGCCTCGGAGACGCCGCATCCGCACCAGGCGATCGACAGCAGGCGGTCGATGTAGGGATCGGTCTCGATGTCGATCGAGAGGATGCTCAGCTCGGGCCGACATTCGCCGGGACCGACGTCGGGATTGTCGAACACCCAGTCGACGCCGGCGCCGGGGCGGCCCCTGCCGCGGATCTCGAGCGAACTGCGCACGCCGCGGTCGATGAGATAGCGCATCGCGAAGCGCACGTCGGCCTCGAAGCATTGGATGCCGGAGCCGGAGAGTCGGCGCCGCATCGAGGGCGCTTCGGCCGGCAGGTTCACTTCCACCCTGACGAGCGCCTCGCCCTGGGTGCTCCTGCGGGAGCTCGGCTCGAGGTCGGCGCCCAGTTCGCGCGCGTTGCGGGCGTCGCTTTCGCGGATCCAGAAGCTCGGCCGCTGCCGGTTGTCGCGGATCAGGAAGGTGTTGCCGTCGTCGAGCTTGCCGAAGATGTGGACGACCGGACGATCGTTGAGGATCCGGTAGGTCGGTTGGAGAACGAAGCCGCGGAAGGTCTGTGGCAACGAGCGGACGCCCGAGGGCGACGAATCGGGAGTCGCCGATGCAATGGGGCGCGATGCCTCGCTCGGGGTCAGAGGACCCTCGCGAAGATCCAGCTGCCGGCCACGAAGGTGCCGATCATGCTGCCCAGGTTGGCCAGGGCGACGACGATCAGGATGCGGGTCAGACGGTTGTTCCAGAAGCCCTTCAGCGAGGCGATGTCGTTGGGAAGCGACTCGAGATCGTCGACCGTCGGTTTCTTGACCCAGGCCTGCACCAGGCCGGCGATCCAGCCGGCGGCCATCAGCGGGTTGAGCGAGGTCAGGGGGGCGGCCAGGAAGGCCGAGAGGATGGTGAGCGGGTGGGCCAGTGCGGCGGCCGCTCCGATGGCCGAGAGGCCGCCGTTGATCAGCACCCAGAGGATCAGGTTCTCCTTCGAGGTGTCGGCGCCGCCGCGCACGAAACCGACGATCAGGAGCGCGATGACCGCGGCCGGAATACCCCATTTGAGGATGCTGGGCAGGAGGCCCGGCTTCGGAACCTCGCCGAGTGCCCTGAGATCGTGGTCTTCGTGGATCTGTCGGGTGATTCCGGGAACGTGGCCGGCTCCGACCACGGCGACGACGCGCCGGCCGCCGGCTTCGCGGATCTTCTGGGCGAGCCAGGTATCGCGCTCGTCGATCAGGGCTTCCTTGATCGGTGGGAACTCGTTGGCCATCATGTCGAGAGCGTCGTGCAGGCGCTCGCTCTGCTTGAGCTCCTCGATCTGTTCTTCCTCGATGTCCTCTCCGAAGATCAGTCCGCCGAGCAGTTGCGAGAGGATCTTGATTCGCGTCCACCAGCCGAGCCGTCCGCCGGCGCGTTTGAGGGTGACGTCGATGGGTCGATCGACCAGGACCAGTTCGGCTCCGCCGGCGTCGGCGCGCTGGATCGCCGCCAGCATTTCGGCGCCGGGCTGGACGCCGAGCTTGTCGGCGATGCGGCGCTGGAAGCTCGACATGATCAGCGAACTGAGCAGCAGGTGAGCACGGCCGCTGCGGAGCACCTGGAGAATGTCGAGCTTGCGCCAGGTCTCGGGGTCGGTGAGGTTCTGGTAGCGCGGTTGGCACAACTCGACGCACACGGTGTCGGGCTGCAGCTGATCGAGGGTCTGCTCGACGTCGACGACGCTCGACTTCGAGACGTGGGCCGTACCGACCAGCCAGATCTGGCGGCCGTCGACCTCGAGCGCGGTGACCGCGTCGGGCAGCACGGCTTCGGGAGCCGCTGACTCGGCGGGTTGGGGCTCTTGCTCTTCGTTCATCTCGCCGGGCCGGGTTCAGGAGGCGTAAGGACCGATGGTACCGGAAGCATGGGGGCTTCGGAAGCTCGATTCAGCCTCCTGGATGAGGATGATGGATACGGATTCCTGGATTCGGCGTGCTAGAGTTCGCCGAGTTTTTCCCGGGACCCGTAAACCTAGCCAGAAAAAGACTTTTTGGGTCCCCCATCGTTCGCGAACACCGATGATCTGGATGGGTTTGTGAGTCGCCGTCGCTGGGCCGCCGCCTGCCTCGCCCTGGCCTGCCTGGCTCTCGCGGCCGCGGCCGTTCGGATTGTCGTCGATATCGCTACCGCGAAGGCCGACGCGCGTCTCGCCCTCAGTTCGATCGCGCAAGTTCCGTGGAAGAACAGCCGGGCGCGGCTCGAACCGCTGTCGCGTCGGCTGGGAGCGCGGTCGTCGGCGGGCGAGGGACTGGCTGTGCTGGCTGCGGTCATGGGCAGTGAGAACCCACGGCTGCCGCCTGCAGACCCTGCGCTTTTCGAGCTCCCCCTACGCTCGATCTTCGACCGCGCCATCGAGGAGCGCCGCTACTTCGGTGTTCTCAGTCTCGCGGACCGGGTCGAAACGGCGGGCAGTTCGGCCTTCGCCGAGTACCGGGCCGCCGCGCTGCTCGAACTCGGGCGCGCCGACGAGGCTCGTTCGGTCGACCTGAAGTCGGAGAGTCGAACCCGACTGGGGCGACGACTCGCCGAGATCCTGGCCGCCGACGATCCACAGCGACTGCCGGTGCGGGATCGCAAGGGCGAGATCCTGGGTTGGATGGGTGCTGGAGGCGGCGACTTCGTTCTTCGGCGGTGACCTCGAATCGCGACTGGTGCCGAAGAGCGCCATCGACTCGCTGGCGCGGGTCAAGAGCGTCGGCGGCGCCCGCCTGACGCTCGATCTCGGTCTGTCGCGGATCGCCGATCGTGCGCTCGGTGGATACCGCGGCAGCATCGTGATCGTCGATCCCCAGAGCGGTGACATCCTGGCCGCGGTGAGTGACTCGAGGACGCTGCGCGAAGAAGAGGATGCGGCCTTCACCCAGATGCGCGAGCCGGCGTCGATCGCCAAGCTGATCACCGTCTCCGCCGCGATGCGAGCCGGCATCGACGTCGAGGCGACCCTCGATGAGATGCGCTGCCGGGGTGCGGTGAAGTACGACCACGATGTCCCTCTCTACTGTTCGACGGTTTCGGGAAAGCTCGGAGGTCTCGATCGGGCGCTGGCGGTGAGCTGCAACGTGGCGTTCGCCGAGCTCGGGGAGATGGTCGGGCGCGAAGCCCTTCTCCAGGAGTTCGCGCGCTACGGCTACGGCAGGACCGACTCCCCGGCCTTCGGTCGGGTCACGACGCCGCCGCGGACCGATCGTCAGATCGGCGAACTGTCGATCGGCCTGGAAGTGAGCGAGATCACGCCGGTGCACGCCGCGCTGCAGGCCGCGGCGCTGGCCGATGGCGGCAGGATGCGCGCTCCCCGGTTGCTCCTCGCCCAGGATTCACTGCTCGGTTTCTCGAGCCTGGCGGCGCCGCTCGATGAACCGGCGGTCGTTCTCGAAGCGGAGTGGGTCGGCACGATCACCCATGCGATGGAGGCGGTGGTGGCTGCGGGAGGGACGGCAGCGAGAGTGTCTCCGAGCCACTTCCCGGTGGCGCTGAAGACGGGCACCGCGAGCCACCCGCAGTACGGCTTCCACGTCAACTACATCGGCTTCGGCCCCCTGCCCGATGCCCAGTACGCCTTTGCAGTGCGCATCACCCATCAGCGGACTTCGGCTCGCGTGCGGCGTGCGGCCTATTCGGTGACCCATCGCCTGCTGAGCGGTCTTGCCGGGCGCCGCGCCGACTTTTCACAGAGCCTGACGGCAGGCCAATAGACGGAGACTCCGTGGAGATCTACGACAGCATTCTGGACACCCTTGGCAACACGCCGCTGGTGCGACTTTCCCGCTTCTCACCGACCGGAGCGCCGCTGGCGGCGAAGGTCGAGAGCTTCAATCCCTGTGGAAGCGTCAAGGATCGGATCGGGATCGCCATGATCGAGGCGGCGGAGGAGCGCGGCGAACTGGCCCCCGGAGCGACGATCGTCGAGCCGACCAGCGGCAACACCGGACTGGGTCTGGCGATGGTGGCGGCGCTGAAGGGCTACAAGCTGATCTGTACCGCGACCGAGAAGATCACCAAAGAGAAGATCGGCCTGCTCGAGGCCTACGGCGCCGAGGTCATCGTCTGTCCGCTCGAAGTCGAGAAGAGCGACCCGCGCTCGTACTACAGCGTCGCCGAGAAGCTCGGCTCCGAGGGCGCCTTCCTGCCTTACCAGTACTTCAATCAGGACAATCCACGCGCCCACTATGAAACCACCGGCCCGGAGATCTGGCGTCAGACCGACGGCCGGGTGACCCACTGGGTGGTCGGGATGGGAACGGGTGGAACGATCTCGGGCACCGCGAAGTTCCTCAAGGAACAGAACCCCGATATCCGGGTGATCGGGGTCGATCCCATCGGCAGCATCTACTACCCCTACTGGAAGACCGGTGAGATGCCGCCGAAGGAGCAGATCCACTCGTATCTGATCGATGGAGTGGGGGAGGACTTCATGCCGACCACGGTGTGGTGGGACTACATCGACGAGGTCATCCCGATCGACGATCGAACCGGCTACCAGACGGCTCTCGAGCTGACCCGTAGCGAGGCGGTGTTCTGCGGCTCGTCGGGAGGCATGGCGCTGTCGGCGGCGCGTCAGGTAGCCCGGGACCTTCCCGAGGACCAGCTGGTGGTCAGCCTGATTCCCGATTCGGGTGAGCGCTATCTGTCGAAGCTCAGCCGCCCGTGGCTGAAAGAGCACCAGCTCGACTGACCCGATCGAGGACGAGCGCCGTGAGGTCGTCTTCGTTGACCTGCGACGTTCGACTGCGCACGGCTTCGAGCAGGACGTCGAGTCGCACGCCCGGCAGTTCGTGGCAGTGCCCTTGACCGATCAGCTCGGCCAGGCGTTCGTAGCCCAGCGGTTCGCCGGCCTCGGTGCAGGCTTCGGGCAGGCCGTCGGTGAGCAGCATGAGTGACTCGCCCTCTTCGAGCTGGATGCGGTGGCACTCGTAGGCGACATCTGAGCGCACACCGAGCGGCAGCCGGGGGCCGGGAACGTCGATGGCCCGAACGGAGCCGTCGACGCCGATCAGGTAGGGGTCCGGCAGGCCGCAGTTGGCGATCTCGACGGAACCCGTGCGAGTGTCGAAAAGGGCGATGGCCAGGGCGACGAACTCGCGCTTGCCCAGTTCGGCGAACAGCTTCTCGTTGAGGTAGGCGACGGTGTCGGTCGTCGACTGCTCGGCCGCCACCAGCGGTGTCATGGCCTTGACCGAGGCGGTGATCAGGCTGGCCCCGATGCCCTTGCCGGCGACGTCGGCGACCACCAGGCCGAGCAGCCCGTTGCGCAGGTGGAAGACGTCGTAGAAATCGCCGGCGACGAACCTCGCCGGGATGTTGCGGGCGGCGACCCGGAAGCCGTCGCCGTCCATTTCGGCCGGCGGCAGCAGGCGGCGCTGGATCGAGCGGGCGACTTCGAGGTCGCGCTCGGCCAGTTCCTGCTCGCGGCGGGCGACCAGGGCTCCGAGTTCGGCCTCCCTCGCCTTGACCTGCAGTTCGAGGGCCCGACTCTCGGCCTCGCGGGAGGCTTCGAAGGCGAGCAGCAGGTAGTGGACGACCACCGAGAGTGCGTAGAACAGGATGCCGACCGCCAGGAAGAGGACGAGCAGACGGCGGTACTGCTCGAGAGTGCCGTCGAAGAAGGGGAGTCGGTCGAGCAGCATCGAGTAGCCGATTCCGACCAGCAACCAGGCGCCGCTGGCGATGGCCGCGGAGACGCCATGGGAACTGACGATCTCCGACCAGGACGAGCGCTCGGGAGGCATCGACTGGCAGGCGTACCAGGAGGCCAGGCAGACGAAGGCGTAGACCAGGAAGAGCGGCAGGGCGAGGGCGGCCGCCTGAGCAGCCGGCAGGCCGGCCGAGAAGGTCAACGCGGTCGCCATCAGACCGCCCACGGCAAGCCAGGCCGCCAGATAGAGCAGCAGCCTGCGTGGTTGTTCGAGTACGGGGTGCATCAGACGACGGGCCGGGGGTCAGTTGCGGACGTGGACTCCACCCATCATCGCCAGACCGCGCACGATCAGACGTTTGTCGGAGTTGGGATCGAGCGGCTCGGTCTCGTCGACGAAGCCGCCGAGGATCGGCGTGACCTGCGGCACGACGCGCCACTCGCGCGGCACCGTGATGTCGATGCCGCCCCAGAAGGCGAGGACCTCGAGGATCGCCTCGCCGTCCACCATGTCGGCGTGGGTCAGGTCGACCTCGACGCCTCCCATGAACGCCGTGAAGTCACCGCCGCGGAAGGCCTGGTCGTCGATCCGTCGGCGGATGCCGCAGCAGACGGCCCAACCGGTGTTCGACTCGTCTCTGTCGCTGGTGCCTCCCGCGACGCCTCCGACCTTGCTGCGCGGCTCGCGCCCGAGACCGCGTCGGATCTCGTCCGTCGCCTCCTCGACGCCCCGGCGGATCTCTCCGGCCGCTTCCTTGACCGCGCCGGCGACCTCCCGGGCGGTGTCGTCGGAGACCCTGCCGGCGGTCGCTACGTGGACCTTGACGCGCGACCGATTCGAGGAGCTGTAACTGTTGGGCATCAGCGCCCGACGGACGATGACGATGCCGCCGATGATGAAGATCACCGGCCACAGGTCGAAGACGTGGATGTTGATCCACTCGAGGTTGTAGGCGGTCCACCAGAGTCCGACGGCGATCCAGGCGAAGGAGCTGAGCCAGCTGCCGGTTCGTTGGACTTCGGTGAGTTTGGACAGCCCCACCGCCACGAAGATGAGCGGCCAGAAGTCCCAGAAGCCGTCGGCGTCGATCACTCCCAGGTTGTCGAGCAGCCACAGCGACCCGACGATCAGGAGACCGAGGCCGAAGATCAGTCTCGGAGTGAACTGCAGGTTGGACCGCGGGTTGGAAGAATTCTCAGTCATGACACCGCTCCTTGATTGGCGGAACTGGGCTCGTGGACGCCGGCCGGCGTCGATGCATGCCCTGATTGAGCTACGGATGGGAGGCGCCGGAGTTCTCGCACAGGAGAGCTTCGCGCCCTTTCAGCGGAATGTTCAGTTCTGGCACAATGGGCGACCGTACGGTCCTTCCTGGAATCAGAGCACTCGAACCATGGCTCCCGAGACATCGAAACCGCGTCGTCGCTACGTTCCCGCCGTCGGCCCCCGGCTGCGCCGCCTGCTGGGCGTGGTCTTCGGACTGTTCGCCCTGCTGACCGTCAATTCCCTCTACCTGGTCGGAATCAAGATCCTCGAGTCGGTGACCGATGCCAGTTACCAGAACTGGTTCTACCTGTTGATGTTCCTCGGTCACCTCGGTCTGGGCCTGCTGTTCGTGTTGCCGGTGATCGTGTTCGGAGCGATCCACATGCGCAACGCCCACAACCGGCCGAACCGGCGGGCCGTCTGGGCTGGCTATGCGCTCTTTGCCGCCGCGCTGGTGCTCTTGATTTCCGGAATCGTGCTGACGCGGATCGATGGTCTGATCGTGGTCAAGGATCCTACCGTACGGTCGACCGCCTACTGGATCCACGTTCTGGCGCCGTTGCTGGCGGGTTGGCTGTTCATCCTCCACCGTCTGGCGGGCAAGCGGATTCGCTGGAAAGTCGGGTTGCGCTGGACGGCCGTCGCGGCAGCGTTCGCCGCCGCGATGCTGCTGATGCACGCGCAGGATCCGCGGAGCTGGAACGAGGTGGGGCCGGAATCGGGGGAACGCTACTTCTTCCCCTCGCTGGCGCGGACCGCGAGCGGCGGTTTCATTCCTCCCCGGGTGCTCGACAACAACGACTACTGCCAGGAATGCCATGCCGACGTGCACGCCGGCTGGAGCAAGAGCGCCCACCGCTTCGCCTCGTTCAACAACCCGGTCTACCTGTTCTCGGTGAGGGAGACGCGGCGCGTGGCTCTCGAACGCGATGGCGACGTGCAGGCGGCGCGCTTCTGCGCCGGCTGCCATGACCCGGTGGTGTTCTTCGGCGGCGCCTTCGACGACCCCGAGTTCGACGACACCTCCGACCCGCGCGGCCAGGCCGGGATCACGTGTACGACCTGCCACTCGATCACCCATGTGAACAGTCCGCGCGGCAATGCCGACTTCACGATCTCCGAGCCGCTGCACTACCCGTTCGCCTTCAGCGACGATCCGACGCTCAAGTGGATCAACCGCCAG
>CALNYP010000081.1:0-84927 GCA_942490715.1 uncultured bacterium
GGCGGTTTCCTTGTTCGAGGAGCACTTCAGCGAGGGGCTTGGGGTTCTCAATCGCGGCATTCAGGCAGGTTGGGCGAGTGCTGACGCCTATGTGAACCGTGGAGTCGCGAAATGGAACTTGGGTGATCGGCGTGGCGCACGTGACGACTTCGAAGAGGCAATCCGCTTGGACCCCACGCACCGGAAAGCCCAGATCAACCGATCGTCGCTTGGCGACGACTAATGGTGCGCTGGACCAGGACATCCACCGAATGGCCGGGGATCTGCGCTCAACAGGTTGCGCGTCCATGTGCAATAGGCTCAGTATTCCCGCAACGTGAATTCAACGAACGGTAGTACGGGTAAGGCCAGCGCAAGATTCTGCCCCTGTTGTACTCCCGTTCAGACGAGGTGTCAACAGTTTCGATTGATCTCCTGCGGAAAGATTCACCGCCGGGGTCACGCTCTCTACTAACCCCTGTGTGCTCATTGCCGGACCTACGTTTTCGACGGCATTGTGAAACGAGGGGGGATCCACCTAGGTGTTTTCACCTAAGCCATACTGATCCCACGTTGCTCGCAGGTGGCGCTCTCCGGAGTGCGGCTACGGCACGATGGTGTGCGTCCTCATACTCGCCGCGTGGCAGAGAGTCCCGCAGCTCGAGGACAGCTCGTGATCGCCGACCGAGCGTTTAAGCGTTGCTGAAGCAGAGCGGATATGACATGCGGGACGGGCATGATTTCGGCACGTCTGCGCCTGAGGGGTCGTGGCCTCGGACGAGGCGATGAAAGACCGCATGTCCGGTTTGCACACAACCACGACATGCGGCACACACTCGCCATTTCGGGGCATTCGTGCGGCATCCCAGGGGCAGATTGGCTGACCAACCGGCATACAACCGGCACGTTTCGGGCCGAATTCGACGGTTTGAGGTGGGCCTAAACCCGCCTCGAATTCGGTAAGTCTCATCAATTGAGTTAGTTACATCAGATTTCCCAACCTGCGGTGTTCCCGCTTGGGGTTGACAGTCTCGTGTGAGTTAGCCCTCGTCGTCTGATCATGTCACGCCGCAGCGTGAAGCTGCAATCCAAGGTTCGCTGCTCTCTTCTCGTTCGGCGTCATCCAGTTCATTGCCTGGTGTGGTCGGATTCCGTTGTAGTCGTCAATCCACGTGTCGATCGCGGCTTGGAGTTCCTCGATGGACGTCCAGTCGCGGGTCCAGATCAACTCGATCTTCAGCGTTTGAATAAACCGCTCAGCGACCGCGTTCCCGGTTGGGCGACCCACCGGGGCGAAGGTGTGGTCGATGTTCCAGTCGCCGCACAAGTCCTCGCAGTCGCTGCCGGTGTACTGCGGCCCGTGGTCTGTGCGCATCTCAAGCCCCGTGGGTACGTACTCAGGACTGCTGAACTGCTCGACGAGCGCGCGCTCCACGGGAGCGAGTACTGGACCGGATTCCTGGCTCTTGGTCACGTCGCAAGCCAGTGCGACGCGATCCCCACAATCGATCACGGGCATGACGGCGGCGACACCGTCGTCCCGCGTCCACACCGTCGTCAGGTCCGTGGCCCAGCGCCTGTTGGACTCCGGCACCGCCACGTGGCCATAGCGGCCCGGTGACTCGCGTACCGCGATCGGCTCCATGGTCAGCCCGTCAGCCTTCATGATCGCCCAGACGCGCTTCTGTCCGGCACGCAGGCCGCTGCGTCGCAGCGTCGCCCAGACCTTGCGCACGCCCCAGGCGGAATGCCTCTCCACGATCTCGTGAATCCCCTTACGCAGTTCCTCGGTCGTCGCCCAAGCCCCGGGACGCTGCGTCTCGCAGGCGTCCTCTGGGGCCCTCACGGATATCTTGCTGTCCTCTTCGGAGTCGGACCCTCCGGGTAGATCAGCTACCTCCGTAAGCCAAAGTCGTTGAAGAGCCGCGTAGTACGCCTGGCGCGAGATGCCGAACGTCTCGCACGTCAGCAGCACCGAGGCATTACCCCGGGAGGTCTCGCGGCTCATCGTCGCGACCTGCCGGGCCGAGAAGGGAACTCCTTGAGGGCCCTCTCCATCAGCTCGTTCTTCATCGTCAGGCGCGTGACCACCTTCTCCAACGTGGTCCGCTCCCGCTCGAGTTCGGCTTCGCGGGGTGACTGGGCCGTACCCTGACGGAAAATGTCATCCATGGCCTGCATCGCCAGGTCGCGCCAGCCCTCAACAGTCTCGGGCTTCACCCCGAACCGTCGGGCCAGCTGATCCACCGTGGCCTTGCCGGCCAGCAGTTGGAGGACCGCCTGCTTGCGCTCGGCGGCCGTGCGACGACCGGGGCGCTTGCGGCGCGCCACGTCCCGTGGAGCATCCGGCTCGCTACGCTCGCCTCCGCCCCCACGGGACGACTTCCTTCGCTTCGTATCGCTCATACCGTCGATCTCCTTCTTACGACGGGAGCCATTATCTCATCCCAAGACTGTCAACCTACGAAGCGGGAACGCAGCAGGAGAGAACCTCGAACGACACTCCATGGGATACGCACGATGAACACTGTAGATCTCGGCAAGTACAGAAGCACGGGACAAAAGGTCCTGTCAGGGAGAGCGCGGGGCAAAAAGGTACGGGAAGAGCTCGGCTTGGACGTCGCGGATGAAGATCACAGTCCTGTAGTGGTTGCCGTCCCTGATGATCTCTACTCGCTTAACATTTCGTTCTTTCTTGGCCTCTTCGGTCCAAGCGTTGACACACTGGGTTCTCGAGAACGTTTCTTCGAGAAGTACTCGTTCAAGGCAACGGATGAGATCCAGTCCGACATCGACCTCGCGGTGGACTTCGCGTTACGTAGTTCGAGCGTCCTAGACTAAACGATGCGGACGAACCATCTAGCTGCGATAACCGCGATCGTTTTCTTATTGCTCTTCCTGGGATTGGCCGCAGCATTTCGGATCGAGGGTAATTCCTCGACTCAGTTCCGGAACGCCATGTTTCTTATCCAAGCTGCCATTGCGTTGTTCAACGTCGTCCTGATTCTCTACTTCTTCGGAGCGAAGAGAAAAGACGCCGATCAAAACCGGAAACTTGGAGCAGACCTGTTTTGGTATCAGGAGTGGTTGCTCCGACCATACCAAGCGTCGCTCACCCAGTTCTTTTCCAAGAGCATTGATGCGATCGACCAGCTCGAAGAACAACTGAAGACTGCGAGCGGCCCCCGTCGAGATGTAGTCAGCCGCAAGGCAACTCAGATGTTCAACAGAGAACTCGCCGGGATTAGCCAACCTTTCGTGAACCAGCTCCGCGCAATCGAACCGGATCTGGGAAAGGGTATCGATGATTTGTTCGTCAAGCTCCAGGACGACATCGCCGATGGCATTGCCGGAAGCGAGCAACCGAGCAGGCTCCGCCGTGTAGTGCGCCAGGCTGAAGTGACGGTGGTGTCCGAATTGCACCGCCACCATCTCGAAAAAGCGCGATCCGCGTGAGTATCCCGGCGACGAGGGCAATTGTCGCCTCTCGACGACATCCTGGTTCGCTTCTCCGCCGACCAGAATCCTGGGAAGATTTGGCTAGACTGTCTCGCTGTGGCAACGGAGAGTCAGAGAGCCAGAAACGGCTCTCCCAGTCCAAGTAGCGACGTGTCGCGGGATCAGCGACCCCATCGAGGGAGGTCGGCCAGTCGAAGGGAGGGTGGTTACTGCGGACTATTCGGACGACAGCCCGGTCGTCGCGGCTCTCCGCCTGTTAACCAAACCGCCGAAAGTTGCATCCGAGCCGAATGGCTCCCCAGGGCGAGACGCATATCAAACCCGCGGAGACTCAAGAATGAAGGGCATTTCGGGTCGGCTGAGTGAGCGGGCATCACGGCCTTGACCCTTCCGGCGGTCCTTCATCGTCAGTCTTCACACCGTCCGCCCATTCGAACTCGCTACGATTCATGGCTCCTCAACTCGGTGGCGTAGGACAGTCGTGGCCGGTTTTGGGGGTTCGGGGACAGAACAGACCCGTTTTCAGAGCAATCCAGGTCGTCGACGGGCATGGCGATGTAGTCGATATCCGTCGAAATCTCAACAGGGAATGCCACTGGCTCCGCTGCAAAAACAACATAGTACGTGATGTACGCTTTGCCACTCGCGAGTTGAGCACACACTGACTGGAGGATTGTTCTCGCAAACACCTGCCGCCCTTCGACATCGAGTTGGGCTCTTCGCGACCGCACGAGCACTACGTAGACAGCGCGAACTTCTATTCGTGCCTCGACATACAGTTGAATGGTCTCATCTGGATACCGCCCTTGAAGCGAAGCGTAGGCCTGCTCCATGGCCGCCTGGAACTCACGCGAGTCAGCCCGCCCTTGCGACACGATGGGCCTGACGACTACTAGTGCGAACACCACGAGAAGAAGCAGCACCAGACTCGCTCCGCACCCGGCGGCAACCCAAAGACCTTTGACCCTAGATTGCACGAAGTGCTCCTAACCTTCGCTCTTGGTTTCGCCATTTTGTCACAAGAGTCGCCACCGTTTGCGAGATCGCTAAGTGCGACTACTGTAGGACACAGCCGCCGCCAACCAACGCGGGAATCCATGGCGGGCAGTGGCGCACCCAATCGCGCCGATGGACAACCAGAGGACTCCCAGACCGGCAATCACTGGAAGCCACGCCGAACCACGAGTCACGATCACAATCGTTGAAGCGAGAAAGGCGAACATCGCGAACCAACTCGCAACATGATGCAACAGTGAGAGTGTATATCTGATCCGAACGCCGGCGCCTCCTTTGCTAACGACAATGCGACCACGATCGACTGTATAGACAGGGCTACTCTGGTTCCACACGCGAAACGGCCCAGCTTGAAACTCGATGGCGCCCGAGTCCACTTTGATTCCGCAGGCACGAGCGTCAGTAAGCGATCGAACCAGGTTAGCCACCACGGCGTCAACATCATCAGCGGCCACATCGACGGATCCGGTCACTTTCAGTGGAAACAACGCAAGCTCCTTCGCGCGAGCCTCCGGTCGCGCCGTTCCAACCCGCCGCCAGCGACTTGGGGAATCGTCTCATCTCCTCACTACCTCCGAAGGTTCTTAGGTGGGCGAAGGGTGAGGACTGATTCGCACGGGTCCCACTCGCTCTCGACTGTGTAGCCAATAGCCCCGTGCGCCTCGGGGGGGCCGGCACCGTATCCCAGCGAAGCGTCCCCGCCCTCCACATAGGGAAACTCAGGGCTAAATACCGCCTCAAAGCCAACATTTGGACCGATGAGACTAGGGGACCCACTAAGTCCGGCAGCAAAGTAGAGACCACCATTTTCGTCGCTAAATCGGTCGGAGTAGACGGCCCCGGCACTCGCTGAGGCAAGTGCCCCAAGCCCCACCTGGAAACTCTCGGCTCGCAGGATATTCCCACGCGTATTGATGCCATACTGAAGCGAATTTTGAACGTGGCCGATAGCCGTAACGCTGGCAAAAGATCCTAAGTATCGAGCTCGATGGGTGGCATATCCACTCAACAGCAAACGCGAGTCGCGGCGAAACTTCCACTTGCATGCTACGTACAAGATCTTCTGAACCGCCGAAGCGCCACCACCCCGGCCACCGCCGGCTCCACCACCAAAATGGGCGTTACCCGAATCCCGACTTGCGCCCGGAAGGCCAAACTGACCAAATTCTGGGAACAGGTCTAGCGGGGCAGACGATCTCTCCGCGGTCACAGTGACATGCTCCACATGAGGGACATAAATCTCTCGAATCCACCCCTGAAGCCATTGGAGGATGTCGATCAAAGTGGTAATCCGCCCTGTCGGATCCGCGAGATTAATAGGATCATTCCGCGAGTAGGCATACCGGTTGAACGACTGAGGACTTCTTAGCAGGCCGAGAACAGGATCCGGACTGTCGAAACGACCGGCTACCCTCTGGTAGTAACGAGCCATCGCGTAGTCTGGGTGGCCCCCACCGTCCGTCTCATAGCTCGAGAATAGCTGCCCACTCGCCGTTGTCTGGTACCACTCTTCACCGAACGGGTAATGGCCCTGCTCGTTCGCAACAGTCTCGTCGTCCGCAGTAACCAAACGAATCGACAGGTGATCCCAATGGTGATAAGTCTCCGTTTTCGGGCTAGTGCTGTGGTCGTCCGTCCGCAGCAGCCTTCCCGCAGAGTAAATGTGCTCCTTGTCGAGTAGGGGTGGGCCCGACCCTTGCTCAACGTACTCCGCGATGACTACGTCTGGCGCTCTAAGGTAAACTCGCCCGGCGCTCGTCCCCTCCTTGCGCCACACCCGGAGACCGGCTGAGTCGTAGCGATACTCTGTCGTCACGGAACCGGCCGTCGAACTGATCAGACGGTTCGCAGCGTCGTACTCATAATCAACACTGCCGTCCGACATTAGGTTGCCGTTGTCGTCGTATTCATATGCGGTGTTCCCGCTTGGGGTTGACAGTCTCGTGTGAGTTAGCCCTCGTCGTCTGATCATGTCACGCCGCAGCGTGAAGCTGCAATCCAAGGTTCGCTGCTCTCTTCTCGTTCGGCGTCATCCAGTTCATTGCCTGGTGTGGTCGGATTCCGTTGTAGTCGTCAATCCACGTGTCGATCGCGGCTTGGAGTTCCTCGATGGACGTCCAGTCGCGGGTCCAGATCAATTCGATCTTCAGCGTTTGAATAAACCGCTCAGCGACCGCGTTCCCGGTTGGGCGACCCACCGGGGCGAAGGTGTGGTCGATGTTCCAGTCGCCGCACAAGTCCTCGCAGTCGCTGCCGGTGTACTGCGGCCCGTGGTCTGTGCGCATCTCAAGCCCCGTGGGTACGTACTCAGGACTGCTGAACTGCTCGACGAGCGCGCGCTCCACGGGAGCGAGTACTGGACCGGATTCCTGGCTCTTGGTCACGTCGCAAGCCAGTGCGACGCGATCCCCACAATCGATCACGGGCATGACGGCGGCGACACCGTCGTCCCGCGTCCACACCGTCGTCAGGTCCGTAGCCCAGCGCCGGTTGGACTCCGGCACCGCCACGTGGCCATAGCGGCCCGGTGACTCGCGTACCGCGATCGGCTCCATGGTCAGCCCGTCAGCCTTCATGATCGCCCAGACGCGCTTCTGTCCGGCACGCAGGCCGCTGCGTCGCAGCGTCGCCCAGACCTTGCGCACGCCCCAGGCGGAATGCCTCTCCACGATCTCGTGAATCCCCTTACGCAGTTCCTCGGTCGTCGCCCAAGCCCCGGGACGCTGCGTCTCGCAAGCGTCCTCTGGGGCCCTCACGGATATCTTGCTGTCCTCTTCGGAGTCGGACCCTCCGGGTAGATCAGCTGCCTCCGTGGGCCAAAGTCGTTGAAGAGCCGCGTAGTACGCCTGCCGCGAGATGCCGAACGTCTCGCACGTCAGCAGCACCGAGGCATTACCCCGGGAGGTCTCGCGGCTCATCGTCGCGACCTGCCGGGCCGAGAAGGGAACTCCTTGAGGGCCCTCTCCATCAGCTCGTTCTTCATCGTCAGGCGCGTGACCACCTTCTCCAACGTGGTCCGCTCCCGCTCGAGCTCGGCTTCACGGGGTGACTGGGCCGTACCCTGACGGAAAATGTCATCCATGGCCTGCATCGCCAGGTCGCGCCAGCCCTCAACAGTCTCGGGCTTCACCCCGAACCGTCGGGCCAGCTGATCCACCGTGGCCTTGCCGGCCAGCAGTTGGAGGACCGCCTGCTTGCGCTCGGCGGCCGTGCGACGACCGGGGCGCTTGCGGCGCGCCACGTCCCGTGGAGCATCCGGCTCGCTACGCTCGCCTCCGCCCCCACGGGACGACTTCCTTCGCCTCGTATCGCTCATACCGTCGATCTCCTTCTTACGACGGGAGCCATTATCTCATCCCAAGACTGTCAACCTACGAAGCGGGAACGCAGCAATGCTGATGTTGCTGACCGCAAGAAGAACGGCTCCGGTCACCGAGTTCGTCTTCTGTCGATTGTAGGCATCGACGTAGGTTTTCAGCGTGTTGTTGTCATTCCTTAAGGAAGTATTCGCGTCCACCAACTGCCGGTAGTAGTGGAGTAGCATCTTGATCGCAGTTGAGTTTCCCGTCAGCTCTTTGGCTGACAAGCCAGCTAGGTCATCGGTTGACAGTCCCAGGATACTGTCGTCGGATTTCTTGCTTTCAGTGGCCATTGCGACCCCTCGTAGAAGTAGTAGCTGCGAAACGGGTTCGCCCGCAATCCAATGGAAACCGACTCCGCTCGAGCCTACCGGGAAGGGTACTACAGTCGACTCGGCGACTTCCGGTGGAGCGAGACGAACTGATGACGAGGTCTTGCCCGCCTTGTATCTAGATCTCGTAGGTCTTCACACCGCCTTTTATCGTCAGGTTTTCTTCCAGGGGAGCCCGAATCCGCCTGAAGCCACTGCGCGGCCGACCCCATTCCCTCGCATTGTAGTTACGCCAGGGGCGTGCCAGGACGGACCGTCTGTTTCATTACGATTATTGGGCAGCCGACGGCTATGGGCTCGATTCCCGGGCCGGATTGGTTTCACTCTCCCAACAGGGGCACCAAGACCCGGTTGTCTCAACCGGCCACAATTGCCAAGTGAAGTACAGGTCGTTGACGAACAAACACAAATCGGCCCTAGAAGGATCCTTGAACACCACGTCCTCGAAGCTGAACTTGAAGGACTGGAGGATCTTGTCGTCCTCACGAATGACTACAACGTGACGACGATCATGGGGCAGATCGGAGACCCACTGCACATATCGAGTAGACAGTTCGATTCTCGATCGCTGACCAAGTTGCACGGAGTAGTTCGTACGGCCGCTGTCATCGAGCAACCGCCAAGGCGCACTCTGGCTTTTGGCGGGAGTGGGGAGCGGCGCGAGGCAAATGCGGCCGGCCGCGCTCAATGAACCCGTCGACACGAGGGCGAGCGACACGAGGACCAGTATCGCTCGAGTGAAACCCAATCTGACTCCCTGCCTGCCTAACGCGGTTGGCGTGCACCAGCGGGCGGCGGAGCCGACCGGTTGGTGCACGGCCTAGTCATGTGCCGATCCTGAGTCCTGCTCAAGCCCACGACTCTTGCGGATCTCTCTTATGGTGGATTCCATTCTGGCCAGCGCGAGTGCAGCTTCCGCCGCGTCGATCTCGCATCGAACTCTGATTGCGCCGATCTGCTCTTGAGCGTGCTTGATCAGAATGTGGTCTCGCTTTCCCCACACGCGCTCAGCAACCGCGACCACATTACCTCCCATCCATCCATCGCGCTGAAGCCACCGCTTGGGTCCTGGCAATCGATACAGATGAACAAAGACATGACAAGGCCGCTTCGGCCATGGGATTCCTTCGTCGAGTGGGCCAAGGCGGGAGCGCAGCCACCGACGGCGACCACTGGCCACGAGGCTCTTGATGGCCTTTCGCACTAGTTCCCGAGAGTGCGCGTGCCTGGGATTGGTCAATTGGGCCCGCACTTCCACCCGCGCGACACCGGCCACGGAAAGATTGTGTACCGTGAGGATACGATAGAGGCTCTTGGCGGTAATGATGCCGCTTGCCTCAAGTGAGCGCGCATAGTCCGTCCGCGCCTTCCGAAGAGCTGATCGACCGATCTTGCAGTAGGCCCGTAGTGACGTGAGCACTCGTGGTTCGTCGTACCAGAGAAGGGGGGTGTCAACGAGAGCTTCGCTGAGTCGAGTGGATGGGGCGTCGGATGAGATGAGTTCCCTCAGAACGCGGGGCTCTAGGACCACCAGTGCCGACACGGTTCTTCCACAGTCAATCTCCATGAGCATTCGGTCGTAGTCGTATGCGCCTTGGTCTACGAGCTCCCGCGCCACGCGACACGCTTCGAGTAGCATCTGGTTCCTTGAGCGAGTGTCTACCACGAGTGCTGCGTGCAGCTGCCGGCCAGCAAGAGGCGTGTTTGACTCTACAGCTCCTCGAAACTCGAGCCCTCTGCGAGTAACTGCCGCGGCCGCTGCGAGGAATGCCAGCGCGAGTGGCGCTCTTTTGCTGGGCATCGCAGGAGGGTGGCGAAGCCAGAAGAGTTGTATGGCAAGGCCGAGTGTTGTGCAGCTGCGCGTAAGGTCGTCGTACAAGCGAAGGACGTCATGAGAGGACAAAGTCTTCGGACGCGCTGCGCCAAACTCGAATCCGAGTCCGGTTATCTTGACTTCTCCGTGTGCGATACCGTTCCGTACATCATCATCGTAGCCCTCTGTCAACGACTTTGGGCCGCGTGAGGCTAGTGTTGCGAGTGCATGCTTCAAGATGAACTTCCCGGCTACACGTCCTTTCTTGCGAACTGCCCAAATCGCGGGCAACAGGTTGCCGAGCGTGTGCTCAGCAAGTTGGAGGTATGCCGGCAGGAACACGTTCGTGATCGTCAGGAGTTCACTGGCTCGCCCGTGGTCGTAGGACTCCTGCAGGTTCGTGGTCTGGCGGGGGCGGTGCAGATTGGTAAGCCCGCGATGCAAGCGGCCCGAGTGCTCCCAAAGAGACTCATGCGTGCGTTTCGGGTCGGCCTCAAGATGGGCTAGAACCTCTGCGACCGTGGTGTCGTCCCAGTAGGTGAGTGGAGGGGTTTCGACGTATGGTCGCAACATGAGGGCGTGTCGTACCGTTGCGTGCTCGGGCAGGAGCCCGGCTAAGCGGGATCTGATTTTGTCGATAGAGACAAGATGCTCCTGAGTTGCGAGCGGGTCAGGTCCCAGTAGCTTCCCTAAGGACAATGCTGAGAAGCCCTCACGCCATGAATAGAGTTGTGCAGATAACCTTGAGTATAAGGTGCGAAGCAAGCTGGCGCGGAACGTGCGCAAGCACGGGCCGTGACAGATTGGTTCGTCTGCTTCATGCGCTAGCTAGCTGGCGCATCTACTGTCATTGAGGATGGCGAGGAGTTTCTTCTCACGCACGGTCCAGTCCGGCATGACGGGAGCTTCGTAGATCGCAAGGAGAACCTGTTGGGATTTCAGAAGGTATAGCCCAGCTACCGCCATCAACGCCCGCAGCTCATCGATATCGACCGAGAAATCAAAAGAGACAATCTCTCCCGCTGTATCGCGAGTGCAGTAGTCTTCTATTGACTGAGCGTCTGAGTGGGCTGGCCCCGAGTGGAGCGGATAGTGCCACAGGTACCATGCATGCATGCCTCCGACTCTCGCCAATCGCTCAACCGAGAGCTTCTCGACCTTCTGCGTACGAACGAGCTCCTCCAATTTGCTGATCGCATCATCCGAGAAAAGCTCACCATGTTCCTCCGGAAATGACTTGGCATCTCGGATTCGACGCGAGTTTGCCAGCTGAATGCGCGTTGCGCTGTCGACGTACTGAGATGCGAGGTCCGGCTTCTTTGTGATGGCGGCCAGAGTGAACAACGTCTCCAGTTGTGCACGGAGGATAACGTGCGCCGCAGAATCCATGCCGCGCTGCGCTACCAATACCGCGGCATGAAAGTGCTCGAGGCTTCTGGCGAAGAGCGAGGAGCCAAGCACCTGCGGAAGACAGTCCTTCTTCACGTCGAGGGAGGCGAGCATCGCGATGCAATCATCGCTGATTTCATCGAGAAGCGGCATCAGGTCCGAGTTGGCCTTACGCACGTCACCGACACACGAAGCGACATCACCAATGAAACCGGGCAAAACCTTGGTCACGGAAGTCTCGCCACCCATAGTCCAGCTAACGAAGAGGGTTTATCTGGAGTGCGTCTGCGCATTCCGGATAAACCCGATTGAACTGAGCCCCTCGAGGTTCATTAGGTCTCCGTTGGGGATTCTACGCTGGAGAGAGGCTTCTGTGAATCCGTAGAGTGACTCGGCGGGTCGTGGCAGGGATCGAAGCGTCCGTTTGGGACGAGAAGCTCTCTCGCAGAGTCGTGGCATCGTGGGCCGGCCAGGGAGAGCTTGGCCCGGGGGCGATCAAAACCGATCGGCAGGGGCGGCACCCGGCCTTCTGCTCAGCACACGGGTGCAGGGTCATCGTCGTCGAGACATCGGCGTGGCGCACATGTGACGTCCTGGCTCTCTGAGGCCGTCGGAGAGCCGGAGAGCCCGAATCGGCTCTCTGCTCTGAGCGGCGACTTGTCGCGGATCGGCGACCGCATCCAGGAAAGCTGGCCAGTCGATGGGAGGGCGGTTGCTGCGGACTATTCGAACCACAGCCCGGCCTTCATGGCTCTCCCGCTGTTAACCAAACAGCCGAAAGTTGCATCCGCGCCGAATGGCTCCCCAATGCGAAACGCATAACGAACCGGCGAAGACTCGAAAATAAAAGGAATCTCAAGTCGGCTGAGAAAACGGACAGTAGGCTGTCACCTGGTTGGCCTAGAACGCCGCCTTTCACTGATCGAGAGATGAGGTTTCCGCCAACGGTTCAAGCATCAGCCGCCATTCTGCAAGGTCCGATGAGTACTCCCAGTACCGTCCTGTCAATAACATTGATTCGCGCGGATCGACTGGCGATGCATCCAAACCAAAGCCTATTCGGATCCTGCCTCCCGGACGCTTCGACTCCGAGTTGTCGCGGAGATCGACATCTAGATGGCCTTGGATGTGAACAACGCCTCCCGAGTAGGTCACTCGAATATTGCCACCCTGGACATCACCGCTGTCACGATACGGGAATACGTGATCGTTCCAAAAAGCGTGACCTCGAAGGCCCTCCCCCTCGACCGAACTCGTCACGTCTGGTATCGACACAAATGCTTGGATCCACCATCCATCGTGTTTAGCGGCAAGCTCGACTACACAAAGCGCCTCTTTTTGCAGCAGATGGGCCCGAACCACCTCCGCCTCGTAAACACGGCCGCTCTCGTCGGCGTTTAGCTCTTCAACACTAATGGTCGGATTCGTTGAAACACAAGCTTCGTAGCCAATTGCGAGGAATAGCGTTCCCGTGACCAAGACACGCGCCATCATCTAGTCCACCTTCCGAAACTGATAGAATTGCGCGAGGTATCCGTAGGGACCGTCATCGAAATAGACATCCATCTGCCCTTTGAACAGAATCTGAATGCCTGCAGCCGTGCGTACGTCATACGCTGGCTCCCCTTGATCGAGCCATCCTCTCGACCGAAATGTGTCCTCGCCGTAATGCCCGATCTCGTGAATCATCTTCTTCTCAAAATCTCCTTGCCCCCCGAGTTTGCCCAAATTGATCCAGAAAATGTTGCTGTCAAAATCATAGAGCGCTTGATCCTTCATGTTAGTCGATAGGACTATTCTCGGGCCTTTCCCGTGTTCGAACAATTGGTCCACTTGCACCCGAAACGTGGCTTGGTACCACTGCTTGAAGCTCGGCGTCAGTGACTTGTGGAGGATATCAAGGCGCCTCCTGAGGTCATCCTCTTGCGCCGGCGTAAGGTTATCGGGAACGCTGAAGCACGACAGGCCAAGCTCGCAGCCACTCGACCGACGCGCTCGCCCGGGCGACGAAACGTCAGACATCCCGGTTGGGTCAACGCGATTCGTTGGAGTGTTGCGAACGTACGCGTATCGATTGTAGGAGTTCGGCGAGTAGCGCGAGCCGATCAGCGGATCGACGCCGACGAAACGCTTCTGAACATGGGAATAGTACCTTGCTTTCATGTAGTCGTGGCCAGTTTGCTCGTCTCGCTCATGCCCCGTGAACATCTTCTTCGTCCGTGACTGGGCGATCGGCACTGTCTCCTCACCAAACGGAAGGTAGCTATGCGTTACTGGATCGCTCGAGAGCGTGCCGGAGGTCAACATTCGGGTCGACCCAAGATGGTCAACATGAATATCAGTGATCGTGTACGAGGGATCGCTAGTGCCAAGCGTGGCCATCGGCGAGAGTAGCGGTGACTGGTGGGTCGCGTACCGGGGCTCAACCACGTCGACACTCTCGCAAACGCCAATCTGAATCGCCGAGTTGCTGCCGGAAGCGGACTCCGCCGGCTCGAACACGTCACTCGTCCGCCAGGCGAACACCTCGCCGAGATCATGCTCGTTCTCGGGTTGATACCTCGCGTATCCTGGAGTCTTATTGCAGTCCCACAATACGATGTCAGAGCGCGGCGACTCACCACCCGTCAATCCGACAGCCGTAACGTAGTACGCCTCGAGCCCGACCGAGTGGCAGTAGTCGTCGGGCAGCCAAGGGCACTGAGTATCGACATCCGTGGTGAGCCCACCTGGGTCATCACCAGACTCTTCGTAGGTACATTCGGACCCCGTCCCGCCAGCGCATGCCGTTGCACCATCAAGCTCAGCCGTCCGATAGAAATAGTAGGAGGGAAGTACGCCAAAGATGTAGCTGAGCCGCATGCGATAGACGAAGTACTGGTCGGCATCCGCAACATGCGTCCAGGTAAGCAGGTTGCTGCATACGCCGGCTCCGTCGCTAGCAATGAGCCCAGTGGGCGCCTCGGGTGTGGTCGGGCCGCTGCAACCCCTGGGATACAGTCCGTATCCTTGATTCTCCCCACCGAGTCCATCGGCAGGGACCGCAGGAGCCGACTCGTACCCTTGCTGATTCACAGCGATGACACGGAAGCGAGCGCAATCGCTGAGGTCCGTTCCTGCGTACCCACCCAGAATGAGATCGAACGCTTTTACGTGATAGCTCGACTCCCACCATGCGATCGGCTTCTTGGTAATCCGTTCCCACGGTCCGTCGTCGGCACCTGCCATTTCGACATGGTAGCCAAGGAGGTCCGATTCCCGATCCGCTGGAAGCACCGACCACCGAAGTGTGATCGTCTCATGAGCAAAGGTTCCCCACGCGTCGTCTCCCCATTGCAGAATCGCAACATCGGTCGGCGGGTCGGGGTTCGGTGCAGCAGAAGCCGTTGCGGGGTCTTTCGTTCCACGAACAGCGGTGTTGATTCTCGACTTCTCGAGGCTTCCGTCATCGACGGTCATGAGCAACTGCGCGGGGAGCGACTGGGGGAAGAAGTCCGTCTGATCAAGCTCCAAACAGTGCTCGCCTCCGTCGCCCAGCGCTGGGTCTGTTGACACGACGAGCACTCGATCCACGTTACTCTCCGACCCATCCGGCCCGACCGCTCGTACTGCGTAGAGCAACTCGCCTCCGATCCCCCCCGGATTGTCGACAAAGGTGCGATCACTCTGAATCGGAGCGGGTGTAAGCAGCTGCCACTGGTGGCTGCACTCGCGAAAATGTGGACTGAAAGCAATCCATGGGCTTGAGTAATTCTCCGACCACTCACAGCGGCGATACACGTTGTACCCAATGATGCCCGGTTGTGGCACCCGGGACCACTCCAATTTCACTCGCCTGCTTCTCCGGTTCTCAGTCGTAAACATCGACGTCCCGTCGTAGGCACGGATAGCACGAACCGAGGAGGCTGAATCCAGCGGATCCCACGAGTGGACAACCGACACAGGCGCAGAGGCTTCGGACTCGCCGGAAGTGTCGAAATACACGACGTAGTACGTGTAAGTCGCGTCGTTGACCGCGGTATCGTTTAGCTCATACGTCGCACCCAGCTCAACTTCACCAACCGCGACAAACACGAGGTCATTTGGGTCGACAGCCGTTCCCGCTGCACGGTAGACGCGATACCCGCTCGTCTGACTGCTTCCGCTCGCTCCCGACCACGTCAGGGCGACTTGAATGACGTCGTCGTCCTCATACCCGGGTGCACAGGTAGACGTTGGCGGCGGGTCCGGGTCGGATTGTTGATCGACCTCAAATGCTGCGACCAGCCCCGAGGGCCCCTCGGACATCCCAGTTTGCCGGGCGGTTGCCCCGACCTGTTCCGACGGGGTGGAAACTCTCGAGTTAATCCCAAGAGTCCAGACCATGTAGTAGTACGTGGTTCCCGGTAGCACATCGTCGTCAACGTAGTGGGCGTCCTCGGCATTGGGCGACATGCAAGTCTCGCCGGGCAATGGCTGAGATGTGCACAGGTAGTCGCCTTCGATACCCGCCACTGTAGAGCGGCGAATCATATATCCGATCGTGTCTCGATCGGCGACCGGGTCCCACGATACGACCATCTCGTCTGCTTGAACCCCGGGGACCACCTTCAGCCCCAATGGCCGCGACGGATAGTACTCGTGCTGAGGAATCGCAAAGTCGGGCGCCAAAGGTGCAAGGGCGGACTCGGCAGAACCGTTGTCTGCAGTATCGATAGCAGCCACCGCGTACCGGTACTTGCTTCCGTTCTTGACCGTAAAGTCAGCCAGCTTAGGCTCCTTCACGATCTTGAACGTCTTCCACGGAAACGGATATCGTTTTCGCCGAACGACGTACCCCGCAATATCATCATCAAGGACCGGATCCCACGTCACATCGATTCGGCCATCCCCGACGATCACTTGTACGTTCGTGGGAATCGCGGGGGGAACGCCATCTCGCGGCCGCACAACCAACTCGCTCGTCGCACTCTGGTTCCCTGCCGCGTCATACACGGTGAGCGTGTATGTGAACTCATTCCCTGCCACGAGCGTCAAATCGTCCTGAATCGTCGTCGTTCCCGCGGTTTCAATGAAGAAGACCGGCGGTTCTGATGGGTGATCCGAGGTTCGCTGAATGTGATAGCTGGACAAGTCATCGTCGTCAGGCTCGGTCCAGGACAGATCAATGTTGTACGCGGTGATCGTCAGTGGATCAACGGTCAAATCCGTCACTTTCGGCGGAACGTCATTCTTGAGAGTCGCGACGGCCTGACCGACCGCGTATACATGATCGCGGAGCCATCCCGGATCGTCGACACTATCCATTGGGCGTCGGAACTCACTAAGGATCTGGCCAGCTTGGTCGCGTAAGTAGAACACTTCCATTCCGTCGGCGCGTGCCCGAACTCGATAGCCGCTTGCATCGTACGAGTACTCGCCAAGCAGCTTGTTACCCGACCGCTTCCATACTTCGCGCAATCGGTTTTGCTCGTCGATGACGAAGCCCTGCGAGTCGTCTTCCAGCAGATTGCCGTTTCGATCGTACCGGCTTCCGTTCACGCCAGAGAATTCGTCCTCGCCCACACGATTCGTCAGCACGTGCACGGCAAAGTCCGTGACGGTTGGACTCCCGTTTACGGTCTTGTTGCGCTGGGTCATGTTGCCGAAACCATCATATTGATACGCCATCGAGTAGACTGCCGAGGGTGCGAGGGTTGCGCCTTCGAGTCGATTGTTGGCGTCATAGAAGAACGAGTTCTGCGCGCCGATCGCTGCAATGTTTCCGGCCCCGTCGTATTCGTAGGTCTGGCCCTCGAGTGGCCAGTACGGCTGCGGGGCATACCCGGCCCAGGGTTCCGCACAACGGTCAAGTGGTTGCCCAGGACAACCAAAGACCTCAGAAAGCGTGCGCCGATACGGACTGGCCGGTTTGTCGACGTCGAAGGTCAGTGGACGCCCCATCTCATCACGGATGATCGTGGTGCGAACACCGTTCCCACGTAGGAATTCGGCTACCGCGCCATGGGGGTCATAGTCTGTTACGACGGCATACTCAACATCCCGATTGAGATCGTGGGTTTCCCAATAGTGACCGTTTTTGTAGAGATTGCCAGTATGGGTACGCGTCCGGCCTGAGCCATCGACGTCCGGGTACAGTTGTCCGTAGGGTAGGCCGAGTTCGTTGTAGCAGTATTCGGTCTTGAGCTCCTCCTGCCATGGCTCGATCTGCGTAACCGACCACTGCAGACGCCCACCCAACCCTTTGTAAGTGTCGATCGCTGGCGAGAGACTCGCCGGGCAGCTGCCCCCACTGTCGTAGCCCATTCGAAGAGTAGACACCAATTGCGATTGCCCGCCGCTGATCTCATAACTCCGCTGCTCAGTCAGTTTTCCTAGCGTCGCCCCAGGCTGGTCACTACCGGCGGCAGTTCCCACGTCGTAGATGTTCGAAACCAGTGTCTGCTCTGCGCCCGCAACTTTCACCGTCTTGCTCAGCAAGCGACCGGCATCGTCGTAAGTCTGCACAAACTCGTTCATGTTTGCGTCGGTGTACTCAAGCAGGTTTCCACGAGAGTCGTATTCCGTATAGTCCGTGACGCCGCTCTCTGGGTGAAACGCGTACTTCAGCCGGTTCAGTGCATCGTATCCGAATCGGCGTTGCTGCTCGACCGGCGTGCCGGAGGTCGAGTCAACGAGTTCGACGAACACGAGGTTGTCCCGCTCGTCGTACTCGTAGGTTGCATCCGCTCCGCCCGTAGGCGCATCGACTGAGATCAGCCTGCCAAACGCGTCATTCTCGTAGACCGTTGTCGCGTCCAACGGCCCAAGACTCCCTTGGATCCCGCGCACGGTGACGATCCGTGCCGCGCCCTCATACGTGGTATCCGCAAAGCTGCCGTCCGGCCGCGTGACACGGGACACTCGACCCAGCGGATCCGAATAGGACGCGGGTTCTCCAGTGCCAACGTTTGGATTGGCGATCGAGTATTCCGTGTAGGTCCAGTCGAGAAGGGAATCATCGACGTCTTCGGCGTCTTCAACCGATAGCGCGGAGGCCCATTCGGATTGCTCGATCACACGGCCGGCGATGTCGTAGCGAGTCTTTCGAAAGTCAATGTCACCGCCGAAGTTCCGCCGGGCCTCGAGAGTCAGTCGCCCAAGGTCGTCATACAAGTAGACCGACTCGGTGAAGTCCGATCCTGCGGTGTTTCCCTGCGTGACCCGCGTTTCGGCAAGGTCGACATAGTCAATGTCGACCGGCACTTCATCGGTCTGGGGAGCAATCTGCGTCAGGCGACCGATATCATCCCAGAAGTACTTCGTCTCGATCCCATTCGGGTCAAGACTCGTGGCAACAAGCCCGGTATCCGGATCGACTGTACGATTCGACCCGTACCAAGTCATTCCCTGGAATGACTGATCGATCATCACGCCTTGCCCATAGGTGTAGTTCGAAACGAACGAATCGCTGACAACATCGAACCCGCGGGTCGTTGTCGAGACAGGATCACCGGTGACTCCGTCGACGCTTTGCAGAACGGCAACATCGCCAGCTTGCAATTGCAGGCTAGCGGAATTCGTGTCGCAGTCTGACGGGAGGTCCGCGACGCCTGCGCCGTCGGCACGTTCCACCGAACACTTCACTCTATTGAGCTCGTATTCGGCATCAGTACGGGAGACGACGTTACCCGCGGCATCTCGCAGCTCGACGGAGTTCATGGCACCGGAATAGCCAGACCCGCAACTCACGTAGTCCGAATGGGTCGACCGATAGAGCTCCTGACCATCGAACTCCTCCACAAGAGCGGCCCGAGCGGGGCAACTGGGAGCCGTCCAGTCGCCGCTCGCCGTGCGATGGACTCGCATTGGATGATTCGCGTTTCCCGGAGTGATGACCTCCCTTGACGACTGGCGAACACGAAGGGGAACCGAATGAGCGTTCGCCTCGCTCGATGTCGTTCGGTACTGCACCCATGTGCCGTCGTATGTGTGTTCGTAGTTCTCGATCCTTTGGAGCAGCGCTCCATTCTCATCGAGGCCCGCATACGTGTGGATGCTCTCCAGCAGACCATCGTCCCATTCGGCGATACACCCAGCTAGATCACACGCCCCTGACGGATAGGTCGTATTGTGAAACCGGTACACGGTCAGATTATTGAACGGGTCGATGACTTTGACGATGCTCGGGTTTGAACCCGTGACTCCGCCTTCCTGCAGTGCGTAGGCGTCTTCTTTTTCGCGGATGACACCATCGCCGAACCGCGTATACGTCCAATGATAAGTCTCGGGCTGGGGGTCGTCCTCAAATTGGGTCTCGATCTCGCGGTAGTAGAGATTTCGGTAGTACGGACGGAGCGGGCTGCTTGCAAACGTCCGGTAGTGATACCGAACCGTCGCACCTGTTGGCAGGGCCCACTCAATCAACGAGCCGTAGTCGTCGTAGCTGGCGAACGTGTACTGCTCGGCTACACCCGGCAACCCGATGCTTGTTAGCTGGGAGACGATCTTGGTGTTGCCATTGTCGGAAGGATCGTCGATTGTTGCGGACGAGTAGTTGAAGCTGTAGATGGCCGTGCTGCCGGCCTGCGATGGCAGCTCGATCCTGGTCGGATTGACGCCCCAGACAAAGTCGATCGTCCGGTTCGCCGAGTCGTTGACACTACAGATCGTGCCGTAGGATCCGGTCGCCCCATCGTCACACTCGAGCGCCGCTGCGACAAGATCTGGGTACTCGATGTCCACGAACTGCTGAGGTTGTGGCTGCTGCTGGGCGTCGAGATAGCTCGCCAGCGTTTCAATTCTCGTGACATACCAACCCGCCAACTCTGCAGCGTCTCGCTCTGCTTGGTTACCCCAGTTTGGCTCCGGCGAAGCCAGGTGACCAAACTGCAAACGTGTGCCGTCTCCGGGAATGACTTCCCACTCCACGGCACCAGCAGGGCGTGTCACTGACATTCGCTCACTATCAAGCGTCAACCCCAGGGTGGTATTGCATTCGGTGCCCTCGGAACAGAAGAACCGCTCTGAGCCATCCGGCATCTGAAGTCGGTAGATTCCCTCAACGTCGGCTGGCTCACGGTAGATCCTGCCGAAGTGCATGTCGAAGCCCTGCCCGAAGGCCGAGGTCCCTACGAGCTCCCCATCGCACGACGCACCAGGCGTCGGGTCGCAATCGTGCTTCCAAATTCGAGAGTTGTAGTAGAGTTCGAGTTGATATCCGAACCAGTCGTTCAGTTGATAGCGCTGACCGATTGGAATACGAATGGACAGATTCCCCGTCATGATGTCGACGTTCTCGCCTTGGATGGCACCGTCGAACACGTGATTGGGCGAAAAGCCGATGCTGTCGCCGCCGGTGTCCGCCTGCACACTCGGTGCGATGACAGCCGCCGAGACGAGCAGCGCCAGGAACAATCCGAAGAGGGACGACGATTCACTCCGAGCTACACTCTGGATCATTGCCTTGACTCTCCCTCTGGGGTTGGATCTTTTCAGGTGACCGGTACTCGCTGCATTCCCAGACTTGCCGTTTTGTGGACACTCGCAATCGTTCTCAGTTGCGCCGGAAGAGTTCAAGTTGAGTCGGGGCTGTCTGCGGGTCATGATCACGATCTCCTTGACGCGTTTCTCAATCTGGACGCCGAATTCCTAACAGGCCGCCCGGTAGTTCCCGCTGACATCGCAACCGCGGTTGCGTTGGGTGCACCGGCCGTTTGTCGTGTCCACTCGGGACAAGCACTCGAAACTTGTGTTCTTCGAAAGATTCTCGATGAGGGCGACCTTCGGGCGGTCCCCGATCGGGGGCCGGCACTTCAGAGCACGGTGGGCCATGTGCTGACTGAGCACCGCGGCACGTGTGCCGCCCTTGTGGGGGCCGTCCTCGCGCTCACGAACCAACCGGAACCCATTTTCGACGCGGTTGTGTTTCGTGACCACGTGGTACTGGCATCGAAGTCTGCCCCGGGACGCTTCTATGAGACCCTTGCATTGGGCCAGGTCATCGCACCCAACGATATCGAGCGTCATCGCTCGGTCTTGCCCAGCGCCGAGGTTCGGGTTGCTGGCGAGGCTTTTCTTCCCTACTACATGGACAATCTGGCTGCGCGTCTCGCCGACGAAGGACACGGTACCGCCGCGGAGCGAGCGTTGGCTCGTGCGATCGTTCTCGCTCCGGATGAGGGGCGATTCCCATTCAACTATGGAAGCTTGCTTCTGCGCCAAGGACGTTTTGAAGAGGCGGAAATGCAACTCCGCCGTAGCATCGATCTCGGGTGGAATGACTCCAGCGCTTTCTCGAATCATGGCGTTGCGCTTTGGCAGCTCGGTAGGCTCGTCGAGGCGCGAGTTGCGTTCGAAGCAGCCTTGGCACGAAACCCCAACCACAGAGAGGCGTCCTCGAATCTTGCAGCGGTCTTAAGGTTGCTTGACAGCAAGTAAGGGTGGTTACCCGGGGGCGACTGTGGAGAGTCCGTGCGGCCGACGCGAGAATCGAGCCACTCGACCACAATCGCCGCTACGGAATCAAATTCGGAAGACATCTTGAAACTACCTATACCCCACGGAACACTTCTTGGCTGCGAGTATTCAAACAAGTGGTGAGCCCTTCGCCAAGCCGAGGCAGGTCCGCACTGACTGCGACGTTTTTGCGGCCGAGGTGGGCAAATTCTGCGATGCGCGCATCGAATTGGGGGTGGCCGCCGGACGCTCGCCGGGCCAGGACGATCGGTCATTACGCACACCGCCAGACGAAACGCTGGCTTGGAGCAGGTCGCGAATTCGCACTCGGTTCCCCCACGAGGTGAGTGATTGAGTCTTGCAAGCTGTAGGCCAAGAGCCGACGTTCGGGGACGACGCAGCGTAACGCTAGTTACCTGAAGCCAAAGGGGTCGGGCGAGCCAAATCCATCTTCAGCTTTTGTCGAGTTGGCGAATTTTTTGTCGCTCGGGGCAATCAACATTCGCAACACGGCTCGGGAGTTGGCACACCTCGCCTCAACGGGGAGCGAACCCTTAGGTGGTTTCACCTAGGGGGTTCAACCGAACGCAGTCTCCCGAAAGAAGCGGCCAGGTTGGGCGCTAGTGCCTGCGCCACCGAGTTACGAGCCGAGAGGCCAGGCGCCCGGGTGGTGCAAGAATCGCCCAAGAGTGAGGGCGCAGCGAGGCGCTCGCCCCCGTAGCGGCGCGATAGAATAGCGAGACATCACTCGGCGTCTCGGTTGTCAGGCGCCATCGGGCCTAGCGGAGATCAAATGGGAAGGAAGCTAGAGAACAACTGCCTTACGGTTGGCCCAGTGGATTGGCCAGATTTCGTCGAGGCCATCCTCCAGGCTGATAGACCAGAAAACTACCTATGGCGTGGCCAGCGTGACCCGGAATGGCCCGTTGAAAGCTCAATCGACCGACTCCTCAATTCATGTCGAGAGCAATCGCCGGGCGATCTCCGCTATCACAGTCGTAACTGGCGGCCTGTTCTCGCTGCGAAGCATCTCAATGCTTTCCGCGCGGCAATTCGCGGGCGGCGCGGCGTGAATCCTCCGAGGCTCACTCCTGATCAGGAGTGGGCGCTCGGGCGACACTACGGACTCGCAACACCACTTCTGGACTGGACTCGGTTCCCATTCGTTGCCGCCTTCTTTGCATTCGATGAGCAATGGCCGTCGGGTGAGCGTGGACGTACTCGTGCGATCTACGCCCTTAACAAGAACGTTGTGGATGGCGCAATCGACAACATCGTTGATGGTGAGGATACGACAGCTGCTTCTCGGATTGGTGTAATCGATGTCGTTACTCCGTACTCAGACGACAACGTCAGACTGATCAGTCAGGGCGGAGTGTTCACGAAGATGCCGCTGGGAAAGGACCTCGAAACGTGGGTAAGAGAAATCGAGTCCTTCACTCCATATTCCAAGCACAAGAATGCTTTGGAGTGGCCGCGGTCGGGGGCTGCGCTCACAAAGTTTCTCCTCCCCGACTCGGAGAGGCAATCGGTGATCAAAGGCTTGCGCCAAATGCATATCTCGCATGGATCGCTGATGCCTGACCTTCACGGAGCGGCGTTGCAGGCAAATCTCGAACTTGAGTTCGGTGACAGGGATGGAGGATTCATGTTTACCCAGCCGGACTACGACCCCTACTAGCGACTGAGCGGCAAGAAGGGCGCTACGAGGTGGAATCGTTTACCGATTCCCGGTTCCGGCGGCACAGCATGCTCGCCCCTCCATGACATCAATGCCCCGCGACATGACCGGAGGGGCATCGCAAATGTGGCGACTTACTCTGGGTTTCCGTCACTTGAACGTTCCGCTCGTATCGCTGCATCGACAGCACGACTCCGTAACGTCGTTAGCTCCTCGATCCGAAGGAGGCTTCGTAGGTGGCCGATGATTGCGTCGGGCGTCGCGTCCGGGCTCGTTGGCACTTTCGCGGTCCCGGTCAGGCTTGTGAGTGTTCCCGTCATCCGGTCTACGACCTTGGCACGCTCTTCGCCTGGGGGCAGCGATTCGCGGTCGCGAATCATCTCCGCGTCGAGACCGATTTGCAAGAGGTCGCGTTCGACCGGGAACAAGCTTCCCTCGACGTCCCGCGTAAGCCAAGGAGAATACTCGTACCGGATACGCTGCAAGCGAAACGCGTCGTCTCGGGCTTCAGGAACCGCACCTTGACTGAACACCCTTTGGAGTGCTTGACGCAACGCCGCGAAGTACTCCTCGCAGAAAGCGACTTGCCGCTTGAAGACTTCCGTCGCCATGTGCGAAGCGATGGCCACATCGGCAGCCCGTTGACGATCGTCCAACGACGCCTGCAGGTCAGCTATGAGCCGTTCACGAAACAGCTGACGGTCATGGTTTGCTTCATCGCGAGCGAGTTGTCGGTCCTCGCTTGCTTGGTCGCGGAAGAGCTGGGCGACGAATGCGAGCATCGCTGCAACCCCGGGAGTCGAAACCACGATCCGCCAGGAGTCCGCTGGGACCGCCAAGGTCGCCGCAAAGGACACCGCGAACACGGCTCCGATCAGCACGTAACGCCACATTGATAGAGATCATATCCCGGAGGCCGTAACCTCGCGTACTGGGGGCTTCGTATTCGGGGGCAGGCGCAGCCATCAGGTGGCTCAGTCGGCCCGAAAGTCAGCCGCATATCGCCTTTGGATGGAACGAACGAAACCGCTTCGCGGTAGCTCCCCTGACCCTACCCCTCGGCTAAACCCAGCCGTTTCAGTGGGATAGAGATCTCGGCCCTTTCCGTCGGGCCACCCAAGCCCTCGTACATTTTGGACTCGAGCCGGACTTCCCCGGCCGAAGGACCAACACGGGAGGGTTCCATGACCGATTTACGTCGACGGATGATCGAGGATCTCCGAATCCGGGGCTATGCCCCCGGCACCGAGAAGGACTACGTCCGGTGCGTCGCCCGCTTCGCCCAGCACTTTGGCCGTTCGCCGGAGACGCTGGGCGCGAAGGAGATCCGGGAATTTCAGGTCCACCTTGTTATCAAGAGCGGGGCCTCCTACGGGGTGCAGTCCCGCTTCGTGTCGGCCCTACGGTTTTTCTACACGGTCACCCTCGATAGGCCGTGGCTCATCGAGAGAATTCCGCACCCGATGATCGAGAAGAAGCTGCCCGTCATCCCTGGTAGGTCTGCCCATCGACCAGCGTCGCGTCCTGATCCAGATAGCCCACCGTCAACGAAGCCGTCTCGCAGAAGGTTTCAGTCGTCCCCTCCCACGGGCCGTTGCAGATCGGATCGCCGAGCGATCCCTGGGTGGCCGAGCGGAAGATCTGATATCCGCGCAGGTCCGGATCGAGTACCGCGTCCCAGGCAACGATGATCTCGCCCGCGGCCTGCGCCGCACCGGCTTGCACACCGGTGGGCCGAGCTGGAGAATTCCAGTCACGCGGCTTGACGAACGCCGATACCGGTGAGTTCGCAGACTCATTGCCCGCCGTGTCCACGGCCCGGCGCCTCGTCGTATTCCGCGATATTGTCGTCTGGTGCGAGGCTCCGGGAGTGTCCCGCCGACTCGGTACCGCGAAGAAACGCGAGCCGCACCAAGGCGCTCACTCGTTTTCGAACACTTTCTTCACGCGGGCGTCCACAATCGCCTGGTCCCGAACCTGCGCGTTGCATGTATCGAGCACGCCTACGATTCGCTCGATTCGCTCCGCGTACCACCCGAGATTCTCGACTCCGGAAATCAGGTTGTTCGATGAGTCATAGGGGTCCGGAACTGTTCCTTGCTTTAAAAGCGCCCCGAGGTAGAGAAGCGCTCCGCGACCGTCGCGATACAAGTCATTGTTCCACGGAGACGCTGAGCCATACTGCACAATCGCGCTTTCAATGGCGAAGGATGATAGAAGAAGGTTGTGCGTATCCCGTATTCGCTTTGCGATGCGGATGACATTGCGGAAATCGTTTTTATCCTTCGCGACGTTGCCCAATAGCTCCACATCTGCTCGAGGGGACGTGGCAATCCACCCGTTGCTCTTGTCCCCTCGCGGGATGTTGTAGAACCTCGTGGAGTGCTGCTGATGCTCAAAGACACCCGCCGGCACCAGGTCGATGGTTAGATTCTGAGATTTGATAGTCGCTGTAACAGCCTGGCCCTGACGCTCGGGGGCTTCTCCTCCAAAAGCGTCAGTGACCTCTTTGACCACGCCTCTTAGCCAGTTGAGCATCTTCGCTGGGCTGACCCCGCTTCCATCGGACTTGAAATACCGCTGGTCATACTTGTGGTTCGGCGAAGCCGAGCCCTGCCCCGTTCCCACTGCGACGCCGCTCTGACTGAACACTCCGCTGTTCGAGTCAATGACGACGAGAACGTCATATTCGTCGACGTTCTTGACTTTTGTTCCCTTGAAATAACTGCCGAAGTACACGAATCGCTCCGGCGCATAGAGCACCGGTTGTCCTTCTCGGGCAACAATGACATTGGCGACTCGATTCAGAAACCACTCTCGGCTCTTCTTAGTTTCGGATATGTCGCCTCGGCTGAGCGCGATGTTCTCCCGCAGGTATCGTCCAATCCCTTTGCTAACATCACCCATTGTCTTCTCCGACTGCATGACTCTGCCGGTAAACCTCGTTCAGACGGTCTACATGTTTCTTGTATAGCTTCCCCGGTATCGGCGGGCTCTGAGCAACCGTCAGGTGGTAGTCCTCGACAACTTGATGCGCTGCTTCGGTGCTAACGCTCAGGCCCTCGCGGAGGCGTGCGCATTCCCGAAACGAGCGTTCGCTGGAAGATGCCAATTGAAAATACTGGCAGCAGAGGACCAGGAGGTCTCCAGCAACCAGCAGTGCTACCGCTGCAAGCGCCGCACGGGCTATGAGGGCGAGAATGTCGGTGCTCGCAGTTTCAATCCCCACGTAGACAACCGCCGCAACCAACAACAGGGAAACAACGAAGACCCAAAGGCGGCGAAATGCCTCTTTCTTGGCCAGCTCATGGGTAAAGAACGCCGCTTCGGCCGTGATATCGAGCAGTCTCCGCGGGCCGGCTGGGAGCGTCGACGCGTAGTACGGTGCAACGAACGGCGCTGCGGCCGACTCCCCTGTGGCCCACCCTCGAACGATGGCCAGCTCGTAGGCGGGAATCTCTTGGCCGAGGCCATCAGAGTATAGAATGAGGCGCCGACATTTGTCGGCGTTGTTCGTAATCTGCGCCGCGTGGTAACGAAGCCATGTGACGGCAATCGGCACGAACAACCCCACAGTGGCGGCCCCCGCTAGAAACGTATCCGTGGCTAACAGGATTGACGCCACGGCGATGAGCTGGAGCAACAGCCCGAGGCGGAGGCTCCACAACCACCATCGCTCCACACGGTCGTAGAGCTGATTTCGAATCGCCGGTAAGTCTTGAGTGTTTGTCATGTCGATTCCCTGGAGAGTATCCGCTTTTGCTTGAGCGTTCTCTGCACCAGTCGGTCTCTCGGGCGGAGGGGGCATGGCGGAAGTCTGCCGCATATCGTGTTTGGCTGGAACGAACGAAACCGCTTCGCGGTAGCTCCCCTGACCCTACCCCTCGGCTAAACCCAGCCGTTTCAGTGGGATAGAGATCTCGGCCTTTTCCGTCGGGCCACCCAACCCCTCGTACGTTTTGGACTCGAGCCGGACTTCCCCGGCCGAAGGACCACACGGGAGGGTTCCATGACCGATTTACGTCGACGGATGATCGAGGATCTCCGAATCCGGGGCTATGCCCCCGGCACCGAGAAGGACTACGTCCGGTGCGTCGCCCGCTTCGCCCAGCACTTTGGCCGTTCGCCGGAGACGCTGGGCGCGAAGGAGATCCGGGAATTTCAGGTCCACCTTGTTATCAAGAGCGGGGTCTCCTACGGAGTGCAGTCCCGCTTCGTGTCGGCCTTACGGTTCTTCTACACGGTCACCCTCAATAGGCCGTGGCTCATCGAGAGAATTCCGCACCCGATGATCGAGAAGAAACTGCCCGTCATCCCTGGTCGCAAGGAGGTCCTCCGTTTCCTGGAAGCGGTTCCCAATATCAAGCACCGGGCGATTCTCACGGCCTGCTACGCCGCGGGTCTGCGAGTGTCCGAGGCCGTCCGGTTGAAGGTCACCGACATCAACAGCGAGAGAATGGTGATTCACGTCCGCCAGAGCAAGGGAAGAAAGGATCGGATGGTCCCGCTGTCGGAGGTTCTGCTCAAGGTCCTGCGGACATACTGGAAAGCGGTTCGCCCACAGGTCTGGCTGTTCCCCGGTCGCGACAAGGACAAGCCGCTGTCGTGTCGAACGGTTCAGCACGTGTGCATGCGCGCTCGTCGCCGGGCCGGTCTGCACCCGAAGTTAACGGTGCATACCCTGCGTCACGCTTTTGCGACGCACCTGCTGGATGCTGGGGAGAATGTCCGCACGATTCAGCTGCTTCTGGGTCACCGTAGTCTGCGGACCACTCAGACCTACACGCACGTATCGACGCGAGAGCTGCTGGCGACGCGCAGTCCGCTGGATCTACCTGACTCGACGCCTTGACAACCGCTGCAGTCGTGGGTCGCCAAGCTCTCGAAGTGGCTGACGTCGTTCGGGCGCACAGAGATGACTTCACCGTCGCCCGCGAAGGTCGAGTCTCAGGAATCGAACGGCAGGCGCTGAATGCCATTGCGTCCTGCCGGACCTCCGCTTGCGGCGGACATGTCGAGAAGTGTGATCGGTGCGGTCACCAGCAGATCGCTTACAACTCGTGCCGCAACCGGCATTGCCCGAAGTGTCAAGGGTCGGCACGTTCCGAGTGGTTGGCTGATCGACAGCGTGAGCTCTTGCCCGTGGAGTACTTCCACGTCGTATTCACGATCCCCCACGAGTTGGGTGCTATCGCGTTGCAGAACAAGGCAGCTGTCTACGCGATTTTGTTCGCGGCCTCGGCCAGAGCTATGCGTGACCTCGCAGCCGATCCCAAGCATCTCGGCGCAGGAATCGGCTTCCTTTCGGTCCTGCACACATGGGGGCAGAACCTGAAACATCATCCGCACGTGCACTGCATCGTGCCAGGGGGTGGGATTTCCATCGACGGATCATCGTGGAAAGCGTGCCGACCTGGTTTCTTTCTTCCCGTCCGTGTCCTTGGGCGTCTGTTCCGAGGCAAGTTTCTCCACGCCCTGCGACAGGCTTTCGAGGATGGCAAGCTCGAATTCCATGGGCGACTATCCCACCTTGCAGACCCAACCGCGTTCCGAGCATTCCTCGCCCCGGTCTACGATGTCGATTGGGTCGTCTACGCCAAGCCCCCCTTCAACGGTCCCGTGCAGGCTCTGCGCTACCTCGCCCGGTACACGCACAGAGTGGCGATCTCGAATCAACGTCTGATCGCCCTTGAAGAGGGTCGAGTCCGTTTCCACTGGAAGGACTACCGGTCGGGGGGACGGCCACGCATCATGAGCCTGACCGCGGTGGAGTTTCTACGACGCTTCTTGTTCCACCTGCTGCCACGAGGCTTCCAGCGCATTCGTCACTACGGCTTTCTGGCGAATCGCCACCGGCGTGCGAAGCTCGCACGTTGTCGAGAGCTCATCATGGCGACAGACCCTACGGAATGTGCCGTAGCGACGGACAAGAACACCCCACGTTGCCCTGAGTGCGGCGGCGGAAGGATGGTGTGCGTCCTCGTCTTCGCTGCGTGGCAGAGAGCGCCGCAGCTCGAGGACAGCTCGTGATCTCGGCGGCGGTGATCCCGAGGCAGACGAGAGCGCTGGGCGCGCCGCGCAGGGTGGGCATCTTTCCGGCACCTCTGCGCTCAAAGGGCCATGATGTGCGACGAGGCGAAGAAAAGCCGCATGTCCGGTTTGCACACAACCACGACATCCGGCACACATTCGCCTTCGGCACGGGGCAGCTAAGCGGCAGCATCCAGCCACGGGCTCGCGCTGGAAATCAGGCCGCGATTCAATCTCCATAGGCAGCCACGGAGCTCGGCTTCGTCATTCCGGATTGTTTACCGCGATGCTGCGGCAGCTGTGCTCGTTGTGGCTCAGTAAGCACCGCGGAAACAACCCTCTGGAACGACGACATGCGGCACACACTCGCCAGTTGGGGGGCATTCGAGCGGCATCCGAGGGGCAAGGTGGGCCGCCAACCGGCAGACTACCGGCATGATTTCGGCGTTTTTCTCGCGGCTGGAGGCGGCCCGCGACGCGCCTCTTTCGGCGTAAGTCGTTGCGTAAATGATGGGTTAGCCCGTCTGGCGGCAACCGGCAGGATCGGTCAGAAGCCACGAAACCCGCCCGAGAATGCCGTTTGAGGGACCGTTTTCGGTCCCGATTCGGGGTCGAGGGAACGAATTCGTTCCCTTTTTCTCGGAAAGGGAGCTGATTTGCTCCCTCCAGGCGCCGCGAGGGACCGTTTTCGACCGTCTGACGGCTCAGAAATCGACCGTCCAGATCGAGCATGACCGCCCGACCTCGACGGTACCCGCATCCCCACTGAAGGTCTCGCGTGACCAGGCGATGCAGTCGTAAGTGAACGCCAGCGAGTAGTGGTTCGTGCCGGTCCGGACGTAACGGTACGACCGAGCCCCTGTCTTCTCGTCCTCGACGAGTTGCTTGACGTCCGTAAAGACTCGCCCTGGCCCACGCGACGAGGAAGTGGCGCGTTCTGACGGGGCGAGGCTGGGCGGCGGATCAGGCCGAGGCGATGTCGCAGGCGACGTCTTGGGGTAGGAGCGCTGAGCCGGGCTCTTCGATCGCGGCCTTGGCTGCCTTGAGCAGGTAGTCCTTGGGATCGAGGCCGCAGAGCCGGGCGGTGTCGAGCAAGCTGTAGAAGACCGCGGCGACCTCGGTGCCTCGACGCGACCGTGAGCCGTAGTGATTCTTTCTTCCGAGGACAACCGTAAAGACTCGCCCTGGCCCACGCGACGAGGAAGTGGCGCGTTCTGACGGGGCGAGGCTGGGCGGCGGATCAGGCCGAGGCGATGTCGCAGGCGACGTCTTGGGGTAGGAGCGCTGAGCCGGGCTCTTCGATCGCGGCCTTGGCTGCCTTGAGCAGGTAGTCCTTGGGATCGAGGCCGCAGAGCCGGGCGGTGTCGAGCAAGCTGTAGAAGACCGCGGCGACCTCGGTGCCTCGACGCGACCGTGAGCCGTAGTGATTCTTTCTTCCGAGGACAACCGGACGAAGCGCACGTTCGGACGCGTTGTTGTCCAACGGGACATTGGGATTGTCGAGAAACGCCGTCAGTCCCGGCCACAGTTTGAGCATGTAATCGATCGCTTCCCGCAAAGCGCTCCGGGGTGACGAGCGCTGAGAGAAGGCCCACTCGCGGATCGCGGCGACAATCGGCCGCGACCGTTCGTCGCGCACACGGGCGCGCAGCTCGAGCGCGTCATCCGAATCGGGGACGCCTTTCTCGATGCCGTATAGCTCGCCGATGAGATCCAGGACCTGACCGCACGCTTCCGGGTGGTGGTCTTCGATTTCGATGTACTTCCGTCGTACGTGCGCCCAGCAATGGGCCTGCTGGATCTTGGGGCCGGCCCGCGCTACGACGTCATAGGCCGCGTAGGCGTCGGACATCACGACGCCTTCGTAGCCCTTCAAGAGTTCTCGGGCGGCTTTCGCTGATCGGCTGGGATGGATGTGGTGAAATGCCGCGTCATTCGACGTCAAGCACCAGTCCCACCAGCGCTTGGACGACTTGCTCGACATCACACGCCACCAGGTCTCGTCCGCGCCGATCAGCGGCTGCGAGAGAATGTGCCCGAGGAGTGCCGCGTAGCTCGGCCGAAGGTGACGCTGCAGGACTTCGATCTGATCCCAAAGTGTTTGCGTGTCGATCCGTAGCCCTTCCCGCTCCATCATGCGTCGCTGGCGATCGAGTGGCAGGTGATCGATGTACTTGCCCGCGGCCACCTCCACCGCGAAGTCGATCGAGTAGCGACCGCCCGGAATCAGCTTCAGCGGCGGCGGCGCGGTCACCACCGCCCCGTTGCAACGGCAGCGATACTTCTGGCGCTTGTGGCGCTGGATGCGGAAGTGCCTTCGCACCACCGTTATCTCGTCCGCCTCCTCGTACTGGCCTGGCATCTCTTCGAGCTTGCCATCGCAGGCGGGGCAAACCAGGTCGCATTCGAGCAAGCGATGCGTTTGCTCGTCGACGGGCAGGTTCGGCTGATCACGCGGTCCGTGCCCGCGTTGCTGCTTGGCTGGCGCACTCGGAGACGCTCCGCTTCTCCGATACCTTCGTCTCCCACTCCCGCCGTGCGCGGTCGAGAAACGCTTGGTGCGCTTCGATCTCCAAGCTCAACCGACCCTGGGCGGCCGTGTCGCGCACCTTGGCCAATTCACGCCGAATCTCATCGTACTTCGTTTGAAGGTGATCGACCGTGCGGGCAAGCAGACGAGCGACGTCGCGAAGCTGATCAACATCTTGGATGCGATCGACGTCAAGCATGCACGCATTGAAGCAAAGTCAACGCTTGATGTAAAGATCCTTTTCGCTCAATCGCGACGGCGACAACGCGACGCGTCCGATCAGTTGACTGCCTTCGAGAAACAGGCGCAACTCGGATTCGCTCAGTTCGAGTTCGGCGCGATCGTGTTGGCGCCACAAACACGCAAACCGACCCTGCTCGAGCCGCTTTGCGTACACGCACAATCCGGTGCCGTCCCAATGCAGAACCTTGGCGCGGTGAAGCAGGCGATTGCAAAACAGGTAAAGGTCACCGGATAGCGGATCGCGACCGAGCTCTTCTCGGACCAGTGCAGACAACCCCTCGTAGCTCTTGCGCATGTCTGCCGGGTCGGCATACGCGTAGACTCGAAAACGGCCGGAGACACCGATCACACAAGCGCCCGAAGCAGGTATGCGACGTCCTCTCGGCTCAGGCCGACAACACGGTGGCCTTGGGCCGTGAGCAACTCAAGCGTTTCTCCTGCCGCAGCGGACTCAGGCTCGGGGGGTCTCACAGCGACTGGCCGAAATCGCTCATCCTTCCGCGGCATCCAGCTGCACAGCGTCGTGTACGGCAGCCGGAGCGACTCCGACAATGCCTTGGTGCTGGTGCCGTGCTTCCGTTCGACCGCGACGTACGCGACGATCTCTCGCCGGAGCTCGATCCCGTAGCGGCGGCGTTTGGGGTTGCGCTGCCGGCGAACCGTGGCGACGGCCTCGCGCAGTCGATCCAATTTCGGAACTGCCATGACTTCTCCCTTCAGGGGAAAGCCTCACAGTTCAGCGACTCTCGGGCAAGACGGGGTAGGGCGAGTCCTTACTGACGTCCGACGACAGGTGTTCGGCGAACTCCTGCATGAGCTTCCCTGCTCGTGGGAGCACGACCCGCCGGCCACGCACGACCTCACGGCTGGCATCGAGCGCCTCTGTGCGGTTCTCCTGAACGAGGTGCTCTTTGGTATCCCACCGATACGCGCCACGCTGGCTCTCGAGGAAGTAGTTCAGGTAGACGCGACCGGGATGCCTGCTGGCGAACTCCCGCGTCGCGTGGATCTCGGGGAGCGCGTCGACGACGCAAGTTCCTACGTTGAACCGTGCCATCAGGTCATCGAGGTCTCCATATGAGTGGCGCGTACCCATGAAGACCACCTCGCGGATCCCCTTCCCTGCAGGAAGGAAGCGGGAAATCACAACGTGCAGCTCTTTCCCGGTGTCGACCCCCATCGTGCACCGGTCCTCTGAGCCAGCCACCAGGCCTTTCTCGCCACAGCAGGCCAGCACGGACCCCACGTCGAGCCGGTTTGACGTGTCGGCCCACGCGATACCGATCTTCAGGTTGTAGAACCGATCGGGGAACCTCGTCCGTCGATACTCCTCCAGGATCTCGCCCGGATCGACGGTTGACGAGAACAGTTGGGAGATACGATACCCGTGGATCTTGCGGCCCGGAAAGTCCGCAACCCACTCCCCCGCTGCGACATCCAATTCGGCGGCGCACTTCGGGCACGCTCGATAGTGGGTACCATCGTCCCGTTCGCGGATGACCCGCACATCCTGGCCGAGGCGAGTCGGGAATTCCTTGTCCAGGGCGGTCCACTGTCCACACGCCTCACAACGCATCGTCCAGTGTCGTTGGTCGGAGAATTGAAACGCCTCGTCGATTCCAAAGTCAGGGAGAGTTGGATTGGACAACTCGACGATGCGTTTGAAATCCGAATGGCCGAGCCGCTCACGAGCCAGACTCTTGGCATCCGGAGTTGCCTCATCGAGTTCGTCGAACACCAGCATGTCGGCCGGGACGGACTTCATTCCAACGCTCGACTGCATTCCCCGTAGATAGAGATACGCATCGCCGATCCGTTTGAGGCCTGCCGTGTCCGTTTCCTTGATCAGCCGGGAGAGGAAAGCGTTGTCCTTGAGTAGCGGGCCGACCCGTGACTTCGAAAACTCCAGTACGTCGGTGCGAGTTGGAAAGAAATACATGACGTTCAGGCCGACGACGCAGGCGTGGAACGCCTTCAGGATGGCCCACGTCGTACCCCCGATCTGGGCTGCCTTGTTGAGCACGATGTGTTGCGCGGTGTCGTCGAAGATCGTGCGTAGGTACTCGTGACCTTCGAACCGGAACGGCCGTCCGTCGAGCCGAATGCGACGCTGGGCCCAGTCGGCGAGCGGCTCGCTGGTGGCCCGTGTACTTGGCCGGGCAAGGGCGGCCGAGCGGCCTCGCAAGTAGGCGCGGAGCGATGCTGGGACGTACCGCTGGGGCCTACTGGGCATCGCTAGTCGCATCGTGCTCGATCGGGGATGCACAGTACAGCGCCTTGGCAATGCTGTCGCGGGTTTCCTCGTCGGCGACGTGTTCCTTCACTACGTCGATGAACAGGTCGATCAAGGCACGGGCATCGGCGTGCGCCTGGGCACGTATCTGCTCTTCGGTCTGCCCGTCGAGCGAGAGTCCGCGGGCCAGACGTTGCCCCTTCTGCGCCTTGTCGAGGATCGCGGCCACGCGCTCGAGATTGCGCACTTCATCGCCGCTGAGGCTCGCCTTCTGAACCGACTCGAACAGCTTTCCGACCACAACGCCCCAGAACTTGAAGTGCTGTGCGTTCAACGTCACACGCTCGGTGGCGAGCTTCTCGACGAGCTTCTCCGCGGCTTGACGGTCGATCTTCAGTCGAAGCCCGTCCCAGTCCTCCTCACGCCTCCAGTCTCCCACCGTGTGCGGCTTGATCTTCAGTCGCCGGGCGACCTCCGCTACGGTCGTGGCTTCGCCGGTCAGGTAGAGCCGGCGGGCCTCCTCACGCCGATTCTTCGCGTACTGCGCCATCAGGGTGCTCCAGGAAGTGTGTGGCAAGATTGGCGAGTCCCTTGGCCTTTCGATCTCGCCCGGGAGTGCCGTCGCTGGCGAGCTCAACTCCCCGTTCGATCAACTCTTCCTGTTCCGGGGTAACCACAAAGGTCATCACACGCGGAAGCACCTTCTCGGCCTCTTCGGCTTCCGCGGCGAGACGCGACGCAATCTCCTCCGCCGGAAACTCCAGCAAGGCGTGGAGTTCTTCGATCTGCTTGTCCGATTCGGGAAGCAGCCCCGCGAGGTCCATCGGGCTCATCTCCCCGAGTAGTTCGTGGATGAGTTCTGCCCTACGGATCGGTACGTCTTGTCCTTCCAGACGGTTCAGCGTGGCGAGCAGGAGATGGGCCTCGCGATCGCCGACGTCCCACACGTCGCAGCGAGCCTCGGCATGGCCGAGTTCCCGCAGCACGACGACGCGGTGGTGGCCGTCGAGAATCTGGTGCTTGGTGGGATCGTCCGGGTCCGGTCGCACCACGATGAACGGATAGCGGCCGGTGCGCTTGATGTGCGCCTTGAGTTTTGCCTGCAGATCGTCGGGAAGGACGTTCGCGTTCAGAGGGTGGGGACGTAGGTCTTGCAGCGGAATCAACCTTGCCCCTAGATGCTTATCGGTCATGATGCCTTCCTCTTGGTGGTCCCCTCCAATCGTGAAGACAGTGCGGCGCTCGGATCCCAGCCGATGACCAGGTACTCCCGGTTCTGCTCGTTCTTCTCTGCGGTCGCCACGGCAGGCATGTGTCGGTATTTGATCTCGATCGCTCGGGTCTGACGCCCGAGTCGAGACATCTTCGCCTCGAGCTCATCGATCGTGACCACAGCGTTGCCCAGGCTGAGCAGCCAGACCGGAATGTGTTGGGCGTGCTCCAGCAGTCCGTCGATCATCTCCGCGCCATCCCGTGCCGTGAACGGACTCGTTGGCTTCCGGGCGCCTTCGAGGATCTCATCGATGATGTGGTACTCCCGCTCGTAGCTCATCACGCCGGGATATGGCGGATCGAAGTACGCGACGTCGGCTTGGACCATTGGCAGGACGTCGAAGACGCTTCCCTTGATGACGCGGCCCCGACCCTGGAACACGCCCGCGTTGATCTGCTGCGCCAGGTCCCAGACCTTCTTGGGCCGCGTCAGACGGAGTCCCTGCACGTAGTGATGAACGCACGACTCGGTGATCGCTTCGTACTCGCCTGTTGTGACTCGATGGACCGTGCCCTTACGTACCTGACTCATCGGGTGTTCGAGCATCGCTAGACGGATCGCTAGCATGCGGATGAGTGCGGCCTTCGCGGGGTCCGGAGTGTCGGCCGCGATTGCCAGGGAGCGATCGAGGAAGCGACCCATGTTCTTCGTGAACACACTTGGGACCATCTCACGCTCAATGCGGCCCGGCGGCTCCTGAGTCGGCTCCAGCAGCCGCAACACGTCCTGGTAGGTCAACCGCACCCGGGAGTTTTCAATGAGCGCCTGACCCACCGTAACTGCCCTATCGGCGATGTCCGTGGAGACGACGTGAAAGCCCATCGCTTTCGCGTAGAGCGACACGGATCCACCGCCGAGGAATCCGTCGAGGAGGGTGAGATGCCGCCAGTTACGTCGCTGAACCAGCTTGTCGATCTCGCGGAAGATCAGAGGACAGAGACGGCGCTTGCCGCCGAGGTAGGGAAAGAGTGCAGAAAGAAACGGAAGCCTACGCTGGGTGATCGGCAAGTGGGTCTCCAAGTGTCGTTGCATCGACTGTAGGCAGACCGCGCTGCCAGCGCAAGCCCTTGTGGAGTGTGGTGGCGTGGTAGAATTCGAGCAACGGAAACGCACTGCAACGAGTGAAGCGTCGGCGCTACGCAGTCGTTGGATGTTCGCGTGCCGAAGAAAAGTAGAACAAAATGGTTACTCGATCCGAGATCAAGAAGATGACCCCGCCCAAGCGAAGTCACGACACTAACGACGACCCGTCGCGCAAGTCCGTTCTTGAAGCTGTTGAGCGCGCCCATTGCAACGAGGTGCTCAGACGTGAGCCACTGATGGACGACATTGAAAGAGCGGGACAGGAGATCGAGGCGATCACCGATCACTCCCGGAATCTCGCTCGGGAACGAAGCGAGCAGGCGGAGAGAGAAGCAACAGTTGTCGAAGAGCTTCGAGCAATTCGATCAGAACTCGAACATGAACGTACCGCACGTGAGCGACTCGAAGAGCAGGTTCGCGAGCACGAAGCCGAGCTGTCCCGTTGCCGAACTGGAGCTCCGGGCCGTCCTGGGTCCAGCCATTTCATATCCGACGAGTTCGATCGTCGCGTGACTCTGGGGGAACTTGAGCCAACCCTAGGGGAGCAAGCACGTGTTCTTGTTGATTGGCTTCTGATCACTCACCCCGACGCGGCCCCCATCACCGCGAAGACGGCCGAGAACAAGATTAGAGCCGCCTACCGCCGAGCCTCTGCCCGCTGAAGGCGAGCCCCCAAAATTATCGGTCTCGGGGCGGTTTTTCGGGGGTTCAGCCTTCGCCATCTTGATCCTAGCGACGCACATGAACGGGTCGCAAGGAGTACGAGATGCAGATGAGGATCCTTCGCACGCCAGAGGCGGCCACATACGTAGGACTGTCGTCGTCAACCCTGGAAAAGATGCGGCTGACCGGAGACGGTCCACGTTTCATACGTCTCGGTGGCCGAGCGGTGGGCTACGCCATCGAGGACCTGGACGCCTGGCTCGATGCGAGACGCGCTGAATCCGAGGCGTGTGCCCAAGGCCAGAACCCATGAACGCTTGCGAAGCAGCCCGCGAGTATCTGGAAAAGGGATTGCGGCCCGTTCCGGTCCCATCGGGAAAGAAAGGACCGCGCCGGCGCGAATGGCAGTCGTTGCGGGTAACCGAAAAGGAAATCGATGAGCTGTTCCAAAAAGACGGGAACATCGGGCTACTGACGGGCGAACCATCCAACGGTCTCATCGACATCGATCTCGACTGCCCTCTAGCGGTTCAACTAGCGCCCGTCTTTCTTCCGCCTACTTCGATGCGTTCTGGGCGACCGAGCCGACCTTCGTCGCATCTCTGGTACCGCGTCTCGGACACGTTGCCAAGTACCAAGAAGTACACCGCCGACACGCGGGTCCTTGTCGAGCTTCGGGCCTCTGGATGCCAAACACTGGTTGCGCCGAGCACGCACCCCGACGGCGATGTCTACGCGTGGGAGGGCGAGCTGGAGCCAAGCGAGATCGAAGGTAATCAACTCCGCAATGCCGTAGCCAAGCTGGCAGCGGCGACGTTGCTGGCAAGCCACTGGCCAGGCCGAGGATCTCGGCACGACGCGGCCAATGCCCTCGCGGGAATGCTTCTTCGAGCTGGGTGGATCGAAGCCGATGTCGTCGAATTCGTTCGACATATCGCGATAGCAGCGGGAGATGAGGAAGCCGACGATCGGGCGAATGCGGCAGCAGCTACTGCACGGACACTGTCGACCGGCCAACCTGCGACTGGATCCCCGTCGTTGGCCGAAGCCGTCGGCCAGGAGATCGTTGAGCGGGTGAGCGAATGGCTCGGCACCACCGTTACCGCGTTTACCGCGTTAAACGCGTACCCCGACCCAGTTTCCATTCCTTGGCCCGCGCCACTCTCGGGCGACGCCCTCATCGGTCCAGCTGGACAGTTCGTCCGGCTGATTGAGCCTCATACGGAAGCCGACCCTGTCGCAGTATTGCTGCAATTCCTGGTTGCCTTCGGGAACTGTATCGGCCGGGCCCCCTACTACCAGGTAGAGGCGGACAAGCACCACATGAACCTGTTCGCCGCGATGGTCGGAAGTACGTCGAAGGGCCGAAAAGGAACTTCATGGGGGCAGGTAAAGCGCTTGATCAACAGCGTTGATGAGGTGTGGTCCCACGACTGCACGGTATCGGGTCTGTCCTCTGGAGAGGGATTGATATGGGCCGTACGCGATGAGATCCGCGGGCAGCATGCGGTCAAGCAGAAGGGGCGTATCGTCGACTATGAAGAGATCATCGTCGACGCGGGCATCGAAGATAAGCGTCTGCTCGTCGTCGAGAGCGAGTTGGCATCAACCCTTCGAGTTCTCGGGCGGGATGGGAATACGTTGTCTGCAATCATCCGGTGCGCCTGGGACACCGGAATCCTTCGAACCCTGACGAAGAACTCACCGGCGAAATCTACTGACGCACACATCTCGATAATCGGCCATATCACGAAAGACGAGCTCGTTCGCTACCTGGGCACGACCGAGGCTGGAAACGGTTTTGCCAACCGGTTCCTCTGGCTGTGCGTCGAGCGATCGAAGCTGCTTCCTGATGGTGGACGGCCCGACACTGAGGAGCTGGAATCATTCGGCCGAACGCTTGCAGAGGTTGTTCGGGCGGCACGCACCCGCAACCAGATTCGACGAAGTCGGGCCGCCGGAAAGTTCTGGCATGCGGTCTACGAGCCCCTCTCGGCGTCGAAGAGCGGCTTGTTCGGAGCAGTGGTATCTAGGTCAGAAGCGCAGGTTACGCGGCTGGCGTGCCTGTATGCCCTCCTCGACGGGTCCACCGCCATCGAACTCGAACACATGCTGGCGGCGATCGAGGTGTGGCGCTACGCCGAGGAGTCGGCTCGCTACATCTTCGGCGATAGCCTGGGCGATCCGGTCGCCGACGAGATACTCCAAGCGCTCCGATCGAATCCCGACGGGCTAACCCGGAACGATATCCGAGAGCTGTTCAAGCGGAACAAGAGCGCCCAGCAGCTGTCGACCCCTCTGTCGAGCCTGGTCCGACAGGGACTCGCTCGATGCGAACGCGAGCTCGACACTGGCGGGCGACCGGCGGAGCGGTTTTTCGCTGTCCGCCGTTACGCGGTAAACGCTATTAACGCGGTAAGGGGGGCTGCAACTGACACATACCGCGTTAATGGCGTTAATGGCGTAGCCCCACCTGAGGATTCGTTGCCGTCCGATGGGCACGACGAGATTGTCCCGTGACCCCGAACCTGCAAATGCCGGACGCCGGTGGGGGTAGTCCTCTTGGCGATTGTGGCGAACTCGTCGCCATCCTGGCCCGAGGCTATTTGCGGTTGACAGAACAAGCGCGAAATGACGGCATTTCTGACCCGAATCAGCCGCAGAAAGAGCTTGATGTCGATGTCGAAGAGAGCCCTCATGACGATGATCAGGTCGGTCGGAGGAGGGCCCGGTGTCAACCAGGGTGATCGGTAGAATCAACGCACTCCGCAACATGACGGTCGCAGAGCTTCGGGTCGAATGGGAACGCCTCTACGGTGAGCCGACCCGGTCGCGGAACCGCGACTACCTATGGCGCCGACTCGCCTGGAAAGTGCAGGAACTGGCTCACGGCGGCCTCAGCAGCCCGGCCAAGGCCAGGCTCGATGCGATTGCACCAGACCCATTCACGCGGGCCCCGACGCCACGCAGGGGCGGTCCGTGTCCAGCCCCGACACCGATCCGGCGCCGCAACACGGGCGTACCGTCGCCCGGAACGGTGCTCATACGTGTGTATCACGGTCGGGAACTCCGGCTGCTCGTCCTAGATGACGGGTTCGAGTACGAAGGCCAACGGTTCGGCTCGCTCTCGGAGGCCGCACGGCACGTCACCGGTTCCCGCTGGAACGGTCGCCTGTTCTGGGGCCTCACGAAACGGAAACGGAACAGGTAATGGCGCGCTCTCGAAGATGGCAGCAAACGGTCGCGGCATCTGCCGCGCATCCAGCCGCCATTGGTTGTGCGATCTACACCCGGAAGTCCACGACCGAAGGCCTCGACCGCGACTTCACTACCCTTGACAACCAGCGCCAATCAGCCGAAGCCTACGTTCTCAGCCAGCAACACGAGGGCTGGACGGCACTCCCCGACAGATACGACGACGGGGGGTTCTCCGGAGGCAACACGGAACGGCCGGCCCTGAAGCGTCTACTTGCCGATATCGAAGGCGGTCGGGTCGACACGATCGTTGTCTACAAGCTCGACCGGCTTAGCCGGTCTTTGATCGACTTCCTGAACCTGCACCAGTTTCTCGACCAACACAGTGTCGGGCTCGTCTCCGTTACCGAGCAGCTGAACACCACTTCGGCCCACGGCAGGATGATGGTGAACGTGCTGCTCTCGTTCGCGCAGTACGAACGCGAGCTGATCGGTGAGCGCACCAGCGACAAGATCTGTGCCGCTCGTCGTCGCGGGAAATGGACAGGCGGATCGCCACCGCTCGGCTACGACGTCGTACCGGAGGGTGGGCGGATCGTCGTCAACAAGTCCGAGGCCCGGCAGGTTAGGGCGATTTTCGATCTCTACCTCGATCTCGGTTCCATCATGAAGGTCGTCGAGGAATTGAACCGACGCGGTTGGCGGCGGAAATCGTGGACGACCAAGACCGGACACACCCGCCACGGGAGCACGTGGTGCAAACGCACGGTTCGACAGCTGCTCGTCGATCCGCTCTACATCGGCCGACAGAAGCTCGGCGACGAGACGTTCAAGGGTGAGCACGCGGCGATCGTGCCCACGCGGCTGTTCGCCAAGGCCCAGGACATCCTGAGCGGAAACCGCGGGAATGGCGGCGCAGGGCAGCGGAATCGACACGGTGCCCTGCTGCGGGGACTGGTCCACTGCCCCGCCTGCGACGCCCCGATGAACCACGCACAGACCCGTAAGCGTACGGGCAAAGCGTATCGGTACTACCGGTGCGGGGCTGCAAACAAGCGTGGCGCACAGTCGTGTCCAACCCGCTCCGTATCGGCTCCCAAGATCGAGCGGTTCGTCCTCGCTCAGATCCGGCACATCGGTCAACACCCTGACCTGCAAGTCGAGACGTTCGAACAGGCCGTCGCCCAGGCCAAGGCCGGCATCCGCGGACTGAAGGCCGAGTCGAAGAGGCTGGAACGGGATCTGCGGCAAGCCACCAAGCCGGTTCAGTCACTCGTCGACACGCTCTCCGGAGCCACCGGCCCTGCACGCGTCGCGGTCCACGCGGAATTGGAGAAGACCCAGGAGCATGTACAGACCATCGAAAACCGACTCACGGAAATCACCACAGAGAAGGCGGCCATGGAGTCGCAGACCTTTGACCAAGCCGACGTGGCTGACGCGCTGGCGGCGTTCGATCCGCTGTGGGAAGTCCTGCTCACGCCCGAGAAGGAACGTGTGTTGCGGCAGTTGATCGACCGCGTCGACTACGACGGCGCAGCGGGGAAGCTCGAGATCCACTGGCGGCTCGCGGGGTTCGGTGAACTGGCGGACGAGATCGGCGGGAGTGACCAGTGAGTGGAGCCCGATCCACCCATCGCGTTTCATTCAACCGGCCGACTCGGGCGAACCGGCAGACCGGAGGGCGAGTCCCCCGCGTAGCCCGCCTGCTCGCCCTCGCCCACAAGATCAACGGGATGATTGAGGTCGGGGAGATCAGGGATCTGGCCGATGCGGCACGCCAACTGGGACTGACCCGAGCTCGGGTGACCCAGATCACGAACTTGCTGCTTCTCGCGCCGCGGATCCAGGAGGAGGTCCTGAGCATGGATCCGATCGACGCAGGTCGAGAACCAGTCAGCGAACGTCAATTACGCACCGTGGTGGCTGATCCGGACTGGACAGATCAGTACGAACTATGGAGGAAGATCTGTGAGTGAAACGCCTTTCTACCGCACTCGCATGGGGCAGCGGTTCTTCGAGGGCACGGTTCCCGCACTCGTTGACCAGATCGAGAAACTGAACCGGACCTTGGCCCGAAACGCTCCTGATGAGCAGGCGGTGAACGACCTGCTACTGGCCACCCGCGAGCTGGTCAACGCGGCTCGACACGTACTCGACACCGAGATCGTACCGGGTAGCGACGCGACGCGTGTCTCGTTCGCAAGCCTTCGGGAATGCATCGCAACCGCGGCGACGGCCGCCGACACGCTGGCCGAGGTATCCAAGTGCCGTTCCTGAGCCCCCAGACCCTGACCAGGGACGAGCAGGCCACGATCTTGCGCGTCACTGCCGACCATCCCCGGGACCACCTCATCATCTCGATGGCGCTGGGTACGGGTCTGCGTCTGTCCGAGTTGATCGGCCTGAACGTCGGGGACGTCTACCGCGTCGACGGGACGCCGAAGGCCCGCATCCGCGTCCGGCGAGAGATCGCCAAACGAGGTACGGCTGGTGACGTGTTCGTGCCGGAGATGCTGGCACCGAAGCTGACCCGGTTCTGGCAATTCAAGGTAGATCGGGGTGAGGGAGTGGACGCTGGGGACCCGCTGCTATGCGCCCAGTCTAGGCGGAGGATCTCGCCGCGGCGGGTGCAGTTCGCCTGGCGACAGTGGCAGCAGCGGGCCGGATTCGACCGGCTCTACCCCTTCCACGCCCTTCGGCACACGTCCGTTACGAACGTCTATCGGGCCACTCGGGACCTCTTTCTGGCTCAGAGGTTTGCCAGGCATGCGTCGCCGCTAACGACGACGATCTACACCCACCCTGGCGACGAGGAAATGCGGGGACGATTGCGCGGCCTGGACTGCTAGCAGGCAACCGTATCAACCCCGGTAGCGGCGCTTGCTGTATTCTTCTGTGGAGGACGAATAGATGGCGACACGGACAGGAATCGAATGGACCGAGACGACGTGGAATCCCACAACGGGGTGCCGGAAGGTTTCACCAGGCTGCGACAACTGCTACGCGGCCACACTTGCCAAGCGCCTCAAAGCGATGGGCAATCGGCGCTACCAGAACGACGGTCCCGATGGGCCTGGGTTCGGCCTGACGCTTCACCACGACAAGGTCGAAGAACCACTCTCGTGGCGCAAGCCGCGGATGGTCTTCGTCAACAGCATGTCCGACTTGTTTCACAAGGATGTTCCTGAGCGTTTCATTGATCAAGTTTGGAACACGATGGCCGCGGCCCCCCAGCATCGGTTCCAAATTCTTACGAAGCGGCCGCGCCGGATGCATCATGTCGTCCACCGCCTTGCCGAACGCCACGGGGTTCTACCGAACGTCTGGTTGGGAACCTCAATCGAAACGGATTCCTACTCGTGGCGCGCCGACTGGCTCCGCAAGGCACCAGCTGCCGTCAGATTCCTTTCCCTTGAGCCACTTCTCGGCCCCATACTAAGTATAGATCTGTCGAGTATCGATTGGATCATCGTTGGCGGCGAGAGTGGAGCCAATCATCGACCCATAAACCCTGAGTGGGTCCGGGACCTACGAGATCTTTCGACGAAACTGGAGGTGCCCTTCTTCTTCAAGCAATGGGGCGGCCGAACTCCGAAGGCTGGCGGCAGAGAGTTGGATGGAGTTGTTTGGGACCAATTCCCTACCCAGGAGGCCTCTCCAGCGCGAGCGTAGCGCGCTAGTGCTGGTCGTGGCGAACAACCTTCATTTTCGGCCGCGAATCCAGTGACGGTTCTTTGGAGTCCGTTCGTTCCCTTTCATTCCCTCGACTCGCAGCCGTCCGTCCATGTGCATAGTCACGATCAGTTTGCCAAGTTCCGCGAGGGTAATGTGGTGCCGTTCGAGGACGTGCGGCCAGAGATCGTGGAACTGAATTCCATTACTCTCTCCGAGCATCCGTTCAATCTCCGCCGGGACGGCTTCTAGTGCAGCCCGATTGAGTTTTTCATATCGGTGGTCTGGCAAGCGATCGCCGAAGTGAAATGCGCCTTGACCGCGAGCGTCCGACGCTCTTCTCATCGCATCTCCACGAACTTCACCCGCTACAGCTCCGACGACTTTCGCTTCAACGCGCCTAAACAACTGGACCAAGGCCGGATTCGAACCAGCGACGACCAGATAAAACCAGGTTCGATCCCTAATTGAGTGCGGAATTGCGATATAGAGAGAGTATTTCGATCCCGAGTGCTCCTTCAGCTTCGTTCGGTAGATCTCCATCAACTCCAACTCGGTCTTTTCCTTGAGCCCCGATGCGTCGTCAAGTCCGAAAAACTCACCCATCTGGGTTCGTAAGAACTCACGAGAGTCGCCCTTGAAGCGATTGACGTAGTTGAACATCACGTTGACCAACACGTCGCGTCGCGCACGCTGCAGCAGCGGAACAACGAACCCCATCCCGACGCCCTTCCATCCCGTGGGATCAATGAATATGAACGCCGGATCGTCGGCCACGTGCGAGTTGATCTCGTCGACGTAGTCGCCGAACTCTCCGTGCAACGTCAGTGTGGTTACCTTGGATTCTCGGTCCAAGAGAAATGTCTTGAGTTGACGAAATGGCCCCGACTCCCTCTCGATGAAGATCGCTGACGCTGCCACGTTTAGACCGGGGGATTCCAATGCCTCGTCAAGGGCACCTAGCCCGATCGCAATCGACGTATCTTCAAGCTGTTGCCCCTTCGCCTGCCAGGGGCCAGCAAAACAGTCGACATACCAAAGCTGAACCGTCTCGCCTGGGCGACCAGTTCGACCCAATTTTTGCACCCAGGAAGAGAGATATTCCCGAAGCACCATGTGTTTCAGGAATGTCTGTTCACGGCCGCGGTACTCTGGTGGGATTAGGGAAGTGATTTTCATATTCCTGGCAGAGTACCTCCGGAGGATGGCCTCTGGTGGTCAAGTTCTGGTCCTTTCACCGGCGCGCCACCGCCTCGCTGTTCTTGCGGATCATTGTACGCTAGGGGCATATTGGAGCGGGCCGCCCGCTTCATACACAAGTCGTGTTTGATCTTCTCATCAGATCAATCCCCGGCAACGATCCCATGTCGATCCCCTGGACTAGTTGCCGCGATCTTCTCTTGTTCGCCGACGCGGTACAGTAGTTTCATCAGGGGCTCGAAGTAGCCAAACACGGTCTTCCAGTCGTCATTGATCGCGTTGACCAAGACTGCGGTTTCCCCCGCCAAGTCTGCTCGCATATCGAGATCGCGACCGAGAATATCTGACTTGGGACGCGCCGAGTTTATGGCCTCCTCCAGGACGAGCAGGCTTAGTACCGCCAGGTCACATTCGAGGTCATCGCTCAAGAAGACGCCACGATACCCGTGGCGAGTGCACATCCGTTCGACAGCATCGATGTCGATATGACCGCCAAGGCAGTTCCTTACCGGTCGCCACTTTTGCGCCGTCTTCCTTGTGTGATTTAGGATCTTGTAGGTCGCTTCGTCGAAGTGGCTACGGAGTTCGGGAGTCGCGAACATGTCCGAAACTAATTCATCGACATGCTTGAACGACAGGAGCATGTCGATGAAGGTGTAACAAGCGGGTAGATGGCCGCGGATTCTCTCGCGGTCGCTTGCGTGCTGTGCTTTTGAGAGCGATTCCTGCGCTTGGTAGATTGCCTTCATTCGGAACTGCAGGTGCAGCATTTTTACTTGAATCGCAGCGAAGCGACTCGTCAGCGTACTAGCCATCGAAATCTCGATCTATTTGTCCGAATGACATTGGGAATGAGCCACGATTCGTTCTGGCGCGGCCCAGATGGGCGGTCGGGGGCCGTCTCAGCTCTGAACCCTGCGCGGCCGGCGGACGCACCTGTGGGTCCCCGCAGCTATGTTCCGGGGGCCGGCCGGCCGCTCCATGCGGGCAGTTGGAGATCGTCACAATCTAGACCGCCAATAGCTCTCTTAGGTGAGCACCGGACGTACTCTGTCTTGCCTCCTCCCACCTACTGACAACAACCTGGTGGCACCGAAGGAATGCAATGTCCGCGATCAAGATATTGAGCACTTCAGCCTCCTCGCGCGCAAGGCCGGCCGACGACAGGTGCGCGTGCATCGAAAAGAAACCGTAATACATGTCATAGATGCGGCCCAGAGCGACCTGGGCTGCCGCCGCCCGAACCGTCGGTCGACCCTTGTGGTGTGCTCCTTCAACTCGGAGCAGGAACGCCTCCGTCACGTCCTCGCTGGTTTCGCGCTGCCGGATTTTACCGGTGCCTGATTTTAAGGTCCGCAGTAGGATTCGTCGTATCTGCTCATTGGTAGAATTAAGATGCCGCCTCGCGTTCTCGGCCGACTTAGTTACCCAGCATGACCACACTAGCGATTCTACTAGAGAGCGACTAAGGACGTACACCGGCGCACGGAGATCACAACGTCCCGCTAGGGAAATTGCCTCTGCAAGATCGCTGGCCGTACCCACACAATGAAAGAGCGCTCCAGCCTCACCCTCATCGGACTCACACAAATTGCTCGCAAGTGTCCGCAGCTTGCCTGTTACACCGTTGATTAGTTCGACCGCTTCATCAACATTTTCGATCACAACTCTGAGCACCTCAAAAGCCTACCAATCGTCATCCGAAGGGGCTCTTTTCATCACAGTGGCCAAGCCATCTGCCAATTCGTGAAAACGCTCCGTGAACTCCTCGCGGCGCCTGAGCTGCTTCTTCTTGTGAACGTTGAACAGCTTGGTTTGCTCTAGGGCAAAGTCATACGGGGTCCCGTCTAGGTTTCCCTTGAGATGCACGTTTGTGAAAGACAGACGGTAGCGACCCTTCTTGACGTCAACAATCGCGTCGAAGTAGATCTTCGGGGTCAATAGCCCGAATGACATTCCAGTCCAATATCCTCGGGTGATCAGTTTCCCGCGCCCCCTATCGGACAATTGAGTGACGGAGTCCGAATCGCGAAAGGACTGGGCGACCCACTGCTCGGCGAGGCCGAACAACTCATCGGCCGAGCGATCAGGAACCTCGCCGACAGTCTTGTAGACAAGTCCACCAGCCAACTGGTCGTGAACGAAAACGGGGGGGGCGGTCCTGTGCAAGCAGATGGAGTCGTGGCGGCGGAGAATTGCAGTGAGTAGCGACGCTACGACTCGCTACAATTCCTCCGGTGGATCCGGTAAATCGGCAGCGCCTGCTCTTGGAACCCCGGGCCACGATCGCACCGAATTTGGTGCTGGCCTGGGAAGTGGACGTGTCGGCCGGTTCCGGTTCGTTGGAAACACGATACGCGAAGTTCAACCAAGAGCCAAGACATCGTCAAGAGGATTAGAACGATTCTGGCTACGGATGGGCGTTGCCTCGTCCTTGGCCGCTCGGATTCATTGCTCCGCCGGGCCCAGACTTGGGGCTCGGGCTCTCTATGGTCGTCGGGCCGGGGGGCCTTGGTGGGTCTCTATGTTGAGCAGGGACATGGCGAGGGATCGGTTACCCCGTGTCGGGGAGGCTGCCGGTCGTGGTGGGGGCGGATACTGCGGACCCATTCCAACCACAGCCCAGTCGTCGCGGCTCTCCGCCTGTTAACCAAACAGCGGAGAGTTGCATTTAGGGGGGTTGGCTCCTGAGGAGGGACTCGAACCCCCGACCCGGTGGTTAACAGCCACCTGCTCTACCAACTGAGCTACTCAGGAACAGTCTTGACGACCGGAGCAAAACTTAGCACCCACCCCCGGAATTCGTCAACCAAACCGGGCGATTTCCGGGGAAGCTCAGGCCAACCGGGGGTCCCCTGCCCGTAGCGCCTCGAGAAAAGCCGCCGTCGCCTTCCCCCGGTGCGAGACGAGTCGCTTGGCCTCCGTCGACAGTTCCGCGGTCGTACAGCCCGATTCCGGGTGAAAGAACAGCGGGTCGTAGCCGAACCCGTTCTCCCCCCGGGGCGCCTCCAGGATCCGTCCCTCGATCACGCCGTCGAAGGTGGCCAGCGTGAGCCCGGCACGGGCGATGGCCAGCACGCAGCGAAACCGGCGCCGTCCGCCGCTCGGGCTCCGTCACCCCGGCCAGCGCCTCGAGCACCTTCCGGTTGCGTCCGGCATCGTCGAGCCCCGGCCCACCGTAGCGCGCCGACAGCACCCCCGGTGCACCGTCCAGGGCGTCGACCTCGAGCCCCGAGTCGTCCGCCAGCACCAGGTGCGGGCTGCGCAGCGAATAGCCCTCGGCCTTCAGGCGAGCGTTGGCTTCGAAGGTGTCCCCGGTCTCGTCGACCTCGGTTCGATCGTCGAGAGTCTCCAGCCCGACCACCTCGAACCCGGCGCCGCCGAGCGCCTCGGCGAACTCCCGCAGCTTGCCCGGGTTCGCGGTCGCGACGAGGATCGTCCGGCTCATGTCGCGGTCAGCCCTGGATCAGCGAATCGAACGCCGAGCCGATCACCTCACGCTGGATCCCGTGAAGCTTGTCGATGCCAGCGTCGGCCAGGCCGATCAACGCGTCGAGCTGCCCGCGATCGAACGGGGTCTCCTCGGCCGTCCCCTGCAGCTCGACGAACTTGCCGTCGTGGGTCCGCACGATGTTCATGTCGACATCCGCCGCCGAGTCCTCGACGTAGTCCAGATCCAGCGCCGGCGCACCCTCGACGATGCCCACCGAGATCGCCGCGATACCACCCGTCAGCACCGGCCGCCTGAACGCGCACCTTGCGGCCTGGAGCTTCTTCAGCGCCTCGCACAGCGCGACGAAGCCGCCCGTGATCGATGCGCAACGCGTACCACCATCGGCCTGCAGCACCTCGCAATCGATCCAGATCGTCCGCTCACCCAGCGCCCGGCGATCCAGCACGCTGCGCAGCGCGCGGCCGATCAGCCGCTGGATCTCCATCGTCCGCCCGGACGGCCGGCCCTTGCGTGACCTCGCGCCTGCGCCCGGGTGCTGGTCGCGGCCGGGATCATCGCGTATTCCGCCGGTGATCCAGCCCTCGCCGCTGCCGTGCAGGAACTGCGGCACCGCGCTCTTCCACGCTGGCCGCGCAGAGCACCCGGGTGTCGCCCATCGTGATCAACGCGGAGCCCGTCGGATGCTTGAGGTATCCGGTCTCGATCGTCACCGGTCGCAGGTCGTCCTGCGCCCTGCCGTCGTGTCTGGCCATCGGATCGGTCGTCCTCACCCTCGATGCGCATCCGCTCGATACTCGCCCGTTCCAGCCGCGTGATCGGCCGGCCGAGGAAATCGCTCGGCCACCTGCTGGAACGGCTCGGGCGCGTCGGTGACGAAGAAATGATGCTCGGCGGACTGTCCGACCGGAGCGGCCAGCGAGCTCTCCCTGCCGAGGCGATCGCGGACCTCCCGGGCCACGACGCCGGCGGAGTCGATCAGCGTGACGTCGTCCCCCATCGTCTGCTGGATCACGTCGTGCAGCAACGGATAGTGGGTACAGCCGAGTACGAGAGTATCGACACCCGCCTCGCGGAACGGCGCCAGGTAACGCTCGGCGGTGGCCCGGGCGACGTCGTTGTCGGTCCAGCCCTCCTCGGCCAGCGGCACGAACAGCGGACACGGCGCACAGATCACCTCGGCCTCGGGACGTAGCGCCGCTACCGCACGCTGGTAGGCGCCGCTACCGATCGTGGTGCGTGTGCCGATGATGCCGATCTTGCCCGTGCGGCTCCGTTCGACGGCGCGGCGAGCACCGGGCTCGATCACGCCGACCACCGGAGTCCCCTGCTCGTGCATCGCCGAGAGTCCGACGGATGACGCGGAGTTGCAGGCAACGACGATCAGCTTCACGTCGTGGCCCCGCAGGAACACCGCCGCTTCCCGGCTGTAACGCGTGATCGTCCGCGCCGACTTGGGACCGTAGGGTACCCGGGCGGTGTCGCCGAGGTAGACCAGCGATTCGTCGGGCAACTGGCGCTCCAGGGCACGGAACACCGTCAAACCACCGACGCCGGAGTCGAAGACTCCGATCGGCCGTTTCGAGGAATCGGTCATTCGTCTTCGCTGGAGCTGTCGCGCGGGTCGACCCTGCTGGAGGCGAATCGTCGCTCGGAGCGGGGAGCCTCATCGCCGACCTCGCCGTCGACGATCACCGGCGATCAGGATCGATGTCAGGTCCGGTCGCAGCGGCCGCCCGCAGGTCCAGGTGGCCGTTCAGCGTGTCCGACCGGCTCGCCCGTTGATCAGGATGCCCACGCGGCGGATCGCCGGACGTTGAGCACGACCGAGTCGACGATCGCGTAGATCGTCAGGATCTCTTCCATGCTGCCGCCGCGCATGCCGTCGAGAAACTGCCGCGAGAAGTCGAGATAGCAATCGCCGTTGTCGAGGACGTAGGCCTGGCGCAACCGGGTCCCCGGCGGGACCGCACGCGTCGCCTCGGGGTTCTTGGGCTCGGACAGCAGGTCCGAGACGATCTGCTTCGCCTGATCCCCCGGGGTGACGGTGGCGAAGATCTCGCTGTACTCGCCGATCAGTCCGTCGCCGAGGATCGACGGGAAGTAGACCTCGACGGTGCTGCGACGAATGCCGCCGGCAGAGCCACTGTCCGCGCCGGAACCCTCAGCGCCGGTGGCCGCAGGCGTCGACCCGCCGCCGGCAGCCTCGCCGGGCGTCGGCGGGGTCGACGGCTCGGCCTCCCCCGCTCCGCTGCAGCCCGCCAGGACCAGGGACAGTCCGAGGACCAGCGCCGCGACCCGGCGCGTCATTCGTCACCGGATCCCGGCCCCGAGTACGCACCGGGGACGGACAGACGTTCGATCGTCTCCAGGTAGTCCCGCACCGCCTCGGCCAGTGCCTCGACGACCTGGTTGCGATAGGACAGCCCCTTGAAGCGCAGCTCTTCCTCGGGGTTCGAGATGAAGCCGACCTCGACCAGGATCGCCGGGCTCGTCGCACCCATCAGTACCCGGAACGGCGCCTGCTTGACGCCGCGGTCCCGGGTCCCGGTCAGCTCGTTGAGATGACGCTGGACACTCTCGGCGAGCAGGCTGCTCTCGGCCAGGTACTGGTTCTGGGCCAGGTCCCAGAGCACCAGCTCCAGGCCGGTCTTGTCGTCTTTCTCGACCGCGTTGTCGTTGTCGGTCGGCTGGTAGGAGCGGTTCTCCAGCGCGGCCGCGGTGCGCGCCTCGTCGTCGGTCGCGTCGGCGGAGAGGAAGTAGGTCTCGGCACCGGCCGCACTCTGCCGCGGCGAGCCGTTGAGATGAATCGAGACGAACAGTTCGGCCTGGTTGTGATTCGAGATCGCGGTGCGCTCGTCGAGATCGACGCGGCGATCCTCGTCCCGGGTCAGGACGACGGCGATCCCCTTGTCGTCCTGCAGCTCCCGACGCAGGCGCCGGGCGAGGTCGAGGGTGACCTCCTTCTCCAGCAGCCCGGTCGGCCCCTCGGCGCCCTTCTCGGAGCCACCGTGGCCCGGGTCGATCACGACGATCTTCTGCCGGGCGGTTTCGCGATCGCCCTTCCGGTCAGGCTTGGACTCGACGTCACGCACGCCCTGGAGGTCGACGACCAGCCGGAACGGGTTGCTCAGCTCGAAGGTCTCGTAGCTGCGGTATCCGTTGCCGGTGCGCAGCACCACCGTGCGGTCACCCTGGAGCTCGAAGCGCTTGAGGATCGGGTCGTCGACCTTGCGCTGCTCCGGCAGCAACTCGATCGACCTTGAGTAGACGATCTCGACCCGCCCCTGGGAGGTCCGCACCCGGTAGTCGACCTGGGCGTCGTGGTTCAGGATCAGCCGGATATTCCCCTGCCCGGCGGTGACGGTCGCCTGGACCCGGACCTGGGCCAGAACCGGCAGCGAGACGAGGAACAGCGCCGCCGAGGCGAGCGCCAGGCGGAGAATGGTGCGGGAGAGGATCACCCTGCGATTCTGTCACAGGCGCCGGGGGCCAACAACAACGGACCCCGGACCGCCGGGACGGTCGGAAACCCCGGATCAGGCAAAGCGAACGGCGTAGACCGGCGGCAGATGGGCCGAGACACAGCTCCACGAGTCCCCGGCGTTCTCGCTGATCCACAGCCCGCCGGTGGTCGAACCCATCGCCAGCCGCTCGCCACTGTCGTCGACGGCGAGGGCGTGGCGGAAGACCAGGTCGTAGGCCGGTGCCGGGGGCAGCCCTTCCTTCAGCACCTCGAAGCTCGCACCGCCGTCCCGGGTGCGGGCGACGACGAACTCACCGTCGACCGGGACCCGGCACTCGTCCTTCACGCCGGGCACGAACCAGGCGGTGCCCGGGTGCCGGGGGTGGGTCGCGACGGCGAAGCCGAACTTGGCCGGCTTGATCGCCGTGACTTCTTCCCAGTGGCGGCCATCGTCGGTGCTGCGAAAGACGCCGTTGTGATGCTGGGTCCACAGATGATCCGGATCTCCGGGGCAGCGCACGACGAGGTGCGGGTCCTGGATGCCCGGGTCCTCGCGCTTCTCGGGCGGCATGTACTCGGCGTACATCCCGGACGCCCGGCACTCCCAGTTCGCGCCGGCGTCGCTGGTGACCCAGTAGCCGCCGCAGGAGACCGCGACGCCCAGGGCGTCGGAGTTACGCGGGTCGACGCAGATCGAGTGAATGCCCGGGTCGTCGTAGCCGCCGCCGAACCACTGGGCGCGCTCGGGACGGTTCCAGAGCGACTCGACGAGTTGCCAGCTCGCGCCGGCATCGTCGGAGCGGAACAGCGCGCCGGGGATCGTCCCCAGCCAGAGCCGCTCGGGTCGATCGTCGCCACCGGACTCCAGGGACCAGATCAGCGAGACCGACGGCGCGGCCTTGACCGCCTCTTCGTCGGCGCCCGCCGAGTCGTCGACCGGGGCGAAGCGCGGGGCGGTGATCTCGTCCCAGCTCGCACCGTCGTCGGTCGAACGCTGGAGCTTGATGCCGAAGTGGCCCAGGTTGAGCGCCGCGTAGAGCGTGCCGTCGCCCCGGCGATCGGGAAGCACGAACGTGACCGGGTTGCCGAGGAACGACGGCGGACCGACCGTCCAGTTGCCCGCCTTGCTACGGTCCACCGCGAACAGCCCCTTGCGCGTCGCCACCCAGATACGGTCGCTCATCGTCAACCTCCCGACAGTGCCTGCATCACGAAGATCTTCGAGGTCTCCGTGATCGGATCGCTCTGACGCAGCCGGTCCTGGATCATCTCGCCGTTGTGGAAGACGACGACGTGCTTGCGCACGCGCCCCTGGTCGTCGAGGACGTAGCCGCGTAGCCGCGGATTCTCCTCGAAGACCGCGGCCAGCGCCTCGGCGACGGTCGTGCCCGGAACGTCCCGGGCCAGGGCCTTGATGTGCTGCCTCAGATTGGGCGTGAACTGTACGATTGCCATGGCCCGATTATACGTTGGAGGCCCGGGCGCCGGGAGCCGGCTTGTCCCTGATAGCATTGGCCCATGGTGCGCATCTCCCGCAGGCGATTGTTCTGGCTGCTCGGCGGCAGCGCGGTCGCCGTCGTCGGCGTGCGCTTCGGTTTGCCGCTGTTCCTGCGCCCGATCCCACCCCGGACCCTGGACGACGACCTGCAGGCCTTCGTCGACGGCTGCATGGCGGGGATCGACGGCAGCCGCATCGTCGACACCCACGTCCACCTGATCGGCCTCGGCGCCGGCGGGACCGGCTGCTGGCTCAACCCCGAAATGCAGAGTCACCTCCACCCGCTCAAGCGCTTGCAGTACGACGTCTACGTCTCGTCGCTGGGGATGACCGACCCGGACACCGCCGATGCCGACTACGTCGCCCGGCTCGAGGAGTTGACGCTCCAGGCCTACCCCGAAGGTCGGTTGCTGCTGATGGCGTTCGATCACGTCGTCGACGAGGCGGGGGTCGAGCAGCCCGAGCACTCGCCGTTCTACACGCCCAACGACTACGTGTTCCAGGTCGCCGACGCGCATCCGGCGTTCCTGCCCTGCGCCTCGATCCATCCCTACCGCGCCGATGCTATCGATCGGCTGGACGAGGCGCTGGAGCGCGGCGCCCGGGCGATCAAGTGGCTGCCGAACGCGATGGGGATCGACCCGGCGTTGCCACGCTGTCGTCCGTTCTACCGCAGGCTCGCCGATGCGGGCATCCCGCTGATCAGTCACGGCGGCCGGGAGTACGCGGTCGACGCGGCCGCGGCCCAGGAGCTGGGAAATCCTCAGCGCTTGCGAGTGGCGCTGGACGATGGCGTGACGGTGATCGTCGCTCACTGCGCCAGCCTGGGATCGGTGCGCGATCTCGACCGGAGCGACGAGGCCGACTCGCAGCCGGCCTTCGACCTGTTCCTGAAGATGCTCGACGTGCCGGACTGGAACGGTCGGCTGTACGGGGACATCTCGGCGTTGACCCAGCTCAACCGTGGCGTCGGCGAGCTGAAGCGCTTGATCGAGGCGGAGCATCTCCACGATCGGCTGGTCAACGGCTCGGACTACCCGATCCCGGCGCTGCGCATCCTCTACAGCACGACGCGATTCCTGCTCGAGGGGATGTTGACCGACGAGCAGCGGTTGCAGATCAACGACCTGTCGATGATCAACCCGTTGCTGTTCGACCTGACGTTGAAGCGCTCGTTGCGCTTGCGGGTCGGCGGCAGGGAGTTTCGGTTCTCGGATTCGATCTTCGAGACGGCGAGGCTGTTCCGGAGGCGCGTCTAGCGTTCCGGCGTCTTCCCGGTCTTGTCGTTCTTGTCGGCTTGTTCGCGGCGCTTGCGTGCCTCGCGGGCATCGCGCTCGTTCGCATCGGGGAACGGAAGCAGCTTGCCCCGCTCCTCGGCCCTGCGGTTGCGCCCCCACTCGGGCAACGCAAGCTCCCCCGCATCCGCCCGGGCCAGCAGGGCCAGCGCTTCCTCCGCCAGCTCCTCGGGCACGAGGATCCGGGCCGCACCCAGATCGTTGACCGTCAGCCCATGGGTATTGCGCAGCGCCTCGCCCTCGATCTCCGCGGGGATGCCGTTGGCCTCGAGGAAGCTCTTGATGTGCTGGGCCTCGATCTCTCCGCAGGCGGTGCGGACGCATACTCCGTGGTCGCTCATGCCGCGAACATCTCCTGCAGCCTGAGGGCGAGCTTCGGTCCGATGCCCGCGTCCTCGTGCTTGAAGAAAACGTACGCGTCCTTCCAGCTCTGTGCCTCGATCTTCTTCTTCCATTCGACGAGGGAGCCCTCGTCATACTCGCCGTCCCGCAACCGCAGGTAGCCCCAGTCGGCGGTGGAGACGAACGGCGGATCGTCCTTCATCTCGCCGTCGGAGTAGCACAGGGCGACGTTCTTGCCTCGCAGCAACTCGTAGGTCTCCTCGTCGAACCAGGAGGGGTTGCGGAACTCCATCGCGGCGCGACGTCCCGACGGCAGCAGCTCGAGGAAACCGGCCAGCCGCTCGGCGTCCTTCTTGAAGTTCGGCGGGAGCTGGAACAGGAACGGGCCGAGCTGGGAGCCGAGGGTCTCCGAGGCCTTCATCAGGTAACCCAGCGACTCCTCGACGCTCTCGGGCTTGAGCCGCCCCTGATGGGTGATCCGGCGGGAGGCCTTGATCACGAAGGAGAAGCCCTCGGGCACCTTCGCCTTCCAGCCCTCGAGCATCTTCGTCGTCGGCATGCGGTAGAAAGTGTTGTTGATCTCGACGGTCGACAGCTTCCCGGCGTAGTGGGAGAGCATCTGCGCGTCGGGCAGTTTCTCCGGGTAGAACGGCCCTTTCCAGGGCTTGTAAGCGTACCCGCTGGTGCCGATCCAGGTTTTCATCGCAAGCGACCTCGTAGGGTGATTCTCCGTCGAGGTCAGCGATCGCGCAACTATTCGATCCGCGGAGCAGGCATGTCACGCCCGCCCTGATGCAGGGTCAACGAGGCCGCACGACCGTCGTCACCGAGAACGAAGGTGACCTTCGCCGGGACCGCCTTGAGGAAGAACTGCGTCTCCGACTCGGCGAAGAGCGGGAAGCTCGGCTGGCCCGTGGCCTGGAGCTGCAAGCCGTCTTCGGTCCTCGTGACGGTCAACACGAACTGGGGTGCGAGCTGGTAGCGCCCCGGGTAGCGGTCGAGCAGTTCGGCCGCCAGCTCGACCTCGTCGGGGAAGGCCTCGATGCCGGCGGCATCGTCACCGAGCCGTTCGGCGCGGCGCTCGCCTCCACCCTGGCTCAGGATCAGGTGGTCGACCTCTCCGTCGGCGTTGCGGCCGAAGGTCACCGCACCGTTGATCGATTCCGCGACGAAGTGGGTCTCGGACTGCGCCTTGACCTCGATCGGGGGCTGGCCGGTGGCCTGCACGTAGAAGGTCTCGCCCTCGCGGAAGACCGTCAGGATGAACTGCGGTGCGAGCTGGTAACGGCCGACGTAGGCATCGAAGACTTCCGCGGACACATCGGCGACCTGCGACGGATCGACCAGCGCCCTCAGCTCGTAGGCCGGCTCCAGCAGGTGCATACCGATGTCCATGATCGGCAAGCTCGAGTTGGAGAGCACCACCACACCGGTGCCGGCCTCGCGATCGAAACCGACGAAGGAGTAGTAGCCGCCGGTCTCGCCGTTGTGCCAGACGATCTCGCGGTCGTGACCGGCCTGGATCAGCCAGGCCAGACCGACCCGCAGCGCCGGATCGCCGAACGGGCGCTGGGGTTGACGGGCGAGTTCCATCGGCCCGGCGAGGGGTGTGCGCTTCAGACCGAGGTTCGCCTCGAGGAAGACCAGTATGTCGTTGACCGTCGAGCGCAGGGCGCCGGCGCCGGGCATCGCCGGGAAGTCCCAGTTCGGCACCTGCTTGCGGGCCTTGTCGTGACCTGGCGCGAGGCGCTGCCTCATCGAATCGGTCAACGCGATCGAGGTGTCGGACATCCCCAGCGGCTTGGTGATGCGCTTGCGGACGAGGGTCTCGTAGTCGGTACCGGCGTGCAGCGCCAGGGCGTGGCCCAGCAACCCCATCCCCAGGTTCGAGTACTCGGCGAGGGAGCCGATCGGCCGGGGCAACGTGTAGGAGGCGAGGAAGGCGTACATCTGATCGACGCTGTAGTCGGCATAGGGATTCGTCGGATCGGTGAAGACGAGATTCCCGGGCAAGCGCGGGAGCGACGACGTGTGGGTTGCCAGATCGAGCAGGGTGATCGCCTTGCCGTCCTTCTCGGGGATCTGCGCCGCCTCGGGCAGGATCGAGTCGACCGCCGTGGTGAGTCCGATCTTCGTCGTCAGCACCTGGTCGGCGAGCAAGGTCCCGGTGAACGCCTTGGTGACCGAGCCGATCTCGAACACCGTCGCCCCGTCGGGCCGCTCGTCGCCGTCCCGTGTCTTCGTGCCCCAGCCGACGACGGTGCGGCCGTCGGCGTCGATGAAGCCGACGACGATGCCCACCGACTGCTGGTATCGGTCGATCCGCTCCTGGAGCAGCTTGCGGATCGCCTCCTCGGACGGTCGGTCCGCCAGGGTCGGTGCGACGACCAGGCAGGCGAGAGTGGCGAGGGCAATCATCGGCAATGCGGCGAAACGCTTCATCGGTCGCAGACTCCTTGATCGGATAGTCGAGGCGGACGGTTCAGGTCAGTCTTCTTCCAGTCGTTCTTCGAGCAGGTCGTCGAGGTAGTTCAGGTTGCGGCGCTGCTGGTCGATCTCCGCTTCGAGTTCACGCATCTCGATGTCGATGCCGTCGCGGCGTGACTTCTCTCGCTCGATCCCGGCAGTGATCTGCCGGTGCATCTCCTCCAGCGCCGAGACCTCGTCCTCGTTGCTGGTGAGCTCCGCCTCCCGCTTCTGCTTCTCCCACTCTTCCATCATCGATACCATCGCCTCGATCTCGGCCTCGGAGTCGGAGTAGCGGCTACGCAGGTCCCGCAGCTCCTTCTCCATCGGAATCAGCCGGCGCTCCTTGAGCTCGATGCGCTTGAGCAGCAGATCGACCTGGCGGCTCTCGACGAGCCGCTCGAGGATCACGGTCATGCGGTCGAGGGACTGCTGGATCCCCTGCAGATCTCCGGTAGCAGGGGTCGCATCCTGGCCCGCGACGGGGAGCGCCCCGACCAGCAGCAGCGCCGCGATCGCCAGGGCCGCTCCGCGCAACCTGTGACTCCCCGAGCCTCGTCGTGCTTCCGTTTTCTCGCATCGCATCGTGGTTTCCTCCCTGGTGCCCCGCGGTCGACTCCAACGCTGGGCTGATTGTACGGGATCGGCGTACTGGCCGGCCGGTGGCGGCGGCTTTTCGATGCCGAGGAGTTCGAGCGGACCGGCAACCACTGGTATCTTGCGACCTATACCGGCTAGCCTGGATTCGCCGGAGCCCGGGCCAGGAGAAGACAAGATGAGCGATCGAGAGGCGGACAAGATCCGGATCTGCGACGAGCGGGTCGAGCGCTACGCGTTCGAACACAGCCAGCCCGAGCCCGAGCTGTTGCAAGCGCTCGCCGACGAGACCCACAGGCAAATGGAAATGCCGCAGATGCTGACCGGACGCATCGAGGGACGGCTGCTCAAGATGCTCGTGCAGCTCACCAGCGCGCGGCGTGTGCTCGAGATCGGCACCTTCACCGGCTACTCATCCCTGTCGATGGCCGAGGGTCTTCCCGACGACGGCGAGCTGATCACCTGCGAGATCGATCCGGACTCCCGGGCCTTCGCCCAGCGCTACCTCGACCGCAGCCCCCACGGCAAGAAGGTCGAGATCCGACTGGGCCCGGCGCTGGAGACGATCGCCCGGCTCGACGGACCGTTCGATCTGGTGTTCATGGATGCCGACAAGGAGAACTACCCGGCGTACTACGACGCGGTGGTCCCGCTGCTGCGCGACGGCGGCCTGCTGGTGATCGACAACACCCTCTGGAGCGGAGCGGTCCTCGCACCCGCCGCGGACAGCGACCGTGCGATCGACGCGGTGAACCGCAGGGCCCTGGAAGACGATCGTGTGGAGAACGTCCTGTTGACCGTTCGCGATGGCGTCCATCTGGTACGCAAACGACCGTCGTCGTGAAGCCGAAGCTCCGCAAGCTGCTGACCGAGGTCCGCGGCTGCACGATCTGCCTCCCTGCGCTACCCCACGGCGTCCGGCCGGTGGTGCAGATCGACGAGGCGGCGAGGATCCTGATCGCCGGCCAGGCTCCTGGTCGACGGGTCCACGAATCCGGCGTGCCCTTCGACGACCCCAGCGGCGATCGCCTGCGGGACTGGCTCGGTGTCGACCGTGAGACCTTCTACGACGCGAAGAGGATCGCGATCCTGCCGATGGGCTTCTGCTACCCCGGCACCGGGAAATCCGGCGACCTGCCGCCGCGGCCCGAGTGCGCCCCGGCCTGGCGCGAGCCGTTGCTGAAGTCGCTGCCGAACGTGAAGCTGACGCTGGTACTGGGACGCTGGGCCAAGGACTATCACCTGCCCGATGCCCCGACCTCGGTCACCGACACCGTCGCCGGCTGGCAGGAGCACTGGCCGAAGCTGGTGCCGCTCCCCCACCCCAGTCCGCGCAACCGCGCCTTCTTCAGCCGCAACCCGTGGTTCGAGGAGGAGCTGGTGCCGAAGCTGCGTCGTCGGGTGCGATCTCTGTTGCGTGAATGAGGATCGCCCGGTCCCCGAACAGCAACCCATCTGCATAATAACGCTTGACGTTAATATCGCATGACGTTACTATTCAGGCATGATCACCGGGTTTCGCTGTCGGGAAACCGAGAAAGTCTTCCAGCGGCGACACTCACGAAGGTTCGCAGGCATTCAGCGGACCGGACTCAAGAAGTTGCTGATCCTGGAAGCTGCCGGCAGCCTCGCAGACCTGAAGGTCCCGCCAGGCAACCGACTGGAAAAGCTATCCGGGGACCGGCGTGGGCAGCACAGCATCCGGATCAACGATCAGTGGCGGATCTGTTTTCGGTGGCGTGCCGGCCATGCCCATGATGTCGAGATCGTCGACTACCACGAGGGATAATCGAATGGCAAAGAAACTGAAGCCGATCCATCCAGGAGAGATCCTGCTCGAAGAGTTCCTCGACCCGATGGGGATCACGCAGTACCGTCTGGCGAAGGACATCAGCGTCCCGCCCCGCCGTATCAACGAGATCGTTCACGGCAAGCGGGCGATCTCCGCAGACACCGCCCTTCGACTGTCCCGCTACTTCGGAATGACCGAACCGTTCTGGATCAACCTGCAGGCGCGCTACGACCTCGAGTCTGAAAAAGACCGTCTCGGTTCGCGGCTCGACCGTGAGGTGCGCACTGCCGGGGCTACCGGCTGACTCCGAGTCCTCTCAGAAGTGTCGGGCGAAACCGACCGACAGGAAGCTGTCCTGCTCGAAGAGCGCCAGCACGTTGGTCCGGTCGACGTTGGAGAACCAGCGCGCCTCGATCGCGAGCGTGTAGTTCGTCCCCAGCCGACGCTCCGCCTCGAACCGCCCGGCGATCGAGCCGTCGTGGGAGTCGATCACTGCGCCGACCAGGATCTGCGTGTCCTGACTGTCGTTGAACGCCAGGCGGCTGCCGACGAACAGGTCGTCGTCGAAGACGGTGAACGGCGCCTCGGGCCCTCGATCGTCATGGAGGTACTCGGCCAGCAGTCCGACATCCGCGGCGCCCCTGCCTACCTGATAGAAGGTGTATTCGAAGCCGGCCACCGCGGCGCCGAACGTGTCGCCGTGGCCACGCCGACCGAACGCCTCGAGCTTCCAGAGCCACGCGTTCCGGGTGTACTGCACGTCGACACCGAACTGGCCGATGACGTCGTAGAACGGGACGAGTGATTGCCCGTCGGCAGCCTCCAGGAACCGCGCCTCCCGGGAGGTGCCGTGAAACCACGAGGCACCGACATCCCAGTCGCCGAAGTAGTGCGACCAGCGCACCGCGAGGTCGATCCGGCCGCTTCCGGCGCCGGACTCGTACTGCGCAGCACTCCCGTCGACGGCCAGCGGCGGGCGGAGCCGCCCGTCCGGACCGGGGAACGTCCGCTTGCGGAAGCCGACGAGGCCGAACAGCTCCAGCCGTCCCCAGCTCCGCTGGGTCGCCAGGCGGATCATCGGCTGACCGAGCTTGTCCTCGTCGTCGATGTCCTCGACGGCGTCGGTCTGATTGACGATGTCGACGAGATGCCGCGACTCGGTCACACCCCAGAAGACCTTCCCGGCGCCGACGAGCAGTTCCCACTCGTCGAACAGGAACTCGCCGTAGCCCTCGCGCAGGTCGTAGTGCGTTCGCTCGTCGTCGAGGCTGTCCAGCCGGGCGAAGGGCACGATGCGAAACAGGGTCCGTCGGTTCTCGGAGACCCAGTCGAACTCCGGCTCGAGCACCAGCGACGCCTGGCCTTGCTCGTGCTGTCCGGGATAGGCCGGGGCGTCGGCGAAGTAACGGTACTCGAGGCCCACCCGGCCCGACACGCTCCACTCCCCGGCCGTCGCGAGGTGCGGGAGGGACAGGCTCAGGCCGATCAGCAGCAGAGCGTATCGAATCGGGTGGGACAACATCGGTCTGCCCTCAGCGGATGCGGCTCAGCGTGCCCTTGACGAAGTCGTCGTCCTTCAGGCCTGCGCCGAACGTGTAGTCGGAATAGATCAGGTCGGTGCTCTTGCCGGTCTGGTGGTTGACCATCCGCAACGTCTGGGCGCGCCAGTAGGCGCCCTCGTACTGCCGGTAGTCCTCGAGGGTCAGGGTCTTGAGCAGGTCGCCGCGACGGTCGTAGAACTCGACCTTGCGAATCTGGAAATCGACCTGGTCGACCCAGCTGACCTGTTTCGTGTAGCCCGAGTGCTCGTAGCGCGGCCGGCGTTCGACCACGTCGCAGACCCGCTCGCCGCAGGGCTCCTCGCGCAGATAGCTGTACTCGTACTTGTTCAGCTCGAGGGCGGTGAAGTCCTCGAAGGCGAACTCGCTGCCGACGAAGGGACCGGACTTGTTGACCGACGAGATCCGCTTGACGCGCTTGAGCGCCGGCAGGTACAGCCACTGATCGTCGGGGTCGAGGATCCGGGCGTGGGACAGCAGCGCCGTGCCGTCGATGTCCGCCGGCGACTCGAAGACGATCATGCTCTTGTCACCGAGCTGCTCGTCGGCGATCTCCAGGGTCGTCAGCGACAGCGTGCGCTGGGTCTCCTTGCCCGCCTTGTTGCGCAGGACCATCGTCAGCTCGACCTCGCTGTCGCCGAAGCCACGATCGCTGCGGTCGGCCCGGGCGGCGACCTCGAAGCCCTTCTCCTGGGGCGTGGCGGCGAGGGCGGCGGCGCCCGAGAGCAGCAGCACGCCGATCCAGACGGGGATCGCGGGGGAAGGCGTTCGGTTGAGCATCTTGACCTCCTTGGTCTGGGCCTTGTGGCCGATCATCAGCAGGGACGGAAGCAGCAGGAAGTCGACCGGCAGCGCGACGAGGATCGCGATCGCGGTCAACAGGCCCATCTGGGCGTTGATGGCGAAGGCCGAGGCGGCCAGAACGGCGAACCCCGCGGAGAGGATCAGCGTCGTGCTGACCACGGCACGGCCGACCGTCTGAAAGGCGTAACGGATCGCGCCGGGCCGGTCGAGCCCCTGCTCCCGACGCGCCCGCAGGTACTTGGCCAGGAAGTGCACCGTGTCGTCGACGACGATCCCCAGCGAGGTCGCCGAGACCGTCGCCGCCGCCATGCCGACCTGCCCGACGAGCAAGGCCCACAGGCCGAAGGTGGCCAGGATCGGCACGGCGTTGGGCAGGATCGACAGCGCGCCGATCGAGAAGCTGCGCAACGTGACGATCATGATGCCGGCGATGGCGATCAGCGCGATCGCGTTTCCGGTCAGCATGCTGTTGATGTTGCGCTCGGAGATGTGGGAGAACATCACCGTCGCTCCGGTCGCGTCGGCGTGGAGCCGCTCGGGAAGATGGGCCGCGAGCCAGTCGTCGCCCCGGTCGATCAACCGGCGCACCTCGGCGGTGGAGATCTCGTCGACGCTGGCGCTGACCCGGGTCGCCGACTTGTCGACGCTGATCCGATCGTTCAGGTCCAGCCCGTACGGCAACGACAGCTCGTAGAGCAGCAGGTACTGGGCGGCGAGTTCGCGGTCGTCGGGGATGCGATAGAACGCGATGTCATCCCCGTTCATGTTGCGGTTGACCCGCTTGATGATGTCGCTGTAGCTGAAGACGTGGGTCACGCCGGGTTGCTCCCGCAGCCAGTTCGCGAAGCGCTCGAGCCCTGCCAGGTACTCGGGGTCGTTGATCCCCTCGGCCTCGCCGCTGTCGACGGAGTACTCGATCCGGTACAGCCCGTTCAGGTGATCCATCGCGAACTCGGCGTCGCCGCGAAACTCGATCCGGTGGTCGAAGTACTTGACCCATTCGTCGTTCAGTTCGAGGGCCGGCACGGCGGCGATCAGCGCCAGGGCAGCGACCGACGTCGCGACCAGCACCGGCCGGTGGTGCGCCGTGACCCAGTCGGCGATCCGACCCATCCCGCGGTCGAACCGGCTCTTACGGACAGCGGAGACCGCGGCCACCCGGAACGGCAGCAGCCGCACCAGCGCCGGGAGCAGCGTGATCGACAGCACGAACGCCGCCGCGATACCCATCGCCGTGATGTTGCCCAGGTCGCGGAACGGCGGCGCATCGGAGAAGTTCAGCGAGAGGAAGCCGACGATCGTCGTGATACTGGTGATCACCACCGCCAGGAAGTTGATCCGCAGGCTCTCGCGTAGCGCCTCGCGCTTGCTCTTGCCGGCCTTCATCTGGCCGAGCATCGTGACCAGGATGTGCACGCTGTCGGCGATCGCCAGGGTCATGATGATCGTCGGGCCGGTGACCGAGATCGGCGTCAGCTTGAATCCCATCCAGCCGAACAGTCCCAGCGAGGTCGCGGCGGAACCGACGATGACCATCAGCGTCGCGAAGGTGCCGGACAGGCTCCGCAGCACCAGCGCCATGAAGAGCACGAGGACGAGGAACATCAGCGGCATCAGGCTGAAGGCATCCTTCTGCCCTACCTCGGCGAAGGCGTTGTTGAGCAGCGACAGCCCGGTCAGGGCGACGGTCACGTCGGGATGGTCCGCTTCGAGCTGTGCCGCGAGCTCCCGGGCGTGGCCGACCGCCTCGGGCACCTCGAGCAGACTGAGCTCGGGGTACTGCACGGTGACGTTGATGCCCGTCGTGTCGGCGTCGTGAGAGATCAGGTTGCCGGCGAGCAGCGGCTCGAGAAGCGCGACGTTCTGCTTGTCGGCGAACTGCGCCGCGTCGAGTGCTGCCGAATTGCGTATGAGGTCCTCGACGGTCAGATCGTCACCGTCGGCCCAGCTGTGCTGGAAGTTGGTGATCGAGTCGACGCGGGTGGCGTAGGGAATCTTCCACGCCTCGGCGGTCAGCCACTCGATCGCGGACCCCATCTCGGCGTTGAACACCGCGCCGCCGGCGGGCTGCACGACGAACAGGATGTTGTCGGTCTTCGAGTAGGTCCCCTGGAAGTTCTCGTAGGCGACGAGCTCCGGGTTCTCCTTGCTAAAGAACACCCGGTAGTTGTTCGAGAACTCCAGGAAGCGCGCGCCGCTGGCAGCGGCGAAGATCGCGACCACCGCGGCGGCGATCGCGAGCCAGGGTCGGTTCCAGACGAAGTCCGCGATGCGTAACGCGAGGCGGTCCGTCCCGGTGGCTTGCTCGTTGGTCATCTCTTCGTTCCTCCCCGGATCGGGTTTCCAACATGGACCGATTGGTCCAAGTACAGGCAAAAAAAGAGTCAGGCGGTCGGCTGCATCAATTCGAACGCGGTATCGATCACGCTGGCGGCAAGGTCGGAGCTTTTCGTGGCCTTGCTGATCAGCGTGATCCCCTGGGCCGTGTACATGAAGATCCGGGCCAGCGCCCGGGGATCGGCGTCGGCCGAGATCTCGCCGGCCTGCTGGGCCCGGGTCAACACCTCGGTGAACGCGTCTTCGACGTGGTTGAAGTACTCGCTCATCTTCGCGGCGATCTCGGGATCGTCCCGGGCCACCTCGGCGGTGCAGTTGCCGATCAGGCACCCGCTGAAGTCCTGCTGCGCCATCTGCCGGCCCATCGCCTGGAACATCCCGCGGAGGTTTCCCAGGGGCGACCCTTCGGCCTTGAGCATCAACAACCCGGGAGCGATGCGAGTCCGGAAGTAGTGAGCCAGCGTCTCGAGGAACAGACTGCGCTTGTCGCCGAAGGTGTCGTAGAGCGACTGCCGGCCGATGCTCATCGCCTCGAGCAGCTGGGCCATGCCGGTCGCCTCGTAGCCGTGCTCCCAGAACACGGTCATCGCCCGTTCCAGCACGGCGTCGCGATCGAACTGTTTGGCTGGTCCGGGTGTCATGCGATCAAGATACACATCTCGGACCAATCGGTCAAGGATAGATTTCGAGAGGCTGCTTGAATGGGGTGCCCGGCCGTGGAAACCCGGGGCGAACTGGACAGGAACGGGGATTTCCCGCAACCTGACCGCTTCCTCGGACGTTACCCGATACGAGGCCCGACGGCGCTCGGGCGGGGGCGAGACCACTTGAAGCTGTATGCCACCAGCCTGGTCCGGTCGCTGGACGATGGATGGTTCCGCACGTTGCTGGACGATGTGCCGTCGCCGAAGAAGGAGCGGATCCTGAAGTTCCGTCGCCGCGAGGATGCCCTGCGCACGCTTATCGGCGACCGGCTGCTGCGGCAGGTGCTGTCCGAGGAGACCGGAGTCCCCACCGCTGCACTGGCGCTGGCCGAGGAGGAGAGCGGCAAGCCGGTCCTCGCCGGCCGCGACGACCTGTTCTTCAACATCTCCCATTCGGGCTCGTGGGTCGTCTGCGTGACCGACGACCGGCCGGTGGGAGTCGACATCGAAGAGGTGCGCTCGATCAACCTCGCGGTCTCCCGGGTCTGGATGTCCCGGGACGAACGCAAGGCGTTGCAGCTCACACCGGAGGCATCCCGGCAGGCGCTGTTCTACCGCTTGTGGACGATGAAGGAGAGCTACGCCAAGGCGGACGGGAGCGGGCTGCGCCGTCGCTTCGATCAGTTCTCGGTGAGCGAGCTGGAGGCGCGGGATGAGGCTTTCTTCAAGGACTACGATGTGGCGCCGGGCTATGCGACCGCCGTCTGCGCGACCCACGAGGCCTTTGCCGACTCGATCGACAGGCGTCCTCTCGAGGATCTGGTTCCGGGTTTGAGAACGGGGGTCCCTTCGTGAGCCGGAACGGGAGGCGACCCGCGCATGCGGGTGAGATCGCCGTCGTCGGCCTCTCCTGCCGCCTTCCCGGAGCCCGCAACATCCGCCAGTTCTGGGAGGTGCTCGCCGAGGGTCGCGAGACGATCTCGTTCTTCACCGACCGCGAGCTTCAGCAGGAGGGCATCCGCCCCTCGGAGTTCCGCCATCCCGACTACGTGAAGGCCAAGGGTGTCGTCGACGACATCGACGGCTTCGACGCGGAGTTCTTCGGCTACCCGCCGAAGGAGGCCGAACGGATGGACCCGCAAGCCCGGGTGATGCACGAGTGCGCCTGGGAGGCGTTCGAGGACGCCGGTTACGACCCCGGAACCTTCGACGGCCGTGTCGGTGTCTACCTCGGCGCCAACGAGAACGAAGAGTGGACGCGCCGGGTACGTCGGGCGACGCTGCACACCCCCGAGGGCGTCGACGCGTTCCTGCTCACGAACCGCGACTACTTCGCGACGCGGCTGTCCTACAAGCTGAACCTGAAGGGTCCGAGCTTCACGTTGCTGACCGCCTGCGCCACGTCTCTCGTGGCCGTGCACCTCGCCTGCCAGTCGTTGCGTGCCGGCGAGTGCGAGATGGCGCTGGCCGGCGCCGCCTCGCTGACGCTCCCCGGAAAACGGGGCTACCTCTACCACGAAGGGTTGATGGTCTCCTCGGACGGCCATTGCCGCACCTTCGACGCCCGGGCCGACGGGACGGTTTTCGGCGACGGCTGCGGCGCCGTCCTGCTCAAGCCGCTGGCCCGGGCCCTCGCCGATCGAGATCACATCTACGCGGTGATCCGCGGCTCGGCGATCAACAACGACGGCAACGGCAAGGTCGGCTTCACCGCGCCGAGTGCCGAGGGGCAGGCGACGGTGATCCGCGCCGCCCATGCCGCGGCCGGCGTGCACCCCGAGAGCATCTCCTATGTCGAGGCCCACGGCACCGGCACCCAGCAGGGTGACCCGGTCGAGTTCGATGCGCTGCGTCGTGCATTCGACACCGAACGGCAGGGTTTCTGTCGGGTCGGCTCGGTCAAGACGAACATCGGTCACGTGAACGTGGCGGCCGGAGTCTCGTCATTCGTCAAGACGGCGCTCGCGCTGGATCGGCGCTCGATCCCGCCGACGTTGCACTTCGAGAAGCCGAACCCGGCCGTCGATCTCGCCGCCAGCCCGTTTCGCATCAACACCGAACTCGAAGCCTGGGAACGCAACGGCTTCCCCCGGCGCGCCGGCGTCAGCGGCTTCGGCTTCGGAGGTACCAACGCGCATCTGATCCTCGAGGAGGCGCCGCCGCGAGCCGGTCTCCGACCCAGGCGGTCCTCGACTGCTGCCGCTGTCGGCACGGACGCCCGCGGCCCTGGAGGCCCGGGGCCGGGAGCTGGCGGCATTCCTCGGCGAGCACCCGGATACCGACCTCGGCGATCTGTCCTACACGCTGAGCGTCGGCCGGCGGGCCTTCCGTCACCGTGCAACGATCGTGGCCACGACCACTCCCGACGCCGCGAAGCAGCTCACCCGGCGCCTCCCCCGCAGCGAGGCCCTCGACCAGCGGCCGGTGATCTTTCTCTTCCCCGGCCAGGGCGCCCAGTACGTCAACATGGGGCTCGACCTGTATCGCGAGGAGCCGCGCTTCCGCGAAGCGGTGGACCGCTGCGCCGAAGCCGTCGAACCGCTGCTCGGACTCGATCTGCGAAACGTGCTCTACCCGCCCTCCGGCGACGAGGCCGCCGCGACCGAGCGCCTGCGCCGCACCGAGCTGGCCCAGCCGGCGGTCTTCACGATCTCCTACGCCCTGGCACAGCTCTGGCTCGCTCACGGCGTGCGGCCTCAGGCGCTGGTCGGTCACAGCATCGGCGAATGTGCGGCCGCTTGCATCGCCGGTGTGCTGCCGGTCGAGGACGCGCTCCGGCTGCTCGCCGAGCGCGGCAAGCTGATGTGCGCGCTGCCGCCGGGCCGGATGCTCGCGGTCTCCCTCGGCCAGCAGGAGCTGGTTCCGTTGCTCGGCGAGGGCCTGTCGATCGCCGCGGTCAACAGCCCTTCGCTGTGTGTCGTGGCCGGCCCCGAGAAACTCACCGAGACGCTGAAGCGCAGTCTGCGCAGGAAACGGATCGCATCGCGTTACCTCGCGACCTCCCACGCCTTCCACTCGGCGGCGATGGATCCGATCCGCGAGCCGTTCTGTGCGATCGTCGACGGTCTCGAGTTACGACCGCCGCAGCTGCCGATCCTCTCCACGGTGACCGCCGACTGGATCGAAGCGGACGAGATCACCCGTTCGGAATACTGGGCCCGCAACATCCGTCAGACGGTGCGCTTCTCCGAGGCGGTCCAGCGACTGCTGGGCGAGATGGACGGCGCGTTCGTCGAGGTCGGCCCGGGCCGTGCGTTGACGACGTTGATCCGGATGCACGGCGCCGAGGCGGCGAAACGACCGCTGGTCGCCTCGATGCGCGCCGACGAGGAGAGCGGGTCCGACATCGCCTTCTGGAACTCTTCCCTCGGGAAGCTCTGGTGCTCCGGCGCCGAAGTGGACTGGCAGGGTTCGTTCGCCGGCGAGAAGCGGGGACGGATCTCCCTGCCGACCTACCCCTTCGAGCACCGTCGCTACTGGATCGAGGATGACGGCGGACGGGAAGGTGCCGTCGCCATGCAGGACCGGCTGGAGATCAAGGCCGAGGATGTCGCCGACTGGTTCCACGTGCCGACCTGGAAGCGCAGTCCCCTGCCCGCCGCGGTCGCCGGCCGGGTCTCCCGGCGGGAGAGCTGGCTGCTGTTCATGGACCGCCGCGGCGTCGGCGAGGCGATCGCCACCCGCCTGGAGGCGGAGGGTCGTCACGTCGTCCGGCTGCATCTGGGGCGGCGCTTCCGCAAGCTGGGCGACGACGCCTACGCCGTCCACCCCGACCGGCTGAGCGACTACGACGCGTTCTGCAATGCCCTGCGCGATACGAAGCGTTTCCCCCGGCGGATCGTCCATCTCTGGACCGTCGGCGGCAGCGCCGGCGGCCGGACGACCCACGCCTCCGCCGCGCGGTACCTCAATCTCGGCTTCTCGAGCCTGCTCTACGTGGCGCAGTTGATCGGCAAGGAGAACGTCTCCGACGAGGTGCGGCTTCACGTCGTGTCGGATCACCTCCAGGATGTCTCCGGTGACGAGAAGGTCGCCCCGGCCAAGTCACCGCTCCTCGGGCCGGTCAAGGTGATCCCCCAGGAGTACGCCAACGTGCGCTGTTGCAGCGTCGACGTCCAGCTCGGCAAGGGGACGCCCCGGGAGCTGGCCCGGCTGGCCGACCAGCTGATGCCGGAGCTCCGCGCCGACACGCCGGACCTGATCGTCGCCTATCGCGGCGACCATCGCTGGATCCAGGGCTACGAGAAGGTTCGGCTGGAGAAGTCGCTGGCGCGGAAGGCCACGATCAAGGACGGCGCGGTCGTGCTGATCACCGGCGGTCTCGGCGGCATCGGTCTCGTCTTCGCCGAGCATCTGGCTCGCACCGCCGGCGCTCGATTGATCCTCACCGGACGCTCGAAGTTTCCCGGACGCCGGAGCTGGGACCGCTGGCTGGCCGATCACCGCCACAACGACCCGACGAGCCGGAAGATCCGGCGCCTGCGCAAGCTGGAGCGGCTGGGGGCGCGGGTGCGGGTCGTCGTCGCCGACGTGGCCGACGGCGAGCGGATGGCGAGCGAGATCGCCCGGGCGACGAAGGCCTTCGGACCGGTCGACGGCGTGATCCACACGGCGGGGGTTCCCGGCGAGGGGATCCTGCAGCTGAAGAAGCCCGAGGACGCGGCGAAGGTCTTCTCACCGAAGATCGACGGCACCCTGGTCCTCGACGACCTGTTCCGCGGGACCGACCTCGACTTCTTCGTGCTCTGCTCCTCGATCGCCTCGACGCTCGGCGGCATCGGCCTCGGCGACTACTGCGCCGCGAACTCGTTCCTCGATGCGTTCGCGACGCGGCGCAGGCTCGAGGGTGTGCCGATGGTCGCGATCAACTGGGACATGTGGGGGCAGGTCGGCATGGGGCTCAAGACCGAGATGCCCGAAGAGCTGCAGGGCTGGTTCGAGCGCGAACTGCGGAACGGCATCACCTGCCGGGAAGGCGTCGACGTGCTGCGGCGGGTCCTGGGCTGGCCCGAGGTTTCCCAGGTGATCGTCTCGACCCGCGATCTGCAGACCCGGGTCGACCTGTGGCTGCGGAGAGAGCTGATCCGGCAGAAGGAAAAGGCGATGAAGGAGGGGGCCGATCGACCGCGCTACTCCCGCCCGGAACTGTCGACCGACTTCGACCCGCCGCAGACGCCGACCGAGGAGTCGGTCGCCGAGATCTGGAGCCGGCTGTTCGGCATCGACAAGGTCGGCCGCGGCGACAATTTCTACGAGCTCGGCGGCCATTCCCTGCTGGCGACGTCGTTGCTGAGCGAGGTTCGACGGCAGTTCCAGGCCAACGTCTCGATCCGCGACGTGCTGGATCACCCGTCGGTGGCCGAGCTCGCCTCGCGGATCGACGAGGCGCGCAGTGCCGTCGATTGAGCTGACGGACCTGCTCGCCGCCTTCGTCGGCGGCGTGTTCGGTGCGGCGATCGGTGCCTTCCCCGCGCTGATGCTCTGCGGCCTGGTAGCGGTCGTCGGCAGTGCCATCCTCTACTACAACGGTGATCCGACGGTGCTGACCTTCGCCTTCGGTGCGTTCCTCGGCCCCCAGGTCGTCCTCGGTGGCGGCGTCGCCGCGGCGGCGTTCTCGGCCCGGTGCGGCTACACGGCCGACGGCAAGGATGTCGCGACTCCCCTGTTGCGGACTCGTGCGCCGGCCGTCCTCGGCGTCGGCGGCATCTTCGGCCTGCTCGGTCTGGTCTTCGCGGGGGTCGGACTCGGACTCGCCCCGCTGCTGGAACGGTTCGTCGGTATCGATCCGATCGCGCTGTCGATCGTCGCCAGCGGAGTGCTGGTGCGGGTCGTCTTCGGTCGACAGCGGGGAGGCCGCGCTCCCGAACCTGACCCGGAGGTTGCCTCACCCGACGCAGCACTGCCGTCGGATGCGGCCCGGGCGACGTGGTGCCCGCCGGCCCTGCGCCAGATCTCCGCCTCGCTGATCTGCGGCGGCGCCGCCGCCTGGCTCGGGATCGCCGCGCCGGCCTCGACCCCGCTGGTCTTCGGCGTCGCCGTGCTGGCGATCGGCCTGGTCTGGGCCGGGCTCGCGCTGCCGATCCTGATCCACGTCGCTCTGGCGGCCCACTGGGCGGCGGCGGCGACCGGCAGCATCCTGGCCGGGCTGGCGGCAGGTTTGCTCGCGGCCGGGCTCGGTCAGTGGATCGCCCGGCGAGTCCTTCTGCCCGGCGACACCCATCTCGACCCGCCGGCGGCGACGCTGGTCCTGCTGGCGCTGGGGCTTCCGGCGCTCGGTCGCCTCTCGGGGATACCGCTGCTCGGTCTGTCCGTCGGCATGGCGACCCTCGGCGTGTGGACGATTCTGCGAACGGCAAGCGGCGGCAAGAGCCGGCGGGCGACCGTCAACCCCTGACGCGACGGGATTGCGTTAGAATCGGCGGATGTCCGAGACGAAGCCCGAGACGAAGAATCGACCGCTGTTCGACGGGATCGAGGCCAATTCGATCTACGATCACCTGCTGCGGACCACCCGCGCGCTGCAGCAGCAGCAGAGCGCGATGGCGGATTCCAAGGCCAGCATCATGATCACCGTGACCTCGATCGCGCTGACGGTGCTGATCAGCCAGCTGGACAAGCCGCCGATTCGCCTGATCGTACTCACCGGCGGCGGATTCGCGATCGGCGCGTTGCTGCTGGCCGTCCTCGCCGTGCTGCCGCGCTTTGGCCACCCGAAGGCGGCCGACGGCTCGGTCGACACCCGCTCGCCGTTCTTCAACCTGCTGTTCTTCGGCCACATGGCCCAGCTGGACGCCGAGACCTTCGAAACACAGATGGAAGAGATGATGGCGGAGCACTCCTCGGTCTACGCGACGATCGCCCGGGATCTGCACGTCGGCAGCAAGGTCCTCGTGCGCAAGTTCAAGCGGCTGCGCTGGAGCTATCTCTGCTTCATGCTCGGGGTCGTGTTGACGGCGATCGAGACGATCGCGCTGAGCCTGCTCGACCTGCTCTGAGTCGAGCGCCGGCCCGGGATCAGTAGGCGTCCCGGTGGATTCCCTTGACCGCGCGACCGGACGGGTCGGCGCTCTCCTGGAACATGCGGTCCCAGCGAATCGCCGTCGGCGTGCTGCAGGCGATGCTCATGCCGTGGGGCACCGTCGCCGCCGGCTGTTCGCCGGGGAAGTGCGACTCGAAGATCGATCGGTAGAAGTAGCCTTCCTTGGTCACCGGCGTGTGCATCGGGACACGATAGGCCGCCCGGGCGAACTGCTCGTCGGTCACACTGGCCTCGGCGGTCGCCCGCAGGTTGTCGATCCACGAGTACCCGACGCCGTCGGAGAACTGTTCCTTCTGGCGCCAGAGGATCTCGTCGGGCAGGTAGCCCTGGAACGCCTCGCGCAGGATCGTCTTTTCCATCCGATCGCCGCCGCACATCTTGTGCCGGGCGTCGATACCCATCGCCACGTCGAGAAACTCGCGGTCGAGGAACGGCACGCGGCCCTCGATGCCCCAGGCGGCGAGGGTCTTGTTGGCCCGCAGGCAGTCGAACAGGTGTAGCTGGTCGAGCTTGCGGACCGTTTCCTCGTGGAACTCGCGGGCGTCGGGCGCCTTGTGGAAGTAGAGGTAGCCGCCGAAGATCTCGTCGGCGCCCTCGCCGGTCAGCACCATCTTGATGCCCATCGCCTTGATGCGCCGGCCGAGCAGGTACATCGGCGTCGAGGCCCGCACCGTCGTGATGTCATACGTCTCGATCTGATGGATCACGTCGGAGACGGCGTCGAGCCCCTCCTGGACGGTGTAGACGAACTCGTGGTGGATCGTGCCGATCGCCTCGGCCGCCGTGCTGGCCGCGGCCAGATCCGGCGAACCGTCGAGGCCGATCGCGAAGGAGTGCAGCTGCGGCCACCAGGCCTCGCTCTGGTCGTCGTCCTCGACCCGGCGGCGGTAAAACTTGTGGGCGATCGCCGCCAGCACCGACGAGTCGAGGCCGCCGGAGAGCAGCACGCCGTAGGGCACGTCGGACATCAGCTGGCGCTCGACGGCAGCCTCGAGGGCCTCGCGCAACTGCGGTCGAGTCGGCGCGTGACGCCTGTGACGTTGTCGTAGTCGCGCCACGCCGGCGCGTAGTAGCGCACCGGCTCGTCCATCGTTCGCTGTCCAGATAGTGCCCCGGCGGGGAACTCCTCGGATCGTGCTGCAGACGTCGACGATCGCCTTCATCTCCGAGGCGACGTAGCAGTGGCCGTTCTTCGTCGTGCCCCGTGTAGAGCGGGATCACGCCGATCGGATCGCGGGCGATCAGGTACGCGCCCGCTCTGCCTGTCGTGGAGCACGAAGGCGAAGATGCCGTTCAGGCGATCCAGGAACTCGACGCCGTGGTCACGAAACAGCGCCAGGATGACTTCACAATCGGAGCGGGTCTGGAACTCGAACGGCTGGGTCAGCTCCTGCTCGAGCCGGCGGTGGTTGTAGATCTCGCCGTTGACGGCGAGCACCTGCCGACGATCGGGGCTGTACAGCGGCTGGGCCCCGTGCTCGACGTCGACGATCGCCAGCCGTTCGTGGACCAGCACCGCGCGTTCGTCGGCGAAGATGCCGCTCCAGTCGGGGCCGCGGTGCCGCTGACGCTTCGACAGCTTCAGGGCCCGGGCACGCAGCTTGTCGGCGCCGTCGTGGATATCGAAGATTCCGAGGATCGAGCACATGGTCGATATCAGCCGGATGCCGAGTCGCGACGCTTGGCCGGCAGACTCTTCATCGCCCGGCGGCTCAGCACGTTGCGCCGCATCCTCTTGTAGAAGGCGTAGATCGTCGGCGATTTGCGCAGCTTGGCGCGGATCGGGTTCACCTTGGTCTCCACCGGGGACTTCCGCTCCCGTAGCGGCGCGACGTCACCCAGTATGGGTTTTACGCCGAGATCCGCCAGCCGCTCGGCAAACCCACGGAAGGTCGCCAGCCAGAGCGCGACCTCGTACGCGCCGCGGCCGTGGCCGTCCAGCCGGGTCTCGCCACGTCCGGTCGCCGCCAGGACCCGGCTGATCGCCGAGGGATCGAAGATCCCGGTCTCGGCGAACCACTCGGGATCGAGCCGCGAGGCGAGCAGCTCGCGCATCGGACCCGCGCACCAACCGCTGTAGTCGTGATACCCGCGCAGCGCCGTGTCCGAGGCGCCCTCGGTGGGCTCACGCATGGCACGGTTGGTCCGGGCCCAGGGCATCCGGGCCAGCTTGCGATTCAGTTTCTCGAGCAGCTCGGCGTAAACCGAGTCGATCCGCAGCGACGGGTGCACCGACCACATGTAGCTGTAGACCTCGGGATGCGTGAACAGCTGATACAGCGTGCAGAAGTCGTTGATCACCGACATGCTCTGGCCGATCATCCCGCGCATGTAGTGCGCCTGGCACTCGTGCTCGCAGATGCTGTGACGGAAAGCTCCCGGCGTGCGACTGCGCAGCGCGTCGAGATCGGCCTGGGCCCCGGCCATCGCCGTACCGAGCACGGCGGGCCGCACCAGACCGAAGGCGTCGTTGATCTGGATCGGCGACAACTCGAGTATGTGCTTGCCGCTGTACTCGGCGCGCCCGACGCCGTCGCCCCAGCTACCGGCGACGACCAGCGCGTCGGGCGACGCGTCGGCGAACCAGAGCATGCGGTGCAGGTGATGCGGTGGGACGAGACCGCCGAGCCGCCGGGCGCTCGCGGTGATGTTCTCGGCGAGGATCTCGGGGGTCGCCGGTGCATGTTTCCAGTCGAAGCCGAGCAGCTCGGCGGCCCGCTGGCCGTAGACCACGTCGCGGGAGTTCTCGAGGCCCCAGGTGACCGCGATCGGGGGCGCCCGCAGTTCGCCGTCGCGATGCAGGCGGCCGAGGACGCCGGCGACGATCCGGCTGTCCAGCCCGCCGGAGAGCAGGATGTAGATCTCCTTGCGTCCGGCACAGACCAGCCTGGCCTCGTCGAACAACCGCCGCAGCAGTTCGTCGCCGATGCGTTCCGTCGAGTCCGCGAACGTATCGTGGACCGGGACGGGTTCCAGCACCGGGTCGTCGGATCCGCTGGCCCGGGAGAGCCAGGGGCGCCGTGTGATCTGTCGGATCAGCGTGCGATCGCCCAGGGGATAGGCATGACCCAGGATCGAGGCGATCGTCGACAGGTCCCACTCGAGAGTCTCCCCGCCGTCGCCCAGGGTCTCCTCGAAGCTCCGCTGCCAGGAACCGGTCCCTGCGCGGTACCTCGGCGGCTGGAACAGGTGGAGGCTGGACTCCAGCTCCTCGCGCTTGTCGTCACCGTTCACGGAAGATCCGGACCTCTCGGAGTTCGGCCGTACTCGCACTCCCGCGCCGACGGTGCGCCGTCGTGGTTCCAGGCCGGTGCACCGCGCGATCGTAGTACGAAAGAACCGGCCCTGCGGGTGGCTAAATCTAGGTCCGGCGGGTGAACAGGTGCAACTCTGGCGGAGCGGCAGCGCTGCGCTGCGCCAGGCGTGGCGCGGAGAGGCTAGCGGCGGGATCGGGCGATCGATTCCGAGGCGGATTTCAGCGCTTCGGCGACCGCCACGTGACCGTTCTTCGCAGCCATGCTCCGGGCGTCGTCGCCGTCGATGTCCTCGATATCCGGGTCGGCGCCGAACTCGAGCAGGAGCTGGACGACCTCGGCCTGGCCCTCGGCGGCGGCGAACATCAGCGAGGTGAACCCCTCGGTCTTCTCCCGGCGATCGATGACGGCACCCTTGTCGATCAGCAGGGCCACGGTCTCCCGATGAGGACCGCTGGCGGCGTACATCAGGGAGCTACGTCCGACCTCGTCGGTCGCCTTGATGGCCGCCCCACGGTCGAACAGGTACTGGACGACGGCGGTGTGCCCGTTGAACGCCGCCCACATCATCGGGGTCCGTTTCTGCTCGTCGGCGACATCCACCGACAGCTTGCCCTGCTCCACCAGCGCCTTGACCATGTCGAGCCGACCGGTGTAGGCCGCTTCGTGCAGTTGCTTCTCGGCCGGATTCAACGGTGCGGGGACGTCCGCGGACTGCGCCGCCACCGGGCCGGCCAGCGCGAGCACGAGCACGATCGTTCCCCAGAGGATGGTCCGGTAGCGCATCATCCGGAGAGTCTACAACAGAGTGGCGGCGTCGGCTTCCGACCGATTCTGTTCGCTTGACCCCCCCGGGAGACCTTCGTTATAAACAAGCGAGTTTTCAGGGTACGGGTTTCGTGACATTGCGATTGGGGGGTTCGATGAGCCTCGTACGGATTCTTTCCGTCGGCCTGCTGGTGGTTCTCTGCGCGACGGGCCTGGCCCTGTCCCAGGAGGCGACCGTCAGCATCAGCGGTGTGATCGCCAACGACGGACGGGGCATCCCCGGTGTCACGGTGATCGTCAACGAGACCAAGGCGGTCACGGTCACCGACGAGGAGGGCGCCTTCTCGTTCCGCGGGCTCGCTCCCGGCACCTACACCCTGATCCTCACGATCGGCAATCACAACACGTCACACCAGGCGGTCGTCACCGCCGGCCGGCCGACCAACGTCGAGATCCCCGTCGACTGGGAGGTCGGTACCACCGAGAAGGTGACCGTCACCGCCGCCGCGGCCCGGGCGGCCAAGATCGTCGATGCCCCCGCCGCGATCACCTCGATCACCGAGGAGAAGATCGAAAAGGAAGCGGCTCACGGTCAGCTGCCCAAGGTGCTCGAGTTCACACCCGGCGCAGAGGTGACCCAGAGCGGTCTGTACGACTTCAACTTCAACACACGCGGTTTCAACAGCTCGCTGAACCGCCGCGTGTCGACCTACGTCGACGGCCGCGACGTCGGCGTCGTGCTGCTCGGCGCCCAGGAGTGGGCCGCGTTCGCCGGCGGCCTCGGCGACATCTCGAGCCTCGAGTTCATCCGTGGTCCCAGCGCCGCGCTTTACGGCGCGAACGCCTCGAGTGGCGTCATCAACATCACGACCAAGGCGCCCCGGGACAGTCCAGGCACCCAGGTCCGGTTCACCGCCGGAGAGCTGGAGACGGTCAACCTGGACCTGCGGCACGCCGGGGCGGCCGGGAAGAACTGGTTCTACAAGGTCAGCGGCGGCGTGAAGAGCTCCGGCGACTTCTCGGTCTCGCGCAACCCGTCGGTCCAGCCGACGCCCGAGTACTCCGAGTACTGCCTGCTGATCGGCGAGACCGACTGCCTCCCCCGGGAAAAGACCCTGTTCCGGGAGCAGGACGACGACATCTCCTTCGGGTCCGCACGATTCGATCGCTACTACGGCGACAAGGTGTTGACCTTCGAGGCCGGCTTCTCGAACATCGAGGGTCCGGTGTTCCAGACCGGTATCGGCAGAGTGCAGATCATCAATGCCCAGCGGCCGTTCTACCGCGTGCAGTTCGCCACCGACCGCTGGAACGTGCTGGCGCACTACTCCAACCGTGAAGGCAACCAGGCCAACCTGACGAAGGACCTGATCGTCAACTTCGAGCTGATCAGCGACACCGAGCGCTACGGAGCCGAGGCCCAGGGCAACTGGAACTTCAGCGGTGACAAGGGGCGCCTCGTCGTCGGTGCGGCCTACACGAGGGAAACGGTCGACACCAGCAACCCGGATACCGGCCTCCAGACCGTCGTCTACCAGCCCCTCGAGACCCACCGCGAAGCGATCTTCTCCCAGTTCGACTGGAAGGCCAACGACACCTGGAAGTTCGTGCTGGCGGGCCGCTTCGACTGGAACACCCTGCACGACACCCAGTTCTCGCCCAAGGCCGCGGTCGTCTACAGCATCAACCCCAAGCACTCGATCCGCGCGACCTACAACCAGGCGTTCCAGGTCGCGAACTACTCCGAGTTCTTCCTGCACGCACGGATCTCCTCATTCCCGATCGGCGGATTCGTCCGGACGATCTGCGAGGGACCGCTGCTGCCCCAGCCGGTCGACTGCGGCATCGACGGCAACTTCGTGCCGATCCTGGCGGTCGGCAACGACGACCTGGAGCTCGAGAAGACCAAGGCCTGGGAGATCGGCTACAGCGGACTGGTCGCCAACAAGGTGTTCATCACCGCGGATTACTACAACGCCAAGAACGAGAACTTCATCACCGACCTCCTGCCCCAGGTCGGCACGAGCCTCGGTAACACCGACGGCTGCGTCGACAGCGCGGGCAACCCGGAGACCGATCCGAAGGAGTGCCCGGTCAACAACGACTACCTGCCCTGGGTCAGCACCGACGAGGCCGAGAACACGATCCTGTTCGGCACGCTCACCGTGGCCCAGGCGCTGCGAAACGCCGTCGACAACTCGGTCGGCGGCAGCACGCTCGGGTTCCGGCTGGCCCAGGATCTCGACGGCTCCACCGTGGTCGTCGGCCGGACCTACACCAACGTCGGCAACGTCGATACCCAGGGTGTCGACCTGGGCGTCCAGTACTTCGTCAACTCGGCCTGGAACCTCCAGATGAGCTACTCCTGGTTCGACTTCGAGATCCTCGACGAGACGATCCAGTCCGAGATCGAGGACATCCTGTTGCCCAACACCCCGGCGCACAAGGCCAGCCTGGGGGCGTCCTGGGTCAAGGGCCCCTGGGCCGCCAGCATCAGCGGCCGCTGGGTTCAGGGGTTCCGCTGGTCGGCCGGCGTCTTCCAGGGCGATGTCCCCCAGCCGGACGCCCCGGGCCCGCGCACCAGCTTCACACCCGAGAGCGAGTCGTACGCGACGGGTGACCTGGCCGCCAGCTACCGCATCAGCAAGCTGCTCGCGGTCGGCATCAACGTCGCGAACTTCACCGACAACGTCCACCGCCAGACCTTCGGCGGCGACCTGCTGTCCCGCCGGGCGCTGGCCAACGTGACCCTCAGCTGGGACTGACGGTCGGCTCTCTGGCGGGCCGGTCGGGGTTTTCGGGTAGGAAAACGGCCGAAAACCGGGCCGGGGTGCCGCCACCGCGGCGGATCCGGAGCCGAGTGGCGGCGTCCGCAGGGCCGTACCAACCTGATTTCTGGAGAATTATCGAGGAATCCCTCGGAACCCGGTCCGGGGAGAGGGAAATAGCTGGTTTTTGCCCTCAAACAGGGGGAATCGCGGTAAGTTCAGTAGGTCCGACCAATTCCGTGCTTTCGTGGGGGGATTCGATGAAAGGCTATGTCTCCGGATTGTCTCGCTACGCGTTCCGGCCCAACCGGGTCGGCTTCGGCGTGATCGCTTTGACGATCGGTTTGCTCGCCAGCCCGCTGGCCCTGTCCCACAGTCCACTCGTTGACGCCGACCTCTCCGACTGGTGCATCGGCGCCTTCTCGAACACCGCTCCCGGGGGCGGTCGTGTCGAAGATACTTCTGTCCAACTCGTCTGCGGTCAGTGCTCGATCACGTCCACACTCGCCTGCTCGGTCAACAGCGATTGCCCGGGCCTCGAGACGTGCACGAACCTGACCAGCAAGACCGAGCTCGCCTGGTGGGACAACCGCACCGACGGTGCGGTCAACGACCTGGGCACCGTCGTCTCGACGTACGACAACACCAACCTGTACTTCGCCGCCGAGTTGTGGGTCGACCCCGATCCGGTGTCGCTTCCGTTCGGAGAGATCGGAATCGATGTCGCCCCGGGAGGCAACCCGACCTGGCACGATCCCGCCGGCGCGCTGACCAACCCCGGTCACTGCAGCGTGTCGACCGACCGCGCTTGCACGTCCGACGCCGATTGTCATTTCTGCATGATCTCCCAGGAGCCTTTCCCGTCGACCCGTGTCCGCTCCTGCGGCTCGGCCTGCGACCCGGACATCGGCGACAGCTGCGACATGACGCAGACCTGTGTCGATCTGGGCAGCCAGGGGCAGATCACCGGAAACGGTGCGTTCTCGAACCCGGACTCCGCGCCTGAATACCTGCTCGTGTTCGACTTCAGCCGCTGGCTCGTCGGCCTCGAAGACGCGGTGATGTTGATGGAGAATGCGGAAGGGGTCTGGCGCCCGGTCTCGTTCTACTTCCCGGCGGTGAACCCCGGCGCTTCGGGTGGCTCCGGTGGACCGCCCGGATCGGTCGAGGTCGCGATCCCGTGGGCCGACTTCGGCTGCACCGGCTGCCCCGACGCCTGCGATTGCCCCGCCTTCGGACCTGGTGACGAGTATCGCTACCAGATCATGATCGCTCGCGGCACGTTGAGCCTCGACTACACCCCCGACGGTGCGATCGAGGATGTGATCTCGGAGACGATCGGTGGCCTGAACACGACGAGCCCCAACGATTGCGGCGGGTTCGGCATCGGCAACACCGACTGCGAGATCGCCGATGGCAGCCTCGACGGCTACATTCCCGAGGGCAAGCCGATGGCGACTCCCGGCGGTGCGATCAGCAACCTGGTCGTGGACTACGACGGCGGCACGCTGCGCCTGTCGTGGGATCCTTCCTGCTCCGAGGCCGACAACGACTACGAGGTGTACGAAGGGGACGTGGGGATGTTCTCGAGTCACATCCCGGTTCCAGGCCTCTGCTCGACCGCGGGCGCGACCAGCGCGTCGTTCACTCCCGGCGCCGGCAGCAAGTACTACCTCGTCGTGCCCAGCGACGGCAACAACGAAGGCTCCTACGGCCTCGACAGCACCCCGTCCGAGCGGCCTGCCAGCGCCGCGGCCTGCACGACGCAGCTCGTCGGCGTCTGCCCGTGATCCGTCTGTTCGGATCGAGGAATGGAACCGTTGACTCTTTCAACGGAGTACAGATCGGAAATGAATGAAATGGCCGGCGACGCGATCGCCGGCCGCTACTCCATCATCCCTTGGGGGGGATCGTCATGACTCTTTCGAAACGCACCCGCACAGCGTTGATCGCGGCTCTGGTCGCGTTCTGCGTGGCCGGGGCGTCGAACGCCGGGCTGGAGGGACTCCAAGAGGACGTCCAGATCCTGTTCGACCCGTTCGCCGTGCCGACCATCGTCGCCGCCAATGAGCACGACGCGGTCTTCATGCTTGGCTACATGCATGCCCGCGATCGCTATTTCCAGATGGATCTGCAGCGCAAGGCCTTCGCCGGGCGAGCTTCGGAGCTCGTCGGTCCCGCGGGGTTGCCCCAGGACGTGCAGCTGCGCACTCTCGGGTTGCTACGCGCCGCCGAACGGAGCCTGCCGCTCCAGACCCCCGAGACGATGGCCTGGCTCGAGGCCTACTCCGACGGCGTCAACGCCTACATCCTCGACCCGGCCAACATCCCGCCGCTCGAGTACTTTGCCCTCGAGCGCAGCCAGGCTTCCTTCGAGCCCTGGACACCGCTGGATTGCCTGCTGATGGCCAAGGGGCTGGCCTTCGGCCTGTCCTTCGATCTCGGCGACATCGACAACACCCTCGCGATCCTGAACATGCGCGGTGTCGGCGATGCCCTGGGCTTCAACGGACTGCACCTTCACAGCACCGACACCTGGCGCGTGGCTCCGTTCGATCCGACGATCTCCATCCCGTCCCAGCAGGTTCCCGCTCCTCCGGCGCCGACCGCGGCCAGCTCCGCCCGTCCGATGGGACCGCTGCAGGCGAAGGCCGGTGAAACGACGCCGGATTACCTGGACCAGCCGGGTTTCCGCACCCTCCTCGAGACCTACCGGCAGAAGATCATCGACATCAAGCCGCTCCGGGACGCGCTGGAGACCGACTTCACCAAGAAAGGCAGTAACTGGTGGATCGCTGCCGGTGGCCTGACCGACTCCGGCTACCCGATGATCGCCAACGATCCACATCTGGCGCTGGACGCGCCGGCCACGTTCTACGAGGCGCACCTGATCGTCGACGGCGGCATCAACGTCGCCGGCGCCAGCTTCCCCGGAACGCCGGGCGTGGTGCTCGGCTGCAACGAAACGGTCTGCTGGGGCGCCACCGTCAACGCCCTCGATGTCACCGACGTCTACAACGAAGTGCTGATCCCGCTGGGTCCGGATCCGACCGTTCCGACCCACACGTTGTTCGATGGCGCACCCGAGGCGATGCAGATCATCCCCCAGACCTTCCTGGTCAACGGGATCGGTGACGGCTTCCCGGACACGATCGTCGACGCGGGCATCCCGGCAACGTCGGGCGGCGTGACCTTCGTCGTGCCCCGGCGCAACAACGGCCCGATCGTGAACATCAGCTTCGACCCGGCCTCGCCGACGCCGTTGACCGGCCTGTCGGTCCAGTACACCGGCTGGAGCGGCACCCGCGAGATCGAGACGCTGCGCCGCTTCGCCAGCGTCGCCAGCATGCAGGACTTCAAGGACGCCCTGCAGTTCTTCGACGTCGGCTCCCAGAACTGGGCCTACGCCGACATCAACGGCAACATCGCCTACTACACCAGCGCCGAGCTACCGATCCGCGAGGATCTGCAGTTCGGTGGCTTCCCGGCCGGCCTCAACCCGCCGAGCCTGATCCGCGACGGCACGCACACCAACCCCCACGAGTGGCTGGTGCTGCTCAACCCGCAGCCGCATCAGGCTCTCGGCACCGAGATCCTGCCTTTCGACGAGATGCCGCAGATCGAGAACCCGGCCGAGGGCTACGTGCTCAACGCCAACAACGATCCGATCGGCACCACGCTGAACAACCTGGCCTGGGATCAGTTCCGCGCGTTCAACCCGGGCTTCAACGGCGCGCTCTATCTGAGCTCCAGCTACGCGCCCGGCTTCCGGATGGGCCAGCTGAAGCAGCGCTGGGACGCCGCGCTGGCCGCCGGCCCCGTGGGCGTCGATACGTTCAAGGCGTTGCAGGGCGACACCCATCTCCTCGACGCCCAGGTCTTCATGCCGTTCCTGCAGCAGGCGTTCGACAACGCCTCGGACCCGGCTGCGATTCCGGAGCTGCAAGCACTGGCCGCCGACCCCGGAGTCGCCGAGGCGATCGCGCGCTTCGCCGACTGGGATTTCTCGACGCCGACCGGCATCATCGAAGGCTTCGACATCGGCGACAACCCGCTGGCGCCGATGCCTCCCTCCGCTGACGAGATCGAGAAGAGCATCTCGGCGACGATCTACGCGCTCTGGCGCGGTCAGATCGTCCAGCGCGTGATCGACGGTACCCTGGCCAACCTTCCGGTTCCGCTGAACGGTTTCGCGCCGGGTAACGCCCAGGCGATGTCCGCGCTGCGCAAGCTGCTCGAGGACTTCCCGACCACCGGCGGTACGGGTGCTTCGCTGCTCGACTTCTTCGTGGTTCCGGGTATCCCGGATCCGTTCGATCGCAGGGACCTGATCCTGCTCGGCGCGTTGCGCAGCGGCCTCGACCTGCTCGCCTCCGACTCCTTCGCACCGGCGTTCGGCAACTCGACCGACCAGAACGACTACCGCTGGGGCAAGCTCCACCGGATCGTCTTCGACCATCCTCTCGGCCCGCCGCTGAGCATCCCGCCCAACGGCTTCCCGGGAACGATCCCCGGCCTCGCCGGTTTCTCGACCGACGGCGGCATGGGCGCGCTGGACGCCTCGTCCCACAGCGTCCGGGCCGACGGCGTCGAGGAGTTCCGCTTCGGCAGTGGCCCCTCGCGGCGCAAGATCGCCGTGATGGCGCCGACGGGACCCCAGGTCCTCGAGGTGCTGCCCGGCGGTGAGAGCGGACAACCGGGCAACCCCCACGGCACCGATCAGCTCGGTCTCTGGCTGCCCAACCTCTACAAGCCTCTGCCGATCTCCAAGGACGACGTCCTGGCGTTCGCCGTGGAAGAAGAGAACTACAACCCGCCGTTCTGCGGCGACAGCGAGATCGACGCCGGTGAGGAGTGCGACGAAGGTCCCGACAACGGTGTCGGCGGCACCTGCGACGCGAACTGCTTCGAGATCCCGCTGCTCGTGGTGATGGAGTCCTTGACCGCCGAGGTCACCGACGCCGGCGTGGTCCTGCGCTGGACCACCAGCACCGAGATCGACACCGCCGGTTTCCGGGTCTACCGGGCCACGGGCAACCGGACCAAGGCGTTCACGCTGCTGACCCCGACGGCAATTCCCGCCCGAGGTCAGGAGCTGGTCGGCGCGGACTACGAGTTCGTCGATCGCCGCGCTCCGAAGGGCACGCTGCTCTACTACGTCGACGATGTCGACAACTTCGGCCGCACGACGCGTCACGGTCCCGTGATGCTGCAGCGCGGCGACCCGCAGGGACGCACCAAGAACTAGTCCCTGTCGACAGGCCTGTTCCAACGGCAGCC
>CALNYP010000082.1:2500-38399 GCA_942490715.1 uncultured bacterium
AGGCCCGGATCGGGATCGCACCAGCAGCGGGAGGGAGCATGGTGAATCGAACCGGTGACGGACCGAGCCGCCGCGAATTCGTGCGCACGCTCGCCACTACGGTCGGCGGCGTGGCCCTCGTGCCCTCCACACTCGCTGCGGCCCCGGGCGGTGATCCGAGGCAGGAGCGCCCGCTGCGCATCGGCATCATCGGCTCGGGTCGCATGGGCGGCGCAGTCGGGCTACGCTGGGCCGAGGCGGGTCACGAGATCCTCTTCTCGTCACGCAACCCGGACGGGTTGGCCGACCTGGTGCAGCGGGCCGGCGGGCGGGCCCGTGCCGGGTACCCTCGCGACGCCGCGACCTTCGGCGAGGTCGTGCTCATCGCCGTACCGTACGGAGCGCTCCCGCAGGTCGGCCGTGACTACGCGCCGCTCATGGCCGGAAAGATCGTCATCGACTGCGGGAACCCGCGGGCCGACCGCGACGGCCCGATGGCGGACGAGGCGATCGCCAAAGGCACGGGTGTGGCGTCGGCCGAGTACCTGCCGGGGGTCCGGCTCGTGCGCTCGTTCAACGCGTTGAGCTTCGGAGAGGTCGAGCAGGAGGCGCACCGCCAGGGCGAGAAGATCGGGATTCCGATCGCGGCCGACGACGCGGAGGCGATCGCGGTGACGAGCCGCCTCGTACGCGACGCGGGCTTCGACCCGGTCGTGGTCGGACCGCTCTCGCGGGCACGTGAGTTCGACCGGGGAACGCCGGTCTACGTGAAAGGGATGACCGCGGCACAGCTACGCGCGGCGCTCCGCCTCGGCTGAAGCCAGCCCGGGAGAGGTTTTCCTCGTAGCTTCGACGCAGCAGATGCACTGCGTGTGCGAAATCGACGAATCGCTGGAACGGGAGGAATCGACATGACGGACGGAACGACGGAGACGGCGGGAGGCGACGATCGCAGCGGGAACGCAGGGGACAGGGAACAGCACCGCGTCAGCGGTGAGAAGCTGATCGAGAAGCTCAAGGAGCTGCTGCACGCAGGAAACGTTCGACACGTCGTCATCAAGAACGACGAGGGCCGAACGCTGATCGAGTTTCCGGTAAGCCTCGGCGTGGCCGGTGCGGTGCTCCTGCCGGTGTGGGCGGCCGTAGGCGCGATCGCCGCCGTCGTCACCAAGTGCTCCATCGAGGTCGAGCGGGACGACGACGAGTAGCTTGGCTCCGCTGGGCGAGATGACACGCTCGGCGGGATCTGACGTAGGTACATTTGTAGATCGGGCGAGACATCGAGGTTCGGGCAAGGGGCGACCCTGCGCTACCCGATTTGGAGGAGGCCAGGCTTCACGAGCGTGGCCACGGATCGACAGTTTTGGTGAGGCTGGGATGACAGCTCAGCAGAGCGGAAGACAAGACACGAGGCACGCCGCGCACAGGCGGGTTTCGGGCGTTTCGGTGCGCGGCGTGGTCACGGCCGTGACCCGAACGTGCGTCGCATTGGTGATGTTCTGGTCCGTCCTCGGGCACGCGGAGCTATCGGCCCAGGTCCTCGAGGGCGTCCTGCTGGAACGCGGCTCGAACCGCCCCGTCTGGCTGGCCATGGTCGCGCTCATGACCCCCGAAGGCGACTCGGTGCACGCCGTGCTGTCCGACGAGCAGGGACGGTTCCGGCTCGAGTCGCCCGACCCCGGTGACTTCCTCGTCGCGGCCAGCGCCATCGGATACCGCACCACCATCCCTGAGAGCGTCTTCGCTCTGACGAAAGGTGGCTCGGTGTCGATCGAGTTCAGGATCGAATCCGTGCCCATCGAGATCGACGGCCTCGAAGTCCAGACCCGCGCCCCGCTCATAACACAGCCCCGTCTCGTGATGAACGGCTTCGTGGAACGCGTGCTGCACGGCATGGGGTGCTTCATCACACCAGTCGACATCAAGAGCTCGCGCGAGTTCACGACCAGCGACCTGCTGGCCAGAACCGGACGGGTCACGACGCAATACGTGTTCGGTGGTGATCGGCTCATGATGATGGGGTCGGCCGGCTACTGCACCCCCACGGTCTACGTGGACGGGTTACAGGTTACCCTCGAGCTTTCCCTCGACGTATTGGTGCCGAAGGAGGTGCTCGTGGGTGCGGAGGTATACAGGTCGGCCATTGAGGCACCGCCGCAGTACGCGATCGGCAATTCAGGATGCGGCGTGATCGTGCTGTGGACGCAAGAGGGCTGAAGGCGGAGACGTGACGTGACCGGACGAGCCGGGCTTCACCGTTCGGCAGCCGGCGGCTCGCTGACCCGCTCCGGCCGATCGCGATCCCGGTCCACGATGCACAGGAAGCCGAGGCGCTCCGAAGGGGCAGCCTCGAAGCGGTGCACCTCGTGCGGCGCCACGTAGACGACGTCCAGCGGCACCACCTCCTCGACCACATCGCCGAGTCGCACGCGACCGCAACCACGGATGATCACGACGGCGTGCGGATGGGCGTGCCGCTCCAGGGACGAATATCCCCCAGGCGCGACCTCGAAGTACCGCACCTCGAAGGCGAGCGCGTCGGACTGATCGCGACCGCCGAGCAGCGTATGGCGAGCCACGTCCAAGAACGAGGAGTCCCCGTCCTTGTAGGCCTTCGGCTCGACGCCGACCCAGCCCTCTCCCCGTGCGCGCACGATCCGGGAGCGCGTCACCGTAGCCCGTCCTCGGAAGTTGAGCGGTGCGGAGCCGCGGCGACGGCCGCCTCGACCACCCGCCGCGTGGCTCCGACGAGGTCGGTCTGGGTGAGCAGGCTCCCCCCGATCAGCAGCATGGTGTCCGGCCCGTAGCGCTCGAACCAAGAGCCTGCTTCTGCCGCGTCCACCCCTCCGGCCGGAGCGGGCATCGCGGCGTTGTGGCGGCCCAGTGGCTCCCGCGCCCGGGCGTTGATCGCCCGGCACGTTTCGAGGGGCCACGCGAAGCGCCCCCCGGCATTGACGTATACGACGACGTCTGCGCCGGCGAGCCGGTAGAGCGTCCCGAGCAGCACCTCCGGTGCGATCCCCTCGTGTCGGCCGGGGGCGGTCTGGGCGTGCGTCGGATGGGCCATGAGCGCGAGCGCCCGGGAGCCGTCCGCGACGCTCCGCATGACGTCGAGCCCCATCAGGCTCGGACACAACATCACGCCTCTACAACCTGCCGCTGCGGCCACCCCCAGACGCTCGTCGAGTGTGTCCACGGGGCCGGTCACGTTCGGGAAGTAGAGGCAGGGGCGCTCTCGTTTCGCGCTCGCGGCTTCCACCGCGTGTGCCACCGCGGTGACTCGGGGGATGAACGGGGCACTCGCCTGATCGACGAGGCCATGGTCGTCCTTGATGACGTCCACGCCGGCTTCGACGAACGACGTCGCCAGCGCGGCCAGCTCACCCGGAGAGCGGCCGACCGGCTTGATCGCGACGCTGACCAGCGGCCGCCCCCCCTCCGCTTCCACCATGTGCCGCAGTCCGGGGATTCCGAAGCGGGGGCCCGGCAGCGCGTCGACGACCGCGTGCGGCAGATCCAGACCGACGAGCCGGACGCCGTTCATGAGCGAGACGTTCCCGTTGACCACGTTGAGCACCTGCAGGAGCTCCGTGCCGGTCACATCGAGGGCGTACGACAGCACCGCGCGGAAGGCTCCGTCGAATGCAGGATCCAGTTCCTCGACCCGACCGAGGAGCCGCGCCTCGATGTCGTCGCCAGCCACGCCGGGCGGCACCTCGATCGTCTGCTCGCGAGCGATCGCCAGCGCCAAAGCCTCGGCCTCCGAGGCCGCGGAGCAGCGGAGGTGGTACGTGGCACGCAGTCGGTCGGGCACGCAGCTTCACTCCGGTGGTGGGGCGGGAGCTTCGGGCCGGGGCGGCCTCGTGGGCCCGGCCTCCGTCGCAGCGATTGTATGCGGTTCCGGGCCGCGCGGCACCGCACGCCGTTGCCCCGCTCACGCGGCCGTCGCATCCTGGGCGGGCCACAGACCGTCCAAGGAGCCGTACGATGAATCGAAGCGTCCCCGACCTCCTCCGCTGCGCCACCCTCCTCGCCACCGCGATCGCCATGGCGTGCACACGAGAGCCGGCCGCCGACATGCCCGAGGATGCGCTCGATGCCGCGGCGGTCGAGACGGCCCTGGACGCGATTCGCCCGGACATGATCGAGCATCACATCCGCGTGCTCGCTGACGACTCCCTCGCCGGTCGGGCCCCGGGCACGCCCGGCTTCGCGGGGGCGGCGGCCTACGCCGAGGCGACGCTCGCGTCGATGGGACTCGAGCCGGCCGGCGTCGGCGGCACCTATCGGCAGCCGGTTCCGCTGCGAGAGAGCCTCGTGCTCGAGACGGCGAGCGGCATGTCCATCTCCACCGCGTCGGGCAGGTGGAATCTGGATTACGGCACCGACTTCTACCTCAGCCCGGATCCGCTGCGGGAGCGCGTCGACATCGGCGACGCGCCGGTCGCGTTCGTCGGTTACGGCGTCAGCGCGCCCGGCCTCGGATACGACGACTACGCCGACATCGATGTCCAGGGGAAGATCGTCGCCTTCCTCAGCGGCGCGCCCGCGGCGTTCCCGAGCAACGAGCGCGCCTACTACTCGTCGGGCGCGACCAAGGACGCCGAGGCCATCGCGCCGCGGCGCCGTCGGCACGCTCAGCTTCACCTGGGCCCGGAAGATCCGCGCTTCCGCTGGGACGTGAACGTCGCGCGCGCCAAGCGCGGGCAGCTTCGCCTGGCTGGACGACGACGGCGACGCCGAACCGCGGCAACCCGGCGATCCGGGGTAGCGCCTCGCTGAACCACTCGGCGGTCGAGGCTCTCTTCCGAGGGCGCCCCGCGCCCCTGGACGAGGTGTTCGCCGCCGCCGCGGCGAGCACGCCCCAGGCGTTCGACCTGACGGCGCGGGTCTCGCTCGACACGCGCACCCGGCATCGCCAGGTCGACAGCTGGAACGTCGTCGCCCGTCTCGAGGGGAGTGATCCCGAGCTGCGGGCCGAGCACGTCGTGTACGTGGGGCACGTCGACCACTTCGGCGTCGGCGTGTCGGTGGACGGGGACGACATCTACAACGGAGCGCACGACAACGCGTCCGGAACGTCGATCGTTCTGGAGATCGCGCGCGCCTACACCAGCCTGCCCGTGCGGCCGCGACGCTCCATCATCTTCCTGATCGCCACGGCCGAGGAGTGGGGCCTGCTCGGCTCAGACTACTTCGTCCGCAATCCGACGGTCGCGAAGTCCTCCATCGTCGCGAACTTCTCGCTCGACATGCCGTTCCTCTTCCACCCGCTGCTCGACATCGTGCCCTACGGCGCGGAGCACTCGAGCCTCGGGGAATCGGTAAGGGTCGCGGCGGAGCATCTCGGACTCGGCATCGGCCCCGATCCGATTCCGGAGCAGGTCCTCTTCATCCGCAGCGACCACTTCAGCTTCATCCGCCAGGGGATCCCCGCGCTCTTCATCAAGAGCGGCTTCGAGACCGGCGACCCGGCGCTCGACGGGAGCGCGATCAACTCGGCCTACCGCCAGAACGTCTACCACACCCCCTTCGACGAGGTCGATCAGGACTTCGACTTCGAGGCCGGCGCGGATCACGCCCGCGTGAACTTCCTGACCGGCTACCTCGTGGCGCAGACCACGGCGCGTCCCACGTGGAACGAGGGTGACTTCTTCGGGGGGCTCTTCGGGGGGATGTAGGGGGCGGGCAGCCGGTGCGGCGGGAGGGAGCCCGGGCCCACCTCGAGCCTCGGTGGAGCTCCTCGCGCCAACTCCACGGTCAGAGCGGCCAGAATCGAGCTCACAGCACCATACGCGCCTGACGTGGCCAGCGCGGCAACGAGGAGCCTGGGATGAAGTATGCCCGTGCCAAACACCGGAACGGCGGTGACGACGAGCACTCCGAGTGACAGGGCCGCACCGGCGAGGGCACCCCAGATCGCGGCCCTCCCGGTGGAGAGATCGTCCAGGGTCCGGCAAGGCTCGAGCGCTACCAACGCCGCGGCGAACCCGATCCCGAGGGCGAACCCGATCACTCCGGCCCCAACGGCGAGCTCGAACAGCTGGGGCAGTAGCATTCCGCCGAAGGCGCTGGTGATCAGGCCCACCAGGGCACCGGCCGTCGTACCGGCGAGGGCCCAGAGCGACCCGAGGCCGAGGGCGGCGCGCAGCTTGCGTAGCATGCGGGTCATCGGAGCTCCTGGGGAGGTGGGATATGCGAAGGATTACCGATTCTGGGTTGCACGCGGCAGGAGCGATAGTGGGGGGATCGCTCATGAGGGGAACAGCCAACGACCTGGCGTCCCGCGACCCGCCTCACGTCAGGGTGTCGCTTGATCGGACCAGACCGTGCGCCGTCTACCCAGTCGACTCTACGAGCCAGGCAGGCGCAAGGCGGGAGACCAGAGTCGCTGGCGAGTGAGCTGCGCTTTCGCCAGCTGGTTGAAGCTTCCGCTCCGGCACCTTCTGCCCTCTACGACCCTCGGTCGCTTTCGACTCCCCAGCCTTGGGAGACATCACATACCCCCTCTTCTCCGGACCTCAGCATCCATGCTGATCCACGGTCCAATGAAATCGGGGGCGCTAAAGCGTCGGCCTCGTAGCGACCAGGCGACTAGCTGTTGAGGCCAGCTTCGTGCGTGTGAGCGATCGCGGACGGAGTCTGACATCCGACGATCGCAGGCGCTTCATGCACGAGGTCGTCACTGGTCAGGGCCTCGACCATGAAGAGCGCGAAGTCGATCCGTCGGGTGACGTTGCTGGCGAGAACAGGGTCGCCGACATGCCTGCTCCACACGGGTAGTCCCTGGCTCTCGCCCTCTTCGAGGTCGCTGCCGCGCACGACCGTCCAGAGTCTGTCACTGTCGAACACGCGTCGACAGGCTTCGACCTGGTCATCGAGATCGGCGAACCGAGCGAGCTTGGCGATGCGCCCGAACGCAGCCACGAGGAACCTGAACTTCCGGGGGTAGACGTCCTTGCCGTCTCGCGTGATGTGCCATCCGCAGGAGAAGACCAATCGCGCGTGCGCGGGAGCGAAATCGAGCACGGCCTGGGCGGTGCCGGTGGCGTATTGCTGGACACCCCACGGGACGAGGACGACAAGGACGCCATCGCAGTCGGCCACCGCACGTTCGATGACGGACCGGTCGTTCGTCGCTCCTGGGACAACGGAGATGCGTCCCTTGAACTCATCCAGCTTCGGGACACTCTCCTCACGGCACACACCGACAACGTCGTAACCTCGATCGAGGGCATGCTGGACCATGTACTTGCCCAGTTTGCCCGAGGCTCCAACGACACAGACTCGCATCAACTCCTCATCCCATAGCCGGTGTCCGATAACGGACCAATTGATTCACGGCGTGGAGTCGGGCGCAAGCGGAGGGCTCACCCTCGGGTGCGAGTGAGCTGCGGGCTCGCGAGTGGGGGTTGGTCTCCGGAGGTTAGAGTGAACCGACCCACCAGGTCGGCGAGTGCGGCCTGTGTGGCAAAGCCACACTCGGTCGCGCTCGCCTTTGACGGTAGCGAGAGCGTGAATCGGCCTGAATCTGACATTTCTTCGATGTACAAGGCTCTACGTGACGTGTGCGCGGTTGCCGCTCTCCGTGAGGAAAGTGGAGCGGCAGCTACTTGGCGTCACCGCCGATCTCGCATTGCGGTGAGGTCATTTCCCGCTACTGGCCTCCCAGCGTGAGACCGGTTGGAGGACGGCCTTATCAATATCCGCGAGGAGTTGGTGGGTTGATGCATATCGGTACACGTCGAGTACCCACGGATACCGCTTCCAATGCTCGAACATCCCATACTCCTCTTGGCTGTCGAGAACCAGCGGAACGATAGGTACTGACGGGAGGAAGGGCACGATATGACTGAGTTCCTGAGCAACGCTCCTTGCGTCGGTTAGATCGGCGACAACGAAACGTGATAGACCAGCCAGAACCTGCACGGTCTCCGTAAGGTCTCTCGCTTCCCCTTTCGGAAAATCGAACACGATTGGGACGAGATCTTGGTTTCGCAGTTCATGCTTGAGGCCGTCGAGAACCTCCTTCCGGTGCGCAGTGAAGCGTCCGAGGACTAGGACGGCCTTGGAGCCGATCGCATCGATTGTCGCTCCGAGACGAGAGTTGTGGAGCATCATGTAGATGAACTGGGCCATCTCAAGATTCTCAACGGTGATCGTCGGCTCGGAGGGAGGGGTGATGATGAGCCCCCGTTGGGAGCAGCCGAACAGAGTCACGTCCCAAACGGAGGCTCCATAGACGGTAGCTCCGTCTAAGTTCGCGCCCCTCAGATTCGTTCCCACGAGGTTCGCGTGGTGTAGATCTGCTCCCTCGAGCACGGCTTCCTCGAGATTCGCTCCTCTTAGGTTGGTTTCGAAAAGGGACGCGCCCGCGAGGTTTGCCCTGGGGAGCCAGGCCTCGGTAAGGTCGGCCTGGTCCAACTCTGCCCTCGCAAGGGACGCTCCTTCGAGTCCGGACTGACGTAGATTCGCCGAACCGAGGTCAGCCCCCTCAAGGTCAGCGCCCTCCAATTGTGCTGAAAAGAGCTGGGCGCCGCCGAGGAAGGCACCACCGAGACTCGCACCAGTGAGCATAGCCTGAGAGAGACGTGCCCCACCTAGGTTTGCGTGTGGGAGTTCGGCTCGCTCTAGGTCTGCCAGCACAAGATTGGAAAAACTGAGATCGGCGCCGCTGAGGATGGCTCCACTGAGATTGGCCCTGAGCAGATTGCAGTTCGTCAGATCGAATCCGCGCAGATCAGAGCCGCCCAGGTCGGCCGCCGCCAGCTTCCCTTTTGACCCAGTAGTCAGGCGCCAGCGATTCCATGCTTCGCGGCCCTGATTCAGGATTTCAAGGTGGTCTTCGTTCGCCAAGCGACTAGCCGTGTGTTGCCGTTGGGACCTGCGCAGGGCGAACGATATACAGCCCAAAGCGCACGTCACGTTGCATGTCGAAGAACCCGTAGATTCTGCGACAGAATAAGGTGCAGCAGCCCGATGTCACATAGGCTCCACGAGGCCGGACGTTGGCCAACGGGCCAATCCCCCGACCGCCGTCAGCAATCTGGGGGATGCTTCCGGAATCCCGCTACCAACACCTCACCACCCTCAATCAGTCGAACAAGCCCACCCGAGCCAGGGCGGGCCTCCGTCCCCCGCACCTGACACGCACCACCTGGCCCCCAGCCTACAGCGTCTCGAAGACCTCGACCATGCGCCGACGCGTGCCCTCGTCGGGCAAGCGGCCGTAACACGCGCCCATGTTGTCGATCAGGTGCTCCGGGTCGCTCGTCGCCGGGATCACGGCGGTCACCGCCGGGTGGGAGACGATGAACTTCAGGAAGAAGTTCGACCAGCTCTCGCAGTCGAAGTCGGCCGCCCAGGCCGGTAGGCTCCTGCCCGCGACCCGTGAGAAGAGGTTGCCGGTGGTGAACGGGCGGTTCACCAGGACCGCGACCCCTCGCTCACGGGCCAGGGGGAGCAGCCGCTCCTCCGGGACACGATCGCCGATCGAGTAGTCGAACTGCACGAAGTCGAGCTCGTGACGCCGGAGCGCCGCCTCGACCAGGTCGTATTGGCGCGGGAAGGATGTCGTGATGCCGACGTAGCGCGTGCGGCCTCGGCGCTTCCACTCCCGCACCGCCTCCAGATGCGAGGCGAGATGGCGGTCGCTGAGAGTCCTGAAGTCGTCACCGAGATTCCACACCTGCATGAGGTCGACGGTGCGCTTGCCGAGAGCGGTCGACGAGGCCTCCATCTGATCGAGCGCAGCCTCGGTGCCGCGGCCCTCGACGTTGACCTTGGTCGCGAGGAAGAGATCGTCCGCAGCACCGATCTCGCGGACCGCGTGGCCCACGAAGGCTTCCGAACGACCGTACGACGGCGCGGTGTCGATGACCGTGCCGCCCCGCTCATGGAAGCGTCGGACCACGTCGACCCGTTCCGCTGCCTCCGAGTCGGTGGGCCCCACGTCGAACGTCCGCCACGAGCCGAGACCGACGACCGGGATGTGCTCTCCGCTCGAAGGGATCGGCTTGGTGATCAGCGCGGCTTGCGGCTCGGCCGCCGACTCGCGTCGGTCGAAGAGCGCGGCGGCACCCAACCCGACCCCGATCTTCAGCGCCCTCCTGCGCGATACGATCACGTTCGTCCCCATGAGCCCGCCGGCACCCCCGCCACAGCCACGGCGCGCACGGCTACGACACCGGCCGCCGAGGCGGCGGCGGCATGATGATCACCGAGAACCCCGCGGAGCGCACCAGCTCGTTGAACGCGTCGAGTCGCGGCCCGAGCAGGTCGGCGTTCGTCGCCTGATGGACCGACCAGCGGGCCCTCAGATCCCTGAGCACGTCCCGTGACCCCATGCTGACACCGGTCTCGGCGCCGTCCGCGTTTCCGTGCAGGAAGACATACTGGAACTTGAGGCGCGTGGGGAAGTTGATGACGGTCTGCCCGTCCACGGTGCGGCTCTGGTACAGCGAGTCCGCGACGGTCTCGAGGTCGGCGGCCAGTGCGCCTCCCGACTCTTCGATCTCTTCCGCCCGGGCGTCGCCCTCCAGCCTCTCCAGCAGTGCCTCGACCTGACCGCGCACGTCGTTGTTGAGCGTGACCGCCCGGTGGATCGCGGTCAGCTCGGCGGCCACTTCCGCGACGAAGGCGTCCTGCTCGACGTAGTCGGCCATGGTGGCCTCGACCCGGGGATCCATGCGCACCTCGAGGTCCTGCGTCATCGACCAGTCACCGATCGACAGGCGCACCCGGTACTGCCCCGGAATGACGCGACGCCCCTGGAGCGATCCGAAGACATACGCACCCGGGATGTTCGGGATCGCCTCGTGCCGGAGATTCCAGGTGATGCGATTGGCTCCGACCTCGACGCTCAGCGGCGCGGCCCCCGGGCTGACGTCGTCGTCGGGCACCGTCGACAGCGTGCGCACGAGGTCCCCCGCCGCGGTGAAGATCTCCAACGTCACCGCCTCGTCCTCCGCGGGCTCGGACCCGATCACGAAGTCGAGCACGGCCCCGCTCGGAGGATTGCGCCCCTCGGCTCCACCACCGCCGCCGCCACCGCCCGCCAACCGGTATGCGTGCCTCGGCGCGAACAGGTGGTGCTCACCGGCGGCGACGTCGGCCGCCTGTTGCAGGGGCGACAGGTCGTCGAGGATCCAGAAGCTGCGCCCGGACGTCGCGACCACGAGATCGTTCTCCCGCTCGTGCACCATCAGGTCGTTGATCGGCGTGTCGGGCAGGTTGAGCTGCAGCGACTGCCAGAGCCCGCCCGGCGTCGAACGAGACGTACATCCCGGTCTCGGTACCGGCGTACAGCAGGTCCCGGCGCATGCGGATCTTCGCGAACGACGTGCACCCAGGCGTCGTCGGCGAAGCCGTCGGAGATCTCGCTCCAGGTGCGCCCGTAGTCGGTGCGTGACGAACGCCATGGGCGTGAAGTCGTTGAACTTGTAGCGGTTGTAGGCCAGGTACGCCGTCGCCGGATCGTGGGGCGACACCGCGATCTCGTTGACCATGACCTCGCCCCAGTCCGTCCGGCGTGACGTTCCTCCCAGGTGGCGCCGCCGTCGCGGGTGAGGTGCACGAGGCCGTCGTCGCTGCCGGTCCAGATCGTGCCCGCGTCGTGGGGCGACTCGGTCGACGTAGTAGATCGTGCCGTAGATCTCGCCCCCGGCGCCCTCGTTCGTGATCGGGCCACCGCCGTAGCCCTGCTTGGCGTCCTCGTCCCGCGTGAGGTCCGGGCTGATCTCGTCCCAGCTCATGCCGCGGTCGCGCGAGCGCACGAGGTGGTTCGAAGCGTGATAGATCGTGTTGGGATCGTGGACCGATACGACGATCGGCGCGCTCCAGTTGTAGCGGTACTTCATCTCGCGGCTCTGCAGCGCGGCGGGCATCACCGGGTACGCCGCGACGTCACGCGTCGCGCCGGTGCGGTGATCGTACTCGCTGATGATGCCCATGTAGCAGCCGGCGTACACGAAGCGCGGGTCGTCGCGGTCGAACGCGGGGCGGGCGCTCTCGCACCCGCCGACGTCGTACCAGTCCTTCCAGCTCACTCCGCCGGACCCCATGCTCGCGATCGCGACGGAGCTGTTGTCCTGCTGGCCGCCGTAGACGTAGTACGGGAAGCGGTTGTCGAGATTGACGCGGTAGAACTGCGCCGTCGGCTGGTTCTGCTGCGTGGACCAGGAATCACCGCCGTTGAACGAGACGTTGGCGCCGCCGTCGTTCGCGTTGATCATGACCTCGTTGTCGTCGGGGTTGATCCACAGGTCGTGGGTGTCGCCGTGCGGCACGGACACGTTCGCGAAGGTCCGCCCCCCGTCGATCGACTTCATCATGGGGGCGTTCAGGACGTAGACCGTCTCCTCGTCGAGCGGGTCGGCGAAGACCTCGATGTAGTACCAGGCCCGCGCGCGGATCGTCCAGTTGTCGCTCACGAGCGACCACGAGGCGCCCGCGTCGTCGGAGCGGAAGAGGCCGCCGCCCGGATCGGCCTCGACCATCGCGAAGACCCGGTCCGGGTTGGCGCGCGACACGTCGATCGACGTCTTGCCCATCAGCTCCGGCAGCCCGTCGTTGATCTGCTGCCAGGAATCCCCGCCGTCGGTCGACTTCCAGAAGCCGCTCCCCGGACCACCGCTGACCACCTGCCAGGGCAACCGACGGTGATCCCAGAACGAGGCGTAGAGGATGCGCGGATTGGTCATGTCCATGGACAGATCCGACGCGCCCGAATTCTCGTCGATGTGCAGGATCGACTCCCACGTGGCGCCGCCATCGCGGGAGCGGTAGACGCCACGCTCCTCGTTCGCTCCGTAGGGCGCGCCCTGGGCCGCGACGTACACGAGGTCGGGATCGTCGGGATGGACACGGATGCGCGAGATCGAGCGCGTGCGCTCCAGGCCGACGTGTGTCCAGGTGCGCCCGGCGTCGGTCGAGCGGTACACGCCATCACCGTGCGACGTCATGACGCCCCGGATCGCGTGCTCGCCCATGCCCACGTACACGACGTTCGGATCCGACTCGGCGACCGCGATCGCGCCCACCGACGACGTCCCGAGCTGGCCGTCCGTGACGTTCGCCCACGTGGTGCCCGCGTCGGTCGTCTTCCAGACGCCGCCGCCCACCGTGCCCATGTAGTAGGTCAGCGGGTCCGAGGCGACGCCGGTCGATGCGACGGAGCGACCGCCGCGGAAGGGCCCGATCGGTCGCCACTGCACGGCGGAGTAGAGGGCCGGATCGACCACGGGCGCCGCGACCTGGCCGGAGACGGCGGCGGGTGTCGCGAGGTCCCCGCCGAGCACGGCGCACAGGATCGAGGCGGCGAATACGAGGATCGAACGGGGACGCACGAACATGGTTGCTCCAGCAAACGGATCCAGGGACGGGAAGTAGGTGAGCAGGGGCCCGAGATTGCAAGCCGTGGCCTTTGCTCGGAAAGGGGCCGGCGGCGCCGAATCGGCCGAGGTCAGCGCCCGTCGGGCTCCAAGCACCCGGAGGGCACGGACGCCCCCGGGGGGCGGTCGGTGCCGACTCGCTCCGCCAGCCACTCCGCGATCGCCGACACCCCTTCGGGGGTGAAGCTGTGTCGGGTCCGTCCTTCGAGCAGGCACACCGCACCGTCTCCACCACCCCCCGCGGACAGCCCTCGCGTCACGGTCTCGAGATAGGCGTCCACCGGTGTATCCGGATCCTCGGTCCCGATGAGGACCAGGGCCGGCGATCGCAGCCGAGCGAGGACGATCTCCGGGACGAAGGCGAGCCGATCGTGCCACAGGGGGCTCGCGAAGAAGTGCATCTGCCGCTCGTCGTCCGGAAACGCCGCGTTGTAGGGGAGCTGAACGCTCGACACCGCGCGCAAGCTCTCCAGTCGATACTCCCGCACGTAGGGTGCGCTCTCGCCGAGCACGACGTCGGCGATCCGCCCAACGTACTCGTCCAGCGCCGCGAGGCCGGCGGGCCCCACCCCGAAGCGCCGGGCGACCCCGCGCTGCTCGAGTCGGAACGCCTCGGTACCGGGAAACGCCGGGGGCGCCATGAGCACGAGGGGCACGGGCTCGTCCGACGCGACCATGGAGATCAGAGCCGGCTGAGTGTCGTCCGCCTGGGCGATCATCGCCAGCGCGGATCGGTCCACATCGGGGCGCGAGCCGAGGTAGTCGATGGCGGCGCGCGCGTCTCCGGCCAGATCCGCGTATGTCGCCTGCAGGAGCGGCTCGACGTCGACGAACCCGCGACGGACGGGCATGAGAACGGCGTAGCCATCCCCCACCATGCGGTCCACCAGCGGTCGGGTCCCGGCGACCGTGAGGACGACGACCCCCGGATGCGGTCCGTCTCCTGCAGGCAGCACGAGAGTCGCGGTCAGAAACGTCCCGTCCCGCTCGTTCGTGTAGGTCACCTCCTCGGTCGCGGGCGTCTGCCCGGCCACCGGGGCCGCACCGACCGTCCAGGGGAGAGCGCACAGGAGGGTCAGCAAGAGTCCGTCGGCGGTCAGGCCGGTCAGCGGTCGGTGTCCGATGTCGAGCATCCGGGATCACGGGTGTGCGGGCACGGGCTGAGCGCGACCGCCGGACCGGGCAACGCCGAGCGGGTACCGACTCGCACGGCGTCACCCGAACCCGCCGAGCGCACCCGGCAAAGTACCGCGACGTCGCCCGATCGGGCAGCGCTTCGCCGGTCGGACACCCGGCGCGCACGGCCCACCTCACCCCAGTCTTGGGGCGACCTCGCCGCGCCAGCTTCGGTGCTCCGCTGTCGGAAGGCCTCCGGGCAGTCCACATTCGATACATGATCAAGGACTCGAGAGCAGACCATTCCGCGGCGACGGCCTCATGAGCGATGCCCTGTCGGTAGCTGCGGTGACCGCCACGTTGCACGACCTGATTCGAGCGGCCGTCTCGACGACCGCGACCGGAGCGAAGGTGCGGCTGGGGGTACCGCGCGAAGATCCGCCCGACGGAGAGCCGGAGGTCTACCTGCACCTCTATCGCATCGCGCCGAGTGCGACGCTGAGGAATCGGGACCTCCCGACGCGCAGGAGCGACGGGACCTTCGACGGGGGTCACCGGGCAGCGATCGATCTCTCCTACGTGATCGCCTTCCGTGGCAACCGGGATCTGGCCGCGGACCGGATGCTCGGCGCGGTGGTGGGCACGCTCCACGCCCATCCGCTGCTGAGGCCCGAGGACATATCCGCCGCGATCGGAGCCGATCGGTACAACGGGTTACTCGTGGACTCGACACTACCGAATCAGGATCCGAAGGTCACGCTGACTCCGGAGTCGCTCACGCTCGAAGAGATGGCCCAGCTCCAGACGCTGTTCCCGGAGTCGACCCACCGGACATCACTCCACTACCGGGCCTCCGTCGTGATGGTAGGCGGGCCCTCGTGACCCCGCCGGACGGGCCACCACCGCCCGCACCGGACGGCTAGCGCCCGACCCCCATCCCCAGACCGAGCCCCAGCGCCAGCCGGTGCGAGAGCCCGACCTCGAAGCCACCGTCCCGTCGGAAGACCACCCACCCACCGAAGTCGTCGTGCGCCACGCCCGGATAGACGTTGATGGACACCGCGCGCCGAGCGACCTGGCTCAGGTACAGAGAGGCGAGCAGCGAACCGCCGCGATCGAGGTAGACGGCGGACGACATGCGGATGTCGACAGTCTCGTCGCCGGTGACCGGGTCGATGTTCTGGCGGCTGGCGTCGGCGCCGAGACCGATGCTCAGGTCGTAGTCGTCGCGCAGATGGAGCGTCGCGCCGAGGTGCGACCCGACGGCGGTGCGGAAGAAGAGCGAGGCGGAGTCGATGATGGGGAGCGGCAGCTTGAAGACCAGGTTGTTCGCGTTGTTGACGAGCTCGCCGCTGTCGACGGCGATCGACGCCTGGCTGGGCCACACCGTGGCGTGCAGCTTGTCCGCGAACAGGCGTGCGACCGGGTCGAACGAGAAGAGCAGCACGCCGCCGAAATCGAACACATACAGGTCGGCGACGGTGCCCGCCGTGCCATCGGTGATCTCCGGGTGCGTGTACATCTCGTTCATGGCGGCCGCGGCCATCGTCGTCGCCCCGGCAACGACCGCCGCCGCGGGAACGCCCTGGGCCCGTAGCTTCTCGGCCAGCCGCCGGCTCGTGATTCCTCCCTCGATGAGGTGTCCGAAGTAGTTCGGATACCACGTCATGTTGTCGGCGGCACCCCAATCGAAGCCGCTGCGCGCCCAGTTCACGGCCTGGACCGGAAGGATCTGCTCGGTCACGAACTCGCCCCAGCCACCGGACTCGCGGATCGAGCGGAGCGGGTGCAGCACCGAGCCGCGAAGGTGCTCGTGGCCGTAAGGCGCCTCGAAGATGTACGGATCCCGATTCACCGTCTGGGCCATGTTGAAGCCCTTGTTCAGGATCACGTCGAAGGGCCCGACGTAGAGGTCGGATCCCGGCAGCCCCTTGTAGAAGAAGGCTCGGGAAGCGGGTGCGACGGACTGATCGTCCGCGGCGTCGGGGTCCGGCCGGGCCCCGAGCTGGGCTGAGAGCGGAGCCCCGGCGACGAGTGCCAGCAGGGCACAGGCGGAGACGGCTGCGAAGAGTGGGGAGCGGGTCACGCAGGGGTCCTGAGAGGTCGTCGTGGCTGGACACCCTGCTCTACACGGAACCTCGTGGCAAGGTACGGGCGCCCCACCCGTAGGCCCGGCGCCTTCTCTATGGGCCGGACACCGCCACTCACACCCGGGGGCGGTCCTCACTCACGATCCCGCTCCGCCAGCCCCCCCGACGTCAGGCGCCTTCCAGCGCCGACTCCGCCACGAAGACCACGCCGCTGTCTTCACCCTCCACGCAACGCACGTAGTACTCGGCCAGATCGCGCGCCCAGATCCCGGGCATCGGATCCAGACCCGTCGCCACGCGGCTCTCGGCGACCCACCCGGGGCTGACGGCGTTGATCCGGTACTCGCCCGCGAGATCGAGCGCCGCGGCGCGTACGAATGCCTCGACGCCCCCGCCGACCATCGCGACGGCGGCGCTGCCCGGCGTCGGGTGAATCGTGAGCGTGCCCGTCGTGAGCGTGAACGAGCCCCCCTCGGACAAGCGCCCGAGTCCGCTGCGGACGAGGTTCACCTGCCCCATCAGCTTGCTGGCGACCCCGAGCGCGAAGTCGTCGTCGGTCAGCTCACGCAGGGCCCCGAACCGCGCGAGGCCGGCCGTGCACACGACCGCGTCCACCCCCTCCACCTCCTGGTACATGCGTGCGATCGACGCCGGGTCCGAGAGGTCGACGCGCGCGTCCCCGCTCGAGTGCCCGGCGCGCACCACCTCGTGATCTCGCGCCTCGAGCGCAGTGGCGACCGCGGCCCCGATCGTGCCCGTCGCTCCGACCACGAGCGCCCTCACTGCCTCCCCTCCCCTCTCCCTGCGGCCGCCAGCAGCGCGTCGACTTCCGCGTACCAGACCCGGTCGCTCACCCGTTGGCCGGCCGTCATCCCGCCGACCACGAAGACGTATCCGCCCGCGACGGCCAACGTCCTGTGGTCCATCGTGGCCACCGGGGGCGCCGGTAGCTCGACCCAGCCCTCTCGCGGATCGAAGCCGACGAAGCTCCCGGTCGGAGACGAGGGCACTCCGTCGTAGCCGATCCCGTCGTAGTTGTACGGATTGTCGGTGCCGCCGAGCAGCACGACCATGCCGTCGAGGACGCCGGCCGCGGCCCGATACAGCGGCGAGCCGGGGGAAGTAGATCACCTTTTCCATCGAACTGGTTTTCAAATCCAGCAGGTTGCCCAACCGCGACGGCATCGCTTTGAAGAACCAGATGTGCACGACGGGCGCGGCCAATTCGATGTGCCCCATTCGCTTACGTCGGACGCGGGAATGCGTAACTTTGACGCCACAGCGATCGCAGATCATGCCCTTGTACTTCATCCCGCGGTACTTGCCGCAGGCACATTCCCAGTCCTTTTCCGGGCCAAAGATCCGCTCGCAAAACAGACCGTCCTTTTCGGGGCGGTAGGTTCGATAGTTGATCGTTTCCGGCTTCTTGACCTCGCCGAACGACCAACTCTTGATGTCCTGAGGACGGGCCAATGAAATCCGAACCGACGCGTAATCGTTGATGCGATCGTAGCTGTTGGATTCGCCAATCGACATATTTTGATGCTCCTGGTTGGCCCTTGGTGGGCCGCGACCGTGATTGAGACTCTTTGGCGTGAAAAATGCTGACTAACTCGAGTTACCGAGAGAGAAAATTCAGACGGCGGACGTCGGCGTTGGTCATGCGATTGTCTGCCGGACACCAGTACGGCCAAGCAGACGATGAATGGACTTTGAAAAAACGAGGAACTAGATCGGTCGTTTTTCGAGTTGCATGTTCAGGCAGAGACCACGAATCTCGTTGGTCAACACGTCGAAGCTGGCCGGGGTGCCGGCTTCCAGCGTGTTTTCGCCCTTGACCATCGACTCGTAGATCTTGGTACGGCCTTCGACGTCGTCGCTCTTGACCGTCAACAGTTCCTGCAGGATGTAAGCGGCACCGTAGGCTTCCAGCGCCCAAACTTCCATCTCGCCGAATCGCTGGCCGCCGAAGCGGGCCTTGCCGCCGAGCGGCTGCTGGGTGATCAACGAGTAAGGGCCGGTGCTTCGCGCGTGGACCTTGTCATCGACCAGGTGATGCAGTTTGAGCATGTAGATGTAACCGACGGTTGTCTCTTGCTCCATCGGCTCGCCGGTACGTCCGTCAGTAAGTCGGATCTTTCCGTGAGCCGGCAGGCCAGCTTCCGCCAGGCACTTGTTGATGTCACCCTCGGTGGCACCATCGAAGACCGGCGTGATCGCTTGGAAGCCAAGCTTGGCTCCGGCCCAACCGAGGTGCGTTTCCAGAATCTGGCCCACGTTCATACGACTGGGAACGCCCAGCGGGTTGAGCATGATTTGGATCGGCGTTCCGTCGGGCAGGAACGGCATGTCCTCGATCGGCAAGATCTTGGCAATCACACCCTTGTTCCCGTGGCGACCGGCCATCTTGTCACCGACACTGATCACTCGCTTGGTGGCGATGTAAACTTTGACCATCTGCAACACGCCGCTGCGAAGTTCATCGCCCCGCTTCATGCTGTTGAGCTTGCGGTCGCGAATCGTCGATCGCCATGTTCGACATTGGCCCATTGCTGGAGCGTAAGACCCTTCTCGACTTCCTTCTTCTTGTCGTCGTCCTTGACCTGATCGAGGATGTGATCGAGTCGGAAGGAGGTCGCACGCTCGGCCACGAACTTCGGATCTTGGCCGTCGGCCAGCGGCGTTCCAGTCGAATCCTTGAGCTTGGTACCGGCAACCTCTTCCAGTTCCCGCACCAACTGCTCGAACGTGCTGGCGATCTCTGCGTTACCAGAGCCCTCGACTTCCTTGAGTTCCTTCTCGAACGCCTTTCGCTCATCTTCCGACAGGCTCATGCGGCGAGAGAACTTCTGGGTGTCGATGACGATCCCTTCGATTCCCGAGGGAACCTCCAGCGAATCGTTCTTCACATCCTCGCCGGCACGACCAAAGATCGCGTGCAGCAGTTTCTCTTCGGGCGTCAGCTCGGTCTTGCTCTTGGGGCTGACCTTGCCGACCAGAATGTCGCCCGGCTTGACGTAGGTGCCGACCAGTACGATTCCGTTCTCATCGAGATTCCGCAACGCCTTCTCCGAGACGTTGGGAATGTCGCGGGTGAACTCCTCGCGGCCAAGCTTCGTTTCACGAATCTCCACATCAAAGTCTTCAATGTGGATCGACGTGTAGGTGTCGTTCCGAACCAGTTCTTCGCTGATGATGATCGCATCTTCGTAGTTGAATCCGTCGAACGACATGAAGCCGACCAGCACGTTTCGCCCAAGAGCCAGCTCGCCGTTGAGCGTCGCCGCACCATCGGCGATGATCTGGTTCTTTTCGACCTTGTCACCGACCGGACAATCGGACGCTGATTCAAGCAGGTTCGCTCGTTGAGCCCCTGGTACTTCTTCAGGTCGTAGTGGTCGCTGCCGATTTCGATCCGCGTGGAGTCGCAGTAGGTGACCTTTGCCGGCGCGGCGGGCACGCACGACCATCGCGCTGTTGCGGGCCACTTCGCGTTCCATCCCGGTGCCCACGATCGGCGGCTCGGCGACCAGCAGGGGCACCGCTTGCCGCTGCATGTTCGAACCCATCAGCGCCCGGTTGGCGTCGTCGTGCTCCAGGAACGGAATCAAACCGGCCGACACACCGACCAGTTGAGCCGGTGCAACGTCCATGTAGTCGACCTGTTCAGGCTGGACGATTTCAAAGTCACTGCGGAAGCGGGCGATCATGTTCGGGCCGGCAACCAGTGCGCCCCATCGTTGACCTCGGTGTCGGCCGGTGCCACGTAGGACTCGCTCTCTTCGTCGGCTCGCAACCAGACCGTCTCGTCGGTGACCTTGCCGTTCTTGATTTGACGATAGGGAGTAATCAGAAAACCGTAGTCGTCGACGCCCGCATAAATCGCCAGCGAACTGATCAATCCGATGTTCGTACCTTCCGGCGTTTCAATCGGACAGATTCGACCGTAGTGCGAAATGTGAACATCGCGAACCTCGAAACCGGCCCGCTTGCGATTCAAACCGCCCGGACCAAGTGCCGAGAGGCGACGCTCGTGCGTCAACTGGCTCAGCGGGTTGGTCTGGTCAACGACCTGCGACAGCTCACCGCGACCAAAGAAGTAATCGATCGCCGCCGAAACGCTCTTCGGATTGATCAGCGAACGGGGCGACATGTCCTGCGCATCCTTGATGCTCATTCGCTCCTGGACGGTTCTGCGGAGTTTCAAGAATCCCTTGCGAATCTCGTCCGCCCCCAGCTCGTCGATCGTTCGCAGACGACGGTTGCCCAGGTGGTCGATGTCATCGATCTCGGCACCGCTGTCGGGATCGAACAGATCGATCAGGTAGCGGATGGCTTCGATCATGTCGTCCGGTCGCAGCGTCATCTCCGATTCGCTGATCCAAGGCCCAACTTTCGATTCAGCCGGAAGCGACCCACCTTGCCGAGTCGATAACGGTTCTCGTCGTAGAACTTCTCGGTGAACAGCGTGCGAGCTTTTTCAAGCTGGGGCGGGTTACCCGGACGAAGACGCTGGTAGATCCGCAGCAATGCCTCTTCGTGGCTGGCGGTGTTGTCATCGGCCAACGTATTGAAAATCAACGGAATCTTCGGAGACTCCATCGCATCGATACTCTTCACGCCGGCGGTGCAAATCGTCTCGGCGACTTCCTTCGTGATCTTGTGGCCCGCTTCGACGATGATCTCGCCGGCCCGCTCGGACCCGCTCGGGTAGACGACATCGTCGACGGCGATCTTGCCTTCGATCTTCGCCGCACTCCGTCCGCCGCTAATCTTGATCGTCTTGGTTTCGTAGAAAGCGTTCAAGAAATCCGTATCGGTGGAAAACTTGGGATCCATCGCCCGCAGCAATGTCGTCGCCGCGAACTTACCGCTCTGGTCGATACGGACGGTCAACGCATCCTTCTTGGTGACGTTGACCTCGATCCACGAACCACGCTCGGGAATCACGCGGCAACTGGGCAGCTTGCGGTCGGTCGTCGTGTCCTGCTCGAGCACGAAGTCGACACCGGGACTGCGGTGCAACTGGCTGACGACAACCCGCTCGGCACCGTTGATGATGAACTCGCCACCACCCATCATGATCGGCAAATCGCCCAGATAGACCTCTTCCTCGTGCGGCTCCTCGCGGTTCAGACGCAACCAGATCCGCAGCGGCCGACCGTAGGTCATCCGTAACTGCCGACACTCCTGACTGGTATAGCGAGGCTTGCCCAGTTCGTAGTACAGGTACTCCAGCGTCGTGTTGCCGTCATAACTGCTGATCGGAAAGATCTCGCGGAGCACGCTTTCGAGCCCCTGGTTCTTTCGCTTCCGAGGATCAACATCTGCTTGCAAAAATGCGGCATACGAGACCGTCTGCAAGGCCGTCAGATCGGGCAACTCGAATGTTCCGAGTCCCGTTCCAAAGTGTCGTACGCTCGTCGGCTCAAGTCGACGCTTGCTCGTGGTTGCCATCGTGTATGAAAGCTCCTTCGAAAGCCAAATTTGGGTAGCGGCCCAGCACGAGTGTGGCCGGGGTCGGGACGTTCAGCGCAAACCATCAGCCCGCTTTGCTGCGAGCCTGGAAACAAGAAAATTGCCTGTCCGACACGGCATCTGCATAGGCCGGGACGGCGAAAGTGGGCAAAAGGGGAGGTCAAACGCTTCAACTGGGCCGGTGATCACTCTTTGAACCTAGCAGATTGGCCAAATCACGAAAAGGGCAAGTCGCACAATCTGGCCCGATTTGTGCTGCGAGCCACTTTTCTCCCACAAATCCCGGCATCGGCGGTATTTGGCCGATAATGGCTCCCCCCAGACTCCCCCCAAACAGGGTGCAACATCGATGCAGCCGACTTTTTTTCCGGGCCCGCGGATTTGCCCGACGATCCCCCGAGAATCGGTCGTCTTATCTCAACGGTGCCCGACGGTTTGACGAACAGGCCATTGTGCTGGCGGGGCGGCTGTGAATATTGGGCGGCAGTGAATCGCAAGCCGCCACTTCAAACCGCCCCAACGCCGTGAATGTCACCGAATTCTTAGACCAACATTTCCGTCACTTCAACGCCCGAGAATCTGTGGCCGCCGCCCGCGGATTTCGCGACTTCGTTTCATCCCCCACCGAAGGCCGAATGATGGTCACCCTGGCCGGCGCGATGAGCACCGGTGAGCTCGGTATTTCGTTGGCTGAGATGATCCGCCAGGGAAAGGTCCACGCCATCACTTCGACCGCCGCCAACCTGGAAGAGGATATCTTCAATTTGGTGGCTCACGACGAGTATCGCATCATCGATGACTGGCGGGCGTTGTCGGTCGAGGCCGAAGTTAAGCTTCGGGACGAAGGTTTCAATCGGGTGACCGACACCTGCATCCCTGAAACCGTGATGCGCCACATCGAGCACCGATTGACTCGGCGGTGGCAGGAGGCGGCCAAGTCTCGCCAGTCGCGGCTGCCGGTTCAGTACATGTTCGATCTGCTCGATGACGAGGATTTGGTCCAGCATTACCAGGTCCCTCGCGAGCACAGCTGGGTTGCCGCCGCCAAGGACGCCTCGATCCCCGTCTTCGTCCCGGGGTTTGAAGACTCCACGCTGGGCAACATCTTCGCGGCCCGCGTCTTCGACGGGACCGTCGACAACCATTCCGCGATCGCCACAGGCACCGAGCAGATGCAGCGGCTGATCGAGTGGTACCGTGAAACCTCGCGTCGGGGACCGATCGGGCTGTTCCAAATCGGGGGTGGAATCGCTGGCGATTTCCCGATTTGCGTGGTTCCCTTGTTGGTACAGGACTTGAAGGAGGATGTGCCGTTGTGGGCCTACTTCTGCCAAATCAGTGATGCGGTCACCAGCTACGGGGGCTACAGCGGGGCGGTTCCTAACGAAAAGATCACCTGGCACAAGCTCTCCCCGGAAGCGCCCAAATTCATGATCCAGAGCGATGCTTCGATCGTCGCCCCATTGGTGTTTGCCTACGTGCTGGGTTGGTGATGACCGTTGTGCGGACTGTGAGGCCATCGGCGGGCTGAGATTCCTTGGCCGCGGCGCCTCTGTGTGACGTAGATTTCAGCAGGTTTTTGTCTCCCGGACCCTGTTTCGCGACAACGTGATCGCGAATTTGCGGCTCGCGATGTGCGCCAGCTCAGGGAACTGGCGGCGACTTCCACGCCACCGACAGCCGGCTGTCCCTCTTAGGTCCCACCGTGATGCCAATCCATCGACGCGCGATGAGCATGATCGAATTGACGATCGTCATCCTGATCGTGGGGATCACGGCAGCGATCGCCGCGCCTCGCCTTGCCGATACGGTACGCGCCATAAAACTGCGGGCGGCGTCCAACCAGCTTGCCGCCCACATCGACTACGTGCGTTCGGTCGCGCTCAACGAAGCGCGAACCACAACGCTGGTCTTCGACAACTCGCTTGACACTTACAGCTGTGATGACATTTCGCTGCCGGACCGCCCCGGCGAACGCTTTTACGTGCCAATCCACGAAGTCCACGATCCGAGCTTTGATCTGACCGCCGACTTTGATTCTCAAGACGAGCTGTCGTTCGATTTCGAGGGAGTCCCTGTGGTCGGCTCCACGGCGATGGTTTCCGGCACGGTTCTCCTGGGCTACGGCAAAGAGCAGTTTCAGGTGGTCATCGATGCCGGCACCGGACGGACCACCGTTTCGCGTGTTGGCTCGCAAGATCTCGCCGTGACGCAAGGGGCGATCGAGCCATGACGCGTCGCGGATACTCGCTGATCGAACTGGTCGTCGCGATGATCGCTGCGACAGCACTCGTTTCATCGCTGGCGGCCACCATCGTGATCACCACCGAACTGCTCGAGGTCCCGGCCGACAACCAAACCGTTTGGCACGATCAGGACATCGCTGACCGCCTGGCCGCGGACCTGCGTTACGCGACGCGGATCGACCAGTCGCCCACCTACGGCTTCACGCTGACCCGACCCAATCCGAGCGACGGAAGTCCGCAGAACGTGAGTTATCAAGCCTACCTCGACGGACTGACTCGCCAAGTCGACGGCGGTCCGGCGATCGTCTACGACTCACAAGCACCCAGCCACACTTTCCAGGTCGATGGTTACTCGGCAGCGACCGCAGTCACTTCGGCCAGCCATTACGTGCGGCTGCGATCTTCCAGCTCGGCGGAGAGCTCGGGACTGGTCTCGAGCATTGAGATCGACGTACCTCCCGGCTGCCAGGATGGTGACTTGCTGTTGGTGTGTGTTTCGGCAATGTCGCCCAGCTCGATAACGGTTTCCGAAGCCCCGTGGCAGACGTTAAGCAGCCAAGTAATCGACTCGTTGAGTTTGGTCAACGTCTACCGAAGTTACGACACATCCCTACCCAACAAGTTGACCATCACCGCCTCGCCCGCTGCGGCCATTGCGGCGGCCATCGTGGCGTTGGAGCACGCCGAGCTTTCCGGACCGATCGATTGGAGCGACAGCCAAGCCGGTTACGCACTGTCGTGGTACGCCCCGTCGCATCCGACGCCGCTGGAGAACTCGGGATTCTGGTCGGGGCAACTGAATGTGCAGATCTTTGCTGCCGAGGGAGATCCCTGGCACGAAGGATCTTTGGGGCTGGCATCCTTTACCGATGCGGTGCAGGCAACCGCGGCGAAGGGAAACGGGTTCCTGGAAAACTCGGTCGGGATCGCGGTTCGTAGCGGCCCCACCGCAGCCATGTCGACAACGTCACGCGCGTGGCACCGAAGTTCCGGCTTCTGGCTGCATTGCGGCGCGCGGGTGGAGGTGGAGCGGTGATTCATCATTCACGTCGACCCGGAGTCACGTTGATCGAAATCATGGTCGCGTTGATCCTGGTTTCAACTGTCCTACTGGTCTCACTGACTGCCTCGGCCAATTTGCTACGCAACACCGCCGAGCGGCGGACCGCGATCGGCGGCGAAGAATTGGCAGGGCAGATCCTGGATGAGATCTCCGCGCTAGAGTTCCAAGATCCGGCAACACCGCAATTCGGGCTCGAACCCGACGAGACGGCGGCCGACCGAACCACCTACGACGACATTGATGACTACCACGGGTATGTCAGCGATCCGCCCACTCATCGCGACGGCACGAACATCGCCGGCTTTGAAGATTGGTCCTTCGCCGTCAACGTCAGGCCCGCCGAACCGGTGGCGGAGGGCATCGTTACCAGCGACGACGAAACGAAACCGCTGCGTCAAATCACCGTCATCTGCACGGCACCCGACGGTAGCCAGCGGAATGCGACGACCATCGTTTCGGACCTTCCCTCGAACATCCCCGAAACGACGTCGTTCGAGCGCCTTCGCCGAATAAGACTGCGATTCCCCGATCGCGAAGTGACCGTTACCGCGCGCTGCGCATACCCCCGATGCCCTTGTTCCTTAAGCTCACCGATCCGCATCCCACGACCGACGTTTGATGTTTACCCCGCAACCACCGAAACGACCGACACCGCTTTCTCGAACCGGCTCAGCTTGCCGACGCAGTGGCTACGTTTATCTCGCGGTCCTGTTCACATCGTTGATCGTGGTCGCCACCGTTGCCGCGGCACTGTCCATTTCGACGCTCAGTTTGCGGCGAGAGACCGATCGCAAGGGACAAATGGCCGCGCTGCGATGTGCCGAGAGCGAGTTGCATCGGTTCGCCGCCGGCATGAGCGGAAATGCGCTGTGGCGGGGCGGGGCAACTGAGGGCGTGTTTAGCGAGTGGTATTCGATCACGGTAGACGGGGCCCAACTGGAAGGGACGGAAATGGGCGGGACGGCGCTGTTTCGTTATCGCTTGACCGATCCCGATGGCCAACTCGATGACGACGATGACGACCCCGTCGAATTGACTGTCCAGGCCAAGGTCAACGGATCCACAGCGGCAATCACGGCCATGCTGGAACCCGATCCCGAACCCTACGCGCTGTTGAATTATTCGGTCACCGCGTCCGACGACCTGCGATTCGAATCCAGTGGAGCGCTGACCTGTGAGCGGCCCGTTCAAGTGTTCGACGACTGCAAGACAGCCTCCTCGGGGCTCCTCACCACGCCACGACTGGAGTGTGGCGATGCGGTGGAGATGACGCTGCGAGGTGACTTCGCCAGTGCCAACGTCGTGCTTCCGAGTCGAAACGTGTTGGATGATCACATTCGCGATGGGACGCGAATCTCACTCGTGTCGATCCCGCAACCCGGCGGCGTCGTGACCCTGTCGGACATCGTTTTGTCGCCGACGCGCAACCCGTTCGGTGCCGTCGATGCGGCCGGTATTTACTGGTTTGACGCCGGCGGCGCCGCCGTGCACATCGCTCACTGCCGGATGGAGGCCACCTTGGCGATCCGCAACGCGGCGGTCATCGAAGTAAGTGGCGGCATCCACTGGAGCTATCCGCTCAGCCCCAGTGCCATCTTGGTGAGTGATTCCGGAGTCGTGTTCCGCGACATTCAAGCAACACTCGACGAGAATGATCGGGGTGTGAACTTCAACCCGATTGGCTCACCCTATCGACTCAACCTGGCCAATTCCACCACGACCGACATCTACCCGACCGAATTGCGGGGCGTTATCTACACGTCGGATGTCGTCCGAATCGATCCCATGGTCGGCAACGGCGTGCTGCGATTGGCGGGCGTCATCGCCTGCCAGGACTTGAGAGTTGACGGCTACTTGGCGGTCACCCAACTCGACGAACTGATCACCTCGCCGGCAAATGGGCTTTCCGACCCGACGCCGCTGCGCTTCGTCCGTGGATCGCAACGGCGGATCCCATCGCCGTAAACCCCTCCGCGATGAGGTAGGATACAACCTCACGAGGATTGATGACGATGATGGCAACCAGCGCAGCACAATGGAGCGAATTGCTGACCGCGCTCCATGATTCGCCCGTCACCATTGCAATGGTCGCGGCTGGAGGCGGGTCGGGGGCGATCAATCAGTGTTTTCAGCACGCGGGAGCCTCCCGAACCTTCGTCGAAGCGGTGATTCCCTACTCCCGGGCGGCGATGGTCGAGTACCTGGGGGGGCCGCCCATCGATGCGTCCGCCTCCTTGCCGACCGCCAGGCAGTTGGCCGCCCGCGCCCGACAAAGAGCCGAACGTCTTTGCGACGAGGATGACCAACGCCGACGCTGGGTCGGTGTCGCACTGGTCGCGGCGCTGCCCACCGATCCGCCGCGTCGCGGGGGCGATCGAATTCATGTCGCCTGGGCATCGATCGATGGCGGTAGGCAGTGGTCGTTGACTCTGGCCAAAGACTCCTGCACACGAGCGGAGGCCGAGACGATCAGCGACGAGATGATGTTCCTGGCGGCTCGGCATCGTTGGTGGACGGAATCAGCCAGGACCGCTTCTTTCGTCAAACGGACCTGGCAATCAAAGCAACCCTCTAAGCGGGCACCGCTGCTAAACATTTTGGTAGCCGGATTCGCCAGAATTCGGGAATCGCATCTTGGTAGACAGATTCGCCAGAAGTCTGGCGACACCGGCTACCTTGGTAACGTCATTCGCCAGAATTCGGGAATCGCATCTTGGTAGCCGGATTCGCCAGAATTCGGGAATCACTGGCGACTCCGTCCACCTTCGCAACATCGTGAAATCGTGAATTCACATGCTTCGCGGCTTTGCCAAGCGGGGCAACCGCGACTGTCCGCTCACTGAGCGGACATTGCCGCGGCCAATTGTTCGTAGGTCCGCTTGCTGTCCAGTTTGGTACCACGGTTGTCCAAAGCGATCTGGTACAGATGTTGGCCGCAGGGGGTCGGATAGCGTCCGGTCACGCAGGCTTGGCACAGATGGTCTGCCGGCAATCCCACCGCGCGGGCAATCGCTTCGACCGGCAGGTATCTCAGCGTGTCGGCTCCCAAGTCATCGGCCAATCGCTGTTGTGCGTCGTCCGTCAATTCGCCGCGAAGTGAAAAATATTTGGGCGCGATCAATTGATCGATCGTGCTCATGTCGATCCCGTAAAAGCAGGGGGCGATGATTGGCGGACAGGCAACACGGACATGGATTTCCTTTCGCCCCGCCCACATCTCGAATGCGGTCCAGCAGCACGTTCATCGTTGTGCTGCGGACGATCGAATCCTCGACCAGAGATCACGCGTTTGCCTTCCAGCACTTCTCGCAGCGGCGTGTACTTGGTCGCGGCTTTGGCTTTTCGGGCCCGTCCCCCTTCGATGAACGTGCGTCCGGCGTAGCGATTGCGAATCAATCCTTCGCGGCAAGGGATCGCAAGCTTGTAAGCCATCGAGTCGGCGGCCGCTTTGCTGGTATCGGGGACGGGAACAATGATCGTGTCTTCGGGGTCGAGATCGACGCGGCCGTACTCCCGCTCGGCCTCCGCAAGTTCTTCGCCCAACTTGGTGCGGCTCAGGTAGACACTCCGTTCATCCAGCGTGCTGGCGACGTTGGCAAAGTAGATCCACTCAAAGAAACAGTGCTTCGGTGATTGCTCGTGGGCGAATCGCTCCATCCGGAACCCGGATTTTGGGATCGACGATGATCGCGTGCCCGGGCGGCAACGATTTGAATCTGCTCGTCTTTCGAATCCCAGATTCAACAGTGCCACGCTTTCACTGGCCGCGGCGAACAACGGACCCTCGTTGACGTAGCACATCGGTTTGATGCCCAGCGGATCGCGGGCCACGATCATTTCACCTTCGGCGGTCAGCAGCGCCAAGCTGTAGGCACCGTCGAAACCGGCGGTCGTCTTCTGCAGCACATCGATCCAATCGATTCGCCCCTGGGTTCTGGCTGAGCACGCGCCCGAATTCATGCAGGATGATTTCGGTATCGGTATCCAGTGACAGATGATGGTCGCCGTCGGCAAGCAGCCGTTCTTTCAGAATGCCGTAGTTGGAAAGTTGGCCGTTGAAGCAAAAACTGAACCACTTTCGCTTGTGGATGTGCTTGCGTTCAAACGGCTGTGCGTAGCTGCGATCGTCCTGACCGCAGGTGGCATACCGGACGTGCCCGATCGCGGCCCGGCCGGCCAGGTTACGCATCAAGGATTCGGCCTTGGCACGATGATTGAGCCGAAAGACTTCGGTCACGGTGCCGACATCCTTGCGGGTCTTCAGCAGCGTCGGCCGATCGGGATCGAACGTCGTCATCCCGGCGGCCAGCTGACCACGATTCTGGATATCCAGCAACATCCGCGGCAGCAGCCGCGAAATGTGGCGAGGTCCATCGTCGGGGCACATTGGACTGCGGCCACGGCCGGACAGGTGATAAATAGCAGCAACACCACATTCGTGATGGATTTCGCTCATAGCGATAGGTTTCCTAAAGTGAAAAGGGGCCAGGAACCAATTGTGGAAAGCACCCTCGGGCACACTGTGGCAATGGGTTCCTGACCTTTTTCACCGTGAGTCATTGATCTTCATCCTTTTTTTACAACGGGCTTCCCGGGTCGTCGATTCCCCATGACAATTCACAGGATTTGTGCATCAAGGGTGCCGAAGTCCGCACGATTGACTTACTCGCAACCAAGAAATTCCTGATGGCCTCCGCAATGGCGATCCTCCTCTTTCCCCCCACCGTCGCGACGCTCGTAATCGAGAAATGCTCGCAGCGTGGTGGTCAAAGTCGGTACCCGTGTGCTCACGACCACCGAGATGGGCAAACTGGATCGGCGTCGAATCGAACTGCTGTCCGCCCAACTGTGCCGGATCGCCGATACCGGCCGACAAACGTTGATGGTCAGCAGCGGTGCGGTGGGAGCCGGAGTCGGCAAGCTGGGTCTCGACCAGCGCCCCGACCGGTTTGGCCCAGCTGCAGGCGGTCGCCGCGATTGGCCAGACCGATCTGATCCAAGCCTACGAATCGGCCTTCGCCAAGCAATGGGCCGGCACGCCGCTCAGGTCCTGTTGACCGCCGCCGACCTGCGCCGCCGCAGCGGCTATCTGAACGTCCGCAACGCATTGACGCAAATTCACGGTTACGGCGCGATCGCCGATCATCAACGAGAACGATTCCGTGCCGTTTCCGAACTGATGACCACGTTCGGTGACAACGATCGGCTGGCCGCTCAGGTGGCCGGCCTGCTCAAGCGATGCGCTGCTGATCATTCTGTCCGATATCGACGGTTTGTACGACGGACCACCCATCGGACCCGGCCAGCCAGCGAATCGAGTTGGTCGACGGCGATCGACGATGCGATCATGGCAATGGCCCAGGACCACACCGCTGCCCACAGCAAAGGGTGGCATGGCCAGCAAGTTGGAAGCAGCAAAGATCGCCACCTCGCACGGACACCCGACGATCATCGCCCCCGGGTCGCGACGACGAGGTGCTGGACAAGATTTTCGCCAAGGAACCGATCGGAACACTTTTCTGTCGCCCGAGAAATCGATTCGTGGTCGCCGACGATGGATCGGCAGCGCGGCGCAGCGTCGACGGAAGCCTGCATCCTGGACGCAGGTGCGGCCAAGGCCGTCTGCAAGAAAGGCAGCAGCCTGCTGGCGATCGGGATCACGAAGTCGAAGGATCAGTTTCAAACGCGGCAGCGTGGTGTCGATCTGTCGACCGGACGGGAAACGAGATCGCCCGAGGATTGTGCAACTATCCCTCCACCGAAGTCGCGAAGAATCTTCGGCCAGCCAAGCGACAAGATCACCGAGATTCTCGGTCATCGACCCTACGAAAGCGTTGTCCATCGCGACAACCTGACGGTGATCAATGGCGACGCATGAAAAGTTCGATCAGGGCTTGTTCCAAACGACTGGTTTCTTTCGCTTCGGATAGAGTTCGCGGCACAGATCGCATTTCGTTCCGTCGCATCCCCTCGCGGTGCAGTGTTCGCGCCCGTAGAAAATGATCTGCAGATGCAAGTGGTTCCAGGCTGACTCGGGAAACAGACTTTTCAGATCTTTTTCGGTTTGCACCACATTCCTGCCGCTGGACAGCCCCCAGCGTTGAGCCAGACGATGGATGTGGGTATCGACGGGAAAAGGCGGAACGCCGAACGCCTGGGCCATCACCACGCTGGCCGTCTTGTGACCAACACCCGGCAGTTCCTCCAGTGCCTCCATCGACCGGGGAACCTGTCCCTTATGTTGCCGGCAGATGATCGCTGACAGCTTGGCCAGATTTCCTGCTTTTTGTTTCGACAGCCCTAGCGGTCGAATGATCTCCAAGATTTGCGTCTCGCCTAAATCCCGCATGGCCTGCGGTGTGCCGGCGACCCGAAACAACTGCGGAGTCACTTCGTTGACCTTTTTGTCGGTGCACTGAGCGCTCAAAAGTACCGCAACCAACAACGTGAACTCATCCCGATGGTCCAGCGGAATGGGTGGATCGGGGTACAACTCGCCGAGTCGAGCCAGCACAATCGCCGCACGTTCCTGTTTCTTCACCGCCGGATTATCCTCTTAGGTAAGCGACATCCGCTTGGGGCCACCGCAACACACCGTGACGAGTTTGCCATTGATCGTTGTTCGTTTCACCGTCACCGCGATCGCGCTGATCTGCCTGGCAACGTGCCGTTGTCCGGCTGCCGATTGGGAACTTCTACCCGGCCGCGAGAATGATGTCGAGCTGACGGTCCAAGGCTCGACGATTGACATTCTCACCACCGGTGCGGATCCCTACGTTGTCGGACGTTGGGATCGGACTCGCCGCAGCAATGACCGCGTGCTGCAGCTGGAATATTTCTGCAGCGACCCGATCGATTCCTTTGAAGGTTTCTTCGGTCCGCCGATCAGCGAGGCCAGTCGAATCAATTTGCCGACGTTGCCGGTTGCTCAAGGTTGGCAAACGTATGTCGTCGATCTCGAGTCGATCCTGAAAAGACCGCTGCCCAAGACGGCTAAGGTGTTCAGGTTTGATCTGGGGAGTGCGGCTGGCAATCGCCTGCGAATCCGAAACGTTCAACTGCGACCGCTGACCGAAAGCGAACGGCGGCAGATGGATACGGAAGACGAGCGGCGCCGGGAAAAGGTGGCGCGGGCTGCTCGCATCCATGATTACCTGGAGAAATCGTTCGACCACAAGCTGGACGTCCGAGTCGAGCGGGATTCGGTAATCATCTCAATCAGGCAACCCGATCCAGCACCGTTTGCCCACGATCCGGCACGGTATGAGTTGTCCGAATTCGCACCGCAACACTCGATCGGCGATGCGCCGCCCCCGCGCTGCGAGGATTTCCAAGTGGGGTCGTCGGACAGATCGTTGGTATTGACCGTGCCACGCCTTGTTGACGGTCGCGATCGATTGCACAGCGGCTGGCAGATTCGGCTAGCGGAGACCGGATCGGCCCTGACCGCCAGACACTTCGCATCGAAGATCGATCCCAGTTCAGCCGACTATGCCAGCGCCCCGGCGCGTCCGAAATCACAGAAGGGTCTCAGCGGCTTCGCTCGTCGCGGCCCCGAGAGTGATCTGCTGGAACTGGGGATCCACGGCGTCACGATCAATCTGGTGCTCAACCGGTTTCTATCGACCACACCGGGTCCGGGCAAAACGGCGATCGACGTCTCGGGCCCAGACGTCTACTTCGACTCGCGGCTGCTGGCGTCCTACGATCAGCTAATCGATTTCGCCCGACAACACGACATCGTCGTTTCGGCGATCGTACTGATTCCGCGTTCGCACCGGTCGGCGGACCAATCACCCCTGGTCCACCCCCAATCCGATGGCGGGGTCTATGCGATGCCCGATCTTGATACCGAGCGGGGCGTGAAAATCTACGGTCATCTGCTCGACCGTATCGCACAGCGCTATCGCAATGCCGATCACAGTCCCGGGGCGATCACCAATTGGATCGCACACAACGAAGTCGATTTCCATCCGGTATGGACGAACATGGGACGCCAGCCCCGCGCCGTGTTCACCGAAACCTACTACCGATCGATGCGAATGATTCACAACGCCGCGGTCGCACATAACCCCCATGCGCGAGTCTTCGCCTCGTTGACGCACCACTGGGCGGTTCCCCTGGACGGAAGTCGCGGTCCCGAGGACGGAAGTTGGGCACAGCTCGCGCCACGAGAAGTCCTCGCGGCGCTGCAGCGCTACTGCCAACTGGAAGGGGACTTTGCTTGGGGCGTTGCCTACCATCCCTATCCCGAGAGCCTGTTTGCCAAGGTGGCATGGGAAGACAACAACATCCGCGACGATTTCGACACTCCACTGATCACGATGGAAAACCTGGAGGTACTTGCTCGATTTCTGCAGCAGCCATCGATGCGCGACTCGCGCGGGGAAGTTCGACCGGTGCTGCTGAGCGAACAGGGGTATCACACCAATTCCAACGACGACGAGGCCCAAGCTCGGCAAGCCGGATCACTGTGGTATGCGATGAACAAGGTGCGTCAAATGCCCTTCGTCGAAACCTTTCACTACCACCGCTGGATTGACCACCCAGACGAAGGCGGACTGATGTTGGGGCTGAGAACCATGCCCAGCAAGGACCAGCCCTACGGCCAGCGAAAACGATCCTGGTACGTCTATCAGGCGATCGGGACGGACCGCGAGTCCGACGTCACCGACGGTTTGCCCCAGCCGTAACGGGCCGGCGTTGTGCGGCATGGATGCACGCCGATTCACCGTAGCGTGGCCCCCTGGATCCGCGTTCCCCGTGGTGCGAAACGAGAACCAGATGTGATCTTGCAAAAGAGAACGCCAACGAAAGCGATCGCTTCGGCAAAAACGAGTTCGGACAATCGCTGTTGTTGCCAGCGCGGAGACATCAAAGGCGGTCGAGCAATTGGAGAAACGGATGCTACCGCTTCCGAGCCAGCATCAGTTGGCTTCATACCCGATGATCTTTCAGCATCATTCTATGCGAATATCGGCATCGACCCATCAACCAAATTCCATCCCAACGTCGGGCGGCCAATGATTCTCGTACCTGACAACCGCCCCATTCGGAATTCGTTCGGTCGGGCCGGCTAAACCAACGTTCCCATGTGATCGCCGACTTTGGCGTACAGTTCGCGGTTCTGTTTTGAGTTGTCGACCAGGTCTTGATCAAACTGAATGCGACCAGGTTCAAAAATCGTGACCGTGGAGGAACCTCCAAAACGAAAGTAGCCTTTCTCGCTTCCTTTCGCGACTGTCGATCCTTCGGAGTACGTTTGACAGATGCTTCCCACGCAAGTCGCTCCGATTTCCATGACTGAGTACTTTTCCAAATGATTCCGATTTCAACTCGGTCAGACATCGCTTGTTTGTCGTCAGGATGTGAATGTTCTGACAAAGTGCGATCGGGTTGACTGAATACAGCGGGCCATTGATCAATCGGGTCGCACCTGGAACTCCTGCAACCGGAAAGTGGAAGCGGTGGTAGTCGGGCCGGACACAATCGCGAAAGCAAGCAGGCTCCCTTGAGCGTATTGGTCGGCGAGATATTTATCATCCAACAACGTGCCGAGATTGAACATTTCGCCTTTGACGAACAGTCCTTCGCACCGCGAAAGGTCTGGAACACACAGATGGCGACCGTCTGCGGGAAACACCATTGACGAAGATCTGATCAATTGGCCTCGCTTGCGGTTTGAGCTCCCGAAAGAAGAACTCGTTGAAGTTCGCGAAGTCATCGACGTCACGCACGAACTCAGTCGCATCGAGTTCATACATTTGATGAACGGCGAGATTTTCGCTTCGCGTGCTTGGACGGTCCATTTTCCATCCATACCAACGCGAAAACAAAGCTCGCTTCACCAGGACATTCAAAGAGATTCTCCCGCCCAGCGTACCGTACGTCCAACGGAGAACTTTGTCGCCGTAAACTTTTTCAATGCACGCTTCGTCGCGGTATCGGTCGTGGTAGACGATTTCATCCATGTTCACAAAAGTCATTGAGAGGCGGTTTATATGGTGCTAACATTAATGCAAACGTTGGAAAAACGTAGTGGCCCCACTGAATTCCCGGACTCGATACGCATTCCGAAAATCCTATCTCGACTCCCAACACTGATTCCAACCTCCGGATTGCTTGAGTCAATCTACGAAAAGGCCCTTTGTCTTGAGCTTGTTTGCGGGGCTTCAGTGCGCGCGTCAAAAAAGAAGTCGATGTGATCTCCAAAGGATACGTGACCAAAGGTCAAAAACTTGACATTCTTGTGGCGGGGGTAGTGGTCTTGGAATTGAAAGCAGTGGCTAAACTACCTGACGTTGCAACAGCTCCAGCCCTCTCCTTCCTGGAGGCAACTGACTTGAAACGAGCACTCCTGATCAATTTCAGCAATCCCGACTGATGGATGGTGCTTAACGACATTTCATAGCTTTGCTCGGAGGGTCATGATTGAGCCGATAGCGTTTTCTGGCCTGTTTCCCAAAACCACCCGGACTGGTCATACTGGTCGGTCATGCCTCCAACTGAAAATCCTCCCACCGATCGCCCGATCGA
>CALNYP010000083.1:0-7427 GCA_942490715.1 uncultured bacterium
CGGCAAAATCTTCCGCTCGCCAAGGCGATCTGGCGAACCAGCGGCCCGGTCAGCAGCACAATCGTATTGACCATGAAATGACATACCATCGCTTGAAGAAGGCCCCAGCGCCAGAACACCCACCCCAGCACGCACCCCGCCAACCCGCTGTTGAGCAAGATCATTCCTGCGTAGGCCAGCGCGACCAGACCCACCCCGCCCGACGGACGACCCAACAGGTGAGGCACGGCGAAGAGTGCGGCCGAGACGAGTAGTCCCACCCTGAATGCGGCCCGGCGATGCCCCACAACGCGAAACACCAGCCACGCTACGACACTGAACACAAACAGGCGGAACGCGACCTCCTCGATAACGGCTGCCGCGAACGTGCTCCCCCATTCCGGGCGTTGGACGAACCGCTCGACCAGACGAGCGTGGACATCGGTGTCGAGATTGGCCAGGAGCAGATTGCTTCCCACGTGGAAGACGCCGACGGCGGCGCCGGTCGCAGAGGCGAGCAGCACGAACGTCACCTGGGCTGAGAGCCGCCTGTCGAGGGTTGGACGGATCCTTGATGCGGCCATGAATCCGAGGGTGATTACAAGCGCGCCGATCAGTCCCCCTGCAATCAGCGTCTCCATCGAGAAGGTCTCGCCTTCAAGGAAGGGGAGAGCGAGGAGGAAGAGGACCCACGTGCTTGCCTGGGTCATCGATCTACGCCCACGCCCTATTGTCGTCAACCCGCCTAACGGCTGCGATCGGCGATCGATCGACCGACATGTACCGTGATCGGCCCATGGCGCTGCAAGCGACCGAAGCTGTCGAGATCCTCCAGGTAGTAGCGGACGATCGACCCCGGGCGATGCTTGGTGTGGTCGAGCAGCGAGTACTCGGCTCCGACCAGGCTCGAGCCCTGGCCGGGTATCCATCCCTCACCCACCTGTTCGAAGCGCTTCTTGGTTCCATCGACACGCTCGCGCCAGACGCGAAAACCGAAGTTGTCGATCTCTAGCGCTGTGCTCCAGCGAAGCAGGATTCCTCGGCGAGTCGCCACTCCGTCGAAAGACTCGAGTCGAACCAGGAGCGGGCGACAGGCGTCGTCGTCCAGGTCGATCTGACCGTTGCAATCGTCGTCAATCCCGTTGTCGCAGCTTTCCATCGCGGCCGGCGAGATGTCAGGGGCGTTGTCGTTGCAGTCCTCCGGAGAGAGGAACCCGTCGAGGTCGGCATCGTCCTGCCCCAGCAAGACGATCCAGATGTCGTTCAGGCCCGCGGCAATTCTCGACTCCACAGCCGGCCCCGGATCGAGGTCGATGGTGTGGGTGAACCGACCGGTGGTCACGACGCCTCCGTCGGGCTGGACGGCCACGGCGTGCCCACTCTCGAATGCCAGGCCCTCGAATTCTGCGACCCAGACCAGGTTCCCATCGGCGTCGTACTTTGCGGTGAAGGCCTCGACCGCCGACGCGCTCATCAGCACGGTTTCGTCGGGACCGGGGTCGAAGTCGAGTGTCGGGCCGACATACCCCGTCATGTAGGAGTTGCCGGCCCCGTCGGAGGCGACCCCGAATGCGCGGTTGTCGCCCTCGCCCCCGAAGGCATGCACCCAGCGCGTCTCGCCGGCGGAGTCCAGTCGCAGAAGAAAGATGTCCACGTTCTCTGCGGTCACTTCCGAAGTGCCCGGGCCTGGGTCGAGGTCGACGGTGCCCCGGAAGAGTCCGCTTACCGTGACGTCGCCGTTCGGGGATATCGCGATCGCTCCGTGACGGTCCTCAAGAGTGCCCCCCAGAGTCCGAGCCCACGCCAGGTCGCCATCGCCGGTCAACTTGACGATGAACACGTCACCGGATCCGTTGGAGCTCCGTGCGTCGACCTCGATACCGGGGTCAAAGTCAGGGGTACCCTGAAAAACCCCGGTGACATGTGGGTTGCCCATCGGGTCCAGCACGAGCAGGGGTCGCCCGCTGCCGCCGTTCGCCAAGGTTCCGCCGTCGAAATGGCGACGCCAGATCTCGTTGCCATCGGGATCGCGTTTTTGAACCACCCCAGCGATAGCCGAATACACGTCACCAGCGGCGTCCACGGCAAGTCCGTGTAGCTGGAACCCCTCGTCGTCGACGCGGAGGAAGTCACCGTCCGGATCGAGCTTGAGCAGGAAGTTGGTTCCGACCATCCCGCCGTCGAGTTCGACAGTACCTGGTCCCGGGTCGAAGTCGACGACGTCTTGAAAGCGGCCCGAGATGTAAATCGCGGAGTCGGGTGCGATCGCGACATCGCCCAGAAAGATGTTGTCGGCCTCCCACACCTTGACCCAGACGAACTCACCTTCGGCATCGAACTTCGTCAGTGCGATCGCATCGGCTTTCGAAGGAGTGAGCGTGACCACTTCGGGGCCGGGATCGGCGTCGACGGTTCCTTCGAACTCCCACACGAGGTAGGAGTTCCCTTCGGCGTCGAGGGCCAGAGATCGTGCGAAATCTTGCCCCAGGCCACCGATTCGCCCGCCTTGCTCGAAGTGCTGGGCGAGGCTCGACCCGGCCCCGAGCACGACGGTCAGCGCCAGAAGGGCCAAACTCGAGCTGGATCGGCGGACCTGTGGGAGACGAGAGCGCATCGATTCCTCCTCGCTCCGGCGACCCGGCCTGGAGGAGCCCGGTTGGCAGAACTGGGATCTATGTACGCCAACCGTTCCAATCTCGCAAGGGAGCGCTCGTCTCACGCGTCCGAGACCGCGGTGTCCCTTCGATACGGGCCCCGACCCCGCTACATCCGCAACCGAACACCAAGGGCGACCAGCCAGAAGTCCTTGTCGTTCCTCAGCTGACCGTGAGGATTCACTCCGTTGTAGTAGCGCAAGTAGAGGTCCGCCTTCGACGTAGAAGGCTGTCGCTGTTTGAAAATCCGGTAGCCGCCAATCAGGTTGAGCGATAGTTGCATCCGGTCCTGATCTTCTTCGGGGTCGTATGCATAGACGTTTCGGTACCGCGCGCCCAAGGCAAGAAACAAACCGCTCTGTTCACGTCGCTGCTGAAAAAATTCGACGTTGAGATACGTCTCTGGATTCGACTTGGATACGCTGACGTCGTCACTGGCTCCAATCACGTCGGCGTCGTAGAACCCCTTGTCTTCCCCTCCGATTCGAAAGCTCGCGCCAACCCACCACGAGGCGATCGTGTTCGCCCTGACCACGTGCTGGTACGAGAGCGCGTAGTCCACCGCCCAGTAGGTAACTTTCACACGGCGGAATCCGGGGTCGTCCTCCGAGAACAGAACCCGTGCTGTACAAAAACTCGGCCGACGAGCACTTCGAGTCAATCGTCGACTCGAGAATCAATTTACGCGATGGCGCGATGGTAGAAGCGCAGCACTCCGCCGAGCCGCTGACCGCATTCGATGGTGCTCGACGCCGATTCGACGCGGTCGCCGGATTCGATCAACCGATTGTCGATACCTTGGTGATTCCGTTCCCGATGATAGTGCGCGGCATACTCTCGAGTTGCCTTTCGCAACGACCGTTCGCCGAAGAAGATCATTCGGCTGAGACACTCATCCTTGATCGATCTGACGAAGCGTTCGGCATACGCGTTCAGGTTCGGCGAACGGTAAGGCAGACGAACGACCTCGACACCCGCGTCCTCCAAGAGGTCCCTGAATGCAACGGAGAACTTGGAATCCCGGTCGAGGATGAGGAGCCGCTTGTCGGCGAGAGAACCGTGGAGTGGGTCGGTAATGTTTCTGCCGACCTGCATCATCCACGGCTCACTCGGACCAGGCGTGATTCCCGCGATGTCGACGCGTCGTGTCGCGAGTTCGATCACGAAGAAGACGTAGAACGTAACGAGGCCGCGTGGGCTCCAGACCTCGACCGTGAAGAAATCGCCAGCGGCGAGCACGCTCCAATGGGTCTTGAGGAATTGGCTCCACGTGGTCTTCTTGTCGCGCTTGGGCGCCGGTTCGAGTCCGTTCCTCTTCAAGATGATACCGATCGTGGTGCGACTAACTCGATGGCCGAGGTTGTGAAGAGCGCCTTCGATTCGCGTGTAGCCCCAACGGCTGTTCTCGCGTGCCATGCGAACGACCAAGTCGGCGATGATCTCCATGACTCGAGGTCGGCCGGGGGATCGACGTTTGTACGTCCACTTGCGGGCAACCAGTTGTCGATGCCATCGCAGGATGGTGTCGGGAGTGACCAGCGAAGCGACCTCGGTGAGCGCCCGTCGACCGAGGGCTTTACCGAGGACAGCCAGCCGTCGGCGTTGGGCGTCGGTCAAACGGAGCTTCTTGCGCCCGAGATGCTGCTTGAGGACGCGGTTCTCTTCCCGGAGGTATTCGATCGCCGCATCTTGCTGGCGGGTGATCCAGCCGGCCATGGCTGCGACCAGGATTTGCCAGGGGTGGAGGACGGTCGACATCCGCGGATCGTAGCCGGGCTGGCGGCGAATCGGCAGCTATCGACGTGACGACGAGCACGCTAGAATTGCCCGGATTCAGGTTCGGCCGAGTAATTGTACAGCACGGGGTCGCCGGAAGAGCCGGCCGTGACGGCCAGGGCTACTCCTCCAGCCCATCGACGACCCAGACATCCAGCCGGGATTCGTCCCGGTCGCACAGGGCGGTCTGCCGGATCGGATCGACCAGCGGGCGCTCGCAGAGCTTCGGAAGATCCAGCAGCCGCTCTTCGCGTCCCCCTGCGGCCGGCACACGAAACAGCACATCCCAGGGCGAATCCGTCTGACCGCCACCGCGAGAAAAGTAAACGAACGAATCATGCCAGGCGAGAATATTCCAGGTGTTGTCCGCGAGATGTCGCAACGCACCGGTTTCGGCGTTGAGGATCCAGGTGTCCACCTCCGAGGTCACCGCGAAGTAGGGCCAGTCGGGGCCCGATACCACACCCTCGTAGGCAAACTCGCATTGTTCGCCGCAGTCGAGGGATACGGTACTTGCTTCGCCCTTCTCGACGTTCACCACCACGATGCGATCCGCGTGATTCGTCGTCATGCCGACGATGTGCGTGCCGTCGGGTGACCAGGCCACGCTGGACAGCGCCATCGGTACGGGGATCGTTCGGCTGCGATTGTTGTCGAGGTCGTGGATCAGCAGGCCGGCCGTCATCGGGGAAAGCGGAATGGCGAGCTGGCCTCCGCCGTGGGATCCGACGTCAACGACCCGGGAATTGTCGCCACGCACAAGACTCCGACGGTTACCATCGTCGGCGATCGCGAACAGTTCCCATCCCTGGCCTCGGGTCAGGCTGGCCACCAGGGTTCCATCGGCCATGACGTTGTGTAGTTTCCATTCACCCGTTCCGCTGGTCCGGCGGCGAGTCGGATTGTCGGCAGCCGTCGGCGAACCGTCCAGCGTGAACTCGATGACGTTGGTGACCTCTGCCCCCGTTCGCAGGGCGAGCCGGGTTCCGTCGGAACTGACCTGGACGGATCGTGCCTCGAGGCGCGGGTAGATCAGCACCGGAGCCGACTCGGGCTGTCCGGTTGCGGGGTTCATCGTGACCCGGAGCAGGTCGCCGAAGTCCGCCCCGGTTGGTTGCCACAGGTACAACTCTCGATCCTGGTTCACCCAGCTGACCGGCATGAGGCCTGCCCAGGAGGGAACGAGGGTTGCGTTTCCGGCAGCGTCGGTGACACCGCTCTGGGGCTGCCCCTGTGCATCGACGCCATCGAATACCAGAAACCGTGCGCCGGTGGAGGGCACGACTCGTTCCAGCATCTCGAGGCCTTCGATTCGAAACACCCCTTCCCCGACCAGCTGAGTCCCTCTTGCCGAGAGAGATGCCGGGTCGTCGCCGACGTACACCGTGTTGTGATTGCCGAAGAACACCCAGCGGCGGTTACCAACGGGCCGCCCGAAGATGCCGTTGAGCCCGGCCAGTTTGCCCAGGTCGAATTCCGGCCGTGGTTCACCGCCGAACCGCGGCACGCTGAAGATCCTCTCGGAGTAAGGCCACGTCATCAGATAGACGCGGTCGCCTTCCGGTGACCAGGCAACGTCGTACAGGATGGTCCCGTCGTCGGCACGGAACAGTTGCTGGCTTCCTCCGCCATCGAGATCGATCAAGATCGCCTGGGCCCGGTCGCGGGTGATGTACACCGCCGTGCGCCCGTCGGCCGACAGGTCCATTCCCGTCACGCTGGTCCGGCTGGCGCCTCCGACCGCCGGCGGATCGACGACCTCGCCGGTGAAGGTCGCCTGCCGGGGAAGCGGTAGCCCGTCGGTGGGCCCGGCCGGTGGCGGCGCAGGACTCAAGAACCAGGCGAGGCCGACCAGAGCGGCGCCGATCAGGGCCGCGACAGCTACGAGTAGAGGACTGCGCCGCGGGGGTAGTGCGGGGTCCGCTCCACTGGTTTCCGGAACGTCGGATTCGATCAGGTCGAGACGAGCGTCGGCTGCGTCCCGCAGTCGCAGGCCGGCGTCCTTGGTGAGGCAGCGACGCAACAGCCGACGGGTGGCGGTCGGCGTCTCGGGCGGCAAGAGGCTCCAATCAGGGTCACGGCCGATCACCGACGACAGCGTGTCGGTGACGGTCTCGCCCAGGAACGCGCTCTTGCCCGTCAGCATTTCATAGAGCACGCAGCCGAAGGCCCACAGGTCGGTACGGCGATCGACCGCCTTTCCACGGGCTTGCTCGGGGCTCATGTAGGCGGCCGTGCCGAGGATGACTCCGAACGCGGTCCCCCCCGCCGTCAGCGTCGGCGAGTTCGCCGGACTGCTTCCACTGCCGGATGTTTCTTCCCCGAGGGACTTGGCCAGACCGAAGTCGAGCACCTTCACGGTGCCGTCGGCGGTGACCCGCACGTTGGCGGGTTTCAGGTCGCGGTGGACGATGCCGCGATCGTGGGCCGCGGTCAACGCAACGGCGATCCGTGTCGCAACCTCCAGAGCTTCACCGAGGGGTAGCGCGCCCCGCGCGATGCGTTGCGAGAGGTCCTCGCCATCCACGAACTCCATGACGACGAAGCGCACTCCCTCCGCCTCGTGAAACCCGTGGACGGTGGCGATGTTCGGATGGTTGAGGGAGGCAAGCAGCTTCGCCTCCCGATTGAACCGCTCCAGGCGCTCCGGCTCGGCGGAGACCTGTGGCAACAGCACCTTGATCGCCACATCACGATCGAGGGTGGTGTCGACCGCCTTCCAGACCACACCCATCCCACCCTCACCGAGCTTGTCGGTGATGCGGTAGTGGGCAAGAAGGGATCCGGGCTGAACAGACATCGTGCGGAGTATAGCGGGCTGGGGAGGGACGGGCCTTGCCGGTTTTCGGCTAAACTCTCCCCATCGGCCTCTCGGGCGACAAGGATCGTGGCTCGCTTCGAAGCCGAGGCCCACAGCAAGCTGCCGACGCCCCGTCGATTTCGAGCAGGCCGTGGCCAGGTGCAGGTTGACACATAGCCTTGTTAGCGCGTCGCGGCTGGCTGCTTCGAGATTCCGGC
>CALNYP010000084.1:0-29028 GCA_942490715.1 uncultured bacterium
GACGTGAGGTGACCTTCGCTTCGCGCTGGACCGCCTCGCGTTCCTCGAGCCACTCCTCGTACTGGATGTGGCCCCGGCGCGCCTCTTCGAGCTGGGCCAGCGCCTCCTCGCAGCGGTTGGCGGCGAGCTGCAGCGGGCGCACCGAGTTCCGGCGACGCTGGCCGATCTGCGACGAACGGAACTCCTCCAGCGTGCGGATCGCGCGCTCGGCCGTCTCGTCGCTTCCACCGGACGTCGCCGCACGCTGGAGCTGCTCCTGCAGCTGGCCGGCATCCTCGAGAACCCGCAGCAGGTCGGCCTGGCGGATCACGATCGTGCCGGCGAGCAGGTCGCGATGCAGTCCCAGGAGCAGCGCGCCGTCGGGGGCCCCGTCGTGAGTCAGCGTGTCGGTGATGTCTCGACCGGCGGTCCGGTCGTAGACCCGGGTGTTCGCCGGTTCGGCGAGGTCGTGGATCAGATGCAGCACGCGGCCGTCGTCGGTCTTCAGCTCGGCTTCGACCGACCAGGCGTCGCCGCTCCACGGCCGGTGACGCTCGGCGAACTCGCGGTCTTCCTTCCGCGCGCCGCGGCCCCGGCGGATGCCTCCGATCGAGGCCTGGATCGCGGCGAGCCAGCTCGACTTGCCGGCCTCGTTGGGGCCGCCGACGACGTTCAGGCCCGGCCCGAACTCCAGCTTGTTCCCGTGAAACGGTCCGAACGCTCCGGCGCGGATCCAGCGCAAGCGCATCAGAGCACCTCGAGATCGACGCGACCGTCCAGGGCGCGCAGGCCGGTGAGCAGGATCCGGCGCCGCTCCTCGTCGTCGAGTTCGGCCGACTCGCCCACGTCCCGGACGAACCGGCCGCGGATCGTCGCCTCGGCGGCGAGGGCCTCGAGGTCGTAACCCGGTCGCAGGTTCGCGGTGCGCACGACGAGTTCACGGAGCCCGTGAGGGTCCGCCTGCAGCGCGGCGGTGTCGAGTTCGATCTCCGGTGCGACCTCGCCGGTCAGCGTCAACCGTGCGTCCCCCGTCCGGTCGCCGATCGTCGCCAGCACCTTCTCGCGAAGCTGCTGCAGGTTCTGGCAATCGGTGATGTCGACGACCAGGTCGTGGACCGCCGAGGTCGCGACGACCCGCCGCTCGGTGCGGATCGTCCCGGCGCCAACGTCGATCTCGACGATCACCGCGCCGCGTTCCCCGTTCTCGCCGAAGGTCAGCGGATCCGGGTTGCCGGGGTAGGTCATCCGCGGAGCGTCCAGCGGTCGATGATGATGTCCGACGAAGGCGTGGAGCAGCCCGGCACGGTCGATCTGGCTCATCGCGAAGGGAGCGTGGGGCGACTTGCCCGAGACCTCGGCGGGTAGTCCGCTCTGCTCCGATCCATGAAACAGCGCCAGGTGCAGCCCCTCGCCCTGCACCCGGAAGTCGTCGTCGAGAAAGCCCCGGGTCCGGGTCGCCTTGCGGAACGCTCCGCCCCACAGCGTGACGCCCGGCCCCAGAGGTACCGGTGTCAGCCGGGCCTCGGTGAACATGTGCACCGGCTCCAGCTCGGCGAGTCCGGCGTGGATCGATCGCGGGCCGAACCAGTCGTGATTCCCCGGCGCGATGTAGATCGGTCGCGTGAGTCCGGCGAAGGTCGCGTGGAGGAACGCCCGGGTGTCGGGAGTGAAGCGTTCGTCTTCGTAGAGATCGCCGGCGCAGAGCAGCGCGTCGGCGTCGACTTCATCCGCCAGGGCGACGATGCGCAGCAGCGTATCCCGCAGGGCGAGGCGTCGCAGCCGGGCGGTGTCCGGACGGCTCCAGGCGAAGGCGGCGTCGAGATGTAGATCGGCGAAGACGACCAGCCGCATCCGGGATCAGCCCCCCTGTTTCGGCCGCTCGCCGTGGAGCGAATCGCACTCGATGATCTCGCCGCCGTTCGCGGTGCAGACGGCGTACTTCTGGTACTCGTCCATCCACATCGAAACGCCGGCGTACTCGCCGCGCTTGTTGACGACGTAGAACTTCAGATTGAAGCTCGGCCGGCCTTGCTTATCCCGCAGACGCTTCTCGACGGTGTAACCCGTGACGCGCTCGAGGGCGGTCATCCCGGCGTCCTTCGGATGCGCGCCGCGGCGCATCTCCTCGACGATCAGGAAACTGGCCAGGGAGAACAGGTTCGCCTCGCCCCGTCCGGTGGAGCCCGCGGCGCCGATGTCGCCGTCGACGTACAGTCCGGCGCCGAGGATCGGCGAATCGCCGACACGGCCGGGGATCTTCCAGGCCAGCCCGCTGGTCGTGGTGACGCCGCAGACGTCGCCGGCGGCGTTGACGCCGTTGCAGTTGATCGTGCCGTAGTAGTGGTCCGGCTCGATCTTGCCCTCGGCGATCATGCTGTCGCGGACCTGGTTCAGCAGCGCATCCCGCTCGTCGGGATCGAGGTAGTGGCCGGGGTCGATCCGCCGCTTCCACTCGAGCCAGAGCTCCCGGGAGCGATCGGTGTTCAGGTTGTTCTCGATCTTGAAGCCGAGGTTGCGCGCGAAGTGCTGTGCCCCCGGGCCGACCAGCAGGTGGTGGTCGGTCATCTCGGCGACGGCCAGCGCGACACTCGAAGGTCGGCGCACGCCTTCGAGTGCGGCGACGCCGCCGGCGCGCTTCTTCGGCCCGTGCATGCAGCAGGAGTCGAGCTGGACCACGCCGTCGGCGTTGGGCAGGCCGCCGTAGCCGACGCTGGTGTCGCCGGGGTCGAGCTCGACGATGTTGACGCCGGCGACCAGGGCGTCGAGGACGTCTTCGCCCCGGGCGATCCGCTGGTAGGCCTCCTCGACGCAGGTCCGCTCGCCGCCGTTCTTGAAGCGGTGGCCGTTGGCCGAGCTGATCACCACCGGCAACGCCTGCCTGGACTTGCCGATCGCCGGCGCCTGCTGGCCAAGGACGGTGCGTGCGCCGACGAGGGCGCCGGCGGCCGCTCCGACCTTGACGAAGTCGCGTCGACTGAACTTCTTTGCCATCGGGCATCCCCCTTGATTCGAGGCGCAGTGTACCCCATGCGAACTTTCGTTCCCCCACGCCCCCGCCCGCTGAATCCAGGGGCGCAACCGACCTGAAAATCGGCTCGATGTCGTTCTTTCGGGGGACGGTGGGCCGACGGACACGTGCTACCTTGATTGTCGACCGGAGTATGCGGCATGGAACCGGGGGGTACGGAGCATGCACGTTGACAAGCAAAGCGAGTTGCGAAGTAGCAACGCCCTCGGATGACGCCACACGGCAACCGGCGATCCCGCCAGCCAATCGCAGACTGACACGACAGGAAGAACGGGAGCTGACCGAGCGCGCCCAGGCCGGCGATCGAGCCGCCTCGGACGAACTCGTCGTCGCCCACCTGGCGTTCGTCGCCAAGCTTGCCGGCAAGTACGCCTGCCGCGGTATCCCGGCCGAGGACCTGTTCAACGAGGGCACCCTGGGCTTGATCGAGGCGGTACGTCGCTTCGACCCGAGCCGCGGCCATCGCTTCCTGACCTACGCCGTGTTCTGGATCCGCCGCGCGATGCTTCAGGCACTGAAGCAGTACGGACAGCCGATCCGGATCCCCGAGTCCCAGTACCGGCTGCGTGCCAACGGCCCGCGCCGTCCGCCGCTGACCGTCCGCGCCGCACCGAAGGCGCCGCAGGTGTTGCCGATCGATCGGGTCGGCAGTCATCACACCGAGATGGTCGGCGCCGGTTGCGTCAGTCTGGACCAGTTCATCGGGAACTCCGAGAGCACCGCCCTCGGCGACCTGCTGGGCGAGGCCGACCCGTTCTCCCCGGAGACCGAGATGATCCGGCGAGAGGGGATCCTCGCGCTGACCGAGGGGATGCATCCGCTGACCGAGGTCGAGCAGAGCGTGTTGCGGGAACGGTTCGGCCTGGACGGCGTCCAGCGGCGCACCCTGGAGCAGATCGGCAAGGATCTGGGGGTCACCCGGGAGCGCGTGCGGCAGATCGAGATCCAGGCGCGCAACAAGCTGCGCCGGGTCCTCCGTCGAAAAGAAGTTCGTGAGAGCTTCCTGCCGTCCCTGATGGCCCGCGAGCTGGATCCCGGCAGCCACGCCTGAACTCCGGCGGCCCCGAAGCCGCCGGGATCGACTACCATTCGTCCGCCGGGCGGTCGCATCGACGGGCTACCCGGCGGGGAGGATGCGTGTTCCGATCCCGTCTCGTGACCCACGGGCTTGTCGCTGCCGCCGTTCTCGCCCTGGTCCTGACCGCGACGGTCGCCCAGGATCCCAGCGGGGTCGTTGACGCGTTCGCCGAGGCCGCCGAGTCCGCGGAGGTGGCTGTGCCGGGGCAGCGAGTTCCCGTCGAGCAGTCGCCGCGCAACGCGAACTACCGGATCGAGGCGCAGCTCGACGCGAACGCGCGGACGATCGAGGGTCGTCAGGTACTGACCTGGCGCAACATCCAGCAGCACTCGACCGCCGAGCTCCGCTTTCATCTGTACTGGAACGGCTTCCGCAACGATCGCAGCACCTGGATGCTCGGCGACCGGATTCGCGGTCGCGCCGATCTGAAGGTCGTCCGCGAGGAGGACTGGGGCTTCACCGACGTCCAGTCGACGAAGCTGCTCGCCGGCGAGCGCGGCCCGGCGGAGGCGGTGATCGCCTACGACGACCTCGACCTCTCGGGCACGATGCGCTTCGACTCGCCCGACGACGGCAACCCTCACGACCGCACCGTGCTGGTCGTCGACCTGCCCCACGAGGTCGCCCCCGGCGAGACGATCCGCGTCGAGATGACCTGGCGCTCGAAGGTGCCGCGGACCTTTGCCCGGACCGGCTTCCGCGGCAACTTCTTCTTCATCGCCCACTGGTTTCCCAAGCTCGGCGTCTTCGAGGGGCCGGACTGGAACTGCCACCAGTTCCACGCCGGCACCGAGTTCTTCTCGGACTACGGCGTGTACGACGTCACGTTGACGGTGCCCCGCTCCCACGTGCTCGGCGCCACCGGGCGGCGGATCGCCACCACCGAGAACAACGACGACACCGTCACCCACCAGCACTACCAGGAGGATGTCCACGGCTTCGCCTGGACCTCGAGCCCCCGGTACCAGGAGCTGACCCAGCTGTTCGAGGCGGCCGGTTTGCCGTCGGTGGAGATGCGGCTGCTGATCCAGCCCGAGCACCTCGGCCAGGCCCAGCGGCACTTCGACGCCACGTCGGCGGCCCTCGAGCACTACGGCAAGTGGTACGGCGCCTACCCCTACGGCCACATCACGGTGATCGACCCGGCCTACGGCAGCGGCGCCGGCGGGATGGAGTACCCGACGCTTTTCACCTGCGGCTCGCGGCTGTTCGCGCCGTTCGGCGCCGGTTCGCCGGAGAGCGTCACCGTCCACGAAGCCGGGCACCAGTTCTGGTACGGGCTGGTCGGCAACAACGAGTTCGAGCACGCCTGGATCGACGAGGGCTTCAACACCTTCTCGACGATCCGCACGATGCGCACCGTCTACGGCGACTCCTTCGTCACCCGCCGGTTCCTGCGTTCGCCGGGCAAGCGCGGCCGGGGCATGCTTCCGCTGTCGTTCCCGGACATCCGCGAGGACGCGATGATCTCCCGGCTCTCCCGCTATCGCGGGTCGGCGCTCTCCGACGACCAGGGAACCGACAGCTGGCGCTACTACCCGGCCACCGGCGGCAACATCAGTTACAGCAAGACGGCGCTGTGGCTCGATACCCTCGAGCGCCACCTGGGCTGGGACGTCCTGCAGCGGGCGATGTCGACCTTCTTCGACCGCTATCGCTACGGCCACCCGACACCCGAGGACTTCTTCGCGGTGCTCGACGAGGTCGCCGGCGAGGATCTCTCCTGGTTCATGGATCAGCTGTTCGACGAGTCCGTCGCCTTCGACTACGCGATCGCATCGGTGCTGAGCCGACCGGCGGCACCGAAGGGGTTCGTCGAGGGGCCGGCCGGTCTGGTCTACACCAAGCCCGGCAAGGACGCGGACAACGACGACGACGAGGCCGATGCCGACGACGCCACCACGGTCTACCGCACCGAGGTGGTCGTGCAGCGCCGGCAGAGCGGCGTCTTCCCGGTCGACGTCCTGCTCGTGTTCGAGGACGGCCACGAGCTGCGCGAGCGCTGGGACGGAGTCGACCACTGGAAGACGATCGTCGTCGAGCGACCGGGCAAGCTGCGCCACGCCGTGGTCGACCCCGAGCGCGTGCTGATGCTCGACATCGACGCGACCAACAACAGCAAGCTCCGCGAGGCCGAGGCGACGCTCCCGGCGCGCAAGTGGGCCTCGAAGTGGATGATCTGGTTGCAGGATGTGATGACGACCATGGCGTTCTTCTCATGATCCGCGCGTGGCTCCACGGTCTGCGCGAGGCGATGAGCCGGCCGGGGCTGATCCTGCTGCTCTGGCTGGCCAACTTCGCGCTGGCGCTGCCCGCGGCCTGGATCGTCTCCGACGCGATCGAGGATCACGTCGGTGCGAGCCTCGTGCATCAGAAGCTGCGCGACGGTTTCGACATGGGCTGGTTCAGCGAATACGAGAGCTCGGCGAAGGGGTTGGCGGCGACCCTGCACCCGACCCAGACCGGCGTCGGCGCGTTCCTGATCAACCTGGAGCGCTGGGCCGACGGAAGCCTGTTCACCTCGTCGCGTTCGGTCCTGGCGGTCGCCGTCGGCTTCGCGCTGCTCTGGGCCTTCCTCAGCGGTGGCGTGCTGGCCCGGCTAACCCGTTCGACCACCCAGGACCCGGCCCGGGCCGGCGGCGTGCTGCAGAACGGCGGACGCTACTTCGCGCGCTTCGTGCGCCTGGCGCTGTTCTCCGCGCCGTTCTACTGGCTGATCTACCGGCTGCATGGCCGGATGGGCGACTGGCTGGAGAGCTTCACCCGGGACACGACCGCCGAATCGTCGGTGCTGCTCTACACGCTGGTCATCTTCGCGATCACGTCGCTGCTGTTGATCCTGGTACACATCAGCTTCGCCTACGCGAAGGTCGCCACCGTCCTCGAGGACCGCAGCAGCATGCTGCTGGCGGCGCTGCGCGGCATCGGCTTCGTGATGTCCCATCCGCTGGCGACGCTGGGGATCCACTTCCTGATGCTCGCCGTCTCGGGTCTGCTGCTCGGCGTCTACTGGCTCGCCGCGCCGGGGATCGGGCAGGTCAGCGGAGTCGCGGTGCTGGTCGCGTTCCTCGTCGGCCAGGCCTTCCTGATGCTGCGGATGGGCACCCGGGTGGCGTCGTTCGCCGCCCAGGTCGCCTACTTCCGATCACGGGACTGACGCGCCGGCGCAGCGTCGTCCGGTTCAAGACCCGGCGACGCGATGTCCCCGCACCTTCAGCTCGGCAACGGCACGGGCCAGATCGCTCGCCGGGACCAGCAGGTAGTCGGTGTCGAAGGTCGAGATCGCGAAGATGCTGACGCCGGCCTCGGCCAGCGGAACCGCCAGGGAGGCCAGGATGCCGACCAGCGAGAAGTCCAGCGGGCCGGCGACCTTCAGGCAGCGCCAGCCGGACTGAACCCGCAGTCCATCCGCCGTCGCCCCCCGGGGTACCGCTTCCTCCGCAACGACGAGGGAGAGCTCGTCGCTGGTGCGGGTGACCGAGACGAAGCCGCCGGCCATCGCCCAGCCGGGCACGGCGGCCGCCGGGTCGAGGCGAACGACCGCCAGCCGATCGGCGGTTACCTGGAGGTCGAGTTTGGTGTCGATGATCGGATCTCCAGCTTCAATCGAGGCAAGTACCGTTCGACACCGGCGACGGGTGCGTACTCACGGCCGTCGGGTCGCGCGCCCATCCGCTCGTAGAAGCCGACGGCGTTCGGGTCGGACAGGATGCCGAGCGTCCGGGCGCCCTGCCGGTCGGCGTGGGCCACGGCGTCCCGGAACAGCAGCTCGCCGACCCCCTGGCCGATCGACGGGGGATCGACCCACATCGCCTCCAGCTCCGCCGCGGTCCCGTCGACGATCAGGATGTAGAAGCCGGCCGGCGTCCCGCCATCGTCGACGACCCGGACGGTGTAGTCCGCGAGCTGCTCGGCGGTGACCGTCAGCGCCTCCCGCCACTCGACGATCCAGGCCTCGGGGTAGCCCCAGTGCCGCTTGGAGCGATGGGCCAGTGCCGTCAGGGCGTCGATCTCGCCGTGGACCGCCGCGCGGATGGGCCGTGTCGGATTCATGTAAAGGAGTGTAAAACGGCAGGAGGGGATCCGCTCCCCGGATCGGCCGCGATATAGTAACTGGCGTACCCGGTCGCCACTTCATTAATAGAAAGTCCGCCAACACGCAGAACGGATGGAATCATGAAACGCTCGCTCCTGTCCCTGTTCGCGCTGGTCGCCCTCGTCGCCCTCGTCGTCGCCGTCTCCTGCTCGTCGCCCCAGCAGCAGTTCCTCAGCCTCGGCACCGCCCCTCCCGGAGGCGCGTTCTTCGTCGTCGGCGGCGCGATCAGCGAGGTGCTGAACGAGAACAAGGGCACGGAGAGCTGGGAGGTCACCGCCGAGTCGACCCGCGGCACCCAGGAGAACATCCGGCGCATCGCCGCCGGCGAGATCGACATGGCCCTGGCCAACGCGGCGATCAGCTACTTCGCGATTCGCGGTGACGCCGGCTGGGATCAGGCCTACCCGATCCGTACCGTGATGACCCTGGCGCCGAACGTCGCCCTGTTCATCACCACCGAGGGCAGCGGCGTCGAGACGATCGCCGATCTCAAAGGTAAGCGGGTGGTCATCGGACCCGAGGGTGCGGGCTTCGAGTACTTCGTCCGGCCGCTGCTCGCGCGCCACGGCGTGACCTTCGAGGACTTCAACCCGCTGTTCGCCGGCCAGGCCGCCGCCGTCGACATGCTGGCCGACGGTTCGGCTGCCGCGGCGTTCCTCGGTGGCGCGGTGCCGACCGCGTCGATCACCCAGGCCTGCGCCTCCCAGGACTGCAAGTTCGTGCCGATGGACCCGACCGCGACCGAGGGCCTGGTCAAGGACTACCTGTTCTTCAACGCGGCGACGATTCCCGCCGGCACCTACCGCGGCCAGACCGAACCCTACGCCGGGCTCGACGTCGGTTCGATGCACTTGATCGTCGGCGCCGACGCCGACGAGGAGCTGGTCTACAAGCTGACCAAGACGATCTACGAGAACCGCGAGCAGGTGGTCAAGAAGCACGCCGCCGGCCGGGCGATCAACGAGCGCAACGTCGTCCGCGACACGGGCACCGAGTTCCACCCCGGTGCGATCCGGTTCTACAAAGAGATCGGAATCTGGACCGGTAGCTGATCCATGGCCCAGAACGTCAACCGTGCTCTGGGTGCGATCCTGTGCCTGTTCTGCGCGGTCGAGGTCAACTACCCCCGTCTCGGGCCGCAGTCCCAGCTGGCGATCTTCGCCCTGCTCGGCCTGCTGCTCTGCTTCCTGAACATCCCGCTGCACCGGCGGCTGGCCGATTCGCGGCCGGCGCGTCTGTTCGACCTGGTTCTCGCCGGCGCCTCGGTCGTCTGCTGCGTGTTTGTCGTCATCCAGACCGAGCCGGCGTTCCAGGGGCTGTGGATCGGCGGTCAGACCCTGGGCAACCGCGCCGGTCACGAGTCGACCCTCGACATCGTCATCGGCGGCATCGGGCTGCTGCTGGTCCTCGAGGGCGCCCGGCGCTCGATCGGCCCGGCGCTGTCGATCCTGTCGCTGCTGTTCATCGTCTACGCGTTCATCGGTCCCTGGCTGCCGTCGGCCCTGTTTCCCCACCGGGGCTACGGGCTCGAGCGGGTGATCGCCCAGACGTTCCTGCAGACCCAGGGCGTGTTCGGCACGGCGCTGGGGGTGATGTTCACCTACGTCTTCCTGTTCGTCGTCTTCGGCGCCTTCCTGCAGCAGACCGGCGCGACCCAGTTCATCATCGACTTCGCCCAGCGCATCTTCGGCTCGACACCGGGCGGTCCGGCCAAGGTCTCGGTACTCAGCAGCGGGCTGATGGGATCGCTGTCGGGCAGTGCCGTCGCCAACACCGCGACCACCGGCACCTTCACGATCCCGTTGATGCGCAGTGCGCGGGTTTCCGCGGCGAGATCGCGGCGGGGGTCGAGGCCGCGGCCAGCTCCGGCGGCGCCCTGGTCCCGCCGGTGATGGGCGCCGGCGCCTACATGATGCTGGAGATCATCGACCCACCGGTGACCTACCTGCAGATCCTCAAGGCCGCCGTCGTCCCGGCGATGCTCTACTACGTCTCGCTGTTGCTGATCGTTCACTTCTACGCCAAGCGGATCGGCGCCAAGGCACAGCAACTGCCCGGGCAGCAGGGTTCGTTGCTCAAGTTCGAGGGAGTCGTCTTCGGCGTCGGCTTCTTCTCGCTGATCGGCCTGCTGCTCTCCGGCTTCAGCGTCTTCCGTGCCGTGACCCTGGCGATCGTCGTCGTCATCGTCGTCGCCGCGCTGAATGCGAAGACGCGGATCAACGGCCGCGGGATTCTCGACGCCTGCGCCAAGTCCGCGTCGGATGTGATTCCGCTTGTCTGCGCCGCCGCCTGTGTCGGGATCGTGATCGGCGTTGTGACGTTGACCGGCATCGGCACGAAGCTGCCGACGGCGATCCTCGACCTGTCCCAGGGCAACCTGATCGGCGCCCTGGTGTTGATCATGATCTCGTCGATCGTCCTCGGGATGGGGCTGCCGTCGGCGGTCTGCTACCTGCTGATGGCGACGCTGGTCGGCCCGGTGCTGGGTCAGCTCGGCGTCGTGCCGCTGTCGGCCCATCTGTTCATCTTCTACTTCGGCATGATGTCGATGGTCACGCCGCCGGTCGCCCTGGCGGCCTACACGGCGGGGTCGATCGCCAACGCCAACATCATGGCCACCGGGATGGCCGCCTTCCGCTTCGCCCTCGTCGGCTTCACGTTGCCGTACATGTTCGTGTTCCGGCCCGAGCTGCTGATGCTCCGGCCGTCCGGCGAGCCGGCGTCGATCCTGGCGATCCTCGGCGCCTCGCTGATCTCCCTGGCCGGCATCCTGCCGTTCGCCGCCGCTATCGCCGGGCACCTGTTCGCACCCCTGTCGCCGACCCTGCGCGGCCTGATGTTCCTGGCCGCCGGTTTGCTGTTGCTCCCGGTCGGTCGCTGGAGCCTGGGCGACAGCGGACTGTCGATGCTCACCCTGGCCGGAGTCGCGATCCTCGGCATCGTCGCCGTGTTGAACCGGCGCCAGGCCGGATAGCGGCTATCCTGGGGCCGCGATGGCCCTCAAACGAGTTCTCACCTCCGTCGACGCCGGCTGGATCGTCGCCGGCAACATGATCGGCGCCGGGATCTTCTTCACCCCCGGCGTCGTCGCCGCCCAGATCGACGGCGTGGCCTGGCCGTTGCTGGCCTGGTTGATCGGCGGCCTGGTCTCGATCGGCGGCGCGTTGATCTACGGCGAGCTGGGCTCGCGGATCCCCGAGGCCGGTGGTGACTACCGTTACCTGGCCCGGGCGTTCGGTCCGTTCTGGGGCTTCATGAACGGCTGGGCCGCGATCACCCTGACCTTCTCGGCGGCCGCCGCGGCCCAGACCCGGGCCGCGATCGCGGCGATCCCCGGCATCGGCGACTCGTCTTCGCTGAACGTGACCTTGCTGGCGCCGGTCGTCGTCCTGCTGCTGACCTGGACCAACACCGTCGGCGCGAAGATCGCGGGACGCACGACCGCGGTGCTGACCGCCGTTCCCGTCGCGGTGGTGATCGGGCTGTTCCTGGTCGGAGCTGCCCGGGGCAGCGGCGAGGTCGGTTTCGCCGGGTACAGCGCAACCGGCACTCCGTCGCCGGTGCTGTTCGCCGCGGCGTTGATCCCGATCTTCTTCGCCTACTCGGGCTGGAACGCCGCGGCGTACCTCGCCGGCGAGATGAAGGACCCGACCCGCAGCCTGGCCCGCGGGCTGATCGGCGGCACGATCGGCGTGACGCTGCTGTACGTGCTGTTCAACGTGGCGCTGTTCGCGGTGGTCCCCCGGGAACTGCTGGCCGGCTCCGAGCGACCGGCGGCCGAGGCGGCGAACCGGCTGCTGTCCGGCGGCGGCGAGACCTTGCTGGCGGTGACGATCGCGATCGCCATTCTCGGTTCGGCCAACGTCACGCTGATGGCCGGCTCCCGGGTCTACTACGCCATCGCCACCGACGGGATGGCGCCACGCTCGTTCACCCGGACGAACAAGGCCGGCGTACCGGCGACCGCCCTGTGGGTCAGCGGGATCTGGTCCGCGGTCCTCTGCCTGCTGAGCAACGTCGAGGATCTCGTCGGCTGGGCCACCCTGGCGATCCTGCTGCTCTCCTCGATGTCCGTGGCGTCGCTGTTCGTGTTCCGCCACCGCGACCCCGACGGCGCGAAGTTCCGCTGCCCGGGCTACCCGTTCACGCCGCTGATCTACCTGGGAGTGTCGCTGGCGGTCGCCGTCTCGAGCTACTTCTACAACCCGACCCACGCGCTGATCGGACTCGCCGTGATCGGTGCCGGCGCGCCGATCTATCTCATCGTGCGGCGCAGCTTCGGCGGAGTCGAGGGTGGGTCCGGTGTCAGGAGCGATCGGCCGCCGCCGCCGTGAGTCGCGCGGTGCCCTCGACGTAGGCGAGATAGCGCTGGCGGATCTCGCGGACATAGTGCACCGCCTGACCGCAACGGCAGTATCCGTGCGGCGCCCCGCTGTAGTACTTGGGGCTCGAGAGCAAGCGCATCGCGGCCTCGACGTTGTCGTCCCAGCGGTTCGGGTTCAGGCCGAGCTTCTCGGCGAGTCGCCGCGCGTCGCGCACGTGCCCCGGGCCGGCGTTGTAGGCGGCGAGGGTGAACCACATCCGGTCGGTGACGGGCAGCTCTTCGTCGAAGCGATCGCGAACCCACGAGAGATAGGCGACACCCGCGGAGATCCCGGTCTCGGGGTCGTGCAGGTCGTCGGTGTAGCCCAGCTCCTCGGCGGTTCGCGGCAGGACCTGCATCAAGCCCACGGCGCCGGCGAAGGAGCGCGCCTGGGGATCGAAGCGGCTCTCCTGGAACATCTGCGAGACGATCAAGCGCCAGTCGAAGCCGGCCTCGTCTGCGAACCGACGCACCACGTCGTCGTAGGGCGAGAGGCCGCCGCTGGCGGCGTGCCCCTGCTCGATGTGCGAGCGGATCCGCGCCGCGTTCCGGAAGTACTGGTCGTACTTCATGTTGTAGAACAGGCCACGGTACTCGCGACGCAGGAAGTCGTTGACGGTGGCCAGCAGCTCCGGGTTCTCCTTGCGCACGACCCAGGCCAGCGCGACCGGTTCCCCGAGCGGAAACGCGCCGCGCACGTTGTCACGCCAGGTCAGCTCGATGTCCAGGATGTGGCTGTCGGCAAGGGTCAGGTCGAAGCTGCCGTCGGCGACCTTGGCGATGATCTCCTCGGTCGACATCTGCGCCGGTGCCTCGGCCAGCTTGAACGTCGCTCCGTCGGCGATGCGCTGTTCGAGGCTCTCCCAGTAGGCGCTGGAGCGACGGACGTGAAACGTGCGCCCCGCGAGATCGACCGGCGCCGAGAGGGTCACATCGTCGCTGCGGGTGACCACGAGCTGGGAGACCCAGTTGTAGGGACGCGAGAACTCGAGACCCTGCACGCGATCCGTCTTTGCCGGGGTCATCGAGGCCGCGATCACGTCGCCCTTGCCCTCGCGCAACCACTCCAGCAGGTCCTCGCCGGCGGGCGGCACGATCATCTCCAGCCGCAGCCGGTGCCGCTTGCTGAAGCGCTTGGCCAGGTCGTACTCGAAGCCCATCAGCCGGCCCTTCCAGAGGAAGTAGCTCGCCGGCGAGTTCCGGGTCAGCACCCGGATCACCCGTCGCTCGTGGATCCCCGGCAGGTCCGACCGGTCCAGAGCGGTCTCCCGGGTCGTCAGCCGGGAATCGGTCAGAAAACGGTTCAGACCCGCCAGAAGTTCCCGGGATCCGGGCCGGACGGCCCAGGCCACGGCCCGGTCGTCGGTCAGGTCCAGGGCCGACCGGAGGTCGTCCCGGTAGGACAGGGTCGCGTCGACGAGGTTGCTGTCGGCGACCGCCAGATCGTAGGAGCCCAGGGCCACCCGATGCAGGATTTCCTCGGTATCGAGTTCCTCGGGCACCTCCTGGATCTCGATCCCGTCGTGCTCGGACCGTAGGCTGTTGACGGTTTCCCAGTAGGAGGAGGAGCGGCGGACGGCGACCCGGCGGCCGACCAGATCACCGGGGCCGTCGAGGTCCGTATCGCCGGCGCGGATGACGACCTGCTCCCGGACGACCTCCAGCGGGACCGTGAAGGCGACCTGGTCTCGACGCTCCGGTGTCACGGTGAGGTTGCCGGCGATCAGATCGCCGCGACCGGCGAGCAGGTCGGGGATCAGACGCTCCCGGGACTCGACATAGATGAACACCGGTTCGAGCCCCAGCGTCTCCGCGTAGCTCCGGGCCAGGTCGAGTTCGTAGTCGAGGGTGTTGCCCTTGCGCGGCAGGTGCGTGCCGACGGTCACCCGCGGATAGAGCACACGCAGCCGTCCGCTCTTGCGGATCTGTTCCAGATCTCCCGACGCGATGAACGGAGGGTCGGCCACGCCGACGTTCGAACCGTCGTCGCCACGGTCGCACGCGGTCGCGAGCAGAACCGTCGCGACGCCGACGAGCAACAAGGTGCGGACCCACGTGGGGTGATGGAAGTTCGATACGGTCATGCTCACTGCCGGGTGGTCGTGTGCCGACGACCACTCCCGTTCAGTTACCGCGACCTTCCGGGGAATGTCAACGCTTGACGCCTTAGCAAACTCGCTGCCAGCGTCGGAACAGGGGAAAACGACTCCCGACGCTGCGGGAAAGTTTTTTCAAGAAGGGGGTTGACGTCTATCCCGCGCGAGCGCCGTCCGGAAGCGTTCGTTCCGTCTCCAGCAACGCCGGGCGCAATCCATCGGCGTAACCGACGTCGAGAATCATTCCTTCGGAAAGCTCGCCGGCCATCTTGCGCGGCGCGAGGTTGAGCAGGAACAACGTCTGCTTGCCCTCGATCTCCTTCACGTTCTCGCGTTCCTGTTTCATGCCGCTGAGGATCGTCCGTTCGCGATCGCCGAAGGCCACGGTCAGCTTGACCAGCTTCTTCGAGTTCTCGATCTCGTCGACGCGCACGATCGTGCCGACGCGAATGTCGAGCTTCTCGAAGTCGGCGAACTCGACGACCGGTTTGAGCTCGGCCACCTTGAAGTCGCTCATCTCTTTCCCTCGTCGTCGGTGTCGATGTGGATGACACCGACCCGGGGCTTGATCGCGCCGAACAGGATCAACAGGCCGACGACGACGAAGGCCAGCGGCCAGTTCTCCTTGACGAAGGAGATCACCGCCGTCTGGTCGGCCAGGCCGAAGACCAGCAGAAAACCGCCGGGAATCAGCGGCCACCAGTCGTTCCGGCGCTCGTACAGCAGGTGCATGCCCCAGATCGCCACGAAACCGGCGCCGAGGGCGATCTGGTGCGGATTCTCGAAGTTTTCGATGCCGTCGACCAGGGAGCCGAGCCCCAGCGCCAGGAGGATGCAGCCCGGAATCAGGAAGCCGTAGACCCGGAAATAGAAGTACGCGGCCAGGAAGGCGGCGCCGATCAGCACCGGGCCGACCGCGATGTCGAGGTCGATGTCGAAGCGGCGCATGGCCCAGAGGACCAGCCCCATCGCGATCAGTACACCGCCGGTCACGAGTTGACGTCGTCTTTCTTCCGCCATGTCAACCTCCTGCCCCAAGCATACCTTGTACCATCCTGAGGATGCGCACGCTGCTGCACCCGTTCCTGCCCAACGGTCCCGGCGGTGACCCGCTGGTCTGGGTCGACCTGCTCGACGAGGGGCAGTCGGTCCTGTTCGACCTCGGTGACCTGCACCGGCTGTCGCCGAAGAAACTCCTGCGCGTCGATCGCGTGATCGTGACCCACACCCACATGGATCACTTCATCGGCTTCGATCAGCTGCTGCGGATCGTCCTCCGGCGGGAGCGCGAGTTGCGCATCACCGGACCGACCGGCTTCGTCGATCAGCTCGCCGCCCGGCTCGACGGCTACAGCTGGAACCTGATCGAGTCGTATCCGCTGCGCTTGATCGCCGAGGAGATCGACGGCGAGCGCATCCGTTCGGCGGCGTTCACCGGTCCCGGGCGCATGAAGCCGGAGCCGTTGCCGGATCGGCCGTTTCACGGAACGGCCCACGCCCACCGCGCGTACACGATCCGTGTCGACTCGTTCGACCACGGCATCCCGGTGCTGGGTTGTTGCCTGCGCGAGACCGAGCATCTGTCGGTCGATCGCGATCGGCTGCTGCGCATGGGCCTGGTGCCCGGTCCGTGGCTCGCCGAGCTGAAGGCGAACGTCCGGCAAGGCGGAGCCGGCGACGAGACCGTCGACGCGGCGCGAGACGACGGAACGAGCGAGGCCCGTCGCTGCGACGAGCTGACAGGGCAGATCCTGACCCGCAGTCCCGGCCAGAGTCTGGCCTACCTGACCGACCTCGCCGACACCCCGGCCAACCGGGAGCGGGCGCTGGCGCTGGCGGACCAGGTCGACCTGTTGATCTGCGAGACGGCGTTCCTCGACGAGGACCGGGAGCTGGCCCGGGAGCGCAGTCACCTGACCGCGCGACAGGCCGGCGAGATCGCCCGGGCCGCCGGGGCCGGCCGGCTGGCCCCGTTCCACTTCTCGCCCCGCTACCATGGACGAGAGGAGGAGCTGCTCGAGGAGGCTGCGTCGGCGTTCGGCGGGCCGGTCGTCCGGCTGCCTTCCGGGGCTGACGGGACGCTGCCGGAGCCCGACGATCGAGTGTTATAGTGCGCCGCCCAAACTGATATCGATATAGGAATAACGATGGCTCGCACCCGAAAGAAGTCCCGCGGAAGATTGACCCTGGTCCTGTCGCTGCTGGCCGTCGTCGGCCTGGTCTTGCTGTTCCGGGCCGCCTTCGGCGCCGGTCCCGCGCCGACGATCGCGATCACCGCGGACCGGCCGGCGATCGGCCGCCGCACCGCCGTCCAGGTCGAGGTCGCCGAAGCGAAGCGTGGCCTCAGCGTGGTCAAGGTCGAGCTGCTCCAGGAAGAGCGCGTCGAGCTGCTCGAGGAACGGACCTACGACCCGCGGCCGGCCTGGTCGTTCTGGGGCGACCGGACCGAGCGCGACGCCTTCGAGGTGATCGTCGGCCGCGACACCCAGGAGTCGCTGCGGGAAGGCACGGCGACGATCCGCGTGACCGCCGACCGCGCGGGCAGCCTGCTGCGCTCCCCCGGTCCGTCTACCGACCAGCTACAGATGAACGTCAAGCTGCGACCGCCGCAGCTGAGCGTCTCCTCGATCCGCACCTACGTCGCCCAGGGCGGCGCCGAGGCGGTGGTCTACACGGTCAGCGAGGATGCGGTGCGCGACGGCGTCCAGTCCGGTGACTGGTTCTTCCCCGGCTATCCGCTTCCCGGCGGCCAGGCCAACGAGAGATTCGCCCTGTTCGGCGTGCCGTTCGATCTCGACGACGTGGCCAGCATCCGGCTGATCGCCGTCGACGAGGTCGAGAACCAGGCGTCGATCGCCTTCGTCGATCGGTTCCACCGCAAGCCGTTCCGCGAGGACGAGATCCGTGTCAGCGACGGTTTCATGGAGCGTGTCGTGCCGTCGATCCTCGAGCAGACGCCGTCGCTGACCGACAAGGGCGACCTGCTGCAGAACTACATCATGATCAACAACGAACTGCGGGCGGCCAACGCGGCGACGCTCAACGAGCTGGCCACGACGTCGGTGCCGGAGTTCCTCTGGCAGGAGACCTTCCTGCAGATGAAGAACGCGAGGGTGATGTCCGACTTCGCCGACCGCCGCACCTACACCTACAACGGTGAGGCGATCGACCATCAGGATCACCTCGGTTTCGATCTGGCCTCGACCCGCCGCGCCGAGCTGCAGGCGGCGAACACCGGCGTCGTCTCGCTGGCCCGCTACTTCGGCATCTACGGCAACGCCGTCGTCATCGACCACGGCTACGGTCTGTTCAGTCTGTACGGTCATCTCTCCGAGATCAGCGTCACGGAAGGTCAGACCGTCGAACGCGGCGAGATCATCGGGCGGACCGGCCAGACCGGACTGGCCGGCGGTGACCATCTGCACTTCACGATGTTGCTCCAGGGGCTCGCGGTGAACCCGAGGGAGTGGTGGGACTCCAAGTGGATCCACGATCGGCTGAAGCTGAAGCTCGAAGACGCGCTGCCGTACGAGTGATCGACTCCCGGCAGATCGCCTTCCCCTGTCCCGGCCGGTGAAGATCTTCTACACCGACCGCTTCGTGCTGCCCCTGCCCGAGGGGCACAAGTTCCCGATGAGCAAGTACGCCCGGCTGCGCGAGGAGGTGCAGCGGGCCGACTGGGTCCAGCCCCGCGATCTCCGCGAGCCGGCGGCGGCGACCGACGAGCAGCTCTGTCGGGCTCACGACCCCGGCTACCTCGAGCGGGTGATCGACGGGAAGCTGGAACGTGCCGAGCAGCGGCGGATCGGCTTTCCCTGGTCCCCCGAGCTGGTCGAGCGATCGCGACGTTCGGCCGGGGCGACGATCGAGGCGGCGCGCTCCGCCCTCGCCGAGGGTAGCGCGGTCAACCTGGCCGGCGGAACGCATCATGCGTTTCGCGATCAAGGCGAGGGGTTCTGCGTGTTCAACGACAGCGTCGTCGCCTTGCGCACGATGCAGGCCGAGGGTCGGATCCAGCGCGGCGTGGTGATCGACTGCGACGTGCATCAGGGGAACGGCACCGCCTCGATCTGTGCCGACGATCCATCGATCACGACGTTCTCGATTCACGGCGCGCAGAACTTTCCGTTCCGCAAGCAGATCAGCGATCTCGACGTCGCGCTGGCTGACGGAACCGGCGACGACGAGTACCTCGAAGCCCTCGGCCGTGGTCTCCACCGGGCCCTCGACGCCGCGGCCGGCGCCGAGCTGGCGATCTACGTCTCCGGCGCAGACCCGTGGCGTGGCGATCGCTGGGGCCGCCTCGGCCTGACCAAGGCCGGGCTGGCGGAGCGGGATCGTCGGGTCTACGAGGCCTGCCGCTCCCGGGGGTTGCCGTATGTCGTGACGATGGCCGGTGGCTACGCCCCCGATGTCGAGGATACGGTGTCGATTCACTTCGAAACGGTGCGGCTCGCGGCGAGTGCCGGTTGAGTCGCGGGAAGCTGCCGGAGGAGCCGTGATGGATCGCAGGCAGGATGTGCGTCGCTACTTCGGCGGGCTGCAGGACCGCATCTGCAAGGAGCTGGAGCAGCTCGATGGCCAGGCGGTCTTCGGCCGCGAGGTCTGGGACTATTCCCCGGGGCACGCGATCGGCGAGGGTGGCGGGATCACCCGGGTGATCTCCGACGGCGCCGTCTTCGAGAAGGGTGGCGTCAACCTCTCGGAGGTCAGCGGTGTGCTTTCGGACAAGCTGGCCGAGCGGATGAAGACCGACGCCCGGCGCTTCTACGCCACCGGCGTCTCGCTGGTGCTGCACCCGATCAGCCCGCGGGTGCCGACGGTGCACATGAACGTGCGCTACCTCGAGATGCTCGACGACGAGGCACGCGAGGTGAAGCGCTCCTGGTTCGGTGGCGGAGCCGACCTGACGCCGTACTACCTGGAAGAGGAGGACGCAGTTCACTTCCACCGCCGCTTCAAGCAGGCCTGCGACGATCACGCACCGGAGTACTACCCGCGCTTCAAGCAGTGGTGCGACGAGTACTTCTTCCTCAAGCATCGCGGCGAAGCCCGGGGCATCGGCGGCCTGTTCTTCGACTACCTGGACCAGGATCACGACGCGACCTTCGCCTTCGTCTGCGACGTCGGCGACGCCTTCGTCGAGGCCTACGCGCCGATCGTCGAGCGGCGGCGCGGGGAGAGCTGGAGCGCGGAGCAGTCGGAGTGGCAGGCGATTCGTCGGGGCCGTTACGTCGAGTTCAACCTGGTCTGGGACCGGGGCACGCTGTTCGGGCTCGAGACCGGCGGCCGGACCGAGTCGATCCTGATGTCGATGCCGCCGACGGCGCGCTGGGCCTACGACCACCGTCCCGAGGCGGGGAGCCCCGAGGCGAAGCTGATCGAGGTGCTGCGCGAACCTCGTGAGTGGGCGGACTAGAGTCTCGACTTTTTCCGTTGAGCCGCTATCCTCTCGGCTGGAGAATCCACGATGAACCGTCCTTACCGAACCTTCCGTCTACTCCTGCTCGTCACGGCGCTGGCCGCGTTCGGCCTGGCCTGCGGTCACGTCGCCGAGCACGGCGGCGGCAACTCGAACGCCGGCGCCGGGCATGGCGACGGCGACTGCTGCCGCTACCTCGATGTGCAGACCCCCGGCGACCACCAGGCCGGCGGCGTGCGGATGATCCAGCTCCGCGAGGGCTACAAGGTCTGGACCAAGCAGTTCGGCAACAGCGAGATGAAGGTGCTGTTGCTCCACGGCGGTCCTGCGGCGACCCACGAGTACCTGGAGGCGTTCGAGAGCTTCTTCCCCCAGGCGAACATCCAGTTCTACGAGTACGACCAGCTCGGTTCGTACTACTCCGATCAACCCGACGACATGAGCCTGTGGACCGTCGAACGCTTCGTCGAGGAGGTCGAGCAGGTGCGGGTCGCCCTGGGACTGAACGCCGACAACTTCTACATCCTCGGGAGTTCGTGGGGCGGCATCCTCGGCATGGAGTACGCCCTCAAGTACCAGCAGAACCTCAAGGGCCTGATCGTCGCCAACATGACCGCCGACTTCGAGCGCTACGCCGCGTACAACGCGGAGCTGCGAGCGAAGCTGCCGGCGGAGATCCTCGAACAGCTCGAGGTCTACGAAAAGGCCGGCGACTACATGAACCCCGAATATCAGGGGCTGGTGATGGAGCACTACTACCGCCGGCACTTCTGCCGGCTTCCGGAATGGCCCGAGGGGGTCAACCGGGCGTTCAAGCATCTGAACCATACGGTCTACGAGTACATGCAGGGCCCCAGCGAGTTCGTGCCCGGCGGGATCCTCGCCGACTGGTCGGTCTGGGATCGCCTGGGCGAGCTGGAGGTGCCCACGCTGATGGTCGGCGCCCGCCACGACACGATGCGGCCGGCCGAGATGGAAGAGATGAGCAAGCTCGTGCAGCACGGCCGCTACCTCTACTGCCCCGACGGAAGCCACCTGGCGATGTGGGACGATCAGGAGGTGTTCATGGAGGGCGTGATCGCGTTCATCCACGACGTGCATGGAGGCCGTTTTCCGTGAAGGGTTCCTGTCACTGCGGCGCGGTCCACTACGAGGTCGAGGCGCCGCACCCCTATCCGTACAACTACTGCTACTGCGAGACCTGTCGCAAGACGGCCGGTAGCGGTGGCTTCGCGGTCAACCTGGGCGCCGACGCGCGGACGCTGGTCGTCACCGGGCAGGAACACGTACGGGTCTATCGCCCGGGGAACATCGACGAGATCGACGGCGAGCCCTCGCCCCAGGAGCGTCACTTCTGCGGACAGTGCGGCAGCGCGCTGTGGGTCCAGGACTCCCGCTGGCCCGACCTCGTGCATCCCCACGCCGGGTCGGTCGACACCGAGTTGCCCGTTCCGCCCGAGCGCAACCATCTGATGCTGGACTTCAAGGCCGGCTGGGTGCCGGTGGGAGACTCACCCGCCGACCGCAAGTTCCCGCGCTACCCCGACGAGACCCTGGCCGAGTGGCACGAGCGGCACGGCCTGACCCAGGAGTAGCTCGTCACTCGTCGGCGGCGACGACCATGAACTCCCGGACGCCGATCGCGCCTGGTTCGGCAGCGCCGCCGAGCTGCACGTCATAGCGGAAGTGTCCCGCAGTCATCGTGTCCGAGCGAATCAGATCGCTGAACGCGAAGCAACGCGCCTTCTCGCCGACCAGCGAGATCGGCGAGAAGCCGGCCTCGGTCGAACCGCTCAGCGAGCGCAGCAGGGAAACGTCTTCGCCGCTGCGACTTCCCCGGCAGATCACCCCGATCAGCGACGTCGGTAGTTCCGGCTGGACCCAGTCGTCGGCTGCCAGCGCCAACGCCCCGCTGGAACGCTCGGTCTCGTCGCGCAGGAAGACGCCCAGGCTCGGTTGCAACAGCGCCACCGGACCCAGTGTCGCCGCTTCGACCTGCGGGTCGGGCCAGTCGCCGGTGAGCGAACGGCTCAGGATCCGGTCGCCGGCGAGGTCGTGGGCCACGCCGCGGACCTCGAACGGTCCTGGCGGGAAGCGCACGATCTGCTCCAGGACCAGCGGCACTCCCGGTCGGTCGACCCGGATCCGGCCCGACGTCTCGCTGACGATCCTGTCCCGCGCCACCACGGAGATTCCGAGATCCCAGTTCGCCTCGCCGGCGCCGGAACTGGCCACGGCGACCTGCACCAGGGCGAAGAACTTGCCCCGCTCGAACCCGGTCGGGATCAGGCCGACCCGCAGCTCGGGGGAGCGAGCGTCTGCGGACGGCGCATCGAAGGCCGCGGTCAGCCGGGACTCCATCCGCCCCTCGGGGGTGCCGATGATCATCTTGGTCCGGGTCTGTACCTCGAGCTGTTTTCCCGGCAGGTTGACCAGCACCGAGAGGTTGCGGCCCCGGGGAAGGTCGCCGGCGTCGAAGCTGAGCAGAAACACACAGCGCAGGTCTTCGACGATCCCGCGAGCGACCAGCGCAGCGGGGGAGGCGCCGAAGTAGGCCCGACCGCCGGTCTCCGAGGCCAGCGCACCGAGTCCCTTCTTCGCGTCGTTGAAACGCTGGGTCATGTCGCCGCGGCTGCTGGAGACGTGACGCAGACCCGAGCGCGGGAGATCGACGCTGCCCTCGCCGCCCTGGAGCCCGGCGGCCTGGACCGCGTAGAAGCGGACGCCGAGAGTCGTCGCGTTGTCGATCACCTGTTGATAGGGCGTGAAGTCCGACCCGTGGGTCACGCCGACCGGCCGGGCCAGGGATTGCGATTGATTCCGCCCCAGCAGCGTCCAGTAATGGTCGCCGGGGTTCGGCCGGATCGTGTCGCCGAAGTAGACGATCGCCTTGGGCGCGCGGAGCTCGGCCATGCGCACGAGCATCAAGGACAGGCGTGTCATCGCCTGGCGGGCGTGGGCCCGCTCCTCGGTCTGCAGCTGACGCGCCGTTGACCGGGCCTGCACCTCGGCCGCCTCCTCGAGCAGTTCCTTCGGCGCGCCCATCGACGGAGCGGGTGACGCCTGTTCCTGGGCACCGAACGGATTGCCGGTGCGCAGCGAGCCCGGCATGTCATCCGCCGACTCGTTGCGCGCGGCCGCGGTGAACTCGGCCAGGGCCCGGCCGTTCTCCAGGGAGCGGAAGACCTGCTGGACCCGCTGATCCTCGAACGACGCGTACGCATCGATCTGACCCATGTCCGTTTCGAGGGCGTCGATCGCCGCCAGCAACGCGCTCCGGTCCGAGGTCCAGTCGGCGTAGATCTGCAACCGTTTGCCGGCGGAGACGACCATCGCCCGGGTCCCGTCCTCGACCAGGGTCTCGATCAGTTCTCGCGACTGGTCGATGGCCCGGCGGCGGCCGGCGCTGACCAGGTGGGACTCGTCGAAGTAGAACAGCAGACTGAGCTGGGGTCGGTCGGGCAAGGAGGTGGGTTCTTGCGCGGGAGTCGAGGGGTCGCCCCCGAGGTTCGCCAGCCGCACGTCGTCGACACAGACGCGGTCGGCGGTGAACTCGTCGATCACCTGACCGGCGATGACCAGTTCGAAGTCACCAGCGTCGAGACGTTCGATCTGTTCCTGCGGACCACGGACCGTCACGTCGAGCTGGACCAGCGTGCGCTCGGTGTGCTCGACGACACCGGAATCCTGCTTGGGCGAAGCGTCCTCGCCGGTCGGCTCCTGGGATCGCAGCATGGCGGAACTCGACGCGAAGAGCAGAAGCCAGCCGATCCAGACGACCCGAGCCCGCACGCGAACCTCCTGTCGTGATCCTGCAGCGCAACCGTGGTTGCTTCAAGAATACGCTACCATCGTAGCATGAGCATCAACTGGTTCCCGGGCCACATGACCAAGGCCCGTCGAGAGATCTCCGACGCGATGCCGCGCACCGACGTCGTCATCGAAGTGCTCGACGCTCGCTTGCCCCGGGCCAGTCGCAACCCATTGCTGCAAGAACTCCGCGGAGATCGCGTCTGCATCACCGTGCTGAACCGGGACGACCTGGCAGACCCGACCGTCACCGCGCTGTGGAAGTCGTGGTTCGAACGGGAGCTGGCGACCCGGGTCCTGGCGATCTCCGCCCGGGAGGCCGCCGCCGCGAAGCGGGTGACCGCGCTGTGCCGCAAGCTGGTGCCCGAGCGCGGGTCGCTGGACAAGCCGGTGCGCGCGATGGTGATCGGGATCCCCAACGTCGGCAAGTCGACGCTGATCAACACGATCAAGGGCAAGCCGGTGGCGAACGTCGGCAACAAGCCCGCGGTGACCAAGCGTCGTCAAGCGGTGCAGGTCACCAAGGGGATCATCGTCGCCGATACGCCGGGTGTGCTCTGGCCGAAGATCGAGAACGAGATCGACGGTCTGCGTCTGGCGGCCAGCGGCGCCATCGGCGACAAGGCCCACGACGCCGTCCAGGTCGCGACCTACGTCGCCGGGTTCCTGACCGAGGCCTATCCGGATCGTCTGCGGGAGCGGTTTCGACTCGACGAGCTGCCCGGGGATGCCCGGGAGACGATCGAGGCGATCGGTCGTCGCCGAGGCTGCCTGGTTCGTGGCGGCGAGGTCGATCTCTACAAGGCCTCGGACGTCCTGTTGCAGGATCTGCGCACCGGCAAGATCGGCCGGGTCAGCCTGGAGCGACCGGACTAGCGGCCCCGCCACTAGCCGAAGCGCAGGAGCTCCGCGGCCAGCGTCACCTCGAGGGTCGGGCAGTCGGCGAGCTTTCGCACCAGTCGTTCCCGGTCCCGGTGACGCACACCGCGATAGGTCATCGCCAGCAACTCGTCGATTCCTTCCCGGTCGTGAGCTTCGCAACGGCGCCAGCTCTCGTGCAGATCCTGCCGTAAACCGGTGCCGGCGAACTCCTCGACGACCCGGGGCGTCCGGTCGGTGGCGAGCGCCTCGCCCTGGGCCGCCTCGCGCAGTTCGGCCAGATCGTCGCCGCCGGGCACGACGACGACCAGGCAACCTCCCGGCCGGAGGACCCGGGCGAGTTCCGCCGCCGGGCGACGTCCGAAGATCGACAGCGCGACATCGACCGATGCGTCGGCCAGCGGTAATCGGCGATCGGCGTTGGCGACGATCCAGCTACCGTCGGGAAACCGGCGTGCCGCCCTGGCCGCGGCCCGGGTGGAGAGATCGATCCCGCAGAGATCGAGAGAGCCGATCCCGGCGAACCGATCGAGGAACCAGCCGGTGCCGCAACCGACGTCGAGGACCGTCGCGCCGTCCTCCCGCCGGGCCAGGCCGGCGAGCTCCGCGATGCGGTCGGCCAGACTGGCCACGTGACCGCGCTCGAGCCAGCGTTCCCGTGCGTCAACCGCATCGTCGCGATCGCCTGCGGCGCTGGAGCGGCGATCCTGGGGCTGCAGCAGGTTCCAGTAGCCCGAGCGGGCGCGGTCGAAGGAGTGTCTCTGATCGCAACCCAGCGTCGAACCCTTCGCGGTGAGCGGGTTCGCGCAGTCACGCACGTTGCAGATCAGTCGCGGCATGGTCGGTCGGAAGTATAGTGGCAACGCCGTGAACGTCTTCACCACCGAGCGACTGGCGCTGCGTCGGCTGACCGAGGATGACGCCGGCTTCATCCTCGCGCTGGTCAACGAAGCCGAGTGGCTGCGCTACGTCGGCGACAAGAACGTCCACGACCTGGAACAGGCGCGGCGGTATCTGCGCCAGGGGCCGATCGCGAGCTACGAGCAATCCGGCTTCGGCCTGTACATGGTCGAGTTACTCGCCACGTCGGAACCGCTGGGGATCTGCGGACTGCTCAAGCGACCGTCCCTGGAGCATGCCGACGTCGGCTTCGCCATCGCCGCGAAGCACCGGGGCCACGGCTACGCGACCGAGGCGGCCCGGGCCAGCCTCGAGCACGGCCGCCGCGAGTTCGGCCTGCGCCGGATCGTGGCGATCACGTCGCCGGACAACGAGGCCTCGTGCCGGGTGCTGGAAAAGATCGGCTTTCGATTCGAAGAGCAGCGGACCCTCGACGATGGTCACGGACCCGTCCGGCTGTTTGCCTGGGAGGAACCGTCGCCCTAGGTTTTCGGGGTGAGTACCCTCATCGAATCCGGGAGCCCGCCGAGGTCGCGGAACCTCGTCTACACCTCGGCCGGCGATGCCTCGAACGTCGCCCAGTGGGTCGCCGGAAATCCGGCCTTCGATCTGTGGATCACCTACTACGGCGACAGGGATGTGCCGGACCTTCCCGCGGCGCGATTCCTCGATCGCCGCAAGGGCTCCAAGTTCCAGAACCTGTACCACGCCTGGCTGGCCTGGCGCGATCGCTTCGAGGCCTACGACCGCATCTTCCTGCTGGATGACGACATCCAGCTCGGTACCGACGAGATCAACCGGCTGTTCGGCCACTCCGAGGAGCTCGAACTCACCGTGCTGCAACCCGCGTTCGACCCGCGGGGCAAGGTCAGCCATGGCCTGACCCAGGTCCGTGCCGGTTCGCGCTACCGGATCGTCAACTTCATCGAAGTCGGCGTGGCGCTGTTTCGTGCCGATCGCCTGTGGACGTTCCTCGAGGAATACGACCCGCGACTCAGCTGCTACGGCGTCGACTGGTGGTACGCCGAGTTCTTCGACATGACGAACACCGATCAGGCTGCGGTGATCGACGAGATCATCGCGCTGAACCCGTACGACCAGGCCAAGCCCGAGGGACGGGAGATCGACAAGGTGATGTCGCCGGACGAGCGGGTCGCCCGCTGGGACGAGATCCGGCAGAAGCATGGCCTGCGCGGCTCGGCCCTGGGGCACCGCGTCCGGCATCGCGAGCCCCTCACCGGCTGGGCCGGTTTCCGGAGCTTCCTGCGGGTCGTCCGGTTGCACAGCCTGGCGCTGCCGCGTCGGCTGGCCCAGCGGATCAGCCACCGTCATCCCGCGGCCCACGCCGTCCTGGACCGGCTCTACCGGCGACTTTTCGCCCGGGTCTGATAGCCGTCGGTCGAGCCGCCCGGCTCTGGTACCATCTCCTGCGGCACGGTGCTGAAGGAGACATTACCCATGCGTCAGCGACTTCTCGTAGCAACTCTGATCGTCCTCTCGTTCGCGACCTTCGCGGTCGCCGCCGACGAGGATCCTTACCTCTGGCTGGAAGAAGTCGAGGGCGAAAAGGCCCTGGCCTGGGCCACCGAACTGAGCAAGGCCACGGCGGCGGAGCTGGAAGCGGTTCCCGAGTTCGCCGAGATCCACGAGCAGCTGCTCAAGATCTTCACCTCCCGCGATCGGATCCCCGGCCCCGGCATCCGCGGCCCCTGGATCTACAACTTCTGGCAGGACAAGACCCACGTCCGTGGAATCTGGCGTCGCACCTTCCTCGACGAGTACGTCAAGGAGTCGCCGGCATGGGAGACGGTCCTCGACCTCGACGCGCTCTCCGAGGCCGAGGGCGAGAACTGGGTCTGGAAAGGTTCGAGCTGCCTGGCTCCCGAGTACCGCTATTGCATGGTCACGCTCTCCCGGGGCGGCGGTGACGCCTCGGTACGTCGGGAGTTCGACGCCGCCTCCAAGACCTTCGTCGAGGGTGGTTTCTTCGTGCCCGAGGCCAAGGCCCGGGTCGCCTGGAAGGACGAGAACACGCTCTGGCTCGGCACCGACTTCGGCGAAGGCTCGCTGACCAAGTCCGGCTACCCCCGCTTCTCCAAGGAGTGGAAGCGCGGCACCAAGCTCGAGAACGCCGAGACGATCTTCGAAGGATCGGTCGACGACGTCTCGGTCAGCGCGTACAGCATGCACACACCCGAGGGCCGCTGGGACTTCGTCAGCAAGACGCCGGAGTTCTTCCGCGGCACGACCTACGTCCGCCTCGGCAAGCGGCTGGTCAAGATCGACATTCCCGAGGACGCGAATCTCCAGGGCATCTTCAAGGACCACATGCTGGTCGCCCTGCGCACCGACTGGACGATCGGCGGGACCACCTACCCCGGCGATGCGCTGCTGTCGATCGACGTCGACGACTTCCTGGCCGGCAGCCGGGACTTCGAGGTGCTGTTCGAACCGGAAGCGCGGGTCAGCCTCGGCCGGGTCACCAGCACCCGCAACCACCTGCTGATCACCACTCTCGACAACGTCCGCGGCCGCCTCTACCGCCTGACCCCCGGCAAGCAGGGCTGGAACCGGGAAGAGATCACGCTGCCTGGACTGGGCACGATCGGTCTCGGCAGCACCGGTGACGTCGACGACAGCTTCTTCTTCACCTACACCGATTTCCTGACGCCTTCGAGCCTCTACCTCGTGCGCAACGGCGGCGAGCCGGAGCAGGTCAAGTCGTCGCCGGCGTGGTTCGACACCGACGGCATGGCGGTCGAGCAGCTCGAGGCGACCTCGATCGACGGCACGAAGATCCCCTACTTCGTCTTCAAGCCCAAGGGCTTCAAGGCCAACGGCAACAACCCGACCCTGCTCTACGGCTACGGCGGCTTCGAGATCTCCCAGGTGCCGCGTTACTCCGGTTCGACGGGTGCCGCCTGGGTTGCCCGGGGCGGCGTCTACGTCGTGGCCAACATCCGTGGCGGCGGCGAGTTCGGACCGAGCTGGCACACCGCGGCGGTGAAGGAAAAGCATCAGACCAACTTCGACGACTTCGCGGCAGTTGCCGAGGACCTCATCGCGCGCAAGATCACTTCACCCGAACACCTCGGCATCATGGGCGGCTCCCAGGGCGGCCTGCTGGTCGGCGGCACGTTCGTTCAGCGACCGGAGCTGTTCAAGGCGGTGGTCTGCCTGGTGCCGCTGCTGGACATGAAGCGCTACAACAAGCTGCTCGCCGGCAACAGCTGGATGGCCGAGTACGGCAACCCCGACACCGACGACTGGGAGTACATCAAGAAGTGGTCGCCGTATCAGAACCTGGATCAGGCCAAGGACTACCCGAAGGTCTTCTTCGCCACCTCCACCCGCGACGACCGGGTCCACCCCGGCCA
>CALNYP010000085.1:0-47538 GCA_942490715.1 uncultured bacterium
CCAAACAAGAGGCCATTCCCGATGAGGTTAAGCAAAGCAGGTTTTCCGGCTCGGGTCAACAGCGATCTTCGACTTCGGTTCCATGCGACGGGTCTCACTTCGTTCTCTGGATTGGAGCTGATCCGACGCTACTTCAAGTCGATCAACCTGCCCGGTCGAATCCGTCGTCACCTGGGGAGGTCTGGCTTGGGTGGCGACTACGGCACGGTGTCGATGGTGCTGCTGGTCCTCGGGTTGCTGATCTGCGGTGGACGACGGATGCAGCACTTGCTGTACCTCAAGGAGGATCCGTTGGTCCTGAGGCTTACCGGTCTCACCCGGTTGCCGACACCGCGAACTCTCGGACGTTGGCTGCGCCGATTCCGCGTGGAGCACGTCGAACGATTGCTGCGAGTCAACGACGACCTGGTGGCGGAGGCCATTCGCCGTGCCGGCCTGCGTCGTCTGACCCTGGATGTGGACGGCACCGTCGTCTCCACGGGACTGAAGACGCAGTGGGCTTTCCGAGGTTTCAATCCGCATCACCGCAAGGTCCCCAGCTATTACCCGGTGACGGCATACGAGGCTCAGACCGGGCAGATCTTCCGCGTCCGCAATCGGCCGGGCAACGTGCACGACGGGAAGGCCTCGCTGGGATTCCTGCGCGATGTCATGGCCCAGGTGCACAGAACCGTAGGGCGGGGCTACTTGGTCGAGTTTCGCATGGATGGTGCCTTTTTCCGCAGCGATGTGATCCGACTGCTCGAGCGCCACGGCGCGGAGTACGCGATCAAGATCCCTTTCTATACCTGGATAGGACTGAAGGGCATCATCCAACGTCGTCGACGCTGGAAACGGATCGACGGTCAGGTGAGTTGCTTTGCTGCGACCCTTCAGCTCGGTGCCTGGAATCGGACGATGCGAGTGGTGATCTATCGCAAGCGCGTGTTTCACCGCTCCCGCAAGAACTTCCAGCTCGATCTGTTCGATCCCGCGGACGGCTATTTCGAATACTCGGCCATCGCCACGAACAAGACCTTGAATGGCAGGAACCTGTGGGCTTTCCTCAATGGTCGGGGCACCCACGAGAAGACCTACGCCGAGCTCAAGAACGGATTCGCTTTCGACACGGTGCCGACGCATCACTACGGCGCCAACAGCGCTTGGCAAGCACTCAGCATCATGGCCCACAATCTGATGAAGAGCTTCCAGGTGGCCACAACGGCAACCCGTAGACCGGCGACGCGCAAGCGCCGAGCCCGGTACGAGCTGGAATCGATCCACACCCTGCGGTACAAGTGGATCAACCGGGCCGGCATCTTGGTCCAACCCGACGGGTACGCCACCCTCGACGTAGGAAACGCCGCCGAGGTCACGAAGCACTTCGCCGAAATCGATGTCGGCCTGAAAAACGCGGCCTGATTATTGTCCGATTGAGGCTAGTTGCCGCCGACCTGATTACGGTTTCGCGATCCTGCCACGATTCAGGTCCGATCCACGTCGTCGGGAGGATGTTCTTGTGGGCAACGATCGGCTCGGTGCGTACTCTCCGATCAGCCGACCGGGGGGTTGGAGCCAATCGTCATGCGTACGCACCTCAGGGTTCTTCTTCCTCTTCTCGCAGTGATTCTGTTCGCAGCCGCCGCCTCGGCCGGTGTTCGAAACTCCTGCGACGACATGTGCGCGATACCCAACTCCTGTCTGGATGTCGTCTGCGACGGCGAACCGGTGAAGGGTGGTGACCCTGGCTGCAACTACACCCCGAGTGCTCAGGGAACGGCCTGCGACGACATGGACGACACCACGAGGAACGACGAATGCGATGGCGCGGGTTCCTGCGCGGGGACCCCGAAGTGTCAGGGCGTGATGTGCATGGATGTCGACGCCTGCAACGTCGGGTACTGCGTGCCGGAAACCGGCACCTGCAGTTCCCAGCCGGGTAACCCCGGCGCCAGCTGCGGCGATCCGAGCCAGCCCGATTGCGACCTGAGCGAATGCGATGAGAGCGGCAACTGCGTTGCGGACTTCGCGCCGATGACGACCGAGTGCGGCGATGCACTGTCGAACCAGTGCACCCTCGCCGATAGCTGTGACGGGGGAGGCACCTGCTCCGCGAACTGGGCGCCCCAGGCAAACAAGACGAACCAGCTGGTATTCGAGCTTTGCCCCAGTTCGGTCTCGATCAGTCAATCGCCGCTCTGCAACAGCGGACGGTTGACGATCGATGCTTGCTTCTACGTCTCACCGATGAGCCCGGAAGCTCCGGTCGTCATCTCCGCCGACGTCGTGCCGCTGCCGATGAACGTCAGCGTCGTCAGCATCACCCCGGCGGACGCTCTGCTCGACCTGGGCGAGGAGCAGTGCTTCGAGATCGTGCTCCAGGGAGAACCGGGGTTCGATGGTGCGATGACCGGAATCGAGTTCACCAGCGACACGATCACCAAGGGCGGAAACGCTCCGGAGAAAGCGGTGGTCGTCGGAACGATCCCGGCGATGTTCACCTGCACACCGCTCGCCGTCGAGCTCGAGTCGTTCACCGCCGAGCAGGAGCGCCGGGGCATCGCCCTGCGCTGGGAGACGGCGGCCGAGATGGACACCGTCGGTTTCCGCATCCTGCGCTCCGAGGACGGCGGCGAGAGCTACCAGACGGTCACGCCCTCGGTGATCCGCGCCCAGGGGACTCCCCAGAGCGGCGCGAGCTACGAGTACATCGATTGGCCGCGGGGCCGCCGGGACAATCTGCGCTACTACCTCGAGGACATCGACATCTTCGGTGTCGTCACCCGTCATGGGCCGATCGGGCTCGAGACGCGGGGCCGGAAGCCCGGCAGGTAACGGTTCGGTCGTCCCGGTCAGAAACAGCCCAGCGTCTGTCCGGTCGTGAAGATGGCGGCGTTACACTTCGCCGCCTCTTCCGGCGAGATCGGGGTGACGAACTGCTCGATGAGCCCCTGGCCGGGGACTCGGGTCTGTTCGCCGCAGGTGTCGTCGCGGCCGAAGAGGTGAATCTCCGTCGGCGTGTCGCCGGATGCCGGGTAGCTGCCGTAATCCAGTGCGATGAAGTCGTCGATCAGGGTGCACTGCAGCGCGGACTCGTCGGGCATCTGAGCGGTCGTGGCGACGATGATGGCGTGCAAGGTCGCAAGCTCCTCGTCGGTGAAGCACGGGCAGGCGTCGGCCAGGGGCGGGCGTTGCGAGCATCGCAGGGTCCCATCGATGTCGAAGCCGATCGCCACGGTGCCCGCGGGGCAGGACTGTCCCGCAGGGATACCGCCTACGCCATCCTCTCCGGGAGGGCCGGCGGGTCCAGGCGGCCCCGGCGGCCCAGGCGGACCGGCCCCGCCGAGGGCCAGGTCGATCACATCGGTACCGGTCGGGCAGCTCACGGAGACTCGATAGGTTCCGGGAGCCGTCGTCTGGAGTCCGGCCTGGGCGAAGCTGCTACCGGCGTTGAAGACGATCAACTCGTCGAGGGTTCCGCCGGCGTTGCCGGCCAGCACGCGGGGCTCGTCGCAGAAATCGATCCCGGTCAGCAGCACCACCGGTGGCATCGCATCGACGCTCGCGGTCGCCGTGAGGATCGCCAGTGTCCCGGCGTCGTCATCGTCATCGTCATCGTCATCGCCATCGGCGAGGCGCATCGCCCGCTCGGCTGGAGCGGGTCTCTCGCCGAGGGAGCCCAGGTTTCCGGTGGTTCGCCCTCCGCCAGAGGTCTTGGCGACCGCAATCAGTGGCCACGCGGCGATGAGGACGACGGCCAGTACGGCGAGCGCGACGAGAAGACGCTTCATGAGACTACCCCCGGATCGACTGCGGACCTGTCCCCAAGGACGTACGACGATTCCACCGCTCCCGTCCAGAAAAAACGTGATCCTCCACGCGGAGGGCCACCCACCTCGGGATTCGACGGACAGAAATCGGTGGGAGGATTCGTGCTAATCTCGGCCGATCGCCGCGGGCGGGGCCGCGGTCGCGAGGAGATTCACCGGGCCACCGTCGCCCGGTCCGACGAATGCAACTCCAGTCGAACCAGCTGCTGGCCCATTTCCGGATCGTCGACAAGCTCGGCGAAGGCGGGATGGGCGAGGTCTATCGCGCGACCGACACGAAGCTCGATCGAGACGTCGCGATCAAGGTGCTACCGGAAGCGGTCGCCGCGGCTCCGGAGCGGCTGGCACGGTTCGAGCGCGAGGCCAAGGCACTTGCAGCGTTGAACCATCCCAACGTCGCCGGCATCTACCAGGTCGAGCACGTCGAGGGAATTCACTTCCTGGTGATGGAGCTGGTGCCGGGGCAGACCGTCGCCGATCGCATCGCCCAGTCGCCGTTGCCGGTCGAGGAGGCGCTGGCGATCGCGCTGCAGATCGCCGAGGCGCTGGAGGCGGCCCACGACCGGGGCATCATCCATCGCGACCTGAAACCGGCGAACGTCATGCTCGCGCCGGGAGGGCAGGTCAAGGTGCTCGACTTCGGTCTGGCCAAGGCGATGGACGCCGACCCGATCGAGTCGGCGGCGTCCCTGGCGACCCACTCGCCGACCTTCACGGCGCAGATGACCGGCATTGGCGTGCTGATGGGCACCGCGGCCTACATGAGCCCCGAGCAAGCACGGGGCGACGTCGCCGATCGTCGCGCGGACGTCTGGTCCTTCGGTGTCGTGCTGTTCGAGATGCTGACCGGCAAGATGGTCTACCCGGGAAAAACGATCAGCGACACCCTCGCCGGTGTGCTGGCGCGAGACCCGGCGTGGGACGACCTGCCGGAGTCAACACCGCGGCCGGTCCGACGACTCCTTCGACGGTGTCTGGAGAAGGAGGTCACCGAGCGGCTGCAGGCGATCGGCGAGGCGCGGATCGCGATCCGCAACTACCAGGCCGACCCAACCGCGGGGACGGCCGACGACGAGGCCTCCGCCCCGGCGGCCGTGGCCGCGTCACGTCGGCCGTGGCTGGCGATCGCGGCGGTGCCGTTGTTGTTGCTCGGTGCCGCTCTGGCCTGGGTGTTCAAGCCCGCACCGCCGGCTCCGCGCCCCCGGACGATCGAGGCGACCCTCGCCGTCGACGGCATGTCATTGATGAGCGGGATCGGCTCCGCGCTCGTCCTGTCCAGGGACGGGTCACAGATCGCCTATGTGACCGGCGTCGGCACGAACCCATCGGGCGCGATCCGCATCCGGGATACCCACCGTCTCGAGGCGAACGTGCCCTCCGGGACGGATCGCGGTTACAACGTCTTCTTTTCACCGGACGGGCGCTGGCTCGGCTTCTTCACACCGACGGAGATGATGAAGGTCGCGGTCTCCGGCGGGGCCCCCCTGAAACTGTGCACCGTCAATCGAAGTCGCGGCGCCGACTGGGGCGAGGGCGGCTCGATCGTGTTCGCCCCGAGCCCGAGCTCCGGCCTGATGATCGTCTCCGAAGCGGGCGGTGAGCCCCGGCCGCTCACCGAACTCGCCGACGGAGAGGTGAGTCACCGCTGGCCCCAGTACCTGCCAGGCGCCAAGCACGTGCTCTACACCGCCTACTCGACCGGCGATCGGAGCGAGGGCGTGGTGCACACCGTCGAGCTGGCGACCGGCAAGACCATGGTGATTCACCGTGGAGGCACGTTCGCACGCTACAGCGTTTCGGGACACCTGCTGTTCTGGCGTGAGTCGACGATCTTTGCCGCGCCCTTCGATCTGAAACGGCTCGAGCTGGCCGGGATGCCCGCACCCGTTCTACAGGGCGTGGCCGGCAACGGCGAGGGAGGAGCCCACTTCCATGTCGCCGACGATGGGACGATGGTGTACTTGCCCGGTTCCGTCACCAAGAGCGTCGAGGTTCCACGGACCCTCGAGTGGTACGATCGCAGCGGGACGCGGTCGCCGCTCTCGGAGGTCGCCGGTCAGTACACGGCCGGATTTTCCCTGTCCCTCGATGGAAAGTTCGCCGCCGTCGCCCGCTGGATCGACGGCAACGGTGATATCTGGGTCATCGACCTGGCGCGGGAGACGCCGACACGTTTGACCTTCGACGATGCCGTCGATGTCGAGCCGATCTGGTCCCCCGACGGCGCGACGATCTACTTCTCTTCCCGCCGGAGAGGCACGTTCGAGATGTTTCGCAAGGCGTCGGACGGCTCCTCCGAGGCCGAGGTGATCCTCGAGTCGGACCGGGATCAGTTTGCCGAGGACGTCTCCCGGGATGGACGGTTGATCCTCTATCGACGGGAGCACCCGGATACCGGCGACGACCTCTGGGTCGCCGCGCTGGACGGCTCGTCGGATCCGGAGCCGTTCGCCACGACCGAGTTCAAGGAACAGAACCCGAGGTTCTCGCCCGACGGCAAGTGGATCGCATACCAGTCTGACGAGTCCGGGATCCGGGAGGTCTACATCCGGCCGTATCCGGGTCCCGGCGGGAAATGGCAGGTTTCTTCCGGTGGAGGGGAGGGCCCGATGTGGTCACCCGATGGAAAGCGCCTGTTCTACCTGGGGGAGGACGGGATCCACGAGGCGCCCGTCGATGTGGTCGGTAACGCCCTGCGTATCGGCCGTTCCACGGTGGTGACGGAGATCGCGCAGAGCGCCGAGCCGCTGAACTGGGTCGTGTCTCCGGACGGCGAGAAGTTCGGATTCATCCACGACGCCTCCGGCTCCTCCGACATGGCCGGTAAGGACAACGTGCTGGTGCGCTTCACCTTGCACTGGTTCGAGGAGCTGGAGCAGATGCTCGACGGGACCCGGTAGTCCCGGCTCCCCCCCTTCCGTTGAAGGAAGGAACCGAGAACTCAGGGCAGCTCGGCCCACATTTCCAGAAGCTTCGCCTGCATCTGCGCGTCGGACATGCCCCGGGGAACGTTGAGCGTCCGGCCGGGATAGATCAGGTCCGGGTTCTGGATCTGATCCCGGTTCGCGTCGAACAACAGGGGCCACATCTTGGAGTCGCCGTAGATCTTCTCCATCCCGGCGATGCGATAGAGTCCGTCGCCCCTGGCGATGGTGTACGTCGGAGGGTGTCGGCGTAGCTCTTCTTCGGCGAGACGACGCGCCTCTTCCTCGGCCCTGCGCCGTGCCTCTTCCTCGGCTCGACGGGCCTCGGCTTCGCGCTCCGCGGCGGCTGCCGCTTCCTGTTCGGCGGAAGTGTCGACGACGGGCTCGGTCTCTTCGCCACCGCAACCTGCGAGCAGCAAGACGCCCAGCACCACCGACATCGCCAGCACCGCCCGGGCGGTCGCCGGAGCGGTCACATGGTTCGTTCCCCTCATCGAATCCTCCTGTTCGTGCCGCAGGCACGATCCAACCTGTCCCGATACTACATCGTTCCCGTCCGGCGACGGGCACGCGAGCCGGACATCAGTACGGTACGACCTCATCGACCCAGATCACACCGTTCTTCTCGGCATACCGGTCCCAGAGTTCGATCATCCTGGCCGTGATCTCGGGCCGCTCCTGCGCCAGATCGTGGAGTTCCGCCGGATCCTGGCCCAGCTGGAACAGCTCCCAGTCTCCCGGTCCGTAGGGTTCGGTCGTCCAGACCAGCTTCCAGTCGCCCTGGCGGATCGCCCGTCGTCCGAACAGCTCCCAGCCCATCACGAAGTCGTCCCCGTGGATCGTCGTCGTCGACCCGCTGAGGAAGGGCCACATCGACTTGCCCTGCATCGGCAACACCTCGCGGTCCCGGTAACGGGTCCCCGGATGGTCGACGCCCGCCAGCTCCAGCAACGTGGGCATCACGTCCATCACGGTTGCGAAGCGGTCGGTGTATCCCCCCGGTTCGATGCGACCCGGGAAGCTCGCGAACGCCGGCACGCGAATGCCGCCCTCGTTCACGAAGCCCTTGTACATCCGCGATGGACCGATGCCGGCCCGGGCCCAGTTCGGGCCGTAATCGAGATAGGAGTCGCCGCGGCCCATGTTCTCGAAGCTGTTGTCGCAACACTCGGCAACCCAGTTCCGCAGGCTCTCCCACGTCTCTTCCAGGCGGTGCCCCTCGGCTCCGTTGTCCGACAGGAACAGCACGAACGTGTTTTCGTACTCGTCGATGCTCTTCAGGTAATCGACCAGCTCGCCGACGTGGCGGTCCAGGTCGTGGACCATCGCCGCGTAGATCTCCATCTTCCGGGCCTCGACCGCCTTCTGCTCCTCGCCGAGTTCGTCCCAGGCCGGTTCGCCAGGCAGCCGCGGGTAGACCTCGGTGTCCGGGGCGATCAGGCCCAGCGACTTCAGAGCATCGATTCTCGAGGCGTGCAGGGCGTCGTAGCCCGCGTCATAGCGCCCGTGAAAGCGTGCGATCGACTCGTCCGGTGCCTGCAGCGGCCAGTGCGGTGCGGTGTAGGCCAGGTAGGCCAGGAACGGCCGCCCGTCCCCGTGCTGGGCCTCGATGCTCGCGATCATCCGCTCGGTGTAGGTGCGTGTCGAATAGAAGTCGGCAGGGAGGGCGACCGCCTCGCCGTTCTGCCGGTATCGCACGCTGGGAGGGAAAAGACCCATGTCGCTGAAGTGCCCACCGCCTCCTTCGAGCAACGCGAACGACCTCTCGAAACCACGTGCGTTCGGTCCGTGTTCCGGTTCGACTCCCAGGTGCCACTTCCCGGCCATGTACGTGTGGTAACCGCTGTCCTGCAGCAACTCGGCCAGCGTGGCGACACGGAAGTTGAGGTAGGTCTCGTAACCCGGTGCGCCGAACTGCCCCCCGACGTGATCTCCGGCCATCGTTCCCAGGCCGGCGAGATGATTGTCGGTGCCGGACAGCAGCATCGAGCGGGTCGGCGAACAGGTGGAGGCCGCGTAGAAGTCGGTGAAGGTGATGCCGGACCTGGCCAGCGCATCGAGGTTCGGTGTGCCGATCTCGCCGCCGAAGACGCCGAGGTCGGTGTAGCCCAGATCGTCGGCGACGATCAGCAGGAAGTTGGGTCGTCGCGCGGAATCGACGTCGGGGGCGACGCAGCCGGTGGCCGTCCCGATCACGATCGCGAGGAGGGCGGTCGACGAAAACCGGCTGAGCGATGATCGGATGCGGGCCCCAGAGACTGTGCTCGTCACGGTCGATCTCCTGTGAGGATCGCCGATGATACCAGCGGGTCGAGGCGACTCGCCGAGGCGAACTTGCCGCGAAAGCCTTGACACGTTTCGGCTAGACTCGTAGGAAGTTGTTCAGTCTTTCCGCGGGTGTTCGCGAAAGAGGGGTCCGTTCGATGCTCCAGCGCCTGGCGATTGCCGCTGTCTTGCTGTGCGGGGTCGCTGGGTTGGCGGAGGAGACACCCGGACGAACGCCTGGGCTCGGCGGAGCGTCGGTTTCCCTCGGCGCGTGCGGGGCCGCGACGAACACCGGACTGCGCCTGAACACGCCGACCGCCCAGGACGTCCGCGAGTATCGCGTGCTGTCCAACGGCGCCGTCGTCTTCTACGCAAACCTCGACGGGATCTACCGGGCCAACCCGCATCTGGCTCTCGAGCGCATCGCCGGGTCGACGGGCAAGTTCGATGTCACGGCGGATTCGCGCCGGGTGCTGTTCCTGCAATCGAGCAGTAATCCATGTCTGAATCCATCACCCAACCTGCTGAGCGCGCTGACCGGTGGGGGAAACGCGGTCCGGCTCAACGAGCTGGTCCGGGTCAACGGTTTCGAGATCTCCCCGGCGTCCGACCGGGTCGTCATGGCTGGAGTCCATCTGTTCGATAGCTCGTTCACCGAGCTGTACAGTCGACGAACCGACGGTACGGGCTCGCTAGGCGGGGTCCTCACGGGGTGGGAGGCCCCGTTCAGCTTCAGCTTCAGTCCTCAGGGCACTTATCTGGTCAGGCTGCTAAGTGGTCCGACCGGAGAGCCATGGCGCCTGTTCGGCCCGGCGGGGACGGTGAGCGACCCGACAGGGGGATACGCGTTCACTGCCGACGAGAGCCACTTCATCTACGGCACGGCTTTTCCCCGGGAGACCTATGCCGTCGAGTTGAACGGAGGGACACCGGTCAAGATCTCCGACGACAGCGGCGGTTTTCTGGTCACTCCTGTTCCGGTCGACGGGATTCACCGCGTCGTGATCCTCGCCGGTGATCAACAGATCGCGCCGATTGACGGAAGCTCCCCGGCGGTGCCCTTCGACGTCGGCGCGGGCGCGACGATGGAGCCCGACGGGCTGCACGTCATCAGCCGGCTTCGTTTCACCGAGGGCGGTCCCCTCGACCTGGTCCGCGTTCCGGTCCTCGGTGGGGAGAACGTCCGCCTCAACGAGCCGGTCGAGGGTCGGGGCTGGGTCGCCGGTTTCGTCCTGTCCCACGACGGGCAGACCGTCGTGTACCGGGTGGCCAACGAGGACTCCGTCGAGCTGTTCGCAACCGGCGTCGCGGGCGGCCCGATCATCCCGCTCTCCGGTTCGCTGCCCACAGGCGCAGACGTCGCCCCGGGGCCGGTCATCTCTCCCGACGGCACCACCGTCCTCTACCGGGTGGATCTCGACGTCGACGAGCAGTTCGAGCTGTACGCCGTCCCGATCACCGGAGGCGCCCCGGTCAAGCTCAGCGTCGACCTCGAGCCCGGCTTCAGCGTCGAAGACGACTTTCGGTTCGATCCGACCGGTGGTTTCGCGTACTACCGCGCGCGCGCCCTTGGACGATCGGCGATCGATCTGTTCGCGGTGGCCCTCGGATTCGACGGAGACGGGATCGCCGGCGCCTGCGACAACTGTCCCGGGATCGACAATCCCGATCAGACCGACAGCGACGGAGACGGCATCGGCGACCTGTGCGATGTCTGTCCGGCGGTTCCGGACCCGCTCCAGGTCGACCGGGATCTCGACGGGATCGGCGATGCATGCGATCCGTGCACCGACGCGGATAACGACGGGCGCGGCGTTCCGGGAACGGCCGGGGGCACCTGCCCGCCGGACAACTGTCCCGGCATCCCCAACGCCGACCAGATCGACTCCGACGGCGACGATCTGGGAGATCCGTGCGACGAGTGCCCGTTCGATGGGCTCAACGACGCCGATGGCGATCAGACCTGCGCCGACGTCGACAACTGCCCCGAGGACTGCAACGCCCAGGAAGATGCCGATGACGACGGTGTCGGCGATGTTTGCGACCCCTGTCCCGAGTCCGCCGGCGTGGCCGATGACGACCAGGACGACGTCTGCGACGAGGAGGACAACTGCCCGGGTCTGGCCAACCCGGCTCAGAACGACAGTGACGGCGACGGCCGTGGCGACCTCTGCGACCCGTGTCGCTTCGATCCGCTGGATGATGCCGATCAGGACGGACGGTGTGGCGATGTCGACAACTGCCCGTCGGCGGCCAACGCCGACCAGCTGGATAGCGACGACGACGGGCAGGGCGACGTCTGCGATTCGTGTCCGCTGGACTGGTTCAACGACCAGGACGGCGACGGTTTCTGCGCCGATGCCGACAACTGCCCGCTGGACGGCAACCCGGCTCAGGGCGACGCCGACGGGGACACCGTCGGCGACACCTGCGATAATTGTCCGACTACTTCGAACCCCGCCCAGGGCGACCACGACTTCGACGACGCCGGGGACGCCTGCGACAACTGTCCGGACTCGTTCAACCCGGCCCAGGACAACACCGACGGCGACAGCGCAGGCGATGCCTGCGACAGCTGCGTCGACCCGGACAGCGACGGCTTCGGAAGTCCAGGCTTCCCGGTTTCGGTCTGTCCTCTCGACAACTGCCCCGGCTCGTTCAACGAGGATCAAGCGGATCTGGACGGTGACGGCTTCGGCGACGTCTGCGATCCCTGCGTCGCCGATCCGGAGAACGACGCCGACGGGGACGGGCACTGCGAGAGCGTCGACAACTGTCCGGCGACCCCCAATCCGGACCAGCTGGACGTCGACGGCGACGGCCCCGGAGATGTCTGCGATCAGTGTCCGGTCGACGCCGATCCGGGGCAGCCCGATGCCGACGGCGACCAGATTGGCGACGCGTGTGACAACTGCCCGAGCACGCCGAACAGTCGGCAACTCCTGAGCGTCGACGACTTCAAGAGCGGCGAATCGTCGTGGAGCCATTCGTCTCTCGGATCGGCGGACACGTGGCACCTGGCCGACACCGATTGCTTCGGCAACCCGCTGGGCAGCCGGATGTGGGTCTCGAACGGCAACGCCGGCGCGGATTGCCTCGAACACTCGTCTCGCGAACACAGCCGGTTGATCAGCTCGCCGATTGCGTTGCCGCCGGCCTCTGACGTCGTGCTGTCGTTCTCTGCTCGCTCCTGGGACGAGGCCGGCGAATGCACCCTGCAGCCGACACGCCTCGACTGGCACGACGTCGGCGTCAGCGTCGACGGCGGGCTGACGTACACGATCCTCAACGACTGCTTCGCCCTGACCGATGGGACAGGGCAGCCCGTTCTCCACGAGTTCGACCTGAGCCCGTGGGCCGGGCAGTCGGTTCAGCTGCTGTTCGTCTACGACACCTTTGACACGGTCGTCGGGCACACGTTTGCGATCGACGACGTGACGATCTCGTCAGGCTACGGGCCGACGCCGGCGGATACCGACGGAGACGGTGTGGGCGATGCCTGCGATTGCTCACCCCTCGATGGGGCGTCGACGATGCCGGACGAGGTCGGCAACGTCCGCCCCGTTCTCGACGGGGCGAGCCTCGAGTGGGATCCGGTGCATGGGGTCGATGAGTACCGTGTGTTCCGGGGGACCCTCGCTGCGCTCCGCAGCCTGGACTACGGAGACTGCGTCGATGTCGTGACCGAGACGAGTTTTCCCCTCGTGGACACTCCGCCGGCCGGCACCGGCCACGCCTACCTCTTCGTGGCCGCCGGGGAGACCTGCGGCGCGGGAAGTCCCGGGTCCGTGACCGGGGGTACCCGGCGACGGGTCGATGTGGAGAGTTGCCTTTGAGCGTCTGAGCTACAATCGTCGCGATGTCCGACGCCCCAGCCATCGTCGCGGCGCTGGACCGCGAACTCGCCGAGCGCTGGCCCGAGCGTCTGACCCGGGCCGATCTGGAATCGCTGCTCATCCGCGCCATCCATGCCAGGCAGGTGGCGGAGTGCGCGCGGGCCCTGCTGGCCCTGCCCGGTGAGCCGTTCGCTGAAGGCGCCCGGGCGGTTACCGGCGCGGCCGTGACGGCCTGCGAGGCGATCCGGACCGAGACGATCGCCGAGCAATCCCGGATCGTCGAATGCTGCACCGCCGCGGGCATCCCGAGTCGTCCCGTCGCGATCGCCGCACCGGCTCGCATGCAGTTTCACAGCTTCGAGGTCGTCGTCGACCCGGCCGACGTCGAGTCGACCCTGGCGATCACCGATGCCGAGGGCTTTCACCGCTGGGCCCCGAGCCGCGGGGGCGGCTGGGAGTCCTACCGTCGGAGCCACGCCGCAGTGACCTTGATCAAGACCGATGAGGTGACGACGCGGATGATCCTGCGCTGGGCGCCGCGGCCGGCGCCGAGTCGCTACCGGGACTGGTTTCTGCCGACGACGCTGGACTATCGACTCGTCGAGCTGCCGGCGGCCTGCTGGCCGGTCTACCACCTGCTGCGGCCGCTCCGGATCGCCCTCGAGCGGATCGCCGGCGGCGGGCAACGTCGGACGGCCTGGCCGTTCCTCGGAACTCCGTCGGGGGTCGTGGAGCCTCTGCTGGAGCTGGCCGGAGTGACCGCCGACGACCGCATCGTCGACCTCGGCTGTGGCGACGGGCGGATCCTGATCCAGGCGGCCCGGCTGCGCGGCTGCCGCGGTCACGGCATCGAACAGGACCCGATCTACGTCGAGCTGGCGCGACAGCGCACGACGTCGGCATCGGTCGGCGACCGTGTGATCATCGAGGCCGGAGACGCGACTCGTTTCGATGTCGGCGATGCGACGGTGGTGTTCCTGTTCCTGCCGCCCGATGCCGTCCGGCGCCTGTTGCCCTCATTGCTCGGGAGCTTGCGACCGGGAGCGCGGATCCTGACCCATGAGCAGCTTCCGCTGGCCGATGGACTGATGCCGGAGCGCTCGCGGCCGCTCTTCGCCACCAACGCGATGACCGTCGGGCATCTCTGGACCGTCGGCCCGTAGCGGGTCGGGCCAGCCGCGGATCGCCGGCGGCTCTAGCCCTGGAACCGCCGCAACAGCCACCCCAGGACGACCAGCCCACCGCCGAGCATCAGCGCGAGCAACCCGGCGTAGGCCAGCGGGATGGTCTTCGCAGCGTGGTCGTGCCAGCGCCGGCGGTCGGGCCGGACGACGAAGGTGACGCCGCTGCTCGTCAGCACCGGATACTCCCCGGCGGGGGTCAGCAGGATCGTGTACTCCTGCCCGGCGATCGCCTCGAAGCGGCCGATGCCTCTGGACGATGTTGCCGACCCGGCGAGTCCGAGACTCAGCCACTGTGCGCGATTCTGGCAATAGGGGATTCGCAAGGCGATCCGGCGCACGCGGCCCATCAACGATTCGGGACCGCGCTCGATGTACAGGAAGTCGGTGGAGTCTCCCGCGGCGAGCGGTTCGTCGCCACGCATCACGAGCCAGTCGATCTGCATCTCCGACGGGTTCTCGAAGTCGGTCAGGTAGCGCAGCAGGTTCTTGCGGCCCATCGTGTCGTCGGCCTCGATCTGCAACTCATGAGGGCCGTCACCCTCGGGCGTGAAGCTGTAGCGGACCTGCTCACCGACCTCCAGGGGTAGGCTGGCCTCCAGCGGGAGCCAGAGGCTCCGGCGGTTCATCACCGACACCGCCAGCAGCAGGATCAGCCCGATCCCCAGCGAAGCGAAGCCGCAGCGCGTCAACTTGTTCGAGCCAGGCACGTTCATAGCGGCATGAACTCCAGTCCGGCGACCCGCTCGAGCAGCCAGCCCAGGGCGAAGAGGGCGATCGCCGCCGAGCCGACCGGCATCACGATGCGGCCGTACGACGGCGTCGAGCGCAGCAGGAACAGCAGCGGCAGGATCACGAGCACGATTCCCATCTGTCCCAGCTCGACACCGATGTTGAAGCCGGCGAGGTCGACGACCAGGTTCGAGGTGTTCGAGACCAGATGCTCGAGCACACTGGCGAAACCGAATCCATGAAACAGGCCGAAGCCGAAGACGACCCAGCCGACCCGGTCGCGGAGGATCGGGTAGATGTTGTTCAGCGCCGCGATGACGACCGAGGCGGCGATGATCGCCTCGACCAGCCGCGAGGGCAGATTGACAAGCTCGAGGGCGGCGAGGCTCAACGTGATCGTGTGCGCGATCGTGAACAGCGTGACGATCTTGATCACGTTCCACATCGCCGGGCGGAGCCCCTCGACCGGTTCCCAGCCGGTGCCGTTGCGGCTCAGCACCGAGGGCAGGATCAGCGCAACGAGGAAGAGGATGTGATCGAAGCCGATCCAGATGTGCCAGACGCCGTGCTTGACGAACGTCGCGAAGGTCGACCAGCGCGACAGGCTCGTCAGATCCAGCTCCCGGGTGCTCAGCGAGGGGGTGAAGGCGAGCAGGACGTCCTCGCCGGTGTTGACGACGCCGGTCTTCTCGTTGCTGAGGATGACCAGGAACCCCCGGTGCTTCGGATCCTGCTCGAACAGCATCGTGTACCGGGCGGCGATCACGTCGGGTACCTCGGTCAGGTCGGTGGCGAACCACAGCTCCGCGTACTGCCCCAGGGGGATCTTCACCAGCTTGTGGTGGACGATCTCGACCGGCTTCAAGGAGTCGACGGTGCCGACGGCGACATGTTCCCGCACGTAGGCCTTGATCCGATCGATGTTGGCGTCGAACTCGGCCGCGGTCACCTTGCCGTCACCGTCGGCGTCGAGACCGAGCACCAGGTCCAGGTCGGTCAAGGTCACCTGGACGCGCCCGCCGAGGGAGGTCGGTGTGATGTCGAGGAAGACGTAGCCTTCGCCGAGAGTGTGCGCGTGCGCCGGTGCGCTGCCCAGCAACGCGACCAGCAGACCCAGGATGGCAATTCCGCGAACCATGGGATCTCCCACTGAACCCCACCGATAACCTAGGGTTTCGATCTCTCCGAATCCAATTGCTTCCGTTCGAAACCGGCTGCCGGCACGGCAACCCCCGTCAAGACCCAGTCCGCCGCGTGGCAAAACGTCCCGTGAAGTCGGCGTCCATCGCGAAGATCGGCGAAGAACGCCTGCTCGGCCGGCTGCGGGGTCACCTCGACATCCTCGAATTCCGGGAGCTCCACGATGCCGGCCAGCGCCTTGTAGACGCTCTCCTTCGCGCTGAAGATCATCGTGGTCCAGCGGCCCGAATCCACAGCCCCTTCGAGGGTCGCCACCCGCTCCCGTTCGACCCCGGTCAGGACACGTCGGGCGAGCCGTGGTTCGCAGGCATCGGCGATCTCGATGTCGAGACCGATACCGGCGAACTCGGACGCGTGGCCGACGACCGCGCCGCAGATACCGCGACTGTGGGAGATACTGCCGACGACACCGGCGGGCCAGACGGGCCGGCGATCCGGCCGGCGCGGGATCGGCGTGTCGTCGAATCCCAGACGTCGCAGGGCGGCGCGGCCGCAGAGTCGCCCGGCGGCGAACTCGAGTTGACGCCTCGGCACGGCGCCGCTGACCGCGGCAGACTCGACGTCGAACAGTCGACCGGGGATCCGCCCGGGGACGCCGACGGCGCCGGCGACGCGGCCGGGGAACAGCAGCCCCAAATCCGGCAGACCCTGGTCGCGGGCCGGCATCAGCCCGCCGCCGAATCGCGAGACTGTGCCTCGTCGAGAAAGCGCCGGAATCGGCCGATGACATCGGCGGAGTGGCGGGGTTGAATCAGATCCATGTGGACCCGCGATCCGTGGACGACCTCGATCCGGGCCGAGCCGCCGAGTTGCTTGCTCCAGAAGCGGCGCACGAAGCGGAGCCAGCCCGGATGTCCCTCGGGAACGATGATCAGGCAGGGGAGTCGGGAAGACGCGTAGCGGTACGCGGAGCCGAGTTCGACGTAGCGTTCCACGTTCCGGGCGCGGAGAAGCTCCTCGCGGCTGGCGTCGCCGTTCGCCGCCTCGCCGACACCGAGGCGGCGCAGCAGGATCCCCGGTCCCTGGTCGAAGAGATAACGGACCTTGCCGGCGAGGCCCCCGGCACGGCGCAGGTCGTCGAGTCTGCGGAATACCCGCAGGCGGGAGGGCGCCAGGGTCGGGTCCATCATGCCGATGGCGGCGACCGACTCTCCGGCGGACAGCAGTTGCTGCCCGATCTCGTAGGCCAGCATGCCGCCGAAGGAGTAGCCGAACATATGATAGGGGCCCCGGGGTTGCACCTCGCGAATCCCGCGGAGGTAGTGGGCCGCAATGCTGCGGACGCTGGTCTCGCCCCCGTCTCCGGGGCCGGAATCCGCCGCGCTCAGGTTGTCGTAGACGAGGTACACCGGCTGATCGGCGCCGAGACTGGCGCTGATCTCCAGGGCCGGGGCGTGGATGCAGAACAGCGGCGGTCGTGAGCCGCCCTGGTGTACCGGAGACACGACCCGGCGGTCTCGCTGGAACTCGCTGAGTACCGTCGAACGCTCGCGGACGGCTCGGGTCAGGTCTGCCAACCGCGGGGTCTCGAAGAGATCGGCCAGGGCGAGCTCGACGCCGAAGCGCTCCTTCACGTCGAGCAGGAGCTGCACACCCAGCAGCGAGTGACCACCGAGCTGGAAGAAGTCGTCGTCGGCGGCGACATGATCGACCTGCAGGGCCTCGGCCCACATCGAGGCCAGCGTCATCTGGAGTGCATCGTCAAGCGCGTCGCTGTCCCGCGCCTCGCTCGCCGGCCGTTCCTGAAGGACGGGAACCAGCCGGGCCAGCCGGCGGCGGTCGAGCTTGCCGTTGGCCAGCCGCGGCAGCTCGGCGACCTCGGTGAAGACCGACGGGACCATCGACGCGGGGAGCCGTTCGCGAAGGTGCGTTGCCAGGTCCGCATCGTCGAGCCGGCAACCCGACGTCAAGCGCACGAGGGCGACCAGGCGATCCGGATCGCTGGGATGGATCGTGACCGCCGCGTCGTCGACGGTCGGGTGGGTCGCCAGACCGGCCTCGACCTCGCCTGGTTCGATGCGATGGCCGCGTAGCTTGATCTGCTCGTCGGTGCGGCCGAGAAACTCCAGCAGCCCGTCGTCGCGGAACCGTGCCCGGTCTCCGGTCCGGTAGATCCTGGCGCCGGCTTCGAACGGGTCCGCGGCGAAACGCTCGGCGGTGAGATCGTCCCGCTGCCAGTAGCCCCGGGCGACTCCCGGGCCGCCGATGTGAAGCTCGCCGGCGAATCCCGTCGGGCATGGCCGATCCTGATCGTCGAGGACGTAGACGCGAGCACCGGGGACGGCGCGTCCGATCGGCACCCAGGGTCGGTCGTCGCTGTGGCAACGATGGACGGTGGCCCAGACGGTCGCCTCGGTCGGGCCGTACTCGTTGTGCAGTGCGACCCCGGCGAGAGCGGCGTGGTGTTCCGCCACCAGTTCCGGGTCGCAGGCCTCGCCGGCGACGATCACGTTTCGCAGGGTGTCGAGTTCTCCGGGCTCGTGACCCTTGAGCACCAGCCGCCACAACGACGGCAGCAGCAAGGTATCGGTTACGCGCTCCTGGTGAACCGCCCGTGCGATCGCCCGAGCATCGCGGCTCTCGTCGGCGCCGGCGATGATCAGCGTGCCCCCGGTGGCCAGCGTCCAGAACAGGCCGGCGACGGAACTGTCGAAGGCGAACGAGGGCAACAGCAGAAAGCGACCGGCATCGGCGTAGGTCTGGATGCGCGCCGCTGTCGACGCGGCGAGGTTCTCACGGGTCACCGCGACGCCCTTCGGCCTCCCGGTCGAACCGGAGGTGTAGATCACGTAGGCCAGCGGATCCGCCCGTGGGCTGACGTCGGGGAGGGGAGTCCCGTCCGCCGCCGCCGGCTCCGACCCGGGTAGTCCGACGAGCCGCACGTCCGGATCGAGATCGTCGGCGCCATCGTCGCCGGCGACGACGATCGGGCGCTGGCCACCGGTGGCGAGGTCGTCCAGCGCGAACCGCAGCCGGGGCCGGGGATAGGTCGGATCCAGCGGGACGTAGGCCGCTCCGGCGATCAGGCTGCCGAGCACACCGACGACCATCGAGGCCGATCGACCGAGGTACAACCCGACCGGCCTCTCCGGTCCGGCGCCGGCGGCGAGCAGTCGACGGGCCAGGGTGGTCGACTGCTCGATCAGTTCGCCGTAGGTCACGCTCCGGCCTGCGCAGCGGATCGCGACATGGGCGGGTTCGGCGCGGCCCCGCGCGAGGATCCGGGAGAGGACGTCCAGCGGAGCCTCGGTCCGCTCGGGACCGCGACCGGTCTCCTGCACCAGCCGGAGTTGCTCGTCGGGGCGCGCCGGAGTCAGCTCGGCGAGGCGCAGGCCGGGGTCGGCCAGAACCTGCTCCAGCAACCAGCCATAGACGTCGAGCAGGCGCTCGGCCGTCGAAGCTTCAAAGAGGTCCGTGTCGTACTCGACCGCCAGGGATGCCCGCTCTCCCGTGGCCTGGACGAAGAACGAGGTGTCGAACTTCGACGCGCCGTAGTCGAGTTCGACCCGCTCCGCCGCGAGCTCCGCCAGCGCACCGTCCTCGAGGGCATCGGTCTCGGCGACGAACATCGTCGGGAACAGCGGGGCGCGCCCGGACTCCCGGGGGATCGACAGCGCCCGGGCCAGCGGCTCCTGTTCGACCCGCTGACGGCCGAGCGTCGCCAGCAGCCTGTCCCGGGTGTTCCGGAGCAGCTCCCGGAAACCGGCGCCGGGGTCGACCGTCGCACGAAACGGCATCGCCCCGAGAAACAGGCCGACGGCGGTCTGCAACGACGGGTCGGCGCGGTTCGCCGTCGGAATCCCGATACACAGATCCTCGGTTCCGGTCCAGCGTTGCAACATCACGGCGTAGACGGCGAGCAGCACCGCGAACGGCGTCGTCTCCTCGGCCGCGGCCAGGGACTGCAGCGCCGCTCCCGTTCCCGGTGGCAGCGGCCGCCTCAGGAAGGCGCCCCGGAAGCGCGGGACCGACGGCCGGGGGCGATCGACCGGCAGCTCGAGAGGCAAGTCGAGCCCGCGCAGCTCCTCGACCCAGAACGCGGTGTCGTCGCCTTCGGCGGAATGCTGTTCCGATCGCGCGAACTCGGGGAACTGGATCGAAGGCGGCGCCGGCTCCATCGCGCCGGCGTAGAACGCGCATAGCTCCTGCCAGACGAGACCGAGCGACCACTCATCGGAGACGATGTGATGGACGACGAGCAGGAGCAGACTGCGGGTGGGAGACTCGCGAAGCACGCGAACCCGCAGAAGGGGACCGACGGCGAGGTCGAACGGGCGACGTAGCTCGTCGGTGGCCCGGTCGATCGACTCCGCCGGGCTGCTCGCCTCGACGACGATCGGAACCTCCCACGTCGAGCGAGTCTCCTGGATCAGCTGCCGATCGTGCATCGTGAACACGGTCCGCAGCGCGTCGTGGCGCGCGACGACACGGTCGATGGCGTGCTGCAACCGTTCGATGTCGAGGGAACCGGAGATCCACGCGGCACGATGCATGTGGTAGGCCGCGCTCTGCGGATGACTCCGGGAGAAGGCCCAGAGCAGGCGCTGCATCGGAGTCGCCGGAACCGGTCCCACCGCCGGCGGCGTGTCGGGGCGAGGGTGGTCGACGACGAGGTCGTTTCTGCGCTCGATCCGCAACGGTTCGATCTGACCGGCGACGGCCCGGATCGTCGGTGCGTTGAAGAAGCCGGCGATCGGGATCTTGACGCCGAACGCGTCGTCGATCCGGGCGATCACCTGGATCGCGGGGAGTGAGTGACCGCCGAGGTCGAAGAAATTGTCGGTGACGCCGACTCGCTCGAGCCGGAGGACCTCCTGCCAGATCTCGACCAGCCGCGACTCGAGATCGGACTCCGGAGCCGCGTGCCCGACCGGCGATCGCCGGCCCGGCTCGGGAAGGCGGCCGCGATCGACCTTGCCGCCGGCGCTCAGCGGCAGCTCGTCGAGCCGGACGAAATCGCTCGGGATCATCTCCGGCAGCAGGCGGTCGGCCAGGTACTCGCGGAAGGTCGCGGCGTCGGTCTCGTCACCCACGTAGTACGCGACCAGGCGCGTCTCTTCCGGCGCGGCGGCATCGGTCCGGGGCACATAGCCGACCTCGCGGAGGATCGTCGCCACCCGGTCGGTGTCGATCGTGTCGTTGAGCTCGTCGAGCGCCTCGTCCCGGGTCTTGTGCCCCACCCGGACGTCCCAGCTGTAAGGCAAGGCGTAGTTGTGGAATCCGCGCTCGCGCTTGTGGACGAAGATTCCGGCGTCGTTGATCAGGCAGTTCGTCGAGCGGCCCGTATCCGACGGTCGGACCCATGGCGCTCGATCGCCCAGGAATGCGTAGACCTCGTCCAGTCCGACGTCCCAGTAACGGTAGAAATCGACGAATTCGGTCTCGTCGAGGGCGGTGTCGTCGGTGAAGCAGGAGACATCCAGGTTGCGGGCGACGGCGTCGTCCACACGATGGTAGATCTTGCGGGCGTCCCGCACGCGCTGCTCGATGGTCGACACGTCGAAGACGCGACTGCGAAACAGGTCGTGCAGTCGGGTCTCGAAGATCTGGCCGCGTGACAGGCCGGTGACGATGTAACGGATCTTCCTCTCCCGGGCCAGGTTGAGGCTCAGCGTGTAGATCGTCTTGAAGCAGCCGTTGCAGACGTTGCTGTGCCGGGCCAGGCTGTCGGCGAAGATCGTATTCATGTGCGGCGTGCTGCCGAAGACGTGATCGACGCCGATGTCCTTGACCGCGCGCCGGATGTTCGCCTTGGCCTCCTCGGAGATGTAGCCGTTGTCCAGGGTGAAGGTCAGCGGCCGCAGCCCGGCGGCGATCAGCTGGTACACCATGTAGGTGCTGTCCTTGCCGCCGCTGAACAGCGCGAGGCAATCGTGGGGGCCTTCGCCGGCGGCACGCATCTCCTCGGCCAGTCTGGCGAAATCTTCACGCGTCTTGAAGTAGCCGACCGCTTCGGTGTGGAGCTCGGTGAACGACGTGCAGAGCGAGCAGGCGCCGTCCGCGTTCATCTTCACGTCGGGGTGGTTCGACGGGATCCCACAATGGCGACAGTGGATCACCGACTCCCGGGAGCCGGCCTGGCGCAGCAGCACGGCGCAGTGTCGTACCGCCGGATGCGTGGCCAGCGCCGCCTCGACCTCGCCGGACTCGATTCGCACCCCGCGGACCTTGCCCTGGTCGTCCGCCCGGCCCAGGAACTCCAGCCTGCCGTCGTCGGCCCAGCGGCCGCGGTCGCCACTGCGGTACAGCCGTTGACCGTCTGCGGTGCGGAAGCTCGAGAAGGCCTCCGCGTCCGGTTCGTGGAGATACCCCCGGGCGAGGCCCGGGCCGCCGATGCAGATCTCGCCGACGACTCCGGCAGGAACCGGCTCGCCGCGAGAATCGAGTAGTTGAATCGTCACGCCGTCGATCGGCTTGCCGATCGGTACCGACCTCCAGTGATCGCGGTGCAGATCGAAGCGGTGGGTCATGCAGCCGACCGTCGCCTCGGTCGGCCCGTATTCGTTCCAGATTCCGATGTCGTCCCGGAAGCGATCAAGGACGCCACGGACGGTCTCCGAACGCAGATCCTCGCCGCCGAGAATCAGCGTGCGGATCCGCTCCGACCGTCCCGGAACTTCCTGCAGCAACGCCAGGTGAGCCGGGGTCAGCTTGACCAGGTCGACGGAGTCGTCGCGGAACACGTCGATCACGGGAACGCCGGGCGTATCGTCGGGGTAGATCCGCAGTCGTCCTCCGGTGACCAGCGGCAGGAAGATCGACGTCAGCGTCAGGTCGACCGCCGGTGAGGTGTGCAGCGCACAGTCGGTGGGGCCGGTGGTGTACTGGGAGCGAGCCCACGAGACGTAATGACTCAGCCCGCGGTCCTCGACGACGACGCCCTTGGGCCGGCCGGTCGAGCCGGAGGTGTAGATCACGTAGGCCACGTCGTCGGGCCGGCGTGGCACTGCGGTGTCCTCGCAGAAGTCGCCTGCTGGGTCGGCGATCGCGTCCGTTTCGAGATCCAGTCGCTCGAAGGCGACGCCTGGAGGCACAGCGACGCAGGGCACCGTCAGCAGCGGCCCGCTTCGCAGCGGACCGGCGGCCGCGTCGTCGAGGACCGCCGCGAGCCGGCGGGGTGGCTCCGCGGGATCCAGCGGCAGATAGGCCGCCCCGGATCGCAGCACGGCGAGGATGCCGACGATCAGCTCGGCGCGTCTGCCGAGCAGGAGCGGAACCAGGCTGCCCCGACCGACGCCCATGGCGACGAGGGTCCCGGCGAGCGCCGCGCTGGCACGATCCAGCTCGCGATAGGTCATCGTGCGGCCCGGTTCGTCGATCGCGGTGCGGTCGGGGTCGGCGCGTAAATGCTCGAAGAATCGATCCAGTGGCGAGAGCTCGTCGGTCACCGTCGGCGACGCCCCGGCGGCGGCGCTGAACGCGGCGGTGGCCCGGCGTTCCTCGGCCGAACGCAGGTCGATCCCGGCGATCGGTCGTTCGGGATTCACGAGGAACTCGTCGAGCAACCGGCCGAACTGACCGAGGGCCAGACCGCGTTCGTGCTGGCCGAAGGTGTCGGCGTTGAAGTCGAACAGCGTCTGGAACGTGCCGCTGCGGTCCAGGTCGTGGACCTGCAACCGCAGCTGGTGATCGGCATCGGCAGCGCCGGGATGGATCCATTCCGTCGTCGTGTGCAGTCCGTCACTTGCGGCGAAGGGCCGGTTCAGGACGTTGAGGACCAGGTTGCAGCCACGGTTCGATTCCGGGTTCGCGGTACCGGGCGAGGCATGGCGCAACAGGTCCAGGCTGCCGGCGACGATGGTCCGCAGGAGTGCTTCGAAACTGGACCGCGGGTCGACCGGGATCACCAGCGGGAGCAGTTCGATGAACAGGCCGGGCGTCTCCCGGGTGATCCGGTTCGCCCGATGATGAACCGGTACGGCGATCGAGATCTGCTCGCGGTGGGTCACCCGGGTGGCCCAGCCGGCCAGCAGGGCCGCGAACGTACAGAAGACACCGAGGTCCTTGCTGAACAGTCCCATCGAACCCGCACGTTCGATCAGCTGCCCGCTGCGGGCCGCGCCGAAATCGAAACGGACACGTTCGCTGGCCGCCGAGGTCGGCCGGGTCGGCGCCCCGTAGAAACGCAGCGGGTCGACCGGGTTCCCGGCGTGGGCCTGCCAGTAGGCGCGGTTCCGTGCGCTCACGTCGGTCGCGCGCTCCTCGCGTTCGCGGAGCCGGTGAGCCGCGAAGGACTCCTGGGGTTCGACCGGGGCTCCACCGGCGGCGTAGGACTGCAGCACGCGGTCGTGGATGCGTGCGCTGGACCAGCCGTCGGTCACGAGGTGGTGCTGGTTCAGGAACCACAGATGCTCGTCGTCGGCGAGAGTCAACAGCACGCTGTCGTAGCTGCAGACGCCGAGGTCGAAGCGTCGTCGGGTTCGCTCCTCGAGCCAGCGCCTCGCCGCCTCCCGCGGAGCGCCTTCCCGCCGCAGATCGAGCTGCTCCAGTTCCCGGGGCGCCGAGGTGACGACGCGCTGCCGGGGCACACCGGCCTCGGTCTCGAAGACGGTGCGCAGGGCGTCGTTGCTGTCGACCTCGGCGCGGAAGGCACGTTGGAGCCGGGACCGTTCGACGGCGCCGGCGAGGGTGAAGACGAGCGCCATGTTGTACAGCGGTACATCCGGCTGGAGCTGCTGGCCGGTCCAGATCATGAACTGGGCCCGGGTCAGGTTCGAGCGGCGCTCGACGTCGTCGATCCAGATTCCACCGGACTGCGGGGAGTTGTCGCTCACGAGACCCGGGCGACCATCGTCACCCCTCGCTGCCGCGGGGCGACTTGCGGGTACGGCGGATGTACGCGGCAAGGGCCGACACGGTCTGGAAGTTCTCGGTCACGAAGTCGACCGGTTGCATCTCCAGCCGGTAGACCTCGTCGACGTGGGTCGCCAGCCTCAGCACACCGATCGAGTCGAGCATGCCTTCGCCGAGCAGGTCGGTGTCGTGTGCCAGGGGAACGTCGAAGCCCAGGAATTCGCGGCGAACGAACTCGACGATCACCCCCTCGATATCGTCGAGGGCGGCTTCCGGTCGCCGGTCAGTCGACATGGTCGGGGCCTCGCTGCGCCAGCTGCTGGCGCAGGCCACGGCGATCGACCTTGCCGGTGGGAGTCCGGGGCAAGGCGGGGACGCAGCGAATCTCGGCCGGCAACGCATGGGGCGGCAGGGTCGAGCGCAGGTCGACGAGCAACGCTGCCGGGTCGGCTGCGGTGTTCGGATTCAGCACCACGGCGGCGACGATCGCCTGACTACCTTCTCCGTCGTCGACGGCGAGGGCCGCGCACTCTTCCACCGCTTCGAGGCCGAGCAGCGCGCTCTCGACCTCCTCGAGCTCGACGCGATGACCCCGGACCTTGACCTGGAAATCCCGGCGGGCAACGAAGGTCAGATTGCCGTCGTCGAGGGTCCGCACCCGGTCACCGGTGCGGAAGTAGGTGAGCTCGCAACCGGCATCGTCTGCGATGGGAACGAGCGCCGCCCGGGTCGCGTCGGGATCGCCCCAGTAGTTCGACATCAGTGTCGGACCCTGGACCAGCAGTTCACCGGTGCCTCCCGGGGCCACCGGGACCAGACCGTCATCTACGACCAGGGTCCGGGAGTGGCTACAGGCCTTCCCGATCGGCAGTGTGCCCTGGATCGCGTCCGGTCCCGACAGATGGAAGAAGGTGCAGACGTTGACCTCGGTCGATCCGTAGACGTGACTGCAGCGCGCCGAGGGGATCTGGGCCATCACCTGACGCAGATGTCTTTCGGGGAACGTCTCGCCGGCGAACAGGATCCAGCGCAAGGAGGACAGGTCGCGTTCTTCCAGCACTCCCCGGAGCGACAGCTGCACCAGCGCCGTCGGCACCGAGTACCAGACCGAGATCCGCTCGCGCTCGACCACGGCGGAGAGGCTGGCCGGCATCTTCAGCACGGCCGCCGGCAACACCACGACCCGCGCTCCGGCCCGGGCGGCAGCGTAGTAGTCGAAGGTGGCGAAGCAGGTGTGATGCGAGGAGTGATTGCTGAGCCGGTCGCCGGGAGTCAACGCGTACTCCGCGGCCGCCCAGTCGACGAAGCCCATCGCGCTGCGGTGGGTATGCAGGATCAGCTTCGGAGTTCCGGTGGTGCCCGACGTGTGCAGGATGTACGCGTGATCGTCATCGCGAACCTCGACATCCGGTGGACGGTCGTAGGCGGCCGCGTCGACCTCGGCCCAGGGGATGACCCGATCGGCGAGATCGGCGTCCGGCTCGACGCCGACGATCGTGTTCAGCTCGGGAACCGCCTCGACCGCACGCCGTGCGCTGGCGGTCTTCCCCGGTTCGGTGACGAGGGCGACGGCGCCGCTGGCCCGGAGGATCCGGATGACCTGCTCGACGGGTGAGCCGGGATCGATCGGCACGAGGACCGCGCCCGCGGCGAATACGCCATAAAAGGATATCGGTACCCGCAGACCCTTGCCCAGCAGCACGGCCACACGGTCCTGGGGTCGGATGCCGGAATCGACCAGCAGCCGGGCCAGTCCGTTGGAGCGGCGAAAGAGCTGTTCGTAGCTGAGTTCGTCGGCGCCGCAGCACGCAGCGGTCGACTCCGGGCGTCGGGCCGCCACCTCGTCGATCATGCCGTGCAGTACCTGCGGAGCCAGACGCACCCGGGGCTCCTCCATGGGCCAAAAGCCCAGGTATCCGGACAAACATCCCCGTGGAGAAGCTATGACCCGGAAGTGCCCACGGCAACTAGCTTCGGAGCAAGGCCACCTGGCGCTGAATTTCCACCCATGCCGTCCCGCCGGTCGATCTGCGGCGCTCCGCGGCGGCCCTGGGATCGAGCCAGGCGGACAGGTCTCCACCGAGCTCCGGATGGAACGTCGCCGCCAGCTCCGGGGTCAGCAGGCCCAGATCGCCACCGGCGTCCTCGCAGTGGCGCACGATGCGTCCGACGACTCCGTGGGCCTCGCGGAACGGAACCCCGCGGGAGACCAGCAGGTCGGCCAGTTCCGTGGCCAGACTGAAGTCGCCGACCAACGCCTCCTCGTAGCGCTCCCGGTGCACCGTCAGCGTGCGCCACATGCCGGTCATCACCTGCATCGAGTCGATCGTCGTCTGGAGCGCGTCGAACAGCGGCCGCCGGTCCTCCTGCAGATCGCGGTTGTAGGCCAGCGGCAGCGAGCGGGTCAGCGCGAGCAGGCTCACGAGGTCGCCCTGGACCCGCGCCGCCTTGCCGCGCACCAGCTCGGCACCGTCGGGGTTTCTCTTCTGGGGCATGATGCTCGAGCCGGTCGTCCAGGCCGACGAGAGACTGACCAGGGCGAACTCGCTGGAGGACCAGAGCACCAGCTCCTCGGCCATCCGCGACAGGTGTCCGATCGCGATCGCGCAGGCCGAGGCGACCTCCTGCTGGTGATCCCGGGCGGCGACGGCGTCCATCGCGTTCTCGACGATTCCCGAGAAGCCGAGCAGCTCCGCCGTACGCCGCCGATCGATCGGGTGGGGCGTTCCGGCCATCGCGCCGGCCCCGAGCGGGGAGCGGTCCACCCGGGCCAGCGCCTGACGGATCCGTTGGCGGTCGCGCTCGAGGGGCCAGGCGTGGGCCAGCAGATGATGACCGAGGAGGATCGGTTGCCCGCGCTGGAGATGGGTGAAGCCGGGGAGCAGCGTCTTGCCGTCGGCCTCGACCCGGTCGAGCAAGGTTTCGATCAGCCCGCCGATCGCCTCGTCGAGCAGCGTGAGCCGCCGCTTCAGCCACAGGCGCACGTCGGTGGCGACCTGGTCGTTGCGGGAGCGAGCGGTGTGCAGCTTCGCGCCGACCGGCCCCAGGTTCTCGATCAGCCGCGCCTCGACGGCCATGTGGATATCCTCGTGCTCGTCTCCGGGGACCCATTCGCCGGAGGCCAGCTCCTGCCGGACCCGCTCCAGACCCGCGGTCAGACGCTCCGCCTCGTCGGCGTCGAGGAGCCCCACCTCGCCGAGCATCGTCGCGTGGGCGATCGAGCCGTCGATCTCTTCATCGAGCATCGCCATGTCGTCGCGGAGCGAGGTCGAGTAGCGTCGCAGTCCGTCGTCGGCAGGGCCGCCGAAGCGATCGCGCAGATCGCTCATTCGCCCTCCGAGATCCGCCGGGCCCCGAGGGTTCTCAGCCGCAGCGCGGAGAGCCGGATGAAGCCGGTCGCGTCGGACTGATCGTAGACGTCGTCGGCCTCGAAGGTTGCGATCGCCTCGTCGTACAGGGTGTGGCTCTCCGAACGTCGGCCGACGACGGTCGCCGATCCCTTGTAGAGCTTCAGGCGTGCCTCGCCGTTGACCCGCTGCTGGATCGAGTCGATGAACGACTGCAGCGCCTCGCGCTCGGGGCTGAGCCAGAGCCCGTCATAGACCATCGCCGCATAGCGCGGGATCAGCTCGTCCCGCAGGTGCTGCACTTCGCGATCGAGGGTCAGCGACTCCACCGCTCGATGCGCCGCGTGCAGCAGCGTCACGCCCGGTGTCTCGTAGACTCCGCGGCTCTTCATGCCCAGCAGGCGATTCTCGACGATGTCGATCCGGCCGACCCCGTGACGACCGGCGATCTCGTTCAGCGCCTCGAGCAGCGCGACCGGATGCAGCTCGTTGCCGTCGATCGCCACCGGATTGCCACGGTGGAAGCGGATCGTGATCTCCTCGGCCGCGTCCGGCGCATCTTCGGGGTCGGTGGTCATCCGGAACATCCCCGGCGGGGGAGCGGCCCAGGGATCCTCGAGGAGGCCGCCCTCGTAGGAGATATGCATCAGGTTGGCGTCCATCGAGTACTCCGGCTTCGGTGCCGCCGGCAAGGGGATATCGTGCTTCGCCGCGTAGGCCAGCAGATCGGCCCGGCCCTTGAGTTTCCAGACGCGCCAGGGCGCGATGATCTTGACGTCGGGCTTGAGGGCGTAGGCGGCGAGCTCGAAGCGCACCTGGTCGTTGCCCTTGCCGGTCGCGCCGTGGGCGATCGCGTCGGCGCCGAACTGGTCGGCGGCGCGCATCATGCCCTTGGCGATCACCGGTCGCGCCAGGGAGGTACCCATCAGGTACGACCCCTCGTAGACCGCGTTGGCCCGGACCGCCGGGAAGATGCACTCCCGGGCGAACTCCTCCCGCAGATCCTCGACGACGATGTCGTCGGCGCCGGTCGCCTTCGCTCCGGCGCGCGCCTTTTCGATCTCGTCTTCCCCCTGCCCGACGTCGCCGGTGTAGGCGACGATCTCGGCGTCATACGTCTCACGCAGCCAGTGCAAGATGATGGAGGTGTCGAGCCCTCCGGAATAGGCCAGCAGGATCTTCATGGTCTCAACCTCCGATGGATTTGCGTAGCATGCGTGCAAGGCGGGCACCGCCGTTGTCTGTCCGTGTGACGATCAGGACGGTGTCGTCTCCCGCGACGGTGCCCAGGACGCCCGGCGGGGGAGTCTGGTCCAGCGCCGAGGCGACCGGGTGCGCGCCACCGGGCGGGGTCTTGATCACGACGAGGTTGCGGGTCGGTTCGATCTGGACGGCGAACTCCCGGAGCATCCGGGTGACCAGATCGTCGCCGGGATCTCCCGTGGTCGCCGTCAGGCGATAGACGGGTTCACCGGATCCGTCGCTGCGCTTCTCGACGCCCAGGGCCTGGAGGTCGCGGGAGACCGTCGTCTGGGTCACGACGTGTCCGCGTCGCTTCAGCCGGTGGAGCAGCTCCTCCTGGCTGGAGATCTCGCCGCTGTCGATCAGCTCGCGGAGCACCATCCGCCGCGCCGAGGCGCGGGAGCGGGTCATCGGGCGAACTCGAATATGCGCATATGCGCATAATACCAGATCGGCCAGATCACGCCAGGGGCAAGATTCCCCGGAATTTCAGCGGCGAAACGGCTGGAACCGGAGGTAGGTCAAGGATCGCCAGAGCCACTCCACCGGGCCGAAGCGGAACCGCGAGACCCACCAGGGCGAGACGACGAGCTGGACGGCCCAGATCGCCAGCACCACGGCGACGAGCTCGGCGCGCTCCATCGAGCCATAGAGTCCGAGGCCGTGTCCGTAGAAGATCGTCGTCCCCAGGACCGTCTGGAGCAGGTAGTTGCTCAGCGCCGTGCGCCCGATCGCCGCCAGCCGGCGCTGGAGCCGGGGCAGGAACCCCTCGCGGCAGGCCAGCATGACGGCCGCCACCAGAGCGAGGGCGAGGGGAACGCTGCCCCAGTAGTTGAACTGGGAGCCGAAGAACAGCGAGTAGCGCGCCGACCACTGGTGATGGACGTTCCAGGCCACGCCGGCCAGGATCAGCGGCAAGCCGACGGCGGCGCCGAGCGCCAGCGCCCGGATGTAGCTGCGTGCCGGCAGGGTCGCGTTGAAGAAGCCCCGGCGGTAGAGCGCCATGCCGACCAGCATCAGTCCGCCGCAACGCCACAGGCCCCAGAACAGCAGCAGGCCGGTCTCGAACATCAGCGCCGTCGGCGCACGATCGGCGAACTGCCCCAGCCAGCCCGAACGGTAGGCGGCGAGCTCCTGCTCGATCGCCTCCGGAGCGGGGGCCCAGTCGGCCGACATCGCGAGCTGCTCGTCGGCGGGCAGGAACGGCATCAGCGCGCCGACCGAGAAGGAGAGGATCGACGCGATCGCCAGCAGCGCGACGCCGAGAATGATCAGCTTGCCCGGCGCCAGCTTGCGCAATGGATAGACGAGCATCCCGCAGACGCCGTAGAAGAAGAGGATGTCGCCGAACCAGAGCAGGTAGGCGTGGGCCAAGCCGAACAGCAACAGCCAGCCCATCCGCCGGTAGTGCAGCCCGGCGGGGGAGCGGCTCGATGCGCCGGCCCTGTCGGCGGCGAGCAGTACGCCGGCGCCGAACAGCATCGAGAAGATCGCCATGAACTTCAGCTCGAAGAAGACGTGACCGACGAACCAGGCGACGAAGTGGATTCCGGTCAGGTCGCCGTAGGCGCTGGGGTTCGCGTAGGCGGCCTTGATCGCCGAGAACGACTGCACGTTCATGACGAGGATGCCGAGGATCGCGAAGCCGCGCAGGACGTCGAGCGAGACGATCCGTTCGGCCGGGCGCACGGGGCCCGCCGGTCGCGCCAGCGGGGCGGGCTCCGGTTCGGGGAGCGGTCGAGCCTCGTCCATGGGGCCAGCATACCCCGGTGGCTCGACTCCTCGACCTGGCCGAGGAACGCAAGGGTTTTGCAAGGATTCCCTGCCGGGGCGGCCGTTCCGGGACGGTCTGGTAGATTTCCCTCATGGCCCACCGGCTGACCCAGCCCGGTTCCCGTACCGGATTCATCGTTCTGCTGCTCGTCTCCAGCCTTGTGTTGACCGGCGTGATGACGCTGCAGGCGCACGTCGCCGTCAAGACCCATCGAACGGCGGCCGAGAACGTGCTGCGGGACTACTCGATGCTGGTGGCGGGGGAGTTCGTCCGGCGCACCGCCAACAACGTCGGATACTACGGCTACTACGCGATGATCCCGTCGCTGGCCGCCGCCGGCCGCGACCGGCCGTTGCCGGCCCCCGCGGAGCTCGCCACCCTCGACGACCGCACGGCGAAGGCGACGAGCCTGGCGCTGTACACCTTGCGTTTCGGCTCTTCGGAGAAGAAGCTCGAGACCGCACCGGCGCAGCCGGAGAGCGCCGTGTCGGCCTGGCTCGCCGACTGGCTCGCCGGCACCGACCCCGAGGCGACCGATCCGTTTCGGGTGACCCACGCCGAGATCGACGGCACGCTGCACACGTTCGTCACCGGGCCGGTTCGTGATGAGTACTCCAAGGCGGTCGGCCTCGTCGGACTCGAGGTCGATCAGGACGTCGTCGGCTCCTGGTTGCAGGACGCCTTCGACGGTGGCCCGCTGTTGCCACCTTCCCTGGCCCAGGGCGAGGGTGTCAACCGGTACGTCAGCATCCGTGTCGTCGATCCCGCCGGCCGGGACAGCTTCCGCACCGGCAACCCGGACTACCAGAACTACGCCGTCGCACGACCGTACGGCGACGCCTACCAGGGTGTGTTCGACGGATTCGTCGTCCACGCGGCGATCGACCCCGACGCCGCCCCGGATCTGGCGATCGGCGGGCTCCCGCGTTCGAACCTGCCGACGCTGTTGACGCTGCTCGCGCTGACCGCCGGCCTGTTGCTCGCCGCGATCCTCCAGCTACGCCGGGAGCGCGACGTGTCTCAGATGCGCTCCGACTTCGTCTCCCGCGTCTCCCACGAGCTGCGAACGCCGTTGACCCAGATCCGCATGTTCGGAGAGACCCTGCTGCTCGACCGGGTCCGCTCCGAGGAGGAGCGACGTCGATCGCTGGAGATCATCGACCGGGAGTCCCGGCGTCTCTCGAACCTCGTCGAGAACATCCTGCAGTTTTCCCGTAGCGAGCGGGGCACGATCAAGCTGGCCCGGCGCACCCGTCCGATCGCTCCGTTGATCCGGGAGCTGGTCGACGAGTTCCGGCCGATCGCCGGCAAGGAGCGCGTTCGGATCGAGATTGAGGCGCTGGCCGACGTTCAGGTCTCGATCGACGACGAGGCGTTTCGGCAGATGCTGTTCAACCTGCTGGACAACGCGGTCAAGTACGGCCCCGAGGGACAGACGATCCTCGTCGGAGCCCGGGTCATCGACGAGCAGGTCCAGATCTGGGTCGAGGACGAGGGGCCGGGGGTACCGCGGTCCGAGCGTCGCCGGATCTGGGATCGCTTCGAGCGACTCGACCGCGATCGGAAGTCGGCCGTCGCCGGCACCGGCATCGGTCTGTCGGTCGCCCGGGAGTTGACGGTCATGCACGGCGGTGTCGCCGAGGTCGGCGACGGGAGGCAGGGAGGTGCCCGGTTCACCGTCACGTTGCCCGTCGTCGTCGCCGAGGCTCCCGCGGTCGCTCCCGGAGCGACGTTCGCCGGAGGGGCCCCGGAGTGAAGCGTGTGCTCATCGTCGAGGACAATCACGACCTCGCCTTCGGCCTGCGTAACAACCTCGAGATCGAGGGGTACGAGGTGGAGATCGCCGAGGACGGTCGTATCGGTGTCGACGCGGCCAGCCGTTTCGGTCCCGACCTGATCATCCTCGATCTGATGCTGCCGGAGATGGACGGCTTCCGTGTCCTGCAGACCCTACGGGACAACGGCCTGCAGACCCCGATCCTGATCCTTACCGCCCGGGGCGAGGAGGCGGACAAGGTCCGCGGGCTCAAGCTCGGAGCCAACGACTACGTCACCAAGCCGTTCGGCCTGCTCGAACTGCTGGCCCGGGTCGAGGTCTTGCTGCGGCCGCCCGGCGGGGCCGTGCCTGTGCCCCAGGTGGAACGCTTCGGCGATGTCGAGGTGCGGCCCGCTCATCGGACGGTCTTTCGCGACGGCGGCGAGATCGCCCTCGCGCCGAAGGAGTACGACCTGCTGATCGCGTTGCTCCGGCACCGCGGAAGTGTCGCGACGCGGGACCAGCTGCTCAAGGAGGTCTGGGGCTACGCGTCGTCGGCGGTGACCCGGACGATCGATACCCACATCGCGGAGCTGCGACGCAAGCTCGAGACCGACCCGGCTGCGCCGCGGCACATCCTGACCGTGCGCAAGGCGGGATACCGGCTGGAGCGCTGACCGGTCGCCCGGGCACGGCTTCGGGCCTCGTGTCGGTAGTGGTATCGTGGGGCCGGCCGCCGTCAAGGCCTTCTCGCCGACGGGGTGCCGTCCAAGAGGTCGAAGAATGCGCCACGCTCCCGCGGTCATCATCGCCAGTTTCGCGGTCTTGATCGCCGCCTGCAGCGTCGCGCCCCCGAATCAGTCTCCGATGATGGCGCGACAGCAGCACGTCGACCTCACGGTCGATGCCGAGCAGTTGCGGGTGCGTGTCCGGGCGATGGTCACGCCGCTGTCGGGTCACATCATCGAGGGCTCCCGGCAGCTGGCGGCGGCGAGCGATGACTACACCGTCCGGCGGGAGGCGCTGGTCTTCAAGATCGCGGCGATTCCCGCGTTGCGCGACGCCCTGTTCCGCCAGGACCCGTTGACGGCGATCGGCGACACCTGGGCCTTCGCCGGCGGTCTCCTGGCGATCCGCTGGTTGCGGCGAAGCCCGTCGTGACCCTCGATGCGCCGGAGCTGACAACGCCGGCCCTGGTGCTGGATCGCCACCGGCTCGCCGCAAACCTGGCGGCGATGCGTCAGCGGCTGGCGATCGACGGTCTGACGATCCGGCCGCACCTGAAGACGGCGAAGAGCGCGAAGGTCGCCGAGATGGCGGTCGGCCGCGGCGGGCCGATCACCGTCTCGACACTGCGGGAGGCGGAGTACTTCGCCGACCACGGATTTCACGATCTGACCCTCGCCGTGGCGATCGTCCCCTCGAAGCTCGGCCGGGTCGCCGCGCTGTGCCGCCGCGGCGTGCGGGTCAATCTGTTGCTGGACGACCCGGGTGTTGCCGTACAGCTCGGCGCATTCGGCGTCACCGCCGACGTGGTGTTCGACGTGCTGATCGAGATCGACAGCGGCGAGGCACGAACCGGCGTCGAGCCGTCGGGAACCAGGCTGCTGGCGATCGCCCGGGCGCTGCAGGAGTCGCCCGGAGCCCGGCTCCGGGGCGTGCTGACCCACGCCGGTCAGTCGTATCGCTGCTCGACCGTCGACGAGATCCGCGCGGTCGCGCAGGTCGAGCGAGACTGCGTCACGATGGCTGCACGACGCCTGCGCGAAGCGGGCTTCGAGATCGACACCGTCAGCGCCGGTTCGACGCCGACCTCGATTCACGGCGCGGACCGGAGCGGTCTCACCGAGTTGCGCCCCGGGGTGTTCATGTTCTTCGACCGGATGCAGCGCGATCTCGGCAGCTGCGGCCCGGACCAGATCGTGCTGACCGTGCTGGCCAGCGTCGTCAGTCACAACCCCGCGTCGGGTCGGATCGTGATCGACGCCGGAGCCCTTGCGCTGTCCAAGGATCCGGGCCGGCGCGTGTCCGGCGAGCCCGCGTCCTACGGGGAGTTGACCGATCTGGCGGGGCAAACGCTGGGTCTGACGATCGAGGAGGTCTACCAGGAGCACGGCGTCGTCACCGTGCCCGATGCCTCGTGGTTCGACCGCTTGCCGATCGGCTCACGGCTCCGGGTCTTGCCGAACCACGCCTGCCTGACCGCCGCGGCCCATGATCGTTATCACGTGCTCGAGCACGGAGAGATCGTCGAGGAGTGGGACCGCGCCAACGGCTGGTGACGCCTCCGGTCAGAGGTCGACGGTCCGGACGCTGTTCGACCGCTGCAACCTCTCGAGGGCCCGGGCGCCGGCGACCATGTCCTGGACCGCGAGTCCGACGGACTTGAAGAACGTGACGTCGTCGCCGTCGACCCGTCCGAGGGAGCGGCGATCGACCAGGCTGCCCAGCTCGACCCAGTCGGCTCGCCGGGTGTGCCCCTCGCTCTCCGCCTGCAACAGGTCGCCGGCCTCGGTGACGGCGGACTCGATCGAATCGACGTAGATCCGGGCCCGGTTGACGGTCGTACCGTCGATCTCGCGCATCGCCGCGGTGAAGCTGCCGACACCGTTGAGGTGTGCACCCTGCTTCAACCGCGTCCCGTCGAAGATCGGCGTCGGCGAGTTCGTTGCCGCGCAGACGACGTCGGCGTCGTGGAGCGCCTCGTCGGCGCTCGTCGCCGCGACCAGACGGGCGCGAGTTCTTGGCTGGAGTTCGGCGACCATTCGTTGCACGTCAGACGCCGTGCGGGCGAAGAGCCGGATCTCGTCGAGGTCGCGTACCGCGTCGATCGCCTCGACCTGGGTGCGTCCCTGGGCTGCACAGCCGAACACCGCGCCGACCCGGGCGTCCGGCCGGGCCAGCAGGTCGGTGGCGGCACCGGAGGCGGCGCCGGTGCGCCAGGCGGTCAGGAACGTGCCGTCACAGATCGCCGTCGGCTCTCCCGTGGCCGGATCCAGCAGGACGACGAGGCCGGTCACGACGGGCCGGCCAAGCTCGCGATTGCCCGGGAACACCGAGACCAGCTTTGCGCCGAGGGCGTCGGGCAGTGACGCGGGCTTGACCAGCATCGTCCCCTCGTTCGACCCGGGGACCGCCATCCGCATCGGCACCCGCGCCTCGCCCCGGGAGTAGGCGGCGAACGCATCCTTCATCGCCTGCACCGCGTCGGCCATCGGCAGCATCCGGCGGAGTTCGCCCTCGCCGAGCAAGATCAGTTTCATCGGTTCCTCGTCGTCGCCGGGGCCGCCTGTCGCCGTGCCGCTCAGCGCAGCAGAAATCCCTCGCGCAGGGGGTCGTGAGGCGAGAGCAGGAACTCGTGCCGTCCGGTGATGTGCGCCGTGCCCTCGACCTCGGGGATGATCGCACGGTGGGGTCCGAAGGAGGTCACATCGACGACGCGCCCCGAGAACGTCGTGCCGAGGATGCTCTCGATGACGATCTTCTCGCCGACCGCGAGCTCTCCCCGGGCGTGATGCAGGGCCAGCCGCGCGCTGACGCTGGTCCCCGTCGGGCAGCGATCCACCTCACCGTCGGCAAAGACGCAGACGTTGCGGCTGTGGTGTTCCGGATCCTGCGCCGGCCCGGTGAAGACGACGCCGTACAGGAAGCCGAGATCCTCCTCGAAGGGGTGGGAGATCGTCCGGGCCGCCCGCACGGCGCGCTTGATCCGCCGTCCCAGTTCGATCTGCTCCCGGAGGCGGCGGGGCGTGCAATCGAGCCCCACGTCGGCTGCTTCCACATAAGCGTAGAACGCGCCGCCGAACGCCAGGTCGAAACGCACCGGTCCCAGGCCCGGCACGTCGACGTGACGATCGAGGTCGACGGCGAAGGACGGAACGTTGTGAAAACGCACGCTCGTGATCCGCGATCCCTCGACCCTGGCGTGGGCGGTCACGAGTCCGGCCGGCGTGTCGATGCGCAAGGTCGTTTCGGGTTCCTGTCGCGGCAGCCAGCCGGTCTCGAGCAGGACCGTCGCGACGCCGATGATCCCGTGGCCACACATCGTGCTGAACCCCTCGTTGTGCAGAAACAGCACACCGAAGTCGGCCCCTGGCGTCACCGGTGGCGTGACGATGCAGCCGTACATGTCGGCGTGCCCGCGTGGTTCCAGCATCAGGGCACGACGCAGGCCGTCGATGTTCTCCCGCGCCCAGCGGCGCCGGGCCAGGATCGAGTCTCCGGGCAGCTCGGGGAGGCCGTCGACGATCACCCGGAAGGGCTCTCCCTCGGTGTGTGCGTCGATCGTCGTGATCCGGCCCCACTCGCCGGGCGGACTCCAGTCAACAGGTTTCATCTCGCCTCCTCGAATCGTCGGCAAGCATATCTGGAACCGCGCGGTGGGTCCGACCGCGAACAGTGGGCGCAGACCACCTTCGGGGCGGCGGAGAGGCGGTCTGAAGGGTATATTTCGTGGGATGAGCTATCGTTTTGCCCTGAATTTGCTGCTGGCGGCAGTGTTGCTGACCGCCACGGTTCCCGCCGGCGCCCAGACCGTCTTCGACGCAAAGCTCCAGGTCGACGTCGTCGTGGCGGATCTGGGCTTCGTGACGACGATGGAGTGGGTCGGCCCCGACGACATCCTGGTCCTGGCCAAGAGCAGCGGCCAGGTACGGCGAGTGCTCAACGGGACGCTCCAGGCCTTTCCGGTTCTCGACGTCCACGTGAACGCCTCCTCGGAGCGGGGTCTGCTGGGCATCGTTCGTGACCCGGCGTTCGTTCACAACCGCTACATCTACCTCTACTACACCGAGGCGACCGCTAGCGACGGAGGCTCACCGATCGCCAACCGTGTCTACCGCTACACCTGGAACGGTTCGACCCTCGTCGATCCTCACCTCGTACTGACGTTGCCGGTGACGCCCGGGCCGAATCACGACGGCGGGATCATCACGTTCGGCAAGGACGACCGGCTGTACACGATCATCGGCGACCTGAATCGCAACGGTCAACTGCAGAACTTCGCCTTCGGTGCGGCGCCGGACGACTCGGGTGTGATCCTGCGCACCGACGCCGAGGGCAACGGGCTTCCCGACAACCCGTTCTACGACCCGCTGGATCCGACGAATCCGCTGAACCGCTACTTCGCCTACGGTGTGCGGAACTCCTTCGGGATGACCTCCGACCCGGTGACCGGCGACATCTGGGACACCGAGAACGGACCGTTCAGCTACGACGAGATCAACCACCTCCCTCCCGGTGCCAACAGTGGGTGGGAGTTGATCATGGGGCCCGACGAGCGAGATCCGGGCGACGTCGAAGATCTCTGGATGACGCCGGGAGCGTTCTACGTCGATCCCCAGTTTTCCTGGGCCTCGACGACCGCCCCGACCGCGATCCGCTTCGCCGACAGCCCGGTCGTCGGTTGTGAGAATCGCAGCGATCTGTTCGTCGGCGACAACAACTGCGGGCAGCTGTACAAGTTCGAGTTGAGCGCCGACCGACAGTCCCTCACGTTCAGCGACGGCGATCTCGACGACCGGGTCGCCGACAACGGCGGAGCTAGCTGCACCGGGGAGCAGGCGTCGGTTCGATTCGGGACCGGCTTCGGGATCGTGACCGACATCCGCACCGGGCCGGATGGGGCGCTGTACGTGGTCGCCGGGTTCCCCGGCGTGATCTACCGCATCGGACCGAAAGCGGGCAGCTTCACCGACCTTGACGACGACGGCGTCGAGAACAGCTGCGACTGCGACGACGGAGCGGCCGGGGCGTTCGCGGTCGCCCCCGAGATTCCGCGGCTGCGTCTGTTCGACGAGGGGGATGCCGTCCTGACCTGGGACAGCCGGGTGCCCCAGTCGGGCGTGGGAACCACGCACCGGCTGATCACCGGCCGCATCGGATCCCTGCGCAACGACGCCGGCTTCGGCGGTGCCTGCCAGGTCGCGGAGGTCGACGGCGAGATCTTCACGGACACCCGGGTCGACCCGGAGCCGGGAGTCGGCTGGTACTACCTGATCGCGGGTACGAACGATTGCGGTACCGGGACCTATGGCGCGAGCTCCCTGCTCGTCGACCCGCGGGAGGCGCTGTCGACGACGAATCTGCCTTCCTGCAATCGCTGACCCGGCCGTCCCGGCCGGTTCCGCAGCCCCTCGCCTTGCCTCTGACCGTTTCCGGGAAGATATGGTAGGGTTTTCCCGCAGGGTCGAACTCGAAAAAAGCTGCGAAGATGCTAGCGGATGGCGGGGAGATCCGTCGATTCGTACGGTCCCCGCGAGGAGAGAGAGATGAGCGAGTTGGAAAGCAGTCTGGACGATCCGGTCGCCGAGGCGCTGGCCGGAGACGAGCGTGAGAACAAGCGGCTCGATGCCGTCTACGCCAAGGCGCGGGTGGCACGCGACAAGCTGAACAGCGTCATCGACGAGCTGGGCGGCAAGGCGGACCAGGTCGACAAGGCCGTGCGCAAGAACGTCGCGGACACCGAGGACCGGATCCGCGAGAATCCGCTGGCCGCGGTCGGCATCGCGGCGGGCGTCGGCCTGCTCATCGGCCTGTTGCTCAACCGCCGGAGCTAAGATCCCGCGTCGATGACCAAAGAGAACGAGTCGGCGCCGGGCCTGATCCAGGCGCTCACCTCGGTCTGGCACGGGCTTATCGAGGCTCTCCAGGATCGCTGTGAGCTGTTCGGGATCGAGCTTCGCGAAGAGCGCAACAGCGCGGCGGTATTGCTCGGCCTGGTGCTGGCGATCGGCTTCACCGCGTTCATGGCGTTCCTGCTGCTGAATCTCGCGGTGGTCGTGATCTTCTGGGATCACCGGATCGCACTGTGTCTGGGGCTGTGTGCGATCTATACCGTCGCCGCCCTCGTGCTCCTGGTGAGACTGCGCCAGCGGCTTCGCGACGAGCCGGAACCGTTCCACGAGACGATCGAGGAGTTGAAACGCGACCAGGCGGGGCTGTCGAAACGATGAGCGACCTGGCCGAAAGGAAACGGGCGGTGCGCGCTCGGATCGCGGCCCGCCGCGAGCAGCTGGCGGCGGATCTCCTGGACGTCAAGGCGGCGATGAGTCCGCTGGCCGCACTGCGCTCCGCCGCCGTTCGAACTCTTCCGGTTCTGCGTTCCGTCGCCTCGATGGCCTCGGCGGTGTCGCCGGGGCGCCGAGGGGTGGGCGGTTCGTGGAGCAAGTGGCTGCGGATCGGACTCGGTGCCTCACTGCTCGTACCGCTGATGCGTTCGCTGTTCCCGAACGCCGAAGACGACTGACCCTTGGCCGTCGCAGGCACGTCGCAGGAGCCGCGCGCCGGCGCGCTCGGCACCTTTGCCGGAGTCTTCACTCCGAGCATCCTGACGATCCTCGGCATCATCCTGTTCCTGAGGATGGGCTGGGTCGTCGGTTCCGCCGGCGTACTGCGGGCGCTACTCATCGTCCTGGCCGCCAACGCCATCTCGGTGCTGACGACGATGTCGCTCTCGGCGATCTCGACGAACCTGCGGGTCCGCGGCGGTGGCGTCTACTATCTGATCTCACGCACCCTCGGCGTCGCCTACGGTGGGGCGCTGGGCCTCGTGCTGTTCCTGGCGCAGTCGGTCTCGATCGCGTTCTATGCCATCGGCTTCGGGGAAGGCGTCAGCGCGATGGTCGGCGGTCCGGAGTGGCTACCCCGAGCCCTGGCGGTGATCGCCGTCGCCGTGCTGTTCGTGCTGGCCTGGCTCGGCTCCGACTGGGCCACGCTGTTCCAGTACGTCGTGATGGCGGTGCTGTTCCTCGCACTGATCGCGTTTCTGATCGGTGGACTCGGCGCCTGGAGTCCGGTGACGTTCCACGACAACTTCCGGCCGGCCTCCGATCTGGGTTTCTGGACGCTGTTCGCGATCTTCTTCCCCGCGGTCACCGGCTTCACCCAGGGCGTGAGCATGTCCGGGGATCTGAAAGACCCGGGCAAGAGCCTGCCCCTGGGGACATTCGCGGCTGTCGGCCTATCCTTCCTGATCTACCTGGCGATGACGATCGTCTTCGCCGGTGCCAGCCAGGGATCGACGCTGGTCGAGAACTACGGCGCGATGCGGAGCCTCTCCGCGGTGCCCTGGCTGGTCGATGCCGGGGTGATCGCGGCGACGCTGTCCTCGGCGCTGGCGTCGTTTCTCGGTGCTCCGCGGATTCTCCAGTCCCTCAGCCGCGATCGTGTCTTTCCGTTCCTGAAACCGTTCGCGGTCGGCGCCGGTCTGGAGGACAACCCCCGGCGCGGGGTGCTGCTGACGGCGGTGCTGGCCTTCGCGACCATCGGCCTCGGCGACCTCAACCTGATCGCGCCGGTCGTCTCGATGTTCTTCCTGATCTCCTACGGCCTGCTGAACTATGCGACCTGGGTCGAGGCCAGCGCGCGAAGTCCCTACTTCCGACCGCGGTTTCGCTACTTCAACCGGAACCTGAGCCTGCTCGGCGGCGTCGGCTGTCTCGGGGCGATGCTCGCGATCCATCCCGTTGCCGGTGTCGTCGCGACGGTGCTGGTCTTCGCCGTGCATCAGTACGTCGCGCGTACGGTGAGGATCGAGCGCTGGGCTGACGTTTCCCGGTCACGGGTGATGCAGAGGGTGCGGAAGGACCTGCTGAGCATCTCGTCGGATCGCGGCCACGGGCGGGACTGGCGTCCGGTGATCGTGGTTCTTTGCGAGGACGAAACCCGCCGGATCCGCCTGCTCCATTTCGCGCACTGGATCGAGGGGGGGAGCGGCTTCACGACGGTCGTCAAGATGCTCACGGCCGACGGTCCCCGCGCGCGGGTGAAGCGCCTCGAGACCGAGCGCGCGCTGCAAGCCGAGATCGATCGAGAGAAGCTGAGTGCCTTCGTCCGTGCCGTCGTCGGCCCCGACCCGCAGTTGTTGTTCCCGGCGGTGCTGCAGGCTCACGGTCTCGGGCGTGTCACGGCGAATACCGTCTTGACCCACCGCCTCGACCCGTCGAAGACCGACCCGGTTCGCCTGGCGGTCCGGGCGCAGACGCTGCGCGAGTCGTTGCGTCAGTTCTGCAATCTGATTCTCCTCGAGGCCGATGAAGCGGATATGCAGCGGATCGTCGCTACTCCCGCCGACAAGCGTGTGATCGACATCTGGTACCGGGACAACGCAACCGGTCGACTGTCGATCATGCTGGCCTACCTGATGACCCGGACCTCGGTCTGGGAGAACGCGACGATTCGGCTGATCCTGCCGACCGAGCCAGGGGAGGAGGAGGAGACTCGCGCCCGCGCCGAGAGCGAACTCAAGGAGGCGCGGATCGTTGCCGACATCGAGACCGTCACTTCGACCGAGGCGAAGGAGGTCATCGAGCGATCCGGACGGTCGAGTCTGGTGTTCCTGCCATTCCGGCTCGACGCCGACGGGCCGGGGCCTGCGCTGAAGGCCTCGCTCGGCGATTGTTCGGCGGCTCTCGGCGCGGTCGCCCTCGTGCTGGCCACCGAGCACCTCGAGCTCGACATCCAGCCCGAGGGGGGAGTCCACGGTGAGATCGCCGTGGCGGTCGATGCCGCCGAGGAAGCGGACAAGGCGCTCAAGAAGTCCCGCGAGGCCCTGTACGCCGCGGCGCAGGCCACGATCCAGGCCGACGGCAACCTGCAACGTGCCGTCGACAGCGGTGCCTCGGCGGAGGAGATCGCCGAGCTGCAGAAGCTGGCCACGAAGGCGACGGAGGCAGAGGGTCGGGCGCGTCGCCGAACGTTGAAGTTGCGGGCGAAGGCCAGGCTGGCACGGGGCGAGGCGGACACGCTGACCGGCGAGGACACGCTGTCCGGGCTGGACGACTACGTCGACGAAAACACCAAGCCTGGCAACGGCGCCAAGGGCGGGAATGGTGGCAAGGGCGGAAAGGCGGGCTAGAACTTCTCCCGGAAGCGTCCGTCCGGTTCGTCGAAGCTGGCCGTCGCGTCATCCAGGTTGTCGAAGATGTCGAACATCTTCTGCAGTTGGCACATCGTGAACTGAGAACGGGTTCGGTCGATCAGGACCAGCTTGACGACGCCCCGCTGTTCCCGTGCGCGCTTGTGAAAGCCGACCACCTCGCCGATCCCGCAACTGTCCAGCCACGGAGTCTTCTCCATGTTCAGGACGAACCACTTCTCGCCGTCGCCGATCAGCTCGCGGGAGATCCGGCGCAACTCGATGACCGCTTCGCCGTACTTGAGTTCACCCTCGAGGTCGACGATGCAGAGGTCGCGGATCTTTCTGGTTTCGATCTTCAAGGCTTGAACAAAAGACGGGGACAGACCCGAAGCCTGTCCCCGTTCCTCATCGTTCCGTCGTGTGGATCAGTGGCTCAGGGCCATCGTGCCCGTGTCGTTCATCTCGCCATCGCGCATCGAGCCATGGGTGCCCTCGAATTTGCCTTTCTTGACCTCGCCCGAGAAGACGAATTCCGATTGCCGCTCGCCATCGGTCATCACCTTGCCCTTGAGCATGCCGTCTTTCAGGTCGCCCTCGGCGGTTCCGGACCAGACATGCGGCTCGTCTTCCCACATGAAGTGGAAGGAGACGTCGTACATTCCCTTGCCGGTCTTCGTGAAGACCGCCTTCAGGTCCCCGGTCTGGTCCTCGTTGTTCCAGACGAAGTGCCCGTTCATTTCCGTTGCCTTGGCCTGGGCGATACCGGTGTATGCGCCGAGTAGAAGTACGGCCACGGCGAGTGTCAGTGCCAGTCGTCTCATCAGGTGTCCTCCACAGCCGAACCGTTCGACTCGAGTCATTGTCCGACCAACCCCGGATGTGCGCAATCGAAAACGGGGCGTTTTTTGGATACATTTGTAAATCGTTGTAACCATCAGGGACGGGGACACCCGCGACCCGGGTTAACGGGCGTTAGCCCACGCCGACTTCCTTCATCAGCGCGACGAAGGCCGCACGGGAGCGCAGGTCGGCGAACTCCGGATCGACAGCCAGGTCGGTGACCCAGCCGGAGCGCTCGCGGACTGCTTCGACCAGCGCCTCCAGCGCCTTCTCGTCGTTCCCCAGCGCGGCGTGGATCTTGCCGGTCAGGTACGGGCTGACGAAGCGGCGCTCGCCGGTCTGCTCCAGCGAGGCGAGGATCTCTTCCGCCAGCGCCTTCTCGCCGGCGCGGGCGGCGACCACCGCGACACCGCTACGAACGAAGGAGTTGTCCGGGGCGTCGAGAAGCGCGCGACGGCTCTCGTCGAGAGCCGCGCGGTAGGAGCCGTCCCGGGCCAGCACTCGCCCCAGGACGAATCGCGCCGTGGCGAAACGCGGGGCGTCGTCGAGCTCCGAACGACAGGCCGACGCCGCCTCCCGGTCGCGGCCCGCATGAAACAGAATCCAGCCCTCGACGGTACGGAGGGCCAGCGAGAACGGGTCGAGGCCGAGGGCCCGGCGGATCGTCGCCATGGCCTCGTCGTGACGCTGGAGTTGAGACAGGTACTCGGCGTAGCGGTGGTAGGCGTAGGAGCTGCTGGGGTTGATCTCGATCGCCCGACGGTAGTCCTGTTCGGCCTCGCGCCATCTCCATTCGAAGCGGTGGCGGATGTATCCGCGAGCGGTGTAGGCCTGGGCCAGCATCGGGTCGAGCTCCAGCGCTCGTTCCACGGCCGCGAGGGCCCGCGGGAACGCCTCGCGTGGAGCCTCGACGCCGTAGTCTTCGCGAAGGTTGTGGCACTCGGCCAGGGCCGCGAACGCCGGCGCGAAGGTCGGTGCACGGGTCACCGCACGCTCGAACCATTCCAGTGCCTGCACCAGCGCCTCGGGCGTTCGGCGGTTCCAGCAGGAGTTGCCCTTGAGGTAGGCATCGTAGGCCTCGGAGTCAGGCGTCGCCGGAGGCGTCTCGGATTCCGAAACGTCCAGCTGCATTGCCCGCGCCACCTGATCGGCGAGCCGCTTCCCGAGAACGACCAGGCCGGACGCGGTCTCGTCGCTGCTGTCGGACCAGACCACGACGCGGTCGGCGACTCGCACGAGCTGCAGGGTGAGCCGGGTCCGCTCCTCGTTCCGGGTGACGCTGCCCTCGAGCACCAGATCGACGCCGAGTTCCCGGGCCACGTCGTCGAGGTCCGACGGCCCGCCGGAGTACTTGCCCACCGACGAGTGGGCGATCACCTGGAGGCGCCCGGGGGCCAGGCATCCCAGCTCGGCGATCAACTCCTCGGTCAATCCGTCGAGTACGTAATCGTCGCCCGTCACAACGCCGCGGTTGCGCAACGGCAGCACCGCCAGCAACGGTGGCCTGGCCGCTTCGGGACCCATGTCCGCGGTGACCGGAGCGACGAAGCGGTAGCCGTACCGGGGCACGGTCTCGATGAAGGCCGCCTGGGAAGCCGACTCGCCGAGCGCCCGGCGTAGCTTGCGCATCGCGGCGTTCAGCCCGTGATCGCGATCGACGTGCACGTCGTCGGGCCACAGCTCCCGCTGGAGATCGCCGCGCGGCACCAGACGCCCCGCCTGGTTCAGCAGCCGGGTCAGGATGCGCCAGGGCTTGTCCTGTAGACGGATCCGACGGCCGTCCCGGCGCAGTTCCCGGGCCGGGGTGTCCAGTTCGAACTCACCGAACCGGTACACGACGGGCTCGCGCCGCCCGATCACCGACCTTCGACCTCAAGTTGATCCATCACAGCAGTTTACGAGGTGAGGTCGAGGATAGCCAAAGGTTACCCGCGGAGCATGGCGGGGAGTCGTCCCCGGTCGGAATACTGGCAACGCTTCTTCCCGAAGCCGGAACCCTTCCAGGAGGAACGATGAGAAACACCAGGATTCGATGGACTGCCTCGCTGCTCACCCTCGTCTGCTTTGCCGGAATCGGCCTGGCCGAACCGACCTACGACTCGAGACAAGACTCGATCGACCGTGATGAAGCTGGTCGAGGCCCACGGTGGACTCGCCCGCTGGAAAGAAGCGGGCACCCTGCGCTTCGATAACCTGTTCTTCAACCCGGCCTTCGAGCAGTCACGCTGGAGTTCGCCCTGGTGGGCCTCCCGGGAGTCGATCGACCTGCGGAAGCGCCGGGCCTACCATGACTGGCCTCTCGACGGCGCGCAGCTGTCGTTCGACGGCGAGAAGGTCTGGTCGGTCGACTGGGTCCAGGGCAACCCGCCGAAGTTCCAGGCGATGTTCTTCTTCTACTTCCTGAACCTGCCCTGGTTGACCCAGGACGACGACGTCCTCCTGTCGGACGCCGGCCGTGGGCCGCTGCCGGGATCGGACAAGCAGTACCACAAGGTGCTGATGAGCTTCCGCAAGGCGCCGACAGTGGGCAAGACCGCCAAGGACACCTTCCTGCTGTACGTCGATCCCGACGACCATCGGCTCAAAGCCTATGAGTACGTGATCGGATTCGGTGCGATGCTGGATCTGTTCGGCCTGCCCAAGGACCGGCTGATGCCGCCGATGCTGCGCATCCACGACAAGTTCACGACCGCCGACGGTCTGGTCTTCCCGATGGAGATGCACACGATGGCCGCCGACGGCTCCGTGACCTACGGCTACCATGCCATCATGAACTACGCTCTTGGCGAACGCTTCGACGAGGCGCGGATGCGCATGCCCCGTCAGGCCAAGCTGGACGAGTCGAGTGCGGAGCGTCGCTGACCCGATCGACGTACCCGGCGCCAGGGAACGGATGGATGAAACGATTCGTGAGTTCGACCGCCCTGGCGGCGGGGCTGCTGGCCGCGGCGATGCTGTCGGCGACCGGTTGCCGTTCCGAGCGTCCCGTCGATCGGGTCCTCCTGGTCAACCTTCGCGGCGCTTCTTATCCAGCGCTGGAAGACTACCTGGCAGGGGACGGGGCCGACGGCTTTCTGGCCCGACAGCTCGCCGCGGGTCACGTCGTCCCCGTCACCCCGGTCGACAATGCGGTGACCGCGGTCAATCTGGCGTCGTTCGAGACGGGAACCCCGCCAGGTGACCACGGCATCGTCGGGCACCAGTTCGCCAGGGTCGCCGGGGACCCCGAGAGCCGCAGCGGATTCGAGACTCCCTTCGAGCGGACGACGATCTGGGAGGCCGCCGCCCGCAGCGGCCGCCGCGTGCTCAATGTCGGATCCCTGATCACCCACGGAGAGCAGGGGCCGGGACAGGCCGGTGTGAAGCTGCTGGCCCAGGTCGAGGCGGTCCAGGGTGGGCGCAGCGTCGAACTGGCAGGGGAAGGCGATGGCTGGCCACGTCGGTACACGGTCAACGATGGCCTCTCCTACTTGCCCGGGCTGGACCTTCACATCTACCACACCGACGCCGACGCCGAGCGTCTGGTGCTCGACGACGATGACGATCCGGGCAACGGCCGGCTTCACGAGATCGGCACCGGCGAGTGGCGCGAGCTCGCCGTGGCCCGGGAAGACGGCCGGCAAGTCGCGACCCGGATCAAGCTGCTTGGGTGGGACGTCGCCGGCGGGCAAGCGCGACTGTTCGTTCGCGGTGCGTTCGTCAACCGGGGCTACCCCGACGAGTTCGTGACCCAGGTCGAGAGCGAACTCGGCCCGTGCCGGGGCTGGCTCAGCATCCCGAACTACTTCGCCGGCGAGATCGACGACGCCACCCTCCGTCAGGAGATCGACGCCGAGGTCGACTACGTCGTCGACGTGGCCCGCGCCGGCATCGAGGGCGGCGACCACGCGCTGGTCCTGCTGGACTATCCAATGCTGGATCGCTACGGCCATCTCTTCTCCCTGTTCGACCCGCGTCAGACGGGGTACACGCCGGAACGC
>CALNYP010000086.1:0-72457 GCA_942490715.1 uncultured bacterium
ACATCGCGCCGAGGACACCCAGCGGGATCGCGAGGATCAACGAATAGACCGTGCCCTTCAAGGTGCCGACCAGCAGGGGCGTCATGCTCAGTTTCGGTTCGAACTCGTCGGTGCCGCCGGTCGACTGCCAGACGAAATCCGGCACCGGATACCCCTCGTACCAGACCTTCGCGAACAGGGTCCGGCCGCTCGCCTCGGGGTGCGGGTTGTCGATCGCCAGACGCCCGATCTGCCCCGAGGCGGCGATCAGCGCGCCGTTGGCCCGCGGCGACAGGAGCAGCGCCTCCGGTTCCGGGACCGGCGACTCCCCTCGCCAGAGGCGGCGATGGGAGGTCGAGTGGTAGAGGGCGACGCCGGCGTTCTCGTCGAGGGCCAGGAAGCTCTTGTCCCGGAGGGACGGAGCGAAAGCGGTCGCCGCCGCGTCGCCCTCGAACCCGCGGATCCGGGTCAAGCGCGGTTCCGCGAAGTCCTCGGAGTGAACGGGAAACCAGAGGCCGATCGAACCGTCGGCCCGACCGACGACCAGGGTCCGGTGCCCGAGCAGCAGGCTCAGCGCGGTGACCGGGGAAGCGCCGCGGACCTCCCGTGCCCGGTCATCCCGTCGCAGGTCCCACCAGAAAAGATCGCCGCCCCGAGTAGCGTAGAGATAGCGGCCGTCCTGATCCAGCAGCAGGCGGTCGGGAGTGCCCGGCGCCTCGAGCTCCCGGCGCTCGAACGACTCGCTGATTTCACCGGTGAACAGGTTCTCCTCGATCGTTCGCTGGACCAGGAGGATCGATCCGTCCCGCAGCACGCCGACGGCGATCGCGCCGTCGTCGCCGGACTGGAAGCCGAACGCGCCGATCGGCCCTCCTTCGGGGTCGAGGGCGAAGACGATCGGATCCCGGGCGACCGGCGTCACGAACCGTTGCCGACCCTCGAAGTCGATCTCGAACGCGACCTCGACGCCGACCACACGGCCGTCGGCGGTGGCGGCGGCGAGCTGGCTCTGGCCCGGCATCGCGGCGATCGTCAGCGGCAGGGCGCTCGCCTCCGGGAGCAACGGTCGCTCGAAACGGACGACGCCGTCCTCGAGCCGCACCGCGGCGATCCGTCCTCCGCTGTCCAGCGTCACGGCGTGGGAGACGTACTCGTCACAGACGATTGCATCCGCCGCCGGCCCCGGGAACTTCGTCGCCGCGACGGCATCGACGTCGGCGCTACCCAGCAGGGGAAGGACTTCGATGACGATGAAGGCCAGGATGCCCAGGATGCCCAGCACGACGGTGAAGCCGCCGAAGCGGATCACGTTCGTCGCCGCCCGATCCGCCAGTACCCGGCGGAGGGGCGTACGACGGCGCTGCCGCGGACGGGCGCGAGGCTCGACCGCGGCGTCGGGTGGCCTGGGTACGGGTTGGTGCATCGCGAAGAGCAGCTGCTATTCGAGCTTCGCCAGTTCCTGGGCGACCAGCTTGCCGGAGATCGGCAGATAGCCGTCCTTGACGACGATCTCCTGTCCTTCCTTCGATAGCACGAAGGTCAGGAACTCCTTCACCAGCGGCGAGACCGGCTCGTTGGGAGCCTTGTTGATGTAGAGATAGAGGTAACGCGACAGCGGGTACTTGCCCGAGAGCACGGTCTCGGGATCGGTGCCGTAATAGTCTTCCCCGGCCTTTCTTGCCAGATCGACCGTCTTGACGCCGGAGGTGCGGTAGCCAATGCCGCTGTAGCCGATGCCGTAGACGTCCTCGGTTACACCCTGCACCACCGAAGCGGACCCCGGCTGTTCCTTGACCTCCTGACGGAAGTCACCCTTGCACAGCGCGACCTGCTTGAAGTAGCCGTAGGTACCCGAGGCGGAGTTACGACCGTAGAGACTGATCGGCCGGCGAGCCCAGTCCTTGGACAATCCGGCGTCGCCCCAGGTGGCGATCTCCGCCGGGCCGCCGCACTTGCGGTTGCCGGAGAACATCGCGTCTACCTCGGCGATCGTCAGCTGCTCGATCGGGTTGTCCTTGTGCACGAAAACGGCCAGGGCGTCGACGGCGACCCGGATCTCGGTCGGCTTGTAGCCGAACTCCGATTCGAACTCGTCCAGCTCGGTCGCCTTCATCGCCCGGCTCATCGGTCCGATCTGCGCCGTGCCCTTGATCAGCGCCGGTGGCGCCGTCGAGGAGCCCTTGCCCTCGACCTGTGCACGGACATTCGGGTAGACCCGGCGGAAGCCCTCCTGCCAGAGGGTCATCAGGTTGTTGAGGGTGTCGGAGCCGACCGAGTTGAGGCTGCCGGACACGGCGGAGGCTCGCTGGTAGGGCTCGATCGCCGGATCGACCTTCGCCGTCTGGGCGACCGCGATTCCACTGCACAGAAGCGCGACGGCAAGAAGGGCGGTGACTCTTTCTCTTGGTTTCATGCTCCGGATTCTCCTGCACGAGGTGATGACTTTTGTGACGTCCTCGTGAACTATTGGAACGCCGCGGGATGATGGGTCGGTAAGGACGGTGTAAACACGGTGTAAGAGATGCCCCGGCCGGCCATCGGCTTTGCGATTACACTGCTGGGCATGAGCATGAAAACCAGTGTAATTCTGGCCTGGACGGCGTTTTGTCTCGTCGGTGCCGGAGCCCCTGTGGCGGGCCAGGGCCAGGGCCAGGGCCAGGGCGCCTCGGCGCCCCGGTCGGACCCGATGTTCCTGTTGCCCGGAGCCGACCCTCACCCGGTCGCGCTGGAACTCGAGTTCCTCGACGCGATCGAGGCCAAGGGGACGGACTACGTTCCGCGCACCCGTCACGTCTGGGAGAACGGAACCCCCAAGTTCACCAACCGACTGATCTTCGAGTCCAGCCCCTACCTGCAGCAGCACGCTCACAACCCGGTCAACTGGTATCCGTGGGGCGATGAAGCGTTCGAGCTGGCCCGGAAAAGTCGCCGCCCGGTTCTGCTGAGCATCGGCTACTCGACCTGCCACTGGTGCCACGTGATGGAGGAGGAGTCGTTCGAGGACGAGGAGATCGCCGCCTACCTCAACGCGAACTACGTCGCGATCAAGGTCGACCGCGAGGAGCGGCCGGACATCGACGCGGTCTACATGAGCGCGGTGCAGGCGTTGACGGGCCGCGGCGGCTGGCCGATGACGACATGGCTGACTCCCGACCGCGAGGTGTTCTACGGCGGTACCTACTTTCCCCCGCGGGACGGTTCCCGCGGGCGAAGCACCGGGTTTCTCACGATCCTCAAGCGGCTGCGCAGTCAATACGACATGGACCCGGCGACGGTCGCCGATCAGGCCGCGTCGCTAACGAAGCGGATCCAGGCCCAGATGCAGCCACGCCCGGGCTCGGAGCTACCGGCCGACGGCATGATCCTGCGGGCCGTCGAGCAGTACGCCGGGCAGTTCGATCCGATCCACGGCGGCCTGAACCACTCGCCGAAGTTTCCGAGCTCGCTGCCCAATCGACTGCTGTTCCGCGAGTACGCGCACACCGGCGAGGAACGCTGGCTCGACATGGCGTTGCTCACGCTCCGGCGCATGGCCCGGGGCGGCATGTACGACCAGGTCGGCGGCGGGTTCCACCGCTACTCGACGGACAAGCGTTGGCTCGTGCCCCACTTCGAGAAGATGCTCTACGACAACGCCCTGCTCGCCGTGGCCTACGTCGAGGCGTATCAGCTGACCGGCGACGAGGAGTTTGCGGCGATCGCCCGGGAGGTGCTGGACTATGTCGTCCGGGAGATGTCCGACCCCCGCGGCGGCTTCTACTCCGCCACCGACGCCGACAGCATCGGTCCCGACGGCGAACGGGAGGAGGGCTGGTACTTCACCTGGACCCCCGAGGAGATCCGGGCGTTGCTCGGCGACGGGGCGGGGCGGGTCGAGGCCTACTACGGCGTCAAGCCCGGCGGTAACTTCGAAGGCCGCACGATCCTCAACCTGGAGCGGAGTCCCGCCGAGATCGCCGTCACGCTGGGGGTGAAGCCCGAACGGCTCGCCGCCGAGATTCGCGAGGCCAAGCAGGCGATGTACCGGGCGCGTCAGGATCGCCCGGCGCCGCTGCTCGACGACAAGGTGTTGACCTCGTGGAACGGCCTGATGATCTCCGCCTTCGCCGTCGGAGGGTTCGTGCTGGACGACGCAGACTACCGAGCCCGGGGCGAGCGCGCCGCCGGATTCCTCCTCGATAACATGATCGTCGACGGGCGGCTGCGTCGCAGCTACAAGGAAGGCCGGGCCCGTCACACCGCCTACCTCGACGACTACGCGTTCCTGATTCAGGGGCTGCTCGATCTCTACGAGGCGACCGGCAAGCTGCGCTGGCTCGAACAGGCGATCGAGTTGCAGGCGACGCTGGACCGTTTCTATGCGGATTCCTCCGGTGGCTACTTCATGACCGCCAACGACGCCGCTCCGCTGCTCGCCCGGGAGAAACCTTCCTACGACGGCGCCGAACCCTCGGGCAACTCCGTTGCGCTGTTCAACCTGCTTCGTCTCCATGAATGGACGACCGACGACCGCTACCGCGCAGCGTCGGAAAAGATGCTGCGCGCCTTCGGGCCGCGTCTCGAGCGCTCGCCGCGGGCGATGTCCGAGATGCTCCTCGGCGTGGATTTCCGTCGCTCGGAGCCGAAGGAGGTCGTCGTCGTCCTGCCGGAGAAAGGTGGGAACGGCAAGGAACTTCTCGACGTGTTGCGCTCGAACTTCCTGCCGGGGAAGGTGCTGGTCCTCGTCCGCGAGGGCGACGAACTGCAACGGCACGCCGAGCGAATTCCTCTCGTGGCCCACAAGGTTGCACGGAAGGGCAAGGCCACCGCCTACGTCTGCAACGGTGGCGTGTGTCGGCTGCCGACGTCGGATCCGGAGGTCTTCCTGCAGCAGCTCACCACTCGAAGCAACGAGGAAGTGCCCGTGGACGATCCCGCGGAAACCCGAAAAAAATAGGGTAATTCGTGCCTCGAATGATTGATTACCCGTAAAACATAGGCTAGACTGCGACTCGTAGTCACTCCTGGCTACAACACACACGAACGAGGAGGTTGATCTAAATATGGCCAAGGCCAAAGCAAAAGCCCCTGCGAAGTCGATGACCAAGAGCCAGTTGATCTCTGCTATCTCTGAGCAGACCGACCTGACCAAGCGTCAGGTGAACGAAGTGATGGAGTCTCTCTCCGGTCACATCTCCAAGGCCCTCGGTCGTCGTGGCCCCGGCGTGTTCACGCTGCCCGGCCTCGTGAAGATCGAGAAGAAGAAGGTCCCGGCCCGGAAGGCCCGCAAGAACGTGCCGAACCCGTTCAAGCCCGGCGAGATGATGGACGTCGCGGCGAAGCCCGCCAGCACCAAGGTCAAGGTTCGTCCGCTCAAGAGCCTCAAGGACATGGTCTGATCCGTTCGGTAACGAGCGATATCAAAGACAGACGGGGGACTCGTCCCTTGGGCGAGTCTCCCATTCGAATCAAGCCTTCACGTCGCCGACATAACGGTCGGCCGGGGGGCTTTTTTTTCGTCGGGCTGCTGCTCGTCGTCGCCGCCTGTGCACCGGGCGAGAGTGTCGGACCCACGACCGACGACATCTGGGTCGTCGACGTCTTCGGCGCCGGAGGGCTCCGGGCGATCGGCACACCGGTTCGGGTCACTGACCGGGACGGCTACGATAGCCAGCCCTCTTTCCTGCCTGACGGTGGGTCTCTGCTCTACAGCTCTCGCCGGGGGAACCAGGTCGACGTGATTCTCCACGACCTGGAGTCCGGAGAGGAGATCCAACCGGCCACGACGCTGGAGAGCGAGTACTCCGCGGTCGCCGCCGAGGACGGCCTCTCCTATACCGTCGTGCGGGTCGAGGCCGATGGCCGTCAGCGAGTCTGGCGTTTTCCGATCAGCGGCGACGTGCCGGCGCCGGTGCTGGAGACCCCGGATCGGGTGGGCTACTACGCCTGGATCGGGGACCGCCTGGCGCTGACCGTGCTCGGCCGCCCGGCCGTCTTGTTGATCGCCGATCCGGCAACCGGGGAGATCTCGCCGCCGGTCGCCGCCGACGTCGGCCGGTCGCTGTCCGCGACCCCCGGCTCCCCAGGAGCCGTCACGTTCGTTCACGAGCCCGCCGACGGGAGCCCGGAGATCCGGCTCTTCGACCCGAGCACCGGTGAGACCACGACGCTGACGCCGGTACTCGACGGCGCCCGGGACTTCGCCTGGACCCCGGACGGAAGCCTGCTGATGGCCCGGGAGGCGACACTGTACGAATGGCACCGCGACCTGCCGACGTGGACCCAGGTCGCCGACTTCGCCGATCAGGGGCTCGGTCCGATCTCCCGGATCTCCGTCAGCCCGGACGGTGCCCGCTGGGCGATCGTCGCCGGGCGCGTCGAGCGGTGAACTAGGCCCGGTCGAGCAGCCCCTTCTCCGCCATCCACTCCTCGTTCAGCTTCGAGAGATAGCGTTCGCCGGAGTCCGGGAACAGGGTGATCACCAGGGCGTCGTCGGGCAGTCCCTGAGCCACGATCCGGGCGCCGGCCGCCGCGGCCCCACCGGACGAGCCGGTGAAGATCGCCTCCTTGCGGGCGAGCTCGAGGGTCACCTGGTAGGCGGTCGTGTCGTCGATCGTGACGACCTGGTCGATGTAGTCCCACCAGACCGTCTCGGGCATGAAGTCCTCGCCGATCCCGTCGATCAGGTACTGGTGGATCTGATCCGCCGGCGGCAGCTTGCGGTGCTCGTGGTAGTAGGCGTAGATGCTGCCGACGGTATCGACGCCGACGACGCGGATCTCCGGGTTCTGCTCCTTGAGGAACTTCGCCGTGCCGCTGATCGTGCCTCCGGTGCCGATGCCGGCGACCCAGTGGGTGATCCGGCCGTCGGTCTGACGCCAGATCTCCGGTCCCGTCGAATCGTAGTGCGCCTGGGGATTGGCCTGGTTGTAGTACTGGTACGGCAGGTAGGCGCCCTGCTCGTCGCGGATCCGCTCGGCGACCTTGTAGTACGAGCGTGGGTCGTCGGCCTCGACGTTGGTCGGGCAGGTGATCACCTCGACGCCAAACGCCCGGAGCAGGGTGACCTTCTCGACCGAGATCTTGTCCGCCGCGGTACAGATCACCTTGTAGCCCTGGAGCGCGGCGGCCATCGCCAGCCCCAGGCCGGTGTTGCCCGAGGTCGGCTCGACGATCGTTCCGCCGGGCTTGAGCTTGCCCTCACGGATACCGGCCTCGATCAGCGCCGGGCCGATGCGATCCTTGACGCTCGAGCCCGGGTTGAACGACTCGATCTTGGCGACGATCTGTCCGCCTGCGTGAAAGCGCTTGAGCCGCACCAGCGGAGTGTTGCCCATCGTCTCGAGAATGTCTTCGTAGATCTTCATGGCACCGTTCAGTTGTCGTAGCACAGGCTACGGGTTTCGCGTTGCCACCAACCCTCGGCGTCCTGCCGGAAGGCGTGACAGTGGCCCATCTCGCCACCGTACACGTGGACCGTGACGGCGACCGACCGATCGCAGGCATTGCGCAGGATATGGTACTCGTACGGCGGGATCAGACAGCCGGCGTCGCCGACGGTGGCCTTGATCGCCGGCTGTTCTTCGAAGCGATAGCGCTGGTCCTGCTGTTCCGACAGGTCGTACTGGACCACCTCGAGGTTACCGAGCGCGACGCACTCCACGCACCAGAGTCCGGCGTGATCGTGCAGCGGGGTTCCCTGGCCCGGGCCCCAGGTCATCACCACCACCGTGTAGCAGCCGTTCGGACCGCGGTGGAGCAGCCGCCGCGCGTAGCACTCGCCCCGGGGCTCGTAGAACTCATCGGGAAGCCGGATGCCGTCGGAGTTGATCGCTGCGACCAGCTCGTCGCGGACGGTGTTGACGATATTCTCGCAGCCGTCTCGTTCGACGGCGCGGTCGAGACCGCCGATCAGGCGCGTCAGTTCCGGCGAAAGGGCTTGTTGCATTGGCTGCCTCGTCCGGCTGCCCGAACCGACCGGCGGTGGCCGGAAGGCGTGCAAGCCGGGGACAATGTAGCGAAAGTGCCGCTCCCGGGCGAGGGGAACCTCGAAGCGACCGCTCCGCCGTTATACTCCTGACCGGCCGCCGACGGCCACCTCGATCATGGCGAGTCCCCATCGAATCCGCTTTCTGGGCACCGGCACCGCGTTCCACACCGATGGGCGAGGCTGCCAGGCGATCCTGTTCCGCCCCGCGGGGCGCGGGGGCGTGCTGCTGGACGTCGGACCGGACACGATGCGGGCGTTCGCGGCCCAGCAGGCCGACCCCTCGACGGTGGACACCGTCTTCATCACTCATCTTCACGGGGATCACACGGCGGGCTGGCCCTTCCTGCTGCTGCAATGGATCTATGTCGATCGCCGGGAGAGTCCGCTCCAGGTGATCGGGCCGGCCGGGATCCGTGAGCATCTGGAGGCCCTGGCCCGGCTGGCCTACGGCGACCTGGTCCAGGAGCAGGCGTTCGAGATCGGCTACACGGAGCTGGGCTGGGGAGAAGAGCGGCGGGGGACGACCGCGGCGGGCCTTTCGTTTCTTGCCGTGCCGGTCGATCACCACCCGTCCTCGCTGGGCTTCCGGATCGAGGCTTCGGGGCTGACCTTCTCGGTCAGCGGGGACACCTCCTGGTGCGCGGGGCTCGAGCGGGTGACGAGCGGGTGTGACGTGGCGATCGTCGAGTGCACCTACCTGACGCCGGGTCCCGGCGCCCATCTGTCGCTGGAGGAGATCCGCCGGCACCGCGGGCAGCTCGGCGACGGCCGGCTCGTGCTGGTCCACCTGCCCGACGCGGTGGCCAAGGAGCTGGCGACCGATCCGCTAGCGCGGACCGTCGCGGCTCACGACGGCTGGGTGCTCGAGCTCTGAGCGACCGCTCAGCGTAGCTTGCTCAGCGGAATCGCTCCGGCCGGGATCGGCCGTCGCTCCAGCCGGTCGAACGAGGGCGTCGTCGTCGAGTAGTGCATCGACGGGCTGTGCTCGATCGTCGCGCTCTCGTCGGCATCGACGCTGGCGTCGGCGGCCAGACGCAGCGGGCGCTCCCATTCGGCGAACACGACGCCGGAGAGGTCCGGAGTCGCGCTGAAGTCGACCTTGCCGAAGGGCTCCTGCTGGGCACCCTGGCCCGGGGAGGCGACGACGATGGCGCTGATCGAGGCGACCTTCTTCGCTTCGCCGGCACCGAGCTGGTCGATCTTGAAACGGACCGACGCGAAGTGCAGGAACTTCGCCGGCTCGATCAGTCCCCAGACCGCGGTCAGCGGAAACTCGGCGTCGTTGCGAACCCAGATCGTGAACGAAACGGGATCCTGCAGCGTCAGCCGTCCGGGGTTTTCGACCGAGAGATCGTGAAAGGTGAAGGAGAGCTGCTTTCCGAACTCGCGCTCCAGCGTTCCGAGGATTCTCGAGGAGAATGACATTTCGGCCTCTACATCTGGTGTTGGTTGCGTTCGCTCGGCCCACCCGAGCGGCACGACGGGCGATCTCGCCGCCGCTGGTCGGAAAGTACGGACCCGATCGACGAATGCCACCGCAAATGTTCGCGAGTGTTCTTTCGGGTCGGGTTCAGCGTCGATCGAGGATCGACAGGAACTCGTCCCGGCGGATCACCTTGATCCGCGGACGCCCTTGATCCTGGCCGCGCTGTTTCTCGTGAGCGTCGACTTTTTCCCAGTCGGAATAGCTCACGACGCGAACGCCGCGCCCGGCGAGTACGGTTTCGAAATCGGGGGCGTCATCGGCCGGGCCGAGGTGGCGATCGGCGTCCAGGTCCTCGAGCATGCAGGCGACGGTCTCGACCGCGTCGGGCTTGTTCGTGCCGATCACGCCCGAGGGGCCGCGCTTGATCCAGCCCGAGACGTAGAGGCCGGGGACGGCGGCGCCGTCGACCGACTCGAGGACCCGTCCGGCGGCGTTGGGCACGATGCCCCAGTCGTCCCGGAAGGGAACGCCGCTGAGCGGCACGCCCCGGTAGCCGACCGAGCGGAAGACCAGGCCGGCCTCGTGGGTCTCTTCCTGATCGGTCGCGACGGCCCGGGTCCGGCCGCCGCCGGCGTCCTGCAGCTCGTTGCGAACCAGCCGGACGGCGCCGACGGCGCCCTGGCCGTCATCGAGGATCTCGACCGGGGAGACCAGGAAGCGCAGCTCCAGTCGGCGACGCTTGCCCGAGGGCTCGCTCCGGGACAGTTCGCCGAGGATCTCCATCTTGCGCCGGGCGGCCTTGTCGCCTTCGAGGCTCGCCGCCGAGACCGGGTCGAGCTCGAGATCGCCGGCCGGAGTCCAGGCGTCGGCGTCGGCCATCTCGCCGAGCTCCTTGACCTCGGGGTTGGTGAACGCCGCCTGGGCCGGTCCCCGGCGGCCCAGCAGCCAGACCTCCCGGACCTGGCTCTGCTCCAGGGCGGCGAGGGCGTGCTCGGCGATGTCCGACGCCTTCAACTCCTCGGGGGTCCTGCAGAGGATGCGCGCCACATCGACCGCGACGTTGCCGACGCCGACGACCATCGCCCGATTCCGGGAGAGATCGAAACTGCAATCGACGAAGTCGGGGTGGCCGTTGTACCAGGCGACGAACTCGGTTGCCGGATGACTGCCCCGGAGATCCTCGCCGGGAATCCCCAGCCGGCGGTCGGTCTGGGCGCCGGTCGCGAAGACCACCTGGTGGTAGCAACGGCGCAGGTCATCCAGCGTCACGTCGCTGCCGAAATCGACATTGCCGAAGAAGCGGAAGCCCGGCTGGTGCGCCAGCTTGTCGTAGACCGCGGTGACGTTCTTGATCTTGAGGTGATCCGGGGCGACGCCGAAGCGGACCAGACCGTAGGGAGTCGGCAGGCGATCGAACAGGTCGATCCGCACCTCCCGGCCGGATTTCTGCAGGGCCTGGACCGTGTAGAAACCGGCCGGGCCGGAGCCGATCACGGCCACGCGTAACGGTTGGTCGGCGCTGCCGGGTCGCGTCATCGTCTTCTCACTCCCTCGGATCAGTCGTTCGGAGCGAGATTATAAGCCGCTCCGCCGTCCTGCGTGGGGCCGATTGCCCGCCGATCTCGAAATCGTTCTCGCCCGGTTCGCCGAATTCGCCGCCGCCACCACGAATCCACGAGCCGCCTTCGGCGACGACCCGGAAAGCCCGAGGTCCCCCGGTTTTCCTTACGCAATCCGTCGTTGTCCGTGTTGCATCCGCCCCTAAATTCACGAGTAGCGACAGCGGTTCGCCCCGCGGTCGACCACCCACGAATGGCCCGGCCTCCTTTCAGCGGCCATCACGCAGTACGAGGAAACCATGAGCGCTCGACGAGATCGCAGCAGTACCGTCCTCTCCCGTTACTTCGCGGAGATTCGCGACTTCCCCCTCTTGACGAAGGAGGAGGAGCAGCAACTCGCTCGCGACCTGCAGAAGGGGCGCAAGGAAGCGGTCAACGAGCTGGTCGAGTCGAACCTGAGCTTCGTGGCCAAGGTCGCCAGTGAGTACCGCTCGCTGGGACTGCCTCTCGAGGATCTCTTGAACGAGGGCAACGTCGGCCTGATCGAGGCGGCCCGCCGTTTCGACGCCAGCAAGGACACCAAGTTCATCAGCTACGCGATCTGGTGGATCCGCAAGTCGATCCTCAAGGCGCTCTCGGAGCAATCCCACGTCGTCCGGCTCCCGTATTCCCAGTTGAAGAAGGTCAAGGAGATCCGCGCCGCCGAGAAGCAGCTCGGCAAGGATCTCGGGCGCAAGCCGACCCGTGAGGAGATCTCGGAGCACCTGCAGAAGAGCCTGGAGAAGATCGACAAGGTCCTGCAGTACGGCGTCCACGAGACGAGCCTGGACGAGCCCCATGGCGAGGATCAGGAGAACCCGCTCTACGAGTGCCTCGAGGACACCTCCAAGGTCGACCCCGAGGCGACGATGCTCGACGACGAGATGACCACGGGCGTCTGCGAGGCCTACGAGTGCCTGCCCGAGCAACAGAAGACGGTGATCACCTTCCGGTTCGGCCTCGGCGGTGAGCCGGCGCTGACGCTGCAGCAGACCGGGGAGCGCATGGGCCTCAGCCGCGAGCGGGTCCGACAGATCGAGTGTCAGGCCAAGGAGCGGATCCGTCGCGCCTACATGAAGAAACAGCGGATCAACGCCCATCCGCGCCCGCCGATCGAGTCCCGCCACGGGCTCGGCAAGAGCGAATCTCTCGAGTCCTGATCGCCGGTCCGGCCGCTGCAACCGGCGGCGGAATCTGATCTAATGGCGTCCTCTCCAACATGGGTGGACGCATGAAGAAGCTACGCAGTCACGTCGAAGGTCGCTGGCACGAATCCTCCGATGGGTTCCGGCCCCTCACCGACCCCTGCTCCGAGGAGATCGTCGCCGAGGCCTCCAGCGCCGGTGTCGATTTCGGCGCCGCCCTGGCCTACGCCCGGGAGACCGGCGGCCGGACGCTGCGGGGGATGTCCTTCGCCGAGCGGGGAGCCCTGCTCAAGGCGATGTCGAAGTCGCTCCACGCCCGTCGCGACGAGCTGATCGCGCTCTCGCTGACCAACACCGGTGCGACCCGCAAGGACGCCAAGTTCGATCTGGACGGGGCGACGTTCACCCTGGCCCACTACGCACGACTCGGCAAGCAGCTCGGCGACAAGCAGGTGCTCGTCGATGGCGAGAGCGTCCAGCTCGGCGCTTCGGCGCGCTTCTCCGGGCAGCACGCACTCCTGCCGCTCCGCGGCTGCGCGGTGCACATCAACGCCTTCAACTTTCCGGCGTGGGGCTTTGCCGAGAAGGCCGCCTGCGCCGTGCTCGCCGGCGTGCCGATGATCAGCAAGCCCGCGACGAGCAGCGCGATGGTCACCGAACGCTGCATCGAGATCCTGGTCGAGGACGAGATCGTACCCGCCGGCGTGCTCTCGCTGATCTGCGGCTCGACCGGCGATCTGCTGGATCGACTGGGCCCCGAGGACGTCTTCTCGTTCACCGGCTCCGCGGCGACGGCTTCCAAGCTGCGTGGCAAGGCGAACCTCCTCGACAGCAGCACCCGGGTCAACATCGAGGCCGACAGTCTGAACGCCGCGATTCTCGGGCCCGAAGTCGAGACCGGCAGCGAGAGCTGGTTCTGCTTCGTCCGCGACGTCGCCCGGGAGATCACCCAGAAGTCGGGTCAGAAGTGCACCGCGGTGCGGCGCATCCTGGTCCCCGCCGACCGGATCGACGAGGTCGAAGCGGCGTTGATCGAGCAGCTGTCGGCGACGGTCACCGGCAACCCGGCCGACTCCTCGGTGACGATGGGCCCGCTGGCGACCGCGGACCAGCTCGAGGACACGATCGCCGGCGTCGCCGAGCTGGCCGGTCAGGCGCGCAAGGTCTTCGGCACCGGCGAGCGGGTCGACGGTGTCGGGAACCCTGCGGGCAAGGGCTACTTCTTCGCCCCGGTACTGCTCCGTGCCGACGACGCGCTCGCTGCGAACCTCGTGCACGATCGGGAGGTGTTCGGACCGGTCTCGACCCTGCTGCCGTACGACGGTTCCGCGGCGGCGGCAGCGGAGCGGATCGCCCTGGGCGGCGGCTCGCTGGTCAACTCGGTCTACACCAACGACGTGGACTGGCTGCGGGAGTACGTCGGCCTGGGTGGCTGCTACAGCGGCCGGCTCTACATCGGCTCCGAGAAGGTGGCCGGACAGCTGCCGGGCTCCGGCCTGGCGATGCCCGACATGCTCCACGGTGGCCCGGGACGGGCCGGTGGCGGCGAGGAACTCGGCGGTCTGCGCGGGTTGAACCTCTACCTCCAGCGAGTCGGCCTGATGGGCGACCGTGGACTGATCGAGCGCGCAGCCGAGATCCGCTGACCTCCGGCGTCGAGGCCTAGCCCGGCGAGCGAACGCAGCACTTCCGCGCCTCATCGGCGGCCAGGTGGTTCAAGGTCGAGCGGGTCCAGAGGTAGAAGCCGATCGACGGTAGCGTCCCGGCGATCAACAGCCCGAAGATCAAGCCGAAGATGCCGGGTTGCCCCAGGCGATCGGCGATGACCATCCCGCCCCAGGCCAGCGGCCCGGTCAACAGCAGGTAGCGAATCGCGGCCATGATCAGGCCGGGGCCGCCGCGCCCCAGCGCCTCGAAGACCGGGCGGCAGAGCAGGAACGGCGACCCGGTGATGCAGGCGAGGGGGACGATGCGCAGGGCGACGCTCGTGTAGCTGCCGGCGACCTCGGACTCGGTCAGCATCCCGGCGAGCCAGGGGCCGAATCCCAGGGCCAGCGGTCCGAGGATCACGATCGAGTAGACCGACATCGCCAGCAGTCCGTTGCGGATGCCGTCCCGGACGCCGCTCACGTCGCCCTGGCCGAAGCGGCGGGCCGCATAGGGCAGCATCGCCACGGCGGTGGCGATCACCGGCTGGATCGCGAAGAGCACGATGCGGTAGTAGATCGCGTAGCTGGCGATCGCCTCGGTCGCGTGCTTCATCTTCGCCAGCAGCGCGTTGACCACCGCGCCCTCCAGCGCCATCAACACGAACGTCAGCGAGGAGGGGACGGCCAGTCGCAAGATGCGTCCGTAGGGCTCCGGGTCGAGCTCCGGCGCCGGATCGGGGTCGGCCTGCCGGCGAAGTCGCTCGTGATGCCGGGCCCGGGCGATGGCGTAGACCAGGCCGCCGAGCCGACTGATCACCGTCGAGAACGCGATGCCGAAGACGCCCCAGTGGAAGACGAACAGGAACAGCGTGTTCAACACGACGTTGAGCAGGTTGGTCCAGATGCCGGCCCACATCGTCGAGCGCGTGTCGTGATGGGCCTTGACGATCGAGTCGGGGAGGATCGACCAGAAGGTCGTGAACGCCGAGCCGACGACCAGCACGGTTCCGTAGACCTGTAGATCCCGGGCCACCGCCGCGTCGAGTTCGAGCCGTGGCGCGACGAACCAGAGCGCGGCGCCGACCACGGTGAACAGGATCGCGGCGCCCCAGACCAGCACGCTGCTGACCTTGAGGTACTGCTCGATCTTGCGGCCGTGATTCGCACCCATCGCCCGGGAGAGGGCGGAGGTCAGCCCGGTCGACAGACCGACCCAGATCGCGATCATCAGGAACTCGACCGGGATGGTCAGGCCGATCGCCGCCACCGCGTCATCGCCGAGGATCGCGCCGTAGATCGTATCCACGAAGGTCACGACGGAACGCATCCAGAACGAGACGATCAGCGGGCCGGCCATCTGCAACAGGCCGGGATCGGTCGACCGGTTCATCGGGGCAGCCTTGCCGCTACCGGGCCGGTCACGACGTGCAGCGCCCCGGGGATCGACGTCACCGTCACGTCGCCCTCGCCGGTCCGGGCCAGGGGCTCGCCGTCTCCGTGGACCACCAGCGGCTCGTCGCAGCGCAGGGTCGCGGCCGGTATCCGGTGTACCTGGACCGATGCCAGACCGGTGTGCGTGCCCCCGTAGATCCGGGGCATCGCGGCGAGGATCGACAGACGGGGCATCGCCTCGACGATCACCAGGTCCAGCAGCCCGTCGTCCCACGAGGCGTCGGGGGCGACCCGCATGCCGCCGCCGAACGCCGGGCCGTTGGCCAGGGCCGCGAACAGGATCTGGCCCTCGAAGCCGCCGCCGTCCCACTCGATCGTCAGCCGGGGCGCGCGGTAGCTGGCCAGGGCGCGCAGCACCGAGATCGGGTAGACCCAGGGACCCCGGGGCAGCAGGCCCCGCCGCTCGACGAACTCGAGGACCGCACCGTCGAAGCCGGTGCAGGCGACACAGCCGAACGGCCGGTCTCCGACACGGCCGAGATCGATCGTCGACCGCACCGACGAGGCGACGGCGATCTCCGCGGCCGCGGCGGGGTCGATCGGCAGCCCGAGGGAGCGAGCGAAATCGTTGCCGGTGCCCGAAGGAATCAGACCGAGCGCGCATTCCGTACCGGCCAGTTCGGCGATCACACGGTTGACCGTTCCGTCGCCGCCGACCACGACGACCCGCTCGTCGCCTCGTGCGGCGGCCTCCCTGGCCATCTTGCCGAGCTCCTCGGCCGAAGCCGGTTCCAGCAGCTCGACGTCGGCGTCGCGCCGCAGCCGTTCGACGGTCGCGGCCCCGCGTCCCCGTCCGGCGGAAGGATTGACCAGCGTTCGGATCATGCTCAAGGGAGATACCCGGGCGCGGGCGACGGCCGGCGCAACGACAGCATAACCGATCGGATTCCGCGTGAGGTCAGGGGGCGAACGCGCGAATGACCCTGAGAGTCGGTGCGCGAACCGGCGCGCCGTCGAGGACCTCGACGAGTGCGTAGGGCGGGGCGGTGATCAGCACTCGTTTACCGCCGCCGTCGAGCTGCACGCGGTAGCGCCCCGGCGGTAACGTCTCGACGACCCAGCGGTCTCCATCGGGACGAACCCGGGTCGCCTCGCGGATCATGTTGTCCGGCCCGTTGAAGACGACCGCCTCGACCATCGACGCGTCGCCTTCGATCGTGCCCCAGAGTGCCACGGCTTCGGGGGGACTGGCGGCCGCCGTCGGTTCCGGCGGTGTCGTCGGTGCCGGTGCGACCGGTTCCGGCTCCGGGGCCGCTGCCGGTGCTTCGAGATCGGCCTCGGCCTCGGCCTCGGTCGCGGCCTCGGTCGCGGTGATCGTGGCCACCACCGCGGCGGGATCCGGCGGGTCGCTGGTGGTGCTCTCGACCGGAACCTCGGCCGGAACCTCGGCCGGAACCTCGGCCGGAACCTCGGCCGGAACCTCGGCCGGAACCTCGGCCGGAACCTCGGCCGGAACCTCGGCGGTCGTGACGACCTCGGGTTCCACGTCTGGCTCGGGGGATGACCGTTCGGTGACGACCGGATCGGCGGGAGCGCTGTCAACGGCCTGCGGCTCGGGATCGGCCGCGGCCGGCTCTTCGGCGTTGGGCTCGGGGACCGGGGTAGGGTCGGGCGCGGTGCTGGTGGCCACCGTCGCCGTTGACACCGGGACCACCGCCGGCTTCGGAGTGGCCGGCGCAGGCCGCGCCGCCAGTCGGGTCGGCGAGGCGATCGCGTCGATGACGCCGACCTCCTTCCAGCGCAGCGGCTGGAGCTGGATCGAGTACATCCGTCCGTCGGCGAGGCGCGCCAGCGCCTCCTTGCCGTCCTCGGCGGCGGCGAGGGAGACGACAGGAGCGGGAGCGCTCAGGCTCTCCCGGACCGGCATCACCTTCTCCTCCGGCGGATCTCGCAGATCCACGAGCAGCAGCGAGGATTCCTGGCCGACGAGGACGAGGCTGTTTCCGCCCATCGAGACCACCGAGTAGTTGTTGCCGATCACCCGGTACAGTGGGCCGCTTCGCAGCCCGTCGACGAAGACGCTGCGGATCTCGTCCCGCGAGGCGACGATCAACGCACCTTCGGACAGCCAGTGGTCGAGACCGGCGGCGCTGGCGGGCATGCGATTCGCCCGCCGCAGCTTCCAGGTCGCGAGATCGATGCGGACGAGGTAGGCCTCACCGTCGGTCTTCTTCGCCGCCCGATGGACGATTCCGTACAGTTCGGCACCGTCGGTGGAGAAGATCAGCGAACGGATGGTTCCGACGACCTCCAGCTCCCGCGGCGCGTCGGCCTCCACATCGATGAGGCGCAGCAGGCTGCGCCCGTCCTTCGGCGCCGGGACCGAATAGGCGGCGGCCAGACCATCGGAACGGAGCGTGAACGACTGCATGCCGTCGATGTCGCCGAGTCGCTCGAGCACCTCCGGGCGATCGCCGGGTGTCCCCACTTCGGCGGTCGCGAGGCCGGTGAGCAGGACGGCTGACAGGGCTGCCGCGACGAGCGTGCGATGCATGACCACCTCCGCCCCAAGGATGACAGGCCGACCGGGCGGTGGCAATCGAGGGCGGTCTGGCTGCGGCAGCCCCTCAGCAGGTCGCTAGAATGAGCGAATGAGCGGAACACCCGAAGGTCTGGCCGGACTGTGTGAGAGTTGCGCCGAAGCCCGGGAGGTCAAGACCCGCCGGGGCGCTCGCTATCTGCTCTGCGGCCGCGGGGAGCGAGACGAAGCGTATCCGCGATACCCCCGCCTGCCGGTGACCTCGTGTCCCGGCTACTTGCGATCGGCTGCCGGCTCCGCCGGGAGCGCTGCCGACGTCTCGGCGCCGGATCCCTCGAAGTCCGACGGCTCGTAGTCCAGGTTCGGCGACAGCCAGCGCTCGGCCTCGGCGACCGAGATGTTCTTCCGCGCCGCGTAGTCCTCGATCTGGTCCCGGCCGATGCGGCCGATGGCGAAGTAGCGCGCCTCCGGGTGGGCGAAGTACAGGCCACTGACCGATGCCGCAGGCAGCATCGCGAAGGACTCGGTCAACGAGATGCCGGCCGATTCGCCGTCGAGCAACCGGAACAGTGTCCGCTTCTCGGTGTGGTCCGGGCAGGCCGGGTAGCCGGCGGCGGGACGGATCCCACGGTAGCGCTCCTTGATCAGATCTTCGATGGAGAGCTGTTCGTCGACGCCGTAGCCCCACTCGCGCCGCACGCGGCGGTGCAGCCACTCGGCGGCCGCTTCGGCGAGGCGGTCCGCCAGCGCCTTGGCCATGATCGAGCCGTAGTCGTCTCCCGCCTTCTCGAACCCCGCGACCAGCGCATCGATGCCGATCCCCGCGGTCACGGCGAAGGCGCCGATGTGGTCCTCGGCAACGCCGGTCGGAGCGACGAAGTCGGCCAGGGAGCGGCAGGGTTTGTCCCGCGGCGCGACCTGCTGGCGCAGCATGTGGAAGCGCGTCGCCTCGTCGCTGCGGCTCTCGTCGGTCCACAGGACGATGTCCTCTCCGTCGGCGTTCGCCGGATAGAAGCCGTAGACGCCCTGTGCGCGGAGCCTGTTCTCGTCGATGATCGTGTCCAGCAATCGATTCGCGTTGTCGAACAGCTCCCGGGCGGCCTCGCCGAACTTGTCGTCGTCGAGGATTCGCGGGTAGACGCCACGGAGTTCCCAGGCATGGAAGAAGGGCGACCAGTCGATCAGTTCGCGAAGCTCCCCGAGCGGAATCTCGTCGAGCATCCGGCGGCCGGTGAACTCCGGAGTGGCGATCGATCCCGGGCCGTGGTCGAGCCGGGGGCGGCGCTCCCGGGCCTGGGCCAGCGGCGCCGGCGGATCGGCCTGGCTCTTGCCGGCGTGGGCCTCGCGCATCTGCTGCTGTCGCTCGCGATTGGTCCGATCGAGCTCCGCGAGGGATTCCGGTTGAAGCAGCTGTCCGACCACGCCGACGGCGCGCGAGGCATCCGAGCACGTGCACCATCGGGTGCGTCGTAGACCGGGGCGATCTTCACCGCGGTGTGCTTGGGGCTGGTGGTCGCGCCGCCGATCAGCAGCGGCAGGCTGCAGCCCCTGGCGCTCCATCTCCTTGGCCACGTGCACCATCTCGTCCAGCGAGGGCGTGATCAGCCCGCTGAGCCCGATCATGTCGACCTGCTCCTCGGCGGCCGCGGTCGAGGATCTGCTCGGCCGGGGACCATCACGCCCAGGTCGATGATCTCGTAGTTGTTGCAGGCCAGCACCACGCCGACGATGTTCTTGCCGATGTCGTGGACGTCGCCCTTGACCGTGGCCAGCAGGATCTTGCCCCGCTGCCGCATGGTGTCGCCCGAGCCCGCCTTCTCCTCCTCCATGAAGGGCTCGAGGTAGGCCACGGCCTTCTTCATCACCCGCGCGCTTTTGACCACCTGGGGCAGGAACATCTTGCCCGCGCCGAACAGGTCGCCGACCACGTTCATGCCATCCATCAGCGGGCCCTTCGATGACGTCCAGCGGGCCGCCGAGGGCCTGGCGCGCCTCCTCGGTGTCCTCCTCGACGTAGTCGGCGATGCCCTTGACCAGGGCGTGGGCCAGGCGTTCGCTCTCACCGGCCGTTCTCGCGCCAGGCGAGTCGTCGACGGCTCGGCCTTGCCCGCCCTTGCCTTGACGTCTCGGCGAACTCGATCAGCCGCTCGGTGGCGTCGGGGCGGCGGTCGAGCAGCACGTCCTCCACGCGTGCTCGAGCAGCTCCGGGTTCGATCTCCTCGTAGACCGCCAGCTGCCCGGCGTTGACGATGCCCATGTCCAGGCCGGCGTGCGATGGCGTGGTACAGGAACGCCGCGTGCATGGCCTCGCGCACGGTGTCGTTGCCGCGGAAGGAGAACGAGAGGTTGCTGACGCCGCCGGTGACCTTGGCCCGCGGAAAGAGCTCCTTGATCTCGCGGGTGGCCTCGATGAAAGTCGAGGGCGTAGTGGTCGTGCTCCTCGATGCCCGTGGCCACGGCGAACACGTTGGGGTCGAAGATGATGTCCTCGGGCGGCATCCCGACTTCAGCGGTCAGTAACTGGTAGGCCCGCTGACAGATTCGCAACTTTTCTGCAACCTGGGTCGCCTGGCCCTCCTCGTCGAAGGCCATCACGACGACGGCGGCGCCGAAGCGGCGGATCGTCCGGGCCTGGGCGCGGAAGGTCTCCTCGCCCTCCTTGAGGCTGATCGAGTTGACGACGCCCTTCCCCTGCAGGCAGCGCAGCCCGGCCTCGAGGACCTCGAAGCGAGAGCTGTCGATCATGATCGGCACCCGGGCGATGTCGGGCTCGGCGGCGATCAGGTTCAGGAAGGTCGTCATCGCCTTGGCCGAATCGAGCAGCCCCTCGTCCATGTTGACGTCGAGGATGTTGGCGCCGCCCTCGACCTGGCTGAGGGCGACCTCGATGGCGGTGGTCGTAGTCGCCGGTGCGGATCAGCCGCGCGAAGCGACGCGAGCCGGTGACGTTGGTGCGCTCGCCGACCATGATGAACGGAATGTCGTCGGTCAGCACGAACGGCTCAAGCCCCGAAAGGCGCATGCGCGGTTCGATGTCCGGCAGCGTGCGCGGCGCGTGTTTGGAAACCGCCTCGGCGATGGCGCGGATGTGCTCGGGCGTGGTGCCGCAGCAGCCGCCGACGATGTTCACCAGGCCGGCGGCGGCGAACTCGCCCAGGATGGCGGCCATCTGCTCGGGCGTCTCGTCGTACCCGCCCAGCTCGTTGGGCAGGCCGGCGTTGGGGTAGCAGCCGACCAGCGTCGGCGCGACCTGGGCCAGCTCCTCGACGTGCTGGCGCATCTCGTCCGCGCCGAGGGCGCAGTTGACCGACACACCGAGCAGGTCGAAGTGAGCGATCGAGTTCCAGGCGGCCTCGACGGTCTGGCCGGATAGCGTGCGTCCGCTGGCATCGGTGATGGTGATCGAGGCGATCACCGGGACGCGCACGTCGTGCTCGACGAAGTAGCGTTCGATCGCATGTAGCGCGGCCTTGAGGTTCAGTGTGTCGAAGGTCGTCTCGGGGAACAGCAGATCGACACCACCGGCCATCAGGCCGCAGACCTGCTCGTAGTACGCCTGCTCCAGGTCATCGAAGTCGACCGAGCGGAATCCGGGATCGTTCACGTCGGGGGAGAGCGAGGCTGTGCGGTTGGTCGGACCGAGGGAGCCGCCGGCGAAACGCGGTCGATCCGGAGTCTCGGCCGACATCTTCCTGCATGCGCGGACGGCGACCTCGGCGGCGGCCTTGTTGATCGCGAAGACCTCGGACTCCAGCCCGTAGTCGGCCATCGAGATCGAGGTCGCGTTGAAGGTGTTGGTCTCGACGATGTCGGCGCCCGGCCCGGAGAAACTCCAGGTGAATCTCCTCGATGATGTCGGGGCAGGTGATCGAGAGCAGGTCGTTGCAGCCCTGCAGGTCGGATGGGAGTGGTCCTTGTAGGCGAGCGCCGCGAAAGGCGGCTTCGTCCAGGCCGCGGCCCTGGATCATCGTGCCCATCGCGCCGTCGAGGATCAGGATCCTCCGCCGCATCGCCTGTTCCAGTCGTTCTCGTGTCGTCATCTCGCCAGTTTCTCCGTCGCTGTGATGGCTTCGACCCCTGGTCCGTATCTCAATATTAATGGGATCGCCGGGGCCGAAACGCCACCTGACGTCATAACGGCGCGAGCAGGCGGACGACGATCAGCGGGCCAGCAGCTTGACGTTCTCGCCGACCCAGCCGAAGATCTCCCGCAGACCGTCGAAATCCGGGTGGCGCATGCGGATCCAGGCGTTGGCCATGTAGCCCGACTCGACGGACATCGTCGAACTCCCGGCCGGTGGGAGATGCCGGTCGATGATGCAGTCGCCGTAGCGCCGCTCCAGCTCGTCCAGGCCGGTGTATCCCGAGATCGTGCCGTCCTGGCTCGGCCTCAGATTGATGATCCCGGCGGAGAAGCGCCGGGTCGGTCTGGCCCCGGGCCCCTGGCCGGTGATCGCCCGGGCCCACTCGGTGTAGACGTCCATCTCGTGGGCCGCGCAGTAGAGGTCCCAGGCCCCGACCCCCGGAGGACGGCAACCAATCTCGGAGAATTTGAGCCCTTTGGGGCCGTAGAACCACTCCATGTGGGTCGCGGAGGTGCCGATCTCGAGGGAGTCGATCACCTTCTTTCCCAGCTCGCGCACCTCGTCGTAGCTCGACGAGTCCAGGCGGTTCGTCGTGATGAAGACCGGGGAGATCCAGCGGGAGCGCATCGCCTCGAGCACCCCCGGGAAATAGTGGGTGATGAACTCGTGAACGACCTCGCCGTTGGCGGTGATCGTGTCGTAGAACGCCTCGTGTCCCTCGATGAACTCCTCGACGGCACAGGAGTGGCCCCGGTCGAGGTGCGATTCGGCGGCGGCGGACGCGATGCCGTCGGCATCGTCGATGCGGTAGGTTCCCGAGGCGCCGGCGCCGTCCCGGGGCTTGAGGATCAGGGGGTAGCCGACCTTGTCGGCGAAGGCGCGCAGCCCCTCGACCGAGTCGACGCCGTCGGACTGGGCGCAGGGCACTCCCGCGTTGCGCAGTGCCTCCTTCATCGCCGGCTTGTCCCGGCAGAGGAAGGTCGTCTTGACCGACGTCCCGGGAATACGGGTCTGCTCCCGGACCCGGGCCGCGCCCATCACGTGGGCCTCGACGGTCGCCTCGAGCCGATCGACCCAGCCACGGGCCTGGATCCGCTTCACCGCTTCGAGGAGCGACGCTTCGTGGACGACCGAGCGGACCTGTTCGTATCCGCTGAGCCAGCTCTTCAGCTCGTCGTCGAGGTAGTCGACGGGTCGCTCCCCGATCCCGGTCACGCTGGCGCCGGCCCGGTGCAGGCCGCGGACGAATTCTCGCTGGTTGGAGGGGAACGCCGGTTCGATGAAGATGACGTGCATGATCGACTCCTGACGGTTGGGGTGGGGCGGACTAGCGGCCGGCCATCCGGCTGTAGAGTGCGACGTACTGTCGGGCTTGCCGCTCCCACGAGAAATCGGCGGCCATCCCGTTGCGGACGAGCTGGAGCCAGGCCGGGCGGTTGCGGTAGAGCTTCAGCGCGTAGCTCAGGGCCCAGGTCAGCCCGCGGGCATCGAAGTGGTCGAAGACGACGCCGGTACCCTGGCCGGTGCGTTCGTCGAACGACTGCACGCTGTCGGCGAGGCCTCCGGTACGACGGACGATCGGCACCGTTCCGTAACGCAGACTGTAGAGCTGATTCAGGCCGCACGGTTCGTACTGCGAGGCCATCAGCAGCATGTCCGCCCCGGCCTCGATCAGGTGCGCCAGCTCGTTGCTGTAACCGCGGTAGAAGACGATCCGTCCCGGGAAGCGCTGCTGCAAGGTTTCGAACATCTGCTCGTAGCGCGCCTCGCCGGTGCCGAGCACGGCGATCCGCAGATCGGTTCCGGCGAGGGCATCGGGCAGCACGTCGGCGCAGAGGTCGAGTCCCTTCTGCCGGGTCAGTCGCGAGACGATGCCGAGCAGCGGGGCGTCGGGAGCTGCGGGCATCTTCAGCTGCTCCTGCAGGTACCGCTTGTTCTTCGCCTTGCCCTCGACGCGCTTGCTGGAGTAGCGGTGGGGGATGAACGAGTCGTTCTCGGGGCTCCACTCGTCGTAGTCCACGCCGTTGAGGATGCCGATCAGCCGGTCTCGCCGGGTGTGGAGCAGGCGGTCGAGGCCGTTGCCGAACTCGGGGGTCTGGATCTCCCGGGCGTAGGTCGGGCTCACCGTGCCGAGCACGTCGGCGTAGAGCAGGCCGGTGCGCAGGAACGAGATCCGGCCGGCGTGCAACTCATCCTGATCGAACAGGTGGGAGAACGGGCCCAGACCGACCTGCTCGATCGTCTCGGCGGGGAAGAAGCCCTGGTAGCCGAGGTTGTGGATCGACAGCAGTGCCGCGGTCCGGGAGAACAGGCCGTCCCACTCGTAGAGGGTCCGCAGCATCACCGGCATCAGGCCGGTGTGCCAGTCGTTGCAGTGGAGGACGTCGGGCCCGAAGCTCATCCGCTGGCAGCTCTCGAACACCGCCCGGGAGAACAGTGCGAAGCGCTGGGCCTCGTCGGGATCCGAGGTGTAGATCGAGTCCCGGCCGTACAGCGCCGGGCAGTCGATGAAATAGAGCGGCAGGTCGGAGCCGGGCAGTCGCCCCGTCAACACCGAGAAGGTGTAGCCGTGGGGCCCCAGCTGTACCGGGATGTCGCGGCAGAACTCGACCGGTGTGAGGGAGGGTTCCCCCTCACGACCGAGGTAACGGGGGAAGAACGGGCGCACATCGTGGCCCTGCTGGTGCAGCGCCCGGGGCAAGGCGGCCGAAACGTCGGCCAGGCCGCCGGTCTTGGCGAACGGAGCGATCTCCGACGCCGCGTAGCAGACCTTTAACGGTTCGCCCATCGGTAGTAAAGTGGGGGTCCTTCCGTAGAGAACGAAATGCTATCACAGGGAACGCCCGTGTCCTCCGAACCGCGCAGCGCCGTATTCGTCGCACCCTTTTTCGCCGAGACGACGGTGCGCTTCATCCAGGGAGCGGCCGAGCTTCCCGGCGTGCGCCTGGGCTTGCTGAGCCAGGACCCGGTGGAGCGTCTTCCCGACCGGGTCCGGGCGGCCCTGTCGGCACACATCCGGCTCGGCGACGGACTGAATCCCGACGAGATCGCCCAGGGCGTCCAGGCGATCGGGCGGCAGATCGGCCCGCCGGTGCGGCTCATCGGCGCCCTCGAGCAGCTCCAGGAGCCGCTGGCGATCGTCCGCGAGCGGCTGGGCATCACCGGGATGGACTCCCGCGAGGCGCGGAACTTCCGCGACAAGTCCCAGATGAAGGAGGTGCTCCGGGCGGCCGGCGTACCCTGTGCCCGCCACGTCCTGGCCCGATCCGCGGCGGAGGCCCGGGCGGGAGCCGAGAAGATCGGCTATCCGTTGATCGCCAAGCCGCCGGACGGTGCCGGCGCCCGCTCGACATTCCGCGTCAACGACGACGGGGCGCTGGCCGACGTCCTCCGAGCGGTCCGCGTCCAACCCTCGGAGCCGCTGTTGCTCGAGGAGTTCATCGTCGGCGAGGAACACTCCTTCGACACCGTATCGATCCTCGGCCGCCCGGTCTGGCATTCGCTCTCGCACTACACGCCGGGTCCCCTCGAGGTGATGCAGAACCCGTGGATCCAGTGGACGGTCCTGCTCCCCCGGGAAGTCGACCATCCACGTTACGACGACATCCGCAAGGTGGCCTTCCAGGCCCTCGACGCGCTGGGCATGGGCACGGGCCTCTCCCACATGGAGTGGTTCCGCCGCAAGGACGGCAGCGTCGCGGTCTCCGAGGTCGGCGCCCGGCCGCCCGGCGCCCAGTTCACCACGCTGATCTCGTACGCCCACGACGTGAACTTCTACCGGGCCTGGGGACGGCTGATGATCTTCGACTTGTTCGACCCGCCGGAGCGCAAGTACGCCGCCGGCATCGCCTTCCTTCGCGGGCAGGGGACCGGTCGCGTGCGCACGATCCTCGGACTCGAAGAGGCACAACGGGAGTTCGGCGATCTGGTCGTCGAGGTCCGGCTCCCCCGGCAGGGCAGCCTGCCGGCGAGCAGCTACGAAGGTGAGGGCTGGGTCGTGTTGCGTCACCCGGATACCGCGGTGGTATCGGCGGCGTTGCAGCGACTCGTGCAGACGATCCGGATCGAACTGGGTTAAGGGAGCGCCGGCGATGAACGTCCTGATGCTGTCACCCGGGTTTCCGTGGGAGATGCCGCTGTTCACCCGTGGGCTGGCCCGGGTCGGTGCCCGGGTCTGGGGTCTCGCGGAGCAACCGGTCGAGTCGCTTCCCGAGGCGGCGGCATCGTCGCTGTCCGGTTATCTGCAGGTCGACTCGCTGTTCGACGAACCGGGTGTGATCGCCGAGGCGCGGAGGCTGCACGATCGGGTCGGCCTCGACCGTGTCGAATGTCTGTGGGAGCCGGGGATGATGCTCGCGGCGAGGATTCGCGAGGAGCTCGGCGTGCCGGGAATGACCGTCGCGGAGACGACGCCATTTCGCGACAAGGAGGTGATGAAGCGGGTCCTCGACGCCGCCGGCCTCCGCACTCCCCGCCACGCCCAGGCCACCGGCGAGGATAGCATCCGCGAGGCCACGCAAAAGATCGGTTACCCCTTGATCGTCAAGCCGATCGCCGGCGCCGGTTCCGCCGACACCTATCGCGTCGACGACAAGAAGCACCTCGAGGAGATCCTGCCCAGGATTCGCCACGTCCCGACGGTCAGCGTCGAGGAGTACATCGAGGGCGAGGAGTACACCTTCGACACGATCTGCGCCGACGGGGAGATCGCCTACTGGAACATGGCCTGGTACCGCCCCAAGCCGCTGATCGCCCGGACCGTCGAGTGGATCAGCGCCCAGACCGTGACCCTGCGCGACCCTGCGGAACGCAAGGCCGAGGCCGGCCAGGAACTCGGTCGCGCGGTGATCAAGGCGCTCGGCTACCGCACCGGCTTCACTCACATGGAGTGGTTCCTCACTCCGTCCGGCGAAGCGGTCTTCGGCGAGATCGGCGCCCGGCCGCCAGGCGCTCGTTCGGTCGAGCTGATGAACTACGCTTGCGACATCGACTGCTTCACCGGCTGGGCCGAGGCGACCTGTCACCACACGTTCAGCCAGAAGATCGAGCGTCGCTACAACTCGGCGATCATCTTCAAGCGCGCCGAGGGCCAAGGGATCATCACCGAGATCGAAGGCCTCGAACGGCTCGTCGCCCGCTACCGTCCGAACGTCGTCTGCATCGACCTGCTCCCGGTCGGCGCCCCGCGTCGCAACTGGAAGCAGACGCTGATCTCCGACGGCTACGTCATCATCCGGCATCCGGACCTGACGGCGGCGATGGAGATTGCGGATCGGTTCGGGACGGACCTGCAGTTGCGGGCCGCTTCGCTTGGGTAGAACCGCTTCGCGTGGGCCGCTTCGCGTGGGTAAGGCGCGGGGAAGCCATCCGCGCCAGGGGGGCGCGTCGGCTCCAGGCATCATCGCAGCGCTACTGGCAAACACCCCGCGCCCTACCCACGCTGCGCTACATCTCGCCATGAGCCGGGCGGTTCCCGGCGTTTGCGTGGGCGAGCCTTCACCCGCGCGCACCGAGCCACTATGCGAGTCATCTCGCGACAATCGGTCCCGTTGCCGTGACCGCGGGGCGCGTCGGTCCCAGGCATCATCGCAGCGCTACCGGCAAACACCCCGCGCCCTACCCACGCTGCGCTACATCTAGCCACGCGCCGGGCGGTTCCCGCGTTTGCTTGGGCGAGCCTTCACCCTCGGTCCGGAAGTCGGGTCAGCGTCCGCCGCCCATCATGCCGCCGGCGTCGAAGCTCTCGAGTGCGTAGTCGGCTGGGGGTGAGTAGAGGCCCTTGGGCGGGCTGCCCTGCTCGACGCTGACGACTTCCTCACGGGAGGTCATCTTCTGGCCCATCATGTTGACGACGGTTTCGGTCAGGACCGGGAAGCCGTCGATCTCGCCGACCTTCTTCATGATGTCAGCGATTCCCGGCATCGACATCCGTGCCATCTCCTCGGCCATGCGGTGCCAGATCTTCGGGTTGATGTCGATCTCGCTGGTCGTCCAGATGTTGGTTTCCATGTCCATGCCCATCGAGTTCTTCATGACGATCTTGGACAGCTTGGCCTTGTAGCCGTTGATCTCCTTCGTCTCCTCGGTGGGGACGACGGAGATGTCGAACTTCATCTGCCCCGTCATCTGTTCCATCATCGCGGCCATCTCGGGCGCGATCTTCGCGAGATCGATCGGTAGATCGAGTTCGTTGTAGGTCTTGTCACCGTGATTGACGAGGTAAAGCTTCTTGGCCTCGAAATCGACGATGGTCGTTCGGTCGCCGGTGATCTCGACAATCTTCTCGTCACCGATCCAGGTCTCGGCCGTACCTTCGGCCTGTCCGCCCATCATCGCGGCGGCATCGTTGTAGGTCTTCTTCGTGATGTGCGTGTCGGCGATGGCGGGTAGCGCCACGCTCAGGATCACGGCCAGCGCGATCGCGGCAATCCGTCGGTTCATTTCCAGGCCCCCTTCGATGGTTCTCCAGGAAGTGCGTGGGGTGATCCCGCGCCGTGCCTACCTGGTGCCCGGCAGAATAGGACGTGGGGTGGTTCTGGGCAAGGGGCCGCTCCGCGTGGGTAGCGCGCGGGGCCGCTCCGCGTGGGTAGCGCGCGGGGCCGCTCCGCGTGGGTAGCGCGCGGGGAAGCCATCCGCGCCAGGGGGGCGCGTCGGCTCCAGGCATCACCGCAGCGCTACTGGCAAACACCCCGCGCACTACCCACGCTGCGCTACGTCTCGCTTCCTCCCGGCGCTGACCCTGAACCGGGCAGCCACGCTGCCGCTACGTCTCGCTTCAACCCAGCGCTGACCCTGAACCGGGCAGCCACGCTGCGCTACGTGTCGCTTCAACCCGGCGCTGACCCTGAACCGGGCAGCCACGCTGGGCTACGTCTCGCTTCCTCCCGGCGCTGACCCTGAACCGGGCACCCACGCTGCCGCTACGTCTCGATTCCTCCCGGCGCTGGCCCTGAACCGGGCACCGACGCTTCGCCACGTGTCGCTTCAGCCCGCGCTGGCCCTGAACCTCGCTTGCACGCTCGCGGCGTCTCGTTTCAGCCGGACGCTGATTCTGAGCCGGAAGGGGTGGTTGTGGCGATGCACGAGCCAGGGAGGAAACAAACCGCATGTTTCGGTGACTGGGGGCGCAGTTCCGGTTTCGCTGCGGTTCCGTCCAAGGTGGCGATCTGTCGTGACGGTCAAGGCGAGATGTAGCGCAGCGTGGGTAGTGCGCGGGGTGTTTGCCAGTAGCGCTGCGATGGTGCCTGGAGCCGACGCGTATCCCGGCGCGGATGGCTTCCCCGCGCGCTACCCACGCGGAGCGGCCTACCCACGCGGAGCGGCCTACCCACGCGAAGCGGCCTACCCACGCGAAGCGGTCCCTTAGTCCCGAACCAGCGGATGCAGCAAGCAATGCGGACCACCCCGGGCCCGGCTGATCTCGTGGCTCGGGATCAGCACACACACCCGCCCGGGATCGTCCAGGTCGATCTCCTGCCGGCCCAGGAGCAGGTCCTCGGCCCCGATCACACGGAAGCCGCGCTTGTCCAGCTCCTGCGCGGTGGCCAGGTTGCGGTCGAACAGGGTGATCAGCCCCGGCGCCACCGCCAGCGCGTTGGAACCGTCGGTCCACTGTTCCCGTTGCTGGGAGACCGGGTCGTCCCCGCCGCAGGGGATCGGTTCCATGTCGATGCCTCGGGCCGCAAGGCTCTCCAGAAGCGGGCCGACCGGACGTCGGGCCAGGTCGTCGGAGTGCAGGTCGACCTCCCAGACCCGGGCCGGCTCCCGGCCGCCGGGCAGGATCACCGGTGGGTAGACCAGACAGGCGTCGTGGTCGACCGGTGTGATCAGCGTGTCGAGGTGCATGTAGGCCCGGCGTCGGGGAACGTCGACGACGAACAGCCAGCGCGGGCCGTCCTCCCGCTTGGCCAGCACGCGGGCCATCGCCCGGATCGCGCTGCGATTGGTGCGCTCGGACAGGCCGACGGCGATGACGTCCTTGGAGAGCACCAGGACGTCGCCGCCTTCGACGTGCGGGCGCTCCGGCGCGACGTACAGCTGGGCCTGTTCGGGCTGCAACGGGTCGAACAGCCGTGGCGTCTCTTTCCAGACCGGGTGATAACGGAAGATGACCCGGGAGAGCAACGCCTCCCGGTGCCGGGCGGCGGCGGCCATCGAGCTGAACATCACCCCGGAGCCCATCACGATCTGAGTGTCGCGCTGGAAGCACCAGTTCGGCAGGGGAGTCACCCGGTAGAGCTCGTCGGCGTCCATCGCCCGGGCATCGGCGTCGGGGTTGCGTTCGCCGCCGACGAGCATGGCGGTCAGCTCGGCCGCTGGCCGGTCCTGCAGCGCATCCTTGGCCGAACGCGGCAGGTAGTCCAGCACGACGTTGGTCGTCCAGCGCCGGGCCTCCTCGTCCTGGAGCGCCTCCTCGAGTAGATCGCTGGAATCGAACAGCTCGACACCGCAGTGCTGCAGGACGCGACGGAAGCGTCCGTGCTCGTCCCGGGCGCGGTCGCCGTAGAGGATGTCGTCAAAGAGCAGCTGCTCCATCATCGCCGGAACCATCCGGTCGACCTCGGGACCGGGCTCGTGAACCAGCGCCCGGCGTAGCCGGCCGACCTCGGACCGGACGTTTACGAGAGAGCTCACGCTGCACCACCTCCGAGGCGGTGGATGCAATCCCTGGTCTTCTCGAACTGGGCCCGGGCCCGGCCGAGGTAGGTGTTGCACTCGTCGATGTAACCGTCGACCGAAGCGGACCAGACGCGGTTGAGGTACCGCTCGCCCGCCGCGAACTCGTTCATCACCTCGGCGTATTCCTGCAGACCGTGCATGTGAGCGATCGTCTCCCTGGCGTCGGCAAACGTCGCCAGGTCCTCGGCGAACGCCTCGTCGATCCGGGCGTGCAGGTCGTAAGGATTGATCGACGTCTTCTCGTCGTCGAGGCTGGCGATGTTCCGGGCCACGCGATCGATGCTCTCCCGCAGGTCGGCCATGTTGCCGGCCATCTTGTCACCGGCCCGGGCCTCGCTCCGGGTCGCGTTCCGTGCGATCACGACGCCGACGGTCGCGACGATCACCGAGACGATCCAGGGGAGCCAGTCGACTTCGGTCTCGTGCTGCGACGAAACCCAGGCGCCGAACAGGAAGCCGACGGCCAGCGTCAGGTAGCCGAGGTTCTTCATGCGCCACCTCCCATCGACTGCGCGATGCGTATCACGGCGAAGATCACTCCGATGAGCGCCTCGCCGACGATCAACCCGGCCGCGATCGGGATGCCGGTGTCCTCGGCCCAGCGTTTACCCATCCGGGCGTCGGAGATGAAGCGCAGCGCCGTGCCGACGCTGTAGGCCAGCACGATGCTGAACGGAAGGTAGAAGCCGAGCCCGACCAGGATTCCGAGCCCGCCGATTCCGCTGGCGCTGAGGACCGCACCGAGACCGGCCCCGGCGATGTACTTGGCCGTCGGCGCGTCGCCGCCGACGATCCCTTCGATCACGCTGCCGAGCGCCGCCCCCTGAGGCGCCGGGTACTTGTCGCCGCCGAGGGGCTCGTCGTTGTGCAACAGGAAGATCAGCGCCATCACCAGGATCGGGCCGAGCCAGGTGCCGAGCGAGCTGAGCGATCTGCTGCTTCCGTGTAATCGCGCCGACGAGGTAGCCGGTCTTGAGATCGAGCATCAGGTCGGTCGCCTGGGACATCGCGACGCACATCGCGGCGCCGACCATCACCGAGGCGACGATCGTCGGTGCCGGGTCGCCGCCGCTGATGCCCCTGGAGATGAAGATCAGGATCGTGATCCCGATCAGCGTCATGCCGCTGAGCGGCGACCAGTTCGTCCGGCCGATGCACTCCGAGAGGATCACGCCGGCCATCCAGATCCAGAGCGTCCCGAGCACCGCCATCGTCGCGCCGGTGAGGAAGGTCATCTCCGGCACGGAGAGTTCGGCCATCACCAGCATCAGCACGAACGCGCCGGCGACCGCCTTGTAGAGCAGACTGATCGGTAACTCGTCCTTGGAGATCTCGGACTTGGTCTTCGACGCGTCCTGCATGCTGCGGATCGCGCTGACGACCAGCGGCAGCGCGAGGGCGACACCGGTGATCGCGCCGCCGATCAGCATGCCGATGCCGACCGGACGGAACAGGGCGACCCGGAGCTGGTTGGCCACGGCGCCGTAGGAACCGCCCGCTTCAGCCGGCGGGACGAGGCCCTGCAGGTTGAGGATCGGCGCGATGAACCAGTAACAGACGAAGCCGCCGACGACGAAGTAGACGCCGCCCCGACCGGACAGGTAACCGACGCCGACGGTCATCAGCGAGATCAGCCAGATTCCGTTCAGGTACTCGGGCAGGCCGATCCACTGGAACAGCGGAATCGTGTCGACGCCGACGACCTGGGTGATCGCCTGGACGATGCCGCTGATCGCCGCTCCGGCGAGAAGCAGCCAGGCCTTGCGGACGCCGGCGCCCGGTGACTTGAGGATCGTGGCGACCGCGATTCCGCCGGGGTAAGGAAGCCGCTCGAAGTCGATCATCTGCTTGCGCAGCGGAATGACGAAGGCGATGCCGAGAATGCCGCCGGTCACACACCCAAGCAGTGTCATCGGCACGTTCAGCCGGTCACCGTATCCGAGGATGAACAGCGCCGGCAGCGAGAACATCATTCCCGACGACGCCGCGTTGACCGCGCTGGCCAGCGACTGGTTGATGTTGTTCTCGACGATGCTGCGCCGGCCCATCACGCCGCGCAGTACGCCGAAGCCGAGGATCGCCGCCAGCTCCGAGCCCTCGATCGAGAAGCCTAGCTTGAGACTGGCGTAGCCGATGCTCAGCGCGAGCAGCGAACCGATCGCGTATCCGACGAGGATCGCCTGCCAGGTGAGCTCGGGGTAGGGGCCGTTGCGGATCGGGCGGGAAGGAGTCGAGCCTGCAGCCACGTCGGAACCTCCATCATCACGGGAAGGCCCCGTTTGTATCAAATCGACCCGGCTCGAACCAAGCGCAGAATTCAGCCGTGGACGGTCGGAGCCGTCCCGTCGTCCGGCTGATCAGGTCCGCCTCGAAGGTCGAGCCACTCTGTTCCAGCGTGGCTCGAATTCCGCCGGATTCGGGCCCTGGCGGCCAGCCGGTGGAACAGCATCCAGTGGCGTTTCTCGGCGGGTCCGAGGTCGATCAGCAGCGCGGCGACCTCCGGGTCGGTCTCGCGACGATCTCGAGCAGCCGGGTGAACCTCTCGCAGCTGCGGGCCTCGATCAGCGCCCCGACACCAGCAGTCGATCGTCTTGCTCCGCTGTTTCGCCTCCCCGGACCACGTGGCTCAGCAGCGCCTGGACATAGGGGTTGGCGCGGCGTCGGGCCGGGCAGACCGCGCTTGCGCAGCAGCCGGGTCACGCGGCGCAAGTGAATGACCTCCTCCGCGGCCAGGCTGCTCATGCATTCGAACCAGCTCGGCGTCATTCGGGATAGTGCGCGACCAGATTGAGACCTGTCAAGGCCGCCTGCTGCTCGCAGATCGCGTGATCGGCAAGGAATGTTCCGAGGTCGGCGGCGGCGAGGCTGGCCCAGGAGGCCGGGGGTCCGATGCAGCAGGGGAGTTCGTCGATCACTCCGTTGTAGTGCGGTGTGCCGGGTGTCACGGCGCCAGCAGACCCCGGGTCCAGCCAGTGGACTCCGGCTCAGGTAAGTCAATCGCTCGTGAAGACGGTCGTCCTGACCTTCCCAGAACTCGAAATAGTCTGGACGCAGGAGAAAGGCGCCCCAGTGCGGCCGGGGCACCTCGTCCGCCGGGATACTCTTCGCCTCGGCGACCGCGCTCGTGCAGGCTGCTTCGATCAATTAACGGTCTGCTCTGGGGCGAGGCCCAGGCTCCTAGCCGCGCCCCACGCGGTCGGCGAGCGAAAATCTCGTCCGATTCACCGCCGGGGGCGCGTCGACACTGCCCTCGATACGAATCTGGCGGTGCAGTGGGCCCCAGTAAAACAGCAAGGAGGCGTGCTCAGTCTGGCCCAGCTCCTGCGCCTTGCGACTCTCGTAGTTGGTCGCGAAGCGGAATCCGTCTCATCGATGGCGCTTGAGGAGCACCATTCGCAGATGATGGATGGCCGCTGCCGTGGAAACGGTCGAGACACTCATCGCGGTCGGTTCGTGACAGCTCGAACTCAGCGCTTGCTCGTACCAGGCCTGAACAGCTCAAACGGCGACGCCGGCCCGTCGTTACCCACAGACCACACCACGCGTCAGACCTTGGGAGCGCCGCTGCCCGAACCTCTTCCGATACCTCGTCTCGTAGCGCTTGAAGTTTTCGCGGAACATCGCTGCCAGTTTGGCCGCCTGCCGGTCGAACGCGTCCTTGTCGTCCCAGGTCTCCCTCGGCGTCAGCAAGGTGTCCGGGACACCGGGAACATTGCGCGGTACGGACACGCCGAACACGGGGTCCACGACTGTCTCCGCGAGATCGATCGTGCCGGCGAGCGCTGCCGTGACCATCGCGCGCGTGTGCGGAATCGGAATGCGGTGTCCAGAACCATAGGCGCCCGAGGTCCAGCCGGTGTTGACCAGCCAGACGGCCGGACGGTGCTCGCGGATCTTCTCACCGAGCATCTTGGCGTAGACGCTGGGATGCAGCGGCAGGAACGGCTCGCCGAAGCAGGCACCGAAAAGGCCGCCTGCGGCTCCTTGACGCCACGCTCGGTGCCGGCGACCTTGGCCGTATAGCCGGACAGGAAATGGTACATGGCCTGCTCGGCGGTCAACTTGCTGATTGGCGGCAGGACGCCGAACGCGTCGGCGGTCAGGAACACGACGTTCTTGCGGGATGCCCGGCGCGCCTTCGCGCACGATGTTCGGCAACTGGGTGATCGGATAGGCCGCGCGGGTGTTCTCGGTGTGGCGTCGTCGTCGAGGTCGAGCGACGCGGGTCTCGTCGTCCATCACCACGTTTTCGAGGATCGTTCCGAAGCTCTCGGTCGTGGCGTAGATCTCCGGCTCGTGCTCGCGCACCAGCCGGATCACCTTGGCGTAGCAGCCGCCCTCGAAGTTGAACACGCCGTCGTCGCTCCAGCCGTGCTCGTCGTCGCCGATCAGCGTGCGCTGGGGATCGGCGGAGAGCGTCGTCTTGCCTGTGCCGGACAGACCGAAGAACAGCGCTGCATCGCCTGATCGTCGCCGACGTTGGCCGAGCAGTGCATCGACAGCACGCCCTTCTTGCGGCAGCAGGTAGTTGAGCAGCGTGAAGATCGATTTCTTGATCTCGCCGGCGTACTTCGTTCCGCCGATCAGGATGATCTTGCGCGTGAGGTTGAGCAGAACGTACGCCTCGGAGTTGGTGCCGTCGCGCTCCGGCGACGCCTCGAAGAACGGCGCGTGGACGATCGTGAACTCCGGCTTGTGCGCGTTGCGGTCTTCGTCGTTTTCGATGCGCACGAACATCGTCCGGGCGAACATCGAGGCCCAGGGACTCTCGCTGACCACGCGGATCGGCAGGCGATGTCGCTTGTCGGCACCGCCGTACAGATCCTGGACGAACAGATCCTTGCCGGAGAGGTACTTCCGGACGCGATCGTAGAGCGCGTCGAAGACGGCACCGTCGATCCCGGCGTTGACCTTGCCCCAGGCGATGTCGCCGTCGGTGTCCGGGTGCCGGACGATGAACTTGTCCTTCGGAGAGCGGCCGGTGTACGGCGTGGTATCGACGACCAGAGGACCGTCGGCGGCGATCCGGGCCATGCCGCGCGCGACCGACTCTTCATAGAGCCGCGCCGGCGGGAGGTCCCAGTGGACGGTCCCGGACTCGATTCCGAGTTCCTTCAGGCTTCGCGAACGCTTTGCTGTCTCGACCATGACCTGCTCCGTTGGATGGCCGGCGGCGAAAGCCGCGGCTGCGTGGGTCCTTCGAGGGACCATGTGAGAGGAAAAAGGATAGCGCGATGGCCGCCAATTGGAAAGGGTGCCGCGCAGAGGCTTCCGAGCCTGCTTGACCGGGGCGGCGCTGCCGTCTACTGTCCGCCGATATGAGCGCCGAACCAGTCTGGATCGACTCCAACGAGACCCTGGCCGACATTCTCGGCGAACTCGGCGCCGGGCCGCTGTCGGTGGACACCGAAGGGGACTCCTTTCACCACTATCCGGAGAAGGTCTGTCTGATCCAGCTCTCGTTCGAGGGGAAGAACTTTCTCGTGGACCCGCTGGCCGGCTGCCGATCTGGCACCGTTGCATGCCCCCCTGGCCGATCCCGGAGTGCGCAAGTTGCTCCACGGGGCCGACTACGATCTGCGGGTCTTGCACCGGGACTTCGGCATCACGATCGCGGGATTGTTCGACACGATGATCGCGGCGCGGATGATCGGCGAGACCGCGTTCGGTCTCGCCGCACTGCTCGACAAGCATCTCGGCGTTCGTGTCGACAAGAAGTATCAGCGAGCCGACTGGACCCGCAGACCGCTGACCCCGGAGATGCGCGACTACGCCGCCGGTGATACGAGCCACCTCGAAGAGCTGACCGGGATTCTCGAGAAGCGGCTGAAGGAACTCGGCCGGGAGAGCTGGGCCGACGAGGAGTTTCGCCGTCTCGAACAGGTGCGCTGGTCACAGGCCGCCGATCACCCGGACGCGTACCTGAAGGTGAAGAAGAGCTCCGGTCTGTCGGCCCGGGAGCTGGCGATCGTACGCGAGCTGTTCCAGCTTCGCGAACGCTTGGCCCGCGAGCGCGACCGTCCGCCGTTCAAGATCTTCGGCGACGATGTGATCGTCGAGGCCGCCCGCCGGCGACCGACGACCCCCGAAGCGCTGTCGCGAATTCCGCGCTTGCCGGGGGGGCTGGCCCGTGGGCGAGGCGTCGGCGGGGTACTGAAGGCGATTCAGCGCGGACTGGATCTGCCCGACGGAGATCTTCCGCTGCCGTGCCGCCCCGGGCCGAAGCGCCTCAGCCGCGAGTCCGAGGCGCAGGTCCGGAAACTCGCCCGCCGCCGTGACGCGATCGCGGCCCCGCTGAAGCTGGAGGCGTCGCTGCTCGCCTCGAAGAGCGTGCTCATCGAGGTACAGCGTCGCCTGGACGAGGGTGACGATCCCCGGGAAACCCCCGATCTCCGCGAATGGCAGGCCAACCTGCTGTTTCCCGCGATCCTGGAATCCGGCGGCTGAGTTCGTCTTTGACCGGCCCTGGGCGTACCATTCGGGTGGAAGGAGAACCGTTACCGATGGTCCGTACTCTCACCCTGTCGCTTGTCTTGCTCGCCGGCGTCTCCGCTCAGGCCGACCGCCCGAGCGTCGCGATCCGCGCCGACGCCGCCGGAGAGGCCCAGAGCGGATCCGTCGACGGCGAGCGTGTCGCGCCGACGAACAAACCCTGGATCGGCTTCTGGCTCCGCGATCTCGTCGACGGTGGTGTGATGGTGGTCCACGTCGTTCCCGGCGGCCCGGCGGACAAGGCCGCGTTGCGCTCGGGCGACGTGATCCTGCTGGCCAACGATCGCCAGATCGCCGGAGAGGACGTGCTGGAGGTCGTGCTGGACGATCTGGTCCCCGGCGATGCCCTGGACCTGCGTGTGGTCCGCGACGGCGAGACATTGCAACGCCAGGTCCGGGTCGGCAGCCGGGCCTCCCGTCCGGCGTCGGCGATCACCGTGCCGTCCCCGGCCGCGCCGCCCAAGCCGGCACCTCCTTCGTCGCCCCGGCTGCTTTTCCCGACCCGGGTGCGGTCCGCCGGCTTCGAGGTCGCCGAGATCACGCCTGGGCTACGCGTGCACTACGGCAGCCCGGAAGACGCGGGCGTGCTCGTGATCCGCTCCGATCCGGAGTCGGTTGCGGGCAAGGTCGGGGTCCGGGTGGGCGACGTGATCGTCCGGGTCAACGACGTCGAGATCACGAGCCGGAGCCAGATCGAACGGGCCCTGTCCCGCTGGAACCCCAGCGTGCCCCTCGAGGCGAGGGTCATCCGCAACGGAGAACCCGAACTGTTGCGGATCGACAGCGCCCTTGCACGAGACGTGCAGGCAGAGCAGGATAGGGAGGCGGTGCTCGCGCGAGAGCGGGAGGCTCGGACGCGGAGAATCCGGCTGGAGCTCCAACGTCTGGAGCGGCGTGTCGAGGAACTACGCCGAGCGCTCGAAGAACTCGAAGACGGGGACTAGAGGCCGACGCCAGGCCACCGTCCCCGGGAACCGGTGGACGGAATGAAACGGGTCACGATTCCGCTGCTCCTGCTGCTGACGTTGTCCGTCGCCATGGCGGACGAGTCGTCCCGCACGTTTCTCGCCGACCTGACCCCGGAAGCTCGCCAGGCGCTCCCCGCGGGAATCGAGAAGGAGTCGCCGGAGGTCCAGCTCCAGGCGGTGTTCGAGGCGGAATCTTCCTATCGGTTCGAGCAGGGCGTCTTGACCGCCTTCAGCGACCGGCGCTGGTTCTCGACCTACACCGCGGGATCGTCGGAGTCCGCGATCCTCGAGCTGCGCCGCTGGCCGGGAGATACGCGGTTCCTGATCTATGCCGTCGCCGGCCCGTTGAGCGCGATCCGGGGCGTCACGCCGCCGATCCCCAACGCGCTCCTGTCGGTTCACGAAGGCGCGAACGAGCACTGGGCCGAGTGGTCGGGAACGATCGAGACCGAGATCGGCGATCGCCCGGTGGTCTGGATCGAGCAGGACATCGTGCCCGGGTCGCCCGCGTTTCTCGGCGCGCTGTTGATGCCCGGCGACGCCGGTCTCGGCGCGGCGGCCGCCGCGGATCTGCTCCAGGAGATGCGCGTGCTGTTCGATCGGGTGCTGATCCGGGGCGAGCTATGGAAACGCCGCAAGGGGCTGCCCCACGACCAGCTCGTCGAACTGGGCGACACGTTCACGGTGCCGTCGGCCAAGGCCGAGTCGGTGCATCCCTGGCAGGTGGTCAAGGGCAGCGACTTCACGCTGGGCGTTCCGCCCGGCGTCCGGGCCCGGCGCCTCGACGGCGACGTCCCACCGCCGATCCAGATCGAGGGCGGCAAGATCTGGCTGCGTGGGCGCTACACGGATATCGATGGCCAGGGGGTCGTCATCGGCGATGCGGAACACGTGGGCTACGTGGCCCAGGTCGATGCCACAGAGGCCTGGACCGAGGGCCGGGTCGCTCCCGTCGGTATTCCGGGGGCCAAGAACGTGGCCGGCGCCGGTTTCCCGCTGTTGAAGGAGAAGGAACGTTCGGCGGCGGACTCCGGACGGGCCGAACGCTGGCAACAGCCGGGCTTCGCCGGTCAGTGGCTGGTCTTCCGGCTGGCGTTTCCGGACCGAGGGATCGAGGTGGCGCTTCCGGTACTCGAAGGGCGCCGCTCGGCCTCGTTGTTCTGGATCCCGGCGAGTTACCGCGGTCCCGGTCGTTCGCCCGCCGAACCGCCGGTAGATCCCGCCGAGCGTTTCGGGATCAAGTGGGAGCGGCTGACCCGGGGCGATCAGCTTCGCAAACCCTGGATGGAAGGGCACCTGACGATGCCCGGGATCAAGGTCGAGCTACCGAAGCACTGGTGGCCTTCGGCCTCGGTGCGCTCCCTCGACGGGTATCCGATTCGCCTGGTCCACCAGGACAGCGCGGTGATGGGGCGCATCTTTCGTCTGGAACCCGACGAGATCGCCGAGGTCCTCGGCGGAGAAGGCTCCGGCTGGGTCGAGAGCCCGCGGCCGGCGGTCCATCGCGCCGAGCGGGCCTGGAGTCGCGACGGCGGACTGCTCTACCTGGCGAAGGAGGGTCACGCCTACCGGTTCGAGCTCGCGTCGCCCGATCGGGTCACCGACGAAGAGTGGGCCCGGATGGCCGAATCGATCCAGTTGGTGCGGTCCGAGCAACCCTGACGCATGCGCGGTTGCCTGACGGCATCCGCGCGGACTCGAACCGCACCTCGAACGTTCCGATCAGTCCAGCTTGCGGATCGTCGCCCGGATGGCCCGGTCGGCACGCTGACGCGACGTCATGAAGCTGCCGCCACGGGGAGCCACCAGGGCCGAGCCCTGGGAGATCGTCATCCCGTCGCTGGAGAGGGACATCGGTCCCGCGATGGTGATGTCGGTGTTATGTCCCGGCATGAACGGCTGGAACGGTTCCGCCTGGTCCCGCTTGGCGACCTGCTGGGCACCGCCACCGCGATTGCCTTCCGCGCCCGTGCCGAAACCCTTGTTGTCGCTGACGGCGGCAAATGTCCCGCTCGTGGCGAGGACAAGTCCGACCATCAGCGCGCTTGCGCAGAGCATCTTCTTCTTCACGACGTAACCCTCCGGTGGGAGTCCGCAGAATTGCGGCTTCCACTCCGATTCTTACGCCGGTCGTCCCGGGCTGGCAAACTGGTTCGAATCGGGGGTAACCGCTTTGTTATCTTGTGGTTACGACGAAAACGACTGTTATTTGATGCGGTGACGCTGCAGCAGCCCGGGGAGGTCGCCGACGCCTCCCAGCACGACGCGGCCGGTGCTCTTCAGCTGCGCCATCGTCGCCGATCCCGATGCGACGAGCACCGCGGCGACACCGGCGCGATCGGCGGAGTCGACGTCGAGGGTCATGTCGCCGACGTAGATCGCCTCGGTCGGGAGCAGCTGCAGCTCTTCGAGACAGGTCCGGATCATGCGTGGCTCGGGCTTCGTCGAACCGACGGTATCCGGGCCGTGCACCGCGGCAACCAGATCGCCGATCCCGAGAGCGTCGAGGATCGGCCGGCTGAACTTCGCCGGCTTGTTGCTGGCGACGGCGACGGGCAACCCCTGGGTCCGGCAGAACATCAGCGCATCCCTCGCACCGGGCAGCGCGCGGGTGTGCGCGCGAAATACCTCGGCGTAGGTCTGCTGGAAACGGCGCACCCCGGCGGGAACCTGATCGGGCTCGAGCAGGCCTTCGATCAGTCGGTTCAGACCGTGCCCGACGAGGCGGTGGGTCTCGGCCGTCGTCAGCGGTGGACGGCCGAACGCTTCGACCGCGGCGCTGGCCGACAGCCGGATCGCCTCGTAGGAATCGACCAGCGTGCCGTCGAGGTCGAAAACGATTCCCCGGATCGATTCGGGGAGCGCTCCGCCGGCGCCCGAGGAGGTCACCGGACGTCGCGGGGAAAGCGCAGGCCGTACAGAGCGTCGGCGTGACGCCGAAGGTTGAACCGGCCCTGGTCACACTTCAGGCAGCCGGCGCAGGTCTCGTACTTGGTCCGCACGGCGCAGTCGAGGGACGGATACCAGACGCGATAGCGGAGGCAGTAGAAGTCGTCGCTGGCGTGGGGCAGGGCATCGGCCTCGTCGTCGACGCGATCGGGCTCGTTCATCCTGCCTGCCTCCGTTTCAGCCGTGAGCTTGAAGCTGCGACCTTACCACGAAACCGGACCGTACCCCCCCGATCGGCGGGAGCGCGAGCGGGCGATCCCGTCGCGAGTTATGACCGTCGGCGAGCCGTCCAGAATGCTATCTTCATGGCACGTCCCGACAGGGAGGGAGGTCCCGATGGAGCGCTATCGTGCCGGCGTGCTCGGCGCCACCGGAATGGTCGGACAGAACCTGCTACGGCTACTCGACGGTCATCCTTGGTTTCAGGTCGTCGGTCTCGCCGCGTCGCCCCGGTCCGTCGGCAAGAGCTACGGGGAGGCGACGGGCTGGTGTCTGGCCGGCGACCCACCGGCCGGTATCGGCGACCAGCAGGTCAGGCCCTGCGAGGCGACCGCCTTCGACGATTGCGACCTGGTCTTCTCGGGTCTCGACTCCGCCACGGCGCGGGAGGTCGAGCCGTCGTTCGCCGACGCGGGCATGGCGGTGGTCAGTAACGCTTCGGCCTACCGGCGCCACGAGGACGTTCCGCTGATCGTCCCCGAGATCAACCGGGAGCACCTGGGGTTGCTTGAGCGCCAGGCGGCGGCCGGCCGCTCGGGGTGTCTGGTCACGAACCCCAACTGCTCGGTCACCGGACTGGCTCTCGTCCTGGCTCCGCTGCACCGGGCGTTCGGCGTGCAACAGGTGATCGTGACGACGCTGCAGGCACTCTCCGGCGCGGGGAAAGACGGTCCGGGGGCGTTCGAACTGACCGACAACGTGATCCCCCACATCGAAGGCGAGGAAGAGAAGATCGAGTTCGAACTGACACGGTTGCTCGGCGCGTTCGAGGACGGCGCAGTGCGCCTCGCGTCGATCGACGTCTCCGCCCACTGTCATCGTGTGGCGACCCTCGACGGCCACCTCGAGGCCGTCAGCGTCGCCTTCGAGCGTCCGGCGAGCCCGGAAGAGGTCGCGGCGGTTCTGCGTGAGTTCCGCGGGGACGTCGGCGACCTCGACCTGCCGAGTTCCCCGGCGATGCCGATCGTGGTCCGGCCGGAGCACGACCGGCCCCAGCCGCGGCTCGATCGCGACGCCGGGAACGGAATGTCCGCCGTGGTCGGACGCATCCGGCCGTGTCCGGTGCTGGGGACCAAACTCGAGCTGCTGTCGCACAACACCGTGCGCGGTGCGGCCGGGGCGGCGGTGTTGAACGCCGAGCTGCTGGCGGCTACCGGCAAGATCTCCCGGGGTGTTCCGCATTGATCGTGATGAAGTTCGGCGGGACCTCGGTCGCCGATGCGCAGAGGATCCGGGCCGTCGCCGATGTGGTCGGTCGACACGTCGACCGACGCCCGGTCGTCGTCGTCTCCGCCCTGGGCGGGGTCACCGACCGGCTGGTCGAGGCCGTGGGCGTTGCCGGAGAGGGGGATCTGGAGCGGCTGGATCCGATCGTCTCCGACATCGAGCGGCGTTATCGCTGGGCCGCCTCGGCGGTCGAGACGACCGCCCGGCGCCACTCTCTCGAACTCGAGATCGCCGATGCGTTCGAGGATCTCCGCTCGCGACTGCGCTCGGTGCGGATTCTCGGAGAGGGCACCCCGCGGACCATCGATGGAATCTACGCCTTCGGTGACCTCGTCGCGGCGCGCATCGTGGCGGCGACGTTCCAGGATCTGGGTCTCGATGCCGAGGGTGTCGATGCCCGACAGCTGATCGTCACCGACGGGCGCCACGGCGACGCACGACCCGATACGACGGCGACCGCGGCACGCTGCACCGACGAGCTCCTGCCGCTGCTCGAGCGTGGCGTCGTTCCGGTGGTCGCCGGCTTCGTCGGTGCGACGACGGCGGGAGAGACCTCGACCCTCGGTCGCGGCGGTTCCGACACGACGGCGTCGTTGATCGCCCGGGTACTGCAGGCCGAGGAGCTGCAGATCTGGACCGATGTCGACGGGCTGATGACCGCCGATCCGCGCTCGGTGCCGACGGCGCGTACCTTGCCCGGAGCTTCGTTTGTCGAGGCGGCGGAGATGGCGTTCCATGGTGCTCGCGTACTCTGTCCCGCGAGCATCGCTCCGGCGGTCGCGGCTTCGATTCCGGTGCGCGTGCTGAACACGATGCAGCCCGACGGTGCCGGGACCCGGATCGAGGGGGACGCCCCGGATCGTCCCGGTTTCCCGTTTCGCCTCTTTGACCCACCGCGCACCGGTCACCCTGGTGCGGGTCACCGACGGTTCGATGCGGGACGAGAGCGACTTGCCGCGCCAGGTGCTCGATGCGGCAGCGGAGATCGGCGTGACGCCGGTGCTGGTTTCGTCGTCCGGCTTCACGGTGACGCTGGCGATCGAAGGCGAGACCGACGTCGCGGTCTGGCGGTCCCGGTTGAACGACGAGTGGAGCGTCGACTGCGCGGGTGAGCGTGCATTGATCTGTGCCGTCGGCGCGACCCTGGGCGACCCCGACCTTCGGTCGGAGATCCTCGGAGCGTTCGCCGCGGAGAGCGCCGAGCTGCTGTCGGTCGGATCGTCGCCGAGCGCTCTGCTGGCGGCCGTTCCGGCGGCGAGGATGCGTGGGGCGCTGGCCGCCCTGCATCGCCGCTTCTTCGAGGAGGAGATCCCGTCATGAAATTCGCCATCGTCGGCCACGGACGGATGGGACGGGAGATCGTCCAGCAGGCAGTCGCCCGCGGCCACCGGCAAGTCGCGACCCTGGGAGCCGACGAGATGAAGGCGCCCTCCCTCGATCTTCAGGGGGCCGAGGTCGCGTTCGAGTTCACCCACCCCGGCGCCGCCCAGCACAACGTCGCCCGGCTGGTCGCCTCGGGGGTTGGCGTCGTCTGCGGGACGACCGGCTGGACGCCCGACGACGCGCTGCGCTCAGCGGCCATCGCCGCGAAGACCGGTACGGTGATCGCCGCCAACTTCTCGATCGGCATGAACCTGTTCTACCGGGTGGTCGAACACGCCGGTGAACTGTTCGCCTCGACGGAACAGTTCGACGCGTCGCTGTCCGAGGCCCATCACGCAGGCAAGCGGGACGCCCCTAGCGGGACGGCCCGGGAACTCGCTCGTCGCCTGATAGCATGCGACCCGAGACTGGATTCGATCAGCGAAGCAACGGGCGGCGGTGCGGCGACTCCCGGCGAACTACCGCTGGTCTGCGTCCGCGCCGGCTCCGAACCCGGACGGCACACGATCGTCTGGGACGGTCCTCACGAGAGGATCGCCCTGGAACACGCTGCGCGCAGTCGCGCAGGGTTCGCCCTCGGTGCGGTGCTCGCGGCGGAGACCGTCGCCGGCGCACCGGGGCTTCACACGATCGACGATGTGATCGATCGGCTGCCGGCACGACGTCCCCAGGGACGTCCAGGAGGAGAGTCGTGAGTTCAGAAAAGAGATTGCTCCGGGGTGCGATGACCGCGATCGTGACTCCGTTCGACGACAACGGTGCTGTCGACCGGAAGGGTCTGCTGTCTCTGGCCCGCTGGCAGGTCGAAGAGGGGATTCACGGCCTGGTCCCGTGCGGAACCACCGGCGAGGGCGCGACCCTCGACGAAGAGGAGAGCTTCACCGTGATCGCGACGGTGAAGGAGGCCTGTGCCGGAAAGATCCCGGTCGTCGCCGGCTGCGGATCGAACGATACGCGACGCACCGTCGCCGCCGCTCGCCGCGCCGCGGAGGCCGGCGCCGACGCCTTGCTCGTCGTGACACCCTATTACAACAAGCCGAATCGCAGCGGCATGCTGGCCCACTACCGGGCGGTGACCGAGGCGACGGCATTGCCGGTCGTGGTCTACAACGTGCCGGGACGAACGGGGCAGAACCTCCCGGCCGAGCAGACCCTCGAACTCGCTGCGCTGCCCGGCGTCATCGCCATCAAAGAGGCCGCTGCGAACCTGGACCAGATGTCGGCGATCCTCAAGGATCGGCCGGCCAGCCTCGCGGTACTCTCGGGAGACGACTCGCTGGTGTTGCCGGCGATCGCACTCGGGGCCGACGGAGTCATCTCGGTCGTATCGAACGAGGCGCCGGCGGAGATGGCGGCGCTGGCCGAGGCGGCGCTGGCCGGGGAGATGGAGCGGGCCCGGGAACTCCACTACCGACTGCTTCCGCTGATGAACGCCAACTTCATCGAGAGTAACCCCGTGCCGGTGAAGACCGCGCTGGCCGAGATGGGGCGCTGCTCCGGGGCGGTCCGCGCGCCGCTGGGGCCGCCCACCGATGCGACGCGGGAGACGCTGCGTCGGGCGCTGGCTCATGCCGCCTTGATGGAACCGCGGTGAGCCTCGAGGATCTTCGCCGGAGTGTCCTGGACTGCTGTTCGGCCGTCGAGGTCGATCGTCGCGAGGCACGCGAGGTCGTCGACCGCCTGCTGACCGCTCTGGAGCAGGGCACGGTCCGCGCCGCCGAACCGGACGGTGACCGATGGCAGGTTCACGAGTGGGTCAAGCAGGGGATCCTGCTCGGCTTCCGGATCGGCGGCCGGGCCGAAGAATCGACCGGTGCGTTTCACTTTGCCGATCGGGACACCTTCCCGACCCGTCCTCCCGGGGACGGCGTGCGGATCGTTCCCGGCGGGTCGACCGTTCGACGGGGGGCGCATCTCGGCAACGGTGTCGTGATCATGCCCCCGGCCTACGTCAACGTCGGCGCCTTCGTCGGTGCCGGAAGCATGGTCGACAGTCACGCGCTGGTCGGTTCCTGTGCCCAGGTCGGAGCCGGCGTCCACCTGTCGGCCGCCGCGCAGATCGGCGGTGTCCTCGAACCGGTCGGCGCCCTGCCGGTGATCGTCGAGGACGATGCCTTCATCGGCGGCGGCTGCTCGGTCTTCGAAGGGGCACGGATCTGCAAGGGCGCCGTGCTGGCGGCCGGAGTCGTCATCACCCGCGCCGTGGCGCTCTACGATCTGGTGCGCGAGACGGTGCACCGGGCAGGCGACGACGGTACGCTCCACGTGCCGGCCGGCGCGGTCGTTGTCCCCGGCAGCCGGACGGCCCGGGGGAGCTTCGCAGCGGAGCACGGACTCCAGCTGCAGACCCCGGTGATCGTCAAGTATCGCGATCGCGGTACCGATGCCGCCCTCGCTCTCGAAGAGGCGCTTCGTTGAAGATCACGCCGGCCCGTCGCGTCGCCGGCCTCGAGCGGACGCTGATCCGCCGGATCTTCGACTCGGCTCCAGCCGACGCGATCAACCTCGGCCTTGGCCAACCGGACCTTCCAACGCCGCCCACGATCGCCCTGGCCGGTGTCGACGCGATCGCCAGGGGGTTCACCGACTACGGTGCGACCGCCGGGGACATCCCACTGCGCACGGCGATCGCGGCGGAATACCCCGGATTCGTCCACGGACCCGACGAGGTGCTGATCACCGTCGGCTCCCAGGAGGCGATGTTCACCGCCGCCGCGGCGCTGCTCGACCCCGGCGACGAGATTCTCGTACCCGATCCCGGTTACCCGGCGTACCCGACCGTCGCACGGTTGCTCGGCGTACAACCGGTGAGCTATCCGCTGCGCGCCGCCAACGCTTTTCGGCTCGACCCCGACGACATCGCCTCCCGTCTGACCGCGCGCACCCGTGCGGTGATCGTGACCGAGCCGTCGAATCCGACCGGGGCCTGCAGTGGGCGGGGCGAGCTGGAGCGGCTGGCCGCGTTGCTCGACCAGCGAGGGGTGCCCTGGATCTCCGACGAGATCTACGCCGGATTCGTTTACGAACGCGAGTTCGTGTCGCTCTCGACGGTGGCACCGCAGGGTGGCCTCGTCGTCTCCGGGCTTTCCAAGGACGCCTGTATGACCGGCTGGCGCGTCGGCTGGGTCGCCGGTCCGGAGCCGATCCTGCAGAAGATGGTCGCCGTGCACCAGCACGTCGTCACCGTCGCCTCCCGGGTTTCCCAGATGGCAGCGCGGGCGGCGTTCGGCGAGGCCGGCCGGGCCGAGCGACGACGGTATCTGGAGGTCTTCCGCGAACGGCGCCGGACGATGGGAGCGGGGCTGGCCCGGATCCGGGGTCTGCAGGCGACGCCGCCGGACGGCGCGTTCTACTACTTCGTCGACGTCTCCGAGCACGGCGATGGCCGGGAGGTCGCCGAGCGGATCCTGCAACGCTGCAACGTCGTGACGATCCCCGGCTGCGCGTTCGGTGCCGAGGCGAACGGCTTCGTCCGGATCTCCTTCGCCGCGCCGAACGAGGCGATCCGCGACGCGCTGGCGCGGATCGAACGGGAATTGACCGGCTGAAGCCGGTCCCGGTCGCGGGAGCGGGTCAGTCGCCGATCGTCGCCGCGTCGAGATTCTGCTGGTGTTCGAGCAACGCTTCGAGCATTCCTGCACGGGCGATGATCCGCTCGAGCAGCTCGGCGTCGGCATCCGGGTTGGTGGCGATGAAATCGTACAGGCGGGACAGATCCTCGCCGCTGCTGATCGGCAGCAGGGCATTCACGGCGGCCTCGCGGGCCTGCCGTTTCTCGTCGATGAACGCCTCCCGGATCGTGCCCAGGCCACGCCCGCCGATCCGGACGATCGCATCGGCCGCGAGTCGGCTCTCCTCCGCCGTACCGGTCCGCATCACCTCCAGCAAGAAGTGCCGTGCCCGGTCGAGCTGGAATCGGGAGACCGCCCGCACCACCGTCGCGGTCAATTCCGGATACTCGTAGGCGGAATCGATGATCGTGGCCAGGCTCGGCTCGTAGCGGTTCATCGTCAGCTCGGGGATCGCCAGCCGCTTGGCCTCGAAACCGCCGAACCAGAGGCCGCTCTCCAGCGCGGGCAGGTAGTCCGACGGGAGCTCGGCCTCGGCACGATGGCGGGCTTCGATCAGCGTCGCGACGACATCGGCCTGGTGTTCCGGGGCGACCTCGAAGAACACCGCACGCAGCGGGCTGATCGTGCTGGCGGAATAGCCGACGAGCTGCAATCGAGCCGCGTACCGCAGCTGCGCCGAGGCGCTCTCGTCGAGCCAGACGACTCGAGCCAGCGCCTTCACCTGCTCCGGGATCGCTCCGGCCTCTCGCTTGATCTCGTCGAGGTACCGGTAGATCTCGTCGTCCGTCTCCGGTATCCCGGCCAGGGCCGGTACGAGCAAAACCGCCAGCAGCGCGCAGAGCGCCGTCATCCACCCGAATCGTTGCATCACGAGTTCTCCGTGCCGAAACCGTCGAAAGTATACCGCCGGCTCGGGGCCTCGGCCATTCAGGGTTTCGATGTGGGGTTGTCGCGACCCCAGATGGAGCGGAAGCGATCGAAGATACCGCCGCCCGCCTCCTGCCCGCCGGCGTCGTCGGGAGAGAGGCTCTCCCGGACCCGATCGGCGACTGCCGCGAAGGCCTGTCCCTCCACCGAATCGCCGGTCGCGACCGGGGTGCCGTCGTCGCCGGCGGCCCGGATCGCACCGTGGAGCGGGACCTCGCCCAGGAACGGAACGCCCTGGCGCTCTGCCTCCCGGCGGGCTCCGCCATGGCCGAAGATATCCGAGCGTCCGTCACAGTGGGGACAGACGAAGAAACTCATGTTCTCGATCACGCCGAGGATCGGCACCTCGACCTTGCGAAACATCGCCACGCCCTTGATCGCGTCGGCGAGGGCGACGTCCTGGGGAGTCGTGACGATCACGGCTCCCGTGAGGTTCGCGCGCTGGGATAGAGTCAACTGAACGTCGCCGGTGCCGGGCGGCATGTCTACGACCAGTACGTCCAGCGCGCCCCAGTCGACGTCGCGCAGCAGTTGCTCGATCGCCTTCATCACCAGGGGGCCACGCCAGATCACCGCCTGATCCGGCGGCGTCAGGAATCCAAGGGACATGAAGCGCACGCCGAACTTTTCGAAGGGCTGGAGCTTGCGGGTGTTGCGATCCATCACCGGGTCGTCGGTGACGCCCATCATCAACGGAATCGAGGGGCCGTATACGTCGGCGTCGAGCAGTCCAACCCGCTGTCCCTGACGCGCCAGGGCGACGGCGAGATTGACGGCGACCGTCGATTTGCCGACGCCGCCCTTGCCGCTGGCGACCGCGACCACGTGCCGCACGTCGGGAAGCAGGCCCGGATCGGCGGAGCCGCGCTGGGCGATCGACGGCTTCTTCTGGCCGATGACATTGAGCGAAGGAGCACCGCCGGGTGGCGGCGGCAACATGACCTTCACTGCCCCGATCTCCGGCGTCGCTGCTAGCCGGGCGGCGATCGTCGATCGAAGCTCCTCGAGTGCCGGAAGCGGTGTGTTGCCGGGTTCGAGGATCACGTCGACGGCGTCACCGGCAACGCGGACCTCACGGATCGCACCGAGGGCGACGACATCCCGGTTGAACCCCGGATAGGCGATCGAGGAGAGGATCTTGCGAACGGACTCTTCCGTCAGGGGCATCCGTTCTCCGGTGCGATCAGAACTCGTAGGAGAGGGCGAAGTAGAAACCCTCGTAGGTCGCCGAACGGCTGACGTCGCTGAAGTTCTGGACGTTGACGCCCTCGAGGCCGTCATCGGTCACCCGCACACCCGCAGTCGTGGTCGTGACCTCGGGACGCATCTCGGTGGCGATGTTCTCGTAACGTGTCTGCCGGAAGCCGGTCAGGAGTTCCATCTCCTTCCAGATCTTCCAGCGCAGGGCGATGTGCGTATCGAGGATCGAGCCGTCGGTCGAGTGGCGGTCGTTGATGCCGACCCGGAACTGCCGCTGGGTCGTGGCCGCGGCCTTGGGGATGATCTGACCCATCTGGTTCGGCAAGAAGTTCTCGCCGAACTCGCTGTAGGGTGCTTGCAGCAGGACGAGGTTGCCACCGTCGTCCAGGTCGCGCATGACGTAGTAGCGGGTCGTCGACTGGTACGACACGCTCGTGTCGCCACGCATCGCGGTCAACGCCACTCCGCCGTCGATCGTCAGGAAATCGTCGATGATGTTGTAGTTGAAGTCCATGCCGACCGAGAGGCCGCGTCCTTCGTAGCTCGAGGTCATCGCGACGATGTCGTCGGCGGGATCCAGCGCCGGGTTCGGCTGGGTCAGCGGAGGAAGCAGCGGCGGGAAGCCGGGGATCAGCGCACTGTACGTCGCGTTGGTCGACCGGCTGTGCTTGACCCGGCGCCAGCCGACGAACCAGTCGCCGGTCAGGCGGCTGTTGCTGAACGCCTGCCGTCCGTACTTGATCTCTCCGTCGGTCAACTGGAGCGCGAAGTCGGCGCTGAACGCGTCGGCGAGTCCGTCGAGGTCGAGCCCCGCAAACAGCGGGTGGGCCAGCACTTCACCGTAGTTGAACGATCCGGGCGTCGAGCCGGTGATGTTGATGTCTTCTTCGGAGTGGTCGTACCATCGAACGGTGAACCGACCCTGGTTGCGAGGGAGCCGGTACCCACCGAGGTAATACATCTCGTTCACCGTGCCGTGGTCCGGCGCGATCGGGTCGGTTGCGAACGCGTTGTTCGGATCGATCCTGGTCGCGCCGACCAGGCCGGTACCGGTAGCCTGGGCAATCCAGGTTCCCAGCTCGAGGAAGAACCCGCCGTCATCCCCTTCGTCGGGCTCGTCGGCCTGGGTGTCCTGGGCCATCGTCGGCACGGCCGCGAGGAGCAAGATCGCGAGTACAACGGTCATTCTGCGTCGAACGTACATCTTCAGTCGCCTCACCCTGACGGGCCCCAGGACGTGCATGGGGCGCGAACTATTTGACCGTGAAAGAGAAGGAGACCGCGGGGCCTGACCGAGAGCCGAGGACGTTCACCGTGCGGCCATCGATCTGCAACCGTCCGGAGAGGGACTGGGGGAACTGGTTGACGGTGGCCGCAAGGCCGGACATCGGCAGGACCTCGTTGTTGATCCGAGCCTTGACGATGATCGTGTCGCCCTTGTTCAGCTCGATCATGTACGGCAGGGGCACACTGTCGAGTCTTGCTTCCCCGGGAGTTCCCGCGGAGCAGACCCCGTTGCCGAATGTGGCGCCGGTGAGATTGGCGAGCGGACTCTTCACTGCGTTCATCAACTCGTAGCGAACCGACGGATGGCGGCGCGGCATCGTGAACTTGAACAGCCGGCCGTTGACGATCTGCGGCGGTTTGGTGGGGGTCACACTGTTGGTAACGCTCGTGCGGTCGTACTGGGCGATATTGAAGTTCTTCGCCGTCGCGTTCTCGCTGGTGATCACTTCCCTGACGGTGGTGCCGGCACGGATGATCGAGACCTCCGTCGAGAACGACCAGGGGACGCTCGTCGGAACCGAGGTCTGCGATGTCCCGCTGGCCGGAAACTCACACCACAGGTAGGTCTGACCGTCATCGGGCACGTTGTTGTTGTCGTTGTCTTCGAAGACGTTCCAGGTGTGCATCGCCTTGACGACGCTGTTCGTCGCCGACATCTCGATCGAGGCGATACTGGTCAGGACCTGTGCGGGCTGCTCCGAGTCGCACCCCGTGAAGGCGACGACGCCGACCAGCAGACACAGCAGGCTACGAACGGATCGCATCTTCCCAGACCTCCTCACTGAACAGGAAACGACAACCTACCCGACCACCCCTGACCAGTCAAGATGTGGCGGGCGGCGGGCCCCGGAGGATGCGGCAAATCTCCCGCAGTCGACGCCCGAGGGATGGGCGTCCCTGTGGTACGATTTCCGGCGGCACGAGGGTCGATCCGGTGAACAGAAACGCCACCGCAGCAAGGACACTGGCAGACTCGAGGCGTGTCGAGCGGGTCTACGGCACGATGGCCGGGGTTTACGACGCCTGTTTCGACTGGGCCTTGGGTCCGGGCCGCCGCCAGGCGGTCGAGCGGCTGCCGATCCGCGAGGGGGACCACGTCCTCGAAGTCGGCGTCGGGACCGGGCTCTCCCTGCCGCTCTACCCGTCGCATTGCCAGGTGACCGGAGTCGATATCTCCGAGCCGATGCTGGAGGTGGCCCGCCGCCGCCTGGCCTCGGTCGGACGCGGCCGAAACGTCGAACTGGCCCAGATGGACGCCCGGCGCCTCGATCTGCCCGACGCCAGCGTCGATCATGTGATGGCGCCCTACGTCATATCCGTGGTGCCCGACCCCGCGGTCGTGATGGCGGAGATTGCCCGGGTCTGCCGGCCCGGCGGCACCGTGACGGTGGTCAACCGCTTTCGCGACGGCAACCCGCTGCTGGCCCGGGCCGAGAACCTGCTGACTCCCCTGACCCAGTGGGTCGGCTTCCGGCTCGATCTCGACCTCTCGGTGGTCACCGGCACCCATGGCCTGACCGTCGAATCGGTCGAACCGGTCAACCTCATGCGAATGTGGCGCGTCGTCCACCTGCTGCGAACCGACGAGGGCAGCCGGCTGCCGGTGCGGCCTCTTCCCGCCGTGGTCTGAAGGGGTCAGGCGGGCGACCCGGGGTTCCGGGGCCCGGCCGGCGCCTGCTCAGTGGTCGTCGAGGGGCGGCCGGGGATCGAGAGACGGCACGGTGCGTGGTGCGTGCTGCTCCGTGAGTTCCTGAACCCGCCGGGCGCGCTTCACGACGTCGCGATACTGCTCTTCGATCGAGTCGGTCGTGACCGAGTTGCGGGTCAGCATCTCCAGGGTCCGCACCTTCTCACGGAGGGCGTCGATCTCCAGGGCACGGCCCTGCAGTTCGAGGCGGGCCTGGTGGAGTTCCTGGCGGACAGGAGCCGCGTCGTCGCGGCTCGTCTCCCGCAACCGCTGGACCTCCGATTCGAGCTCCTCGATTCGCTGCCGCCGTGCGTCGGATTCGCCGCGTTCACGGAGCACCCTGAGCCCCTCGGCCCGGACCATCCCGTACTGCACGAGCAGCTGCTCGTGCTTCATCTGCAGCTCCTGGTACAGGTGCGTCGGCACGGCGTCCTGGAGTACGGGGGCCGGTAGCGTCGGCGCCGGCGTCGATGTCCGGGCGGGAGACTCGGCAGGCCGTTGCGAGGCGGGCGCGAGGTCCCGGGGCGGGGGACCATCCAGCGGAGCCGGCTCCAGACCGGCGGCGATCAGGTCGGCCGGGGCGACGAAGTACTCCGGGCCGAAGCGGCCGTATCGTTTTTCGGCGTGCAGCCGGCCGGAGCGGATGTAGCGCCGCAGGGTCGTGATCGAACGCGAGGTTCTCTCGGCGGCTTCCCGTAACGTCATGCGCTCCACTTCCACCCCCCGACTTCCGTGATCGCTCATCGGGCACTTATCTACCACAGCGCGGCGGAGCGGAACAACCGTCGTGAACGCGATCCGGGTGGTTGATTGCAAGGTTCACCGGACGCGGGGTATCCTGCGCCGCGCCATGATGCAGAACCCCTCCAGCGATTCTCCCGCGACCGACGAAGCCGCACGCCACTGGGCCGATCGCGTCGCCGACGGTGTCGTCGAGGCCGGGCGCCATCCGGTCGTCTCGACCGGGATCTCACCCTCCGGCGAGATCCACATCGGCAACATGCGCGAGGTGATCACCGGAGATGCCGTCTACCGGGCACTCAAGGACCAGGGTCTCGACGTCGAGTTCAACTACGTCGCCGACAACTTCGACCCGTTGCGCAAGGTCTACCCGTTCCTCGACCCGGCGACGTACGAGCCGCTGGTCGGTCGGCCGCTCTCCGAGATTCCGTGTCCCTGTGCGGGCACGATTCGTACTCGGACCACTTTCTCGAGCCGTTCCTCGGCGCGCTCGCGGAGCTGCGGTCGATGTCGAGGTCGAGCGCGCCGACCAGATGTACAAGTCGGGTCGCATGAACCCGTACATCGTGCAGGCGCTGGAGCGCGAGATCAGATCGCCGAGATTCTGCGCGAGCTGACCGGCAAGCAGGTCGCCGCCGACTGGTCGCCGTTCAACCCGCTGTGCGCCTCGTGCGGGCGGATCAGACGCAGGCGAGGGTCGACCGGGTTCTCGACGCCGGCGACCGAGACGGTCGACTACCGCTGCGATTGCGGATCCGAGGGACGCGTACCGATGGCCGGTGGCGGCAAGCTCGTCTGGCGTATCGATTGGCCGGCACGCTGGTCGATGCTCGGGGTGACGGTCGAGCCGTTCGGCAAGGACCACGCGACCCGCGGCGGCTCGTACGACACGGGCGACCGGATCGTGCGCGAGGTCTTCGGCGGCGAGCCGCCGTTTCCGATCCCCTACGAGTGGATTCGACTCAAGGGAAGGGCGACATGTCCTCGAGCAAGGGCAACGTGCTGTCGATCTCCCGGATCCTGGAGGTCGTTCCGCCGGAGGCGTTGCGCTACCTGGTGATCCGCGAGCGCCCGCAGCGCACGATCAACTTCGACCCCGGCCTGCCCTTGCTGCAACTGGTCGACGAGATCGACGATGTGAACTCGCGGAACCGTGACGATCGCGCGGTGGAGCTGTCGCAGGCCGGGGGTTTCCGCCCGGTCGGTATCCCGTTCAAGCATCTGGTCGTGGTGGCCCAGGCCACTGATTTCGACGTCGACCGGACCCTGCAGGTGCTGCAGGACTCCGGCTATCCCGAGGCGACCCGCACCGGGGTCGCCGGACGACTGGAATACGCCCGGCGCTGGCTCGATTCGTTCGCTCCGGAAGAGCTCCGCTTCCAGGTCCTCCCGACGCTTCCCGAGGCGGCGGGAGAGCTCGATCTCGACCAGCGGCGGTTCCTCCGATTCCTGGCCAATGGGCTCGAAGCGGGCATGGACGGTGCGGCGGTGCAGGTTGTGATCTACGATGCAGTGGGGGCAGCGGACGGCGTGAAGCCGCCACATCTGTTTCAGGCGATCTATCTGTCGCTGCTCGGCAAGGCCCGTGGGCCGCGAGCGGCCGGGTTCATTGCGGTTCTTGGTGCGGAATTCTGTGCGGACAGGTTTCGCGAAGCGGCAGGAGAAGAGGAATGAAGATGACCGTCGCGCGGATTGCGTTGCTGGCCCTGGTTCTGATCGCGAGCGCCCCGCTGCTCGCCGAGGACGAGGAGCCGAAGATCAAAGAAATCAAGATGACCGTCGAGAACTGGAAGTGGACCCCGAGCACGATCCGTGTCGAGGTCGGCACCACCTTGCGGATGGAAATCCACAGCTACGATGCGACCCACCGCTTCGACCTCAAGGCCTTCGGGCTGAAGGAAAACCTGCGTGAGGACTCCGACACCATCGTCGAGTTCGTCGCCGATCGGGTCGGAGAGTTCAAGTGGAAGTGCGGACGGCCCTGCGGCAACGGCTGTCCGAAGATGATCGGCGAACTGATCGTTACCGAAGTGGGCGACGAAGGGCGCTGATCACGACGCCCCTTCGTTCTCCCGTGTCTCGCTCTGTGTGGCGTCGAGGGAAGCCTCGAGCCGGCTTCCCGCATCGATCGCCACGCGCTGCAGGACGGCGCTCTGGATTCTCCACGCCGCTTCGAGCACCTTGAGGGTCTGAGGTCCGTGGTTGGCCAGCGCCGACGTCAGCGTGCGCAGGTCCGGCGCGTGGACCGGGGCTCCGCCGTTTCCGTTGAGCGCCTTGACCGCGTCCTGGGTGATCCGCAGCGCTTCGTCCAGCCCCGGGCCGTCGTCCTCGACGATCTCACGTAGCGACCGGGCCGTCTCCAGCACGTCCGCGGGCAGCCGCTGCTGTTCGTTGGAGCCGTTCTCCCAGTGTCGACCGGTGAGCACCCACTCGATGCTGGTGCCGCCGATCCGCGCCAGTTCCACGAGCCTTCGCGGCTCCGGCACGACACCGTGCTCGTACTTGTGGACCGCGGACTGCGTGGTTCCCAGCAACCGGGCCAGTTCCCACTGCCGAAGGCCCTCGCGAAGTCGGATCTGCCGGATGCGTCGCCCCATCGCCGCCTTGTCCAGTTCTTGCATTCGGCCCTACTCCCACTGCCATGCCTTTGTGGCGGCCCCGAAACCTACCGGGAATATATGTGGAAGCATTACCAATTCAAGCAGTCATATCGTCTGGCAGTTGGATGGTCGGAGTTTCCGGCATTTCCCGGGAAAACTTCAGGATTCGTCGGTCGACGGAACCGGCCGGACGACGAACAGCATCGCCAGTCCGGCGACGAACAGCGGGATCAACCAGAGCACCCCGGAGCGCTGGTTGCCGGTCATGGCCGAGGCCGCTCCGAAGACCAGGAACGCGACGATTGCGCCGAACTTCCCCGACAGCAAGTAGAAGCCGAAGAACTCGGACTCCCGCGACGGGGGACTGATCTGGGCCATGAACGAGCGGGCGATCGCCTGGGTCCCACCCATCCCCATCGCGACGCCGGCAGCCATCGTCCACATGCCGGCCCGGGTCGTCGTGGTCGCACCCAGTACGAGCACCCCGATCCAGCCCAGCATCATCAGGATCAACGCACGGCGGGTTCCGATCCAGTCCGCGACGTAGCCGGCGACCAGGGTGCCGGGAACGGCGACGATGTTGGCGAAAACGAACAGACCCACCAGTTCCTTGCCCTGGATGCCGAAGGTCGTGCTGGCGTAGATCGCGCTGAACTTGATCACCGTCTCGATTCCGCCGTAGAAGCAGGTCGAGGCGACAATGAACTTCGCGATCTCGCGGTGCTGCTTCAGATGCGACAGCGTATCGCCGACGCGCTGGAAACCGACCCGGACGTAGATCGGCCAGGAGCGGTCAGCGGCGCCGGACTCCGCGCTCGCGCAGGAACAGGAAGGTCGGAACCGAGAACAGGGCGAAGAAGCCGGCGACGACGACGAACGACAGGCGGTAGTTCTCGCACCGCGTCGGATCGAGCAGGACGCCGGTATCCGGGTCGAACAGATCGTTGCGGAGAAACGGGACGCAGGTGATCAGAGCGGCGAGGCCGCCGACGAACCCCATCGCCCAGCTCCAGCCCGAGATTCGACCGATCGTCTTCGGCGTCGAGACCTCCGGGAGGAACGCGTTGTAGAAGACGTAGCCACCCTCGAATCCGACGGCGCCGATGACGTAGAACAGGACCCCGAGGGTCACGTCGCCCGGGCCGACCAGCGAGAGCGCGGCGCAGGCAGCGACGGTCAGGATCGTCGAGCCGAGCAGGAACCGTTTCTTGCGCCCGGAGAAATCCGCCACCGCGCCGAACACCGGGGCGGCGGCGATCAGGATCACATAGGCCAGCGTCTGGGTCAGGCTCCACCACAGGTCGCCCCGGGGATCGTCCTGGCCGACGACGACGCCGCGGAAGTAGACCGAGTAGGCCACGGTGATGATCAGGGTCGTGTACGCCGAGTTGGCGAAGTCGTAGATGCAGTAGCCGAAGATCTCCCGCCGCCGGGTGGCTTGTCCGGGCGGTCGCTCCGACTCCTCTGGTTCCGTCACCTACCGCGCTCCCCACTGGAGCTTGCGGCGCAGAACCTCGAAGAACGGGCGGTCGGTGACCCGGATCAATCGTGCGGAACTCTCGTGCCCCTCGATCAGTAGTTCGTCGACGACCTCGAAGGGGAAGCCGATCTGCCCGTCAAGGGTCAGGTAGACCGCCTCGCCGGCGTCCTGGAGGGTGATGCTCATCTGCACCGTGCCCGGCACCACGAGCGGCCGGTAGGTCATCGTGTGCGGACAGATCGGCGCGACGACGAACGCGTGCAGTCGCGGATCGAGAATCGGCCCTCCGGCGGACAGGCTGTAGGCGGTCGAACCGGTCGGCGTCGATACGATCAGGCCGTCGCTGGTGTAATCCGCGACGTCCTCGTCGTCGACGCGCAGCCGGATCGTGATCATCCGCGCCAGCGCGCTCTTGGTGATCACCGCGTCGTTGAGTAGCGCGTACTCCTGCTGCAGTTCGCCGTTGCGCAGATGCTGCACCCGCAGCGTCTGGCGTTCCTCGATCGTGTACTCGGCCCGTCGAGTACCGCCTCCAGCCCCTCGAACACCTCGTCGGGCTGCAGCTCGGTCAGGAAGCCCAGGCTGCCGAAGTTCACCCCCAGGATCGGGATCTCCAGCGGGGCCGCGGAGCGGGCGACGGAGAGCAGCGTACCGTCGCCACCGGCGACGATGGCCAGGTCGACGTCGGCGGGAAGCTCGTTCGCTGGACCCCCTCCGAGCCGGCCGACTGCGGTGGCGGTCTTGGTGTCGTAAAGCTGACCTGGATCTCACGCTTCTCGAGCCAGTCGGCCAGATCTCGGCGGCGATGCGAGGCCTCGGCTGGCGCCGATCTTGGCGACCACGAGGACGCTTCGAATCGGATCGGTGCCGGGGTCGGCTGCGTTCATCACTCGGGCTCCTCCGTGGTCGTGGACTCGTCGATCCAGCGGCAAAGCAGCGCCGGCTCGACCGGCGGTGCGTCGGGTAGCAGGTGCATGAGGAATTCTCGGTTGCCGTCGCCACCACGAATCGGCGACGGGACGATCCCGTCCACGCGCCAACCGTGATCGGCGGCGTGGTCGGCAATCGCGTTCAGGACGTCCGCGTGAACCTCGGGGCGGCGTACGATCCCACCGCGACCGACTTCGGAACGACCTGCTTCGAACTGAGGTTTGACCAGGGCCACTACCTCGCGGTCTCCGCTCAGACAGGACACCAGGGCCGGCAAGATCAGGCGAAGCGAGATGAAGGATACATCGACCGAGGCGAAGGAAGGAGAAAACGGTAGCAGGTCCGGCTCCAGGTGCCGTGCGTTGCAGCCTTCGATCACGTGAACCCGCGGGTCGTTGCGCAGTCCCCAGTCGAGCTGTCCGCGGCCGACGTCCAGGGCGATCACCATCGGAAAACCGGATTCGAGCAGGACCTGGGTGAATCCACCGGTCGAGGCGCCGACGTCGATCGCATCCCGTCCGCGGGGCTCGATGGCGAACGCCTCGATCGCCCGTTCGAGCTTGTGGCCCCCGCGACCGACGAAGCGCCGGCCTTCGGCGACCTCGAGGGGCAGATCGGCAGCGACCCGCATGCCCGGCTTGTCCAGCCGCTGGGTGCCCGAGCGAACACGGCCGGCGAGGATCAGTGCCTGGGCCCGGGTCCGTGACGGCGCCAGGCCGCGATCCAGCAGCAACGCATCCAGCCGGAGCTTGGTCGCCATCTCAGAAAGACTCAGACGGCGTAACGAACCGCTCGTGTCTCGCGGACGACGCAGACCTTGATCTGCCCGGGGTAGTTCAACTCCTTCTCGACCGCCTTGGCGATGGTGCGGGAGAGCGCGTGGACCTTCTCGTCTCGTACCTGGTCGGAGTCGGCGATGATCCGGATCTCCTTGCCCGACTTGATCGCATACGCACGATCGACACCCGCGAAGCTGGTGGCGATCTCCTCGAGGCGGCGCAGGCGCTCGATGAAGACGGCGAGGTTCTCCTTACGCGCGCCGGGGCGAGATTCGCTGAGCTTGTTGGCGGTGATCAGCAGCAGGGCCTCGAGGCTGCGCGGGCTGACCTCGCCGTGGAGCGAGCGCACGGCGTGGACCACCGCGTCGGACTCGCCATGGCGAGCGCAGAGTTCGGCCGAAGCCAGGGCCTTCGGACCGCGGGAGCCGGCGTCGGGCAAGGCGATCTCGTGCAGCAACCCGGCGCGCAGCGCGATGTCGGCCCGACCGCCGACCTCTTCGGCCATGTAGGCCGCGATCCAGGCGGTCTCCAGCGAGTGCTGCAGCAGGTTCTGCCCGTGACATGTGTGGTAGTGCATCCGGCCGAGCAACCGGGCCAGTCGCGAGTGCAGGTCGGCGATGCCGGCCTCGAAGGCGACCTCGTTGCCCCGGGTCTCGATCCGGGTGTCGATCTCCTCGTAGGCCTTCTGGACGACCTCCTCGATCCGGGCCGGGTGAATCCGGCCGTCCTCGACGAGTCGGTCGATCGCCACCCGGGCCACCTCCCGGCGGATCGGATCGAAGGAGGAGATCAGGATCGTCCGCGGCGTGTCGTCGACGACGAGGTCGATTCCGGTGGCCATCTCGATCGCCCGGATGTTCCGGCCTTCCTTGCCGATGATCCGCCCTTTCATCTCGTCGGTGGGCAACTCGATGAAGCTGACGGTGGACTCGGTCGCCTCGCGCAGGTTGACCCGCTGGGTCGCCTCGATGATCAGGTCGAGGGCGGCCCGTTCGGCGCCCTCGCGAGCGTCCTCCTCGATCCGGCGCGCCAGCACCGTGCCCTCGGCCCGGGCCTCGGCCTCGATGCCGGCGATCAGCTCGGCGCGAGCCTCCTCGCCGCTCATCCCGGCGACCCGTTCCAGGGTCCCGCGGATCGAGGCCTGCTCGGTCTTCGCGAGGGCCAGAGCCGCTTCGGCCTCGGCATGCTTGGCCTCGGCCTCGGCCAGGAGCTTCTCGGTGCGTTTCTTGACGACGCCCAGTTCGCTCGATTCACGGTCGAGCTTGGCCCGTCGCTGGTCGTGGCGCTGCTCCAGGGCCTCGAGTTCGCGTTCCCGCTTCTCGGCCTCCTCGGTCGCGGCAACCGAATGCTCCCGGGCCGCGACGAGGATCTCCTTGCGGTTGTTCTCGGCGTCCTGACGTGCGTCGGCGAGGAGCTGCTGAGCCTCCTCGACCGCTTGACGGTGGCTTTTCTTGCCGGCCAGGACGCCGACGCCCAGGGCGATGGCCCCGGCGACGATCCCAAGTCCCAGCGTTAGCGCTGTGATTTCCATTCGGCACCCTTCGTGCGCCCGGGCCCCGTCACGAGACGGACCCCGGTCGATCCGGGTGCTGGCGAAGGATTCGTGGACGCTGCCAATCCCGTTGCGGGAACTCGAGACTCCCCGCGCGGGTCGTGTGTGTGGATCAGCTTGAACCTGGATGACCAAGTGGGTGCCCCGAGAACCGCTTCAGGCTTCCTTGTCCCCGGAGGGACGAGGCGTGCTCACCACGGCTACAACGAGCTAGGGCTCCCGTTTCTACCATTAGGCTCAAAGATCAATCGACACATCACGTGCCCCGCAGGGCGAATTCACCTCTCGATTCAGTGCCGGCGCGAAGCGTCGGCGTAGCAGGCGTAGGCAATCGTTCGTCGTATCTCCCGTCAGCACGTGCTGGCACCAGACGCGACGAGCACCTCGTCGAGCCGGGTAACCAGATTCGCCAGCCGCTGGTCGGTATCCGCCGTGTCCGGCAGTTTGCCGCCGCTGGCCTTCATGTAGTCATCTGCCAGATTCAGTGAAGCAAGTATCGCAACCTTGAGCGTGTCGGCCGTGCCGGTCGCCTCCGCGATCTCGGACATCTTCGCGTCGACGATCTCGGCGAGCTGTTCCAGATGCGACGTATCCCCATCGCCGCGCAGGTGATAAGTCCGACCGAAGATCGTGACCGCCACCGATCCCGGACTGTCGTTCTGTTCGGTCATTCGAGACTCCGTCGTGTTCCGGGTCAGGTGTCCCGCAGCAGATCCATCGCCTCGCGCAAGCGTTCGGCGAGTTCGGAACGTTCTGCCAAGCCGATCTGGTCCGGCGAGCCCGCCTGGTTGCTGTCATCCAGCCGTTTCCGCAGCGTTTCGATCTCGCCACGAAGCTCGGCCCGCTCGTCCGAGAGCCGCGTCAGGCGTTCGGCCGCCTGGGCGACCCGATCCTCGAGCAGTCTAATGTTGTCCTGCATAACGTGTCAATTTTAGCCCGATACGGGCGGCCGTGGGCGAAAGAACCGGAAAAGAGCAAGAAAAAGGCGCAGGTGCCAACCCCCGGTTCAAGAACGAATCTGCAGCCCCATGCCGCTGATCGCCGCGACCAGCGCTTGCCGGAAGCCCTCGATCTGCTCCTCGGTCAGTGTGGTCTTCCACGGTTGCAGGGTCGCCCGGATGGTCACCGAGCTCTCCCCGTCGGCCAGCGGAGGTCCGGCGTAGCGGTCGACCGCCTCGTAGGTCGCCGGGACGGGGGACTCGACGGCGGACAGAACATCGAGCAGCTCCGAGAACCGACGATCGGCGGGGAGCACCACCGCCAGGTCCCGGGCGACCGATCCGAGTTTGGGCAACTTGTGGAAACGCGGCACTCCCGCGGCATGTCCCGCCAGCGCCGAGAGGTCGATCTCCGCCAGGTAGAGCGGCTGGTCGATCTCGCCGGAGCGCGCCGGGTGAAGCTGGCCGCAGCGGGCGATCGGCTTGCCGTCGGCGAACCACGAGGCGCAGCGGCCGGGATGGAACCCGTCGGGCGCCTCCGGGCGGACGGTCGGAGCGAGTTCCGGGGCGACGTGGCCGATCACGCTGTCCACGACACCGAGGGCGTCGTAGAGATCCACGTCGCGGCCGCCGGCACTCCAGTGTCGGGGCTCCGCGGCCCCGGTCCAGGACAGGGCGATCTGTTCCGGCTCTGCCGGCGAACCGGTCGGGATCCCCTCGGCGAGCCACTCCTGCGACACGTCGCGGAAGACATTCTCGATCTCGAACAGCCGGACGTCCCGGACGCCGCGGCGGACATTGCGTTCGGCCGAGCGGATCAATCCCGGCAGCAGAGAACGGCGCATCACCGCCATCGTCTCGGCGATCGGGTTGGCGATCCGGACCGCGGCAGGGGAGTCGGCGGGGACGAACGGGGCGTCCTCGCCGTCGGCGATCATCGCGTAGCCGTAGGCCTCGTGAAACCCCAGCCCGGCCAGCAACTCGCGGCACGGATCGGCCAGCGAGGGGGCCGTCGTGCCCGGATCGACATTCATCTCGGTACGAATCTCGGGGATCCGGTCGTAGCCGATGTGTCGTGCGACCTCCTCGACCAGATCGGCTTCCCGCTCGAGGTCCGAGCGCCAGGAGGGCACGGTCACCTCGAAGACGCCGGCCTCGTGGACCTCCGGGGCAAGACCGAGGGCATCCAGCGCGGAGCGAGTGTCTTCTTCCGATGGACGGAAGCCCAGCAGACGCGGGATCTGATCCTCGCGGAGGGTCAGCTTCCGCGAGGCCGCCGGCGCGGGGTGGCAGTCGATCAGTCCTCCTTCGAGGGTGCCGCCTGCCTCCGACAACAGCTTTCGCGCGAGCGCCTGGGCCGCCAGGGTTCCCTCGGGGTCGACGCAACGCTCGAAGCGGTGGCTGGCCTCGGTCTTCATGCCGAGGTCCCGGGCCGTCCGGCGGATCGAGACCGGGTCGAACCAGGCGACCTCGATCAGCACGTCGCTGGTGTCGTCGCCGATCTCGGAGCCGGCCCCGCCCATGACGCCGGCGACACCGAGCGCCTGCCGATCGTCGGCGATCACGAGCATGCGCGCGTCGAGCTTGCGCTCGATCTCGTCGATCGTCGTCAACGTCTCGCCGTCGGCCGCCTGGCGGGCGACGATGCGGCCGCCGTGGATCTCCCGCAGGTCGTAGAAGTGCACCGGGTTGCCGGTCTCGAGCATCACGAGGTTGGATGCGTCGACGACGTTGTTGATCGAACGGACCCCACAGGCCTCCAGGCGTTGCTCGACCGCGCTCGACGAGGGGGCGATCTTCACGCCGCGGAGGATCGTCGCCGTGAAACGCCGGCAGCCCTCGGGGGCGTCGATCTCGACCCGCACCGTCGCGGCGGCGGTCCCGTCGTCGGGCGCGACCGGCTCCGGCCGGGGGGCCAGCGGGACGCCGAACGCCGCCGAGACTTCCCGGGCGACGCCCAGGTGCCCGAGGCAATCGCCGCGGTTGGCCGGAATGTCGATGTCGAGGACTCGATCGTCGCCACGCTCCTCGACGGAGTCGACGGTCAGCCCCCGGGCGGTGATGGCGCGGACGACCTCGTCGTCCGGAGCATCGACCGGGCATAGCTCGCGGAGCCACTGGAGCGAGAACAGCATCGTATCGTTCTCCTGCGGCCGCTCAGACCGGGAACTGGTCGAGGAAGCGAACGTCGTTTTCCATCAACAGGCGCAGATCGTCGATCCCGTGGCGCATCATCGCGATCCGATCGATGCCCAGACCGAAGGCGAAGCCGGAGTACTGTTCCGGGTCGATGCCGACGGATTCGAAGACCGCCGGGTGGACCATGCCCGCGCCACCCAGCTCGATCCAGCCCGATCCCTTGCAGATCCGGCAGCCGTCGCCGCCGCACATCGCACAGCCGATGTCGTACTCGCAGCCGGGCTCGACGAACGGGAAGTAGCCCGGGCGCAGCCGCATCTTCGTTTCGGTGCCGTAGAACCGACGCCAGACCCCGGCGAGGGTTCCCTTCAAGTCGCCCATCGAGATTGACTCGCCGACGACCAGCGCTTCGAGCTGATGGAACATCGGCAGGTGGGTGGCGTCCAGGTCCCTGCGATAGACCCGTGCCCGGGCAGACCATCTTGATCGGCGGCTTGCGCGATTGCATGACGCGGATCTGCACCGGCGAGGTGTGGGTTCGCAGCACGAGTCCGTCGTCGAGGTAGAAGGTGTCGGTGTCGTCCCGCGCCGGATGATCCGCGGCGATGTTGAGCGCCTCGAAGTTGTGAAAGTCGTCTTCGATCTGCGGGCCGTTCTCGACGGTGAAGCCCATCTCCCGGAAGATCGACTCCAGCTCGAGCCGCGTCCTGGTGACCGGGTGCAGCGAGCCGCGCCAGCGGCTGCGGGGCGGCAGGGTCACATCGATCCGCTCCCGTTCGAGCTGGATCGAGTCGGCGGCCGACGCCGCCGTCGCGGCGGCCTGCTCGACGCCTTGCTGGACGCGCTTCTTCAGCTCGTTGATCGACTGGCCGGCCTGCTTGCGCTCCTCGGCGGGCAGCTTGCCGAGCTGCTTCATCAGCGCCGGGACTTCCCCCTTGCGTCCGAGGAAGCGCAGGCGCAGCTGTTCGACCGCATCGGGGTCGCGGGCATCCGCGATCGCCTGGGCGAATTCGCGTTCGATCCGATCGAGGGTCTCGCGCACGGCCTTTGCCGGCGCCCTAGGAGGCTGCCGCGTTCCGCGCCAGGGTGACGACCTGCCCGAACGCCGCGGCGTCGTGCACGGCGAGATCGGCCAGCGTCTTGCGATCGAGTTCGACACCGGCGAGCTTGAGGCCGTGCATCAGCCGCGAATAGCTGATCTCGTTCGCCCGGGCCGCAGCGTTGATGCGCACGATCCAGAGGCGGCGGAAGTCACGCTTGCGGGTTCGACGATCGCGGTAGGCGAAGCGCAGCGAGCGCTGAACCTGCTCCCGCGCGATGCGATACAGCGAGGACTTGGCGAGGTAGTAACCCTTCGCCCGTCGCAGGATCTTCTTGCGCTTGAGACGGCGTTTGTTGCCGCGTTTGACTCTGGCCATTTCGGTCTCCTTGGCCGTCGCGCCGGGGCACGATCGGCGGGAAGGCGAGCCGGGACGTTGCTACTTGCTGCCGTAGGGCAGCATGCGGCTGACCTGACGCTGATCCGCTTCGGAGATCAGGGTCGGGGTGTCCAGCTTGCGTTTCCGCTTCGTGGTCTTCTTGGTAAGGATGTGACTCTTGTAAGCCTTGCCGCGTTTGAACTTGCCGGAGGCAGTGGACTTGAACCGCTTGGCGGCCCCGCGATGGGTCTTCAGCTTCGGCATCGATCTAGCTCCTCGTCGTCGCCGGGCAATCCGCCGGCGGTGTCCACGTCAGTTCCAGGGTCCGTTCCCGTGCCCATTCCTCGGCACGTTCGACGAAGGCATCCGCCGGAACGGCGCCCAGATCCCCGTGGCCTCTCAGTCGCAGGGAAACGGTCCCGTCGGCTGCCTCGCGGTCGCCCACGATCAGCATCGCCGGGATCTTCTCCAGCTGCGCCTCGCGGATTTTGGCACCAATCGTCTCGTTCCGCACGTCCGCGTGGGCCCGGATCCCCGAATTCTTCAATTTTCCAGCGATTTGCGACGCAAATTCTGCCGAGCGCTCGGTGATCGACAGCAGCCGGACCTGTTCCGGCGCCAGCCAGAAGGGAAAGGCGCCGGCGCAGTGCTCGATCAGGATCCCGATGAAACGCTCCAGGGAGCCGAGCATCGCCCGGTGGATCATCACCGGCCGCTGCTCGGTGTCCTCGCTGTCGATGTAGCGCAGGTCGAAGCGCTCGGGCAGGTTGAAGTCGAGCTGCACGGTGGCGCACTGGTGGGAGCGACCCAGGGCATCGAACACGTCGAAGTCGATCTTGGGGCCGTAGAACGCGCCGTCGCCCTCGGCGATCGTGAAGTCGGTGCCCCGTGACCGCCTCGAGGGCCGCCTTCAGGGCGGCCTCGGCGCGGTCCCAGAGCGCGTCGTCGCCGGCCCGCTTCTCGGGCCGGGTCGAGAGCAGGATCTTGACCTCGAAACCGAACAGCTCGTAGCACTCGAGGATCATCCGACGCACGCCGACGACCTCGGCGGCGACCTGCTCGGGGGTGCAGAAGATGTGCGCGTCGTCCTGGGCGAAGCTGCGCACCCGCGGGTCAGGCCCGCGGTGGCGCCGGACAGCTCGTAGCGGTGCAGCCGGCCGAAGTCGGCCATCCGGATCGGCAGCTCGCGGTACGAATGCCGACCTTCGGAGAAGATCAGGCAGTGCGAGGGGCAGTTCATCGGCTTGACGGCGTACTCGCGCCCGTCGACCTCGGTGAAGAACATGTGTTCGCGGTAGTGCTCGTAGTGCCCCGAGGTCTTCCACAGCGAGGCGTCGAAGATCTGCGGGGTGATCACCTCGTCGTAGCCGTACCGCTCGTAGTACAGGTCGCGCACGTAGTCGACCAGCTCGTTGTAGACCCGCGCGCCGCGGGGTGGAAGAACGGGCTCGCCGGCGCCTCGGGGTGGAACGAGAACAGGCCCAGCTCGCGGCCGAGCTTGCGGTGGTCGCGCTTGCGCGCCTCCTCGAGCCGGTGGAGATGCTGCTTCAGTTCCTTCTTGTCGAAGAACGAGGTGCCGTAGATACGCTGCAGCCGCTTGTTCTTCTCGTCGCCGAGCCAGTAGGCGCCGGCGACGGAGAGCAGCTTGAACGCGGCGAGGGAGCCGGTCGAAGGCACGTGCGGTCCGAGGCAGAAGTCGGTCCAGTCACCCTGACGGTAGATCGAGACCATCTCGCCGCCCTTGGTCGTGGCGAAGTAGATCTTGTACGGCTCGTCTTCTTTTTCGAAGAAGGCGATCGCTTCAGCCCTGGGCAGGTCGACCCGTTCGATCGGCAGGTCCCGGGCGACGATCTCCTTGACCCGGGCCTCGATCTTTTCCAGATCGGATTCGGAGAACGGTTCGCTGCGGTCGAAGTCGTAGTAGAAGCCGTCGTCGATCACCGGGCCCTGGCCGATCTTGGTCCCCGGGAACAGTTCCTGGACCGCCTGCGCCGTGGCGTGGGCCGTGGAGTGACGCAGCACCTCGAGCGCCTCGGGGTCCTTCGGAGGTCAGGATCTCGCAGCGGGCGTCCGTCGCGAGCGGGCGGGTCAGATCGACCAGTCTCGCCGTCGACCCGGGCCACCACGGCGGCCTTGCGCCAGGCGCGGGCCGATCGACTGGGCGATCTCGAGCGGAGTCGTGCCGCGCGAGACGACGCGGGCACGCGCCGTCGGGAAGCTGACCGATCTTGGCGGCGTCTCCGACGTTGATTCGGGCGGCGGACACCGCGCGTTCGGAAACGGGGGTCGCCCCGTTGCCGTTGACCGAATACTCTGGTAGGCGCGGGCGGTTTCGAACCGCCGACCTCTACCGTGTCAAGGTAGCGCTCTCCCCCTGAGCTACGCGCCTGGATCGACCCTCGGTAGGGCCTCCGGAGGGATAGCCTCCACCGCAAGGCCACGCGAAGTTAGCACATGCCCCCAAACGGTGTCAACGAAAGGAGTTCCGCGCCATGACCGAGGGCCTCCGGGGGGCAAGCAAGTTGATTTGTACCCCCGTGATTCGCTACTATCCCCGGTCACGCCGACGGCCCGTGGCAGGGCTGCAAGGACTGGTCCGCGCAGATGCTCATCATCATGCACAGCGGCTGCACCCCCGACGAGGTCGAGCGGGTACGCGGTGTCCTCGGGGGCGCAGGCTGCCGCGTGCGTGAGATTCCGCTGGATTCCCGGTTGGCCTTGATCGCCGACGAACGGGCCGACGGACTCGATTCCGGGCTGCTGGAGTCGCTCCCCGGAGTTCAGTGGATCGGCCCCGGCAGCTCCGCGATGCGCCACGTCACCCGGGCCATGCATCCGGCGAACACCGTGATCCGTGTGGGGTCGCTGACGATCGGTGACGGCGAGCCGACCCTGATCGCCGGACCCTGCGCGGTGGAGAAATCGACCGATCTCGTCGCACTTTCCGTCGAACTGCGCAAGGCCGGTGCGATGGCGCTGCGCGGCGGCGCGTACAAGCCACGGACCAGCCCCCACGATTTCCAGGGGCTCGAAGAAGAGGGGCTGCGCCGACTGGCCGACGCGCGGCGCGAAAGCGGCCTGCCGGTGATCACCGAGGCGGTCGACGAGGCGTCGATGGACCTGGTCGAGGCCCACGCCGACATCGTCCAGATCGGCGCCCGGAACATGCAGAACTTCGCCCTGCTCAAGCGGGCCGGACGCAGCTCGTTGCCGGTGTTCCTGAAGCGCGGTTTCTCGGCGACCCTCGACGATTTCCTGCTCTCTGCCGAGTACGTCCTGGCCGGTGGCAACGAGAACGTGATGCTGTGCGAGCGGGGGATCCGCACCTTCTCGAATCACAGCCGGTTCACACTCGACCTCGGTATCGTGCCGCGGCTGAAGAAGCTGACGCACCTGCCGGTCTTCGTCGATCCCAGCCACGCCTCGGGGATTCGCGAGAGCGTCGCGCCCCTCGCACGGGCGGCGATCGCGGCCGGCGCCGACGGCGTGATGGTCGAGGTTCACCCGGCTCCCGAACACGCTCTCTGCGACGGACGGCAGTCCTTGTCGCCCGAGGCGTTCGCGGAGCTGGCTACCGAACTGAAGTCGTTGAGCCGCCTGCTGAGCAGGCCCGGCGCGGCGGTTCGTTGACGTCGATGCCTGACGAGGGGAGCCGATAGTGGAAGCGATGCTGGTACTCGAGGATGGCCGGGCCTTTCGTGGATCCGCCTTCGGCGCGAAGGGCGAGCGGACCGCCGAGGTCGTCTTCAATACCTCGATGGGCGGTTACCAGGAGATCGTCACCGATCCCTCGTACTGCGGTCAGATCGTCGTGATGACCTGCCCGGAGATCGGCAACTACGGCACGAACTCCGGCGACCAGGAGTCGGACGGTCCGCACATCGAGGGCTTCGTCGTCCGGGAAGTCTCGGTGCTGCCATCGAACTGGCGCGCCAGCCAGGGGTTGCCGCAGTACTTGAAGGAGAACGGGATCCCGGGGATCGCCAATGTCGATACCCGGGCGATCACCCGGCACATTCGCGACAAGGGCGCGATGAACGGCGTGATCTCGTCGATCGATCACGACGTCGAGTCGCTCGCGCGCAAGGCCCGGGAAGCGCCCAGCCTCTCGGACCAGGACCTCGTCCGACGGGTGACCTGCGCCGCCCCGTATGAATGGAGTCAGCCGCGTGACCCGCAGTGGGCCTCGGATCTGGGTTTGCCCGCGGGCGTCAAGCGCTACCGCTGCGTGGCCTACGATTTCGGGATCAAGCACAACATCCTGCGGTTGCTTCACGAGTGCGGATTCGACGTGACGGTCGTTCCGGCCGATCATCCTGCGGCCGAGACGATGAAGCTTCGCCCCGACGTCCTGTTTCTCTCCAACGGCCCCGGTGACCCCGCGGTCGCAACCTACGCGATCGACGCGGTGCGCGAGTTGATCGGCCGGCTGCCGATCTTCGGCATCTGCCTGGGACACCAGATCGCGGCCCACGCTCTCGGCGCAAAGACGATCAAGTTGAAGTTCGGGCACCACGGCGGAAACCACCCGGTGAAGGATCTGCGATCCGGCAGGGTCGCGGTCACGGCGCAGAATCACGGCTTCGCCGTCGACCCCGAGACGCTGCCCGACGGCGTCGAGATGACCCACGTCAACCTCAACGACGGCACCTGCGAAGGCTTCGTCGATCGCCAGGCGAGGCTGCTCGCCGTGCAGTATCACCCCGAGTCGTCTCCCGGACCCCACGATTCGCTCGACTTGTTCCGCGAGTTCCGGGAAATGGCCCTCACTGAGGATCAGCCATCATGACCGACTGGAAGTCATCGCTGCGTTCCGACCCGATCCCGTGGCTGCTGGACAACGGCCTGCGCGCCGATCCGCTACCGGGTGCTGACGGAGTTGCTGGGTCTGGGCCGTGACGATCCCAAGGTCCAGGAGGTCCGAAAGGAGATGCTGGCTCATCCGGGGGCCAAGGCAGCTCGAGCGAACACAACGCAAGGACGGCACCTGGGGAGGCGTGATCCACGCCGGCGAAACGAAGAAGTACCAGGCCTCTCTCGAGACCGGGGTGTCGCGCATGCTGTACGAGTACGGCGTGGGACCGTGAGACCAACGAGGTACGGAACGCGGCCAAGACCCTGCGCGCCTTCATGACGGCGAAGAAGGACCTGAAGCTGTTCGAGCTGCAGAAGGCGGTCAAGGCCGACCCGTAAACGGGAGCGCTACTACCGCTGGTTCCTGCGTATCCTCGCCCTGGGTCTGCTGATCCGGGCGGGATACGTCGAAGAGCGCACCCGAATGGCCGTACTCGAGTTACTCGATCTGACGGCGGGTTTCGTCGACGACCCTGTCTCCCGGTCGCCGGTCGAGGAGATCGGCGCGAGCCTCCCGCTGATCCGCAGTGCGGCTGGCGCAACGACTACGCGTTCATCCCCGACCTGTACATCATCCGGGTGCTGGCCCATTCGCCATGGCTGCTGGAAGGTGAACTGGCCAAGATGCGCCTGAAGAAGGTCTTCGACTACATCCTGTCACCGAGATACCAGGAGTTGGCTCCCGAACTCGGTCTGGTGCGCACGGCCAAGGGGGCATTCCCCAAGGGCAACGGCGTCAAGCTATACGGCCTGGAGCACTACCAGAAGCATGGACAGATGGACGAGTTGCTGATGCACCTCGAACTGTTCGCCCGGCTGGGTCTGATCAACCGCTACCCACTGTTGATGTCCCACCTGGAATGGCTCCAGTCGCAGCAGGGCAAGGATGGCCGCTGGAACCTCTCGACGAAACTGATCAACGATGCCAGTCGCTGGACCACGCTGCTACGCATCGAGAAAGACTGGCGCAGCCCGGCACGCAAAGAGGCCGACCTGACTCCCTCGTCGGTGGATTTGGGGCTGCGGTGTCGGCAATCCCTCCAGGGCCTGACTGGCCGCGCCATCACGCGCCTACAACTCGGTGGATTCATCTCAGCGCGCCCAGAGGGCCCTTCCGGGATCGCCCGCACCGCTGTTGAAGCCACCGCTGATGGAGATTCGATCCTCCCTTGTCGGTGGCTTGGGGGCGCGGTGTGGGCAATCCCTCCAGGGCCTGACTGGCCGCGCCATCACGCGCACAACTCGTTGGATTCATCTCAGCGCGCCCAGAGGGCCCGTCCGGGATCGCCCGCACCGCTGTTGAAGCGACCGCTGATGGAGATTCGATCCTCCCTCGTCGGTGGATTTGGGGCGCGGTGTGGGCAATCCCTCCAGGGCCTGACTGGCGGCGCCCGATCACGTCGCACCACTCGTTGTTGTTTCGTCTGGGGCGCGTCGTATGCGTGGTCTTCCATGCTCCTCTGTCGTCATCTCAGCGCACCCTCGTTGCCCTTGCCGTCGGATCCCGTCCCGCACCTCTGTTGTAGCCAGCCGCTGTTGGCGTTGTTGTCTTGATCCTCCCTTGTCGGTGGCTTTGGGGCGCGGTGTGGGCAATCCCTCCAGGTCTCGACGCGCCATCACGCGCACAACTCGTTGGATTCATCCCTCAGCGCGCCCAGAGGACGCTCTCCGGATCGCCCGCACCGCTGTTGAAGCCACCCGCTGATGGAGACCGATCCCCCCTCGTCTGTGGATTGGGGGCGCGGTGCGGGCAATCCCTCCAGGGCCTGACTGGCCGCGCCTTCACACGCACAACTCGTTGGATTCATCTCAGCGCGCCCAGAGGGCCCTTCCGGGATCGCCCGCACCGCTGTTGAAGCGACCGCTGATGGAGATTCGATCCTCCCTTGTTTCAGCAACGGAACGTAGGGCGGCGCCGAATCGATCTCGTAACGGCACGTCGTGTTGAACACGTTCGGACGCGAGCCATCGGAGCCGACTCCGCTTTGGCGTTCATCGATGGGGCACCGTATTCCGTGGCCACGTGGATTCCCACGAGCAACGCCGCGAAGTGTCAGTTCTCACGATCTAGGGACCGCTGATCGCCGAGTTTCTCACGAGCTTTCCCTCCTCTGACCCAGAGGTTCTCACGAGGATTCCCCCAACTGGGCGGGTTTCTCACGAGCATTCCCCCCTGGGTCCCGCCCTCGCGTGATCTGACGCTGACGCACCCTCTCTGACCCCGTGCAATCAGCCGGGGCAGGGAGGGGTCGTGGCGTACCGCGAGGTAGGGATGATCGAGATCCAAGGGAAGCCCTCAGGCTGTGGCTGGCCGGGCGGGGCAAGAAGCCCATCGCCCGTCAGCTCGGCCTCGATCCAAGAACGGATCCGGCGTTCTACCCAGTACGCCGAGGCCAACGGGTTGCAGCGTGAGCACGGGCCCGCGGCGCTGACCGAGGAGCGGCTGGCCATCATCGTGGCGGCACTGGACACGAGTCCCGATCGGGCGCGTGGGCCTTCGTGGTCGCGGTGTCTCGATGCACAGAGCCGGATCGAAGGTTGGCTCGGAGGCGGCTTGCGGCTGACGAAGGTGCGCAAGCTGCTGATCCGCGACGGGATCGAGATCCCATGCCGACGCTCCATCGTTTCGCCGTGACCGAGTTGGGTTTCGGTCG
>CALNYP010000087.1:0-177898 GCA_942490715.1 uncultured bacterium
TTGCAGATCGGTGACCAGGCGTCCCGGTGTGACGTCGGCATCGTCGCCGGGGTCCCTCCGACGATCGCCTCAAGAGTCATCTCGATCCGCCGGACGATCGCCCGGCCCGGCTGGGTGCCCGAGCGAACCAGCACCCACTCGGCGCGCTGGACGGCGGCCTCCAGCGCTTCGCGCCGTTCGGCCGCGGCGGCTTGCAGCTCCTCGACCCTGTTGTTCTTCGAGCCGGCCCCGGCCTGCACGGCGCCGAGGCGTTGCAGTGCGTCACCGAGCCGGTCCCATTCCTCGCGGTAGTTCCAGAAGACCTGGTTGACGGCCCACGCCGCCACATTCGGCCGCGATAGCCCGCGAACCTGCGCGGCACCCTCGGCATCCCCCTCCTGCTTCAGCGCCTTCGCCAGTTCGTTGCGCTCCGCGACGAACCGATCGGCAGGCAACCGATACAGCAAATCGACGCGCTCTCGCAGCAGATCCTTCTTCCCCGGACTCATCTCGGTAGTTTACCGAAAGGGGACGTGTACCAGATCGGGGTTTCGGGGACACCCTTAACCGATGGCACCCGGGCGCTCAGGGGCCGGGGGGTAGCCGGAACTCCGTCGGCAGCAGGACGGGCCGACCCTCGGGGTCCCACTCCGGAGCACGACTCAGGCGCACCGTCCGGGTGCCGTCGGGCTCGACCCCGTAGATCCATTCGTCGCCGGGGCAGGCCGCCGACGGTTGCCGGATGGTCTCGCCCGCCGGCAACGCGCCACCGGCGTGTCGCCACTCGAGAATCCGCGTGGTGAACTCGAGATCGACCTCCAGCCGCGCCACACGATCGACGACGCCGGTGAGGTCGGCGGCGATCATGCCACTCAGCAAGTTCCAGCGAGCGAACTCGAACTTCAGATCGGCGTCCATCTGCTCGCGATCGTGGTCGCAGAGGACATCGAGCTGGGCCAGGTTGACCATCTCCTCCAGCGCCTCCGCCGAGTAGTCGGCGATGCAGAGCTTGACGTAGGGGTCGACCACCCGGGTGACGAAGCGCTGGGTCGGCGTCGCGTGCTCGACCATCAACTTGCGCAGGTTGGCATCGGAGTGCGTGGCGATCTCGTACTGCAAGGCTTCGAGGAGCGCCCCGCGAAAGTCGTGGCTCCGCAGTTCGACGACCCACTCCGGCGCTGCGGAGCGGAGCTTGCGCAGCGTGCCCAGCTGCAACCGCGTGATCGTCATCGCGACGAGCTGGGTGATCAGGATCGGGTCCTCACGCAGGCTCGCGTTCAGCCTCCACGAAGCGAGCAGGCTGGCCTCCGCTTCGTCCAGACGCCCGAGCTGCGTCAGTCGCAGGGCATCGGCGAGCAGCATTGTTGAGCTTGAGCAGCACGATCGAGTTCGGGATCGGGGCGCGGTAGGTCTCCTCGATCCGTAGCTCCCAATCCGGTCGTTGCCCCGACAGCAACGCTTCGCGCAGCTCCGCGATTCCCGGAGCCTGTGCTTCGAGAAACCCCGCGCCGTTCTCCGGCGGAGGACCGACCGCCGCCGCGGGAGCGCGTAACTCAGCGTCGAGATAATCACCCAGTTCGCTGACCGCCTCGCCGAACGCGCGACCGCTCTCCCGGCTCGGCCGCTCCGCCGTCTCCCGCATCCGAGGCGCCAGGTCGGCTCCGACCCGTACCGCGAGCTGTTCCAGCGCCAGCGCGCTGGCACTGGTCTCCCGCGAGGGATGCCGATCCAGCAGCTCTTCCCAGGTGCCGAAGGTGTCGTTCCATTGCAGCGTCGCCTCGGCCAGCCGGATCTTGCCGAGGTGCGAGATGCTGGAGTACGTGACGAGCCCCAGGATCACGACGCCGAACAGCACCATCGCCAGCCCCTGGATCAGTCGCTTGCCTCTGGGTGTCAACGGCCCCTCCGTCGTTGTCCCCGTGATACGGGAATCTCGCCGTTGGCGTCTATCGAACGGCCCCGAATACGACTCGCGACCGGACGACGTTCTTTGGCCCGCGATCTCCGTTGTCGTACCCTACTCCCAGCAAAAGAGGCGCGAGTCGATGGCAAACGACAGGCACCGGCCAGCTGCAGGCCGATCCGCGGCGTGGGGAGCGAGGCCTCCCGTGGCGCGACGCCGGTTGCTCCCCGCGATCGTTCTGCTTGCCGCCCTGCACGTGCTCCCCGCCGTGGCCCAGCAGTATCCGAACCGCACCTACACCGAGGCCGACGGCTTGCCGAGCCAGACGGTTCGAGGCGTACTCCAGGATCGCGAGGGAATGATCTGGGTCGCCACCCGTACCGGAGTCGCACGCTACGACGGCCGTGTCTGGCAGGCCTTCGACCCATGGTCCGGTCGAGGCGATCCCAACTGCTCCTGGTTCGTCGAGAGCGCAGACGGTCGGCTGTGGACCGCGACCTCCCGGGCGCCGGTTCGCGTCGCGTTCTGGAACGGGGAGCGCTGGACCGCTCTGCCGATCGTCGCCGGCTCCGCGGGCGAGGGCAGCGTCAGCGGACTCGCCGTGCTCGAGGCGAACCACCGGAGTTACCTCCTGGCGACGACCTCGACCGGTGGTGTGCACCTCTGGGACGGCGAAGCCTGGAGCGAGTTTCCGGAGATGCCGTTCTCGAGCGACATGCACGCCCACGCCCTCGGTACGTCTCGGGGTCGTTTTCTGGTCGGAGGCGCCGACGGACTGTTCGCGATCGATCCGGTCACTCACGCGAGGGAGCGGATCGAAGCGGTCCCCCGTGAGCCGATCCTCGGGTTGGCCCCGGCGCCGGGTCGTGAACGGATCTGGATCGTCGGCGACGGCTGGCTCGGCCAGCTCGAGTCCGGCCGATTCGAGAGGGTCGCCGAAGGCATGATCTTCCCGGAGTCGATCGGCTATCGCGGATTCGTCTCCGTCGCGGATCGACTGGGAGGAATCTATTTCGGCAACCCGGTCTCGTTGATGTACTACCACCCATCGCGTCCGCTGGAGCTCCTGGGCCGATCGAGCGGTCTGATCTCGACCGGGGCCACGGCTCTGTTCCTCGATCGCGAAGACAACCTGTGGGTCGCCGGCATGCGCGGGTTGACCAAGATCCTGTCGCGACGCTTTGCCGGGTACGATCGTCAGCACGGGTTGCTGACCGACGAGGTCTCGGCGGCGATGCAGCGATCCGACGGCACGGTAGTGCTCGGCCACCCCGGCGGCCTGACCGTTCTGGGAGACTCCAGCACGACCTATGCACTTGCCGGGGATCCGTTGCAGGGTCGTGTCACGGACATGACCGAGGACTACCGTGGCCGGGTTTGGCTGGCCGCGGCCTTCGACGGTCTGTTGACCCTGGAGCGAAACGGACGACTCTCGTCCCGATCGATCGCCGGGTTCGACGAGCAGGCGGTCGCGGTCCGCTTCGACCATGAAGGCAGCCTCTGGGTCGGCTCGGCCAAGGGGCTGTACGTCGGCGATGAGAACCGACTGGAGCCGTTCGACCTGCCGTACCCCGAGGGCGAGAGCCCGATCTGGGTCCGCAAGCTGACCATCGCACCCGACGGATCGATCCTGGTCGCCACGGGCGATGACGGCGTCTATCAGATATTCCCGGATCGCAGCATCGGTCGTTTCTTCCATCCGGTCGACGGGCCTCTCAACCGGGTCTACAACGTCCTCGTCACCTCCGATGGCCAGATCCTCGCCGGCACCGGCGCCGGCCTGTTCCGTGCGGTGAACGGAGATCTGGAACGTGTCCAGCAGCCGCTCATCAAGCGTCCGGTCTACTTCATCGTGGAGGATGGCGACGGCGACCTCTGGTTCGGCACCGACAGCGGCGTGTTTCGCTGGGGCGATGGGAAACGAACGCACTACGCTCCGGTGCGGGACCTGATCGGCGCCGAGACGAATCGCTCCGCGGGCTTTGTCGACGATCGTGGTCAGATCTGGATCGGGATGGATCGTGGAGTCTCGGTCTATCGCCCCGACTACGACCGCCCGCGTCACGCGCCTCCGGCGATCGTGCTGACGACGCTGGAGGCCGGCGGCACGGTGCACTCCCTGCAGGACGACGTCGAACTCGAGCATGATCAGAACGGACCGTTCTTCCACTTCCGTTCCGTCTCGTTCGTGAACGAGTCCGCCACGGAGGTGCGCCATCGACTCGCCGGGTTCGAGGACGGGATGGATCGGCCCCCGTCCGATCCCGTCGGGGGAGATTCGCTACACGAACCTGCCTCCCGGAAGCTACCGCCTCCACGTACAGTTGATCGATGTCGAGGGACGTTCGAGCCTCGAGGCGATCTCGGGAACGATCGTGATCCGGCAGCCCTTCTGGTTCCGCCCCTGGTTCCTGTTCCTGGCCTTTCTCGGCGCCCTCGGCCTGGTCTGGATGGGTCTGTCGTGGTTCTCCCACCTGCGCTACGCGCGGCTGCTCCAGTCCGAGGTCCACGAGCGAACCCAGGCCCTACGGGATCTCCAGCAGGAGACCGACGACGAACGGCGCAAGCTGGCGACCGTGCTCGCCGGGATCAGCGACGGAGTGACGGCGACCGACGGCGACGGGCGTATCGTTCTCTGGAATGCCGCCGCCGAGGAGATCACCGGGATTCCCGAAGAGCAGGCTCTCGGTCGAGGCATCGACGATTTGCTGCCGCGTCGGCAGCAGCCGACCTCCGACGACGCCGGGCCCATCGAGCCGGGCAGCGGCCCGATCCGCGTCCGCGGAGAGAGCCGGGAGATCGAGTTCTCCGTCGCTTCCATCGGCCTGACGACCGACGATCGGCCCGGCAAGGTGTACGCCTTCCGCGACGTGACCGACCAGCGGCGCATGGAAACCGAGCTGGCCCAGGGCAGGCGCCTGGAGGCTCTCGGTGTCCTCGCCGGAGGCATCGCCCACGATTTCAACAACCTGTTGATGGTCCTGATCGGCAACCTCTCCATGATCGAACTCGACGGCAATCCCGGCCCTGACGATCGCGAGAACCTGCAGCACGCCCGGACGGCAGCGCTGCGCTCCCGCTCGCTGGCCCAGCAGCTCCTGACCTTTGCCCGTGGTGGCGCGCCGGTGGTCCAGGCCTCGTCGATCGTCGAGTGGCTGCGGGAATCGACCTCTTTCGCCCTCCGCGGAACCTCGGCGACGATCGAGATCGACATCGCCGGCGACCTGCCGGTGGTCGAGATCGACGTGGCACAGATGAGCCAGGTAATCCAGAACCTCCTGATCAATGCCCGGCAGGCGATGCAGGACCGCGGCTGGGTCCGGGTGCGCGCGACCAGCGTCGCCGAACATCACCCCGTGCTCGGCGAAGGCCGATACGTGAAGATCGAGATCGAGGACGACGGCGTCGGGATCCCGGCCGAGGATCTCGAGAAGGTCTTCGATCCGTACTTCTCGACGAAGAAGGGCGGGAGTGGACTGGGTCTGGCGACGGCCTACTCGATCGTCAACCGTCATCACGGTCATCTCTCGATCGAATCGGCCCCGGGAGCGGGGGCGAGGTTCTGCATCTGGCTTCCCGTCTCATCGGAAGCTGTGGAAGTCGAGCCGCCCGCCGCCGAACCGTCTCCGCGAGGCGTCGTAACCGGAAGGATCCTGGTCATGGACGACGAGGAGAACGTGCGCAAGGTGATCCGGGGAATCCTCGAAAAGCAGGGCTACACGACGGTCGGTGCGTCCGACGGAGCCGAGGCGATCCGGCTCTATCAGGCGGCGATGGAGCAGGCCCAACCGTTCGACGCGGTGGTCCTCGACCTGACGGTTCAGGGCGGCATGGGGGGCCAGGACACCCTGGTTGCCATTCACGCCATCGACGATGACGTGCGCGCGATCGCCGTCAGCGGCTACTCCAACGATCCGGTACTCGCGAACCACGCGCAGTACGGGTTTCGCGCCGGTCTGGGGAAACCGTTTCCGATGGAGGAGCTGACCCGGGTGGTTGCCGGAGTCCTCGAACGCTGAACGAGCCGAGTCAGCCAACGGCACCCGCGCTGCCGCATTTCCGCGGGACAGCCAAAAAACCCGGGACCGTCCGCTCCGTGATCGCCTGGGTCGTGGCATCATCACCGGATGAAGATTCAATTCCTCGGTGCGACACGGCAGGTAACCGGGTCGAGCTATCTGCTCGAGGCCGGCGACAAGCGAATCCTGATCGATCGCGGCCTGTTCCAGGAGCGCAAGTTCCAGTCCCGCAACTGGGCGGACCCGGTCTTCGATCCCGCCTCGATCGACATCGTACTGCTGACCCACGCACACCTCGATCACTGCGGCCTGTTACCGCGATTGGTGCGAGGCGGCTTTCGCGGCCGCATCGTCACCACCGCACCCTCGGTGGAGCTGGCCCAGCTGGTGCTCGACGACTCGGCCCGCATCCAGGAAGAGGACGTCGCCTACAAGAAGCGGCGACACCGCAAGGAGGGGCGCAAGAGCAAGCACCCCTACGTCCCGCTCTACACTCGCGAGGATGCCGCCGCCGTCGAGGATCGCTGGGTCGGGATCGGCTTCGACGAGCCCTACCAGATCGGCCCCGGGATCCAGGCGACGTTCCGGGAAGCCGGGCACATCCTCGGCGCGGCGATGATCGAGATCGAGGTGGCCCAGGGCGGAACGACGCGCCGGATTCTGTTCAGCGGCGATATCGGCCAGTGGGACATGCCGATCGTCGGTGATCCGACTCCGATCGAGCGCGCCGACGTCGTCGTCATGGAATCGACCTACGGCAACCGGGATCACGAGCGACCCGGTGACATCGCGGATCAGCTGGGGGATGCCGTCCGGGATACCCTCGCCCGTGGCGGCAACCTGCTCGTGCCGACCTTCGCGATCGAGCGGGCCCAGGAGCTGATGGTCTACCTGGAGGAGCAGGTCTGCGCTCGCAAGATCCCCAGGGTGATCACGTTTCTCGACAGCCCGATGGCGATCCACGCGACGGAGATCTTCGAGCGGCACACCGACTTCATGGACGAGAAGATGCGCCGGATCTTCCGCGACGAACGCTTCGCCCGTTGCGGCGACTGGCTCCGGCTCTCGCGCACCCGTGAGCAGTCGATGGAGATCAACAGCATCCGCGGCACGTCGATCATCCTCGCCGGCTCCGGAATGTGCACCGGCGGCAGGATCAAGCACCACCTGGTGCAGAACATCGGTCGCCCCGAGTCGACGATCCTGTTCGTCGGGTACCAGGCCGAGGGAACCCTCGGCCACGAGATCGCATCGGGGAAAGAGGAGGTCCGCATCCTCGGCCGGATGTTCCCGGTACGCGCAGCGGTCCAGCAGATCCACGGACTCTCGGCCCATGCCGATCGACGTGGACTGATGCGCTGGCTCGGAGGGTACAAGACGCCGCCGAGCAAGTTGATGCTGACCCACGGTGAGGAGTCCGCCGCGCTGGCCCTGGCCGAGCAGGTCCGTGACGAACTGCAGTGGGACGTCGTCGTGCCGAAGTACCGCCAGTCGATCGACCTCTGAGCTAGGGCGTCGTCTCCGGTGGGATCCGATGCCGGGTCGCCTGCTCGTAGGAGAAGGCGAGTTCGATCAGCCGCGGTTCGGTCCAGGCGTCTCCGAGAAAGGTGATGCCGGTCGGCAGGCCGGGACGCCCCTCTCCGACGAGGCCCATCGGCACGGTGATCGCCGGGAAGCCGGTGTGCGGTGACAGATCCTGGCTGTTGTCGCCGGCCGGGGTCGTCAGGTCGCCGATCAATCGGGGCACGTTGCTCCATGTCGGATAGACCAGCGCGTCGAGTTCGTCTTCGGCGAGCACGCGCCGGATGCCCTCGGCCAGCAGCTCCCCGTTGGCCCAGGCCTTCCGACATTCCGCGCTCTGCTCCGGGGCACCTTCGATGCCCTGGAAGTAGGCCAGGCCCGAGGCGATCGAAGGGTGGGTCTTGCCCGAATCGATCACCTGCTGCAGAGTCCGTAGCGCTGCGCGCTCCCCCAGCGAGGCGAGATAGTTCTCGAGGTCCCAGCGGAATCGCGAGCACCAGCGCTCGTCTTCCGGAATCGAATCGAGTTCCGCGATCTCGATGTCGACGACCTCGGCGCCGGCCGCCCGCAACTCGGCCAGCGCGCCGGCAAAGCGCTCACGGACCCGCGCGTCGCCGGTCTCGACCTCGGAGAGCTGCCGGACAACCCCCAGCCGCGCACCCTGCAAACCGTCGACCTTCAGGTGGGCCAGATAGCTCTCGGCGCGGCGTTCGTCGGCCTGGGCCGTCACCGGATCCGCCGGATCACTTCCGGCGATGACGTCGAGGACCCGCACGGCGTCGGCCACCGTGCGGCACATCGGTCCGCCGATGTCGTGATCGAGATAGAGCGGCACGATCCCGTCGCGGCTGGTCAACCCCATCGTCGATCGGATGCCGACGAGCAGGTTGTGGGACGAGGGACCCCGGATCGAGTTGCCGGTGTCGGTACCCAGTCCGACGGCGCCGAGGTTCGCCGCGACGGCGGCTGCGGTACCGCCGCTGCTGCCGGCGGTGACGCGATTCAGCGCGTACGGGTTGCGGGTGTACCCGGGGAGCGCCGAGCCGACCGTCTCGTAAGGCGAGAACGCGAACTCGGCCATGTTCGACTTGGCCAGCACGATCGCCCCGGCCTCGCGGATACGGCGCACCTGGAACGCATCGTCCGGGGGTACGGAGCCGAGCAGCGTCGCCGAGCCGGCGGTCGTCTGCAGGTCGGCGGTGTCGTAGTTGTCCTTGACGATCACGGGGATGCCGTGGAGCGGGCCGACGAACTCACCGGTCTCCCGGAGATGCCGGTCGAGCTCCCGGGCGCGTTCGAGAGCCTGGTCGTTGAGCAGGATCAGCGCGTTCAACGCGGGGCCCCGTCGATCGTAGGCTGCGATCCGGGCGAGGTAACCCTCGACGAGGGCCTCGGCGGTCAGCGACCCGTTGCGGATCGCACGCTGGATCTCCTCGATCGTCGTCTCGGCGAGGTCGAAGCCGTCGATCCCGACAGCGGGGGCCGATCCCGGCCGATCGACCGGCTCGGGGGTACAGCCTGCACCGAAACCGATGAAGAACACGAGCAGCAACGGGAAGACGAACGCGGATCTGCCGATGGTCGTCACGGAGCCTCCTGAAGTTCGGTGACCGGTCCACTGGATTCTCGGTCGCGGCCTAGCGTACCGCGGCGATCTCGGCGGCAAGCACCCGCGGATTCTTCGTGCGTGCGTTGCGGAAGGCCCGCAGCAACCGGACCTCGCGGAACCCGGCGTCCCGGAACTCTTGCAGGAAGGCACCGCCCTCCCTGGCGCCGGCGATTCAGGCGAACCAGTCGTCATCGGACCCCGGTCGGGCCGCCGGGCGCGGCCCGTCGAGGATCAATTCGGCAACCCACGCGGTTCCACCGGGTCGCAGGACCCGGGACAGCTCGGCGAAGATCCTCTGTCGCCGGGGGTTCAGGTTGAACAGCCCGTTGATCAGGGCGACATCGATCGACCGGTCGGCCAGCGGTAGCTGCTCGGCCGCGGCCTGAGCGAAGCCGATGTTCGTCGCACCGGCCGTCGCCGCGGCGCTCCGGGCCCGGTGCAACATCCGCGGGCTGAAGTCGAGGCCGACGACCCGGCCGTCGGCGCCGGTGCGTCGAGCGGCGAGCAGCGAGTCGGTGCCGGCGCCACAACCGAGATCGAGCACCGTGTCGCCCGGGGCGATACGGGCCAGGCTGTCGAGGTTGCTCACCCCGGTGAACGCCGCCGTTGCGCTGGCCGGCAACTCCGCGAGCTGGCGCGGGTCGTAGCCGAGGGCCTCGCCGAAGCTCTTGCCGACCGGGAACGGATGGGTGCCCTCGGGCGCATCGGCCGCACCGGAGTAGGCGTCGCAGACTCGGCTGCGGATGTTCGAGTCGGTCATCAGGGGCCCAGCGTAGCCGCCGGGTTCGCCCGGCGTCAATCCGCCGGCGGCGGTCGGCGGGCGGCGAAACAGGGCCGGAATCGACCGTGAAAGAGCGTGATTCGTTGCCGGAGTGACTCCCGAATCAACGGGACGTACACTATCCATGTAGGCAAATTGCAGTCGAGGTGACTCCGATGGTGGTTCGAAGCTGGATCCTGTTCGTGACCCTGGCCCTGGCCGCCCCCGCGATGGCGGAAGGCGACAAGCAGGAGCCCCGGCCCGCGAAGGAGCCCGAGAAATCCGAAGCGAAAGCGGCTCCGCAGAAGGCCGAGGCCCAGAAGAAGGTGTCGGTGTTCCAGCAGGCGTCGCGCAAGAAAAAGTCCGAGGACGTCTACGTCTTCACCAACGAGGACCTCGCCGCCCGCGCACGGCCGGAGGACGAACCGACCGAAGAAGAGCGCTACGCGCCACCGCCGCCGGACCTGCGACCGAAACTACCGGACCCGATCGAATACGTCGAAGGCCAGGAGGAACGGGTCGTCGAAACCCGACAGATGACCGCCTCCGCCCAGGCCGAGCTGGCCGCGGCTCAGGCACGGCTGGCCGCCCTCGAGAAACAGCTCCTCGCCACGGTCAATCCGTTCTCGGCGCGCCCCCAGCTCTCCGAGGAGGAGAAGGAGATACGCGCCGACTCGGGAGAGACCGCCGCCCAGCGCAACGAGCGGACCAAGGTCCTCGTGGACGAGGCCAGGCAGGAAGTCGCCGCGGCCGAGGCGAAGCTGAAGCGGATCCAGCGGCGCCGCTGATTCGATCGCCCGGGCCCCGGCTCAGGTCGCGGCCGGGTCGCCCTCACGCCATCGCGGGACTCGCTCGAGCAGCTCGCTCTCGCCGATCTCCTCGCAGATCGCCTCGAGGTCGGCGCGATGGCCGCCGCGCCATTCCAGATCGTCGAGACTCTCGTCGAGCGGGCAGTTGACGATCAACGTCGCCAGGGTCCGGTAGAGCGCCGCAGCCTCTCGGCGTTCGTTGAGGGACGCCGACAGCGCCGCCGCTCCGCGGACGGTGAACTTCCAGTCGGCGGGATCCTCGGGGATGTGGGCGATCTTCTTGTGAGCGGCGAGGGCCGCCGAAGCCGAACGAGCACCCCAGCGGGGGATTCCCGGAATCCCGTCGGCGCTGTCCCCGACGAGAGCCAGCCAGTCGGGGATCGAGGCGGGATCGACACCGAACTTCTCCCGGACGCCGTCGGCGTTCATCACCTTCTTCCGTCTGCGGTCGAGGCAGACGATCCGGTCGTCGACGACGCACTGGGCGTTGTCCTTGTCCGGTGTGCACAGGAAGACGCGCTCGACCCTGGGGTCGGCGCCGTACAGCACGGCGCCGGTGGCCAGTGCGTCGTCGGCCTCGTACTCGATCATCGGCCAGACGACGAAGCCCAGGGCCCGGGCGATCTGCTCCGCCGGCTCGAACTGTGCCCGGAGCAACGGGTCGATCCCGTCGCCCTGCTTGTAGCCGTCGAACAGTTCGTTGCGGAACGATTCAATGACGTGGTCGAAGGCGACCGCGACGTGAGTCGCGCCTCCGCTGCGCACCAGGGCGAGCAGCGATCGGGCGATGCCCCGGGTCGCGCCGACCTCCCGACCGTCGTCGGTGCGCGAGGACGGCACGCCGTAGTACGCGCGGAACAGCTCGTACGTGCCGTCGACCAGATGAACGTTCATCGGGCTCAGTCGTCCTTGCGACCCCGGATCGGATCCTTCTTCTTCGCCCGGGGCTGTCGCGCGCGCGGCTTCGAGACCTCGAGCTTGGTCGTGGCCGACGCCTCGCCGCGCTCGATGCGCAACGTGTACTTGCCCGGAGTGACGTAGAGCGGACGCTCAAGCTCCACCGCCTGGGCCCAGGGGCTCCGGGCCAGGACGCCCTCCTCGGGCCCCTCATCTTCGCCCTCGGCGTCGGCCTTCTTCTTTTTCTTCTTCGACTTCTTCGAGTCGTCGGACTTGGCGTCGTCGTCGCCAGGTGCGTTGCGCTCCGCCTCGACCGCGAGGGCCAGTTCCTCGTCGAGCATGTAGTCCCAGGTGACGGTGTTGATCCCCGCCGTGGCCGTGGTCTCGACGTGGCGTAACGGCTTGTCGTCCTTGTCCAGGATCGTCAGCACGACATCACCGTCGCTGTCGCTCCAGTAGGGGATGTCCAGCTCCGAGCGTTCATCCGGCCGATCGAACCACGCGGAGCGGCGCCGGTTCCAGCCACGGTTGTAGCTGACCTTCTCGAGAGGAAAGAGGTGCAGCGGCTCCTCGCGCAGCTCGGGGGTCAGATCCTGGATCGGCAGGGCGTCGAGGATCCAGACGCTGCGCCCGTGAGTACCGGCCACCAGTTCTCGCTCCCGGGGGTGGACGACCAGATCGTGAACCGGGACGTTGGGCAGGCCGGGCAGTCCCTGCCAGGACTCGCCGCGGTCGAGGGAGACGTAGGCACCGCGGTCGGTGCCGACCCAGAGCACGTCGGCATTGACCGGATCCTCGCGGATCACGTTGACCGCTTCGGCCGGCAGGTTCGCCGCGATCGAGCGCCAGCTCCGGCCCAGATCCTCGGTGACGTAGAGGTAGCAGGCGATGTCGTCGTCGCGGTACCCCGACAGGCTCGCGTAGGCCCGGTCGCGTTCGTGGGTCGAGGCCTGGACCCGGGTGACCCAGCGATCGGTCGGCAGGCCGCTCGCGGCGTCTCGCCAGTCGACGCCTCCGGTCTCGGTGACGTGGAGGTTGCCGTCGTCGGTGCCGGCCCAGATCAGACCGAACTCCAGCGCCGATTCGGAGATCGTCGTCAGCGTGCCGTAGGGAACGTCGCCGCGGTTCGTCGACGTGGTCAGATCGGGGCTGATCGCCGTCCAGCTCTCGCCGCGGTCCATCGAGCGGTAGAGCATGTTCGCGCCGAAGTAGAGGATGTTGCGGTTGTGCTCCGAGAGCAGGATCGGCGAGGACCAGTTGTAGCGCAGCGCCGGGTCACCCAGCTTGTCCCGGGGCCGCACCGTCGTGCGGCCGCCGCCGGAGTCGATGCGGAAGTAGAAGCCGAACTGGAACCCCGCATAGGTCGCATCGGAGTCGGGGTCGATCTGGACGTGCATGCCGTCGCCGCCGCCGATGCGCCGCCACTCGTCGAGGCCGGGACGTGAGCGGCTCGAACCGCGCAACGTACCGTTGTCCTGGAGCCCACCGTAGACGTTGTAGGGCTTGGCCATGTCGACGGCGATCGCATAGAACTGACCGACCGGCTGCCGGTCCAGCTTGACCCAGTTCTTGCCGCCGTCGTACGTGACGTCGAGACCACCGTCGTTGCCGGTCATCATCCGGTCCGGGTGATGGGCGTCGATCCACCACGCGTGATGATCGACATGGACATCGCGGCCGTTGAGCCCGGTGAAGGTCTTGCCGCCGTCGTCGGAGGTGATCACCGGAACGCCGTAGGTGTAGATCCGGTCCGGATTGTCCGGTGCCACGCGGATCTGTCCGAAGTAGTAGCCGTAGGTGTAGACCACTTCACGGATCGGATCTTCATGGGTCCGGCGCCAGCTCTCGCCGCCGTCGTCGGAGCGGTAGACCTCGAGGCTGCGGATGTCGCTGTTGAACAGGTTCGCGTTGGCGTCGTCGAGCTCGGCCAGGATGTCGTCGATCGTCAGCTCGTCGTCCTTGACCATCTGGATCAACTTCTTGGCGTCGACGTCGACGTGGAAGTCGTTGCCCCGGATGAAATCCTCGATCGCCTCGGGGTCCTGGGCCAGGAAATCCTCTTTCGACATCTTGCGCAGTCGCTTCGGCGTGACCGGCGCGTCGCCGAGATCCCACAGCTCTTCGGGTAGCAGCTCCTGATTGTCCAGCGCGGCGTAGACGATCTGCGGGTTCGACGGCGAGACCGCCAGGCCGATCCGCCCGACATGCTCGCCCTGAGGGAATCCGCCGGACAGTCGGTTCCAGCTCTTGCCGCCGTCGCGGCTCTTGTAGATCGCGCTGCCCGGGCCGCCCTCGGTGAAGTTCCAGGGGCGACGCTGGCGTTCCCAGGCCGCCGCGTAGAGCACGTCGGGGTTTGCAGGGTCGATCGACATGTCGACGATTCCGGTCCAGCCGTCGTCGGCGCCGGTATCGAGGACGTTGCGCCAGCTCTGGCCGCCATCCTCGGTCAGGAAGATGCCGCGGTCGCCGCCGGGCGTGTAGAGCTTGCCCAGAGAGCCGACGATGACCCGTTTCGAATCCCGGGGATCGACGATGATCTTGCCGATCCGATCGGTGCCCTCGAGTCCCATCGAGCGCCAGCTCTCGCCGCCGTCGTCGGAACGGAAGACCCCGGCTCCGCCGTAGGACGAACGCGACGAGTTGTTCTCGCCGGTGCCGGCCCAGATCGTCTTGCTGTTCTGCGGATCGAGGGCCAGGTCGCCGATGACGATCGTCTCCTGGTCGTCGAACAGCGGGTCGAAGGTGACCCCGTTGTTCGTCGTGCGCCAGACGCCACCGGAGGCGTAGGCGACGTAGAACGAGTACGGCTGACCGGGAACCGATTCGATGTCGACGATGCGGCCGCCCTGGACGACCGGGCCGATGTTGCGCCACTCCAGTCCGTGGAACTCGGAGTCGCGCTTCAGTTGCTGGTGGCGTTCCCACGAGGCCTTCTTCGCGGCGGTGTCGGCCGGCTCCTGCGGGGCGGGCCGCTGGGCCGGCGTCGCGGAGACCGCGAGTAGAGTGCAGACCAGCAGAACGAACGAGTTTCGAAGCGTGCGCATCATCGAGGCCCCCTGAGAGTCCGTGCCGCGAGGCGTACGATGCCTCGCCGATCTCGCCGAACCTAACACAATCAGGGGCGCCGTTGGAGCCTCAGCCGAGCACCGCCCGGGCCAGGGCGTCGATGTCGCCCTCGTCGTTGAACAGGTGGACCGAGACCCGGATCGCATCGCCGCGGACCGACACGAAGATGCGCTCCTGCTCCAGCCGTTCGCGCAGAGCGATCGGGTCGGTCCCGGGAGGCAGCCGGAAGCCGAAGAGATGCCCCGGTCGGCGGGTATCGTCGGCGACCGTGAACCCGCCGTCCCGCAACCGGTCGACGAGACCGCCGGTCAATCTGCGTCCGTACTGCTGGATTCTCTCCGGCTGCCACTCGAGCACCTGGGTCAACGACTCGATCAGCATCGGCATCAGGGTCCAGTTGCTGGTCTCGCCGACATCGTAGCGAATCGCGCCGGGACGGTACTCATCGACGTAGCGCACCAGCCCCGCGAAATCCTCGCTACCGCGCCGCGTCATCCAGCTCTCTTCGATCGGCACCCCGTCGTCGAAGCGCTCGCCGAACCAGGCGGCGCCGATCGAGTACGGTCCCATCAGCCACTTGTAGGCCGGGCAGACGACGACGTCGGGGCGCGTGCGGACGACGTCGAACGGCATGGCGCCGACGAACTGCGAACCGTCGACGGCGAAGACGGCGCCGCACTCCCGGGCCCGGGCGCCGATCGCCTCCAGGTCGAACGGCGTGCCGTCGGTCCAGTTGATGCCGCCCAGGCTCACCGCCGCGGTCTGTGTGTCGAGTGCGTCGAGGATCCGGTCGCTCCAGCGACCCGCGGTCGGAGCGGGGACGACGCGCAGCTCGGCGCCGGAGTCGACGCAGGCGCGGCGCCAGATGTAGACATTGGACGGGAACTCCTCGCCGACGAGCACGACGTTCTGGCCCCGGGCCAGCGGCACGTTGCGGGCGACCTGGGCGAAGGCATAGGAGGCACTGGGCACGATCGCCACTCGCTCCGGCGCGTCGCTTCCGATCAGCCTGGCGAACAGCCGACGCACCTCGTTCGCCCCGTCGAAGAAGTCCGGGGCGCGGATCTCGAACGGCAACGCCTTGCGGCCGATCCCGGCGACTCCGGCCTCGACGACGCGCCGGGACAGCGGCGACATGTACGCCGCGTTCAGGTAGTGCACGTCGTCGGGCAGGGAGAACTCGCGCTTGCGGCAGGTGAGTGGTTCCGGGTGCATTTCGTCCTCGCCGATCGGGATTTCGGGGTTGTACCACGGTTCGCCGACCGGCCCGCCCGATCGTTTCGCCACAGCCCCGGATCGCCGTTCACCGCCATGTCCGAAAACGGCGAGCCGGACCGGCCGATCCAGGGCATGATGGTGCCGTCATGCAGCTCGACGCCAAGCACTGTTACCGGGCGATGCGTAGCCGGGACGCCCGCTTCGACGGCCGGTTCTTCATCGCCGTCAAGACGACCGGGATCTACTGCCGACCGATCTGCCCGGCCCGGACGCCGAAGCGCGAGAACGTCGACTTCTACCCTTCGGCGGCCGCGGCGGAGCACAACGGGTTCCGGGCCTGCCGGCGCTGCCGTCCGGATGCGTCGCCGGGAACGCCGGAGTGGCTGGGCACCTCGGGCATCGTCTCCCGCGGGTTGCGCATGATCCATTCCGGAATGCTGGACCAGGAGACACTGCCGCGGATGTCGGCCCGGCTCGGGGTCGGCGAGCGCCACCTGACGCGGTTGTTCATGGAGCATCTCGGCACGACTCCCGGCGCGATCGCCCGCACCCGGAGGGTGCACTTCGCCCGGAAGCTGATCGATCAGACCCAGCTGCCGATGACCGAGGTCGCCGCCGGGGCGGGCTTCTCGAGTCTCCGGCGTTTCAACGCCGCGATCAGGGAGACGTTCCGGGCCACGCCCGGCGAACTCCGCGGCCGTGCCAGCAGCGATGTCGACGGCGACGCACCGCTGGACCTGTTGCTGGCCTACCGACCGCCGCTGGACTGGCCGCTGCTCCTCGATTACTTCCGCTACCGCTCGACGCCGGGGGTCGAGGAGGTCGCCGCCGAGGTCTACCGTCGGACGATCGACGTCGACGGTGGACCGGGAGTGATCGAGATCAACCCCGGTGACCGGGAGAACACGCTGCGGTTGCGCGCCTGGTTGCCGTCGGCGCGGGCGCTGCTCCAGGTCGTCGAGAGAGTCCGGGACCAGTTCGACCTCCGGGCCGATCCCGGTGCGATCGAGGCCGGCCTCGGAGGCGATCGCATCCTCGGTGCGACGTTGCGGCGTCACCCGGGGTTGCGTGTACCGGGTGCCTGGAACGGTTTCGAACTGGCGGTCCGGGCGATCCTCGGTCAGCAGGTCTCGGTCAAGGGGGCGACGACGATCGCCGGCCGGGTCGCGGAGCGCTGCGGCGAACCGCTTCCAGAACGGCTGTGTCGCGGCAGCTTGACCCATCGATTCCCGACCGCCGCCGCCCTCGCCGCGGCGCAGCTCGACGGCATCGGGATGCCGGGGGGCCGGGTGCGTGCCGTGCAGGAGCTGGCCCGGGCGGTGGAACGCGGCGACGTCGTGCTCGAGCCCTTCGTCGATGCCGAGGAGATGCACCGCGCACTCGTGGCGCTGCCCGGTATCGGCGAATGGACCGCCGACTACGTCTGCATGCGGGCCCTGCGTCAGCCCGACGCGTTCCCGGCCGCCGACCTCGGCCTGCAGAAAGGAGCAGCGCCGGACGGAGAGCGGCTGAGCACCCGAGAACTGTCCCTGCTTTCCGAGAACTGGCGTCCGTGGCGTTCGTACGCGGCGATCGCGCTCTGGACGCGCCAGTCGGAACGGACCGCAAAATCCACGAATCGAAAGAGGTGAGGCCGATGCAACTGCGTTACGACTTCATGAAGAGTCCGGTGGGCCGGCTACTGATCGTCTCCAACGAAGAGGCCCTCGTCGAGATCCGCTTCGAGAAGAACAAGCTCGGCATCGAGCCGGAAGACGGCTGGTGCAGGGGCGGCAAGGTGATCGATCGGGCCCGGAAACAGCTCGAGGAGTACTTCGCCGGCCGGCGCACCGAGTTCGACCTGCCGCTGGCCCCCGAGGGGACACCGTTCCAGCAAAGGGTCTGGCAGGAGCTGCAGGCGATTCCGTTCGGGGTGACGATCTCGTACGGGGAGCTGGCCCGCCGGGTCGGGAACCCCGCGGCCTGTCGCGCCGTCGGTGCTGCCAACGGCAAGAATCCGGTGTCGATCGTGATCCCCTGCCACCGGGTGATCGGCAGCAGCGGGTCGCTGACCGGCTTCGGCGGCGGCCTCGACGCGAAGAAGACGCTGCTTGGAGTCGAGGGCATGCAGCCGGCCTCCGGCAACCTGTTTCCCGTCCCCTGACCGACGTCAGGGACAGATCGGCAGCGTCTCGTCCAGCGGGTCGCGCAGGTTCGTCCGGGCGATCGGCGCCGCATCGCCATAGCTGCCCACGCCCCGGGGCCCGTGAGCCCGTACGAGGTAGTAGTACGCCTCGCCGATCGGCGGCGTGCGGGGTTCGGCGAACGGCGAGTCGTTCCACGCCGGTGCATGACAGACCGCCCGATCGAAACCGGCGTCGGCTCGCAGCTCCGAGAGCAGCCCGCCGAGGACGTCGTGATCGACCGCCTCGCCGAAGATCGAGTCCTGTTCGTCAAACGAAAGCGTCTGGGGGTCGGACCAGGCGAGATTCCGGACCTCGTTGTAGTCGAACAGGTTCGGATAACGGTCGGTGTACACATCGGTGTCGCCGAATACACCCTCCCTGGTGTCGACCCACAGGGAGTAGAGGAACTCGTCGGACACATCGAGCCCGGCATAGTCGCCGAAGAAGTCGTCCAGCGTGCCGTCGGACGGCAAGTCGCTGATCACGAAGTTCGTGTCGAATGTCACGCCGCCGTCGTAGGAGGCGACGCCCCAGATCTCGTACTCGCGGTTCTTCGTCCGTCTCCGGTCCCACCACGTGATGAAGACGTTGCCGTCGGAGTCGACGGCGATCCACGGGTTGTACTGATCCCGATAGGTCGAGTCGTCGTTCACCCGGACCGGCTCGGTCCAGCTGTCTCCTCCGTCGGTCGAGCGGACGAACAGGATATCCGGGTTGCCGTTGCGATTCCCCGACCAGGTCACGTAGATGTTCCCGGCGAATCGATCGCTCTTGCCGTCGACGGCCATCGCCGGGTAGGCCAGGCGGCGCACGACACCGTCGATCGGGATGTCGCTCACCGACGCGATCGGCCGGTCGGTCTCGTAGGTGCGCCCACCGTTCAGCGAGCGGTCGAACATGTGGTGCAGGCCGTCATCGGTGCGCTTGCTCCAGACGACGTACAGTTCGCCGGCCGGGCCGACCCCGACGACGCCCTGGTTCTGGGCCGCAGGTTCGTCGGCGAACTCGACCTCGCGATTCCAGGTCAGTCCGCCGTTGTATGACGTCGCGATCATCAACTGCTGTTCGCCGAGGGTCTCCCACTGCATCCACTCCAGGTAGACGCGGCCATGATAGAAGGATCCCGTGTCGTCGCAGGTCAACCAGGGCTTGTCCACCCTTGGTCCGGTGGCCTCGGGGTTCTCGTAGACGACGGTCTTGTTCCAGGTGAAGCCGCCGTCGGTGGAGCGATAGGTGAACAAGGCCGAACCGGGGTTGATCGAGAGCAGCACCAGCACGAACGATCCGTCGGGACAGGCCGTGATCACCGGATCGCTCTCGGACAGGTTGGTCTCGTCATCGATCACCCCACCGGTCCAGGTCAGGCCGCCGTCGACCGTCGTGTACCAGGCGGTCAGCGCCTCGCCGGGTGCCTCGTCACGGGCGACGCCGACGATGTTCAGCGGGTTCGTCTTGCTCACGGCGATCGCGGTCTCGTTCTGGCCGCGCACGCCGTCGGCTGGATTCACCCGGATGTTCTTCTCCACGACCGAGTCTCCTTCGGGAATCGTGGGGCGGCCCCGGTCGGTTTCCGCGGCCGCGGGCGCTGCCGGACCATTGCGATACGGAGAGTGCGGCTTCACCGGTGCTCCGGGGGCGAGGGCTGAGATCTCCGGCGGAGCCTGGGGCAGGCCGCTCCCGTCCGCCGGCGAGCCGCTGCGGACGGGATCACCCGTGACCTGGCGGGCCGGGATTCCCGCGCAGCCGACCGCCAGCACGAGCAAGCAAGGTAACGCCAGGCGCAGCCGCTGACTCATCAGACTCCTCCGTGCCATGGATGCAGAGTTGGCTACGGGTCTTGTACGTCGAAACCTGACCGCGCGACGGCGACGAGCGATTCTACCCGGGGCCCACGCCTCAAGAGCCCTGGCGCCGGGGTCGTGCGAGGTTCCGCGTTGCCGGACCGAGCGTGAAGCAGCATCAGGCCGACCGTGAGGAACGTGACGAGCGACGTCGCCGCGTACAGCCCCTCGGTCCGGCCTCCCCAGGCGAGGGCCGGAACGGCGATGGCGGCATGACGCAGGGCTCGGGGGCAGCGCGTACCGTCGAGGTTGCGGACCACCACCATCCACGCCGGCACGAGCAACACGCTGTAGTAATAACGGCCGAACGGGGCGGCGACGGTCACGCAGGCGAGCCAGAGGGCGAGGTTCTCCCAGCGATGTTCCGACGGGGTCCTGCCGCCATTCGCGATCGCCGCCGTCGCCAGGATCGAGAAGAAGAAGAGGCCGCCGCCGAGCAACAGCGCTGACTGTGAATCGAAGCGCAGGCCGGCCTCGGTGATCACGCCCATCGGCCCCTGGTTCGCCCGGCGCGCCGTGCCGGCCGGCGAGTCCGCCGCTTCGACGTCGGTCGACTGGAGGGCCAGGATGCGCAGGGGCCAGTCGACGTGTTTCCGCATGCTTGCGGCGGGGCCGATACCGAGGGAGACAAGCAACAGCGAGGCCAGCAGGGGAGCGGCGCCGATCACCAACGCCGGTTTCCACTCCCGGCGAAAAACGAAATAGAGCGACATTCCCAGGGTGATCGGTTTGAGCAGCGCGGATAGACCGATCACGGCGGCGCCGCTCAACGTTCGTCCGCGAACGAGCAGGATCAACCCGATCGTCAGCACCGCCATCATCTGCACGGTCACCTGATTGTTCCGGATCGCGACGAGAAAGGCGCCCGACAGCCAGAGCATGCAGGGGATCGTTGAACGCACAGGGGTCGTCGAGCCGCGGAGAATCTCACGGCGCAGGGCGGCGATCGTGCCGGCCGCCAGCAGCAGCGCCACGAGGACGTAGGTGATGTTGCCGTACGGCCGGGGCAAAAGAACGAACGGCCGCAGGAGCCAGGGGAAGCCGGGCAGGTAGCCGAGGTCGGAGCGATCCCACTCCGGCCCGCCCGCGACGGCGGTCTGCCAGTACGACCAGTCCACGCGGCCGGCCAGCCCATCGACGATCGCCGAGCTTCCCACGATGCAGGTCGCGATCAGGAGAAGGAGTGCACCGATCACCGAACGCGACTTCATGGTTGTCCCTGGTCCCGCGGCCGTTCGAAAATCTGGACATCACGCGGGCGACGTACGTTAGAGTCGGAGCCGACGTCGATTCCTTCGCTGAGGAGTGCAGGCTCATGAGTAAAGCGACCCGAATCGTGCCGACCGGAAGATCGATGGCAGCGCTGGTATGGATGATCGGCGTCTTCACGGCGACCGTCGCCGAAACGGACGGTGCTCCACCCTGGGTGCCGACGATCGGCAGTCAGCAGTACTTCGCGGTCTCGGTCGAGGATGTCGACGCTGCCGCCGTGTGGTACGAGACCGCGCTGGGACTTTCACGGAAGGACGACACGACGGCGGAGAACGGCGCCTGGCGCATCCTCAACCTGGTCAACGAGCGGTTGCACGTCGAGATCATCCGGGACGACCGTGACGCGGCGGTCGAGCGCGCCCGGGGGATCGCCAAGGTCGGGTTCGCCGTTCCCGATGTGCGTGTGGTCGCCGAGCGCGTCGGCGAGGCGACCGGTGAGAAGCCGCGGGTGCTACCGTTCCCCGCCCATGGAATCCGGCTGGTGCAACTCCGCGATCCCGACGGAAACATCGTTCAGCTGTTCTCGCCACTCGAGGAAGAAAAATGAAGACCTGCCCCGATTGCATGGGTGACATTCCCGACGAGGCGACGTTTTGCCGGCACTGCGGCGAGCGCGTTCAGGGCAAACGTTGCTCCGATTGCGGGACCCGTTGCTGGGACGAAGCGCGAAAGTGCCGCGAGTGCGGCCACGAGTTCCAGGCCGCCGCGACCGGACCGGAGTTCGAGCCGTTCAGCGTGGAAGCCGAGATGCTGGCCACGCTGCTGCTGCGCTTCCGCTTCCTGCGCCAGCGGATCCAGTTCACCCGGGAGAAGATCGTCGTCTCGACCCCCGGCGTGTTCAACCTGAGCACTCGCGACGAGGAGATCCCGTGGAAGAAGGTCGCCGGGTTCGACTATCGATCGGGCATCTTCTGGGACATGGTGAGGATCGAGACCCGGGGCCAGTCCTCGACGGTGATTCCCTGCCTGCGCAAGCAGGACGGGGCGCGGATCCGCGCCGTCCTGCAACAGCTGGAGCGTTGATCGACGGATCGTCGCCGGGTCGCCGTCAGTCGGATCGCAGCGAGATTGCCGGGTCGATCCGCGCCGCCCGGCGGGCCGGGATCCAGCAGGCGACTGCCGAGACCCCGACGAGGGTCAACGAGACCAGCGCCAGTGTCGACGGGTCGCCTGGCCGCACTTCGTAGAGCAGTCCGCTCAGCAACCGCGAGAGCGCCAGCGCCGCGACAAGACCGATCACCAGACCGAGGCCGACGAAGCGCATCCCCTGGGAGAGGACGAGGTGCAGCACGTCGGTACCCCGGGCACCGAGGGCCAGCCGCAGGCCGATCTCGGAGGTTCGTGCGGTCACGCTGTAGGAGATCACGCCGTACAGGCCGATCGCCGCGAGGAGCAGGGCCACCGCCGAGAACGCCCCGAGCAGGCCGGTGACGAAGCGCCGGTCGGCGACGGAGTGCGAGACCGCCTGTTCCATCGTCTTCACCGCGCCGATCGGCTGATCCGGGTCGACCTGCCAGACCCGGCTCTTGACCGTCGCGATCATCGACTCGGGGGTTCCCGCCGTCCGCACGACGAGGGTGTTGAACGCCTGGGGGAACTGCGGATAGGGCCAGTAGAGCGTCGGTTCGAACTCGTCTTCCATCGATCCCGCGCGCACATCGCCGACGATACCGACCACCGTCCCGCTCAGCGGCGGGCCCCAGCCGGTCATCGTGATCGTCCGGCCCAGCGGGTCGTCGCCGTCGAAGTATCGCCGGGACAGCGATTCGCTGATCAGCATGACCCGCGGGCCGTCGGCATCGTCGTCGTCGCTCAGACCACGGCCGCGGAGCAGCGGAATGCGCATCGCACGCAGGTAGCCCGGATCGATCACGCGAACCCCCGCCAGGGGACCGCGCTCCGGATCGGGCCAGGGGCGGCCCTCGATCTCGAAGCCGGTCGCCGGTCCGCCGGCCAGCGGCGCGACGTTGACCCAGCCGGCCGACTCGATTCCGGGGGTCAGCCGCACCCGGTCGAGAACCTGCTCGACGAAGATCGAGCGCCGCTCCCCGGCGGCATCGCCGGCGTCGCGGCTCGTCGCCAGGAACAGCTGCATCGTCAAGACGTTCGCGCCGTCGACGCCGGTCTCCTCGGCCAGCAACCTCGCGAAGCTGTTGGTCAGCAGCCCGGCGCCGGCCAGCAGCACGAGGGCCAGCGCGACCTCGGCGACGACCAGCGCCGAACGCAGCCCGCGGCTGCGACCGCCGATCGTCCCCCGATCTCCCTTGCGCAGCGCACGGCCGAGATCGGGCGTCGCCGCGAACAGCGCCGGAGCGATTCCGAAGATCGTCACCGCCAGCAACGTGATCCCGAAGCCGAAGGCGATCATCCCGCCATCGGGCCGGACATCCTCGGCCCGGGGGAGGCCTCCCGGAGCCAGTGGCAGCAAACGCTGCACGACCTGGACCGCCAGGGCGGTGCCGAGCACGCCGCCGCAACCGGCGATCAGCGCGCTCTCGGTCAACAGCTGCCGGATCAGGCGCCAGCGACCGGCGCCGAGGGCTGCGCGAACCGTGAACTCGTGCTCGCGCCGTGTCGCGTGGGCCAGCAGCAGGTTGGCCACGTTGGCGCAGGCGATCAGCAGTACGAGCATCACCGCACCGGAGAGCAACAGCAGCGGTCGCCGGGCATCGGCGACGAGGAAGCCGTGCATGCTCTCGGTACGAAGCGTGAGGTCCGGATCGGCACCGGGGTCGGTTCGAGCGATCTGCCGGGAGAGGGAGGCGAGCTGGGTCTCGACTTCGGCATCGGTCACCTCCGGCGCCCGGCGGGCGACGACCCGGAGCAGGTGCGCGGTCCGATTCGTCGCCAGGACTCCGTCGGTGACCAGCGGTGTCCAGAGCGCAGCTCCGTGGGGCACGGCGAAGCCCCGGGGCATCACGCCGACGACCAGCGAGGAGCTGCCGTTCAGCTGGATCGTGGTTCCGACCACCTGCGGGTCACCCCCGTAGCGGCGTTGCCAGAGATCGTGAGACAGGATCGCCACCGCGGCGTTCGCCGAGAGTCCCTCCTCGGGGAGGAACCAGCGACCGAGCTGCGGGGGCACGCCGAGTGTCGGCAGCAGGCCGGGTGTCGACCGGGCGCCGACCAGGCGCTCGGGGTCACCGTCGCCGGTGAGGTTGTAGAACCAGTCGCGATAGGCACCGACACCGGCCAGCGCGTCGACCTCGCGGTTCACGTCGAGGAAGCTGGCGTAGGTAACGTTCGCCGTCTCCCGGAGCTCGGAGTCGTCATGGGTCTCGAACAGTGTCAGCAGCCGCCCCGGATCGGGGTAGGGCAAGGGCTGCAGCAGGACACCGTTGACGACCTCGAAGATCGCGGCGCTGGAGCCGATTCCCCGGGCCAGCGTCGCGATCGCCACGACGGCGAATCCCGGGTTCCGGGAGAGGTTCCTCAGCCCGAATCGCAGGTCTTGCAACCAGGTCTGCATCTTCGATCCTCATGGTGGCAGCCGGCCTGTCCCATGAAGACGCCTCGCAGCCGGATCGGTTCGCATCCCCTGGTCGATTTTCCCACCGCGGGGAGCCGGACGTCGCGGCTGACGGGTCGGGCTCAGGGGCTCAGGGGTAGGGGAGATACGGTTCCAGCTGGGGCGCGGAGGCCCAACCCCAGGCGATCGCGGCACCGGCGGGAAGCGCCACGAACAGGAGTCGCACGACGAGGCGCAACCAGACGTTCGACGTGGCCGGCATCACCCGTGTCGCGAGACGGCTCCCGAGGATTCCGAATGCGAGCAGCAGCGCCGCGCCTTTCGGCAGGTCCGAATAGAACGCCGCGCAGATCAGCTGCCCGGCGAGGACCACGCCGACCACCGGCACGGCAAACGACTCCAGGCGACGGTCGCCCGAGAGCGCCGCGACGACCATGCTGCCGCCGAGCGCCGCCGCGAGGACTCCGGCGATCTGTCCGAGGGCCAGGCTGCCGGTGGAGGCCATCGCCACCGCCGCGGCGGAGACGGCGACGAGCAGGTCGATCCATCCCGCCGGGGAACGCTGCTCCACCGCCGAGAACTGGATCGCCCACCAGGAACCGAGCACCAGCAGGCCGACGCCGGCGATCGTCAGCACGGATTGAGACGTGCTCCACGAGTGCACCGTCAGCGGGCGCAGGGTCAGGTAGGTCAGCACCATCGCCACCACGCCGCGGCGGACCCACAGCGTGACCACGGTTCCACCCGGTGCCACCGCTTCCAGTACGCCGACGATCGCGGTCAACAGGGCGAAGTAGGCGATCCACTGGGTCGCCTCGGTCGGCGGCCAGGGCAGGGAACCGAGGACGCCGACGTGCCCGGCGACGTAGGCGGCGGCCAGTGCCACCGGAGCCCCCCAGGCGTTCTCGAACGCGCGGAAGCGCCAGATGGCGACGAGCAACAGCGCCGCCGCCAGCGCTGGCGCGAGGATGCCGGAGATGACGATTCCCGAGAGCATTCTGGACTACTTCTGCTGGACGCCCTCGATGGCGACGATCATCTCGACCTCGTCGCCGAGTGCGTCCGGCATGTAGTTGATCCCGTACTCGCCGCGCTTGACGCTGAAGTCGGCCTCGAAGCCGGCGCGCTGGTTGCCCCACGGGTCGGCACCGCTGCCGATGTGCTGGATCTCGACCTCGATCTCCTTCTTGACGCCGTGCAGGTTCAACTCGGCGGTCACCTGATAACGGCCCTTGCCCGCCGCCTTGACCGATTTGCTCTTGAGGGTGATCACCGGGAACTGCTTCGCGTTGAAGAAGTCCGGACTGCGGAGATGCTGGTCGCGCTTGGCCAGCGCCGTATCGACGCTCTCGGTCTGGATCGTCACCTCGAAGCTCGAGGCGCTCGGGTTCGCGGCGTCGAAGGTGAAGCTGCCGGTGATGTCGTTGAATCGGCCGATCGACTTGCCGACTCCGAAGTGCAGCACCTTGAACAGGACCATCGAGTGGCCGGTGTCGATGTCGTAGGTCTCCGCGGCCTCGGCGGGCACGGCAAACAGAAGTACGGCGGCGATCGTGGCCGCCGCGGCGATGGCGTTCCTGGTTTTCATCTTGTTGCTCCTGTGGCGCCTGGGCGCCCTGTAACCCTCAGCGGTAGCGTTCCGATTCCGGAACCCCGGCTCAGGTTTCGAGTTCGAAGACGGCGTCGATCTCCACCGCGACGCCCAGCGGGAGCGCGGCCGCGCTGACCGCCGCCCGGGAGTGCCGTCCGGCGTCGCCGAACACCTCGACCATCAGATCCGACGCGCCGTTGATCACCTTGGGCTGGTCGTTGAACCCGGCGGGGGAGTTGACGAACCCGCCCAGCCGTACGCAGCGCTTGACCCGGTCCAGGTCACCGTCGCAGGCGGCCCGTAGCTGGGCCAGCAGGTTCAGGCCGCAGATCCGGGCGGCCTGCTGGCCCTCTTCGAGGGGGTAGTCCGTCGGCACCTGGCCGACGAACCGGGTGTCGCCCTGAATCGAGATCTGGCCCGAGATGAAGACCAGCGAGCCACTGATCACGAACGGGACATAGTTACCCGCGGGGAGCCGCGGCGTCGGGCAGGGTGATGCCCAGTTCGGCGAGTCGTGCGTCGATCGTTCCGGCCATCCAGCGCCTCCAGTGGGCCACCCCAGTGGGTGGTGGGAAGGTCGCAGGATACCCCGGAATCGGCGGAAGGCGAGAGAGGGGAAAAAGAAGTGGCCGGCTCGTTTCGATCGGGGGGAAGTCACGCCGCGAGCCGGCCACCACGAAGACAGGAATCAGCGGTTGTGGAACAACCGCAGGTACTCACCGACGACACGGACGATCAGCTGCTCCCGGGAAGAGACGCCGAGCTTGCGATAGAGTCGCCCGAGGTAGGTGTGGACGGTGTGGGCCGAGATCTCGAGCACCTCGGCGATCTGGGCCTTGGTCTGGTCATCGAAAACGAAGCGCAGGATCTGGAACTCCCGCTCGGAGACGTGGAGGGCGCTGCCCAGGGCGCGCCACTCGTTCTCGTTGAAGATCTTGCTGCCGTCGAGCCGGGTCCGTTCCTCCGAGTCGACGATCTTGCCGATCGTCGGGGTTCCGGTCGACTCGGCGGAAACAGGGCGGATGTAATCGGATCGAAACTGGTGCATGGCTTGTTTCCTTTCTTCCGCTGCGGCTCGGGCCGCAGGAGAGTTGCCCCGCCCGGTACCCGTCGCGAGCGGGTGAGGCGGCGCCGTGGTGCGGGTGCTCCCGACCACGTGGAAACAGTCTAGGAACGGTCAGGTGTCACCGCCGTGACCGACGGCGCCAACTTCCCGGCAGATCACGCCACCGGAGCGGCCCCCCCTCAAGGTGGTCGCGAGATTGTTGCGCCGCCTGGTAGCTGGGGTTTGCCGTTTCCCGGGATCCGGGCCGCGCAACAATCTCGTGACCACCCTGCTCGCGACCACCCTGTCGGGATCGACGACACGTCTTACAGAATCCGACACCGGCCGCAAACCGTGAAGCGACAGCGACTTGCGTGGGTCCGTCTGACCTTTCGTGTACAGGACGAGGACAGTTACGGGGCTGTCGCGAAGCTGCAAACCATTGATGGTAAACGACTTGCCGAACCCGTCTTCGGTGGCACGCACCATGCTCCAGGTAGGGTCGTGATGAGACTACGCATCCTACCGAATCCGTTCCGCCTCCTGTCGGTCCCGGCAGGGGTGAGTGCCGTCCAGTGGGCGGGATTCGCCCTTGCCGCGGCGATTGCCTTTCAGGTCCACGGCACGCCGCAACTCGATCCGTTGCCCGAGGCGCCCCCCGAGGGGGCCCGGGTTACCCGTGAACTGCTTCCGCCCCGGGATCCCGTCGCCGATCGCGACGCGATCCTGGAGCTGGTGCGCCGCCATCGCAGCGCGGCCACCGATGACTGGAAGCAGGTCCTCGCCGACGCGATCTACGCCGAGGCGACCGCCGCCGAGGTCGATCCGCTGATGGTCGCCTCGATCGTCGCCCGGGAGAGCTCGTTCAAGAGCCGGGCGGTGAGCGGTGCCGGCGCCGTCGGGCTGATGCAGCTGCGGCCGTGGGTCGCCAAGGACGTCGCCCAGGGGGCGGACGTGGCCTGGCGCGGCCTGGAGACGCTCCACGATCCCGAGCTGAACCTGCGCCTGGGCATCCTCTATTACAAGCAGCTGGTCGACCGCTTCGACGGCGATCCCTACAAGGCCCTGACCGCCTACAACTACGGGCCGACCCGGGTCAGCCGATCGGTCCGCCAGGGCACCTACCAGGGAAGCGACTACGCCAACCGGATTCTCAGCCTTTATGACGAGCTGAGCGCCCGCTGAGGCCGCTGACTTGACTCCGGCGGGTCCCGGCCTAGCTTCAACCCCGATGTACCCGAAAAAACGAGTCCTCGTCGTCGACGACGAGCGGGAGATCCTCGAGATGCTCCAGGAAGCCCTCGAAATGGGCGGCTTCGAGGTCGCCCTGGCGTCGGACGGGGACGAGGCGATCGCAAAAGTGTCCGATTTCCGCCCTGACGCCGTGGTGCTGGATGTCGTGATGCCCAAGGAAAACGGATATCGGGTCTCCCGCCAGATCAAGACCGAGACCTCGCCCAGCCCGAAGGTCGTCCTGCTGACCGGCCGCCGCCTGAGCGACTTCCCGGACCGGGAGACGATGTTCCGGGAGTTTTCGATGGCCGACGACGTGCTCTACAAGCCGGTCGATTTATCGAGATTCGTGGCCCACGTGCGTAGTCTGGTTTCCGACTGATCCCCCCGGCCTCGCCGGCCGCCGGAACCGCTTGACCCCGCCCGAACCCGTTCGTATACGGAATCCAGGGCTCGGTCTGTCGAGGGATTCCGGAAAGGGAACGCAGGGGGTCAATGTACGGGGGGAATCATCGTCGCTCGCTGCGGACCTCGCCCGTGCTCTGGGCCGCGGTCCTGCTGATCGCCGCGGTCGCCTGGCCGCAGCCGGCGTTTCGTGTGCGCGATATCCAGGCCGATCCCCAGCCGGTCGGATCGTCTCCGGCCGCCTTCACCGAATCCGGCGGTACGACCTTCTTCGTCGCCTCCCGACCCGGTGAGGGAGCCGAGTTGTGGAAGACCGACGGCACCGCCCTCGGCACCGAGCTCGTCCGGGATATCCTCCCCGGTCCCGACTCCTCGGGAGCCCGGGAACTGGTCGACGTCGCGGGGACCCTGTACTTCGTCGCCGACGATGGCGTCCACGGTGCCGAGCTGTGGAAGAGTGACGGAACGAGCGTCGGCACCGTGCAGGTCACCGACATCCTGCCGGGTGCGCTGGGCTCCGAACCGGCACTGCTGACCGCCTCGGGCGGAGCGCTGATGTTCCGGGCCGACGACGGCGTCCACGGCGCCGAGCTGTGGCGCAGCGACGGAACCGCGATCGGCACCGAGTTGATGCGCGATATCTGGGTCGGGTCCGACTCGTCGCTCCCGTCTTCTCTCGTCGACGTCGCCGGCGTCCTGTACTTCGCCGCGGTGAACCCGGTCGAGGGCTTCGAACTCTGGAAGAGCGACGGGACATCGGTCGGCACGGTGCTCGTCAAGGACATTCGGCCGGGCTTCGCCAGTTCGTCTCCGGGGGCGATCTTCCCCTTCAACGGCGGCATTCTCTTCAACGCCAGCGACGGCACGACCGGCTTCGAGCTCTGGAAGAGCGACGGTACCGACGCGGGCACGGAGCTCGTAGCGGACATCCGTCCCGGTTCCCTCTCGTCAGACCCCCAGCGGCTTCACGAATTCAACGGCCGGGTCTACTTCAACGCCCACGACGGAACGACCGGGATCGAACTCTGGAGCACCGACGGAACGACCGTCGGCACGGTCCTGACCCAGGATGTCTCGCCGGGTTCGCCGTCGTCCGCGCCGCTGCGGTTCACGACGGTGGGCTCCCGGCTCTACTTCACCGCAAACGACGGGACTCACGGCCGGGAACTCTGGTCGACCGACGGCACCGTCGGCGGCGGTAGCCTCGCCTTCGATATCTGGCCCGGCAACGACAGCTCCAACCCGAACGACCTGGTGGTGTTCGGCGGCGCGGTCTACTTCCGCGCCTTCGACGGAACCAACGGCGAGGAACTCTGGCGCAGCGAGGACGGGGTCGGCACCGCGTTGCTCGAGCAGATCCGTCCCGGTTCCCGGGGGGCCGAGATCGGCGACCTGCTGCCGGTGGCCACAGGCGTGCTGCTGCGCGCCGATGACGGTGTCCGCGGCGCCGAGCTCTGGCTGGCCGATGCCGGCGGTGCAGCGGTGCTGGAGAACATCGCCGTGGACGGCACCGACTCCCGGCCGGCGGACTTTGTCGTGTTTCGCGATCGACTGTTCTTCCGGGCCGCCGACGCGGCTCACGGCTCCGAGTTGTGGGCCAGCGACGGTGTCGATGGCCGCACGACGCTGATCCTCGATATCGCGCCGGGCAGCGTCAGCTCGGCCCCGGCCGAGATGACCGTCGCCGGAGACCGGCTCTTCTTCTCGGCCTTCGAGAGCGCCGTGGGGCGTGAACTGTGGAGCAGCCGCGGTACCGAGGCATCGACGGCCCGGGTCGCCGACATCCTCGCCGGGTCCGACAGCTCGGATCCGGCCGAGCTCGTGGCCCTCGACGACATGGTCCTGTTCCGCGCCAACAACAACACCCACGGGATCGAACTCTGGCGCAGCGACGGAAGCGCCGCCGGGACCGGGCTGGTCCTCGATATCCGCGACGGATTCCTCAGTTCCAACGTCGCCGGGCTGGTCCGCTTCGGCAACGCGGTCTTCTTCTCGGCGAACGACGGGCTCTCGGGAACCGAACTGTGGCGCAGTGACGGGAGCGCCGAGGGCACCGAACGGGTGGCCGACGTCCGGACCGGTTCCGGGAGTTCCAACCCGGCGGAGTTGACTCCGGTCGGCGCCACGTTGTTCTTCGCGGCGTTCGATCTGACGACCGGCGTCGAACTGTGGAAGAGCGACGGCACGGAGTCCGGCACGGAGCAGGTGAAGGACATCCGCTCCGGCACCGCCGGTTCGAACCCGACTCGACTGACCGCCGTCGGCGGGCTGCTGTTCTTCCAGGCCGACGACGGCGTCGACGGCCCCGAACTCTGGGTCAGTGACGGTAGTGAGTCGGGCACGATCCGGGTCGAGGATCTCTGGCCCGGCGTTGGCGGGACCGATCCGCGCTCCCTGGCCGCGATCGACGGGGCCCTGATGTTCTCGGCCGCGCAAGCCGCCAGCGGTCGAGAGCTCTGGCGCAGCAACGGCACCGCTCCGGGTACCGCGCCGATCGCCGACATCTCGACCGGCCCGGCGGCCTCGTCACCCCAGGCGATCACCCAGGCGACCGACAGCGGACTGGCGATCTTCATGGCCCACGACGGCGCCGGCATGGAGCCCTGGGTCTCCGACGGGACCCTGGGCGGCACGCTGCCCCTCGACGACATCGCCCCCGGATCCGAATCCGGTGGCCGCCCCGACGAAGGGTTCGCCCGGCTCGGCGACCTGATCTTCTTCGTCGCCGACGACGCGGCCGACGGCGCCGAGCTGTGGGCGATCTGTCTCGGCTCCCTCGAGGCCGGACACTCCCGGCCCTCGGTCGAGATCTGCGACGGAATCGACAACGATTGCGATGGGCTGGTCGACGAGGATCTCGGCGGACTCGACGGCGATGCTGACGGCGTCGCCGACAATTGCGACAACTGTCCTGCAGCCGCCAACCCGGGCCAGGCCGATCTCGACGGCGACGGTGCCGGCGATCTGTGCGACCTCGATCGGGACGGTGACCAGGTTGCCGACGTCGCCGACGACGACCCCGACGACGGCAACGTCTGCCGGGATCTCGACGCCGACAGCTGCGACGACTGCACGAACGGTACCGCGGACGTCGCCGACGACGGTCCCGACACCGACGGCGACGGGATCTGTAACGCGACCGATCCCGACGACGACGGTGACGGTTTCCCCGACGGCGAGGACTCCGACCCCCTCGACCCCAACGCCTGCCGCGACCTCGACAACGACAACTGCGACGACTGCACGAGCGGCGTCGACGATCCGGCCAACGACGGGAGCGACATCGACCTCGATGGCCTCTGCGATCACGGCGACCCCGATATCGACGGCGACGGCGTTCTCAACGAAGAGGACCAGTCACCGTTCGATCGGCTGGCCTGTCGTGACGGTGACGCGGACCTGTGCGACGACTGCACCAGTGGCGCGGAAGACGCGGCGAACGACGGTGCGGACTTCGACGGCGACGGACTGTGTGACGAGGGCGACCCCGACGACGACGGCGACGGCCGGGACGATGTCGAGGACTCCGACCCCTTCGATCCGAACCTCTGCAGCGACGCCGATGGGGATACCTGCGAGGATTGCCTCGGCGGTTCGTTCGACCCGTCGGCCGACGGCCCGGATCTCGACGGTGACGGGATCTGCGACATCGCCGACGAGGACGACGATGGAGACGGTGTCTCCGACGGCGAGGACCAGGATCCCGACGACCCCAACGTCTGCCGGGACGTCGACTCCGACGGCTGCGACGATTGCACGAGCGGTACGGACAACCCCGCCGACGACGGCCCGGACTTCGACGGCGACGTGCTCTGCGACACCGGCGACCCCGACGACGACAACGATGGAGTCGATGACGGCCAGGATCTCGATCCGTTCAACGCCAACGTCTGCGGCGATTCGGATCTCGATCTGTGTGACGATTGCAGCACAGGCTCCTTCGACCCCGCGGCGGACGGCTCCGACTTCGACGAGGACGGCTTCTGCGACAAGGGCGACCCCGATGACGACGGCGACGGCGTGCTCGACGGCGACGACCTGTTCCCGTTCGACCCCAACGCCTGTCGGGACGTCGACGCCGACGGTTGCGACGACTGCACGAACGGAAGCGACGATCCGGCGAACGACGGCCTGGACACCGATCTCGACGGGATCTGCAACGTGACGGACCCCGACGACGACGGCGACGGGGTGCCCGACGCTAGCGACAGTGCACCGCTGGACAACACCGTCTGCAGCGATGTGGACGAGGACAATTGCGACGACTGCTCGTTCGGCAGCTTCGACCCGGCGAACGACGGCCCCGACGCGGACCAGGACGGCATCTGCGACGTGATGGACAACGACAACGACGGCGACGGCGTGCCCGACGAGCTGGACTGCGCCCCCGAGCTCCGTGGCGTCGGCTTCGTCCCCGGTCCGGTCGAGGACACCCTGCGCCTCGGCAAGGACGTCGGTGCCTTCCTGACCTGGTCGCGGGGTGGCAACGGAAACACCTCCAACGTCTATCGCGGCACCTTCGGTGGCGGGCCCTGGAGCTACGACGAGAGCTGCTACCGACCGGAGCATCCACTGGAGAACGCCGAGGACGAGGATGTACCGGCACCGGGAACCGGCTTCTACTACCTCGTCGGCGGCCGCAACAGCTGTGGCGACAGCCCGATCGGCGTCGAGCCTGGCGGTGCGGATCACTTCCCGGCCGTCAGCTGCCCGACCCTGGGCCGGGACGTCGACAGCGACGGAACCCCGGACCTGGCCGACACCTGCCCCGGTTTCCCCGACCCGACCCTGGCCGATTCGGATCAGGACTTCGTCGGCAACGTCTGCGACAACTGCGTCGCGACGGCCAACCCGGCCCAGGGCGATCGCGACCAGGATCTCGCCGGCGACGCCTGCGACCCCTGCACCGACGTCGACCAGGACGGTTTCGGCAACCCCGGCTTCCCGAACCCGTCCTGTGCCGTCGACAACTGCCCGGCGGTCGCCAACCCGTTGCAGTCGAACCAGGATGGTGACGACCTCGGCGACCTGTGCGACCTGTGCCCCGGGGATGTCGACAACGACCTCGACGGCGACAGTGTCTGCGGCGACATCGACAACTGCCCGACGACACCGAACTTCTCCCAGGGCGACGGAGATCTCGACGGACTCGGCGATCGTTGTGACAGCTGCACCGACCAGGACGGCGACGGCTTCGGCGATCCCGGATTCGTCGACAACCTGTGCGCCCTGGACAACTGCCCGTCCACACCGAACGCGGATCAGACCGACGCCGACTTCGACGGCAACGGTAACGCCTGCGACATCTGCCCGCTCGATGCTTTCGACGATCAGGACTTCGACGGCCACTGTGGCGATGTCGACAACTGCCCGACGCTGCCGAACAGCGGTCAGGAGAACCTCGACGGAGACGCCCTCGGCGATCGCTGCGACCCCTGCTTCGGCAACCCGGACCTGGCCTGCGTCGCCTGTCCCTCGGCCGAGACCTCCGACCCCGACGGCGACGGTGCCTGCGCCGACGAGCGTGTGGTCGCCGACTTCGGTGGTGGTGAACGCGACGTCGTGGTCGAGTTCGACAGCGAGATGCGTCTGCTGGCGAACACCGCCGATCCCGGGATCGGCATGGACTGGACTGCCGACGTCTTCGACGACGGCTCCTGGACGGTCGGCCGTTACGGTGTCGGCTACGAGACCTCGAGCGGAGCCGCCGCGTTGATCCGCTCCAACGTCGTCCCCGGAACCGCATCGATCTTCACCCGGACCACGTTCGAGGTGACCGACCTGGCGGCGCTGCTGCGGGTCGAGATCGCCGCCGACTGGGACGACGGCTGGGCCGCCTGGATCAACGGCGTCGAGGTCTTCCGCTCCCCCGAGATGCCGGGCGGCCCGCTGAGCTGGAACTCCGTCGCCGCGCTCCACGAATCGAGCAACGGCGCCGAGCCGGTCTATGCCCCGACGATCGACATCTCCACGTTGATCCTGCCGCTGCTGCGGGACGGCGAGAACACCCTGGCGATCGGTGCCTGGAACGCACCGTTGCCCTCGTCGGACCTGGTCCTCGTGCCCCGGCTGACCCTCGTCTCCCGGGCGCCGATGCTCTACCTGTCCAACTCCGCCGACCCCGGTATCGGTGTCGACTGGATCCAGCCCGGCTTCGACGACTCGGCCTGGCTCCCCGGTGTGTACGGCGTGGGTTACGAGGCCTCGACCGGCGCCGAGAACCTGATCCTGACCCCGGTGCCGACCGACAGTCGCTCGATCTACACCCGTGTCCGTTTCGACCTGGCCGACGCCGACGAGGTCGAAGGCGTACTGTTCGGCGCGGACTATGACGACGGCGTCGTCGTCTGGCTCAACGGCGTGGAGATCTTCCGCTCGGCCGGCATGCCCGGCGGCGACCCGACCTGGACGACGGTGGCGGCGGACGGCGAGTCGAGCAACGGGCTCGTACCGGACTTCGACCCACTGTTCGACCTGACATCGGTCGCCACGGGGGCCCTGGTCGACGGTGAGAACATCCTGGCGATCGGTGTCTGGAACAACTCGACACTCTCCAGCGACCTGGTCCTCGTGCCTCGGCTGTTGATCCAGGGTGGTGGCGACAACTGCCCGCTGGTATCGAACCCCGATCAGGCGGACACCGACGGCGACGGAATCGGCGACGCCTGCGATCTCGATTGATCCACGATCCTGTCGTTTCTCGACGGAACCACAACCGGGACCCCACACCCGGGGTATATCTAGTGTTCCGGCGATGAACCGGGCGGGGGACGACCGACCGATGAACGGCAGCGTGAAGAGGCAGCGGATCCGGGCCATCGCAGCCCTGGTATTCGGATGGTCGGTTGCGACGTCCGCCGTCGTCGGCCCACGGGCCGCGGCGATCGAACGTGCGCCCGAGGCGGCCGATTCCCGGTCCGGGGCCCAGGCGGTCGATTCCCGATCCGAGGTCGCGTTCGCAGGGTCGACCGTGACCCTCGAGGTTGTCGATCAGGTCGGCACGACCCGCGTCGTCGCTTTCGATCCCGCGACGCTGCACGAGGCTCGCTCGACCCGGGGCCGCTTGCGCGTGCGGAACTTTCCGGCTTCCGAGGCGGGGGCGGTCGACCTCGAGCTCGAGGCGTTCCGTGTGACCGGTCCGCAAAGCCGGTTTGTCCTCGGTTCGGCGGGTGGAGCCGATCGCACGCTGGCGTTCGATCCGTCCCGGGTCGCCTTGTTCCGGGGAGCGATCCCCGGACAAGCCGGATCCCACGTTTTCCTGGCCCTCGGGCCCCGGACCGTCGCTGGCCACGTCGACCTCGGCCCCGGGCGCTCGCGCCGCCTGATCTCCTCCCGTGGACCAGCCGGGGACACCCTGCCTGCCGGTCGACTCTCGATCTTCGACCCCCGTGGAGGTGCCACCGGCTTCCCCGCCGTACCCGAGTGCGGTCTCGACCGTCTGGCGGATGCTCCCGTGTCGACGTCAGCGCCGGGCCGGTTTGTACGATCCCCGGCCGCCGGCGCCGGACCTGCGGCGGGAATCCGCCGACTCGAGCTGGCCGTCGACACCGACCACGAGTTCTACCAGCTGTTTCCCGACGGCACGGCCGCCGCCGAGTACCTGGTGATGCTCTACGGTGCGGTCAGCGACATCTATCTCCGGGACACCGACATCCGGATCGAGCTGGTGTACGCCCGGCTCTGGGACGACCCCGACGACCTGTTCAACGTCACCGTTCCGAGCCCGTTGCCCGGATTCCGCGATCACTGGCTCGCGAACATGGATCACGTCCACCGGGACCTGGCCCAGCTGCTGTCGGGGAGGCGCGACTATCCCTTCGGCGGCCAGGCCTGGGTCAGCGCGCTCTGCGACACCTTCGGATTCTCGGTCGCCGGTTACGCGATCGGCCGGTTTCCCGATCCGACCAAGCCGTCTCCGTTGCACTACGACGTCGCCGTCACCGCCCACGAGATCGGCCACAACGCCGGTACGGGGCACACCCATGACTTCGCGAACCAGGTGGATACCTGTAACGAGGTGGTCGCGCCGGAGTCGAAGCCCCAGCGCGGCACGATCATGAGCTACTGCGGCCAGTCGTGGAGCGGCCAGAACGGAAACCGCGACCTCTACTTTCACTCGGTGATCCAGGCCAACATCGAGGGTTACGTGGCCGGTGTCGCTTGTGTCGACTTCGACTGCAACGGCAACGGGATCGCCGACGAGCTCGATCTGGCCGTCGACGGGGTCGACGCCAACGGTGACCTGATCCTCGACGAGTGTCAGGACTGCGATGAGGATGGCCTGCTGGATCCCGACGCGATCGCGATGGGCGAGGCCGATCTCGATCTGAACGGTATCCCCGACAGTTGCGAGCCGGACTGCAACGGGAACGGCGTACCCGACCGTCGCGATATCGCCCTGGGGAGTGTCGACTTCTACGGCAACGACGTGCCCGACGAGTGTGAGGCCGACTGCAACGCCAACGGCACCTCGGACTACACCGAGATCCAGAGCGACATGACTCTCGATCGGGACCGGAATGCGGTGCTCGATGCATGCCAGGACTGTGACGGGGACGGCACCATCGACCGGGAAGCCCTCGCCGGTGCCCACGATCTCTGGATTGCCAGTGGGCTCACCGGTTCGGTGGTCCGGGAGTTTCACGGTGTGGCCGGTGTTCTGCTCGACGCCAGCGATCCCGCGGCTCCGATCGATCGGGGGCAGGACGTGATCGTCTCGCCGGCCGGAACCGTCTGGGTCTCCAGCGCCGGCGATCACCGGGTGCTGGAGTTCGACCGCAGCGGCCTGTACCTCGGCGACTTCATTCCGTCGGGATCCGGCGGCCTGGACGAGCCGGCGGGCATGCACGTGACCGGCGATCGACTGCTCATCGCCTCGAGGGGAATCGACGCGGTGCTGGCCTACGACGCGGCCACCGGCGCCTCGCTGGGGCCGTTCGTCCTGCCGGCCTCCGGTGGGCTCGTCGAACCGTTCGGAATCACGACACGACCGGGCGGCAACCTGGTCGTGACCAGCTCGGCCGGCGAGATCCTCGAGTACGACGGCGAGACCGGCGAGTTCGTTCGCGTGCTCGTCAGCGCAGCCGCCAACGGTGGCCTCGATCGCCCACGCGGCTTGACCTTCAAGCCCGACGGCAACCTGCTGGTCGCCAGCTACGGCAGTGACGAGGTGCTGGAGTACGACGGGGCGACGGGCGCTCCTCTCGGCAAGTGGGCCCAGGTCGGCACCGCCACACGACTGACCCAGGACAGTCCGTGGGGCATCCGCATCGGCCCCAACGGAAACGTGTTCGTCGGCCGTACCGGCACCGAGTATCGAGGCAGTCTCGGAAGCGACGATGATCACGATCACGACCACGACGAAGGGGAAGACGCCGCCGACAACGGTCACTGGCACGGCACGAAGAAGAAGATCGTCGACCTGCATCTGACCAACGCGCAGATCTACGAGTTCGACGTGGCCAACGGCAACTTCGTCAGGACCTATCTCGGTGGCAACGATCACGGACTGCTCTTCCCGACCGGATTCGACTTCGTCCCGGGATGGCAGATCGATTGCAACGCGAACGCCACTCCCGATGCGTGTGATATCGCTGCGGGGAGCAGTCTCGATCTGGACGCCAGCCTCGTGCCCGACGAGTGTGAGACCGACTGCAACGGCAACCAGATCCTCGATCGTCTCGATCTGATCCCGTTCGGGACCGAGGCGGATTGCGACGGGAACCTGGTACCCGACTCCTGTCAGACCGACTGCGACGGCGACGGCATCGCCGACGTCTGCCAGGTGGCGCCTGGAGAAACGGCCGAAGTCGCCGGCCTCCGCGTCGACCCAGGGACGACTCCCGACGTGACCACCGTCACCTGGGATGCCTTCCCGCCGGGCACCGCATACGACCTGGTCACCGGCCGTCTGAGCGATCTCCACGCCGCCGGCAGCGTGAGCGGCGCCGTCTGCGGGGCATCGGCGCTGAGCGAGGCCGCCTGGGACGACCCGCGAATCCTCTCGCCGGGAACCGGTGTTTACTATCTCGTTCGGGTCGCGGAGCCTTGCTCGGTCGGTTCCTATGGTCAGGGGTCGGGGGGGGTGGAGAGGTTGCCTACCGACGACTGCAACGTGGTCGCGAGATTGTTGCGCCACCCCTAGGCCGGCCTGAACCTGTCCACCCCGGACAGTTGCCTGTCCGCATGCGGACAGGTCATCGCTTCGCGAGTCCACATTCCCGGCTTTTCAAGGGCGATCTGACTGGCACGCCTCTTGGAATGTCCGGGGCATGGACTGGCCTACCCAACCGGTTGAATCGATTCCAGCGCGAGACTTCCGTCCGGAGTTCTGTCCCTGGCGGGGCTGCCCAGCCCATCGCAACATGGCACGGGTGCACTTCCGTCGTCACGGTGTCTTCGTCCGGCAGGCGACACCGAGGATCATTCCACGGTATCGCTGTTTGACCTGCGGCAGGACCTGCTCCCAGCAAACGTTCAGCTGCACGTACTACCTGAAACGCCCCGAACTGCTTCCGCATGTCGCGGCCGCGCTCAACGCCGGCTCAGCCCACCGGCAGATTGCCCGTTCGCTGCACTGTGGGCCTTCGGCAGTCACCAGCATGGCGGCGCGACTCGGTCGACACTCGATCCTGCTCCAGGCCCGTGCGTTGACCGACTTGAAGGAGATCCGTGAGCCGATCGTCTACGACGACTTCGAGGGGTTCGTGTACTCGCAAGACCATCCGTTCGGCATGGGCACTCCGGTGGGTCAGCGCAGCTGGTTCGTGTACTCGATCGACTACGCCCCCCACGGACGAGGCGGGAAAAAGTCCGTGAAATACAAGGCAAAGAGCGCCGGGCACCGATCCCGCGGTGCCTATCGACGGGCGTTCGCTCGCATGATCAACCTGCTCGCCCCGAAGAGCCCCGGCAAGCTGCGGGTGGTCAGCGACGAGCACCCCGGCTACCGCGCCGGTCTGCGTGGGCACGATCTCGAACACAAGGTCGATCACCGTGTCTTTGCCAACCCGGAGCGTGGACCGAAGGGCACTCCGCGTTCCGCCAAGGCGCGACGGCGCGACCGTGAGATGTTTGCCGTCGACCTGTTCCACAAGCTGATCCGCCACACGATGGCGCATCACCGCCGGGAGACGATCGCGTTCGGGCGACGACTCAATGCACTGCTCGAGCGCGGCTTCCTTGTCGCGATCTGGCGCAACTTCGTGAAACGGCGAACCGAGCGCCGGCCGGATCTCATCACACCGGCGATGACGCTCGGGATTGCCGATGCGCCATGGAGCTGGGAACGGGTGCTGGCGAAGCGACTGTTTCCAGGTCGGATTTCGGTGCCGGCTAACTGGCGGGCCGTTTATCGGCGGGAAATCGTGACGCCAATCGTCGGAAACAACCGCGTGCACGCCCTCAAGAACGCTTTCTGAGCCGCTCCACCTAGACCCCGCCCCGGCGAATCCCAACTTCCCGTCAGTGCTCGGACTCTGCTGCTACCTCGCGCAACAATCTCGCGACCACGTTGGGTATACTGCGGCCCATGGAGCACTCGCCCGACGCGGTAGCAGGCGTAACCGTCGGCGTGGCGCTGGCCGCCGGGATGGTCGCACAGGCCCTTGCCCGGCACATCCGTCTTCCCGGAATCGTCGTTTTGCTCGGTACCGGCGTGCTGCTCGGGCCGGATCTGCTCGGTGTGGTGCGGCCGGGTGAGCTCGGCGAAGCCCTGCATGTTCTCGTAGGTTTCGCGGTCGCGGTGATCCTGTTCGAGGGCGGGCTCAACATGGACCTGCGGCGGTTGCGCCAGGAGGCCGCCGTGATCCGGCGGTTGATCACGATCGGCGCACTCATCACCGGAGCCGGAGGGACGGTCGCTGCCCATTACCTGCTCGGCTGGAGCTGGCAGCTGTCGGCGGCGTTCGGCAGTCTCGTGATCGTCACCGGTCCGACCGTCGTCACGCCGCTGCTGCGCCGTATCAAGGTCAAGCACACCGTCTCGACGGTCCTCGAGGCCGAGGGTGTCCTGATCGACCCGATCGGGGCGGTGATCGCCGTCGTGACCTTGCAGGTGATCATCGGTTCGTCGATCACCGAGGGACTGGTCGCGGTCGGTACGCGGCTGGGATTCGGGCTCGCCGCGGGACTGATCGGCGGCGCGCTGCTGGCGGTGATGCTGCGGTTCGAACGGGTCGTTCCCGAAGGGCTCGAGAACGTGTTCACGCTGTCGCTGGTCCTGGCGCTGTTCCAGATCAGCAACTGGTTCCTGCCCGAAAGCGGTGTGATGACCGTCACCGCGGCGGGGATGGTCGTGGGCAACGTTCCGACCAAGGTCCAGCGGGACCTCGCCGAGTTCAAGGAACAGCTGACGGTGATGTTGATCGGCATGCTGTTCATCCTCCTCGCCGCCGACGTGCGGCTGACCGACGTCAGCGCCCTGGGTGTCGGCGGCGCGGCGACCGTCGCGGCGTTGATGTTGCTGGTGCGGCCGGTGAACATCGCCGTTTGCACGATCGGGACCGGCATGACCCTGCGCGAGCGAGCGTTCCTCTCCTGGATCGCGCCGAGAGGCGTCGTCGCCGCCGCCGTGGCGACGCTGTTCTCCCAGGCCTTCGACGCCGCGGGGATTCCCGGAGGCAAGCCGTTGCAGGCACTGGTGTTCATGGTCATCGCCGGGACCGTCGTGATCCAGGGGCTCACCGGTGGGGCGGTGGCCAGCCTCCTCGGCCTGCGCCGCCCCGATCACGAGGGCTGGGCGATCCTCGGCGCCAACGAGGTCGGACTGGCGCTGGGCCGTCTGCTGCGGATGAGCGGGGAAGAGGTGATCTTCATCGACAGCAACCCCGCGGCCTGCAGCGATGCCGAGGAGGCCGGCTTCGCGGTGGTCTACGGCAACGTGATCCGCGATCGTACCCTGCAACGCGCTCGCCTGGAGGACCGGGCGGCCTGCATCGCGGTCACCCCTAACGAAGAGGTCAACCTGCTGTTCGCATCCGCGGCGCTCAGCCGGTTCAGTGTGCCACGGGTCTCGGTCGGTCTCGATCTCGACCACGCCGGCGTGAACCCGGAGATCGCCCGTTCCCGGGGCGCGTCGGTGCTGTTCGGCGTCCCGCGAGACATCAACATGTGGTCGGTCCGGATGCGTCGCGGTGGCGCCGGCCTCGAGAGCTGGCGGCTCGACGAGAAGCCGTGGTCGTCCGGCGATGCCGACGAGCCGGGTCCGTTCGATTTCCCGCGGTCGTTGATCTTGCCCCTCGTCGTTCAGCGGGGCAACACGGCCCATGAGGTTTTCGACGATCGGGAGTTCCGCAAGGGCGACGTGCTGCACCTGGCACTGGATCTCGCCCAGCGCGACCAGGCGCATGACTGGCTGGTCGATCGCGGCTGGGCCCTGGTCGAAGAGCTGGACCTGGAGTCGCCGGTCGCCGGCGTCCGTGACGAGAACGGCGAAACGTCGTGAAGAGGAGCCGACAGTGAAACTTGCCCTGGTGCAACAACATGCCGGTGACGACGTCGCCGAGAACATCGACCGCGGCATCGCAGCACTCGAACGCGCCGCAGCCGGTGGCGCGGAGCTGATCGCCTTCGCCGAGCTGGCGTTCGAACCGTTCTACCCGCAGCGCCCCGCCTCCGGCGATGTGGCTGGACTGGCCCAGCCCGTGCCGGGCCCGATCACCGAGCGGTTCTCGGCCAAGGCGAAGGAGCTGGGCGTCGTCGTCGTGCTCAACCTGTACGAGCGTGACGGTGACCGATGCTTCGACTGCTCGCCGGTGATCGACGCCGACGGCAGCCTGCTCGGGCGGACCCGGATGGTGCACATCACCGAGTACGCCTGTTTTCACGAACAGGGCTACTACGCCCCGGGAGATACCGGCGCGCCGGTCTTCGACACGAAGGTCGGCCGCATCGGCGTCGCGATCTGTTACGACCGGCACTACCCCGAGTACATGCGGGCGCTGGCACTGAACGGCGCCGAACTCGTCATCGTGCCCCAGGCCGGCGCGGTCGGGGAGTGGCCCGAGGGACTCTACGAGGCCGAACTCCGGGTCGCCTCGTTCCACAACGGCTACTTCACCGCGCTGGCCAACCGGGTCGGCCGGGAAGCGAAACTCGACTTCGCCGGGGAATCGTTCGTCTGCGGTCCCGACGGCGAGGTGCTCGCCCGGGGCCCGCAATCCGAGGATGCGATCGTCCAGGCCGAGATCGACCTCTCCCGCTGCGCCGATTCCCATGCCCGGAAGCTGTTCCTCCGCGACCGGCGGCCGGAACTGTACGGCGAGTGGCTCGGTCGCCGCTGAGCCGAATCCCGGGTTGCGTCAGGAAACTTAGCCTGCAACCATTGGAGCCGGAGGCGGACCCAGGTGAGTGACTCCCGGAACGGCACGGCATCGATCGAGGACCTGCTGGTCAAGACCAGTCGGACTTTCGCGTTGACGATCCCGTTGCTTCCCGAGCCGACCCGCCGGCAGGTCGGCATCGCCTACCTGCTGTTCCGCATCGCCGATACGCTGGAGGATTCGACCGACTGGACCGCCCGGCGCAAGGTGACCGAACTGCAGCGCTTCCGCGATCTGCTGGACAACCCGGCTCCCGAGAGTTGCCGCTGCCTCGGCGCCGACTGGGTCGCGGATCCGCCACTCCGGCACGACGGTTACCTCGAGCTGCTCGGCGAGCTCGAGTATGTGATGGCCTCGTTCGGTGAGCTGCCCCCGTCGGCGCAACAGCCGATGCGGCTGCACACCCAGCGCACAATCGATCGCATGGCGGCATTCGTCTCTCGGTCCGAGGACGACGGAACGTTGCAGCTCGATAGCCTGCAGGACCTACAGGACTACTGCTACGCGGTCGCCGGGATCGTCGGCGAGATGCTGACGGAGCTGTTCCTGCTCGGTGACGACGCGCTGGCACCGGTCGCCGGCGAGCTGCGTGAGGACGCGTCGACCTTCGGCGAGGCGCTACAGCTGGTGAACATCCTCAAGGACGCGGCCGGGGACGCCGTCGAGGGACGGAGCTACCTGCCTCGAAGGGTCGAACGCACGGAGGTCTTCGATCTGGCCCGGAGCGACCTCGAAACCGCCGGGCGCTATGTCTCGGTGCTGCAGCGGGCCGGCGGTCGGCGCGGGCTCGTCGAGTTCTGCGCGCTCCCGGTGCTGCTGGCCCGGGCGACCCTCGATCGCGTGCAGACCGAAGGACCGGGGTCCAAGCTGACCCGACAGGAGGTGATGGAGATCGTCGCCGCACTGGCCAAGGCTCTCGATGCGAATCGCCCCGCCGTGCCACCGCTGTAGCTGCGCCTCGGACGCCTCGGACGCCTCGGACGCCTCGGACGCCTCGGACGCCTCGGACGCCTCGGACGCCTCGGACGCCTCGGACGCCTCTCATGGCTCGGACGCCTCGAACTAGCCCGCGTGCCCTTCGACACGTCGGGGAAACAGGATCCAGAACTCGGCGCCGCCTTCGGGCCGGTTCTCCAGGCCGAAGTCGCAACCGTGCTGGCCGAGGACCTCGCGAATCATCGTCAACCCCAGCCCTCGCCCATCGCGCTTGGTGGTGAAGAACGGTGTGAACAGATGCGGCCGGGCCGTCTCCGGAATCCCCGGCCCGCTGTCCAGTACGCGTAACCTCGGCGCCGGTCCGGCGGCATCGAGGTGGACCTCGATCCGGCCGTCGGAACCGATCGCCTCGCCGGCGTTCTTGATCACGTTGAGCAGCACCTGCTCGATCTGGTTCTTGTCCAGAGACAGCGCAGGCCAGGGTCCGTGCTGGGCGAGTTCGATCTCGATCCGACGGGAGGCCAGCTCGGCCGTGGTCAGCAAGATCAGATCCCGGAGCATCCGGGGCAGGTCGCAGCTCGCGGTCCGGGGCGCCGGAAGGCGTACGACGTCGGCGAAGTCGTTGACGAACGCGCCGAGATGCTCCATCCGCGCGCTCGCGACCTGAAGTGCGTTGCGGTAGTCGTCGCGGTCGCTCTCGCGGATCTGCTCCGAGTAGTTGCCGCAGGATTCGAGCAGCGACCGGACCGAACCGACCGAGTTGTTCACCTCGTGGGACATCAACCGGATCAGCTTGTCGTAGGCCGCCTTCTCCGACGCGCGGAGTTCCTCGGTCAACTCCTCGAGCACATAGAAATCCCGGGCGGCGCCCCGGTCGAGAAACCCGGCCCGCCGGCAGAGCAGTCGCCGCCGGCCCTGCAACGCGATGATCCGTGATTCGCCGGCCGGGATGTCGTCGAGGGCGCCGGCGGCCGGGAGCGCCAGCTCCGAGAGGCGGGAACCGACGATCGAGTCCGCCTCGACGGCGAGCCAGGCGGCCGCCGCCGGATTGAGCATGACGACGCGGCCGTCGTGATCGAGGGTGATCACCCCCGACGGCGCGGCGGTCAGCAGGCGGTCGAGGAACAGGTCCTGCTCCTGGAGCTTCAGCCGCTCCTCGCGCAGGCGATCAACCATGCCGTTGTAGACACGGATCAGCCGGTCCATCTCCGGGTGACCGATCTCGGTGAAGTGCGTGCCGAAGTCCCGTTCGCGGATCAGCTCGCCGCCGGTACGGATCAGGTCGAGGGGGACGAACAGGGCCCGCACCAGCCGGAAGCCCAGGGCGATCGACAGCAGGAACAGCAACTCGAAGGCGATCAGCCACAGCCGCTGCTCGCGCAGCAGGAGCACGGCGAGGAGCGCCAGCGCAACGTGAATCGCGACGAGGTAGACGAGGATCTTTCCGCGCAGGCTCATCGGTACTCGGCCGCGGCTCCCGTCACTTCGGGACCAGGTCGTACTTCTCCAGCCGGCGGTAGAGCGCGGCGCGGCTGAGACCGAGCGCCTCGGCGGCGTGGGTGATGTTGCCCTGATAGTGGCCCAGGCAGCGCTCGATCATGGCTCGCTCCAGCTGGTCCAGGGTCATGCTTCCCGGGGCCGGGAGATCCGGTCGGCTCTCGTCCCGGCTCTCCAGCTCGGCCAGGCGCTCCAGATCCGGCGCATCGATGCGATCGCCATCGTAGACCAGCATCGCCCGCTCGATCGTCTGTTTCAGCTGGCGGATGTTCCCGGGCCACGGCTGCCGGGTCAGCCAGCGTTCGGCCGCCGGCGTCAGCTCCAGCGCCGAGGTGCGGTAGGTGCCGGTGGCCGCGTCGATGAAGTGACGGGCGAGCACCGGAATGTCCTCGGTCCGATCCCGCAGCGCCGGCAGTCGGATCGAGATCAGGTTCAGCCGGTAGAGCAGGTCCTCACGGAAAGAACCGTCGGCGACCATCTGCGCCAGGTCGCGGTTGGTGGCGGAGACGATGCGGATGTCGACGGCACGAGTCGCGCTGGATCCCAGTACCTCGTAGGTCCGGTCCTGGAGCACCCGGAGCAACTTGACCTGGGAGGCCGGTTCCAGTTCGCCGATCTCGTCGAGGAAGATCGTGCCCCGATCGGCGACCTCGAACCGCCCCTTGCGATCCCTCCGCGCGTCGGTGAACGCACCCCGGACGTGGCCGAACATCTCGCTCTCGAACAGCGTCGAGGAGATGCCGCCGAGGTTGACCTTGACGAAGGGAGCGGCTGAGCGGCGGCTGTTGCGATGAATCGCCTCGGCGATCAACTCCTTGCCGGTCCCGCTCTCGCCGGTGATCAGCACCGAGGCATCGGTCGGGCCGAGCCTGCCGACCAGCGCCAGGATCTTCAGGAACGCCGGCGCCCGGCCGACGAGGCCGGTCAGGTCGTAGCGGTCGTCGAGTTCGCGGCGTCCGGCGACGAGCTCCTGGGCTTCGCCGGAGCGCGCCTCGGCCAGGCTGAGCACCGTCTCCACCGTCTGCATCAGACCGCTGTTGGTCCAGGGCTTGGTGACGAAATCGGACGCGCCGGCCTTCACGCCCTCGACGGCCAGCGAGATCGAACCCCAGGCGGTGATCAGGATCACCGGCAGGTCCGGTTGGCGTTGTTTGATCCGACGCAGCAGATCGAGCCCCTCCTCGCCGCTGGTCGCTCTCGAGAAGTTCATGTCCTGCACGACGAGTCGTACCGGGTGCCGGTCGAGCAGGCCCAGCGCCTGCTCGGGGGTCGCGGCGGTCACCGCAGGGTGATCGTGCTGCTTGAACAGCAAGGCCAGCGAAGTGGTCACCGACGGGTCATCATCGACGATCAGGATCATCGGCTACTCGTAGTGCAGCGCTTCGGCCGGGGGAACCCGGGTCGCGGCGAGACTGGGATAGAGGGCGCAGAGGATCGCCAGCAGGTAGATGCCGACGAGGGCGATCGCCAGCCCCAGGCCGGCAGTGCTCCGGGTCACCGGCAGCTGGAACAGGTCGAAGATCGGAACCTGCACGACCGTCAGCACCCCGGCGATCGCGCTGATCGTCGTGATCAACAACAACTCGGTGACGATCTGGCGATGGATGTTGCCCTCGTTGGCGCCCGCGGCCCGGCGTAGCCCGATCTCCCGTGTGCGCTGGGTCACATTCTGCCACAGCACACCGATCAGGCCGAGGGCGACCATCAGCATCAGGAAGCCGCCGACGACGATCCCGCCGATCATCGGCGCGATCACCTCGTTGAGGGCGCTCCGGCGCATGCGCTCCAGATAGCGGATGTCGTAGGACATCTCCGAGGAGATCGCCTGCAGGCGACGGACGATGCGTTCCTCGAGCGCTGCGGTCGCCTCCGGGGCGACCCGCACGAGGAGCACACCCCTGCTGGCCTGCCGCGGGTCGCGGTACTCGAAGGCGAAGTTCGACGGTGCGTCGAACTCACCGCTCTTGCGGAAGTCGCGCACCACGCCGACGATGCGACTGTCGTCCTTGATGATCGGAAACGGTCGCCCCAGTGGATCCTCGCCGGGGTAGAGGTCGTCGGCGGCTTCCTGGTCGATCACCACCGCCGACCGATCCAGCGCCGCGTCGCTCTCGTCGAACCAGCGCCCCGCGATCAGATCGAGGTCGAGCACCTCGGCGTACCGCTGATCGGCGACGAGGACCGTGGCCACCATCAAGCGGCCGTCGACCGTCCGGTTGTAGTTTGAAACGTTGCCGTCGTACGGCGCCGACGACCCGTAGGACGCGGCCTCGATCTCGGGGATCGCCTCCAGTTCCAGGAGCATCCGGTGCAGGATTCCGGCGTTGTCGGCGAGCCAGGTCTCGTCGGCCGCAGTGTCGCTGCCGACCGTGATCGCCCAGACGTTACGCCAGTCGAAACCGAGGGGCTTCTGATACGCGCGGTAGAGGTGGCTACCGAGTGTCGTCAAGGCGAAGACGACCAGAAACGAGAAGAACAGCTCGAGCATGATCAGGCCGTTGGCCCGTTTCCGGTTCCAGATCAACTTGAACAGATGGCGGATCACTGTGTTCTCCCTCGCAGCGCCTCGACCGGATGCAGTCGAGACATCTTCCAGGCCGGGTAGACGCCGGAGAGCAGGCCGAACAGGACGGCCAGCGCCAATCCCCACAGGAAGACCCTGATGTTGACGCCGAAATTGGCGTAGGGGATCAGGCCGCTCTCGTTGAACGCGACGAGGGTCAACGCCGAGAGGACGAATCCGATCAGCCCGCCGATCAACGTGAGCACGACGTTCTCCATGACGAACTGGCCGATCAGGACCCACGCCGAAGCGCCGAAGGCCTTGCGCACACCGATCTCCGAAGATCGTTCCATGATCCGGCTGAGGTTGATGTTGACCAGGTTGACCGTCGGCAGCAGCAGGAACAGCAGCGCACCGAGGGCCAGTGTGGCCTGGAGCTTGCCCGTTTCGGCGTCGCCCTCGTCCTGGCTGAACATCTCCCGGGCCACTCGCTCGAAGAGCGTATCCGCGGAGCTGACGAGCCGGTCGTACTGGGCCGGGTCCGGCAGCTCGACCTCCGAGAGCATCTGCTGGTAATTCCGCTGGATCGTCGGTAGCGCTCGCCGGTCCGGCGCCAGGATCATTCCCCGGAACCCGCCCATGAACTCGTGACGATAGCCGCTCGACGGTGCCGAGGAGATCGGGACCCACAGGTCGGCGAAGGTCAACGGGCGGTAGCGCGCGACGTTCTCGACGACGCCGACGACACGGAACGTCTGCTGGTCGAGGACCAGGTCACGGCCGACCGCCGGCTGCCCGTCGAAGAACAGCTCCCGGGTCGCCGCGTTGATCACCGCGACGGTGTTGCCCTGCTCCTCGTCGGTCGCCAGCCAGGGCCCACCCTCGAGAAAACGAAACGTGAACATCTCCCAGAACGCAGCGTCGGTGCGCATCATCTCCGATTCGATCTTCACGCCGTCGCGATAGGCGCCGACCCGGCGCGAGGTCGCCATCGTGAACGCCTCCATCCCCTCCACGTTCCGGACATGGCGATCCAGGAAGCGATAGCCGGGGTTGCTGCCCCACGATCCCCTGGGGCCGATCAGCCGGACGTTGCTGACGATCAACATCCGGTCGAGGTGCGTCTCGGGAGGATGGGGCTTGATCATGTGATCGATCATCGCCGTGGCGATCATCAAGACCAGCAACGTGAAGCTGATGCCGAACAGGCTGATGAAGGTGTAGAACTTCCGGCGCAACAGGACCTTGAGCGCCAGGTTGAGGTAGCTGCTCAACATCCCCCCACCCCGCTCACTGGACCTGCCGGCCGTCGAACAGACGGACGGTCCGTGCGGTGCGCTCGGCCAGGTGACGGTCGTGAGTCACCATGACGATCGTCGTGCCCTCGCGGTTCAAGCCTTCGAGGATCTCCATCACCTCGGTGCCCATGTGGCTGTCCAGGTTCCCGGTCGGCTCGTCGGCGAGCAGGATCTGCGGTTTGCCGACGATCGCCCGGGCGATCGCGACGCGCTGCTGCTGGCCGCCTGAAAGCTGCGTCGGGAAATGTTGTACCCGGGAGGCCAGGCCGACGCGATCGAGCGCCTCCAGCGCCAGCCGCCGTCGCTCCGCCGCCGACATGCGCCGGTAGAGCAGCGGGATCTCGACGTTGTCGACGACCTTCAGGTCGGAGACCAGATGGAAGTTCTGGAAGATGAAGCCGATCTTCTCGTTACGGGTTCGCGCCAGGGCACGATCGCTGTAGGAGTCGACGAGCTGGTCGGCCAGCTTCACCGTTCCGCTCGTCGGTTCGTCGAGCAGGCCGATCATGTTCAAGAGGGTCGTCTTGCCGCAGCCCGACGGTCCCATGATCGAGATGAACTCGCCGTGGTCGACGTTCAGGTTGACGTTGTCCAGCGCCAGGGTCTCGATCCGATCGGTCCGGTAGACCTTGTTGATGCTCTCCATCTGGATCATTTGATGCGGATCTCCTTGAGGTGGGTGTAGTCCTTCATGTTCGAGATGATCACTTCCAGTCCTTCCTCGAGACCGTCGACGATCTCGAAATACTCGTAGCCCGACAGTCCGAACCGGGCGTCGGTGCGAACGGCTCGGCCGTCCCGGACGACGAACACCTGCTGGTCCGGGCCGCTGCGGGCGAACGGTCCCTTGCGCACGCGCAGGACGTCCGCCAGGGAGTCGGTCACCACCGAGACGTCGACGCGGAGGTTCTGTCGCAGCCGAGCGTGGGAGGGCTGCAGCAGCTCGACGGTGAAGCGCACCGTGCCGGCCTCCATCGCCGGGAAGACGTTGGCGACGTGGCCGGCCAGCCGCTCCTCGCCGAGCTGGACCTTGACCGTCTGCCCGGGGGCGAGCCGGCTTGCGTAGGTGTCGGCCATCGTCGCCTCGATACGGAACGAGGTCAGGTCGGCGATCCGGGCGAGGATCTCGCCCCGGGCGACCGTCGCGCCGACGTCCTCGACGACCCAGGTCACGATCCCCTCGACGTCGGCCCGTGCGGTGGCGCCCTCGAGCTGCCGGCGAGCCTGATCGCGTTCCTTGGCCAGGATGCCGATCTCGAGGTCGAGACCGGCGATCCGTGCGTCGGTCAGTTCCCGACTCTGCTCCAGGGAGGTTTCGAGGTGCGCCAGCTCGACCTCGGCCTTGCGCACCTCGACCTGGGCCTGGCGCAGGGACTCCTCGGGGGCCAGCCCTTCCTCGTGCAGCTTCACCTGCTGTTGCAGTCGGTACTGCAGGATCTCGAAGTCGAGGCGACGGGTCTCCTGCTCCCGCTGGAGGTCACCGACCTGTTTCCGCAGCTCGATCTGCAGGCGGCGCTGCTCGGTCGTCTTCTGCGCCAGCTGGTCGACGAGGCGCTCGAAGTCGAGGCGGGCAGCCGAGGTGTCGAGCTGCAGGATCTCCTCGCCGGGCTTGACGATCGCTCCCGGCTGCTTGAGGATCCGCAGCACTCTGGCGTCGACCGGAGACGAGACGACCTTGTCGAACGCCGGGATCACCGTCCCCGAGGCGCGCATCGTCGCCTCGAGGGGGCCGCGTTCGACGGAGGCGGTGCGGATGTCGGTCCGGGCGACGCTGGGGCGCAGGAGTTCGGGCAGCATCCACCAGAGCAGCGCCGCGCCGGAGATGCCGGCGACGGCGACCGCGATCCGGCGGATCCGGCGCCTGCGAAGCTCGTGACTGTCGATCGCTCGGTCCATGACGTTCTCCCGACGGGTCCTACAGCAAGCCGCGGGCCAGGACCCGATCGGGGCCATTCACCCTGGATGCAGCGGAAAACCGTGGAGTTTCCGGGCTCGTGAGGACCCGTGGCGTTCAGCGCTGAACGGTACTGTCCGGAACCGGACGGCAACCGCAGCCCGGGCGGATGGACGTTGGCCGGCGGTTGGGTCGGGTGGTCGGCGATAATCGGCCCACGCAGGGTGGTCTCGAGATTGTTGCGCGGCCCGGATCCCGGGAAACGGCGAATCCCAGCTACCAGGCGGCGCAACAATCTCGGGACCACCCTGGGGGGGACGATGGATCGAGACACGGACATGGGCGGCAGCGGGGGACGATTTCCGCCGACGCAACTCTCGGCGGTCGTTGCCGCGGCGAGCTCCGACGACGCGGAACGGCGGCGGGGCCTCGAGGCGCTGATCGCCGGCTACTGGAAGCCGGTCTACAAGTATCTGCGGATCAAGTGGCGGGCGCCGAACGAGGAGGCCAAGGATCTCGTCCAGGGCTTCTTTTCCACCGCCCTGGAGAAGGACTGGTTCGCCGGTTACGACCCGGCGGCCGGCACGTTTCGTACGTGGCTGCGAACCTGCCTCGATCGCTTCGTGGCGAATCAACGCCGGGCCGAGTCCCGGCAGAAGCGGGGCGGCGATCGCACGTTGCTCTCGCTGGACTTCGAGGGGGTCGAGGGCGAGTACTTGCGTGCGCCGGCCGGCGACGACGCGAATCCCGAGGAGTACTTCCACCGCGAGTGGGTTCGTTCCCTGTTCGGCATGGCGGTCGACGAGCTGAGCAAGTCGTGCGCGGACGCCGGCAAGCAGACCCATTTCGATCTGTTCCGGCGCTACGATCTGGAGGGTGGCGACGGCTTGAGCTACGCCGACCTGGCCCGGGAGTTCGAGCTCCCCGTGACCCAGGTGACGAACTACCTGGCCTGGGCCCGGCGGGAGTTCCGGCGCATCGTTCTCGAGCGGCTGCGGGAGATCTGCGGCAGCGACCGGGAGTTCCGCGCCGAAGCACGGGAGCTGCTGGGGGTCGAGACGCCATGACCTGGCTTCCCGACTCCGCCCTGGATCGACTGCGTCGCGTCGCCGACCAGCCGGAGCTCGCCGGTACCAAGTACCGCTTGATCGAGGAGATCGCCCGGGGCGGGATGGGTACGGTCTACCTCGCCGAGGATCGTGAGCTGCGCCGCCAGGTCGCCCTCAAGGTGCTGCACGATCCGACGTCGGATCCCGAGGCCGCCGAGAGGATGATCCGTGAGGCGCGCATCCTGGCCAAGCTCGAGCATCCCGGGATCGTCCCGGTGCACGACGTTGCGAGACTTGCCGACGGCCGCATCTACTACGTGATGAAGCTCGTCCGCGGCAAGCGGCTCGACGAGCAGTTCGACGACGCTGCACCGATTCCCGAGCGACTACGCACCTTCGAGCGCATCTGCGAGGCGGTCTCCTTCGCCCATGCTCACGGTGTGGTGCACCGGGACCTGAAGCCGGCGAACATCATGGTCGGCCCGTTCGGTGAGGTCCTGGTGATGGACTGGGGCGTGGCGCGTCTGCTGCGCAACGCCGGCAGCCCAGGGCAACAGCCGGATGTCGAAACGGTCTCGACGTCGACGGATCTGGCGCCGCCGGCGCTGACGGCCTCCGACGAGGCCGAAACGCTGACCCGGCGCACCGCTTTCGGCACCGTCATCGGCACCCCGGACTTCATGTCGCCGGAACAGGAGCGCGGCGACGTGGAGCAGGTCGACGAGCGCAGCGACGTCTACTCCCTCGGCGCGGTGCTCTACTCGATGCTGACCGGCGGCGCGCCACGCGAGGGGCTCTCGCCGCGGCGGGTTCGGCCGGAGATTCCCCGTCGCCTCGATGCGATCTGCCGCAAGGCGATGGCCCGAAGTCGGGGCGACCGCTACGCAACCGTCGAGGAGTTGCGCAGCGATGTCTCCCGGCAGCTGTCGGGGCTTCCGGTGGCCGCCTACGAGGAGGGACCGATCGAGCGGGTCGCCCGGGTCGCGTCGAACTATCGAACGCCGATCCTGCTCGTCGCGGCCTACCTGGCGATGCGGCTGATCCTGCTGGCGATCTGAAAAGTACCCGGCAGGCTCAAAGGGATTCGCGAGGTGGGGTAAAAGAGTGGGGAGTGACGCCGATTCGCCGCTCGGGAGGTCGAGATGAAGAAGCCGTGGTTGGGTCTGTTGCTCGGCGGGGTGCTGGGCGTTCTGGATGGATTGACGGCCCTCGTGTCGGCCCCGGAGACCGCGCCGCAGATCGGCACGATCATCGCCGGCTCCTGCTTCAAGGGACTGATCGCCGGGGTCTGTATCGGGTTCTTCGCCACGAGGTTCCGCTCGCTGCCCCTGGGGATCGTCTTCGGTCTCTCGGTCGGATTGCTCCTGGCGCTTCCCTTCGCCCTGGGGACCGACCCCGTCACCGGCAAGACCTACTTCTGGGAGATCATGCTGCCCGGTGGCGTGATGGGCACGATCGTCGGCTATGCCACCCAGCGGTACGGCGTCAGTCGCGCCCCGGCGACCTGAGCCGAATCCAGACCTGACAGCACGACGTTTTGCGTATCGCCTGCGGCGATGCGGAAGGAGGTTCTCCATGCCCAGAGTCACCCACTTCGAACTGCCCGCCGACCAGACCGATCGCGCTCAGCGTTTCTACGCCGAGGTTTTCGACTGGTCGTTCGAGCGCTGGGACGGCCCGATGCCGTACTGGCTGGTCCAGACGGGGAACCCGGAATCGCCGGGGATCGACGGAGGTCTTGCACCGCGACAGCAGCCCGGTGCGGGGCCGACCCTGGTGATCCACGTCGACTCGGTCGACGAGCACGTGGCCCGGGTCGAGAAGGGCGGCGGGACCATCGTCGTTCCGAAGATGGCGATCCCCGGTGTCGGGTGGTGCGCGTACTTCGTGGATCCGGAGCAGAACACCCTCGGCGTCTTCGAGCCCGACGAGTCCGCGGCCTGATGCGCTAGGGCGCAGCGCTCGAATCGGGGATAATCCCGGCGATGAGCGACGGCGAACAGCGATGACCGAACCCACCTGGGGTCTCTGGGGCGTCGCCTCCGTCGTGGTCGCCATCGCCGGGGTGGTGCGCGGGTTTTCCGGCTTCGGCGCCGGCCTGGTGATGGTGCCGGCGCTGTCGCTGATCCTCGGGCCGGCGGCGGCGGTACCGCTGATCGTGCTGCTCGAGGCGATCGCCGCGGCTCAGCTCGTGCCGTCGGCGGTGGCCCGGGCACGCTGGCGGGCGATCGCTCCGCTGGCGATCGCAGCGACCCTGGCGATACCCCTGGGAGGGACGGTGCTGGCCCGGGTCGATCCGGTCCTCCTCCGGCGCGGGATCAGCGCGGTGGTGCTGGTCTTCGTCGCCGTGCTCTGGACCGGCTGGCGTTATCGCCGCACACCGACCTGGCCGGTCGCCACCGCGACCGGAGCCACCAGCGGACTGCTGACCGGCGCCGCGGGCGTCGGCGGCCCCCCGGTGATCCTGTTTTTCCTCTCGGGGCCCCACGATGCGCCGAGCACGCGCTCGAGTCTGATCGTCTATTTCGCCGTGACCCAGTGGGTCGCACTGGCGACGTTCGCGATCTACGGCTTGCTCGGCCGGACGACGTTGACCCGCGCGCTGTTCCTCGCTCCGATCTTCATGATCGCCGCCTGGTTCGGGACCCGGCTGTTCGGCAAGGTCGACGAGGCTCGATTCCGTCGGGCGACGATGATCTTCCTGATCCTGGTCTCGATCGTCGGCGTATTGCGTGGAGCGCCCGGTGGCTGACACCCGTCGTCTACGTCTCCGTCGTCGGGATCGGCCGTCGCCGTTGCTGTGGCTGGTGATCGTCGCCGTGGCGGCGGGAGCGTTCCTGCCACCGCCGGAGACCGCCCAGCGCTTCTGGAGCCTGGTGTTCGACGCTGCGCATTTTCTCGCGTTCGGCGCGGTCGTCTGGCTCGTCTACCGGGCGCTGGGGCGAGACCGGGAGAAACGGCTGCGCCACGCGAACATCGGCGTGCTGGTCGCCCTGGTGCTGGCGGTGGGCATCGAGATCGCCCAGCCCTACGCCGGTCGCACCGGTAGCGCGCTGGATCTGATCGTCGGGATCCTCGGCATGCTGTTCGCCTGGGCGGCGATCGTCGTCCTGCGTCGCCGACGGCATCCGGTCGGCTTCCCGGTGCTGGTCGCCGCCTGGGTCGTCACGTTCGGTCTCCTGCTCGTCCCCGCGATGTTCGAGGGGCGCGCCGTTCTCTGGGTCTCCGGCAACTTCCCCTTGCTCGCCGACTTCGAGACGACTCACGAGATGCCGCTCTGGTCGCTGCGGGAATCCACTCCGGAGATCGAACGTTCGGAGATCGCGGCATCCCACGGCGAACTCGGTCTGCGCTGGACCGTGCCTCCCGGTGAGCGAGCGACCCTCGGGCTGCACCAGGGAGGCCAGAACTGGGACGAGTACCGGGTGCTGCGCCTCGACGTGTACCACGACAGTGTCGCCAAGCACTTCCAGTTGATCGTGATCGACGACAGTCGCCGGGTCGATCTGAAGGGACGATTCACCGCTCGCATCCGCCTCGAACCGGGCTGGAACGCGCTCGAGATCCCGCTCCACGAGATTCGCCGGGGAGGGGACGATCGACGACTGAATCTCCGGTCGGTCTATCGGGTGATGTTCGTCACCCGGAACCGGGGCACGACCCCGGCGACGATCTACCTGGATCACCTCCGGCTCGAATGACGCGGCGGCTTTTTTCGTAACCCGGCCGCCGTCCGTCCGGGGGCTCCGGTTCCTCCCGATTCTCACGTTCAGGAATTGATGTTTCGCAGGGTCGTCGGCCGTTGACCGATCGCAAGTCCCCATCTATCTTGGAGTTAGGGCGCATATCCGAGAATAGAAAATGACATATTTATCAAAGCGAACCGTTCCTCTCTCCCCGGCCCTGGCCCTGGCCGTGGCGATCGTCGCCTCGTCGTCGCTGTTCGCCGGCACGCCGCCGTTCACCGTGCACCGCTCGGCGGACGCCAGCGCGGTGGCGACCGAGCCCCAGTACGCGATGACCGCCGTCGGCCCCTACGACGACGTGACCGGGAGTCTGAGCAGCCCGGGCATCGAGTACTACATCGTCAAGGAGACGGCAGGGGAGCTCGTGTTCCTCTCGGTGCACAAGAACATCGCTCTCGACGCGGTGCGCCTCGGCTTCAACGACGAGGACGGTTTCTCGGCCCCGGTCGACCCTGCGAACTCCTCGGTTTCTCCCGAGCCGGCGACGGCCCCCGCCGACGGCGTGACCGTCATCTACGTGAAGATCGTTCCGCGGGACGCCGCCGGCGTTCCGCTGGGATCGGGTCTTGCGGTTTCCGTCGATGCAGCGATGCTGATGCCCGCGCTCCAGGCCGGCCCGGTCGTCGACCTGGGGAACGGCGCCTACTCGATTCCGGTCGTCAGCACCGAGAGTGGTCCGGCCAGCGCCTGGGTCACCGTCGAGGGCGTTCTTCTCTCCGACACTCCGGTTCTCCAGTTCGATCCCTATGTCAACACGAACTGCGGCGACGGTGTCCTCGACCCCGTCGAGGACTGTGACGACGGCAACCAGGTCGACGACGACGCCTGCAGGAACGACTGCACCGACGCGTACTGCGGCGACTCGGTCGTCTGGCAGGGTAGCGAGTCGTGTGACGACGGTGGCGAGTCGGCCTCCTGCGACGCCGACTGTACCGACGCATTCTGTGGCGATGGAACGACGAACGCTGCCGCCGGCGAGGCCTGCGACGACAGCGGCGAATCCGCGAGCTGCGATGCCGACTGCAGCCCGGCGGTCTGCGGCGACGGCTGGACCAACGCGACCGCCGGTGAACTCTGCGACGACGGCAACGGAATCGACACCGACGGCTGCCGCGCCAGCTGCACGCCGGCGGCCTGCGGTGACGGCGTGATCTGGAGCGGTGTCGAGGACTGCGACGATTCCGGCATGAGCGCTGCCTGCGATCTCGATTGCACCGTCCCGGTTTGCGGCGACGGTCTGACCAACGGGCTCGCCGGCGAGAGCTGCGACGACGGCGGCGAGTCCGCCGGCTGCAACCTCGACTGCACGCCGGCAAGCTGTGGCGATGGTCTGGTCAACGCCAGCGCCGGTGAACAGTGCGACGATGCCAACGCTTCCGACGGCGATGCCTGTCTCGGCGACTGCACCGTCGCCAGCTGTGGCGACGGGTTCGTCCAGCTCGGCGTCGAGCAGTGCGACGACGGTGGTCCCAGTGCCTTCTGCAGCGTCTCCTGCGAGCTGGTCCAGCCGCATCTCCTGCTGGCGACCGCAGGGGACGCCGACCTGGGAGCCCTGTCGGTGACGAAGTCGGACCTGTTCCAGTTCGACCCGTTCAGCGGGACGGCACAGCTGTTCCTCGGCGGCCAGGGGGTGTTCGACGACAATCCCAAGCTCGACGCGGCAGCCCTGCTCGCCGACGGCAGGGTGCTCCTGTCGACGGACAAGGACGCGGTGATCGGAGCGCTGTCGTTCGAAAAGGGCGACCTCGTGGCCTACGACCTCGCCACCGGCGTGGCCACGCTCTATCTCGAGGCCGCAAGCGTGTTCTCCGGCGATGCCGACGTCGATGCGGTTCATGTTCTGGCCGACGGGACGCTGCTGTTGTCGACGGACGGCGACGCCACGATCGGCGCCCTCGACTTCGAGAAGTTCGACGTCGTGCACTACGACCCGGTCAGCGGGCAGGCAACGCTTCTGTTCGACGCCGAGGCCGCCTTCGGTAACGACGACGAGGATGTCAACGCACTGTTCGGCTTCGCCGACGGCCGCCTGCTGCTGTCGACCAAGGGCGATGCTTCGCTGGGTGGGCTCTCCTTCGGCAAGGACGCCGTGGTCGAGTACGACCCGGTGGCCGATAGCGCCACCCTGTACTTCGACGGCGAGTCGGTGTTCGCCTCGAACAAGGAAGACATCAACGCCCTGGCCCTGTGCGACGGTCCGTGCATTCCGGTCAGCAGTGGTCCCCAGACGGTCTACGACTTCGCGACGCAGACGCCGGGCTCCGATGCCTGGGCCTACGCGGATGTCGACGACGAGCCGCTACCGGCCGACAATCTCTCTCCCTCCGCCGAGGTTGCGGCCGGCGATTACGTCGCGATGGCGTCCGCCGACGGTGCGACCCACGTCCTGGTGGCCGACGAGCACCACGACTACACGCGTTCGCGCTTCGTGTTTCAGGTCAGCGAGGTCGTCGGCGAGATGACCCGCGTCGAGATCGAGTGGCAGGGCAGCAATGACAACGAGGAAGGTAACAAAGATGAAGGTGTCCTGGTCTACGTCTGGAACCGGGCGGCCGCCGGCTATCAACTGGTCGGATCCTCGGCCGACACGAACCAGGCCGTGACCCTGGAGATGACGTTGTTCGCCGGACTGGAGCGTTACTTCGACGGTGCCGGCAACGACACCTTGACGTTACTGGTCGTCTCCCGGGACGAGGCGGGCAAGCACGGCCACAAGCCGAACACGACCCGAACGGACTACCTGGCGCTGAAGGTCATCCGCTGATCCGCAGGGCCATCATCGTCGCGTCGTCCGGCGGTTCCGCGGCTCCGCGGAACTCGCGGATCGCGGCTTCGACCGTCTCCAGCATCTCGCCGGCCCGGAGCCCGCGGCAGCCGGCCACGACCGTGGCCAGCTGATCCTCGCCGAACTCGTCTCCGGCGGGGTTCTGCATCTCGGTCAGGCCGTCGGTGAACAGGAACAGGAAGTCGCCGGCGGCGATCGGTGTTTCGTACTGGGTGTAGCCACCCCCCGAGAACAGCCCCAGTGGACGACCGCTCGAGACCATGCGCTCGACACCCTGTCCCACGCCCCGCACGACGTACTGCGGATTGTGACCGGCGTTGACGTAGCGCAGTAGTCCGCGTTCGTGATCGATCACGCCCATGAACAGTGTGACGTAGGTCTCCGGCGGAGTGTTGTCTTCGATCTCGACGTCGAGGATCGTCGCCAGCTTCTGGAGATTCGTCTCCAGCGGCAGGCGCGCGCGCAGGGTGGCCTGGAGATTGGCCATCATGAACGCGGCGGCGACCCCCTTGCCGGAGACGTCACCGACGAGGACCGCGACCTCACCGCCGGGCAGCGTGAAGTAGTTGAAGAAATCGCCCCCGACTTCACGGGCCGGGATCGAGACCGCGCGCACGTCGGCGAACGGAAGACGGATCGAGGCCTTGGGGAGCATCTCGTTCTGCAGCTGGCGGCACAGCTCGAGTTCCCGGCGCAGCCGCTCCTGGACGACGAGCTGCTGCTGATTCTCGCGTAGCGCCGCACCCATCTTGTTGAAGGCGCCGGCGAGGGTGCCGATCTCGTCCCGGGAGCGAACCGGAACCTGGACGTCGAGGTCGCCCCGGGCCATCGTCGAGGCGCCCTCGGTGAGCAGCGACAGATTCCGGGTCATCCGACTGGACAGCGGAATGATCCCGATCATCGCCACGGCGATCATGCCCAGCCCGAAGCCCATGTTGCGCACGGCGGCGACGCGAATCTCCTCCATCGACTCGCCGACCGGGCGGGCGATGCCGAAGACGGTCTCCGATGGCGGCACGTTGCGCGTCACGACGACCCAGTTGTCGGTGCGCCCGCCGTTGGCGGCGCCGCCGGCTGCCAGCATCGGCCCGATCTGCTCCTGCAATCGCTCGGCGTCGGCCGGGTCGGCGGTGTAGATGCGTCCCTCGGCGTCCATCGCGAACGGGATCTCTCCCTCGGCCCGCTCGGTCTCGGACAGTACCGTGCGTAGCAAGGTGTCGGTGTCGATATCGGCACGAACCGTCCCGACGGTCTGGCCCTTGTCCTCGATCGCGCAGCGGAACTCCCGTCCCAGATCCAGGGTCGGCGCGGCAGGGGTCACCGGAGGCCTCGGAGCCTTCGCCGGGGTCGGTGGGGCAACATCGGTCTCGACGGCGATGACGAGCCGCTCCGTCGCGCGCTCGACGAACTCGTTGATTCTCGCCGCTGCGGCCTCCTCGTTCGCCGCCGCCTCGGTCCAGCTCTCGGCGATCTGCATCCAGCGATCGTGCAGCTCCGCCTCGTGGTCGAACTGCTTGTCGTCGACCGAGTGCGCTCGTTCTTCCGCGTGGGCCTGTGCCTCCGCCTCGCTGATCAGCCCCTCGCCGACCTGCTGGACGATCGCGGCCAGCTCCTCTCCGCCGATCTCCTTCAGGGCGACGAAGGTCTGCTCGAGAAGATTGCTGATCACGATCGGGTCGTCGCCCGAGAACTTTCCGGGAATGATCACCATCTCTTCGCCGCGACGGATCACCCGGGTCTGCTCGACGTCCACGCCCTCGTCCGCCGCGCCGCGGCCCTCGAAGAACAGACTCGGGCTCAGGTGGATCGTCATCCTCTCGGCGAACTCCCGGCCGCGGGCGTCGCCGGCGTCCGGGCCGTCCGGGTCGTCGGTGGTGACCTCGAAGCGCGCCGCGACCGTCGGGGCGTATTCCAGGGAGCGGATGAACGGGGCGACCTCGCCCATCTGGGCCTTCAGCTGGCGCAGGAACTGGCCGGACGTTTCGGCCTGATCTCCGCCGGCGGAATCCTGTTTCCCGGCGATCAACGTCTCGTAGGGGAGTTGCTGCAGGCCGAGCATCCGCTTGTCTAGGTCGGCGACGACCCGCTCCATCCGGTCGCCCATTCCGTCGGCGAGTTCGCCTGCCTCGGTCTCCACCGCCCGCTGGAAGGCTGCCGTCGAGGATCGGTAGTTGTACAGGGTCATCGCCGAGAGCGGCAGCACCGACAACAGCAGAAACGCCAGGATCAGCTGGGATCGCAGTTTCATCGACAAGGACTCCGTGGTCCGGGAACCCGGCACCTACCCCTTGATACGTTCGGCGATCATTCTAGATCGTGCCCGGAGAGAAGTCCGGTCAGTCGCCGCCGGGGGGGTCCAGATCGAGCATCTTCAGATCGTCGAGGTACGGCTTCGTCCGCGGTTCGCGCAGGGAGCCGAGTCGCTGGGCCACCTCGGCGATCCGGTTTCCCACGGCGGCGGACTTGCGCAGGTGATGCTCCACCCGGGAAGGGTCCGACCCGACGTGTTGCCGGGCGAGCTCGAGATGTCCGAACAGAGCCGTCAGGGGATTGTTGATCTCATGACCCAGGGCCGCCGCCATCTCGAGTAGCGCCGCGCGGTGCTGGGCCTCGGCCAGGCTCTGTCGGAGCTGGGTGATCCGGAGTCCGGCACGGGCCCGCGCCAGCAATTCGTCGGCGCGAATCGGCTTCACGAGGAAGTCGTCGGCCCCGGCATCGAGGCCGGAGACACGGTCCTCCGTCGAGTCCCGTCCGGTCAACATCGTGACGTAGGTCGCCTGCAGCTCCGGGTCCGACTTGACGATCCGGCAATACCCGGGCCCGTCGAGGCCCGGCATGACCCAGTCGCAGAAGACGAGATCCGGGGTGATGCTGCGGGTTGCCTCGAGGCCGTCGGCACCGTTCTCGGCGACACAAACGTCGTAGCCGGCCGATCCGAGCTGCTCGAGGAGCAGGGTGCGCTGCACCGGATCGTCGTCGATCACCAGCAGTTTTGGGCGGTGGTCGGGTAGGTTCATCTCATCTCTCAAGGGTGGTCGCGAGATTGTTGCGCCTCCCGGATCCCGGGAAATCGCAGATTCGAGCCCGCGGGCGGTGCAACAATCTCGCGACCACGCTGCGGAACATGGGGCACCACCGCCCCGGTTGCAAACCCCACAAGCTTCCGCTACGATCCCGTTCTCGATTCATACCAGATCGGTCTGCATTAGAGCCGTGTCCGCCGGCTTTCCGACGAAACACCCGATGAAATCACAGCAAGGACAGGTCACTTCCGAGCCGACCCGCTCACTCAGATGCGAACCATTCGCATCTGTGACTTCCCTCAGTTGCCTGGGGGTATCCCCGTATAGAAGCTGGCCGGCCGCGAATAGTACTGTTCGCAAATGCGAATGATTCGCAACAGTAGGCCCGGCGACGTCCCGGGCCTACGGAGAGATAGCCGATGAAGTCCCGCTGCCCGATCCTCCCCGCATCGAACATCGGTCGTGCCTTCGCCCTGCTGCTGGCCCTGGCTCTGGCAGGCCCGGTTGCCGCGGCGGATGCCGCCGAATCGAAGGGGACCGAGGAAAAACCGGCGTCCGAGGCGAAGCAGGACGGATCGAAGCCGGCGGAGCCGCCGGTCGTCTTCGAACGTGTGCGGGTCGTCGGCAGCCCCACGAAGGCTGCAAAGCAGCCGAACTCGGCGACGTACATCGACCGCGAGCGGATGGACCAGCAGCACTACACCGACGTGAACCGCGTGCTGTTCCAGGTCCCCGGAATGAACATCCAGGAGGAGGAAGGCTACGGGCTGCGACCGAACATCGGGATCCGGGGCAGCGGCAGTGCCCGCAGCTCGAAGGTGACGATCATGGAGGACGGCGTACTGATCGCGCCGGCTCCTTACTCCGCCCCGTCCGCCTACTACTTCCCGACCATCGCCCGGATGCAGGGCGTCGAGGTGCGCAAGGGGTCGGCGGCGATCCGCCAGGGCCCGTTCTCGACGGCCGGTGTGGTGAACATGATCTCGACCGACATTCCCTCCGAGTTCGGCGGCGAGGCCAACGTCGCCTTCGGCTCGAACGCCACGCTGCGAGGCCGGGCCCACGTCGGCGACTCCAGCGCTCGCTTCGGCTGGATGGTCGAGGGCGCCCGGATGGAGACCGACGGCTTCAAGCAACTCGACACCGGCGGAGCGACAGGATTCGAGGTCACCGACTACCAGGGCAAGTTCCGCTTCACCAGCAAGCCGACGTCGAAGGTGTTCCAGGCGATCGAGTTCAAGCTGGGGCGTACCGACCAGGACGGCGACGAAACCTACCTCGGGCTGACCCAGGAGGACTTCGAGGCGACGCCGTTGCGACGTTACTTCGGCTCCCAGCAAGATCACTTCGCCAGCGAGCACGAGGCCTACTACGCCCGCTACCTGCTGCGCCCGAACGCGAAGTTCGATCTGACCGCGACCCTCTACCGCAACGACTTCTACCGCAACTGGCGCAAGCTCGAGCAGGTCAACGGCGTCGGGATCTCCAGCGTGCTGGGATCACCCGACGATTTCACCGGCGAACTCGACATCCTCCGCGCCGAGCTGGCCGGGCCCAGCGCCGACGATGCATTGACGGTCCGGAACAACCGGCGGACCTACTTCGGCCAGGGCCTCCACGTGATCGGGGCGTTTCACCCCGGCGGCATCGACTCCCGTCACGACATCGAGGTCGGGCTGCGGATTCACGAGGACGAGGAAGATCGCTTCCAGGAGCAAGACGGCTACCGGATGAACGCCGACGGGCAAATGGTGCGAACCTCGGCCGGCGCGCCGGGTAGCCAGTCCAACCGGGTCAGCGGAGCCCGGGCACTCTCGCTGTTCGCCCAGGACACGATCTCCTGGAATCGCTGGACGATCGTGCCGGGGGTCCGTTTCGAGACGATCGAGCTCGAGCGAACCGACTACGCCGATGCCGAGCGGACCCAGGTCAGCGGTCGGCGGACCAACGACGTCGACGTGGTGATCCCCGGGCTCTCGGCGGCGTTCGCGGTCACGGATGCCTCGACCGTCTTCGGCGGCATTCATCGCGGTTTCGCGCCGCCGAGCCCGAGCGCCTCGACCAGCGGCGCCGAGGAGAGCGTGAACTACGAGCTGGGCTACCGGTTCGGCAAGGGAGCGCTGCGGACCGAGGCGGTGACCTTCTTCACCGACTACGAGAACCTGCTCGGCGAATGCACGGTCTCGTCCGGCTGCAGTACCGGCGATATCGGCGATCAGTTCGACGGCGGCGCCGTCGAGTCCTACGGCTTCGAGGGAATGCTGGCTTACGACATCGGCGCCGCGGCCGATCTCGGCGTCTCCGTTCCGCTGAACGTGAGCTACACCTACACCCACGCTCGTTTCGGCACGACCTTCGAGTCCGACTTCGACCCCTGGGGCGACGTGACCGCAGGCGACGAGTTGCCCTACGTGCCGGAGAATCAGCTCTCCCTGGGGATCGGCGTCGTGGCCAAGAAGTTCGCGCTGTTCGCGACGACCGCCTGGGTCGCCGCATCCCGCACGGTGGCCGGCAGCGGGCCGATCCCGATCGACGAACGGGCCGATGAGCGGTTCCTCGTCGATCTCTCCGGCCGCTACCACGTGACCGAGAAGCTCGAGATCTACGGCGAGATCCGCAACCTGCTCGACGAGATCTACGTCGCCGCACGCCAGCCGGCCGGTGCACGCCCCGGACTCGATCGCACGCTCCTCGGCGGGGTGGCCTACCGGTTCTAGCGAGCCCCGGGAGTCCGAAGCCACTGGCCGTCCGGGAGCCTCAGGGAGTCAGCACGACCTTGGTGCAGCCGTCGCGCTTCTCGTCGAAGATGCGGTAGGCCTCGGCCCCTTCGGCCAGCGGCATCCGGTGGGAGAAGACCGACCCGAGGTCGTATCGGCCTGCCCGGGCAACCGGGATCAACCGTTCGAGCATCGCCCGGGCCGGGCAGCGTCCGACGCGCAGCGTGAGGTTCTTGTCGTAGGCCTCGGCGGTCGAGAACGGGATCGTCGGCGAGGTGTGGACGCCGACGACGGAGATCGTCCCGCCCGGTCGAACCAGTTCGTAGGCCGAACGCAACGCGTCCGCGTGCCCGACGACCTCGAGCACCGCGTCGGCGCCGCGTCCCTGGGTCGCGTCACGAACGATCCGGGCCGCATCCTCGGCGAGGTAGTCGATCGGCGTCGCGCCGAAGCGCCGCGCCTGCTCGAGCCGATCCGGGACCGAGTCCAGCGCGAACAGCGTCTGCGCACCCAGCTCCCGTGCTCCGGCGATCGCCATCAGCCCGACCGGGCCGCAGCCGACGATCGCATAGACACCGCCGGCCTCGACACCCGCCTGCAGCGCACAGTAGTAGCCGGTCGAGAAGATGTCGCCGAGCAACAGCGCCTCGTCCGCCGAGACACCGTCGGGGACCGGCACGAGGGTGGCATCGGCGAGGGGGACGCGGACGTACTCGGCCTGACCGCCGTGCAACCCGACACCGTCCTGGACCCAGCCGTACAGCTGGCCACGTTCACAGCGCGCGGTCAGCCCCTGACGGCAGTAGAAGCAGGCGCCACAGTTCGTCGTGAACGGGCTGAGCACCAGGTCTCCGCGCTTGTGGGCTCGCACCTCGCTGCCGGCCTCGACGACACGGCCGACGAACTCGTGACCCATCACCGTGCCGTCGTCCAGTCCGGCCTCGCGTCCGTGATAGACGTGGAGGTCCGACCCGCAGATCGCGGTGCGCTCGACCTCGACGATCGCATCGGTCGGGGCGAGGATCTGCGGGTCGGCGACGTCGCAGCACTCGAGCCGGCGCACCCCCCGGAACGTCAGCGCTCTCAGGACTCTTCCTCGACGCCCTTGTCGCGTAGCGCTTCGACGGTCTCATCCAGCAGCTGGCGAATCGAACTCTCCCAGATCGTGCCGGCGTGGCGCATCCCGTCACGCGAGACGTAGCGGTGAGTCTCCTTGTCGGCGACGTTGCCGCCGATGCGATAGGAGACGCTCCCGCTTCCGCCATCCCCGGCCGCAAAGCGCAGTTCGACGGTGGCCGCCGGGGCGCCGAGCCCCTGGGTCACCTCGTCGACGAGGCCGGCGGGAGCGTCGATGCGGATCGACGCCGCTGCCCGGAGAAGCGTGTCGACCGCGTCGCCGTCGAGCGCGGCACCGGCGAGTGCCTCCGGCGACGATGCGACCCAGCCGTCTTCGGTCCGCGCGAGCTCGAAACGGCCCGCGGCGTTGGACAGCGTCAGGCCGACGACCTCGCCGGTGGGAACCGAGACGAGCTGCTTGTCGGCCCAGAACGCAGCCTCGGCACGGACATCGTAGGCCGCGAGTCCGCGAACTTCGAACACCTCGGGGGCGTCAGCCTGGCGCAGATGGATCGAGCGGTAGTTCGGCGCGGTGCCGAGGATCACGTCGGCCGCGACCTCCTTCCCGTCGCCGAAGACCCTGACGCGGCCGTTGTTCGCGTCCTGCTCGATCTCGAACGCCTCGTGGTAGCGGCCGCTCGAGATCACCGGCCGTCGGACCACGAGCTGTCGCAGCTTCTCGATCAACGAGTCGATCTTCTCGCCGTCGGCGGGAAAGCCACCCGGCTCTTCCAGGGTCCAGTTCTCGCCTTCCTTCAGCAGGGTGATCGTGGCCCCCTCCTTGCCGTCGATCTCCAGCCGGCTGGCCGTGATCTGTTCCAGCGCGGGAAGCAGCGGACGGGGCTCGGTCGCCGTGCGCGCGTCGGAGAACGGCGAGCGCAGCAGCAGGATCAACACGATCTGGACCATCAGCAATCCGGTCAGGATGTTTCGATTTCGCTGCATCAGCCGGCCTCCCCGGAAGCGGCGCGTGGTGGGCGCACCGGGCCGAGTCCGACCCCGGGCTGCCGTTCCCGACGCCAGCGCATGTGGACGGCGATCGCCGCGAGGAGGATCAACGTCATCGCGTACGCGATGACCTCCACGAGTAGCTGTCGCCGTGGACTCAGCCGGGCCAGATCCCGGGAGACGAGACCGCGAGAGCGGATCTCGAGCATGTCACTGTCCAGGTTGGTCCAGTCGATCACGTTCTTGAGGAAGGTCAGGTTCTCGACGAAGAAGCCGCCGTCGTTCGGGCCGATCGTCCGGGCCACGAAGTCGCTGAGAAACGCCGCGTCGCCGATCACCACCAGCCGGGTCTCCGGCGAGGTCGTCAGGGCGACGTTGCGGACGTCCGACGGCGCGTCCGTCTCCGGATCATCCGGCGCCGCGGCCGGCTCGGTCGGGTCGGTCGGCGTCGGCGCCGGCGAATCCGGCACGGGCCGGTCGCGGTAATAGCTGGAGAACTTCCCGTTCAGCGCGACCGACAGGAGCTGAGGGGCGAGCCCCTCCTCGGGCACCGTGTAATCGACGAAGCCGACCTGGGACGTGTCGCTGTCGGTCCAGGAACGTTCCGACGAGCGCAGCAGTTCGCGAACCTCGACCTCCTCGGCGGTCCCGTCGATCTTCAGCGGGCTACCCCAGTAGATCCCCACCGCATCCAGCGTGCTGGTGATGTTCGCATCGAGGAAGCCCTCGTCTCGCACCTGCACCAGGTACGGGTAGGGCGCCAGGGTCCAGGTGCGCATGGTGCCCAGCGGAGTATTCGCATCTCGGGGATCGGCAGCGGCCTGGTTGCGGTCGTCGAGCACCAGCGTCTGCTCGATCGTCACGCCGTGGTGGGCCAGCCAGTCGTCGAGCCCGGTCTCGACCGGCGCGACCGACAGGCCGGCCCCGCTGAAGTTCGCGCTGTAGTTTCCGGAGCAGACGATCATCCGCCCGCCGCGCATCAGGTACTGGTCCAGGTTGTAGACCTGTTGATCCCCCAGATCCTCCGGCTTGAGCACGAGCAGCACGTCCACATCCGTGGGGATTCCGCCCTCGGCATCCAGCGAAACGCTCTTGACCTGGTAGTCCTGCTCCAGGTAGCGCTTGATCTCCTCGAACTCCGGCGGCAGCCTGCGGGGGCAGCTGCATCTGCATGCGGATCTGCCGGCGGAATCTGCATCGGCGGGTCGGAGGTGACCACACCGACCGTCTTGAGGAAGCCCGGCGTGTTGCGGCGCAGGGTGTTCTCGACCGCCTCGCGAATCGACGCCGGCGGTGAGATCCCCTCGTCGGTCAGCACGAGCTGCTCGAGCCGTCCGCCGACCTCGAGCAGCCCGTAGAGGTAGAAGCTCTGATCGCTGAACAGCCCGAGGGACATCGGGGACAGCCCCCATTCCATCTCGGCCTCGGATCGAGCGGCTTCGTCGGTCGCCGGATCCAGCTCCCGGTAGACGAACTTGTCGCCGGCCGCCTGGCCCAGCTCCTCGGCCGCCTTGCGCAGGGCGTCGGGAACCTCGGCGAACATCTCCGGCAGGGTCGAGGGCGAGACGACGGCGATCAGCGTGACCGGCTCCTCGATCCGGTCGAACAGATCGCCGGTGGCCTGGAAGCCGTAGACGACCTTCTTGATCGCCCGGGTCAGGTCGTACTCGAGGTTGCGCAGCCGCACCTCGATGTCGTCGCCGGGCAACGGCTCGACCTTGATCAGATCCTGGAAGGAGTAACGCTCGTACTGGTCGCCGTAACGGATCACCAGGGCGAAGTAGGCGTTGACGATGCCGGCCTCGTACTTCGAGGCCAGGCGGAACGGCGTGCTCTGCACGCCGAAGCGATCGGCCGCCTCCTGTCGGCCACCTCGTCCTCCGCCGGGTCCGATGATCTCGACGTTGACCTTGCCGCGGAGACCGCGCGGTACTCGTCGAGCAGGTCGGACCGATCTCCGGGATCAGCGGCGCCAGCTTGGGGTGGGTGCGCTCCGAGAAGTAGCCGTAGATCGTGACCTCCTCGTCGAGGTTGGCGAGGATCCGCCGGGTCGCGGGGGAGATCGAGTACAGCCCTTCCTCGGTCAGATCGAGCCGCGCCGTGGACCAGCCGGCGATCAGGTAGTTCAGTGCGAGCAGGTTCAGCGCCACCAGCACGACGAGTCAGCACCAGATGACGAGCTCTGTTTGCGGGTGTTCGCCATCATCGTCACCCCCCTCAGGCCCAGCGCTTGACGCGCAGTGCGCCGACGCTGAGGCATCAGGAAGAACAGGGTCAGCGAGACGTAGTAGAGCAGGTCGCGCAGGTCGATCACGCCCCGGGCGATGCTCTCGAATCGACTGCCGGTGCCCAGTGCCAGCAGCACGGCGGCGATCCGATCCGGGAACAGACTCGTGAACGCGTCGGTGCCGAGGCCCCACAGCACCATGCAGACGAACAGCGCGAGGATGAAGGCCAGGATCTGGTTCTCGGTCAACGCCGAGACGAACTGCCCCACGGCGAGGTAGGCCGCTCCGAGCAGCAGCGCGCCGAGGTAGCCGCCGATCACCGGCCCCCAGTCGAGGTTGCCGAGAGCGGCGACGAGGAAGGCCAGCGGCAGCGTCAACGCCAGCCCGATACCGAGCAGATACCAGCTGGCCAGGAACTTGCCTGCGACGAGTTCGTGATCCCGGGTCGGCAGCGTCAGCAGGATCTCGATCGTTCCCTGTTTCTCCTCCTCGGCCCACAGCCGCATGGTCAGCGCCGGAACCAGCAGCAGGATCAGCAACGGGATCGACTCGAACAGACCGCGCAGGTCGGCCTGCCCGCGGGCGAAGAAGGCGTTGAGGTTGAAGAAGGTGAACAGCGCGGCGCCGACGAACACCAGCAGGAAGACGTAGGCGATCGGCGAGTTGAAGAACGAGCGGAACTCGCGCCGGGCCATCGAGCGGATGCGGTTCATGCCGTCACCCCCGTCGCGGTCTCGGTCAACTCGCGGAAGACCTGCTCCAGCGTCCTGTCGTCCCGTCGCAGTTCGCGGAGCGGCCAGCCCGCGGCGGAGATCCGTCGGCGACCTCCTCCGCCGAGGTCGGCACCTAGGGGCGAGGTGCAGCCGATAGGTCATGGTGCCGTCGTCCGCGTCGATGAAACGGAGATCGAGTCGACGCCGGGTGTGTCGACCAGCGCCGCCCGGGGTGCGTCCCGGTCCTCGCGTTCGCAGGCGGACGACCTGGTCGCGGGAGTGCGTCAGTTCGGCGAGCGTCCCGTCGGCCCGGATCTGTCCGTCGATCAGGATCACCGCCCGGTCGCAGGTCGCCTCGACCTCGGGCAGGATGTGGGTCGAGAGGATGACCGTCTTGCGCTGGCCCATCTGCCGGATCAGGTCGCGGACCTCGACGATCTGGTTCGGGTCGAGGCCCGTCGTCGGCTCGTCGAGGATCAGGATCTCCGGATCGTGGAGGATCGAGGCGGCCAGGCCGACGCGCTGGCGATAGCCCTTCGACAGGTGGCCGATCGGCTTGCCGAGCACGTCGCGAATCCCGCACTCGTCGACCGCCTTGGCCACGTTGCGATCGGCGGAGTCGTCGGGGATTCCGCGCATCGAGGCCATGAACCGCAGGTACTCCTGGACCAGCATGTCGCCGTAGAGCGGCGCGTTCTCCGGCAGGTAGCCGATCTTGCTCTGGACCTCGAGCGGTTGCTCGACCACGTCGATTCCGGCGACCCGTGCGGTTCCTCCGCTGGGTAGCAGGTAGCCGACGAGGATCTTCATCGCCGTCGTCTTGCCCGCCCCGTTGGGACCGAGCAGACCGACGACCTCACCCCGGGCGATGGAGGCGGAAATGCCCCCGAGAGCTTGGAACTCCCCGTAGTGTTTCGTCAGGTTGCAAAGGTCGATCATCGCTTGCCGAAATCCCCCATTTCCCACGACACGCGGGCAAAAACCCCATTATCCGGCGCTCGCCGCTCTTGTCAAATCGGCGCTCTGCCGGGCGGAATCGAACCGGAAATTCCCCGCAGCGGTGCGTACCTTCCCGGTGGGGAAACCTGCGGGAGTGACGATGTCCCTTCTCCGACGAGAACAGGTGGACGAGTTCTTCGAGCGCGGATACGCCGTCGTCCGCGACGTCTTCCAGCCGGCCGAGATCGGCGAGATGTGCGCGGCCTTCCGCCGCCTCCGGGAGGAGGCCGGCAAGCTGTCCGAAACGACGATGCACCGCGGCTCGCGGTTCGTCATCGACCGTGACGGACCGGCCGGCCTGCGGATCCACCGGATCGTCTGGTGCGGGGGCGCCGAAGCCACACTCTCCGACTACGGTCGGGATCCCCGGCTCGTGCGGATGGCCTCGGTGCTGCTCGGCTCCTGGGAGATGCAGCAACTGATCAATCAGGCCCACTTCAAGCTGCCCCACGACGGGGTCGAGTTCCCCTGGCACCAGGACAGTGCTCATCGCCGCTACGGAGGGAGCGAGTGGCGCGACGTGAACGGTCGTGGCAGCTACGTCCAGACGATCGTCGCGCTGGACGACGTGACCGAGGAGAACGGCCCGCTGATGGTGATCCCGGGAAGCTGCAAGATGGGCCACGTCAAGCTGGCGCAGAGCGGCATCTTCCCCCCCGAGCTGATCGACGAGGACGCCGCGAGGCCGGCCCTGATGAAGGCCGGTTCCGTCCTGCTCCTCGGGCCCTACACCCTGCACCGCAGCTCACCGAACCAGTCGGCGGTACCCCGTCGGCTGTTCATCAACGGCTACGCCTACCCCGGCGCGAACTCCCGGATCTATCCGGGGGCCGGCTCCGGCCGGCTCGTACACGCCGGCGCGAGATCCCCACGAGGACGACGGCGACGGGTGGCTCGCGGGCTCCCGGCACGGCGAGACCGGCCGGCGGCGCGGGCCGTCTAGCGACCGCACCCGGGGTCTCCGGAGAGGTTCTCGGCCCTGTGTCTCGGCCTGATATAACGAGGCCATGCCCGGCCCTGTTTTGACCTCATGGAGCGTGTCGTCCGCCGATGTTTCCCGGGTGGGGGACTGGAACACCGCCGGCTCCTCGCTGGTGGCGCTGCGACGATTCGTCCAGGGGGCGAGCCTCGACGTGGCGATCGGCGTCGCCTGTGCCGCGACGTTCGCGGTCTCGGCGACCGGGTCCCGTCCGCCGCTGAGCTGGTGGTTGCTGCTGCCGACCGTCACGTGGGTGATCTATTCCGCCGATCACCTGCTCGACGTCGCCGGCTCACCGGGGCGCTCGCCGGATCCCCGTCGCGGGTTCCATCGCGACCATGCGCGCCCGACGGCCGCGCTGGCCATCGCCGGCGCGTGCGCCGCCGTCGGACTCGCCATCGCCTCGCTGCCGCGGCCGGCACTGATCGCCGGCGGGGTGATCGCGATCGCCTCGGTTCTGCATCTGTTTGCTGCCAGGCGAGGCGTGACCCGGACGAAGGAGCTGTCCGCGGCGGCGATCTACACCGCCGGAATCTGGTTTCTGCCGGTGATGCAGGCCCAGGCGGGCCACGGCTGGATCGCAGCGATGATCGTGCTGCACTTCACCGCGGCGTGGCTCAACCTCGTCGCCTTCGCCGATTTCGAGCTTGCAGCCGACGAACGCGAGAGCCATCCGTCGATCGTCCGGGTCTGGGGTCGCCGCCGGACCGGGTTCATCGTGGGCGGTGTCGGCGCCGTCGGTCTGATCGCCGGGATCGCGCTGGCCGTCCCTGCTGCGGCTCCGTTGCGGCTGCACTTCCTGCTGCTGGCCTTGTTGATCTGCGTACCGCCGCTGATGCTGAGCCTGCGAACCCACTTCTGCGGGAGCGACCGCTATCGAACGGCAGGCGACCTGGCCTTTCTGGCGATGGTCCTGCCCGGGCTGTTCCGGTGAGGCCGGCCCGCGACCCGATCGACGTCCAACGGTTGGCCGCCGGATTCGATCGGCTCGCGCCGTGGTGGGATCGTGGCACCCGGCTCGTTCCGGGAGGGGCGATGCGTCGCAGCCGGGTCGCACACCTCGACCTGGCGAGAGGGGAACGCGCGCTGATTCTCGGGGCGGGGACCGGAGAGTTCGTCGCCGACTGGCTCGCCGCCGGCTACACGGGCTCGCTGACGCTGGTCGACCTCTCGAGCGGCATGCTGCAATGCGCGCGACGGCGGCTCCGGCGCAGCGGAGTCGAGTCCCGGGCGAAAATCGACTTCGTCCAGCTGGATGCGACGAAGGAGATTCCCGGCGGTCCCTTCGACATCGTCGCGACCCATTACTTCCTGGACCAGTTCACCGGGGAAGCGCTGCCCCAGGTCATGTCGGCGATCGACGGTCTGCTCGTGTCCGGCGGCTGCTGGCTGTACACCGACTTCGCCCCGGCAACCGGTGGCCCGGTTCGCCGGAGGGTGCAGGCCGGCGCGACTCGTGGACTCTACGAGTTCTTCGGCGTGGTCTGCGGTCTGACCGCACGCCGCCTGCCACCGATCGGCAACCAGTTCCGCGCGCTGGGGTACGAGGAGGTCCGCCGGGCGGAATTCTGCGGTGGCTGGATCGAGGCGATCGCCTACCGCCGCCCATGAAAAAAGGCCGCCGCTCCCGGAAGGAACGGCGGCCTCTGCTTGCGCTGGAACGAGACTAGAACGTGAAGGTCAGACCGGCGCTCACCAGGTCGTAGGAGTCCGGAACGTCGACGTCGAAGTGTTCCCACTCCAGCCGGATCCCGAAGCTTCCCAGACGGAACGCGGCGCCCACGCCATAGGCCGCGGTGGTGTCGGTGTCGCCCATCACGGTCGAACCGCTGATGTCGGAATCGGCGAAGAACACACCCACCTTGGCGAACAGATCGAACGGACCGACGGGCAGGATGCCCACGCCGTAGACGTCGAAACCGCTGGTCTCGGCGCTGACGACGTTGGCGCCGCTCGAGTCGGTGACCTTACCCAGGTCGACGTAGCTGCCCTCGACGGCCATCCACTTGCCGATCCGATAACCGGCGACGAGCTTGTAGGAGAAGTCCTCGTCGTCGAGGGTGATCGCACCGCCGATGCCGTCGGTGATGTTCGTATCGACGAAGCCCTGTCCGATGCTTCCACCGATGAAGAAGCCCTCGTCGGCGTCGGCCATCGCCGGAACGGCCACGAAAGCCGCCAGTGCCAGAGCCATGATCAGCCTGTTGCGCATCGCAATCCCTCCTCGAGATTCTTTTTGATAGTGCCAGGAAAGACAATCGCGGACCGGATGCCGGCCCGGAGGCCGCATTCGAGCATACCGCCCGGCAAGGTGTCCACCCGCCAGGGTGCTCGCCGCGGCCGTCACGGTCCGGGGCAGTGCAACGAACGAGTCGCGGCAGGGTTCAGGCGATCAGGTCGCGGGTGATCTCGTCGACCGTCCGGCATCCGCACAGGGCCATGGCGTTGTCGAGCTGCTCCCGGAGCAGCCCCAGGACCCGTGCCGTGCCGGCGGCCCCGTCGACGGTCAAACCCCAGAGCGCCGGCCGCCCGATCATCACCGCCCGGGCCCCCAGGGCGACCGCCCGCAGGACGTCGGTACCCCGGCGAATCCCGCCGTCGACCAGCACTTCGCAGCCGCCGTCGACGGCGTCGACCACCTCGACCAGGGCATCGGCCGTCGCCACCGCTCCGTCGAGCTGACGACCACCGTGGTTCGAGACCACGACGGCGGCGACGCCGTGGTCGACGGCCCGGCGGGCATCGTCGCTGCGGACGATGCCCTTGATGATCAAGGGAAGCCTGGTGATCGACCGCAGCCAGTCGAGATCCTTCCAGGACAGGCTCGGGTCGAACTGGGAGACGATGAACGCCGCCAGGTTCGAGCGCGCTTGCCCTGGAATCAACCGATCCAGGCCGTGTCCCTCGAGATTCCGCAGCACGAAGTCCGGCGGCACCTCGAACCGGTTGCGCTCGTCCCGTTCCCGCCAGCCGACGACGGGGACATCGACGGTGAGCATCAGCGCGGTACAACCCGCGGCTTCGGCGCGCCGGACGATCGCCGCGGTCACCTCGCGGTCCCGCAACACATAGAGCTGGAACCAGACCGGCTTCGAGCTCGCGGCGACGACCTCCTCCACCGCCATGGTCGACATCGTGCTCAAGGTCAGGATCGTTCCGGCGGCCGAGGAGCCCCGGACCATCTCGACCTCACCGTCGTCGTGGGCGAAGCGCTGGAAGCCCGTCGGCGCGACGAGCACCGGAAAGTCCACGCGATGGCCGAGGACCGTCGTCGAGAGGTCCCGCGCGCCAACATCGGCGAGGACCCGGTACCGCAGCCGGAAGCGCCCCCAGGCCTCGCGGTTCTCCCTCAGCGTGAACTCGTCCCCGGCTCCGCCGGCGTAGTAGTCCCGTGCCATGCTGGAAAGGCGGGTTTCGGCCTCCTTTTCGAACTGATCCAGGTTGCACGCGTCCATGACCCTCTCCACATCGACGGCGGTCCCATCGGCCTGCGATAATCCCAGGTGTGTTGCGATTGTACCCATCCCGCCTCGGGATTCGCGCCGGACTCGTCGGAGTCGTCCTGGTGACGGCGTTGACGATCGGTTGCGGCGGCGGGTCCCGGGTCTCGACGAAGCCGGATCGAGGCTTCCGGGAGCAGGGGATCGCCTCCTGGTACGGCAAGCCCTACCACGGCCGGATCACGGCCAGCGGCGAGAAGTACGACATGGGCCAGCTGACCGCGGCCCACAAGACGTTGCCGTTCGGCGTCACGGTCCGGGTGACCCGTCTGGACAACGGCCGACAGGTCAAGGTGCGCATCACCGATCGAGGGCCGTTCGTCGACGGCCGGATCATCGATCTGTCGAAGGCGGCGGCGAAGAAGCTCGACATGGTGCAGGACGGGATCGCCCGGGTGCGGATCGAGATCGTGCCGTGACCGCCGCCGTACGCTGCCCGGCGCCGAAGTGCGGAGAGCTCTTCGAGATCCCGACCCGTCGACTCGGACGCAATATCTACTGTCTCGCCTGTGGCGCGAGAATGACGGCACGTCCGGCCTCGGTCGAACCGCTACTCGTCGCCCAGGCTCGTCGGCGTCCCGGCGGCGCCGGCGCCGATGTACGACGTCTTCCGCTGACGGTCGTCCTCGACGACGTACGCAGTCTGTGGAACGTGGGGTCGATCTTCCGCAGCGCCGATGCCTGCGGCGTCTCGCGCATCGTGCTCGCCGGCATCACCGGTTGCCCGCCTCGTCCCGAGATTCGCAAGACCGCCCTCGGCGCCGATGAGGCGGTCGCCTGGCGCTATCGCAAGGATGTCGCCGTCGCCGTGGACGAGGAACGCGCCGACGGCTTCGCACCGGTCGTACTCGAAGCGTCCCCGGACGCCGTGCCGTTGACCGAGATGAGCTGGCCGTCGAAGGTCTGCCTGGTGGTTGGAAACGAGGTGGCGGGTGTCGCGCCGGCGCTGCTCGAACGCTGCGACCAGCGGGTCGCGATTCCGATGCTGGGCGTCAAGACCTCGCTGAACGTCGCCGTCGCCTTCGGAATCGCGGCGCATGCCGCAGCGACGGCGTTGCTACAATCGAACGCGGCCGCCGGGGAATCGACCTCGGCGACTGGCCCGGAGCCCCGCCGATCATGAACCGATCCCCGATCCGCTTCCTTACCGCACCGCTGCTGATCGTCTGCTTCGTGCTGCCCGCGGCGGCACAGGAAGACTCGAGGGCGAAGTTCACGATCGAGACCGAGTCGCCCCAGGTCGACCTGCCGATCACCTTTGCCAAGGTCTGGTTCAAGGCGGACACGCTGACCAAGCGCGGCAAGTCGAAGACGTTCAAGCAGACCGGGGACCTGACGATCACCGAGGAAGGACTGGATTTCGTCAGCTCCAAAGGTGGTTTCTTCTTCGCGCTCGACGCGCTGACGATCGTCACCCGGGGCACCCTCCCCGGCGACGTGAGCACCGCGTGGGTCGTGATCGGCGTGCGCGAGGGCGAGTCGGTGCGTACGATCGCCTTTCGCGACGGCCACAAGATGGGCTACGGCGCCGACACGGATCGAATCCACAGCGCCATCCGCTCCGCCGCTCGTCAGCACGGTGCCGCACAGTTCGAGACGGTCGACGGTTTCCAGCCCTACACCCACGTGGATGAGCACATCAGCCTGCTGTACCGAACCGACTGGAACGCCTACGTCGTCTCCTCGATCGGCATCGGCGACGGCCCGCCCCTAGGAGTCACGGTCTTCTCGCCGGTGCCCTCGGATGATCTGAAGAGCCGCGAGGGAGACCGGGCGCTGCGGCGGGCCCACCTGGGTGAGGCGCCGACGATCGTGCTGGAGCGTCGTGTCTGGCAGGACGGCGAGCGTTGCCAGAAGCCGTTCAGCAAGGCGGCGATCGAACGCTTGCTGGATCATGCCGCGGCCGATCCGGTCTTCAACGGCGCGGACGATGCCCGGGAAAGGCTGACCGCCTCGCAGATCGAGATCGCCGGTTGCCACGGGGTCAAGGTCCAGGGGCAGGTCGGCGACCGTCTGATCGAACAGCGAGTCCTCGCACACCAGGGGACGCTGTTCCGCTTCGGGATCCACGGGCGCCCCGAGAACATCGACGCGCTGCGCCAGGAACTCGACGGTATGCTGTCGACGATCAAGTTACCGCTGGCCCAGCTCTGACGGGCCGGCCTCCGGGGAGGCAACGATGGCCTGGATCCAGACCGTGTCCGACCAGGACGCGACCGGACTGCTCAAGCAACTCTACGACGGGGCGATCAAGCGGGCGGGGCGCGTGTTCAACGTGATCCGTATCCAGAGCCCCCGGCCGCGGGTGATGCGCGCCTCGACCCAGCTCTACATGGAGGTGATGTTCTCCGAGGAGAACGGGCTCTCCCGGGCGCAGCGGGAGATGATCGCGACCGCCGTGTCCCGGGCCAACGATTGCCACTACTGAACGTGCGCCCACGGGGCGGACCTCCGGGCAGAGGTCGAGGGGCAGGACGACGGCGAAGCGCTGGTGCAGGCGGTGATGCGGGACTACACGACGGCGGATCTGCCGCCGGCCGATCGTGCGATGCTCGACTTCAGCGTCAAGTTGACCCGCACACCCCAGCAGATGACCCGGGACGACATCGATCTCCTCAGGAGGCATGGCTTCGACGACCCGGCGATTCACGACATCACCCAGGTAGCGGCGATGTTCAACTACTACACCAGGATCGCCGACGGCCTGGGCATCGACCCGGAACCGGAGATGCCGCCGCGCGGTTCTCTCGACTGATCCGTTGCGAAGACGCGTCGTGACCGCCGCCGTCGTCGCCCTGCTGCTCGTCGCCGGCTTGCTGGCGGCGATCTGGTTGCTCCAGCGGCGGATGATCTACTTCCCGTTCGGCACGCCGCCGCCGGCCGCGGAAGTGTTGCCGACGGCGCGGGACGTGCAGTTCACCACCGAGGACGGTCTGGACCTCGCGGCGTGGTTCGTGCCGGCGGCCGGCGCCGAGCGCGGTCGCGTGATCGTGTTTCACGGAAACGCCGGACACCGCGGCCACCGCGCGGAGATCGCCGCTGGACTCTCGGCACGGGGCTTCGCGGTGCTGTTGACCGACTACCGCGGCTTCGGCGGCAACCCGGGTTCTCCCGGTGAGGGCGGATTGCTACGGGACGCCCGGGCTGCCCGGGCCTGGGCGCTGGAGTACCCGGGAGGCGACCCGTCGCGGCTGATCTACTTCGGCGAGTCCCTGGGCAGCGGAGTGGCGATGGCTCTGGCCGTCGAACAGCCGCCCGCCGCGATCGTGCTGCGCTCGCCGTTCGACTCCCTCGTCGATGTCGCCGCACACCACTACCCGATCCTCCCGGTGCGCTGGTTGCTGCGCGATCGCTACGACTCGGTCTCCCGGGCACAACAGGTTGACGCGCCGTTGCTGGTCGTCGTCGGGGATCATGACCGGATCGTCCCACCAGCGGCCAGTCGCCGGTTGTTCGAGGCCTCGGTCGCGCCGGTCAAGCGCTGGTACGTCGTCGCCGGAGCCGGCCACAACGACCAGGCGGCGGCGGCAGGAGTGGAGATGCTCGCCACGGTCTCGTCCTTCCTGGAAGAAGTGCTCGCCGGATCGCGCTAGAATCCCGAACATGTCGAACCGAACCGCTCCGCCGATCCCGATCGAGGACTTCTTTCGCAAGCCGGCACGGGCGATGCCGCTGATCTCACCCGAGGGTACCTGGCTGGCCTGGCTGGAACCGTGGGAGCGGCGACTCAACGTCGTCGTACGCAACATCGCCAGTGGCGAGACTCGCCGGGTCACCTCGGCGACCGAACGCGACGTCGGCGGCTTCGCCTGGGTCAGCGACGAGCGCCTGGTCTACGTCCAGGACTCCGGTGGCGACGAGAATCACCGGCTCTACGTCGTCGGCGCCGACGGCGGCAATCCGCTGGACCTGACACCGTTCGAAGGGGTCAAGTGCGGGATCCTCGACGACCTCGAGGACAATCCCGACGAGATCCTGATCCAGATGAACCGCCGCGACCCCCAGGTCTTCGACGTCTTCCGCCTCAACGTCCACGACGGTTCGATGGTCGAGGTGGCCCAGAACCCGGGCAACGTGCAGAGCTGGATCACCGACCACGACGGCAACCTGCGCGTCGCGACGACGACCGACGGCGTGGCGACCGGGATCCTCTATCGCCCGACCGAGGCCGACGAATGGCGCGAGGTGGCGACCTACGATTTCAAGGAGAGCGTCCAGCCGCTGGTCTTCACGATGGACAACCAGGCGCTGTACGTCTCGTCCAACGTCGGCCGGGATCGCTCGGCGATCTTCGAGTGGGACCCGGTCACCGGCAAGGAGCTGCGTCTCGTCTTCGAGCACGACGTCGTCGACGTGGCGCACGTGCTCTACTCCAAGGCGCGGCGGGTGCTCACCGGCGTGCGCCTTCGACGACCGACCGGCTGCACTACCAGTTCTTCGACGAGCAGCGCCGCCGGCTGCAGGAGTTCCTGGACGCGCAGCTCCCCGGCTACGAGAACCGGCTCATCTCGATGTCGCGGGACGAGACGACCGCTACGTCGTCTACTCCGGGAGCGACCGCAGCCCTGGGGCGCTACTACCTGCTCGACGCGGCGAGCGGATGGAGCTGACCCAGCTGTTCGAGATCTCGCCGTGGCTCGACGAGCAGCGGATGGCGCCGATGGAGCCGATCGCGCTGGCGAGCCGCGTCGGTCTGACCCTGCGGGGGTATCTCGTCGTGCCCGAGGGGGTCGAGGCGAAGAACCTGCCGCTGGTCGTGCATCCCCACGGTGGGCCGTGGCATCGGGATTCCTGGGGGTTCGACCCCGAGGCCCAGTTCCTGGCCAGCCGGGGCTACGCGGTCCTCGAGGTCAACTTCCGCGGGTCGACCGGCTTCGGCCGCAAGTTCTGGGAGGCCGGCTTCGGCCAGTGGGGCCTGGCGATGCAGGACGACATCACCGACGGCGTCCGCTGGGCGGTCGACCAGGGGATCGCCGACCCGGAGCGCGTCGCGATCTACGGCGGGAGCTACGGCGGCTATGCGACCTTGGCCGGCCTGACCAAGACTCCCGACCTCTACGCCTGCGGGATCAGCTACGTCGGCGTTTCCAACCTGTTCACCTGGATCAAGGCGATCCCGCCGTACTGGAAGCCTCTACCTCGAGATGCTGTACGAGATGGTCGGCCACCCCGAGCGGACGCGGAAGCGCTTTCGAGGAGACCTCGCCGTTCTTCAACGCGGACAGGATCCGAGGCGGTGCCGCTGCTCGTGGCCCAGGGCGCCAACGACCCGCGAGCATCGACAGGTTCTCCATCACGTAGCCGAAGAAGATGCCGGGGTCGTTGCTGCGCAGCAGCTGGTACAGCATGTCGCCCCGGAACAGCTCGAAGAACGGCGGGTGGGTCTCCCAGCGGTCGTCCTCGGTCGTCAGATACCACATCAGATCGCCGAACAGGAACCGCAGGTAGCGATTCTCCTCGTAGTGCAGCTGGGGCTCGACCTGCTCGCCCTTGGCCATGCGGTAGAGCATCTCGGTCATGTCGACGCCGGCGGCGATCGTCGCCCGGTAGCTCTCGGGAAAGCGCGGGTTGATCTCCATCAACTTCACCACGCCGTCCCGCGAGTCGGTGATGAAGTCGAAGTCGCAGAGACCGACCCAGCCGATCTCGGCGGCGACCTTGCGGGAATCCTCGACGATGTCGGGACGCCACTCGGTGCGGTTCAGCACGCTCGACCCACCGTCGGGGGGGTAGTAGCGCAGCTTGGCGTAGGCGACCGCGGCGAGCAGCTCCTGTCGCTCGTCGAGGACCATGTCGACCTTGTACTGCATGCCGTCCTGGGGGATGTACTCCTGGACGAAGGAGTCGCCGAAGGCCTTCTCGACCCGGGGGAAGGCCTCGCGCAGCTCGTCGGGCTGGTGACACAGCAGCATGCCCCGGGCACCGGAAGAGACCGCCGGCTTCACGAGCACCGGATACATCGCCTCGGCGGCGATCTGCTCCAGCGGCATCTCGTCGATGTACCAGGTGTGGGGGATCGGGCAGCCGACCCGCTGGGCCGCCTTGAGTGTCAGGATCTTGCTCCGGCCCTGGCGGAACGCCTCGAACGGCGGCACCACCAGCCGGGTGTGCTTGCGGAATTCGTCCTGATGCAGGGAGACGATCTCGGTCATCTCGTCGCCGGTCGGGAACAGGACGGAGATCTCGTTGCGGGAGAGGTAGTCCAGCAGGAACTCCCGGCAGGCGTCCGGTTCGGTCACCGGAGAGGGGTACAGCAGTCGCTCGTCGGTGGCCCGGGAGTAGAACCCGCTGCAGTGCCGGATCTCGGAGCCGGCGACGACCCGCAAGCCGAGGGCCGAACAGGTCTCGAGGATCGGTATGCTGGCCTTGGCCTTCACGCCGAGGACGAGTACCGATTCATGACTGGAACTGTCGGGGGTCATGGGCACATATTGTAGGCGGGAACGTACCCGTTCCGGGTGTCGTCACCGGAGAATTCGTCGATGTTGATCTGGCTTGGGGGCGTCTGCTTCGTGATCGCGCCGCTGATGGTCGGTGCGATCCTGGCCTGGTTCGTCTACGTGGAACACCGTTCCGACCGGGTCCCGGTGCTGTTGTATCACCGTCTGATCTCCCGGGCTGCCGCCGATCGCGGTGACGTCCTCGATGACGAGATGATCTGGGCCAGCTACGACACGAACTTCGGCGAGCAGATGGACTATCTCGCCGGGGCCGGCTACACGACCCTCGACATGGACGACTACCTCGCGATCCGGGAGGGCCGGCAGGAGATGCCCGAGCGTCCGGTGATCCTGACGTTCGACGATGGATACCTGAGCAACTACCGCTACGGTTACCCCGCGATCAAGCGCAACGGTCTCAAGGCGGTGATCTTCGTCCCCCTCGAGCCCGACGAGCACACTCGCGAGATCACGGCGAAGTACAAGGACGACTTTCTCACCGCCGAACAGATGCGCGAGCTGTCCGACAACGGAGTCTCGATCCAGTCCCACACGTTGACCCACTGCGTGCTCACCGACCTCGACGACGATGCCGCGATGTTCGAGCTGACCGAGTCTCGTCGCCGGCTGGCGGAGATCACCGGCAAGTCGGTGGATCACCTGGCGATCCCGCGAGCCGGCTACAACCGCCGCCTGGTCCGGCTGGTCGGTGAGGCCGGCTACCGGACTGCATGCTGCAACCGGAAGGGTTCGGCGACCGGTCTGTCCGATCTGCTCGGCCTGCCCCGTGTGGTGGTCGAACGGGACATGTCGATCGAGGACTTCGCCCGCAGCCTGCGGCCGAAGACCGCGGTGATGCTGCGGGTGATCGGCAACCTGAAGCGAATTCCGATCCTGCTCGGCGGTTCTCACGGCGCCGGTGCCCTGCGCAAGCTGCTCTACAGCGACGCGTTGCGGCCGATCTTCCGCACCGCGAATCTCAAGCGGCTCGTCGCCGTCTTCGCCCTGCTCTACGCCGGAGGAGCGCTGGCCTTCGTCTGGTACCTGCTCCGGGGTGGGCTCTCCTGACCCGGAGATGCCCCGGGTCCCCGACCCCTGCTAGTCTTCCCTCGTGAATCCGAGATCTCCGGGAACCCACCCGGGGCGGCCGTCGTTCCAAGGGGTGTCCGGAAGGGGAGTTCATGAGCGAAGCAAAGTCCAGGGCCCGTGGTTGTCTCAAGTTCGGCTGTCTCGGCTGTCTCGGGATCATCGGGATCGCGGTGCTGTTCACCGTCGCCGGCCTGGTGGCCTCGATCTCCCGCGGGCCGTCGCAGCTCGAGACCCGTGAGCTGGCCCAGGAGATTCCGGCTCCGGATCTCCCCGAGCGCGCGGCGCAGATCACCGAAGAGGAGTTCCGTCAGGCGGTCGCCGCCGGGGAGTTCTCCGTCGGGGCCGAGAAGGAAGGGCTGGTCATCCTCAACCTCAAGGCCGGCAGCTTCGACATCGTCGCCGGACCGGCCGGGCACCCGGTCCGGGTCGAGGCGGATTACGACGTCACCCGGTTCCAGCTCAAGGAGAAGTTCAGCGAGAGTGCCTCCGGGAGCTGGACCTACCGCCTGGACTTCTCGCCGAAGTTCTTCGGCATGTTCGGCGGACGGATCCGCGAACCCCGGCTCAAGGTGATCCTCCCCCGGGGAACCCCGTTTCGCTACGAGGGAGCGGTCTCGATGGGCGAGTCCGACTGGGACCTGGGCGGGCTGTGGCTGCGCGGTTTCGAACTCGACGCCGGCATGGGGGAACACGTGATCACCTTCGACGAGCCGCTGGTCGAGCCGATGCGCAACTTCGTCGTCGACGCGTCGATGGGAGCGACCGGGTTCCGCCGTCTGGGCAACGCCAGCCCCGCGGTCGTGGACGTGCAGCACTCGATGGGCGAGATGAGTCTCGACCTGCGCGGTGCCTGGGCCAACGACTCCGACGTCCGGGCCCGCTGCAGCATGGGAGAGTGCGCGGTCACGCTCCCCGACGGCGCCAACGTCGACGTGAAGCGGGCGACGATCATGCTGGGAGAAAAGACGACCCGGGGCCTGCGGAACAAGCGTGAGCACGATCCCGACCTGCCGACCCTGCACCTCTCGGTCAGCCACAGCATGGGCGAACTCCGGATCGACGGGTAGGAGACGTCCCGGAAAAGGGGCCCCTGACCGTGGCCCCGGCTGGTAGGGTTCCTCCGGGATGGACAGACCGCACCGGGACCGCAGCACTCGACTCACCCTGCTGGGTGTCGTCGCCCTCCTCGTCGGCGCGGTCTGGTTGATGCTGGCGGGATTCAGCCTGCTGCTCCCGCTGATCGCCCGGACGATGCCCGGTGTCCACGCCGACCCGCGGACGGCGGCGGTCGGCGCGTTGACCTACGGCATCGTCGGCGGCTCGTTTCTCCTGGCCGGGATCGGATCGATCCGTCGACGTCGCTGGGTGCGCTCGGTGATGCTGGTCCTCGGCTGGACCTGGCTGATCACTGGAGTGCTGGTGTCGGCGGTCGTGGCGATCGCGTTTCCCTCGATCGCCGGGATCGCCTCGGCCCAGGGAAGCGTGCTCCCCGACGGCTGGGTCCCGGCGCTGCGCCTGCTGGCGGTCGGGGTCTCGCTGCTGTTCGGCGTCGCGCTTCCGGCGGTATTCGTCGTCGTCTACCGCGATCCGGATCTGGACGCGACCTGTCGTGCCGCGAATCCGGGGCCCGGCTGGACCGACGGGAAACCACCGGCGGTGCTCGGCCTGAGTCTGGCGATGGGCCTGGCCGGTGCGATCTCGTTGCCGATGGTCTTCCAGCCGGTCGTTCCGCTGTTCGGGCGACTGGTCACCGGAGGGCCCGCCGCGCTGCTGACGTTGCTCGTCGCGGCGGCCTGCGGCTGGGTCGCCCGGGAGACCTATCGTGAGCGAGTCTCGGGCTGGTGGGGCGCGCTGCTCCTGCTGGTCGGGATCGGGATCACGACGACCTGGACCATGGCCGCGGTACCGCCCGAGCAGTGGCTCCAGGCGATGGGGTATCCCGACGAACAGCAGGGGCTGATGAGCGACGACATGGCGACCGCCGGCGCCTGGCTCAGCGGCCTGCTGACGGTCGCGACCGTCGTCTACCTCGCCCGCCTTCGCCGGCATTTCGACCGGGGACCGGCCGGGGGCCGCTAAAAAAAACGCGCGTCCGGAGACGCGCGTTCTTCACGATCGATGAACGGGGAGCTACAGCCAGCTCTTCAGCAGGGCCTCGTTGAGCCGGGCGGGGTGTCCGCGCCAGATGACCTTGCCGTCCTTGACGACGGCCGCTGCCGGCACGCCGCTGACGTTGAACCACTGACTGGCCGAGCCGTTTTCCTTGGCGACGGGATAGCCGACCGACGTCTCGTTCATGAAGTCCTTGACGCCCTGTTCGGTGGCCGAGCGGCTCAGCTTCGTCAGGCCGACGACCTGCAGGCCATCGCCCTTCAGGTCGTCATAGATCTGTTGCAGCTTGGGAACCTCGCGCTTGCAGTGCGGGCACCAGACCTCCCAGAACACGAGCAACGTCGTCTTGCCGCTGGCCAGGTCGATATCGCTCTCGCCCTGGTACCAGTCGTCGATACCCCATTCTCCCGGGGCATCCTTGCCGATGACGGCGAGTTCGGCACCCAGTCTGCGGAGCTGGCCGTGGGCCGCGGTCCCGGCGTACTTCGTGTTGAAATCGTCGAAGGCGGCCTTGGCCTCGGTCATCTTGCCCGAGTTGGCCAGGGTCTGGACCTTGCCGGCCTCCGCCTGGGCCTGGGCTTCGAGTTCGGCGCTGGGGCCGCCGCCGCCGCCACCCTTGGCGATCGCCTGCTCCATCGCGGTCAGCTTGGCGTTCAGGTTACGTTCCATCGAGGCCAGTCGCTTCTCCATCGCGGTCAGCTTGGCCAGGATCTCGGCGTTCGGGTCGCCCGACTGGGCGGTCGCCAGCGTCATCGCCACCAGGGCGATCGCCAGCACGGTCATCACGATTCGTGAGCGTTTCATCTACTTGGCTCCAGAAGCTGCAACTACTGCAGCCAGTCCTTCAACATGGTTTCGTTCAGCCGGGCGGGGTGTCCGCGCCAGATGACCTTGCCGTTCTTGACCACGGCCGCGGCGGGGATGCCGCTGACGCCGAACCAGGCGCTGGCCGAACCGTTCTCCTTGGCCACCGGGTAGCCGACCTGCTTCTCCTTCATGAAGTCCTTGACGCCCTGCTCCGTGGCCGAGCGGCTCAGCTTGGTCAGGCCGACCACCTGGAGCCCCTCGCCCTTGAGATCCGTGTAGATCTGCTGGAGCTTCGGTACCTCGCGCTTGCAGTGCGGGCACCAGATCTCCCAGAAGACGACGAGGGTGGTCTTGTCGCTGGCCAGATCGATGTCGTTCTCGCCCTGATACCAGTCGTCGATGCCCCACTCGGCGGGGGCGTCCTTGCCGATCACCGACAGCTCGCGGCCGACCCGCGACATCTGCTTGGCCGCGTTCGTACCGGCGTACTTCTTGTTGAAGTCGGCGAAGGAGGTCTTGGCCTCGGCGAACTTGCCCTGGTTGATCAGCCCCTGGATCTGGCCGGCCGCGGCCTGAGCCTGGGACTCCAGTTCGGCACTCGGTCCGCCGCCGCCGCCGCCCTTGGCGATGGCGGTCTCCATCGCGGTGAGGCGCGCGTTCAGCGAACGCTCCATCGAGGCGAGTCGCTTGTCGATCGCGTCGAGTTTCGTCAGGATCTGCGAACTCGGGTCGCCCGACTGGGCCACGGCAAGGGTGACGGTCAGGACCGCGATCGCAATCACGGATGTAACTACCAGACGTGAACGGGACATCTCTTCGCCTCCAGCCTTTTTGGTGAAATGGTGTGCCTATTTCGCGTAAAGCATACTTCCCGGGGGGAGGAGCGTCCACCGGCCCTCGGCGCCGATCGGGGACGCGGGTCCACCACAAAGTCTACAAACTAGTCCTACGCCGTCGGATCGCACTCGCGTGTAAAAAACAGCTAAAAGACGGCCCATCGTTCCCGATTACAATCCCGTGATGGAGCCGACGACCCCGGAGCGAACGACGGTGCCCCCTCCGCGGGCGTTGAGTCCCCGGCGAATTCGCTGGCTACTCAACGCTTTCCCGCCGCTGTGGTTCGGCCGGATCCGGATCGTCGAACTGGACGAGGACTTCCACGGCTGTACCGTGCGGATTCGACATTGCTGGCTGACGCGGAACCTCGACGGCGCGATGTTCGGGGGGACGATCTTCTCCGGGTTCGACCCGTACTACGCGATCCTCTACTGGCAGCTCCTGGCCCACCGCGGGATTCGGGCCCAGGCCTGGTTGCGCAGCGCGACGATCCAGTACCGCCGCCCGGTTCGCTCGAGCCTGACGATCCGCTTCCAGCTCACCGGCGCCGATGTCGCCGAGGCGCTGGAGCAGCTGCAGCGGACCGGGCGTCACACCTGCAGCCATTCCCTCGAAGCCCGGGACGAGGACGGCGTGGTCTGTGCCACCGCCGTGACCGAGGTCTACCTGCGGGCCGCGGTCAATTGATCGAGTAGGGCTGCGCCAGGGAAAACGGTGCGATCTCCGCGGCGAACCGCTCGCCCTCGTCGGTCACCATGTCGAAGCTGCCGTGCATCGTGCCGAACGACGTACCGAGCGGGCAGAACGACGTGTACTCGAACTCCTCGCCGGGCTCCAGTCGCGGCTGGCGGCCGACGACGCCGGGTCCGCGGACCTCCTCCACGTGCCCGTCGGAATCGGTGATGATCCAGTGCCGGTTGATCAGCTGGACCGGTCGTTCGCCCTCGTTGCGCAGGGTGATCCGGTAGGAGAAGAACCAGCGATCTGCGGCCGGGTCGGAGCGCTCGGGCATGTAGGTCGACTCGACCTGGACTCGCAGGCCCCTGGTGATCGCTTCGGATGTCGGCATCTCGCTCTCCCGGGTTTCCGGGCCGCAGCTTGATGGGTTCGAGGGGGAAGTCGTAAGATGCTGCGCCCGGGTCGAATCGGCTGAATTCTACACCGATCCCCGGGGAAGGAGACTGCGCGAAATGAACTACCTCACACAGGACAAGGTTGCGATTCTCGGCTCCGCCGGAGCGATCGGTTCCAACATGGTCCAGGCGGTGCTAACGATGGGGCTGACGCCCAACGTCGCGATGTACGACCCCTTCGACAAGGGAAACGAGGGCACCGCCGAGGAGATCCGGCACTGCGCGTTTCCCGGCGCCCGGGTGCGCTGGACCTCGAGCATCGCCGAGGCCCTCGACGGGGCGTCGTACATCATCTCGTCCGGTGGCGCGCCGCGGAAGGAGGGGATGACCCGCGAGGATCTGCTCAAGGGCAACGCCGAGATCGCCGCCCAGCTCGGCAAGGACATCAAGGCCAGCTGCCCGGATGTGAAGCTGGTCGTGATCATCTTCAATCCGGCGGACATCACCGGGCTGACGGCCCTCGTCCACTCCGGTCTGGCGCCGTCGAAGGTGACGACCCTCGCCGCGCTGGACAGCACCCGTCTGCAGACGGCGCTGTCCCAGCACTTCAACTGCGACCAGGACGAGGTGACCGGCTGCCGCACGTACGGCGGGCACGGCGAGATGATGGCCGTCTTCGCCAGCACCGCCAAGATCCAGGGCCGTCCGCTGTCCGGGTTGATCGGAACCGACGGACTGTCGACCGATGACTGGGAGGCGATCTGTCAGCGGGTGAAGCAGGGCGGCAAGCGGATCATCGAGCTCCGGGGGCGCAGCTCGTTCCAGAGCCCGGCGCACCAGTCGGTGCTGATGGTCAAGGCGGCGATCGACGGCCGGGGCTACCCGTGGCCCTGTGGCACCTACGTCGACTCGCCGGGCGACCGTTTCGAGAAGACGTTGATGGCGATGGAGACGACCCTGGATTCCAACGGCGTGCGCTGGGAGATGCCCCGTGGGACCGACGACGAGATCGCGGCCCTGCGCGCTTCGTACGAGCACCTGGTGAAGCTCCGCGACGAGGTCGTCGCCATGGGTGTCCTGCCTCCGCTGGACCAGTGGTCCAAGGTCAACCCGAACCTGTAGTTCGACGGCAAGGAGCGGCGATGAACAAGTTGTCGATCGACGATCTCGACCTGAAGGGACAGCGCGTACTGATCCGCGTCGACTTCAACGTTCCGATCCGGGACGGCAAGGTCGACAACGACAAGCGTATCGTCGCCGCGCTGCCGACGATTCGCCAGGCCCTCGACGCCGGCGCGGCGGTGATCCTGATGAGTCACCTCGGCCGGCCCAAGGGCGAGGTGCGCCCCGAGTTCAGCCTGGAGCCGGTCGCCGGTTGTCTGGCCGAGCAGCTGGGCCGGCCGGTGGCGTTCGTCGGAGATTGCGTGGGGCCCGAGGCCGAAGCCGCCGCCGCGGCCCTGGAGCCGGGCCGGCTGCTGCTGCTGGAGAACCTGCGCTTCCATCCCGGGGAGGAAAAACCCGAACTCGAGCCCGGCTTCGCCGAGGGGCTGGCACGACTCGGCGATCGCTACGTCAACGACGCGTTCGGCACCGCCCATCGGGCCCACACGTCGATGGTCGCCCTCGCCGAACGCTTCGAACGGCCGGCGGCCGGGAAGCTGATGGCCAAGGAGATCGAATACTTCGGTCGCGCCCTGGCCGATCCGGCCCGACCGTTCGTCGCGATCCTCGGCGGCGCCAAGGTCAGCGACAAGATCACCGTCCTCGAGCAGCTGGTCGACAAGGTCGACGGTCTGCTGATCGGCGGCGCGATGGCCTACACGTTCCTGGCGGCCCGGGGCGTCGCCGTCGGGGACTCCCGTGTCGAGCAGGACCGGATCGAACTCGCCGGTCAGATCCTCGCCCGCGCGGACTCTCGCGACCTGCGGGTCGGTCTGCCGGTCGACCACATCTGCGGGCGCGCCTTCGACGAGCAGACCGAGACGACCACCACCGAGAACGAGACGATCGCCGGCGGCTGGATGGGGCTGGACATCGGCCCCCGCACCGTCGCCGCCTTCGCGGAACAGATCGGCGCCGCGGGAACCGTGATCTGGAACGGTCCGATGGGCGTCTTCGAGTGGGAGCGGTTCGCCGCGGGGACCTTCGCCGTGGCCCGGGCCTGTGCCGAGTCCGACGCGGTGACCATCGTCGGTGGCGGCGACTCGGCCTCGGCAGCGGAGAAGTCGGGCCTCGCGGATCGTTTCGATCACATCTCGACCGGTGGCGGCGCCAGCCTCGAGCTGCTGGAAGGCAAGCGCCTGCCCGGGCTCGCCGCCCTGGCCGACCGCTGAACCGAACTCAGGTGAACCGGACTCACGAGGAGCCGATCGTGCGCAAGTCACTCGTCGCCGCCAACTGGAAAATGAACAAGACCACCAGCGAGGCGACGGCGGCGGCAACCGCGGTCGTTGCCGGCGGCCCCTTCGAGGGGGTCGACGTGGTGATCTGCCCACCGGCCACCTCGATCGCCTACGTCGCCGCCGCGGTCGCCGGTAGCGGCATCGGGGTCGGCGCCCAGAACGTTCACTGGGAATCCGACGGCGCCTTCACCGGAGAACTCTCGACGGGGATGATCCTCGACGCCGGCTGCCGCTACTCGATCGTCGGGCACTCCGAACGGCGCAGCCTGTTCGGCGAGACCGATCTCGACGTGCAGCGCAAGAGCCGGGCGCTGCTCGACGCCGGTCTGGTGCCGATCGTCTGTGTCGGCGAGACCCTGGAACAGCGGGAGGCCGGCAGCACCGAGTCGATCCTCGCGACCCAGCTCGCCGCCTCCCTCGACGGCCTCGGCGGCGCGCTGCCGACGATCGTGCTGGCCTACGAGCCGGTCTGGGCCATCGGAACCGGGCTGACCGCCACGCCGGAACAGGCCCAGGAAGCCCATCGTTTCCTGCGCGATCGTCTGGCCGACCTGGGAGGGGAGGCCGCCGCCGCGGCGACCCGAATCCTCTACGGCGGCAGCGTGAAGCCGGCCAACGCCGCAGAGCTGTTCGGCCAGCCCGACGTCGACGGCGGCCTGATCGGCGGCGCATCTCTCGATCCGGCCTCGTTCCTGGCGATCGTCGCCGCCGGCTGATTCCGGTCGATGCCGCAGCCGCCGGCGGCCGTCTTGTGATTGAATAGCGCGATCCCGTTCTGGAGGCCCCCGTGAGAATCGTCGCGACCTTGACCTTCGCTCTTCTGCTGCCCGCCGTCATCGGCTGCACACCGCCCGACGCCGACGCCACGACCGCCACCCAGCTCCCCGAGAAGATCGATCCCGCTTCCCGGGTGCACTGCTCCGAGGCGTCCGACGAGAAGGCGATCGAGATCGCCCAGTCGGTGATGGAAGCGATGGGTGGCTGGGACAGCTGGGACCGGACGCGGTTCCTGCGCTGGAAGTTCTTCGGCGGCCGGGAGCATCACTGGGACATCCACACCGGCGACATCCGCATCGAGGGTTCGATGGGTCGCGGTGACGCGGCGAAGCAGATGCTGTTCCTGATGAACGTGAACGACGGGACCGGCCGGGTCTGGCAGGACGGCGAGGAGCTGTCCGGCGACGCGCTGACCGAGGCGCTGGCCAGCGGCAAGTCGATCTGGATCAACGACTCGTACTGGATGGTGATGCCGTACAAGCTGCTCGATCCCGGCGTCACCCTCACGTACGTCGGCGAGCGGGCGATGGAGGACGGCCGGATGGCCGACGTCCTCGGGCTGACCTTCGACGGCGTCGGGGACACGCCGGAGAACCGGTACGACGTCTTCGTGGCCCGGGACACCGGTCTCGTCGAGGCCTGGGCGTTCTACCCGACCCGTGAAACCGAGGAGCCGCAGTTCACGATGCCCTGGCAGAACTGGACACGATTCGGCGAGATCCTGCTGTCGACCGGCCGGGGACGCGATCGGGACTGGGCGATCCAGGTCTACGACGAGCTGCCGGCGGCGGTCTTCTCCGACCCGGCTGCCGTCGAGGGGTAGAGCCTAGGGGAGCATCTGCTCCAGCTCGACGACGGCCCGCTCCTCGGCGAAGTAGATCTGCTCGAGGGCGTCGTAGAGTTCGCCGTCGACGCCGTCCATCTCGAGGATCACCTTGTAGGTCTGCGCCGCGGTCTGCTCGGTGCGCATCGACTCCTCCAGCATCACCTTGTAGTCGGTGGTGTGGACGATCTCGGTGCTGTCGCGATCCGTCCGGGCGACTCCCCCGAGCTTGACGATCTCGTTGCGCACTCCGTTGGCGTGTCCCACCGACTCGGTCGCCTCGGCCTCGAAGTACGGCTTCAGGTGCAGGCGATGGATGCCCTTCACGTAGGCGGCGTAGTGGCCGTACATCGCCAGAGCGCGAAGCTCCCAGCCGAGTGCGGCATTCAGATGTTCCACGAGGGCGGCATTCCGTTGGTCGGTCATCGGTGCGCTTCTCCGTCGCCGCGATGCGGCACTGATCGGTCCTTTCGTGTGCGTGGGGGGAAGAATCGTAGCACAGCCCCGGGGACGCTTCGTGTCCACGGAATGGGACGCCGTGGCCTCCGACAATCGCGAGAAAACCAGAAGAATCCCGCGCTTCCTTGTCGGATCGGCCTGGCACCGCCCTTGCTGTGTGAACCCCGGGAGGGCGCACGGAAAGGAGAACGCCATGGGCGCACGGATCATCCTGACGAGCATCGTTGCCTGCTCACTGGCAACCCTGGGGCTGGCCGGCGAGGAGACGAAGGAACCGCGCTACGCTCGCCGGGCACCGACGGAATCAAGCGTCGCTCCGACACAGGCGTCGGACGTGCCCGAGGCGCTGCGGCCCGGTGCGCTGCGCGGAGCCCGGACCCGGCCCGACGGCCCCTCCCGGGAGCACGCCGCCGCCGACGCCGACCACGGCAACCCTCCGCCCGACCGGGACCCGGGCCGCCGGGACTGGATCGATCAACTCGATGCCCGAGCCGTCCGGGCCGGGCAGCGCGCCGCCGACGAGGCGCTCGCCGCCGCCGGCCGGACCCAGTACTACCGGGTCGGCTTCTACGAAGGACTGCAAGCAGGCCTCGCCCGGCCGGCACTTCATCGCTGGAGTGGCGAAGAGGGACAACGGGCAGGCTCGCGAGATGCCATCGCCCGCGCCGACGGTCAGCGGGCCGGTCAAGACGGGGCGGTCCGGCTCGCCGATGCGTCGGCCGCCGCCGAGGTTCGCCGGCAATACAGTGATCTGTCTCGCGATCCCGTCTTCGACCCGGTCGCTTCCCATCCGCGGTTCGTGGCACCGGACCTCGATTTCCGGGCACCTCGGCTTCGCGACGTCGTCGCCGAGTTTCCCCCCGACCCGCGACACCTGGCCGGGTGGAGCTACGACATCGTCCGGCTGGTCGACTGCCCGGCCTACGAGCAGTTCTACGATGCGAGCTGGGGCCGGGCCGACCGAGCTCTGGATCGCTGGAGACGAGACGGCGGACGGCAGGCCGGTTACCACGCCCTGGACGCGTGGGAACGGGAGCGTTTCGACGCCGGTTTCGAGGTCGCCTTCGAGCGCCGCATCTCGCGCCGCTTCGACGATCTGCTCCACCGCGCCCATGACGAGGGATTCCACGCGGGCTGGAGCTACGGCACGTTCATCGGCGAGGAGCTCGAATACCGCCGCGGGTACCAGCGCGGGTACCGGGACGCCTTCCGGCAGGCGGCCGGTACGGCGTTCCGGCGCACCTGGGATCGAGCCTACGCCGAATCCTACGAGCAGCGGTTCGCAGCCTGGGCCGGATCCGCCCGGACCGAGCTGGGCAACGTGCGGGTCGTCGACGGCGACGACGACGGCGTCTTCTCCCCCGGCGAGCGACTGGTCGTCGAATATGAAGTGATCAACTACGGTGGCGGCGAGGGCCGGTTGCCGGTCTCCCTCTACGGTGACTCCCTCGTCGCCACCGAGGTCGCGTCGACACGGGTCGCTCCGCGAAGCGTGACGACGAAGACCTTCACGCCGGCGCGGATCGACGAACGGATCGCACCCCGCACCCGTGACCGCATCGAACTCCGTGTCGGAGAATCACGGGTCTGGTTGCCGCTGGTCGTCGCGAATCCGCTGCAGATCGAGCCCGGCGAGATCGGTCTGGTGCGCAACGATCTTCAGGGCGAACTGGTCGTCGACGTGCTGGTGCGCAACGCCAGCCGTCGAAGCCGGTCGGGGAGCCTGTTCGTTGCCGCCGGTCGGGCCGAGGCGTCCGAGGAGCTCGGTAGCCTCGAGCCGGGTGCGACCCGGCGCGTCTCGCTGGTGCTGGACGGACTCGATCCGTTGACGTTGATCGCCGGGGATCAGGAGGTCGATTTGACGCTGGCCTCGGGCGGCACCCCTCAGGATGCCCTGCGACGCCGGGTCCCGGACACCGTGCGGGACCTGGGCAACGACGACCTGCTGGGGTACACGCTGCTGCTCGGAGCGAGCCGCTCGGTCGACCCCGCTCGCACCGCCCGCCTGCGCGAACTCTGGGTGCTCCGCCTGCGCGAGGACTGGAAGGTCGCGGCGATGGGCTCCGGCAACCCGTACCGGCGAGATCTGCGCAACGGCTCCACCGAGACCGCCCTCGGTGGCCTCGTGCAGACCCTGGCCTCGGCCGAGCAGCGCCACGCGCGACCCCCGGCGGTGCTGGCCGGGATGTCCCGGGAAGTGCTGGCGCTGTCCCGGACGCTCCCCGGACCTCATCCGTTCCTGCGCAAGTCCATGCGGCGGCTGGCGGTCGAGTTGCCCTGAGCCGGGTCGGCCTCGATCAGCGTGACGACGTAACGTTCGTCGGACCAGGTCAACCCTCCGAAGGGGTGGCAGGTGACGAGGGTCAGCTGCCGCCCCGCCGTGGGTCGTGCGATCCGCGGATCCCACATCGACCGCACGGCGAGGTCGGAGACCCGGTAGCCCACCGATCCGTCCCGGGTCTCGACCTGGACGGCGTCTCCGGGGACGAGCCGCTGGAGGAAGGCGAAGACCGTGTCGCGATGCCCGGCGATGACGGCGTTGCCCGGCGCGTTGGGTCGGGCGGTGCCGTCCAGATGCCCTGGCCCGAACGCCATCGACGAGCCGGTTGCCCCGGCCAGCACGACCTGACGGACCCCGAGCCGTGGCACGGCGAGCCGGGCGACCGGGTGGGTGTCGGCCCAGGCCCAGGGCAGGTGCTGCCCTCCGTCGGCGAGGTGCGCGTCGAACGCGCGGTCGATCAGCACCTGGGCCGTGACCGCCTTCGCCGTGAGCCAGACGCGTTCGCCCAGCAGCAGGCCGGACGCCGTTAGCAGGATCCACGCCGCCACGCGCCAGCGGCTGCCGGTCACCGGGGCCTTCCGAGGATCCAGCAGGCCAGACCGCTCAACGCCAGGGCCAGGCCGGTCCAGGCCCGGAGTCGACGATCGGTTCCACCGAGGGGCAACGCCGCCGAGACACGCAGGCTCTCGCCGGAGGCGTCGACGGCGGTCCGCCGCTGTTCCACGGCGACGAGGCTGGTGTAACGCGTCACCAGTCCGAAGCGCATCCCCACGTCGGTGACCTCCTGTCGCACCCGCTCCGGGTCGTCGCCTTCGCGCAGGCCATCCATCAACGACTCGACCTTGCGTTGCGCCCAGCGCAGCGCCACGCCGGAGCCCTCGACGCGGGGAGTGCGGATCCGCGAAGATCCCTCGACCCAGCCGTCCCGGGTCCAGCCGCCGACCGCGACGCCGCCAGGCGCCTCGCCCCGGGGGAGCTTCATCGACACGAACAGCGGCTGACCGGCGTGCAGGTCGGGGATCCGCCGCGGGAACAGCTCCTCGGGTTCCGCACCATCCCAGGTCACGACGACGTCCGCCAGGACCGGACGATCCAGGCGAGTCAGGAAACGATCGATGCGGTTGTCGGCGTCGTCGACGACCGGGATGAACTCGCACAGCCCCCGGCCGTGGTGGGCCATCTTGCGCATCAGGTACGCATTCGGGGCGTGGCCGATCGCCAGCGTGTGCAACCGGGCGTCGCCCAGATCCCGGGCGATCGCTGCGAGCAGCTCCTGCTCGTTCCCCACCGCGCCGTCGGTGAGGAAGACGATCCGCTTGACGGCGGACGCCGGCGACGCGGCCATCAGCGACAGCGCCTGTTCCAGGGCGGGGTAGATCATCGTTCCGCCGCCGGCCTCGAGCCCGGCGACCCAGGCCCGCGCCCGGGAGACGTTCGCCGGATCGGCGCGGACGGACTCGTCGGCGAACCGGCTGAACTCCTGGTTGAAGCGGATCATGTTGAAGCGATCGTCGGGACGCAGGCGGATCAACGCGGCGTGCAGCGCCTCCCGCGCCTTGCCGATCGACGGCCCTCGCATCGAGCCGGAGACGTCGACCACGAACAGCGTCTCGGTCGGGAGGCCGACGGTACGGGAATCGTCCGCTGCCGGGGGCACGACCATCGTCAGGGCGAAGCTGCCGTCGTCTCGTTCCTCGAGCCAGGTCGCGCTGCGAATCTCATCGCCGCGGACCGGCCGCCACGCGATCCACAGATCGCGATCGGCGGGGATCCCGCCGGGCGGCGTCGTGACCAGGAAGGTCGTGCCCGAGCCGCTGACGGCGAGGCGATGGGTCGGGGAGTCGACCTGTTCCAGCTCCAGCCCGCCGTCGAGGCGGAGACGCAGGGTCGCCGTCGGGAAGCCGTGGTACGCCGGGGGAGGCCGCCGGCTGACCTGGCTCGCCGCCGGGACCGCCGGCCCGGTTGTCTCGGGGAACGGGCCTGCCGCCGGCCCGTCGATCGCCGTCGGTGGTGTGAAGCGCCTCGTGTAGGTCAGCGGGAAGCGCAGGCGAAAGCGGTCCTCGAACCACTCGGCTTCCTCGGTGTAACGCAGCACGACGGTGACCGTCTCACCGGGGTTGATGTTGGCGGCCCGGGTGGTGAACAGGTCGCCGCGGACCTTGTCGACGAGTGCCGTCTTGCGCCCCGCCGCCTTCGCCTCCTCATAGACCTTCTTCGCCTCGGGCTTCGGGCGGACCTCGGCGACGATCCTCCGCTCACCGATCCGCATCTCCATGCCGTGGACCGCCGCGCCGTCGGGCAACGGGAAGACGTAGAGCACCTCGATCCTCTCGTCGGTCGGGTTGACGAAGCGCTGGGTCACTTCGCCGCGGACCATCACTCCGGTGACCTCGATCTCCACGGCGAGATCGACGACCGGCAACGGTAGATAGCCCTCGGCGGTGCGTTGCAACAGCTCCCCGGAACCGACGTCGTCCAGGGCGATCGGCTTGCGCTCCCGGACCGCGGCGGCCAGGGGCAGACTGACGAGGGCGAAGCAGAGGACCAGAAGCGAGTGCGTGTGTTTCATGCCGTTCTCCTGCGGAACTCCGGCCGGTGACCGACCCGCCGGCGAGAGGAGAACAGCGCAGCTTCCGTGCCATCGACGTCGGCGAAGATCCCGGGGATTCCGAGGGGGTCGGCCGGCGGGAGCGTGTCCGTGGGACCACGTCTGTCGACGGTTGCCCACGCTGCAGGGCCGGGTCAGTCTCGAGTCAGCGGCGTTTCCGGGCCGCCAGCGATGCCAGAGGTGCGCCGGCGCAGAGGGCCAGGAGTAGCGAGACCAGCAGGGTCAGCGACCCGGGAGGCGCGGGCAGGCCGAGGGTCGCCGCCGCTGCGCGGAGCAGGTTGGTCGTGCCGAGGGTCGTGGCGATCAGGAACGTGAAGGCCAGGCCGAGGTTCCCGGCGAGGCCGTTGGTGCGCGATCCCATCACGGCCCGATCGTTGACGACGAGGACGAGATAGCCGGCCGCGATCGGCAAGAGCAATCCGTTGAGGGCCTGGGCCAGCAGGATCACCGGCACCGGACGGATCCCCGACAGCCCGAAGATCCAGCCGGCGGCGAGGACGCCGATCCAGACCGCGCGGTAGCGCAGGCCCCGCTCGCCCCAGGGATGGTTGGCGTCGACCTCGCGACCGGTCGCCAGCCCCCGGGCGGTGATCGCCGCGGCGAGAGGCGCGGTGACGGCGGAGGAGAAGCCGGCGAAGAACAGGCCGGCCGCGAACAGCAGACCCGCCGGCGCGCCGAGACGGGAGACGAGGGCGTCGCGCAGCGCGGGGAAGCCGAACGGGCCCTCCACCGCGCCGCCGACCACGACCACCGCCATCGAGATCGCGGCGCCGAGTCCCACCGCGATCGCCAGCCCGGGACGGACCTCCTCGAGTCGGCGCCCCCGGGCCAGTCCCGATCCGAGGAACAGGTTGTAGGGCACGATCGTGGTTCCGATCAGACCGACGGCGAGCATCTCGGTCCCTGCAGGCAGACGCGGAACCAGGGCTCCGGTCAGGACCGCGGCCGCGTCGGGTCGCATGCCGATCGCGGCGAAGGCGAAGGCGATGCCCATCGCGGCGACGATCAGGCCCATGCCCCGGGAGACGTTGTCGGCGCTGCCGAACCACAGTGCCGCGCCGGCGAGCAGGCCGACGAGGACGGTCCAGACTGCCGCCGGGACCGCGGTTTCGAGGGTCGCCCCGGCGACGGCGCCGAGCATGTTGCCGGCCTCGTAGGCGGCGCAGCCGACGACGATCGCCCCGCCGACCAGCAGCAACGCCAGCCAGCGCATCCCGCCGCGGCCTCGATCGCCGCCGGCCATCGCCTCGGCCAGGCTGCGCCCGGAGACGATCGTGACCCGGGCCGCCGCCTCCTGCAGGACGAAGCAGCCGAACGCCGAGAAGGTCAGGGCCCAGAGCAGGGCGGTGCCGTGGCCGGCGCCGGCGGCGGCACAGGTGGTCACCGTGCCCGGGCCGATGAAGGCCGCGGCGATCACGGACCAGAGCAGTAACGAGCCGAAGCGTTTCATCGTCCCTCGATCCCGGCGAGAACGGGCATTATGCCGGACCCGGGAGGGTTGTTTGCGCGGTTCCTCCCGGCACGTACCATGGGTGGATGCGCAACACGATCCGGGCCGCAATCCTCGTCCTCGCACTGCTTCCGTTCCTGCACGGCTGTCTCGATGCCGACGCCGGCGCGATCGGAGCCAAGCAGCTCCGTGGCCACGTCGACCGGCTCGCCTCGGACGAGATGGCCGGCCGGGAGACCGGTGAGGCCGGGATCGAGCAGGCCGAGGCCTACATCGCCCGGGAGTTCGAGCGTTACGGGCTCGAGCCGTTGCCGGGACAGAAGAGCTTCTTCGCCGGATACGAGCTGTATCGCGAAGGGTTCGACATGGCCGGGACGATCGTCCGGACGGGAGCCGGCGACGCTTCGAAGCGCTGGGAGGCCGGCGCGGATTTCCGTCCGTTCGGATTCAGCGACGCCGGTGAGCGGACGGCGAACGTCGTGTTCGCCGGGTACGGCATCAGCGCACCCGAGGCGAACTACGACGACTACGCCGGTCTCGACGTGACCGGTCGTTTCGTCCTCGTGCTGCGCCATGCCCCCGGCGAGAGCGACCCGTCGAAAGAGGTCGTCGGTCTCGACGGCGACCACGCTCTGTTTCAGACGAAGGCGAACACGGCCCAGGAGCGCGGTGCCGCGGGGATGATCCTCGTCACCGATCCGCTCAATCACATCGACAACGAGGATCTGCGGATCGGCGGGACGCTGAGCCTCGTGCCCCCCGAGGAATCCCCGGTGGATGCCGAGAGTCCGTTCCTCGCCGTTCATGTCTCCCGGGCGCTGGCGCGGGAGTTGATCCGGCCGGCGGGCTTCGGTCTGGAGCAGCTGCAGACGGCGGTCGACGGGGGAGAGCGCCCGGCGGCGTTCGACCTCGGCCCGGCTTCGATGACCGTCGCGGTCGAGCCGATCCGCGAGGCCCGGCTGGTCGCCGCGCGAAACGTCGTCGGCATCGTCGAGGGTAGCGATCCGGAGCTACGCCACGAGTGGATTCTCGTCGGCGCCCATCATGACCATCTCGGCCGGTTCGGCGGCGAGGGCGACACGGTGTTCAACGGCGCCGACGACAACGCCTCGGGAACGACCGGCGTCCTGGCGCTGGCGCGGGCGATCGCCTCGGCCGAGGTCAAGCCCCGGCGTTCGATCGTCTTCGCGACCTTCTCCGGTGAGGAGAAAGGATTGCTCGGCTCCCGGGCGCTGGTCCGGGACGAGGTCGTGCCCCTCGACCGGCTGACCTTCATGCTCAACCTGGACATGATCGGCAGGAACTCCGGTGAGGCGGTTCAGGTCTTCGGCGACGGGTACGTGCGCGGACTGCGGGAAGTCGTCGAGCGGGCCAACCGCACGGCGGGCCTGGATCTCGCCTTCGCCGGCGCCGGTTACGCCGGCAACAGCGATCACGATCCGTTCTATCGAGAAGACATCCCGTTCATGTTCTTCTTCACCGGGACCCACGAGGACTATCACCAGCTCTCCGACCACGCCGAGCTGCTGGACTACGCGCGGATGCAACAGATCCTCACCGTCGCTCGCGGCGTTCTGGTCGAGCTGGGCGATGCCGACGAAAGCGCGAGCTTCATCCACCGCATCGGCTGGCTCGGGACCACGGTCGAACGGCAGGAGACCGGCGCCGGGCCGGCGGCGGTCGTCACCGCGGTCGATGCCGGATCCCGGGCCGAGGAGTTCGGCCTGCGAGGCGGAGACGCGATCGTTGCGATCGGCGAGCTGCCGGTCGACGACCCGTCGGAGATCGGCGCCGCGTTCCGCACGGTCGAGCCGGGCACCGAGACCGTTCTCGTCGTCCGCCGCGGCGACGAGCGCCAGACCCTCGACGTGCGCCGTGCGCGGACCGGATACATGGGTGTCTTCCCCGGTGCGGTCGACGAAGATCGCCGGGCGACCCACGGCCTGGCGCCGGACGAAGGACTGCTGTTGCGTCAGGTGACCGCCGACGGCCCGTCCGCCGCCGCCGGACTGCAGCAGGGCGACATCGTGATCCGCATGGCCGGCCAGGTCGTCGGTCCGTCGACGCTGCGCGGTGTGCTGTCGCAGATCGGCGCCGGCGAGACGATCGACGTCACGTTGATCCGGGACGGGGAGCGGATGACGATGCCGATGATGCTCGGCGCGCGACCGTAGACTCTAGCCGGTCGTCGCCGGGTCGACGTCGGGCTCCGGCTCCGGCAGGGGCTCCGGTTCCGGGACTGCTTCGGGGAGGGACGGGAGGTCGTCGAGGAGCAGATCGATCGGGTCGGCCTGATCGTCGACCAGCAACTCCAGCCGGCGGAAGGTCCAGACCTCGTTGCGTCTCACCGCATCGACGCGAAGCTCGCCCTGGTTCTTCGGTCCCGAGACCGGTACGACGAAGTCGGCCTCGCCGTCGCGATCGCTGAGTTGCAGGTTGCCCGAGATCATCCAGCGCGTGCGGATCGGCTGACCCAGCGCTTCGATGACCCGTGCGTCGGCCCTGGCCCGGGCGACCGCTTCGTCGAACGGCGTCGAGCCCCGCAGGGAGCCGACGAGGCCACCGACCATCACGACACAGGAGCCGAGCACCAGACCGAGGCAACCGAGGCAACCGCCGGGCAGCGCCCAGTACCAGTTGCGGTTCCACCAACCCGTCCTCTCACGGTGCACCTGAAAACCTCCGCAGGTTGGAATCCCTCGGCGGATTCAGGGTACACGATCGCAAGCGCGGATGATCAGGGGAACAACGTCGTGCAGGCCGTGGGTGACTGGTCGTGCTGAGCGTCGCGCTCGGCGAAGCCCCAGCTGCTCACGTTGACCTGGTTCTGAGCGCGGACGACGTAGTAGTAACCCCAGCCCGGCGGCGGGCTGGACGGATCGGCCAGCCGAGCCTGACTCCAGCCCTGCGGACTGATGCACTGGCCGGCCGCCAGTCCGTCGTCCCGGAGATCGCCGAGGAAGCCGCGGAACACGTCGTAGCGGGTCCCGGGTCCCGTCTCGCCGAACTGATCGCTCCAGTGATAGGTCGTCAGCGGGTCCGCGCCGACTCGCAGATCCCGGGGCTCCTCGGCGGGGACGACCTCACCGACGACCGGTAGCGGGAGCGAGTTCGACAGCAGCCCCTCGGGACTGAGCAGCTGCAGCGCGAGGATCGTCTCCGAGGCCGGGGCGGCGGGCAGCGTCCAGCGGAACTCGTCGGCGCCGTCGGTCAGCGGATCGCCGACCACCTGACCGTCGATCAGTACCCGGGTCCCCTCGACCGCCTCGATCGTATCGAGGACCAGCAGGCTATCGGTGGCGCCGGCCGACACCGCCGCCGGGTACTCATCGGGCGCCTCGGAACAGAGCACCGGGGAGCTGGTCCGGGACAGCGCACGCAGCTTGGGCCGGGGCGCATTCTCGACACCGGGAAGTGGCGCCCCGTAGAACACGACCGAATCGCTCGCGGTGAGCGCACCGGTCAGCTGCGGCAGGGTCAGCGACAGTCCGTCGCCGTCGACGAACTGCTGCGCTCCCGCCGTCCATGTCAACGAGGAGAGCGTCCCGGCGACGCTGCCGACGCCCCGCAGCGCGATCTTGCCCTGGTTCGCCGAGTCGATCAGGATCTCGAGCAGCCGCGCGTCCCCGTCGTTCGCCGGTCCGTTCCGGCCGAGCACGACGGTCAGTCCCACCGCACCGCTCTGCAGCTCTTCCTCCTCCATCAGGAACCGGGTCAGCGCATCGGTCAGCGGGAAGGCGTGGGTCGATTCGTCGTCGTCGAAGTTGTACTCGACGTGTCGGAAGTGGGTGTCGGTGAACGACCGAGCGGCGAGCTCGCCGGTGTAGTGGTCGCCGATGCCCTCCTTCGCTCCGTGGTAGACCCGATTCGCCTTCATCGCCTGGACGAAGCGCGTGCGGGTCGTTCGTGCGTCGTGCATCGAGACCATCCGATCCCACATCCCGAGGGTCGAGACCGCCTGGAAGCCGTCGATCAGCCCGTCGTCGGGGTCGCCGTTGCGGAAGCCCTTGGACTCCGTGTGCGGTGCCACATGACAGTTGGCCACGCTGCACGACTCGGCGACGAGGGTGTTGGGGACCGGGCCGCCACCGCCGTTGAAGTCGAACAGCTTCTTTCCCGGGTCACCGACGGCATCCAGGTAGGCCGATTCGACCGTCGGGTCGGCGACGGCGAACGTGCAGACCGCCGGGTGGTCCTGCCGGTCCTTGAACCTTGCGCGATGCAGCATCGCGCCTCCCAGTCTGGCGCTTGCGGTCATCCTGTCGTCCGGGCGACGAAACGGGCTCTGGGGACGGACGAGCCCGTCGATGAACTCGATCATCGCCTGGGTCTCGCAGCCGCTGAGGCCGTCCGGGTTGCCGAACAGGTCGCGAACGCCGTCGTCGAGGATCTGTACCAGATTGCACTTCGATCCGTCCCAGTGGTACGGGTCGGTCTCGGTGATCTCGCGCAGCGTCATCGTGGTGCGCAGCCCGTCGTTGTCGTTCAGCTGCCAGACCAGCCCGTCGAGATGGCCGTCGGGGTGGCACGAGGCGCAGGCAAAGCTCCGGTTCGAGGCGAACCTGGCCGACTCGAACAGGGCTCGCCCGGCCCGCCGCGTCGGCGACAACGGGCTCGGACCGAGCCCGGCGACGTGGGTCGTCATTCCCTGATCGAGATCGATCTCGCGCACCGTCCCGTCCGCCGAATCGTGGACCCAGGCCCGCGTGCCGTCGGAGAGCACGCCCTTGGGTGCGGCACCGGTCGGCAGGCTCCCCTGGAGGTCGCCGTTGCCGTCGACGAGGACGATACGGTCGGAGCCCGCGGCGGCGAGGAGCAGTTGCTCGCCGGCTTCGGCGATCGCGTGGGGTGTGGCGGCGATCGACGCGCCGTTCCCGTCGGCGTCGAGGAGCGACGCGTCGAGGTCGCGCACGCCGACGAGGGAGAGCGTTCCGTCGTCGGCCAGCTCGAGCAGCGAGACCCGGTTCAGCAGCGGCCGGTTGCCGAACTCGGTGTTGAGGAAGTTGCGCGCCAGGGTCGAGGCGAGGAAGAGCCGGTCTCCATCTCCGGCAAAGCTGACGTCGTAGTTGAGGGAGCCGAGGTCGACACCGAGTTCGTCGGTCGAGAAGACGACCCGCTCCGTCGACAGGTCGATCACCACGAGGTCGTGGTCGCTGCGCGCCGGCTGGATGCCGATCGTCGTCGTCGTGCCGAAGGTGTGGGCGAAGAAGTAGCACTCGGCGATCGTCGGGTACTGCGGATGCGTGGTGTCCATGAACGCCGGGTCTTCCTCGAGGGCGACGGCGAGGGCGGCGGGGTCGGCCAGCAGCGGTCCGCAGACGGCGCCCTGGGGCGTCTCCGGATCCAGCACCGAGGCGTTGAAGTTCATCACCGGTTCGGTGCGGTTGCCGGCCATGAAGTTGGCCACGACCAGGAAGCGGCCGTCGGGGGAGAGCGCCAGCGCCCGCGGGTCCTGTCCCGGGATCTCGAGAAAGCGGAGGACCCGGCGGCCGGTGCGATCGACGATCGCCAGGCGGTTGTTCTGCGACGAGGCGACGTAGAGCCGGTCGCCGTGTACCGCGATCCCCATCGGCTCCTGCAGCAGTGGGCGATCTTCGAGATCGCGGCGCTGGATCAGCGCCACCATCCGGTTCGTCGCGACGTCGACGACGCCGACCGCGTGGGAGCCGTGACAGGAGACGTACAGCTCGCCGCGGTCGGAACCGGAGGCCAGGGAACTCGGCCGGGAACAGACCGGGATATCGGCGACCCGGGCCAGGCCCCGCTCGACATCGAAGACCCGGATCCGGTCGGCGGTCGGGTGCAGTGCGTAGAGCCGACGCCCGGTTCCGTCGGGAGCCTCCAGCAGCAGCAGCGGGTCGATCAGCGGGGTGGTGACATGCAGGAAGCCCTGGTCGGGATCGACGACCGCAGGGCCGCCGATGACGGCGAGCTCGTCGGCGCATGCCCCCGGTGCCGGCGGTGCCGGACAGGCCGCCGCCGCGAGGTCGTCGGAACCCCGGGTGGTCCCGAGGGCGCCGGCCGCCAGCAGCAGCGCCGTCAGGATCGTCCTTTGCCAGGTAGAGATCATCGGCATGCCCGTGAGTGTTCGACGATCGGCCGCGCGGGACCAACGCCGTCCACCACAATCATGGCAGCATCCTGGCCTGGCCGGGCCGCCGCGGCCGATCCTGACCGAACCCTGACAACCCGCAGGTGGGTCTATTTCTTCGTCAGCAGCCCGGCGATCCAGAGCAGGAAGACCGCGCCGACCAGGGCGGTGACCAGGGAACCGATCAGCCCACCGTTGCTCGAGATTCCCAGCAGGCCGAACAGGAATCCACCCAGGACCCCGCCGATGATGCCGATCACGATGTTGCCGAGGATGCCGAAGCCCTTGCCTTTCATGATCTGACCGGCCAGCCAGCCGGCGATTCCGCCGATCAACAGGAACCAGAGAAAGCTCATCGCGTGCCTCCGTTTCGAGCCCGGGGCCACCTCCGGGGAAGGGAGCATCATACCGAATCAGGAACTATATTGGCCCGGATGTCGACCGAGAAACAGGAGCTGCCGACGGTAGCCGTCGTGGTGCCGGTCTTCAACGAGCGGCGCTACATCACCCGGACCCTCGAGCATCTCCTGGCCCAGGATTACCCCCGGGAACGCTACGAGGTGATCGTCATCGACAACGGGTCGACCGACGGCACCCTCGACGCGATCCAGCAGTTTCCGGTGCGCCTGCTCCACGAGGAGGTCAAGTCCTCCTACGCCGCGCGCAACAAGGGAATCCGCGAGTCGTCCAGCGAGTATGTCGCGATGATCGACTCCGATTGCGCCGCCGAGCCGGGCTGGCTGACGAGCCTGATCGAAGCGGACCGCTACCGGGGTGCCGGCGTGGTCGGCGGCCGGGTCGAGCTGTCCGACCCCGAGAAGCCGACCCTCGGTTCGTTCCTGTTCCGCACGCGCTACTCCGGGGCCGCCCGGCGCCACGGCATCGAGAAGAAGGGCACGGCGCCGACCTGCAATCTGCTCGTGCGGCGCTGCGTGTTCGACAAGATCGGTCTGTTCGAACCGACGATCTCCGGCGGCGATTTCTCGTTCACCTTCAGCGCCAGCCAGAACGGGCATCGGACGATCTTTGCCGAGGACGCCCTGGCCTGGCACCCCTCCGACATGGAGACCCGGGCCTTCACCCGGCGAGCCTTCCGGATCGGTCACGGCCTGGGTTGCCGGCGTCGACGGGAGGGCGGAGGCGTCGTCGTGTTGCTGACGAGCCTGGCGCGAAACGCGTGGAGCGGCCGGCCGTTCCGACCCTGGATCGACCCGGCCACCCGGCGCGCCGGGATCGAGGAGGCCTGGGGCAAGAAGCTGTCCCTGGCGAAGTACCTCCAGATCCTGGGATACATGGCCTACGTCTTTGCGGCCGGCGCCGTCGGTCAGCTGTGGGGCTATTTCGATCTGCCGTACGGTGGCGATCGCTGAATCAACTCCTCGGTGGCGGTTTCCGGGGAGCCTGGCGACGCTCGTCGAGTTGATTGCGCAGCGACGCCAGCAAGTTCGGACCCAGCAGCGGCATCGCGCGCTTGTGCGTGCCGCGTTCGTCGATCAGTCCACTGCAGAACGTCACCTCGATCACGCTCTGCACCTCTCCGTCCTCCTCCCGGGCCAGCTCGTCCAGGACGGCGAAGATGCGCAGCGCCAGGGAGCGATCCGATCGTTTCAGATCTCCGGCGAGCAGCCGGCGCACGTAGGGCACGACCATCGAGGCGCAGATCAGGTCCGGGGTCAGTTCCGGAGGAGCGTCGCTCTTGCTCCACTCCTCGATGAACCGTGTATACGGGGGCCCGAGTTCCGGAATCATCCGTAACAGGTGCGGCGTCAGGTCTCGGTACTTCATCGGGAATCCCACCTCCCGCCCCTGGAAGGTGCAAATTCGATTCCGGACCCACGGCGAGTTCGGCCAGACCCGGCAAGTCCTTGCAAACCTTGAGCTTGAGCGGAACCGACCTCATCGGGCGAGGCCGACCCGGGACGTCCCAGCCTGATACACCCGATGACCATCCGGGAATCCAAACGGTTGACGGGAAAGGGTTTGAGGCGAATCGTCTCAGGAATGGACGACCGTCTCAGTCTGGAACAGAACCGGGCCGCTAGAATGCGCCGGTGACCGACGATCGCTCAGCCGGAGTTTCCCGGCGCAGTCTGTGGACGGCCCTGGCGATCGTCGCCGTGCTGGCCCTGTTGCCGTACGCGAGGCTACCGGGCAAGCCATTGATCTACGACGCCCCGATCACGATCACCGGAAACCCGGTGGTCCAGTCGGGTCCGCTCTCCCGGGTCTGGTCCGTCGACTTCTGGGGCATGGCGCCGGACTCGCCGGCGAACTCGCGCTCCTATCGTCCGCTGGTGACGCTGTCGTACGCCTTGCAGTGGCGCTGGTTCGGCGACTCGGCGGCGCTGTTCCACCTGACCGATATGGCGCTCCACGGGATCAACGCGCTGCTGCTCTTCCTCGTCGTCGCTGCCCTCGGATTCCGGCACCCCTGGCCCCTGGTCGCCGGGGCGATCTTCGCCCTCCACCCGGTCCAGAGCGAGGCGGTGATCAGCGGCGTCGGCCGCGCCGACCTGCTGGCGAACGGCTGTCTGCTCGGGGCGATCTGGCTACAACTGCAGGCGCAGCGGACCCGGGCCCCGTGGGCAGCGAGGGCCGGCTGCGTGGTCCTGCTCGGCGCCGCGATGCTCTGCAAGGAGTACGCCGTCGCCTTTCCGTTCCTGCTGGCCGCGATCACCTACGCCGGCCGGTTCTCGAGGTCGACACCGGCCCCGGCCCCGGCAGGATCCGCTACCGGAACGGGCGGCGACCGCGGCCGTGGCCCGTGGATCACCGTCGCCGCTTCGTTCGTCGTCCTGCTGGCCTACCTGGCCCTGCGGGTCTCCCTGTTCGGCTCCCTGGGCGGCGTGCCGATGTTGACCGCCTCGGACCACCCCCTTGCCGGGGCGCCCTTCTTGACGCGGTTCTCCACGGCGCTGACGCTGGTCCCGCTGAGCGCGCGGCTGCTGCTCGCCCCGTTCTCGCTCAACCATCACTACCGGCAGGGGACCCTCCCCCTCGCCGAGAGTCCGTTCGAACCGCTGGCGCTGCTGGGACTGACCATCGTCGCCGTTCTGATCGTCGTGGCCCTGCGCCGGATGACCCGGGGCGGCGATCCCGTGCCGGCGATCGCCGTGGCGTGGATCGGCTTGCCGCTGCTGCCCTCGCTGAATCTGGTGAGTCTCTCGGGCGTCGTCTTCGCCGAGCGCTTTCTCTACGTGCCTGTGGGCGGCTACGCGCTGCTGGTGGCGCACCTGCTGGCGAGCCCGCTGCTGCGGACGAACCGGCGGAAGATCCTGGCGGCCACGGCGCTGGCCGGGGTCGCCTTCACCGGGATCACCCTCTCCCGGGTCGAGGAGTGGAGCTCCGAGGAGCGGCTCGCGCGAGCGTCCCTGGCGATCTACCCCGGTGGCTCCGAGGTGCGGCGCCATCTCGGCGTGACGCTGCGGCAGCAGGGCCGCCACGAGGAGGCCGCCGAGGAGCTGAAACGGGTCGTCGCCGAAGCTCCGGCCGATCCACAGGCCTGGAGGCACTACGCGGCGACTCTCGATGCCCTGGATCGCGTGGACGAGGCGGTCGTCGCCTGGCGCAGGACCCTGGAGCTGTCGCCGGATCACATCGGCATCCTGTGGCGACAGGCCGGGCTGGCCGAACTGCGGGCGGGGAATCTGGACCAGGCCGCCATCGACCTCGATCGGGGACGCCGGCTGATGCCCGAGGATCCGACGAGCCTGTACTACTACGTCCAGACCGAGCTGCGCCGCGGCGAGCCCGACGCTGCCGCCGCCGCGTTGCGGGCCGGCGAGACGGCGATCGCCAACGATCGTGAGGCGCTGGAGCCGCTGGCGGGGCAGGCACTCCTGCGTTCCGCCGCCGCCCGACTTCCCGACGACCCGGATGGGGCGATCGACCGGGCACGGGAGGCGCTGACGATCCCGTCGCTGCCGGCCGAGGGCTGGTTCCTGGCCGGTCTCGTCGCCGACCGGGCCGGCGCAGCGGATCTGTCCCGGAACTGGTTCGACACGGCGCTGGGCCGGGATCCGGAGCTGCTGCGACGGAAGAACGCCGCGGCCCTTGAACTCGAGCAGGGCGGGCAGCGGGTCGCCGCGGCGGAGCAGTATCGCGAGATCCTCGTGGCGATCCCGGACCACGTCCCCTCGCTGTTCAACCTGGGACGGGTGCTGGTGGCCGACGGCCGCCCAGGGGAGGCGATCGCTCCCCTGGAGCGCGGCCTCGCCCTGCAGGCGGACCCGCGAGCCGCCGCGCTGCTACAACAGGCCAGGCGGCTGGCTCGCGGAAACTAGCCGACGGGACTCAGTCCTGCCGCCCGGTGATCTCGATCAGGTGGTAGCCGAAGCCGGTCTTGACCGGGCCGTGGACCTTGCCGATCTCCTTGGAGAAGACGACCTGGTCGAACTCTCTCACCATCATGCCCGGCGAGAACTCGCCGAGACTGCCACCGTCCTTGCCCGAGGGGCACTTCGAGTGCTCGGCGGCGAGGGCGGCGAAATCCTCGCCACCTTCGATGCGCTTCTTGAGGCTCTGACAATCTGCTTCGGACTCGACGAGAATGTGACGTGCGGTTGCGGAAGCCACTGGCTGCTCTCCTATGGGTCCGGCGAAAACGATCTCGTCGGAGCGGTTGGGAAACGGAAATACTACCTGAAACCCTCGCCGGCGAGTAGCTGTCGGGCCCTGCGGGACCAGGCCCGGAGCAAGACCGCCCCGATCAGGACCAGGCCGGCGCAGAGTCCGATCCACAGCCCGGTCACGCCCCAACCGGCCCCGAAGGCGAGTCCGACCGAGATCGGCAAGCCGACGGTCCAGTGGCCGATCAGGTTCCAGATCATCGGCGTCCGGGTATCGCCGGAGCCGCGCAGGTTCCCGGTGGCGACGACCTGCAGCGCGTCGAACAGCTGGAACATCGCGGCGACGCCGAGCAGCGGCGCCCCGTAGCGCAGCACGTCGGGGTCGTCGCTGAACAGCCCCACCAGCGCCCGGGGCGCCGCGATCATCACGATCGCCGCCAGCGCCATGAAGCCGCCTCCCAGGGCGAGGCCGGTCCAGCCGGCCCGGACCGCCGCGGCGCCGTCCCGCCGGCCGATGCCCTGCCCGACCCGGACCGCGCTGGCCGACGAGATCCCCAGGGGCACCATGAAGGTCACGCTGGCGACGTTCAGAGCAATCTGGTGGGCTGCGAGCGCCACGGCGTCGAAGCGCGCGGCGAGCACGGTCGCCAGGGCGAAGACGCCGATCTCGAGTCCGACCTGCAGCGCCGAGGGCAGCCCCAGCGTGGCCATCCGGCGCAGCCGGGCGCGTTCGATCGTCAGCGGCGTGCCGTGGAGCCCGGTCCCCATCCGGCGATCGTGCAGCGCGATCGCCGCCAGCAGGAACAGCGCGAGGTAGCAGCTGGAAGCAACGGTGGCCCAGCCGGCGCCACGGACCCCGAGGGCCGGCGCTCCCAGCTTGCCGAAGATCAGCAGCCAGTTGGCGAAGACGTTGATCAGGTTCGCCGAGACCAGGGCGACCATCACCGGGCGAACGAGGTCGATCGCCTGGAGGTATCGCCGGAACGTCGCGTAGAGAAAGACCGGGAGGGTCGACCAGGCCAGGGCGCGCACGTAGGGGCCGACGGCGATCTCGACCGCGGGATCGAGCCCCCAGAGCTTCAGCAACGGCAGCGCGAGCAGCGTCGCCGCGATCACCGGGGCGGCCATCGCCAGGCTGACGTAGATTCCGTGGATCAGCGAGCGATGGCAGTCCTTCAGATCGCCGGCGCCGTACGCCCGGGAGATCAGCGTATCCAGGCCGAGGAGGAAGCCGATGCCGGGGACGGAGATGGCCCAGAAGACCGATCGACCGACGCCGACCGCACCGATCGCCTCGGGGCCGAGCCGGCCGACCATCATCACGTCGACGACGCCCATCATCATCCAGCCCAGTTCGCCGAGAGCGACCGGAACCGAGAGGGCGATCATCGGGCGCAATTCGCGGCGGATTTCGGATAGAGACAACGACATCGTTTCGGTCCAGGATGGGTGCGCCGGTCAAGATAGCGGAAAATGACCGCGGAGACTGCCGGGTGACACTTCCTCCACGAAAACGCCGGATCGCCCCGGACGCGGCCACCCTGGCCGTGCTGTTCGGGATCGGCCTGCTGCTGCGGCTGGCCCATCTGTATACGATTCGCGACGATCCCCAGTTCGTCTGGCTGATCCTCGATCCGCGGATGTACGACGAGTGGGCGCGCGGGATCGCCGCCGGCGACTGGCTGGGCGAGCGGGCGTTCTTCCAGGATCCGCTCTACGCCTACCTGCTGGCGTTGCCGTACCGGCTCTTCGGTGTCGGCCACGGTTTCATCGCGGTGATCCAGTCCGTGGCCGGTGCGCTGGTAGCGCCGTTGCTCTACCGGGCGGCGTTGCCGTGGTTCGGCAGGACCGCGGCGACGATCGGCGGTGCGATCGCCGCGCTCTACGCAGTTTCGATCTACTACGAGGGGATGATCCTCAAGACCGCGCCGGCGATGTTCGGGGTCGCGCTGGTCCTGGCGGTCACGTCTCGGGCGTTACGCGAGGAGAATTCGCGACTCTGGTTCGTCGCGGGGCTGTTGCTCGGCGCGACGATGTTGCTACGGGGCAACCTCGTCCTGTTCGGTCCTCTGCTGATCGTCTGGATCGTGTTCGACGGCGCCGTCGAGGAGGGCGGTGCCCGGACTCCCTTCGGCACCGCCCGCTCTCGGGCAGCGGGGATCGCGCTGCTCGCCGGCATCGTGCTGCTGCTGACTCCCGTCGCCGTCCGCAACCGGGTCGTCGGCGGGGAGTGGATCCTGACCACCTCGAACGCCGGCCAGAACTTCTACATCGGCAACCACCAGGAGAACGACACCGGCCGGTACCGCAAGCTCCCGTTCGTCGATGCGAACCCGAAGTTCGAGGAGCGGGCCTTCGCCACGGAAGCCCAGGGCCGCGCCGGACGATCGCTCACGCCGTCGCAGGTCTCGCAGTTCTGGTTCGCGGAGTCGATGCACTGGATCGTCGACGATCCGGCGGGCTGGGCCGCCTTGCTCTGGCGCAAGGCCCGGCTCTTCTGGGGTGCTTTCGAGGTGCCGGACAACCTCGACTTCTACATGCTGCGCGACGTCTCGCCGGTGCTGCGGCTGCCGTTGCCGGGCTTCGGCCTGATCGCGCCGCTGGGGCTGCTCGGCGGCCTGCTCTGCCTGGGTCGGGCCGGCTGGCCTCGACTGCTGATCCTGTTGATCCTGATCTATTCCGCCACCGTCATCGCCTTCTTCGTCTTCTCCCGCTTCCGGATGCCGATGATGCCGGCGCTGTTCGTCTTCGCCGGATACGCCGTCGAGCGGCTGTTCACCGCGGCCGGCCAGGCGCGAAGGGGCCCCGCGGGACGCAAGGAGATCGCCTACCTCGCGGCGGGGCTCGTCGGGCTGCTGCTGGTCGTGAACCTGCCGGTGCGTGCCCATGGCGACAGCCTGCGCTGGCGGGTCGCCGAGAGTCTGGGGCTCCCGCGCACCCTGGAGACCTCGGCCCAGGGGCACTTCAATCTCGGCGTCTCCCTGGCCGCCCGGACCGAGGGTGCCGAGGACCCGGCGAGGCTGCTCAAGCTGGCCGAGGCGGAGCTGCGCATCTCCCTGGCGGCCGACGATCGCTGGGCCGTGCAGCACGTCGAGCTGGCCAAGGTGCTGGCCCGGCAAGGCAAGAACCGCGAGGCGGTCGAGCTCTATCGGCGGGCGGCCGAGCTCGAGCCGGCGGACTCGCGCAACTTTCACGGCATCGGTCTGCTCGAGCGACGCCTCGGCGACGACCTCGCCGCGGAAGCGGCGTTTCGCGAGGCGCTGCGGCTGCGCCCCCAGGGGGTCGCCAGCGCCAATCAGCTGGCGGCGACCTTGATCGATCTGCAGCGACCCGACGAGGCGGTCGCCGTCTACGAGTACGTGCTGCGGATCTCGCCCGGCAACCCGCACGCGGCGGCCGGCCTGGCCGCCGCCGAGGCCGCTCGGAGTCGACTCAGCGAACCTTGAGGGTTCTGGCGTGGGCCAGGACGGCGCGATCCAGCGCCTCGGGGGTCGTGCCCAGTTCCTCGAGCAGGGAGGTCGGTCCCGCCTCGCCCCGCTGCTCCGCCGCGAGATATCCGGCGAAGGCACCGGCGTACCTGCCGCCCTCACCGTGGAGCAGGTAGTGCACCAGCAGCCAGGAGGCCGCGTAGTTGACGCCGGCGTTCTGACCGTAGAATCGATCCGGGTCGCGGACCGTCAGCAGCTTGCCGTAGAGCGAATCGCCGCCGCTGGCCTGCTTCATCGCATCACGAAAGGACTGGAGGCGGAACTGCGGCTGCTGCGGCTTGCGCGCCTTCACGCCATCGCGAAACAGCTCGACCTGCTTGCCGCCGATCTCGCCGGTCTTCCAGCCGTCCTTGCCGTCGAAGGCGGTGTAGCCGAAGTAGGAGGCAAAGCCCTCGGCGACCCAGACCGGCTGACCGTTGGGCCAGTCGAACTGCTGGTCCATCAGCTGGTGGGTCGCCTCGTGAATCAGGGTGTCGCCGAACTCGGCGGGAGTGTCGGCGTCGCTGTGAATCGTGATCACCTTGAAGAAGGAGCCGTAGTGCCCCTTCGGTCGGTTGTAGACCCGGCTGAAGTCCGCATCGAGGAGCTTGTTGTACTTGAAGAACGAGTAGAACAGGAACACCCGGGACTGATCCTCGAAGGGCCGGGGCTCGAGCCGTCCGCGCCAGAACTGTTCGAAGTAGCCGCGAAAGCTGTCCATCAACTGCACCACCGCGGCGGCGTCGACCCGCGGGTCGTCGGTCTGCACGCGGTAGCCGTCGCTGCTGGCGGCACGGTAGTCCTTGTCCCGGATCAGGCCGTCGACGTAGGCCAGGAACTCCCGCTCGGCGAGGGCCCGTTCGGCGTCGGCGTCGGCCGGCGGAGCCTGGGCCGCGGGCGCCTCCTTCGGCTGGTAACGCTCGAGGTACCGCCGATCCCGCTCGGCGTGGTCCTCGGTCTGGTCGTCGTCCTCGTACTGGGCGAACGTCGGCATGCCGAGCAGGGCCGCGGCGAGCAGCAGCAAGCCCAGGCGGGGAATCACGCGCTGGTTCATCGGGTGGGAGCGACCATCGCCGCGGCGCGGCCGCGGTCGAGCAGCCAGCCCGGCACCGACCCGTCGAGGACGATCTTGAGTTCGGCGATGAACCGCCGCAGGTTCCGGGGATTCCGGCCGAGGTCGCCGAGGTGCAGGCGGGCCCGGGATTCGCCGGTCACGACGCTGCCCTTGCCACGGTCCTCGACCCGGATCGTCACGTCGTCCTTGACCCGCAGCAACCGGTGGGTCCGCACGAACGAGACGAGGGTCGTCGAGCCGTCGGAGGTCACGCCGACGTACTCCCAGTTGGCGATGCGCCGCCCGGCCATCTTCGTTGCCTCGACCATCTGCCAGCCCGGGCGGTTCGTCACCACCGGTCGCAACGCGACGTCCTCGGCTCCGGCATGCACTCGCGCCTCGTACTGCACCAGGTCACGGCCCCAGTCGTCGATGTACAGCAGGACGAACAGGACGATCGCCGCGGCTCCGATGATCCAGCGGCGATGTTGCCGGGCCCATGATCCGATCTCGCTCATCCGCTCATTGTACGGCCGGTCGGCGAGCGGTCGCCAGCAGGGAGGCGATCGCCGCTATGATGGCGTCGATGAGTCGCCAGTCCCGAACGATCGCCGCGATCACCACCTCCCGAGCCGACTACAGCCACCTGTACTGGGTCCTCCGGGAGCTGCAGGCGCGACCCGAGGTCGACCTGCGGCTGATCGCGCTGGGTGCCCAGCTCTCCCCGGAGTTCGGTCAGGCCGTGGACGAGATCGAGCGGGACGGCCTGCGGGTCGACGAACGGATCGAGTGCTTGCTCAGTTCGGACACCGACGTCGGCATGGCCAAGACGATCGGTGTCGCGGTCCTCGGGCTGGCGGAGCAGCTCGGGCGCATGCGCCCCGATCTGCTGCTGCTGATCGCCGACCGCTACGAGATGCTCGCACCGGCCTCGGTCGCCCTCGCGTTGCGGATCCCGATCGCCCACATCGAGGGCGGCGACATCAGCGAGGGCGCGATCGACGATGCCGTGCGCAATGCGCTGACCAAGATGAGCCACCTGCACTTCGCGCCGACCGAGCAGGCCCGGCGGCGAGTGATCGCGATGGGCGAGGAGGCCTGGCGCGTACACCGCAGCGGCGCCCCATCTCTGGACCACCTGCGGCGCAGCGAGCTGCACGATCGGGAACAGGTCGAGCAGCGCCTCGGCTGCCGGATCGCCGCCGACGCGATCGTCGTCTCCTACCACCCGGTCACGCTGGCGCGGGACACCCTCGAGGAGGCCGACGCACTGTTCGCCGCGCTGGAGCGGCTGCCCGGGCAGATCGTCTTCTGTTTTCCGAACTCCGATGCCGGGAGCCGGCAACTGATGCGCCGCGCCGAGGAGTTCTGCGAGGCGCGGGAGAACGCCCAGCTCCACGTCAACCTCAATCCCGTCCTCTACTGGAGCCTGCTGCGCTGCTGCGGCGTGATGCTCGGAAACTCGAGCAGCGGCATCATGGAGACCGCCTCCCTGGAGCTGCCGACGGTCAACGTCGGGCTGCGTCAGGCCGGCCGGGAGCGGGCCGCAAACCTGATCGACGCCGCACCGGAGCCGGAGGCGATCCTGGCCGCGGTCGCGCGGGCCTCGTCCGCCGGGTTTCGTCGGTCACTGCACGGAATCGCCAACCCGTACGGCGACGGAACGGCCGCCGTGCGCATCGCCGATGTGCTGGCGTCGACGGCGCTCGGCGACGCCCTGCTGCGCAAGGCGAGTGTCGCGTACGCCAGAAACGAAAGCGGCGCGGTCGACTAGGCTTCCATCCGCTCGCCCCGGAGGTTGGCCCACTGGCGGGTCGTTCCCGCCGCCAGCAACCACCAGGCGACCATCAGGCCGCCGGACAGGAAGCGGCGGCCCGACAGGTCGAGCAAGCCGAGCGCCGGAGTCGCGGCAGCGACCCCCGTCGCGATCGCGACCAGGAACGGGTCGTCGGTGATCCTGCGTAACTGGTACGACGTCCAGAAGACGATCCAGACGATCCACAGGTAGGAGATCATGCCGATCATCCCTTGCTCGACCATGAACTCCGTGATGCAACTGTGCGGGCCGGTGTTGCGGCCGCTGTCGTTGATCACGCCGTACTGCGCGCCGAACGAGCGATAGCCGTGGCCGTAGACCGGTGATGCGAAGAAGATCCCCGGAACGGCCCGCCAGCGTCTCAGGCGGGTCTCGGTGGAGTTGTCGAAGTCGGTGGTCTCGCCGGTGCTCGTCTGACGATCGCGGACGGTGTACTCGTAGCGATCGAGTACCGCCTGGGGCATCCAGGCGGTCGCCGTCATCGCCAGGACGATCATCACGACGAGCCCCTTGGCTCCGCGCAACAGCGACAGCATCGCGAAACCGCCCAGGGTCGCAACCCACGCGCCACGGGAGAACGAGAACAGCAGCCCGACCAGCGAGATGCCCAGGCCGCCGGCCACGATCAACCGCAGCCGGAACGGCAACTTCCCCGAGAGCACGACCGGCGTCAGGATGATCGTCATCAACGCCAGGAAGCCGCCGAACGTGTTCGGCTCGCGGAAGACCGCCCCCATCGCCCGGATCACGCTGGGGACCCGCTCGCCGGGAGCGAAGGTCATGTGAGCGCGTTCCCACAGCCCCTGGGCCGAGACGAGCGCCGAGTAGATCGCGATCGTCACGACGGCGGCCTGCAGCTGCGCGCGATTCCAGATCAGCCGAAAGGCGATCGGCGCCAGGGCGGCAACGAAGATGTCGGACTTCAACGCCGAGAAGAGCGAAGCGGCGGGCCACGGCTGCCAGCCGCGAGCGAAGCTGTGGACCTGTGCGCTGCCGACGCCCCACGACAGGATCGCCGAGATCGTCAGGATCAGGCTGAAGACCAGTACCGGTCGGAAGTAGACGTTACGCACCGTCGGTTGCGGTTGCCGCGAGCGGCTGACCCAGGCGCAGTAGGCCAGGGTCACGGTCAGGACCGTGGCGGCGTTCATTCCGCGCAGGAGTGGGAACGCGCGCATCGAGTTGGCCCGGATCATCCCGAAGGTCATCGCGAAGGCGAAGATCGCCCGCTCCGGCGAGACCGCGACATAGGTCAGGTAGACGATCCAAAGCAGCCCTGCGGTCAGGATCTCGAACGGCCCCGACAGCAGCAGCGTGACCGGGATGGTGAAGATGAACAGCCCGTAGATCCACTCGGGCAGACCCGAGTCGGCAGCGTCCTCGGGCGTCTCCGGGGGGCGGGACGATCGGACCGCGTTGGGGTGCGGGAGAACGTTCATGGATCAGCTAGCCACCCGGCGGTAAGGGATCTCGCGCAGATCACCATGACAATAGGCCGCATCGGTCGCCGGGGGCAACTCACGTCGCGGCGAGCAGTGCGTGGGCCGCATCGACGTCGGGCACCGCGTCGGCCCCGTACACGCCGCCCAGGCCGAACTCGTCGACGACGGCGAGGATCTCGGAGACCTCCTCGGCCTCGAGCTTGCGCTGCCATGCGGTGAGCGGATCCTGATTCAGGGCGACCGCGCTGGTCTTGCTGGTGACCCAGCTCGGACGGCCGAGCTCGGCGAGCATCGCCTTCTCGCTGTAGGGGAGTTGCAGGTACTCGAACAGCCGCGCCACCTCGGTCCGTGGGTCGACGCAGAGGTTCTCGTAGAAGACGATGTGCACCTCACCGGGTGACAGCTGCCGCAACGGAACCAGCGTCTCGATCGCCCACATCGCGGCGTGACCCGCCAGGCCGGCATCTTCGCCGCCGTAACGGCTCAGGTCGATCGAGCCGAAGTGATCGCGCACGATCTCGGGTTGACCGAGGATCTCGTCGAGGTGATTGTGCCAGCCGAGCTTGCTCCGTGAGCCGACGACTGCGCAGGGGTGACGCAGGCACAGGACGAGCGGCATGGAGGGAAACAGATCCCGCAGCCACTTCAGCATCAGGTTGGCCCGGATCTCCTTGACCTCGCGGCGCGTCGAGTAGGGTCTCAGGTTCTGGCCGTCGGCCCAGCGGTTGCGCAGCTTGCCGGTGACGATCGCCCGGGCAACCGCCTCGCAGGCCTCGTCGCGTCGGCCCGCCGGCATGTACGGCCGGGGCGCGAAGACGCCACACTCCGGTACGTAGGTCGGATGGAACGGTTCGAAGATCGTGCGGAACTGGTTCTGGTGGTTGACCAGGTCGCCGACCCAGGTGGTGCCGCTGCGACCGGTCCCCGCGATGAAGACGGTCCGGGAGGCATCGCCGCCGACGTCCACGAAGAACCGGCTGAACAGCCAGCGCGCTATCTGCCTCGACCGAGAGATCATGATTCCTGCTCCGCTTCTAACATGAGGTCGCGGGCGGGCCTATTCAACCGGAATACCGGCGGTTCGGGGGCGGTCGACGGGCTGCGGAGGGCTCCCGCGCCGCAGGATCCTTCCGGCGGCCCCACCCCGGTACTGCCCGTCCTCGATGATCGGTTTCCCGTTGACCGTCAGCCAGATCACGCCGGTTGCAGGCTCCCGGGGGCGGTCCCAGCCGGAGCGGTCCGTCACCGTGGCGGGATCGAAGACCACCAGATCGGCCGGAGCTCCCTCGGCGATCCGGCCCCGGGACCGCAGGCCGACCCGGGAGGCGGGCAGGCTGGTCATCCGCCGGATCAATTCCGGAAGGGGCATCAGCTCCCGTTCGCGATTCCAGCGCAGCGCGCGCACGAACGCCCCGGAGTGGGCCGGGTGAGCTGCGCCGCGACCGTAGTCCTCGGCGTCGCTGATCACGATCGCCGCCGGGTGCGTCAGGATCGACAGCAACGTCTCGACCCGATCGCCCTGGCCGGAGATCTCGTCGACAAGTTGCCCCACCTGACCCTCGTGGCGGATCATCAGATCGGCGACCACGTCGAACGGCGAACGGTTCTCGTCGGCCCCGATCGCGGCCAGGCTGCGCCCGACGTACGAGGGGCAGGAGCCGGCGTCGGCGTCGGCGGGGTCCGTGCTGCCGCAGCCGGCGACGAGGATCCCGTCCCAGCCGACCGCACCGACGAGGTTGTGGGGCCAGCCGCCGGGAACCCACGGCGGCCATTCCGGTCGGCGACTCTCGATCTCGGCACCGATCCGCCGGCGTGTCGTCGGCTCCTGCAAGCGTCGGGCGAGCGCGGGTAGCCCGCCCTCGAGGGACCAGGGCGGGAAGATCGCCGCCATCATCGTCGCGGCGCGGGTGTAGGGGAACACGTCGTGACCGATGTCGATGCCGCGTGCCCGGGCCGCGTCCTCCCGTTCCAGGACCGCGGCGACGTCGCCCCAGTACTCCCGGCCGACCGCCTCCAGGTGGGAGTGGTGGGCCCGGACCCCGGAACGGCGAGCCACCTCCAGCAGCTCGTCGGTCGCCGGGAGCAGCGTCTCGGACGAGCCGCGCACATGGCTGCTGTACAGGCCGTCATGGCCGGCGACGATCGTCGCCAGCGCGACGAGTTCGTCGGTGTCCGAGAACATCCCCGGCGGATAGATCAGCCCGGTCGAAAGCCCGAACGCACCGGCCTCCATGGACGTCCGGAGAGTGTCGGCCATCGCGGTCATCTGCTCCGTCGACGGCGCCCCCGCGGCAAGTCCCATCGCGCTGATCCGCACCGGCCCGTGGGGTACGAGGGTCGCGACGTTGAGGACGACGCCGCGTTCCTCGAGCCGGTCCAGATAGCCGGCCGTCGACAGCGGACCCGGGACGACGCCATCGGGTGTCATCCATCCGTTGACGCCGGCCAGGATCTCGGCCGCCGCCTCGTTGGACGGCGCGACGCCGAGTCCGCAGTTGCCGACGACGAGGGTCGTCACTCCCTGCCGCGCCCGGGCCTCGAGCAACCGGGCGGCCACGTCGGGATCGGCGAGCAGGAGTGCGTCGGCGTGACTGTGCATGTCGACCCAACCCGGAGCGACGACCTTGCCGGTCGCGTCGAACTCCCGGATGCCCCAGTCGCCGGACAGATCGCCGATCGCCGCGACGTCACCGCCGCGAACACCGATGTCGGCCTGACGCGCCGCGGCACCGCTGCCATCGATCACGGTCCCGCCACGAATCAGCAGATCGAACTCCGCCGGGCCGGAGCAGCCGATCGACGTGCCGGCCAGCAGGCCGCCGAGGACCAGGGCCAGGCGTCCGAGGAACCGCTGCGACTCGCGTGGATTCAATCGCGAGGGCTCTCGCCGTCCCCGATCGTGGCGGCCAGGGCGAGGGGTACGGCGCCGGGCCATCCACGATCCGCGGGCCCGACCCACCGGCCGTGACGGACCCCGTCGTCGGGGGCGCCGGGCCGTAGGACCTGCGGCGGGTAGGGGTACGACGTCATCCCGTGAAACGGGATCGGTCCGACCGTGTCGCTCGCGGCCGAGTTGGGATCCATGTCCTTGCCGAACCCGTCGGCGTACAGCAGGTAGCTCCGGGTCCAGCCGGGCCCGGGAGCCGGCGGGGCGTCGAACACCAGTTCGACCTCGTCACCGCTCCGGGTCGTGACGAAGCCGTCGTCCCGGGCGAGCAGCCGCGGGCGGACGTCGCCATGGCTGGTGTAGGCGCCGACGTGGGCCTTCCAGGAAGCGAACGCTGCGACGTCGGCCGGGTCGTAGGACTCGGCGCGGTGGCCGCCGGGACGGATCGGTCGTGGGAAACCGCCGTCGCGCAGCTCGGCCGAGCGCGGCTGCAAGCGGGTCTCCCGGAGCGGTAGCTCCGTACCACCGAGCAGGACCCGCGCCCGGTCCCAGTAGATCCGCATGTTCGTGGCGATCCGGACCCGGTGATCGTCGCCGGCGAAGCGGCCGGTCAGCTCGACCGCCATCGTCTTCGGCAGCCCGGCGGGAAAGCCCATCAGGTGCCCGGTCTCGTTCCAGCCTCCACGACCGTCGGCCACCGTCAGCACCGGTGGCATCAGGACGACGCCGGCCTGGGCGGCGGCGATGTTGGCGCTGGAGTCGGCGTAGTCGATCCAGCCGTCGAGGAGCAGCACCACACGATCGTCGTTGGCGAACGGTCCCAGATCCAGCTCGACGGTGTGGGGCTCGGCGTACCCCTTGTAGGGCAGCAGCGAGAAGCCGGCGACCGGGTCTCCGTCCCGCCGCTCCAGCGCGCCGGCGACATCCCGGCCGTCGGCCAGGTCGCGGGCTCCCTGAAGCGCTCGTACGTTCCGCGAGGCGAACAGCCGGTGTTCCGGGAACGGCGGCGACGGCATCAATCGCTCGTTGGGAAACAGCTCCGAACCGGTCGGGTGATCGACGACGAGGAGCTCGACCTGGTCGAACCAGAGCACCTCTTCCAGCTGGTTGTTGAAGCGCAGCCGCAGCGTACCGTCGCTCTCGACGATGCCGCCGTCGATCTTGACGTACTCGTCGGTGTCGGGAGTGCCGTAGGTCGTCGGGCCGGTGCGGTAGCCGACGGCGGCTCCGCCGAGGAAGTCGGTGACGAAACGCCAGCCCTCGCCGTTCCAGGCGTAGAGCAGCGGGCAGGAGGTGCCCTTGCGGTCGAGCTGGGTGATCGCCAGGCGCTCGCCGGCCGGCTGGTCGATCTCGTCCTGGAGCACTCCGCTGGGCCAGAGGTAACGCACGGTGTCGGCCGACTCCCGGGAGCCGAGTCCGATCGTCAACGGAAGCGGATCGACGATCTCGAACTTCTGCCGCAGCGCACCCGACAGCACGTCGACCTTCGCGCCGATGCCGAAGTGGTTGTCACCGACGCCGGTGGAGTCGATCGCGAGGAACCGGTTCCGGTCGCCGCCCTCGTTGATCTGCAGCGCCAGCGCACCGTCGTCGGAGCGCACCAGCAGGTCGGCGTCGCCGTCGCCGTCGATGTCGACCGCGGCGACCGGGGCCGCGGACTCCCCGGAGTAACCCTCGAAGGTCGCGAACGACCGCCGTCCGCGATTCCGCTCGATCCCGACGTTCCGGGCGACGTCGAGAAACCCGTCGTTGTCGAGGTCGAGAACCACGATCCGGCGGCTGTCGCCGGCGCTGGGGAACTCGTCGACCGCCGTGAACCGGCCGCGAACGTTGCGCAGCCACTGGCCGGTGGTCTCTCCGCCGACCAGCAGGTCCATCCAGCCGTCCTTGTCGATGTCGGCGATCGCCAGGGCGGAACGTTCGGCGACGGCCTGGCCCAGGCCGGCGTCGGCGGAACGATCGGCGAACGCGTCATCCCGGGTGTTGCTGAACCAGTGCAATCCTCCCGGGGAGAGCACGAGCAGGTCGACATCCCGATCGTTGTCCAGATCCGAGAAGGCGAGGCTCAACCGCCCCTCGGCCGTCGACGGCAGCGTCAGGCCATGCTCGGAACCGTCGGTCGCGATCAACTGTCCGGTGCCGTCGTTGGTGCCAACCAGGCAACCCGCCGATGCGCCGCTCCAGCAGGCGGCGACGTCGAGGTCGCCGTCGTGATCGCGATCCAGACATCGAATGTCGATACCGCCGGCGCTCGCGGCGACACCGACTGCCGCGCCGAACGGGCCGCCCCAGCGATACCCGTCCCCATCGGGAGCGAGACGACCGAAGATCAGACCCGCTTCGGTTCCCAGCGCCGCGATCGTCTCGGGCGTCCCGTCGCCGTCGAGGTCGCCGACCGTCAAGGCCAGCACCGCGCCGGGCAGCTCCGTCGCCGTGACCGCCGTGACACCGTCGGCGTCGAGTCGCTGCAGCCCCGACGCCGTGGCCACCAGCACTGCGGCCCCGGCCCCGGCGGTCCGCAGCGTGGTCCACGCCGACGCGGGGCCACCGTCGCTTGCCGGTCCGGCCACGAAACGGACCTCGATCGGCGCCGGCGCGGAGAGACGGTCTCCGGCGTAGTCGACGCCCAGCGCGTAGGGACCCTGCTCGCCGTACTGGGAGCCGACCGCGGCATCCAGGCCGGAGCGTGCACGGACCTCCTGGGACTGCTGGATCAACTCCACGCCCCGTTCGGGGTCGCCCTGCCGGAGCAGGAACTGACCCAGCCCGTACAGCGTCGAGACGTGAGACGGGTCCATCGCCAGCGCGTTCTCGTACGCTCGCCGGGCCTCGTCGGGCCGGTCGAGCTGGGCGTAGATCCCGCCCAGGTTGTACTGGGTCAGGAGGTCGTCCGGGTCGTGAGCGGCGACCTTCTCGAAGTGGGTGACCGCCTCGGCGAAGCCTCCGCGGTTCTTCTCGACCAGCCCGAAGTTGTAGTGCAGGTAGGGGTTGTCGGAGCTGGACTGGAGCCCGCGCCCGAGCTCGACGACTGCCTCGTCGATCTTGCCCTGCTGGACCAGGGCGACGGCCAGGTTGTTTCGCGGGATCGGATCGTCGGGAACCCGCTCCACCGCGGCCCGGAACTCGGACTCCGCGTCACCCCATTTCTGCTGGCTGAGGAACGCGGTGCCGATGTTGTTGTGCCGGATCGCCTCCTCGTCGGGCCCGTCCTGCAGAGCCGGCCTGCAACCGGCAACGAGGGCGAGGATTCCGATGCACAGCGGAACGGAGGCGATCCTCCACAAGGCACGACGGCGAGACGGCATCATCGAGGTCCTCAAGGAAACCGGGTCAGTTCGGCGACGGTGTCCGTGTCCAGTCGCCGGGCGAGTTCGACGACGAGCGCGACTCCGGCCTCGTAGTCGGGCCAGCGCATGACCGAGACATGGGTGTGAATGTAGCGGGCCGGCGTTCCGACGACGATCGTCGGACAGCCGGAACCGATCTTCTGGATCGCGGCCGCGTCGGTACCGCCGCTGCGGCGCACCGCCAGCTGCACCGGGACGTCGATCTCTCCCGCGACCTGCTCCGCCAGCTTGACCAGCCGCCGGTTCGAGACCGCGGTGGGGTCGAAGAAGCGGATCTGCGGCCCGCCGCCGAGAATGCCCTGGCGGATGTCGAACCCGGGTAGGTCGTCGGCCGGTGTGCACTCGAGCACGATCGCCACGTCGGGACGGGTGATCTCGGCGGCGGTCCGTGCGCCGCGGCCGCCGATCTCCTCCTGAACCGCCGCGACCCCGGTCACCCGGTTGCGGGCGACCGACTCCGCCGCCAGCTCCTGGAGTGCCTCGCACATCATCGCCACTCCCAGGCGATTGTCGAAGGCCTTGCAGCTGAAGGTGTCCGGGACGGCCATCTCGATCCATTGCCCCTGGGGCACCACCGGGTCGCCTGGTTGCACGCCGGCGGCGATCGTCTCGTCACGGCTCGTGGCGCCGATGTCAATGTACATCGAGTCGATCGCCAGCAGCTTGTCGCGTTCCGCCGCCGACAGGAAATGCGGTGGCTTGGCGCCGATCACGCCCGGGACGACGCCCCGGTCGGTGACGATCTCGACCCGCTGCCCCAGCAGGACGTGCGCCCACCAGCCACCGACCGGCACGAACGCCAGCCGTCCCTCTGCGTCGATCGCCTGGACCATGAAGCCGACCTCGTCGAGGTGACTGTCGAGCATGATCCGAGGGCCGCTCCCGGGGCCGTCCAGTTCGCAGATGAGGCTGCCCATCCGGTCGTAGCTCACCGAGCCGACACCGGCGAGCGCCTCGGCGGTCACCTGGCGGACACCGTCCTCGGCACCGGGGGCTCCCGGGGCCAGGCAGAGTCGCCGTAGCAGTTCCTTCGATCGTTCTCGCGACATGAATTCCCTTCCTCGGGAGACCGGCGACGGACCGGCGCGGCGCCCGAACGCCTATAATCAACCACTTCCGGGAACGGTTGGCAACGACCCGGCGAATCGAGGGACCGATGGACAGAGAGGTTTCGGCGCTCCAGCGCGCCCGTCAGCAGTATCGCCCGGAGATTCCGGCGATCCTCGAACGTGGGATCGAGCAGCTTTCCGTCGAGGAATCGGGGGCTCGGTCGCGCCCGCTCGAGTCGGCGATCCGCGATCGCTTTCCGGGAAGCTCCTCCGCTGCGCAACTGCGGATCGTCGAGGGGAGCGGCCCCGGTGCCCCACGACCGCTGCGGATCGGCGTCGTGCTCAGCGGCGGCCAGGCGCCGGGCGGGCACAACGTGATCGTCGGCATGTTCGACGCGATGCGCGCCTTCCATCCCGGATCGACACTGTTCGGCTTCCGCGGCGGCCCGCGGGGGATCGTGACCCGCACCTACCAGGAGCTCACCCTCGAGGAACTCGATCGACACCGCAACACCGGCGGCTTCGACCTGATCGGCTCCGGCCGGGACAAGCTGGAGACCGACGAGCAGCTGGCGGCGGCCAGGGAGACCTGCCGGGCGCTGCAGCTCGACGGTCTGGCGGTGATCGGCGGCGACGACTCGAACACCAACGCCGCGTTGCTGGCCGAGTCCTTCCTCGAACACGGCATCCACACCGCCGTCGTCGGCGTGCCGAAGACGATCGACGGCGATCTCCGTGGCGAGCAGATCGACATCTCGTTCGGCTTCGACACCGCGACCCGGCTCTACTCCGAGCTGGTCGGCAACATCGCCCGGGACGCCCGGAGCGCCGGCAAGTACTGGCACTTCATCCGATTGATGGGACGCAGCGCGAGCCACGTCACGCTGGAATGTGCGTTGCAGACCCGGCCGAACGTCGCCCTGATCGGCGAGGAGGTCCGGGCGCTCGGCTGGACGCTGGCCCAGGTCGTCGACCACGTCGCCGCAGCGGTGGTTCGCCGATCGGCAGCCGGCAAGGAGTACGGCGTCTGCCTGGTCCCCGAGGGGTTGATCGAGTTCATCCCCGAGATCGGCACGCTGATCGGCGAGCTGAACACCTTGCTCCACCAGGAGCAGGCGTCGTTCGACGCCCTGCCCGGCTTCGCCGAGCAGAGCGCCTTCGTCGCCGAACGGCTGAGCGACGGAAGCCGCCCGGTCTTCCTGAGCATGCCCGGGCGTATTCGGGGCCAGTTGATGCTCGACCGCGACTCCCACGGTAACGTTCGCGTCAGCCAGATCGATACCGAGCAGCTGTTGATCGAACAGGTCGAGGCTCGTCTCGCGGAACGGGCCGAGGCCGGAGAGTACCGGGGCAACTTCGGTCACCAGCCGCACTTCTTCGGTTACGAAGGGCGCTGCGCCGCGCCGACGAACTTCGACGCCGGCTATACCTACGCGCTGGGGTGGCTGGCAGCGGTTCTCGCCGCGTTCGGCAAGACCGGCTACCTCTGCAGCATCACCGGCCTGGCGCGGCCCCTCGGCGAGCGCCAGGTCCTCGGGATACCGCTGACCTCGTTGATGCAGATGGAAACCCGCAAGGGTCGACCGACTCCGGTGATCGCCAAGGCCCTCGTCGACCTCGAGGGGCCGGCGTTCCTTCACTTCGCGAAGCACCGGGCGGACTGGGAAGAGCGCGATGCCTATCTCTACCCGGGTCCGATCCAGTACTTCGGTCCGGCCGAGATCACCTCGCAGGCGCCACGAACGCTCCAGCTGGAACAGGAAACCAACCGATGAAACGACCTGTGCTCCGTAACACCATCAACCTCACCGTCGGTGTCGCCCTGGCAGCGCTCGTGTCCGTTCCGACCGCGTTCGCCGCGGAGATCGCCGACCTCTACGACCAGATCAAGGCCTCGGTCGTCGTCATCAAGACCGAGTCCCGGGAGGTCAGCCCGGTGGCTCCGGGTCAGTTGATGTCGGTCGGTGGGCTGGGCTCGGGCGTGTTGATCTCCGACGACGGCAAGGTGATGACCGCGGCCCACGTCGTCCAGACCGCCGATTCGGTCACGGTGACCTTCCTGAGCGGAGAGTCGGTCTCGGCCCGGGTGCTCAGTTCCGAACCGGCGGCGGATGTCGCGCTGATCCAGCTGGACCGGATGCCCGAGGAGGCCAAGGTCGCCAGCATCGGCGACTCGGACAGGGTGCGGGTCGGCGAGCAGATCTTCGTCGTCGGGGCACCCTTCGGCATCGAGCACTCCCTGACCGTCGGCCACATCAGCGCCCGGCGGATCGAGGAGAACGCCTTCGGCATGTTCGCCTCGGCGGAGCTGTTCCAGACCGACGCCGCGATCAACACCGGCAACTCCGGCGGTCCGATGTTCAACCAGAACGGCGAGGTGATCGGTATCGTCAGCTACATCATCTCGCAGACCGGCGCGTTCGAGGGGCTGGGCTTCGTCATCACCTCGAACACGGCCCAGGAGCTGCTGCTGTCGGGCCCGTCGCTCTGGAGCGGATTCCAGGGGCAGATGCTTACCGGCGAGCTGGCCCGGGCGTTGAACATCCCGCAGCAACGGGCGATGCTGATCGAGCGGGTGGCCCAGCGTTCGCTCGGCACCCACCTCGGCGTCCGGGGCGGGACCCTCCCCGTGGATATCGCAGGGACGCCGGTCGTCCTCGGGGGCGACGTGCTCCTCGCGGTGCTGGGCGTGAGCCTGGAGGACCCCGACGCCCGGCAGAAGGTCCGCGACAAGGCGACGGCGCTGAAGTCCGGTGACGAGATCGTCGTCACGGTGCTGCGGGGTGGCAAGGTGGTCGAGTTGAAGAACTTCTTCTTCCCCGACGTACTGATTCCGAAAGCGCCGACCCGATGACCCGAGGCCGGATGGTCTACTCGACCGGTCCCGACGGTCGACAGCCGGACGCGGCGCGCTGTCGTCGCTGCGGCGAGGCGACCTGTTGCTGCGAACCGGCGTCCTCCCGGCCAGCGCGAGAGCACGACCTGCGGGTGCGCCGGGAGCGCTCCGGCCGCAAGGGAAAGACGGTCACGATCGCCGGGACGTTCTTCCTGACACGGGCGGACGCGGCGGCACTGCTGAAGAGATTGAAGAAGAGCTGCGGCGGAGGCGGAACCCTCGTCGCGGTACCCGGTGACGAACCCGGCTTCGCGCTGGAGTTGCAGGGAGATCACGGGGACCGGCTGCTGGAGTTACTGGCCGGCCTCGGATTCCGGGCGAAACGCTCCGGTGGATAGGGGAGTCGCGATGCAGGCAAGAAGCAAGGCGGTCGTGGTCGTCGTCGTGGTCCTGGCCTGCGTGGCCTGCAACGTCGATCCGGCGACCGATCACGGGGACCGTGGCGAGCAACCGGGGGCCCTGCCGGCGTGGGAGCGCGTTCCGCCCCCCGCCGACCTGCCGACCGACCGGCCGCTGAACGCCGGCTTCCTGATCGTCGACGGGGTCTACAACACCGAGTTGACCGCACCCTACGACATCTTCCACCACACGCCGTTTCACACGAAGCCCGGGCCGGGGATGCGGGTCTTCACCGTCTCCCCCGACGGCGAACCGGTGACGACCTTCGAGGGTCTGCGGATCGCCGCGGACCACTCCTTCGCCGACGCACCGCCGATCGACGTGCTGATCGTACCCAGCGCCGAGGGCAGCATGGATCGCGATCTGGAGAACGCCCGGATGATCGACTGGGTCCGGCGCACCGGCGACCAGGCGCGCTTCGTGATGTCGCTGTGCGACGGAGCTTTCGTGCTGGCCCAGGCCGGTCTGCTGGACGGCCACGTGGTGACGACGTTTCCCGGCGACCAGGATCGCTTCGCCGAGATGTTCCCCGAGCTCGAGCTGCGCCGTGAACCGAGATTCGTTCACGATCGGCGGATGATCACCTCCCACGGCGGGGCGAAGAGCTTCGACCCGGCGATCTACCTCGTCGATCACCTCTACGGCGAGCAGGTCGCCCAGGGTGTCGGCCGGGGAATGGTGATCGCCTGGCCGCCGACCCGGGAGCAGATGCCGGCCCTGGTCGTGCCGCAATAAAGAAAAGCCCGGGTGACAGGGCCACCCGGGCTTCTCGAGGTCGCGGAACGGGAATCAGTAGCGGGAGTGGTCGGGCTTGTACGGTCCGTCGACCGGAATCCCGAGGTACTCGGCCTGTTCCTTGGTCAGGCGCGTCAGCCGGGAGCCGACGTGGGCGAGGTGCAGCCGGGCGACCTCCTCGTCGAGCTTCTTCGGCAGCCGGTAGACCTTGTTCTCGTACTTTTCGTTGTTCTTCTGCAGCTCGATCTGGGCCAGCACCTGGTTGCTGAACGAGGCGGACATCACGAAGCTGGGGTGGCCGGTGGCGCAACCGAGGTTCAGCAGGCGTCCTTCGGCGAGGATCATCACGCTGTGGCCGTCGGCGAAACGCCATTCGTCGTACTGCGGCTTGATGTTGATCTTCTCGATGCCGGGGGTCTTCGCCAGGCCGGCCATGTCGATCTCGTTGTCGAAGTGGCCGATGTTGCCGACGATCGCCTTGTCCTTCATCTTCGCCATGTGCTCGGCGGTGATGACGTCCTTGTTGCCGGTCGTGGTGATGAAGATGTCGGCGACCTCGACCACGTCCTCGATCGGCTTGACCTCGTAGCCTTCCATCGCCGCCTGCAGCGCGCAGATCGGATCGATCTCGGTGACGATCACCCGGGCGCCCTGCCCGCGCAGCGCCTGGGCGCAGCCCTTGCCGACCTCGCCGTAGCCGCAGACCACGGCGACCTTGCCGCCGATCATCACGTCGGTGGCGCGGTTGATACCGTCGATCACCGAGTGACGGCAGCCGTAGATGTTGTCGAACTTGTGCTTGGTGACCGAGTCGTTGACGTTGATCGCCGGGAACAGCAGGGTGCCCGCCTCCTCCATCTGGTAGAGCCGGTGCACGCCGGTGGTGGTCTCCTCGCTGACGCCGCGGAGGCTCTTGACCACCTTGGTCCAGATGCCGGGTTGGGTCTTGGCGAGTTCGCGCGAGCAGCTCGAGGATCACGCCCCACTCCTCGGGGTCGTTGTCGGCGTCGAACGTCGGGGACCTTGCCGGCCTTCTCGAACTCGAGGCCCTTGTGGATCAGCAGGGTGGCGTCGCCGCCGTCGTCGACGATCAGGTCCGGACCGCTGCCGTCGGGCCAGAGCAGCGCTTCGCTGGTGCACCACCAGTACTCCTCCAGCGTCTCGCCCTTCCAGGCGAAGACCGGGATCCCGGACGGCGCGTCGGGGGTTCCGTTGGGACCGACGACCGTTGCGGCGGCCGCGTGGTCCTGGGTCGAGAAGATGTTGCAGGAGACCCAGCGCACGTCGGCGCCGAGTTCGACCAGGGTCTCGATCAGGACGGCGGTCTGGACCGTCATGTGCAGGCTGCCCATGATCTTGGCGCCGGCGAGCGGCTTCGTCTCGCGGTGGCGCTCCCGGACACGTCATCAGGCCGGGCATCTCGTGCTCGGCGAGGCGGATCTCCTTGCGGCCGAACTCGGCCAGGCCGATATCGGCGATCTTGTAGGGCTCTCGGCCGGCCGCCCGGGCCGCCTCGAACGCGTGAACCTTGTCGTTGACCGCAGTACTCATCTCCACTCCTTCACTGTCCCCTCGACGGGATGAATCGAACAATCATGCCTGAAAAACTACTTTGCAAGCTTTGAATCCCGGGCCGCTCCGGGACGGGTCGCCGTGGCGGTGAAAAGCGCCGGCCCCCGGGTATCCGGATCGGCGGGGAGGGCGCGAAGGCCGACCGGCCGGAGACCGGCCTCGACCAGCCACTCCCGGGTCTGATCCCCGGAAAAGCCCATCCAGACGTGTCCCATCTCCTCGCGATACTCCAGCCGTTCATGGGGCAGCATGTCGACGAGCAGCAGCCGTCCGCCGGGTCGCAGGACCCGGGCGACCTCGGCCAGGACCCGGGGCGGATCGGGCAGGTGGTGCAGTACCAGCATCAGCGTCACGGCGTCGACCGTGCCGTCGTCCAGAGGCAGATCTTCGAGTTCTCCCCGGCGGATCTCGACATTGGAGAGCCCGGTCAGGCGGCGGCGAGCCTCCTCGACCATGCCCGGGGATCCGTCGACTCCGATCACCTTGCTGACCCAGGGGGCGACCGCCTCGGCCACCGGGCCGGTCCCGCAGCCGAGGTCGGCGACGGTCCAGTCCGGATCCAGCAACCCCGCGATCGCCATCAGGTAGAAACGCCGGCCGAACAGATCGTCCCGCAGACGGTCCCATCGACCGGCGGAGGTGGCGAAGAAGGCGCGGGAACTGGCCCGGCGCTGGGCCAGGACACCCTCGAGCCGCAGGGCGTCCTGGCCGGCGGAGGGGGTGTCGGAGAGCTGCTCCCGGGTGAGGCGCCAGAGCTCGCGCGAGGCCGGCTCCAGCCCGGCCGGGATCCGGTAGAGCCGGCGCGTCCCATCCGGCCGCGAGGCCAGCCAGCCGCCGTCGGTCAGGGTCTTCAGGTGCCGGCTCACCGTGGATTGCGGCATCTGGAGGACCTCGCAGAGCTCCGAGACGGTCAGCTCCTGCCGCTCGAGCAGCAGCAGCAGCCGCACCCGGACCGGATCCGCCAGGGCCGACAACCGCTCCAGGAGCACCGACTGGGTTCCAGATTGAATCATCCGTTAATCCGCATATACGGATGATATGGCGGAGCGGGCGTCGCGTCAACCCAAAAAAAGGGCCGGCGCCCGAAAGCGCCGGCCCAGATCGGATGGTGGCCCGTGGACGCGGGCGCCCGACGGGTTCGGGGACGGGAAAAGCCTCAGTACTCGGCGACCTCGATCACGGCGTGATCGACCATGTGCCCGCCGATCCATTTGGCCAGGACAGCGTCAGGAATCTCGCCAAGCGTGACGTCGACTTCCTTGACACCGCCAGCCTTGTGGCAGCAACCGGCCCGCTCGACGGTGTAGGACACCTTCTTGCCGACGCGCATCGCGGCCTTGGACTGGGCGAGCTTCTCGGAATTCTTTTCACTGATCTCGATGCCGTTGACGGCGACCAGGATGTCGCCCTCCTGGACTCCGGCGTTCATCGCCGGGCTGTCGGCCTCGACGAAGGCGACGACGTACCTGCCGTCCTCGGACTGGTCCATCTCGACGCCGATCCAGCCGCGGGCCTTCAGGTTGCTGGCCATCTTGTTGAGGCAGGTCTGGGTATCGGAGTTGCACTTTTCGCCGTCGCCGGCGAGCGCCGGAACCGTGACGACCAGTGCAAGCGCGAGAGCCCAGACGAGATGATGTCGCTTCATTTCGATTCCTCCGTTGTGCGAGTCTCCAGCACCCGGCGTTCGACCAAGAACGCCTCCACGGCCCCGGAGTTGCTCGAAACGATTCATGCTCGGAAGGTTACCGGGGGCTCAGGTAAATGTCGCAGTCGCCCGGGTAAAAAGATGTCGGAGTTGTATCCGAGCTGTAAACAAGGGCCGCGTGCCAGGGCGATCGCTCCGCCGTTGACGTATGATCTCCCGCAGACGGAGTACTTTCGTGCGGAACTTCCTCAAGAAACAGATGCTGTGGATCGCGATGATCGCGGTGTTGATCCCGCTCGGCGTGATGTTGAGCCTGCAGTACACCTGGCTCGTTCGTCTGCACGAAACCTCCGCGCTGGCGAAGAAGGCCCAGCTCGACACCTATCTTGCGGCGGTGACGAAGGAGATCGAGAGCTTCTACTACCGGCAGGCGTGGAGTACGTTGCAGGTGCCGGTCGAGATGCTCGCCGGCGACGTGCAGGCGCGAACGAAGTACCACTTCCGCAAGACCGATGTGAAGGGCGCGAAGTACCTGTTCATCGTCAGCTACCAGACGGGCGACGACTACAGCGTCGTACACTTCTACGATCCGGCCACCCAGACGTTGACCGAAGAACCACCGCTACCGACCGTGCGGGCGACGATGGTCGCGCTGGCACCCTGGAAGATGATGGTCGCGGCGGGATCCGCCCCGCAGTCGATCGAGATGACCTCCGATGAGCGCGACACGGACAACCGGATCATCCTGCAACCGATCGTCGACGAACAGCAGTTGATCGGCGTTGCCGGGATGGTGCTCGATGGCCGGTTCTTCGAACACGACCTGTTGCCGTATGCGATCAAGCAATCGTTGCCCGACTTCTTCGAGCACAGCGACCGCGAAGATCTGGTGCTCACCGTGCGCGACGGGAAGGGGCGCTACGCCTTCTCCACCGCTCACCGCGCCGAGGGCGCCGAGGAGGCGTCGACCTCGATCCCGTTCGTCTTCAAGGACTGGCGCGTCGGGCTGGCCAGCCGCTTCGTGACTCCGGAGCAGCTGGCGCGCTCCAACTTCACGCTGAACATCAGCATGTCGATCCTGCTCGCCATCTTCCTGGTCGGCGGGATCTGGCTCGTCCTCCGCGCAGCCTCCCGGGCGATGAAGTTCTCGGAGATGAAATCCGACTTCGTCTCGAACGTCTCCCACGAGCTGCGCACGCCGCTGGCCTCGATCCGGGTCTTCGGCGAGTTCCTGCGCCTGGGCCGGGTCAGGGACGAGAAGAAGATCGCCGAATACGGGGAGTACATCGAGACCCAGAGCAGCCGTCTGACCCAGTTGATCAACAACATCCTCGATTTCTCCAAGATCGAGTGCGGTGCCAAGACCTACGAGTTGGAACCGACCGATCTGACCCATGTGCTCACCGAGTCGCTGCGACCGCTTCAGGTCAGCCTGAAACACCAGGGCTTCGGACTGACCTACGAGCTGCCGGAGCAGCCGCTGCCGGAGATGGACCTCGACCCCGACGCGATCGGTCAGGCCGTGGCCAACCTGGTCGACAATGCGGTCAAGTACTCGGGGACATCGACCGCGGTGCACGTCGAGGTCGCCCGCCAGGAGGACGCGGTCACGATCAGCGTCGTCGATCGCGGTATCGGCATCTCGCGGGACGAGCAGAAGAAGATCTTCGATCGCTTTCATCGTGTCAGTACCGGTCTGGTGCACGATGTGAAAGGGAGTGGGCTGGGGCTGTCGATCGTCAGTCACATCGTCGGGGCCCACGGTGGAACGATCACCGTGGAAAGCGAGGAGGGCCGGGGGAGCGCGTTCTGCGTTCGCCTGCCGATTCGTCATTCCGTGTCCCAGGAGTCTTCGGGTTTCGTCCCGGCTCCGGACGCGGCACAGAACGTGGGGAAAAGCTGATGCCCAGAGTATTGATCGTGGAAGATGACGAGGCGATGGCGGTTGCCCTGCGCGACGGCTTCAACTACGAGGGCTACGAGGTCAAGATGGCCAGCGACGGCGCGACCGGGCTGCGGCTGGCGACCGAGGGAAGCCATGACCTGGTCATCCTCGACGTGATGCTGCCGAAGCTCAGCGGCCTCGACGTCTGCAAGCGCGTGCGGCGCAACGGCAGCCGGGTTCCGATCATCATGCTCACCGCCCGTGGGCAGGAGATCGACAAGGTGCTGGGGCTCAAGGTCGGCGCCGACGACTACATCACCAAGCCGTTCAGCTTTCTCGAATTGATGGCGCGCGTCGAAGCGGTGCTGCGCCGCAGCTCCGGCTACGCCGAGAAGATCGAGGCCTACCAGTTCGGCGATGTGGAAGTGGACTTCAAGAAATCCGAGGCACGCAAGGGCGAGCAGGCTATCGCGCTGTCACCGCGAGAGTTCAAGCTGCTGCGGTTCCTGATCGATCACCGCGGCGAGATCCTGCCCCGGGAGCGGCTCCTCGATGCGGTCTGGGGCTACGACGATGTGCCGTTCACGCGGACCGTCGACATGCATATCGCGAAGCTGCGCAAGAAGATCGAGGACAAGCCCAGCGACCCCGCCTTCATCGTCACGGTCCACCGGCTCGGCTACAAGTTCAACGGCTGACCGTCAGGGGCAGATGTTCTGGCCCGGCGAGCGGTCGTTGCCGTAGTCTCCTTCGCCGGCGGTATTCCGTCCGATGACGAGGAAGCCGGAATTGTCCGGCAGGGTCGCCATCGTGGCCGTGGTCCCGGTTCCGAGATCCCCGGCGCAGGCGAGCGCCTTGCGCTTGCCGGATCCGAGGGGCCACGAGTAGAGCAGGTAGTCCTGGGCCGGTCCGCCGCTGACCGGCGGGGACCAGGAGAGGTCGAAACCGCCCGGGGAGGCGATGATCCGGAAGGGCTCGGCCCCGAGCAGGGCAGGCGAGACCTCTCCCGGAGGCGTCAACGGCAGCGCGGCGCATTCGAAGGCGCCACGGACCAGGCGTAGATCGTCGATGTACCACCCCTCGGCGGCCACGAACGTATCCGACGCGAAACGCCAGCGAATCCCGACGTCCATTCCGGCGAGGCTCGCCAGGTCGACGGTGACCATCTGCCAGCCGTTCAGGTTGCCGGTCCAGGCGGCGCGGCCTCCCAGCGGCGAATCGAATCCGGTGTCGATGAACAGGTTGTAACCGCCGATCGTGATCAGGTCGGCGGCATCGTTCCAGGTCGTGCCATCGACCGTGTATTCGAGAACACCGCCGTCGAAGCTCGCCTCCGAGGCCATGTAGTGCTGGAATGTCAGCACGGCGCCGGGGGCCAGGTCGACCAGCGTCTCGAGCTGCAGCACGGAATCGGCGAGGGTGCCGAGGTCCTCGACGAACCAGCTGGTGGTCGGGCTGTGGCTCCGACTGGTCGACAGCGTGAACGGATTCTCGCCGATCAGCGGCACGGTCGACCAGAGCCCGGTCCCGTTTTCGATGTCGTCGTCCAGCGCGATCTCGGTGCCGTTCATCGTGCCGGTGGCGACGGTGAACGAACTGATCCAGTTCCCCTCGTTGGACAGGGTGTCGAGACGGAACTCGATGTTGCCTCCGCAGAGGAACTGAGGGTCGAGGGAGACCTCGAAGGGGACGATCGGCGCGGCCGAACTCGCCGCGGCGAGGTCGGGCCAGTCGGCGGAATCGACCACCATCGTCACCAGCGGCGTCATCGTCGAGAGCACCGAACGCACGCCGGTGGCCTGGTCGGTCCCGACGTTTTCGAGTTCCGGCGACAGCAGCACCAACTCGCCGGGATCGACGACGCCGTCGCCGTTGCCGGCCTGATCGTCCCGGGCCACGTTGCCCAGCTCGAGGTCGGGCGCAGGCGTCTCGCAGAACGTGTGATCGATTCCGTCCAGCGTCACCGTGCCGGTGCTCAACGGGTCGAGCCAGGGCTCGAGGCGGGTCGACTGTGTGCCCCCGCCGGCCCAGGAGACATCGAACTTGCCGTACTCGTCCCAGGTGATCGCCGTGCAGGAGGCGAAGCCGCCGTGCAGCTGGCCGATGATCCGCTTGTTCTGGTCGTACATCGGCGAGCCGGACGAGGAGGGCTCGGTCGTCCCCTCTTCCCACTCGGTGACCCGCCAGTGGGTCGCGCCCCAGCCGCCGTCGGCGGTCATGCCGGGGATCAGGGCGTTGAAGTTGTGGGTGATCTTCTTCACATCGCCCCGGGGGTGATGGATCCCGGTGGAGCGGGTCGCCGGGTTCGTCGCCCGGCTCCAGCCGGAGTAGTAGGCGTCGAACTCGGCGGGGACCTCGTCGTCGAGGAGCAGCAGGTCCATATCCGACGAGGCCCAGCGGGCGGCACGGGTCGAGCCGGTCATTGAATGGCCCGTCTCCGTGGTGCCTCCGCCGCAGAGCGAGCACTCGTAGTTGAACTGGTAGGTCGTCGAGGGCGGGTTGACGTTGCAGTGGCTCGCCGTCAACACGTACGGGGTGCAGTCGTTGGCCGTGTTGTTGACCAGCGCCCCGCTACAGAACGCGAATCCTCCGCTGAGGATGCGCACCGAGGAGCGGCTCTGGTCGGCCCAGGCCGTGTCGCAAGCGACGTCGGTGTTACACGAGCCGGAGGGTCCGTTGGAGTTGCTCTTTCCGGCGTCGTCGACCGGATCGAGGTCGAAACCTTCGAGCACGCGGTAGCCGTGAGAGACGGTACCGAGGCGGAGCCGCGGTTGTTCCTCGGCCAGTTCGGCAGGCCAGTGCAGCTCGATGCGGACGCCGTCGCCGTGTACCGGCGGAAACCAGAGCTGACCGTGGCTGCGAATGTCCTTGGAAGTGTAGGGGCCCAGAATCCGGTTGCCGGTCCGGTCCGATACGGTCAGCGAGGCGCCAGGCTGCAGGTCGAACCACGAAAAGCCGACGACGACCCACAGCGCACCCTTGGACCGGACGTCCAGCTGCCAGAGCTGCCCGCCGTCCTTGCCCTCGAGCCAGGTGCCGGCGTTCTCGGTGTTCAGGTTCGTCTTCATCGGATAGCCGACGCGCTGGGGGATGTCCTTGCGGCCGGCCTCCAGGGCGTCTTCCTGCTTCAGCCGTTCGACGTCGACCGGGGGCGCCACCCAGGTCCGCACGCGACTGACCGCGTCCTGCCGGGCCGGTTTCCGGGTCTCCGGTTCGGCCGGTGCTGCCGCAACCGGCATCGCGAGCAGGAGCACCGGCAGGCAGACGTACAGCAGGCGGCTGAGATGGGGGGAACCGTGAAACATTCTGGATGATCCTCGCAGGGGTCGAGCGTGTTCAGGCAGACGGCGCAACGCAAAAGTCCAGGTCGCGTAGGCCTATATATACTTCCAGCCGCCGGGCCTGCACAGGGCAAGCGGCCGACTTCCCGCGACAATTCCGGACTCCTGGTCCGCGGAACCACCGCGATCCGGGCTTTCCTCGCTTTCGGCATCCCCGCGACCGCGCCCCCCACCGCCTCACGGCTACGGTCGACCGTGTCGCACGGACGGTGGACTCGGATGCGAGGCGGCCGGAAAGGTCGCCACCGCGAAGCGCACTTGACAATTCTCTCGTGACAGCCGATATTTTAGAGGCGCAGCTTCCAATTGTTTAAATAACTGAAGGTGGCCCATGCGGGACAAGTCGGTGTTCACGACCTTCGAGACGGCGAAGTTGTGCCATGTCTCGCCGTTGTCGATCATCAACTGGGTCAACGCCGGTCGACTGCCGGCCTTCCGGACGCCGGGCGGTCACCGTCGCATCCGGCGAGAAGACCTGATCCGTTTCATGAAGGACAATGGCATCCCGCTGCCCGAGGATCTCCAGGAGGGATCGGGTCGCCGCAAGATTCTGGTCGTCGACGACGAATCGAGCATCCGGGAGGTGCTGGCCGAGCACCTGACGACCCGCCCCCAGCCGTTCGAGGTATCGACGGCAGCGGACGGGTTCGAGGCCGGCCGGCTCGTCGCCACGTTCCGTCCCGATGTCGTCTTGCTCGACCTGAAGATGCCCGGACTCGACGGGTTCCAGATCTGCCGCACGATCAAGGCCGATCCCGACTCCTCGTCGACGATCGTGATCGCGATGACCGGATACCACTCCGCGGAAACCGAGCAGCGCATTCTCGAGTGCGGGGCGGTTCGCTGCTTCTCGAAGCCGATCGAGCCATCCAAGCTCTCGGCATTCATCGATTCCGTGTTCGACCAGCAGGCAGCCAAGTCCCGACGCCGCCGACCCGCGCGGGCCTGACTCAGAGGCAACCGAGGTCGGCGATCAGCGGGTTCGTGGTTGCACAGAACCGGACCGCGTCGCGATTCAGCTGGCATGTGCCCGCCGCGAAGTCGCAATCCAGCGCGTCGTTGTGATCGATCCCCACGACCACGAAGGTCGGCTGTCTCCTTAGCGATTCGAAGGCGATGATCTCGTCGGGGAACCGGAGGATCGTCGAGCCGTTGTCCTCGACGACGGCGATCTCCTCGGTGCAGGCGTCGCCGATCAGGTCGTCGACCCCGAAGGCGAGGTTGGCACCCATCGTGTTGGTCTGATCGTTGTTCGGGATCCAGATGCAGTTATCGAATTCGTCGGCGGTCGAGTCGCCGTCGGCATTCCCCAGAAAGAAGCCGCCGAGACCGACGGTGGAGCACTTGTCGACCATCTGACGCGGGTTGGGCACCAGCGGGCAGGTGTCGACTCCGTTCAGGTACGTGTCGCCATCGAAGTCCTCGTCCGGCGGGAGGTCGACCGGCTCTGCCCGCCGGACCTCCATCTGGAACGAGATGTCCAGCAGGGCCTCGCCGGGCTCGGGGGTCGTACCGACGACGATGCCGCTTCGGCAGCGGTTGCGGGTCGTGGTGGTCTGGACCGCCGTATCCACCATCGTGCACTTTGCGTCGGCGCGGAGGTCGACCTGGGTGCCGTCGGGAAGCGTCAGCATCGCCCGGGTCACGTTGAACACCGCGACTTGCATCTGCCGATCCGGATCCTTGATGAACTGAGAGCCGAGGCCGGGGCTGCTCATCGCCAGGACGGCGGTGCCGATCTCGGTCACGACCTGCTGGTCGGTCTCGTCGCAGGCGGGGCTCGTGAGGATCAGGCCCAGGGACAGAATCAGCAGCGCGAGCCGCGAGGCGAGGCGACCGGTTGTCCGGTGTGTGGGAAGGCTCCGCATGGGAACGCTTCAATATAGACGATGGCGTTGACCCCCTCAACAGGGCAGACGGTGGGCCCGCCCCCCGAACGGGGGACGGGCCTCGCGGAGGCAGAAAGGGTCGGTTCAGCAGGCGCTACGGGCAACTCCGGGCGATCCGGAAGCGACCGTCGGAGGCGACGCCGACGGGATGTGGGCCGGGGCAGCCGTTCTCGACCCGGATCAGATAGTAGAAGACACCGCCGGCCACCGGGTTGTCGCCGTCCAGGGCGTTGGTGTCTCCGTCGTTGCTCTCCAGACAGGTCGAGTTGATGAAATCGGCCGGGTCGCCCGAGCGCAGCACGTCGTAGATCACCGGATCGGTACCCCCCGGATCCGGGGGGGCGGCCCAGACCAGCCGGGACTGGTTCGAGAGCAGGGCGTGGGCGATCCGGATCTGGACCTCCTCGGCGAAGGACCAGGCCTGGCCGTTGTCGGCAGCACAGTCGCAGTCGTCGCCGAAGCCGTCGCCGTCGATATCGGCCTGCTCGACGTTGAAGATGAACAGACAGTTGTCGTCGCATCCGGCCGCCTGCAGGTGCGCGCAGGTCACGTCGCCGATGACGCCAGAGCCGTCCCCGTCGTCGAGGATGCCGTCGTTGTCGTCATCGAGGTCGCACGCGTCACCCAGGCCATCGCCTTCGTTGTCGGCCTGATCGGGGTTGATCGTGTACGGGCAGTTGTCGCAGGGGTCTCCGAGACCGTCGCCGATCTCGTCATCCTCGGTGCCGCAGAGCCCGTCGGGGCCGTTCAGGATCGGCAGATCGTCCTCGGTGCCGCAGATCTCGTCGAAGCCCCAGGCCTCCTCGTCCTCGTCCTGGTTGGGGTTGTAGACGTAGATGCAGTTGTCGCAGGCGTTGCCCTCGCCATCGCCGATCACGTCGTCCTCGGTACCGCAGAGCCCGTCGAAACCGTTCAGCTCCGGGTTGTCGTCGCTGTTGCCGCAGATCCCGTCGAATCCCGAGGCTCGCTCGATGTCGTCCTGCTCGGTGTTGCCCGCCCGGCGGCAGTTGTCGACGATGTCGAAGATGCCGTCGTCGTCGTCGTCCACGTCACAGGCATCGCCCAGCCCATCGCCGTCGGTGTCGGTCTGGGAGACGTTGGTGATGTCCGGGCAGTTATCGACGCTGAGGCCGTTGATCGACAGCCGAGGCACCAGCACCATGTCATTCGATACCGGCGCACCCGAGTTCCACACTCCGATGGCCAGGACGTTGTCGCCGGCGTGGATCGCCGGGATCGCGACCTTGCCGATATCGACCAGCGGCTCGTAACTCGGGTTCTCGCCGTTGCTCGACTCGTGGGTATTCGCGTTGGCGTTCCACGACGGGCCGATCGGGGCCATCTCGGAGGAGCGGAAAACCTCGGTCCCGTTGATCCAGGCCACGACGCCGTCGTCGTAGTCCGCGCCGAACCGGATGCGCTGGAGGTTACCGAGGTTCTCGACCTGAAAGACCGAGCGCGTGTACAGCGAGTGGGCGCCAGGGTCGATCGGCGTGCGGATCAACTCCCGGGCTCCCCGGGCGGTCTGTTCGTAGCCGACCCCGTAGGCGCCGGCCGTCCACGAGCTGTCGTTGAAGAACTCCGCGGTCCAGTCCAGCTCGATTCCCGGATCCTCGTAGTTCGGCAGGTAGACCATCGTCTCGGGTACCTGGCGGTTGATCGACAGGCGAGCCGCGAGAACCAGATCCGATGAGTTGAAGCTGCGGTTCCACACCCCGATCGCCAGCACATTCGTGCCGATCTGCAGCACCGGGCGCGCCGATGCAGTGATGTCCGCCAGCGGGTCGTAGGTCGGCGGAATCTTGTTGCCCGACTCGTGCGCCGCGGGGATCGCGTTCCACTCCGGCGGCCCCGCCGGCATCGTCGGCGAGCGGTAGACCTCGACGCCGTTGATGAACGCGACGAAGCCGTCGTCGTAGTCGACGCCCAGCGCGACGTCGTTGACCTGGCTGATGCTGTCGATCTCGAACTCCGACCGGGTGTAGACCGAGAAGACTCCGGGCTGGACCGTGGTCTGGAGCAGCTCCGTCGCCGAGCCGTCGAGGTCGAAGCCGATGCCGTAGTACCCCTGCTTCCAGCTCTGATCGTCGAAGGTGTCGCTGGTCCAGTCCAGGCCGATCCCGGGATCGCTCAGGTTCTCGAGGTAGCGCAGCGTCGGGGAGCGGTTGATCGACAGCCGCGGCGCGAGGACCAGATCGCTGGAGATCGACCCGCTCTCGGGCTGGTTGTTGAAGACGCCGATGGCCAGGATGTTCTCGCCGTTCTGCAACAGCGGAATCGCGATCGCCGAAAGGTCCATCTGCGGTTCGAAGTTCGGGTCGATTCCGTTGCTGGACTCGTGGGTCGTCGGGTTCGCGTCCCAGACCACAGGGCCGGGAGGCATCTCCACCGAGCGGAAGATCTCGGTCCCGTTGAGCCAGACGACGATCGCATCGTCGTACTCCGCGCCGAACCAGAGGTTCTCGACCTGGCCCACGTCGGCGATCTGGAATCGCGTGCGAGAGAAGACCGAGGTCGATCCCGGTGTGACCTCGGTCTGGATCAGCGCCTCGGCGCCGGTCACCGATTCGTAACCCAGACCGAAGAATCCGCTGCTCCAGCTTCCATCGTTGAACCCCGGCTGGGTCCAGCTGAGGCCGATCGCCGGGTCGGTCAGGTTGGCCAGGTAGGTCATCACCGAGTCGAACCCGATCAGCTCCGTGTCCTGCATCGCGCCGAAGTCGACGAGGATCTGCTCCTTGATCAGCGATCCCTGGATCAGGACACGCTCATCGTCACAGATCTCGTCACCGTCGAGATCGGGATCGGTCGGGCAGGGGTCGCACACATCGCCGATGCCGTCTTCGTCCTGATCCTCCTGGTGCTCGTTGGCGATCGTCGGGCAGTTGTCGATGCCTCCGCAGCGTCCATCCATGTCGCCGTCGTCGAGTCCGTCGTCGGGGCAGGCGTCGCACAGATCGCCCTTGCCGTCGAAGTCCCGATCGGACTGTGTGGAGTTCGGCGTGACCGGGCAGTTGTCACACGGGTCGCCGACGCCGTCCTGGTCGCCATCCTCCTGACCGACGTTGTCGTGCTGCGGGCAGTTGTCGTTGCCGTCAAACAGGCCGTCGCCGTCGTCGTCGAAATCGCAGGCGTCGCCGTCACCGTCCAGGTCGGTGTCGAGCTGGTCGACGTTGGTCACGCCGGGGCAGTTGTCGATGTCCTCGCAGACGCCGTCGGCGTCCGGGTCGTTGAAGCTGTCGAACGGGCAGGGGTCGCAGACGTCCCCGAGGAAGTCGGTGTCGGAGTTCTCCTGCCCGGGGTTGAAGTTGAACGGGCAGTTATCGACCGGGCAGTTGTTGATCGGGAAGCCGATGTTGCGGAAGCCGTCGCCATCGACGTCGGTGCAGTCGTCGCACAGATCGCCGATTCCGTCGGCGTCGAAGTCGAGCTGGGCCGCGTTGCTGACCAGCGGGCAGTTGTCGACGTCGGCGCACTTGCCGTCGAAGTCGGCGTCGTCCAGCGGATCCAGCGGGCAGACGTCACAGACGTCCCCCGCGCCGTCGGCGTCGCTGTCCAGCTGATCGAGGTTCGGCGTCATCGGGCAGTTGTCGAGCGGGCAGCTGTTGGTCGGGAAGCCGGGGTCGCCGGCGCCGTCCTGGTCACCGTCGGTGCAACCGTCGCAGACGTCACCGACGAAGTCGTTGTCGAAGTCGCCCTGGTCCGGGTTGTCGTGGGCGTCGCAGTTGTCACAGGCGTCGCCGAAGCCGTCGGTGTCGGAGTTCTCCTGTCCCGGATTGCTCAGGCCGGGGCAGTTGTCGACGTCCTCGCAGAAGCCGTCGCCGTCGCCGTCGTCGGTCGCGTCGTTGGGGCATTCGTCGCAGGCGTCACCGGCGCCGTCGCCGTCACTGTCCTCCTGGCCGCGGTCGGCGTCGGAGGGGCAGATGTCGCAGAGATCGCCGACGCCGTCACCGTCGATGTCGCCCTGCAGGGCGTCGAACTGGTCGGGGCAGGTGTCGCAGAGATCACCGACGCCATCGCTGTCGGTGTCGAGTTGATCCGGGTTCGCGACGTCGGGGCAGTTGTCTTCCGCGTGGCAGGTCCCGTCCTCGTCGGGGTCGTTGACGCTGTCGCCGAGGCAATCGTCGCAGGCGTCGCCCAGCCCGTCCGCGTCCTCGTCGCTCTGATCGACGTTCGCAACGAAGCTGCAGTTATCGTCGGGGCAGCTGTTGTTCGGGAAGCCCGGGTCGCCGAGTCCGTCGTCGTCGCTGTCGGTGCAGGGATCGCAGGGGTCGCCGAGGCCGTCGCCGTCGAAATCCGACTGATCCGGGTTGCTGAGGTCCAGGCAGTTGTCGGCCAGATCGCAGATATCGTCGAGGTCCTTGTCCGGGCAGTCGTCGCACAGGTCGCCGATTCCGTCCTCGTCGAAGTCGGCCTGGGACTCGTTGGTCGTCGTCGGGCAGTTGTCGCAGGCGTCGCCGAGAGTGTCGGCGTCCTGGTTCTGCTGGTCGGGGTTGTCCAATCCCGGGCAGTTGTCGCAGGCGTCGCCGGCGCTGTCCCCGTCCTCGTCGGACTGGAGCGGGTTGGCCACCGTGGGGCAGTTATCCGCGTCGTCCTGGATCCCGTCACCGTCGGCATCACCCGTGACGACCGCACAGGCCGGCGTGGGGTAGATCAGCTGCCCGAGGGTGTCGATGCCTGCCGGCCCTTCGCCGCAGACGTTTCTCGAGCTGACGAGGTAGGTGAATCCGCGTCCCGGCGCCGGGATCGCGCTGTCCTCGGCACTGAGCACGAGGACCGAGGCGTACAGGCAGGTTTCGTCGTAATTCCAGGGTGCGCCGATCTCGAGGTTGCCGCGATAGACGTTGGACACCGGGCCCTGGTCCCCACGGCCCCACTTCAGCAGCGCGGCGGTCCCCGGGCGGCGGATCTTCAAGGTGTTGCCGACCGGCCCGGGGCTGGTCGACGCGACCGACGACAGCGGCGCGCAGTCCTCGTCGTCGTTGACACCGTCGCCGTCGTCATCGTCGTCGCAGAGGTCGCCGAACGCATCGCCATCGACGTTGCTCTGTTCCGGATTGAACAGGCCGGCGCAGTTGTCACAGGCGTTGCCGGCGCCGTCCAGGTCGTCGTCGTCCTGGCGCGGATTGGTGGCGAAGTCGCAGTTGTCGCAGGCGTTTCCGAAGGCGTCGCCGTCGTCATTCTCCTGGCCGCTGTTCGCGGTCTCCAGGCAGTTGTCGACCGCCCCGCACACTCCGTCGCCGTCGTCGTCGTTCAACACGTCGCCCGGACAGGAGTCGCAGGCGTCCCCCAGCCCATCGACATCCTCGTCGTTCTGATCGGGGTTCGGTGTCGCAATGCAATTGTCGTCCGGGCAGCTGTTCGCGTCGAATCCCGGATCGCCGAAGCCGTCGTCGTCGGTGTCGGTGCAGCTGTCGCAGGGGTCGCCGAGACCGTCTCCGTCGAAGTCGCCGAGGTCCGGCGAGGCGAGGTCCGGGCAGTTGTCGCAGGCGTTGCCGTACAGATCTCCGTCGTTGTTCTGCTGGCCGGGGTTCGGCAGACCGAGGCAGTTGTCGCAGGCATCGCCGGCGCCGTCGGAGTCCTCGTCGGCCTGGGGGACGTTCGCCACCTCGGGGCAGTTGTCCACGTCGGCGCAGAGTCCATCTCCGTCCAGATCGTCGAACGGGTCGTCGGGGCAGTCATCGCAGGCGTTGCCGAAGGCGTCGCCGTCGTTGTTGGCCTGGCCGCCGTTGGGGACCGCCGGGCAGTTGTCGATGTCGTCGTTGACCCCGTCGCCGTCGTCGTCGAGATCCTCCCAGTCGTCGATGCCGTCGCCGTCGCTGTCGGGCCAGTACTCGAAGGCGCCGAGGTCGATGACCGCTTCGCCGTCGCCGTCGCCGTCGAAGATGCGCGGTGCTCCGGGGAAATCGGTGGGACTGGTGGCCGTGTTGAAGCCGACGTCGATCACGGGACTGGCTGCGATCAGCCGGAGGTCGCGGGAGCCGGGCACCCGGGAGAGGAACGCCGGGTCGACCGAGAGGTTGCCCTCGAGCAGCAAGAACTCAGCCAGGTCGAAGCGGCCCTGGACTTCGTTGGGGATATTCCCGTACACGTCGTTGTGCGTCAGCAGCTTGGGCGTGGTCAGGAACTCGATGCCGCCTCCGCCGTACAGCAGAGCGGTGTTGAAGCCGACCACGTTATTGATCAGCCGCGGCTCGGTTCCGGAAGATTCCAGCAACGCGATGCCGCCGCCGAGGTCGGCGGTGTTGTCGACGACCGTGTTGCCCTCGAACAGCGCCTGGGTATCCAGTACGGCGATCCCGCCACCGACATTGGCCCGGTTCAATTCGATCAGGTTGTTGCTGGCGACACCCTGGGTCGGCACGTAATCGATCACGTACTGCCCGTTGGCGTAGATGTATTCGTAGGCCTTGCCGAAGAACAGTCCGCCGCCCTGCTCGGTGGCCGAGTTGTCCTGGATCAGGTTGCGCGAGATCAGCGGCGTGAGTACCGGCGAGATTCCGTACATCGCGATGCCGCCGCCGGAGCCGTTGAACGTCCGCGAGTCGCCGGCGCGGTTACTGCGGATGATGTTGCCGATGATCACCGGCGAGGTGTTAAGGCTGGTCAGGATGCCGCCGCCGATGCCCTCTTCCTCGGCGGTGCTTCCACCGTCGGGAGGAACGGCGACGTTCTCCTGGATCAGGTTGTAGGTGATCGCCGGATAGGTCGGGTTGTTGTAGGTTCCGCCGCCGATGTAGATGCCGGCGCCCCAGAACTTGTCGGTGCCGTTGCTGGTCAGCACGTTGCCGAGGATCTCGTTGTTGGTGATCGTCGGCGAACTGCCGAAGATGAACAGACCGCCGCCGGCGACCGCGGTGCGTCCGTTGCCCAGATCACGGAACAGTCCGGAGCCGCCGGTGATCCGGAAACCCTCGAGCCGGTCGTCGATCGTCGATCCGCTGCCGAAGACGACGACGGAACAGTTGAGGTTCGTCGTGCTCTCCGTGCAGTTGAGGGCGGTGCAGGGCCGTCCGAAGCCGTCGATCGTCGTCACCGACGGGCCGCCGGTAGAGATGACACTGACGCCGTGGTACATCCGCAGCGATTCGTTGTAGTAACCCGGTTCGACGAGCACGGTGCCGCCGCCGCCGGCGTTCAACGTGCAGATCGCCGCCTGGATCGAGCAGTAGGGGTCTGCGGGAGTTCCGGAGCCGTCGCCCGGGCACGCATTGTCATCGACGTGAAGGACGTTGCCCGCGTGGGAGACGGAAACGGCGACGAGGAAACAGCACAGAAGGGCGCCTGACAGACCCGCCCGCAGGGGAGTAAGCGTTTTCAAACCCGCACCTTTCGACCGTCGTTCTTCCCCGAACGCGATCGGCTCATCCCCCTGAGCCTCGCCATATACGGTGATATCCCGCGCCCGGCAAGGGTTTCGGAGGGTCACGCGGCGGCAGAAACACCTGCCGACACATCGATCGATATACGAACCGGCAGGGTGACCTTCAATGAGGAATCAGGGGTAGAGGTCCAGACAACGGCCGCTGGGTGAGCTGCGGGTCAGATCCCCGACGCGATCGCGTCAAGTTCTGAAAGAATCCTGTCGGCGCGGGCCCGGAGCGGGCCGTCGGAAACCTCGCGAACCGATTGCACGGCGAGATCGAAATCACCCCGGCGCATCAGCGCTTCGGCCAGCGCGAGCCGGAAACCATCGATGCGTTCGGGATCGGTCAGCGGCGGGTCGAAATAGTCGAGGAGGTTACCCCCGTACTGCCTCAGCATGACGGTGTTGTCGCCGATCGTTTCGAGCCCGAGGCTCTTCGGTGCCGAGAACTCGACCCGGGCGTTGTCGTCGGTGTTGCGAGGGGCGTTCTTGACCAAGCGGCGGACCTCCTGGTCGCCCAGCCGGAACGAACTGAGCAGGTCGGTGACGTCGCGGATCTCGATGCGCTCCAGGTCGAGTCGCACCGATAGCTCCGCCATCCGTGTCTCGACGTCGGCCGGGCGGATCGTCAGCGGCTCCTGGGAGCCGAGCATCAGCAGGTCCACGCCGTCGGCGACCTCGAACAGCAGGATGTTCGGGAACGAGGCCTGGAACGCGGCGATCACCGAGCGCAGGTCCTCCGTCGGCAGGAAGTAGTTCTGGACCCACTGGCAGTAGATCCCGCCGGGCTTCATGCGCCTGGCTGCCTGCTGGAAGAACTCTTCGGTGAACAGATTCGCGGCGATCGTCATCCACGGGTTGGACGGTTCGGAGATCACCACGTCGTAGGCCTGTTCGGAGAACTCGAGCTCGTTGCGAGCGTCGTTGAAGGATACCGAGACCCGCGGGTCGTCGAGGACGTAGCCGTTCGCTTCCTCGAACTTCCGCGCCGCGGGGACCATCTTCTTCTCGATCTCCAGGATGTGAATCCGGTCCACGGGGTGGGTCGCAGCGGAGCCTGCGGAGATGCCGCTGGCCAGTCCGATCACCATCACGTCCTTCGGATCGGGATGAACCAACAACGGGAGGTGGGCCGCCAGGAGCTGGGTTTCGAGGTCCGACTGGGTCGACGCCTCGACTTTTCCGTTGACCGACAGGTAGATGTTGTCGTGTTTCGGCTCTTCGGCGACGAAGATATGCGCCGTCATCCCCTCGGCCTCGTAGATCGTGATCGTCTCGGTCTCGTCGCCGCGGTAGTCGTCCCACGACTGGTTGCCCTCGGTGTCGTGGTACAGGTAGAAGACGCCGCTGTTCATCGTCAACTGATTCCACTCCGGGCCGGCGAGAAACAGTCCGAGGCCCAGCACGAGGCCGATGCCGCCGAGGGCCGTGCGCAGCTTCGGGGCACGCCAGGCCGAGACACCCAGCACGACGAGGCCCAGGATCAGCTGGGCGATGCCGGTGAAGACGATGGTGTTCAGGACGCCGATGCTCGGGATCAACAGGAAGCCGGCCAGCCCGGCGCCGAGGATCGTGCCCCCGGTGTTCGCCGCGTAGACGGTGCCGACCGATCCGCTCACCTGATCCAGCCTCCGGGCGTGAAGCTGGAGGACGGTGGGGAAGATGCCGCCGAGGGCGAAGGTCGCCGGGAACATCACCAGGAGCGCGACCAGGAACTGGGCCAGCAGCCACCCGGTCGGCCCGGGATCCACGGAGATCAGCGCTTCGGCCAGCAACCGTGGAACCATCAATAGAAGATGGGACGAGGCATAGGCCAGCAGTCCCGCGGCGATCAGCAGCGCCGCCAGCAACCGCGCCGGGCGGGTCGCCGGGCGACGGCGAAGCCATGCCGAGAAGAACGCGCCGCCGATCGCAAGTCCGATCAGGAAGGCCAGCAACATCAAAGAAAAGGCGTAGACCGAGCTGCCGACGATCAGCGAAAGCACTCTGGTCCAGGCGACCTCGAGCACCAGGGCGCCGAAGCCGGACAAGGCGAAGATCAACAGCAGCAAGCGGGTCCCCGGGCTCTCCGGGTCGAGGGGCAGGGCCGCCTCGGGTGTGCGCTCCAGCGTAGCGGTCCGGGACGGGACCCGGCTTCGCGCCGCGAGCAGGATCGCCGCCAGTCCGATCAGCCCGTTGACCGCGGCGGTGACGAACACCGTCCGGCGAACGCCGATGCCCGGGATGGCGACGAACCCCGCCACGAAGACGCCGAGCACGGCGCCGAAGACATTGATCGCGTAGAGCCCGCCGACCTTGCCGCCGATCCGTTCCGGGTCGTCGGCAACCTGCCGCGCCAGCACGGGCAAGCTGGCGCCCATCAGTACCGTCGGGGGGAGCAGCACGATCGCGATGCCGACGAACTTGGCCAGGCTGAAGGTGACGAAGGAGTCCGAGGCTCCCGCGTTCCAGAGCCATTGATACACGGGTGAAAGCGACCGGAACAGCAGAGGGACGATCAGCGCGTACAGGCCGATTGCGATCTCGAGCCAGCCGTAGATCCGCAACGGCGACCCGGCGGTCAGCCGTCGCCCGGCCAGAAACGCACCGAGGGCCAGTCCACCCATGAACGTGGAGAGGATCGTGCTGGTGGCGAACTGGGTCGACCCGAAGATCAGGATCAACTGCCGCAGCCAGACCACCTCGTAGACGAGGCTGGTCGCGCCCGAGGCGAGGAACAATGCGAAGATCGCCGCGTAGGGCGTCGATGCCGACCGACTCACAGTGGCTCCTTCCGCAATCCAGGTGGTCGGTGGACCAACCAGGCGGAGACACCGGCGCCGGCGGGGAGAAGATCCGCAACCGGGGGGCCGGCAGGAAACACTATAAGTTACGCGCCGGCCGGGTGGAATGCAGGCTGCGGTCGCTGCCGGGGCGTAGTTTTTCGAATCCGCCGCCAGACACAAAAAAACCGTCACCGGTTAGGTGACGGTTTTCTTGATCCTGAAGTCAGGAAGCGTCGATCAATCGGGCTCGGTCGGGGTACGGTCGTTCTTGCCCTTACCCTTGCCCTTGCCGTCGCCGGGATCCTCGTCTTCACCGTCGCTCTCGTCGCCGCCGCCCTTCGTGCGGAACTGGCGCGAACGGAAGTCGCCATTGGCGGCCTTCAGTTCACCCGAGAAACTCGAGAAGAAGCGAGCTGACTTGGCCGCGTCAAAACGGGCGTCCGGGTTGGCGGTACGCACGTTCAGACCTGCGGTCCGAGCGATCGCTGCAACGTCACCCTCGGTCAGAGGGGCGTCGAGATTGAGCCCAGAAGGCAGACGCATCCCGGACGCGCCAAGCGCATCCGCAGCCGTCTGACCATCCGTGGCATCCAGGTTTTTTGCTCTCGCGAGCTGCTGCACAAACTGACCCACCGTCATATCGGCGGCCATGGTCGGCACCGCGGCGAGCAACGCAATCGCGATGGCCACTGCACCAAGTCGCTTCAGATTCCTCATGAACTTGACCTCCCCGCTCCGGGACCAAACAAAAATCATGCGTACGTTCCGTTGTCCTCGAAGTGCCGTTGATATACGTCCATAAAAGGGTTCGTCAAGCGCTTTTCCTGCGAAACTTGGTAGATTTCTTACCCCCCCTCTTCCAAGCGCTCGACCCGTATCCAAGGGCCTTCGGCAGTCCATATACGACCACTTCCAATGAGGGTCAATTAATTGTTGGTCTTCAACGTCCTCCGGAACCGGATTCGGAGCCTGGGGAAGTTTCCGCTGCTTTTTCCGTTATCCATATATTCCGGATGGTGATTTCCGGCGTCGGTTTGAAGAACGGCCGGGTCGTCTGTCCCGAGCTGGGACGCCGGGAGATCGCCTGGGCGATATCCAGGCCTTGCACCACATGGGCAAAGCCGGTCACCTGGCCGGCCATGCCCTGGAGCGGCCGCAGGAGGATGATGAACTCGGAGCCGTTGGAGGCCGGAGACGCGCCGACCGGCTTCATCACCACCGATCCGGCGACCAGCGGAAGATTCGTGAATTCGGCGGGGTAGATCACCGGGCGCCGGGGTCGAGCGTCCTGGGCGAATCCGGCGTTGCCACCCGCGATCAGCGAGTCGGGCCGGATCTCGTGAATCTGGAGGCCGTCGTAGAATCCGGCGTTCGCCATGTCGACGAAGGCCTTGACCGTCACCGGGGCCTCGCTGGCCAGCAGCTCGAGCCGGATCGCCCCCGCGTCGGTCCGGATCTCCGCCTCGTATTCCTTGGTCGGGTCGAACCTCGGGATCACCTGGACCGTCAATTGCTCGGAGAGCAGCCCGTTGTTCTTCCAGTGAATCCGGTATGTGCCCGGTTTTCGCAGGTCAGGGAAGATCTCCCCGAGATCGACCACGGCGCCATAGAAGGACTGGGGAGCCATCTCCGCGGGGCGTGTGGGCTCGGCGGCCGAGGGCTTGCCCGACGCCTTCGAAGGCGACGCCCCGTGAGCCTGAACCTGGAATCCCTTGAACAGGTCGGCGCCGACGGGGTTCTTCACCGACTCGAGGCCGTCGTTCCGGACCGTGATCCGGACCCACAGCGGCTGGTCCGCATAGAAGAAGTCCTCGCTCAGTTCCAGCCGAACCTGGACCGGAGCGGGGGCCTGGGCCGGCGCCGGAGCGGAGATCAGAAGAGCGGCCGCCAGGGCCGAGAAGAGAGCAATGCGTGGAACAGACATGCTGGGGACCTCGTGTCGGCTGTCGAAACCAGTTCTGAAAGGGAACGCAGCATCTTAGTCGTGGCCCCGGGAGCGGTCAACGAATCCAGGGGGCGTGGCGGCCCAGACCGCCGTGCGGACCTCCTCGGCCCCGGCTCGCAAGAGGACCCGGCGGCAGGCATCCGCCGTCGCCCCGGTCGTCCGGACATCGTCGATCAGCAACACCCGTTCGGGGGATGCGAGCCGGCGGCAGCGAAAACCATCCCGGGCGGCTCGTCTCCGCGCCGTCGCCCCGAGTGCCTTGAGCCCCCGCTGCCGGAGCAGGCGGACCGAGAGCAGGCGCGGGAGCACCGGCAGGCCCGTCGTCCGTCCGACCCTGCGGGCCAGGATCGCGGCCGGGCGGAAGCCTCGCTGCAGCGTCGAGAGCGGATGGGACGGGACCGGCACGATCGCCGTGCAGCCCCGGTGAAAACCGGCTGCGACGATCACGGCCGCCAGCTGCCGGCCCAGCGGATCGAGCAGCTCGGGGTGGTCGCCGGCCTTCGCCCGCAGGAGGAATCTCCGGGCGTGGCCGTCGTAGAGGACGGCGGCCGCCACGGCATGGGGTCTCGCAGCATCGCTCCGGGCACCTTTGAGGAGACAGGCACCACACCAGGCGCCGCCGGATCCGATCCAGGGGCCACCGCACTCGTAGGTCAAACCGCACCCTGGACAGCGAGGCAGCTCCGGCTGGCTGAACGAACACCAGCAAGCCGGGCAGGCGCCGTGGAGCAGCCGGTCGCCGAGCAGCCGATCGCAGCCGAAGCAGGGAGTCGGCCAGACGAACCGGAACCAGGGTGCGAGGAGCGAACGCAGGTGATCCCGCGCCGTCGGGCGTCGTCGAGCGGTGGGTTGCGAGATGGTCGAGAACCGGGACGAGGCGCAGGGGACCGGAACGGGATCAGGAGCCGCTCGTGTAGATCGGAGCGGGGGAGAGCCCCAGCTCGTCGAGGGCGATCTCCTCGCGGAAGTTGACCTCGATGGTGTTCCACTCGCCACAGTGCTCGCAGCGGGGCGTCCACTCCATCACGGTCTCGGTGCAGACACGGCAGAGGTACTCGAGCTGCACGAGATCCATTTCCTTGATCACCATGCGATAGGCCAGCGCCGCGTCGCGGTGATTCCCGTGGCGCTCGTGGATCCGGCCGAGCAGGTAATGCAGCGTCGGTGCGTAGGAGGCGCGACCCTCGAGGGAGGACAGCACGCTGTTCGCGTCGTCGAGCATCTCGAGGCGGAAGTACAGTTTTCCGAGGTAGAACCGGGGCAACGTGTCCTTGCGCGCCTGGGCGATGCAGCGCTTCAACGCCTCGATCGCGGCGAGCGGTTGCTCGCGCTGGAGGTAGTGCTCCTCGAGGAACGTGAGGAAGATCGGCGAACCGGTGACCTCGAAGCCGTTGTACCAGGCCTGGATCGCCTCGGCCTCCTGGCCGTCCTCGCGGAGCGCCTCGCCGAGCTTCAGGTGAGCCGGGATGAAGCCGGCATCTTCCTTGACCACCTTGCGCAGGATGCCGATCGCCTCCCGCACGTTGCCGTCGACGAGCTGCGAGGACGCCATCTCGTAACGGATGGCCTGGCCGAAGCGCCGGTCGGAGACGTCCTTCGGGTTGCTCGGGTTGGAGAGCTTGACGACCCGTTCGTGGGCTTCGATCGCCTTGGCCCAGTTCTGCTCCTTGATGTACAGCGATCGCAGCCGGCGCCACGCGGCGACGGAACTCTTGTTGATCGCGATGATCTTGCCCAGCACCGCCCGGGCCTGATCCGGCTCGCCCTTGGCCTCGAAATCGTCGACCAGGGCGTACAGCGGACGGGTGTTCTCTTCCTTGAGGTGATGGGCCTTGCGGTGGAACTCGATCGCCTCGGCGTATTGCTCCTGGCTGCAGAGGATCTCACCCAGCTTGATCAGGGTGTTGAAGTGCCGGCTGTCCCGCTCGAGCACCGCCCGGAAGTGCGCCATCGCCTCGTCCTCTCGCCCCTCGAGCACGGCGACGAGACCGCGGGAGTACTCCTCTTCGATCTCCTCGGACTTTCGTGACTGCTGGCGCAGGCGCCAGTGCTCCCAGGTGCGGGCGACCTCACGGGCGCCGCCGAGCAGCAGCACGATCACCGCTCCGAGGATGAAGAACAGTAACAGCGCGCCCTTGACCGGCAGGATCCAGTCGCTCCAGAGGTGAATCGGCTCGTTGAGCAGGACTCGATTGGAGTCGAACAGGGAGGCGATCGGGAAGACGATCCCGATGGCGAAGAGGATGATCAGGACGGTGCGTATCTTCATGTTGGTCTTGCTTCCAGGCCGGGTCCCACAAACCCGGGCCGGGACGGAAGGAGGCCCAGGCGCGAGTGCAGATTAGTGCAGCGTCTGCGAAGCCGTCAAGAACGGCTCGGTTCCGAGCTTACTTGTGGTACGGGAGGCCGCGGAGGATCGTCAGCGCCCGGTAGACCTGCTCGGCGACCAGGAGCCGGACCAGTTCGTGTGGGAAGGTCTGCTCCGAGAGCGACCAGACCGCCGTGGCCGACCGCCGGAACTCCTCGTCCAGGCCGAGGGGGCCACCGATCACCAGCGAGCAAGGTCGCTCGATCCAGCGTTCGAGGCGGGCGGCGAAGGTCGGGCTGTCTCCCTGTTCGCCCCGGGGGTCGAGGACGACGACCGTCGACCCGGAATCGATCCGGTCCGTCAGGGCCCGAGATTCTCGGCGCCGCACCTCCTGATCGCTGTAGCGGGAATCGGAGGTCTCGCGGACGTGATCCGCGTCGTAGCGCACGCCGAAGCGCCGGATGCGGGCGGCGTAGTCGTCGTGTCGACGGATCAGATCGGCGTCCCGAGGCTTACCGACGCAGAGTAGCCGGATGCGCACGGGGTCGGCCGGGGATCAGCCGCGAGAGCCGCCGAGGTTGGCCTCGGTCATCACGGGCAACTCGACGCGAGCGGCGTCGCCCCACAGTCGCTCGAGCCGGTAGAACTCGCGCCGCTGGGTCACGAAGACGTGAACCACGAAGTCGATGTAGTCCATCAGGATCCACTCGGCTTGACCGCGACCCTCGACGTTGGTCGGGCGGAGCTTCAGCTCTCGCTTGAGGCGTTCCTCGATTCCGTCGGCGATCGCGACGACCTGTCGATCGGAGGAGCCGTGGCAGATGATGAAGTAGTCGGTGACGTCACTGCGGCCACGGAGATCGAGGATCACCAGATCCTCGGCTTTCTTGTCCAGCGCGGCTTCGGCGCAGTGGGTGAGTGAGGTGGGTGCGGACTTCAGTTCGTGGCCTCCCGTCGGTAGATTCCTTCGCGCTGAATATACCGGGCGACCGAGGGTGGCACAAGCCGGCCCGGGTCTCCTCCGGAAGCGACCCGTTCGCGAACGGAGCTCGCCGACACGTCGATCGGCTCCATCGGGAGACGGAAGATCCGCCCCCCGGCACCCGGGGCGGGGCCACGGGTCCCCGCGGCGGGCGGTAACGGGGAGAGGGGGACGACCCGGGATGCGATACCGGCACCCAGGCCGCTGCGGATCCCCTCGATGCCGCTCCCGGGACGATCGACGGCGATCAGATCGAACTCGCGGGTCAGCCGATCCGATGCATACCAGGAGGGCAGTTCCCGTACGGAGTCTCCCCCGAGGATGAACAGCGGCGTTCCGAATGTCGGATCCTCGCGCATCCGGCAGAGCGTCCGGTAGGTATACGAGGTGGAGCCGTCCAGTTCGATCTCGCAAAGCTCGAGACCCGGCTCGTCCTCGATCGCGGCGCGCACCATCGCGACCCGGTGATGTTCCGCGGTCAGCCCGTTCTGCTTGTGCGGCGGCCGACCGGCCGGCATCAGCAGGATCCGTTCCAGCCCCAGGGCCTCCCGCGCACGGCGAGCCATCCGAACGTGTCCGAGGTGCGGCGGGTCGAAGCTCCCACCGAGGACACCGACGAGGGGGTGGGACGAGGCGCCGGTCATCCGTCGCCGGAGCTCCGGATCTCGTCGAGCCGGTCGCGTACGCTGCCGATCAGCTGGGAGATCCCGTCTCCCGAGACGCTGGAGATCTGCATCCACGGCAGGTTCCGCTCCTGGGCCATCTCGGCGATTCGCTGGACGATCTCGTCGTCCTGCACCGCATCGGACTTCGTCAACACGAGGATGCTCGGTCGCGATGCCAGGCCGTGGCCGTACCCGGCGAGCTCGCGCTCGATGGCGCCGATTCCGGCGACGGGATCCCGCTCTACCGTTGTCGGGTCGACGAGATGCAGCAGCAGGGCGCAGCGTTCCAGGTGCCGCAGAAACCGGTCCCCGAGCCCCGCGCCCTCGTGGGCTCCCTCGATCAACCCCGGGATATCGGCGATGACGAAGCTGCGGTATTCATCGACCGAGACGACTCCCAGCATCGGCTCCAGCGTCGTGAAGGGATAGTCGGCGATCTTCGGCCGCGCGGCCGAGATCCGGCTGACCAGGGTCGACTTGCCGGCGTTGGGGAATCCGACGAGGCCGACGTCGGCCAGCAGTTTCAGTTCCAGACGCAGACGGTGGTTCTCGCCGGGCTCGCCCGGTTCGGTGCGGGTCGGAGCCTGGTTGGTCGAGCTCTTGAAGCGTGCGTTCCCGCGTCCGCCCCGGCCGCCGGCCGCGGCGACGTATCGCGCACCGGGCTCGGAAAGATCGGCCAGGATTCGAATGCGGTCCTCGTCGAGCACCACCGTGCCCACGGGAACCTTGACCACGAGATCCTCGCCGGAGCGGCCGGTCTTGTCGCTGCCCTCGCCGTGGCGGCCACGTTCGGCGCGTAGCCAGGGCTGGTAGCGGAACTGGATCAGCGTGGAGATGTTCTCGTCGGAGACCAGGACGACGTCGCCGCCGCCTCCGCCGTCACCGCCGTTGGGGCCGCCCTTGGCGACGAACTTCTCCCGACGGAAGGATCGGCAGCCGTTGCCGCCGTCACCGCCGGTGGCCGTGATCGTGGTTTCGTCGACAAACATGGGCGTCGCGCGCCCGCGGGTCAGTCGGCGTCTGCGACCGGCTCGACGCTGACGAAGCGGCCCATCCGGCCGCGGTCGCGGAACGAGACGGTGCCGTCGATCAACGCGAAGAGCGTGTCATCCTTGCCCCGGCCGACGTTGGCTCCGGGCTTGAGGCGGGTGCCGCGCTGGCGGACGAGGATCGAGCCGCCCGTGACGAGCTGGCCCGCGAAGCGCTTGACGCCGAGGCGCTGGGCGTTGGAGTCGCGACCGTTGCGGGAGCTACCGCCTGCTTTCTTGTGTGCCATCGGTGGTGCCTCAGCCTTCGATCGCGTCGATCTTGACGGCGGTGAAATGTTGCCGGTGGCCGGCACGCTTGCGGTTGGAGTTCTGGCGCCGCTTGTAAAGGAAGGTCAGGACCTTCTTGGCCCTGCCGTTCTCGACGACGGAGCCCTTGACGTGAGCACCGTCGAGGATCGGCGATCCGACCCGGGCGTCCCCCTCGCCGCCGACCATCAGGACGCGGTCGAAGACGACCTCGGCTCCGATCTCGGCGTTCAGGAGATCGACGCGAACGACCTCGCCAACCTGGACGCGGTGCTGTTTCCCGCCGGACTCGATTACGGCATACATGGCAATTCTCTCCGAGGAAACCGGCAGTTTAGACAGGGGCGGCGAGACTGTCAAGGCGCGGGGGCTGCGCCTGTAAACCGTTGATTCAGGGGCTCTTGAGGTCGAGGAGCACCAGTTTGATCACCGACTTGAGGGTTTCCAGCACCCCGGCGCCCCGGGTGGCGACCGCTTCGTGAACCGGCTCGTCCTTGCAGCGCAGGGAGGCCTCGAGGTCCGGCCTCGGCATCACCGACGGCAGGTCGCGCTTGTTCAGCTGGAGGACGTACGGCAGCGTCGCGATGTCGTACCCGTGGTCCTTGAGGTTCTGCTTCATGTTCGCGACGGACTCGAGGTTGGCGTCGTGGCGCAGTTCCTGGGAGTCGGCGACGAAGACCAGGCCGTCGACCCCCTTGAGGATCAGCTTCCGGGAGGCGTCGTAGAACACCTGTCCGGGTACGGTGTAAAGGTGGAACCGGGTCCGGAAGCCACGGATCGTGCCCAGCTCGATCGGCAGGAAATCGAAGAACAGCGTCCGATCGCTCTCGGTCGCCAGGGAGATCAGCTTGCCCTTGGATTCCTTGCGGGTCCGCTCGTGGATCCACTCGATGTTGGTCGTCTTGCCGCAGAGTCCCGGACCGTAGTAGACGATCTTGCAGTTGATTTCCCGGGCGGCGTAATTGATGAACGTCATGGTAGTCGCGGCGCCTGTTCGCTAGCCGAACAGTGCGTCGATGTCCTCGTCGGAGATCTCGTTCACCGGAAGCCCACGGGTCACGTTCTGCGCTCCCGGGGCGGCGGAGCGCGCCAGGACCTGCTCGATCAGTGCGGTCAGTGCCGGCGTCGACTGCTGGACCCGGAGCCGCACCAGCCCCAGGGACGCCTGCTGGTCGAAGATCACGACCATGATGATGCGCTGCAAGACCAGGTTGATGTGCAGGCTGACGTCCCGCCCCTCGTGATGCAGCGTGCTGAACGACTCCTCGCCGACGAGCTGGGCCAGCCCCTCGGTCGAGGCGACGTTACCGGCGGCCAGGGAGGCGAGGGAGGTCGTGTCGAGTTCGGGCAGCGTGCCGGACGTCGCGATCGGCTGTCCGGACTTGTCGAGCAGCAGCGCCACCAGGGCGTTTGCATCACCCCGGAGACGGTCCAGGTACGACATCAAACATTCGAGGTCGTCCTTGACGAGCAGCAGATCGGTTCGGGCCACGGGCGTTATCCCTCCGGGGCGCACCAGCGCAAAGCGTAATCTAGGGTCGTGCTCCCGCCCCGGGCAAGGAAACTGCCGAAACAGGGCTCAGAAGCCGCGACGCCCCTCCAGGGCACGCCTCAGGGTCAGGTCGTCGGTGAATTCGAGGTCTCCACCGGCCGGGAGCCCCTGGGCCAGGCGGGTCACCGGGATGCCGAGGGGCTGGATCAACCGGGAGAGATAGACCGCCGTCGCCTCTCCCTCGACGCTGGGGTTCGTGGCCAGGATGACCTCGCCGAAGTCTCCGTCCTGGAGCCGGGTCATCAGCTCCCGGACCCGGAGCTGATCGGGGCCCACGTCCTTGAGCGGAGAGAGCGACCCGCCGAGGACGTGATAGAGCCCCCGGAAACAGCCGGTGCGCTCGAGGGCCAGCAGGTTGGTCGGCTCCTCGATCACGCAGAGCATCGCCGGATCGCGGCGAGGATCGTTGCAGACCGGGCAGAGGTCGCCGTCCGCCAGGTTGAAGCAGTCGCGACAGAAACGAATCCGCTCGTGGAGATCGACGAGGGACTCGGCCAGCGAGTTCACGTCGTCCCGCGACATCTTCAGCAGGAAGAACGCCAGCCGTTGCGCGGTCTTGCGACCGATGGTCGGCAACCGGCTCAGCTCGTGGATCGCCCGCTCGAGGGGAGGCGCCAGGTCACTCACGACGGCCGGCTCAGGTCAGGCCCGGGATGTTCATCCCACCGGTCATCCCCGCGGTCATCGCCTGGATCTCGGTGTCGACCTTGCGTCCGGCCTCGTTGACCGCGGCGATCACGAGGTCCTGCATCATCTCGACGTCGTCCGGCGTGATCGCGTCGGGGGACAGTTGCAGGGAGAGCAGCTCCTTCTTGCCGTTCATCCTCGCGGTGACGATGCCGCCGCCGGACGAGGCTTCGACCTCGAGCTTGTCGATCTCGGTCTGCATCTTCGACTGCATCTGCTGCAGGTTCTTCATCATCTTGGCCACGTTCATTGGTTGTCCTCCACGATTCCCTCATTGCCGGTCCGGATCTCGAGCGGGCGAATCTCGACGACCTGAGCCCCGAATTCGCGCAGCAGCTTGCGCACGCCTTCGTCGTCCTGGACCTGTTTCATCAGCTTCTCGCGACTGGAGACCCGGGGCTTCCGTGTCGCTGGCGACGCCGGGCGATTTCCACCGGTCGCCGGAAGTTCTTCTGGGGAGCCGGCCTCGTCGGCCACCTCGACCTTCAGCTTCCGTCGTCGCCCCCAGACCTCCTCGGCGCGTTTCTCCAGCATCGCGGCGGTCTCCGGTCGCTGAATCGACGCCGCGAGGGGCGCCTGCTCCTGGCCGAAGCGGATCACGACGGCGGTCTTCGTCAACGAGATGCCTGCCGCCTGGGCCAGCATCGCGCCGATCATCGGCTTGCCTTCCCGGACCCGGGCGACGAACGTCGCCGGGTCACCGGCGGTGGTCGCCGGCCGTTCCTTCCGGGAATCGACCGGGGAGGCTTTCCCGGACTCGGCGGGAGCCGCCCGGGGGACCGGCGGATGAACCGCCGGCGGAACCCGCGGGCGCTCGACCTTCGGATGGCTCCGGACCGGCGGATCGGGCTGGGCCCGTCGGGTCAGTCCCGGCTCAACGGTTTTTTTTTTAGGCGAAGCCGGCAGCTCCCGTTCACCGCCCCCGAGCTCGGCGAGTACTTCCTCGATCGGGCGAACGTCACCGAGAGAGGCGAGACGGATCAACGCCGCCTCGAACATGAACTTCGGATGAGCCGAGCTTCGCAATGCCGGCTCGAGATCGGCCAGCACCTGGAACGCGCGCAGCAGATCATCGCGGGTCAGGCCGGAGGCCGCTTGCTGGAGGGCGGCCGCCTCTTCCGGCGTCCGCGAGAGCCACTGCTGGCAGTCGGCGACCGCCGACTGGAACAGCAGATCGCGGAGCGCCGTCACCCACTCGCTCCAGAAGTGCTGCAGGTCGTGTCCCTCCTCGATCAGTCCGTCGAGAACCTTGAGCATCGCGGAGGCGTCCCGGGCGGCGAGGCCCTCGGTCGCGGCGACGAGCACATCGGAACGGACCGCGCCCAGGACGCGGACGACGTCGTCATCGTCGGCCTGCTGGCCGCAGAAGGCCATCACCCGCTCGAGCAGGGAGAGCGAATCTCGAACCGATCCCTCACCCGCCCGGGCGACGCGTTCCAGCGACACGTCGCTGATCTCCATCGACTCCGAGTCGCACAGGTTGCGCAGGTGTCCGGCGACCTCACGAGCCGGGACGCGCCGGAACTCGAATACCTGACAGCGCGAGAGGATCGTGGGCAGGATCTTCTGCAGCTCGGTGGTCGCGAGGATGAAGACGACGTTCGGGGGCGGCTCTTCCAGCGTCTTCAGCAGGGCGTTGAACGAGGCCTTCGAGAGCATGTGCGCTTCGTCGATGATCAGGATCTTGTTCCGGTCCCGGACCGGAGCGTAGGCCACGAGTTCGAGGAGCTCCCGGGTCTGTTCGACCTTCGTGCGCGAGGCGGCGTCGATCTCGAGGACGTCGATGGCACGGCTTCCGGCGATCTCGGTGCAGGCCGAACAGCTGTCGCACGGCGTCGTCGTCGGTCCCTGTTCGCAGTTCAGGCACTTGGCCAGGATGCGGGCGACCGTCGTCTTGCCGGTGCCGCGCAGACCCGAGAAGAGGTAGGCGTGGGCCAGACGGTTCGATTCGATCGCGTTGCTCAACGTACGGGCAACGTGTCGTTGTCCGACCAGCTCGTCGAAGCGTCGGGGCCGGAACTTTCGGGCGAGCACCTGGTACATCGATCCACAACCCCCGAGTCGATCCGATCAGAGTCTAGTGGGGCCCAAGTTGACCTGCGGCACCTGCGACGATTCGCTTACCGTTGCTCCCTTCCGGGCCTGGCGGAGTTCACAAGATCGCAGCGCACAGGGCTCGGGCCCCATATCGGAATCGGAAACTGGATGGTACACGATGGGCGGCTTCTCGTCGGCCCCGGCCCGCGTGTAATTGGGTCGGTCTTGTTGTGGCCCCGGAGGGATCGGAGGGGGGTGGCGTGTGGCGCGGCCGGCGCGGGGGCTGCCCGGGCCCACCGTCCCCGGCGACCCGGCCTACGTCCCGATCGCTTCGCCCTTGTCCTTGCTCTACCCCACCGCGTGCCGGGGCGCGTTGAACGCCGGAGATTTCATCAGCCGCCTCGGCGCCGAGATGGCGGGCTCGGATCGAGACAGGCCGGGTATCGCCGTGGACAGAGGGCCCGGTCAGTCCCCCCCGCCGGCCGCGCCACACGCCACCCCCTCCGATCCCGGAGACAACGTCGACCGCCCAACCAAACGCGGCCCTCCCCGAAACGAGAGGACAGGGGCCGCCAACACGACGGAGGAAGGCATCGCCAGGGCGAACGCCGTCACCCAGCAAGACCTGGACGCTGAATCGAGTCCGTTGAACGCCCCCGCACCCTCTCGGTGCGAACGCCGGCCTTCTTCCTGGTGGATCGGCGTTCGTGGTGGCCGTACGCAGGGCGTCGAGGGTGGGGCGGGTGGGCCCTCTGGGAGCGGCGATACCCGGCCTGCCTCGATCCGAGCCCGCCCTCTCGGCGCCGAGGCGGCATCGTGATATCTCGGCGGACGAACGCGCCCCGGCACGCGGAGGGGTAGAGCAAGGACAAGGGCGAAGGGATCTAGGCGTAGGCCGGGTCGCCGCGGACAGCGGGCCCACCCAACACAACCTCGGCGCCCTCAGCGCCCCAACCCGAGACCACCCTCAAGAGAAGATTGGCGGAGAGAGAGGGATTCGAACCCTCGGTACATTGCTGCACACACGCTTTCCAAGCGTGCACCTTAAGCCACTCGGTCATCTCTCCGCTGGTGTCACCTTGATCAGAAGTTCGGGCGAGCAGTGGAGTTGGCGGAGAGGATGGGATTCGAACCCATGTGCCTCCTCACGAAGGCTAAGCGCTTTCGAGGCGCCCCCGTTATGACCACTTCGGTACCTCTCCGCATCCATCGACTCTAGCGACTCTCCCGGCGGGCCCGGAAGAAGTCGTGCAACAGTCCCGCGCACTCCCGCTCGAGTACCCCGCCGACGACGGCGAACCCGTGGTTGAAGTCGACCCCGCCGTCCCGCAACTCCGCGAGGCGACGGGTTCCCCCGACCTTGGGGTCGGAAGCTCCGTACACGAGCCGTTCGACGCGGGCATGCAGCATCGCGCCGAGGCACATCAAACAGGGTTCGACCGTGCAATACAAGACCGAGCCCGACAACCGGTAGTTTCCGATCGTTCCGCCGGCCTCTCGCAACGCCAGGATCTCGGCGTGTGCTGTGGGGTCCGACGAGCCGACCGGACAGTTCCGGCCCCGCCCGATCACGACCCCATCCAGCACGACCACGGCGCCGACCGGGACCTCGTCGTCGGCCGCAGCCTCCGAGGCCAGATCCAACGCGAGCTGCATCTGCCGCTCGTCCGCCGCCATTCGCTTCGCCTGTATTGGTCGGACCGGAGGGACTCGAACCCCCGACCTACTGGTTCGTAGCCAGTCGCTCTATCCAGCTGAGCTACGGTCCGACTTTCGCTCGAAACGTGCCTTTCAGGGTCCCGTTCAGGACGGGCCGGGAGTCTAGCACCGGCCCCTGGGAGTGTCAACGAAACGCCCTGAAAACCGGGGAGTTTGGTCGATTCGCCGGTGGTCTTGATCGGGGTGGCGGGGCCCGGAAACGGTCCTCTCAGGGTGGTCGCGAGATTGTTGCGCGGCGCGGATTCCGCAAACCGGGACAAACAGGCTTTGCGGGAGCCGCAACAATCTCGCGACCACCCCTGGGGGGAACGCATCCCCCCCACCCAGAATCACCTTGAAACAGAGCCATCCGGACCAAAACGTATAGGCGGATCGCCCTGGTTTGCCTACCGAAAATCCCGACTCTATATTCCAGCCACGAAAACCCGGACAAGGCCGATACCCCGGCATTGGAGACTTCCGAGATGACTACGACCGAGCGAAGAAGACGGACGTCGCTTCTTCACCACGTCCGAGGTTGCCAAGTACTGTGCCGTGACCAACGACGGCGTGCTCAAGTGGATCAAGTCCGCCAAGCTGCGGGCATTCTCCACTCCGGGCGGTCACTACCGCGTCAGCGCGGAGGACTTCCGCGCCTTTCTCGAGAAATTCGACATCCCCGTCGATGAGGCGTTCTTTCAGGGCGGCAGCCGGGACCGATCGGTCCTGGTGGTCGACGACGAGCCGAACATTCGCGAGATCGTCCGCCGGCTGCTGAACGAGCTCGAGCCCGGGCTGAAGGTCGAGGAGGCCTGCGACGGCTACGAGGCGGGGATCAAGATCGGCAGCCTGCACCCGGACCTGATCATCATGGACGTGATGATGCCGCGGGTCGACGGGATCTCGCTCTGCCGTTCGATCCGGGACAACACGAAGACGCGTCACATCAAGGTGCTGGCGATCACCGCGTTTCCCGAGCAGGACAACGTCAAGAAGATGTACGACGCCGGCGCGGATCTCTGTCTGATCAAGCCGCTGCAGTTCGAGCACTTCCGGCTCGAGGTCGTCCGTCTGCTGAATGAAGCCGGGCGTGGCGGCTCCGCCGCAGCCCGCGGCTGATTCACGATCGAGGGTGGCGGCGTGGCCTCAGCGAGCGCCGCTGCCCATCAGTACGACCTTGACCGTCTTCATGACGATCCACAGATCAAGAACGAGGTTGTTGTTCTTGATGTAGTACAGGTCGTACTTGAGCTTCTCGAGGGCGTCCTCTTCCGAGGCACCGTAAGGGAACTCGACCTGGGCCCAGCCGGTCAGGCCCGGGCGCACCGTCATCCGCAACTGGTAGTAGGGGATCTTCTCGACGAGCTTGTTGACGAAGTGTCCCCGCTCGGGCCGCGGGCCGACAAAGCTCATATCGCCGCGCAGGACGTTCCAGAGCTGCGGCAACTCGTCGACACGGATCTTGCGGATCACCTTCCCGACCCGGGTCACCCGGGTATCGTTGACCGCAGCCCACGTCGGTCCGCTCTTCGCCTCGGCGTCCTGGCGCATCGAGCGGAACTTCATCACCTTGAATTCCTGGCCGTTTCGGCCGACGCGATCCTGGCGGTAGAGCACCGGGCCGCGACTGTCGAGCTTGATCAGGACCGCGGTGAAGGCCATCAGCGGAGCGGTGGCGATGATCATCCCGACCGAGAAGATCACGTCGGTCAACCGCTTCAACGCGGATTTCAGCGCCGAGGTCTTGAAGCCGTCGGAGAAGATCAGCCAGGAGGGCAGCATCGTCTCGACGGCGATCTTGCCGCTGACCCGTTCGAAGAACGAGGTGGCTTCTTCGATCTCGACCCCGAGCAGGCGCAGGGCCATCAACTGGCGCACCGGGAACTTGCCGCGCTTCTCGTCGAGGGCGACGATGATCCGATCGCAGCGCCCCGGGCTATAGGTCGCCAGGGAGTCGAAGTCGCACTGGATCCGGGCACCCATCGCGAGCACCTGTCCCAGCCGGGATTGATCCTCGTCGGCGAAACCGACGACCGAGTACTCGGTGCCGTGATTGGTGTGGATGCCCCGGGCGACGCCACGGGCGGTCTCTCCGGTGCCGACGATCAGCAGCCGCTCCCGGGTCACGTTCAACGCGGCCACGCGCACCGAGAGCAGGCGCCAGATCGCCACGACGACCGGGACCGCGACGGCTCCTTCCAGGAGCAGCAGGCCGGTCGTCCGGGCCTGGCCCGGGAAGATCACCCAGAGTCCGGCGAAGGCCACCAGGCCGAGAATGAACGAGATCGTCGAAAAAAGCAGGATCTCTCGCCGCAGCGTGGCCTGATCGCTCAGATGGGTGATCAGCAGGAGAACGCTGAACAGGCCGCCGACCAGAAAGACGCTGTTCGGCAGGTCCGGTCCGAGCTGACCCTGGACGCTCAGGTGCGTCATGTGGGCCAGACCGTACAGGACTGCGAAGATCAGCCCACCTTCGAACACGAAGTAGGCCAAAAACCTTGGTTTTGCGATGCGGAATGGAGCCATGAGCCTTTCGCCGTTTCCTGCGCCGTCCCCTCGGGAGCGGACAAACGCATTGGGTCGCGTGGGAACCCGGGCCCCCCCTTGCCCGAATCGGTGTTGAATGACCCTAACTTCGGTCCAATCAACTCCGTTATCAAGGTCCCCGACCGCGGCGTCCACCTGAATCTACGCACGGGTCCGAAAGGTGTCAATCGGTTTGGGGACTCCAGGTCCGCAAGTCCGGAAGACCCGGAAAAATTCGATCGGATTTCATCGGCGTCGTTCGAGTGTTTTCGTTCAGGTTCGGATCAGTTCGCAATACCCCTTGACTTGCCGCGACTCCGTCCATATTTAAGGAGGGGCGGCGCTTCGAGGCGACCGTCGAAATCAGTGAGGCTCTTCTGATGATCACTAGGATTCCGTCGTTTTTCCTGGCTCTGGGGCTCGTCTGTGTCGCCGCGCCGGCGTCGGCCGAAACGCAGACCGCACCGCGACCGGTGGCCCAGGAGTACATCATCGGCGTCGAGGACGAGCTCCGGGTCGTCGTCTGGGGCGAAAAGGACCTCTCGGTCGGCGTCAAGGTCCGACCCGACGGCAAGGTGACGGTCCCCCTGGTGAACGACGTCGCCGTCGTCGGCCTGACCACCGGGCAGGTCCGGGAGAAGATCGCCACCGCCCTGGCCCAGTTCCTCCGGGATCCCAGCGTGACGGTGCTGGTCGAATCGATCCAGAGCTACCGGGTCTTCTTCATCGGCGAGATCCGGCGACAAGGGGCCTTGAATTTCTACCAGCCGACCCGATTATTGCAAGGACTGGCCAGCGCCGGCGGCAAGACCGAGTTCACGGATCGCATCATCGTGCTCCGGACCGTCGACGGCGAGGAGCAACGTCAAGTATTCGACTACAAGAAACTCGTCGCCGGCACCCAGCAGAACATCGTTCTGGAGCCGGGTGACACCGTCGTGGCGAACTAGGAGAGCGAGCGCGTGATCGGATCCAGGCCCTTCGTCCGGGGATTGGCCCTCGTGGCCATCGCCACCGGGCCGACGGCGGCAATCGCAGCCAACAACACCTTCGATCCTCGGGTCGAGCTGTCGTACGGCTACACCGACAATCTCGTGCTCGGCGGCACCGATCCGACCACCGGCGAGATCGACGACACGCTGCTGGCGCTCGACCTGTGGCTGGATGGGGAGTCGCGCTGGCAAACCGGCAGTTTCAAGTACCTCTACCGCCCGACGCTGCTGCGCTACGACGAGGTCGAGGATCTCGACCGGGACGAGCACCGGGTCCAGTTGAACCTGAATCTCACGCCGAATCGCAAGGTCGACATGGTGTTCCGCTTCGACGGGACCCTGACCCAGGTGCAGGGCGACGCCGGCAGTCTCGAGGATGAGGACCTGTTCCTCGGTCGCCGGACCGACCGGGAACTCCTCCGCGGGCAGTACCGCCTTCGTCACCAGCTCGGTCCGCGCTGGAGCTGGGGCTTTACCCTGGACGCCCGCTCGGACCAGTACGACGTGATTCCCGCCTTCGAGAGCGATCCGACCGCCGACGTCGAGGATCGAGAGACCTTCACCGGCAAGCTGGACTTCAACCGCAAGATCTCGGAGACCGGCGAGATCGGCCTCCGCTACTCCCACGAGCGTTTCGAGCTGGAGGTTTCCGGCGATTCCGACGCCGACAGCCTGATCTTCACCTACGCCAAGCGGGTCAGCCGCAAGCTCGACCTGGAGGTCGGCGTCGGTGGTTTCCTCACCGAGAGCAGCGACGGTACGGGCCTGGTCGATGAGACCGGAGTCCAGGCCCTTTTCGATCTCGGCCGCCGCTTCCAGAGCAGCCGGCTGTCCTTGAATCTGCGGCACGAGCCGACGGGCGGCGGATCGCTGTCGGGCACTTCGATCAACAGCGTGATCGCGTTGACGTTCGCCAGCATCGGCTCCCCGGCGTGGGGCTGGCGGATCTCGCCGCGCTATGCGATCCGTGACTCGACAGTGAGCGGCGTCGAGGATCGCAACTCTCTGGGCGTGCGCGCGGAGCTGAATCGCCGTATCTCCAAGAAGTTGAGGCTTCAACTGAGAACGAACTACATCGATCAGAGCAGCGACGATCCCGGGTTTCAGGACCGCTCCGTCTTCCACGTGGACGGCGGAATCGTCTGGTCCCCGTGGGGCGGAACCGCCCTGGCGGAGAGGTAAGCCGATGCGACCGGAAGCCAACAAGGCGATGATCTTCGATCTGCTGGACGCGCTGCTGCGCTCCTGGTGGACCGTCGTGGCCGGTGTGTCCCTGGGGCTGGCCGCGGCCGTGGTCCTGCTCTACAACACGCCGAAGACCTATGAAGCCAAGGCGAAGATCCTGATCACGCCCCAGCAGACGAAGCTGATCAAGACCCAGCTGACCGGCGATCCCACCAGGGAGTTGATGGCACTGGAAGAGGCGGTGATCAGCGACGCGTACATGACCCAGCTGATCGAACGGACCTTCGGCCTGCCCGAGACCGACGAGGAGCTGAACCGGAGGATCCGCACGATCCGCAGCCGGTTGACGATCCGCCCCACCGCCACCTTGCACAACGGCTGGCTCGCCTTCGATCTGATCTTCCGTTCCCGCAACCCGGAGCACGCCGCCGCTCTCGTCAATTCGATCGGCGAGGTCTACATCGAACAGAATCGCGACGGCCGGATCTCCGACGCCGGGGCGACCGCGACGGCCCTCCAGGCCCGGGTCGACGAGTCGAAGGCGCACTTCGAAGAGATCGACGCCGAGTTGCAGGCGTTCCTGACCGAGCACAGCTTCGAGACCGAATCTCATCTCGATGCGAACCTCCGACTGCTCGAGAACGCGCAGCGCGACATGGACTTCAATACGAACAGCCAGACGCTGGCCCGTGAAAGCCTGGTCAAGCTGGGCGAGCAGCGCGAGGCGCTCATCGAGGGCAAGGACAACTCGGTCGATCGACTGACCGAGTTGCAGAACGAACTCGAGAAGCTGCTGGTCAGTTACTCCGAGGCGCACCCCACCGTCGTCCGCAAGCGCCGGGAGATCGAAGAGCTGCGAGCTTCGGTCAAGCGAGACATCGAGGCCGGCGTTCCGGAGACACCTGTGCCCCTCGATCCCGCGGTGCAGGACATCGACGATCAGATCGTACGGATCGAACAGGAACTGACGACGCTGGGCAACGATGCCCGACGCCTGCGCCGGCAGATCTCGGAATACGAGCGGCGCATCCAGGCCGTCGCGACGGTGCAACCGCAGCTGAACAAGCTCCGCACCCAGCATCGCATCATTCTCGACCGCTACCGCTCGCACCAGGAAGACCTGGACACCGCCCGGGAGACCCAGTTCCTGGAGGAGTCGGATCAGGCAGCGCAGCTCGAGCTGGCGGAACGGGCGAACCCGCCGCGAAGCCCGGTCTACCCGGTTCCGGAACGGTTCTACGCCCTCGGCGTGATGGGCGGACTCCTGCTCTTCGTCGGTCCGTTGCTGGCCCTACGCTTCTTCAGTCCGCCGGTTTCATCGGAAGCCGCGTTGAAGGCGTTGACCGACGTCCCCGTGCTGGTGAGTATCCCGCGCATCGAAACGCCGGCACTTCGCGGCCATGTGTACAAACGTCTGGCGCTGAACTTCGGACTTGCGACCGTCAGCGCCTCGGCCCTCGTGGCTGTGATCATCTTCTTCCACTGATGTGAGCTGACCTGATGAAATCACCCTCCGATGTGAAACCGAAGGACGACCCCGGCAAGGTGCGGATGTTCACTCCGGGGCGCGAAGGCGTCTCCCGGGACAAGCTCTCCGTCGGCGTACCTCTGGCGAAGCTGATCAAGCGCAAGCTGATCAAGTCGCCGGAGCTCGTCCTGTTGCACGACACCCGCTCGGTCGCGGCGGAGAAGTTCCGCCGACTCAAGACGGTGCTCGCCAACGAGGCCTCCGACAGTCCCCAGGTCCTGGTCGTGACCAGCGCGACGCCGTCCGAGGGCAAGACCCTCGTCTCGACGAACCTCGCGCTCGCATTCGCGGCCGACCGCCAGGGCGAGGTGCTGCTCCTCGACGCCGATCTACGGCGGCCGAGTATCGGGCGCTGGCTGGCCCCGGCACCGACCCTCGGCCTGACCGAGATCCTCAGCGGCAAGATCGAGATCGATCACGCGATCCTCGAGCTGGAGAACTCGCCGCTGAAGATCCTCCCCGGCGGCGCGATCGCCCGGGACCCGGTCGAATTGCTCTCCAGCGACCAGGCGCGGCAGATGCTCTCGGCTCTCCGGCGCCGGTTCAGCCGGATCATCATCGACACCCCTCCGATCATTCCGTTCACCGATGCCGACGTCATCGGCGGCCTGGCCGACGGGGCGCTGGTCGTCGCGCGTTCCGGCGCGACCCAGAGCTCGATCCTGATGCAGGCGCTGGCCTCGGTCACCTCGACTCGCGTGATGGGGATGGTGCTCAACGACACCACGTACAACCTCGCCGACCGCGAGAACTACTACATGGACAAGCAGTACTACCGGTACTACAAGGACCGGAAGTAGTGCGAAACGACGGCAAGGTCCGGCCGACGGCCACCGAACGCTTCCCGAAACGGATCGTCGCGCTGGGTGGCGGCACCGGAATGCCGGCGGTCCTCGCCGGCTTGCGCAAGTGCATCTCGGCGGAGCACGCTCCCGACCTGACGGCGGTCGTGACGATGAGCGACGACGGAGGCAGCTCCGGCCGCCTGCGCCGTTCCCGGGGGATGCCTCCTCCGGGAGACGTCCGGAACTGCCTGCTGGCGCTCTCGCCGGAACAGGATCTGATGACGGCGCTGTTCCAGCACCGCTACGATGGCGGCGAGGAGCTCGGGGGGCACAATCTCGGCAACCTGATCCTGACCGCCCTGGCCGAACAGACCGGTAGCTTCCTGCGCGCGGTCGAGGTCTCGAGTCGCGTGCTGCGAACCGTCGGCCGCATCCTGCCGGTGACCCTCGAGGATGTCACGCTCGAGGCGACCCTCGAGGACGGGTCGCGGATCGTCGGCGAGTCGGCGATCGGCGCCTGCCGGAGCCGGATCGACCGCGTTTCGCTGAGCCCCGGTTCGGCGACGGCGAGCCCCGGTGTGATCGAGGCGATCATCGACGCGGATCTGATCGTCTACGGCCCGGGCAGTCTGTTCACCAGCGTCGTCCCGAACCTGATCCTCGACGAGATCGACGCCGCGCTCCAGCACACCCACGCCGTGCGGGTGTTCGTCGGCAACCTTGTCGGTGAGCACGGCGAGGCCTCCGGGCTCCAGCACGTCGACCATCTCCATGTCATCGAACGGCACGCCCGCGGCCCGGTGGTCGACGCGATGCTGGTCCACGAGGGTCCGATCGATCCGGCCGTGGAGAAACGATACGGGAAGGAGGGAGCGACCTTGCTGGCTCCTCCGGAGCAGGTGATTCCAGGCGTCGCGGTCTTCAAGCGACCGCTGGTCGGACCCGGTCCCAAGTTGCGCCACGAGCCGCTGGCGACCGCGGCGGGGTTGATCGATGCCTGGCGCGAGCTCACCGCCGTTTCCCGGCGGACGAGCGAATCGCCTTCGCGATCGAAGGCGAGCTGATGAGAAACGAGGAGAACACCGTGCGCATGAATCAAGACGAGATCCTGACCAGCCGCGAGGCCCAGGAGCTGTTGAAGATCGGCAGGACGAAGCTCTGGGAGTTGACGCGGAAGAACATGATCCCGGCCTATCGCCTCGGCGACGGCAGCCGGGCCAGCCTGCGCTTCAAGCGCTCCGAGTTGATCGCCTGGCTCGAACGCAACCGGGTCTGACCCGACCGGTCAACCGCTCCGTCCGTCCTCTTCTTCCCGCAGGTACGTTTCCAGGGCATCCGCCCACTCCGGCAGCCGGACCCCGAACTCTCGCTCCAGCTTCGCGCAGTCCAGCCGCGAGTTCATCGGCCTCGGCGCCGCCGCCCGGTACTCCGCGCTCGTCACCTTGCGCACCTCTCGCACCGCCAGCGTCCGGGTCGACTTCCGGAAGATCTCCTCGGCAAAACCGTGCCAGCTGACCGCCCCTCCGCAGCAGGCGTGGAACAGCCCACCCCTCCGCGCCAGGCCCTCGATCGGGTCGCCGGCGACCGCTGACAGGATCCCGTCGATCGCCTGGGCCAGCGGGCGGGCCCACGTCGGCGCACCGATCTGATCGTCGACGACCGAGAGGATCTCCCGTTCCGCTCCGAGTCGCAGCATCGTGCGCACGAAGTTGGGACCGCGGCCGTACAGCCAGGAAGTACGCAGGATCGCATGGGCGGCACCGGCTGCGGCGATCGCCTCTTCTCCGGCGAGCTTGGTCCGGCCGTAGACGCTCTGCGGCGCCGGCCGGTCCGCCTCGGTCCACGGTCGATCTCCGGTGCCGTCGAACACGTAGTCGGTCGACACGTGAATCAGAGCGGCGTTGTTTCGAGCCGCCTCCCGGGCCAGCACGCCGGGCGCGATCCCGTTGATCGCCCGGGCGCGTTCCGGCTCGCTCTCGGCGCGGTCGACGGCGGTGTAAGCCGCCGCGTTGACGATCACCCGTGGACGAACGAGCTCGACGGTCGACCGGATCGTCTCCGGCCGTTCCAGGTCGAGGGTCGTGCGGGGAGGGGAGGTGACGTTCCAGTTCCGGGGAAGAATCTCCGACAGCTCCTGCCCGAGCTGGCCGCCGGCCCCGATGAGCAGCAGCGGTTCGATCGGTCAGGCTCCTTCTCGACGTAAGAGATCGAGCAGGTACGTGCCGTAGGCCCCCGGCCCCAGCTCCCGGGCCAGCGCCCCGAGCTGATCGGTGTCGATGTACCCCATGCGCCAGGCGATCTCTTCGGGGCAGGCGATCTTCAACCCTTGCCGGGACTCGACGACCTCGATGAACTGCGCCGCCTGCAGCAAGGCGGACTGGGTTCCGGTATCGAGCCAGGCGGTACCGCGCCCCAGCAGCTCGACGCGCAGGCGTCCGTTGCGGAGGTAGACGGCGTTCAGGTCGGTGATCTCGAGTTCCCCACGGGCGGAGGGCTTGAGGTCCCGCGCGATCGAGATCACGTCGTTGTCGTAGAAGTACAGTCCGGTGACGGCGATGTTGGACCGCGGCGCCTTCGGCTTCTCGACGATCTCCAGCGCGCGCCCGTCGGAATCGAGGGTCACCACGCCGTAGCGCTCCGGGTCGTGGACCCAGTAGCCGAAGACCGTGGCACCCTGTTCCTGTTGCGCGGAGCCTTGCAGCAATCGCCCGAGCCCCTGCCCGTAGAACAGGTTGTCCCCGAGGATCAGGCAGACCGGGTCGGAGCCGACGAAGGAGGCGCCGATGTGGAACGCCTGGGCCAGCCCCTCGGGTCGCGGCTGCTCCGCGTAGGCGAGTTCGAGTCCCCAGGCTCGTCCGTCGCCCAGTAGCTCGCGGAACCGGGGAAGGTCGGCCGGGGTGCTGATGATCAGGATCTCGCGGATGCCCGCCAGCATCAGGGTTGCCAGCGGGTAGTAGATCATCGGCTTGTCGTAGATCGGCAGCAGTTGCTTGCTGACGACGCGGGTCAGCGGATACAGACGTGTACCGCTCCCGCCGGCGAGGATGATCCCTTTCATGACCCGGCTACCTTACACCGATTCGGCGGTGCCCAGGCTGTGGCCGCAGTCCTCCAGTGCGTCGAGCACGGATCCGAAGGGGAATTCCGAAAGCAGCGCGTCCAGCTTGCGGGCGACGCCGGCCAGACCGACGCGGTGCCGGGCCAGGGTCGCGCCGGAGACGCCCTCGGGCTTCGGGTGATCGGGATCGAACTCCCAGGGATGGAGATAGATGTTCGCCGGAATGCCCTCGGCCTGAAGGCGCCGGATGGCCCAGCGGGTGACCGCCAGGGGGTAGAGCCGGAAGTAGCCGCCACCGGCGACGGGGATGTTCTTGCCGAACAGCGACACCGTCGACGGCGGGAACTCGACGAAGCGTCCGCCGGCCGAATCCCGGAGATGGGGCCGTCGCGGCGCGTCCGGCTCGCCGTAGCGGTCGTGGTGTACCGGGAAGACCGAGGAGTCGTAGCGGATGCCCGACCCGGCGAGGGCCTCCCAGGCCCAGTCGCAGTCTCGTCGCAGGGAAAAGGAAGGCGCGCGGTACCCCGCGCAGCGGACCCCGGCGATCTCCTCGATCAGCTCGACCGACCGGGCGATGTCCTGCTGGAACTCGTCGGGCGTCAGTTCGTAGACCAGCCGGTGGCCATATCCGTGGCTGGCGATCTCGTGTCCGGCGTCGGCGATTCCACGGATCAATCCGGGATGGCGCTCGGCGACCCAGCCCAGCACGAAGAACGTCGCACGCACCTTTCGCCGCTCGAGGATCTCGAGGATCGTCGCCGTCGAGCGCTCCACGCGGCTCTCCAGCCGGGGCCACTCCTCCCGGGGGATGACCGCCTCGAAGTTGCTCACGCAGAACCACTCCTCGAGGTCGATGCTCATCGCGTTACGCATTCGAAACTCCGCCGAAACTCCGCGATCCGTGCCGGGAATTGTCGCCCGTAGGCCAAACATATCCCTCGCCCCGTACTCCAGCAATGCCTACCTCTTTGCCCTCGAACGACTTACATTTGCCCCGCAGGGTGTACCGAACGGGATCGCAGGGGTCAAATCTTCAAATAGTACGAACGGAAACGAAAAGTCCGTCGGAACTGCCCCACTTCGGTGGTTTCTGTCGGTATATGAGTTAGCTTACGGGCACGCCCCTCCGGCCGCCTGTTCCGGCTGACTCCAGGAACGAACCAGTGAACCGACAGACGACGGTGACGGCCGTGCTCGCGATGTTGCTCATCGCCCTTCCGGCAGCGGCCACCGACCTGTTTCTCGATCCGGGCGGCACCGACTCCGGCCCGTGTACCGCCGGCAGCCCCTGCCGCACCTTCAACTACGCCATCGAACAGATGAGCGACGGCGACACCCTGCTGGTCGGCGACGGGGTCTACTCCGAGGGCTGGACCCGGCACAGTGGTTGTCGGCTGAGCAACGCCAGCACGCACATCTACCTGGACTCCGCCCGGAGCTGCCCGACGCTGGGCTGTACGATCCGGGCGGCGAATCTCGACCCGGTCAGTCCGACGGTGACCGTCGCCGACGCCGAGGCCGCGGTGTATGCCGACGGGACTTCCGGCTGGACGATCGAGGGCATTCGCTTCCTCGCCCCGGCCGGCACCTTCGTCTGCGACTCCCAGGGGATGACGCTGCGGGATCTGATCGTCGAGTTCGATCAGTCCGCGGACCGCACGTCGACAGGTACCGCCCTCGACAACGCCGACGACCTGTTGCTCGACGGGTATCACCTGTTCGAGACCGGCAAGAAATGCTGGACGAACAAGTGGGTCGACCCCTTGTCGACCGGCGCGGACCACGACGCCCTCTCGATGCGCGACTCGACCGGAGTCACGATCGTCGACAGTTACTTCGGGCACATGAACACCGTCGGTACGATGAACAACGTGCACGACGTGACGGTCCGACGCTCGCAGTTCCAGCACTTCACCGAGCACGGGTTCGAGATCGGCAACGGGTCGACGAACCTGCTGTTCGAGAACGTCCTCTGGAACGGTACGACCCAGGGGCACTGCTGGGACGGTGCCGATCAGGCGACGCTGACGACGACGCTCTGCCGCGAGGACTCGGTCTGCCAGTCGGCCCATCCCGGGACGGCGCCGGTCTGTCGGGTCGACGACTGCTTCTGCCAGCGCTCGCTGGACAACAGCTGCGGAACGTGTCCGGCGGGCGTCAGCGTCGAGAACTGCATGCGCGCCGCCCGGATGATCGATGTCTACGATGTCGACGGTCTCGTCGTGCGCAACAACACGGTGGCCGGCCACGGGTACAACGGGATCGATGCCGTCCACCGGAACTTCACCGCCGAGAATGCATACAACTTCTGCTCGAACTACCCGGGCTACTGCGAGTTCGACACGGCGGTTCCCTGCAGCGAGGGAGAGGGCGACGCCTTCTGTGCGACGGCCGGCCCGGGATCGTCGGACCTGGGCCGTTGCATCCCCGAGTGCCGTGTCGAGCACTTCAAGTACTACAACAACCTGATCTACGACCTGAATCCGATCCACAAGGATGCGGCCTACGTGCGGGTGCCGATCAACCAGGAGATTCGCCCCTGGAACGTCCGCGAGAACATCCTGTTCGACGGCAATCTCTACTCCGGCGAACCGCACCGCTGGATGGGAGAGGATCGTGTTTCGGGCTTCGACGGATTCTGCACCCAGACGACCGGGCCGGACTGCAACAGTTTCTCCGACTGCGAACAGGACGAGCTCTGCGTCTTCCACCAGTGTGCGACCGAGACGACGACACCCTGTGTGACCGACGCAGACTGTCCGGGCTTCGAGCAGTGTCGTGGATGGAGAGTGCAGAAGCTCGAGGGGCAGTATCCCGATCCGAACGGCTCGTGGTTCCCGGACATCGAGAGCTCGTTCGTCGACTACGCGACCGAGGACTACCACCCGGCCGGGCCGTCGGCGACGATGGTCGATCGCGGAGTCGACGGTACGGACGGCGACGGCGTCTCCTACTGCGCCGCCGACGACTTCGACGGCAACCCGCGCTGTGGAAACGCCTGCGACGTGGGTGCCTTCGAGCTGCAACTCGATGACGACGGCGACGGCGCGGTCTGCGACAACTGCCCCGCGGATCCGAACCCGGGCCAGGAGGACGCGGACGCCGATGGTCTCGGCGACCTTTGCGACGCCTGTCCCGCCGACCCGGACAACGACCTCGACGCCGACGGGATCTGTGGAGATCTCGACAACTGCGTCGACGTGGCCAACGACGATCAGGCCGATACCGACGGCGACGGCGTCGGCGACGCCTGTGACGACGAGGACGGCGACGGCATCCTCGACATCCACGAGACCGGAGGCGGAGTCTTCGGTGGTCCCGAGGACACCGGCTCGGACCCCGACGACCCCGACTCCGACGGCGACGGATACCTCGATGGCGCCGAGGTCGCCGCCGGGTTCGATCCCAACGACGCCGCTTCGGCACCCGGGGGAACCCCGTTCGCGACCCGGTCGGACATCGATCTGTCGTCAGGCGGGGGAGCCGTGCAGATCGCCGCCGACCTCGACGGCGATGGTGACCTCGACGCGGTCACGGCGACCGCGTCGGGTCTGGGGTGGCACGCGAACGACGGGAGCGGAGGTTTCGGGGCTCGCCTCGAGATCGATGGCAGCGCGCCGAGCGTGAACGCGATCCGCGCCCTCGACAGCGACGCCGACGGTGATCTCGACCTCGTGGCGGCCGCCGCGGCCGCCGGTCGACTGTTGCATTACACGAACGACGGCGCCGGGGCCTTCACCGCCGCGGCCGATATCGATGCGGCGGCGACCGGCATCTCGGCGCTTCGTGTGGCGGACCTCGACCGCGATGGCCGGCCCGACCTGCTCGCACGACTCAGCGACACCGTCGCCTGGTACCGCAATGACGGCGCTGGGAGTCATACCCGGCAAGCCGATCTGACGACCACGTTCGCCGGTGTTCGTGACGTGATCGCGGCCGACCTGGATCGCGACGGTGCCTTCGACGTGGTCGCCTGCGCGACCGCTAGCGGTGAGCTGCGGCGCTGGTTCGGCGATGGCGCAGGTCTGTTCACCGGTGAGAGCGTGATCGCCACCCGCTCCGGCTGCACGGCCCTGACGGCGCTGCGTCTCGACGGCGACGGGCACCTCGATCTCGCCGCCGCCGGTGACGGCACGGTCGAGGGCTTCGTCAATGACGGCGCCGGAACGTTCACGCCCTTCGCCACCCTGGCCAGCTCCACGGGTGCCGTCGGCTCCCTCGATCCCCTCGATGTCGACGGCGACGGCGACACCGACGTCGCGATCACCGACGACGGCGCGATCCCGGTTTCGATCCTGGAGAACAGCGCGGGCACCGGGCTGGCCTGGGCCCGTCGCTCCCTGGACACCGCGATCGGCGGCGGCTCCGGGGCGACCGTCGGCGATCTCGACGGCGACGGAGACCCGGATCTTCTCGCCGGGGTTCCCGGAGCGCCGGCGGTCGGCTGGTACGAGAACCGGACGATTCATTCCCGGGCCGACTTCCCGTTCGTCGAGACCGTCCATGCAGCGGCGGACAGTGTTCGTGCCGTGGCGGCCGCGGATATCGACGGGGACGGGGATCGCGATCTGCTGTCGGCCTCGGCGGTCGACGACCGGGTCGTCTGGTACGAGAACGGCGGTGCCGCGAAGACGGTCTGGATCCCCTGGACGATCAGCGACACCGCGGACTTCGCCAGTTCGGTGCATCCCGTCGATCTGGACCGGGATGGCGACATCGACGTCGTCTACACCGCGTCCTTCGACGACACCGTCGGCTGGTTCGAGAACTCCGCCGGCGATGGCACGACCTGGTCCCCACGGGTCGTCGATGCCGCCGCGGGGATGGCCGCAGCCGCGATCGCCGTCGATCTCGACGCGGATGGAGATCCGGATCTCGTCTCGGCCGCGCCGGCCGACGATCGGGTCGCCTGGCACGAGAACCTCGTCGGAGACGGATCGAGCTGGGCGCGGCACGACGTCAGCACCGTCGCGACGTCGGTCGCCGCCGTGGCCACCGCGGACATCGACGGAGATGGCGACGCCGATCTGATCCACGCCTCGCCCGGCTCCGGCGTCCTCGCCTGGTCCGAGAACACGGCCGGCGACGCCTCGGCCTGGACCGACCGATCGATCGACGGCTCGGCGGGGTTGATTCATGCCTGTGGCGGGTCCGACATCGACGGCGACGGCGACACCGATGTCTTCGCCGCGTTGCCGGGTGACAACCGCATCGTCTGGTACGAGAACGATCTCGGCGACGGGAGCTCCTGGACCGCCCGCGAGGTGTCGGCCTCGGCGAGTTTCCCCTACTCGCTGTTCGCCGCCGACATGGATCGTGATGGAGATGTCGACCTGGTCGCCGGCTCTCCCGGCGCCGGCCGGGTCGTCTGGTACGAGAACACGGCCGGCGACGGCTCGGCCTGGTCCGGGCGATCGATCGACGACGCGGCCGACGACGTGCGCGGGGTGCACGTCGCCGACGTCGATGGCGATGGCCGGCCCGACGTGATCTCCGCCTCGGCGGGGAGCGACACGGTCGCCTGGCAACCGAATCGTGGAGGTCCGTACCACTTCGTCACCGCCGACATCGCGCCGCTTTCGATTCCCGACGGTCTCACCGACGCCCTGCTGTCGATCGACCTGCATCACGATGGCCGGGTCGGCGACGAGGCGATCGAATGGGCCGCGTTCGAGCTGGCCCTCGAAGGTCCCGACGGGAGCCTGCTCGACCCGGTGGCGGCGAGCGCGCTGTTCGACGCGATCGCGCTGGTCGCCGACGACGGTTCCGGCAGCTTCGAAGCGGGGAGCGACACGGTCGTCGCGACCACCGTCGCGAAGAGCCCTGCCGGCGGTCGCCTGACCTTGCAGACCTCGGATGGCGACCCGGACGCCTCGGTGACCGCCGCGGCATCGCGCCGCTTCTTCGTCGTGGCGACGATGGGTCCGTCGGCTTCGGCGACGATCCCCGATCGGTTCCGAGCGGTGCACCTCACCGCCCTGTCTCGTGTGGAAGATGCCTCGACGGACCGGGCCCTGGTCGGCGAGGGGCTGCAAGACGAGGTGACGCCGCTGATCGCCGCCGCCGGCGACGCCGACGGCGATGGAGCAGCCGACGATGGCGATGCGTCGGGCTCGCCGGACGACATGCCCTGCGACGGCTCGACGCTGGATTGCGACGACAACTGCCCGATGATCGCCAACGACCAGGCCGACGCCGACGGCGACGGCGCCGGCGACGCCTGTGACGC
>CALNYP010000088.1:0-19316 GCA_942490715.1 uncultured bacterium
AGGCTCCCTTCATGTGTGTGTGACTGGTGGTCATGTGGGTGCCGATCAGGATCAACATCAGAAGCGCCGGGCGCGAGCCGAACGTTCGCCACACCGCGAAAACTGCGAGGATCAACAGCAGTGGATCCAGCATCGACAGCCCGAACATTCCGATGGTGCTGGAGGTCGGCACCCGGCTGGCCAGCGGCGCCGCGATCATCGTCCACACCGGCGACGGGTTGTACCCCTTGTCCCGGAACACCCCGTTCCACCGTGACGGTGACAGCACGCTCTTGAAATAGCGGATATCACCGGTGAAGCTCTCCCAGCGAGCAGCGGAGAAGCGGGACTTGATCGTCTCGGCGTTCCGCAACACCTCCTCGACCGCGATACAGGTGCCGTCTTCCAGGTTGCGGATCGCATCTCGTTCGTGCCGGAACGCGCGTCCGGTCTCGACATCGGCAACGAGAGCCGCGTCGTAGAGACCGGTGTAGCCGAGCTCCGGCGCGTACTTCGCGCCCAGGTAGTAGTGGAAGAATTCCCAGCCGTTGACGAGACGATCCTCCGGCGAGCGATCGAGGAAAGCGAACGAGACGACGGCAACAGCGGCACACGCTGCGAGCATTGCCGTCAACCGCCGATCGCCGATCCGGCGCCGGGCCGCGGGAACGGCCATGAGCACCACCAGAACGGCGGCGCTCAACGGCAGCAGATGCCTCAACGCGCGTACGGTAGGCGGGGTGGTTCCGTTGGCCGGTTCCCCCTCGCCTTCGCCCTCGCCCTCGTCACTCAGGGGGCAAGGACCGGTCTCTCGCGTGACGTCTCCGCCGGTCGAGCCGAACGCCGAGGAAGCCGAGTTCGCGAACGAGTCCTGGAGCGCGAAGACGACTCCGGCAACAACGAGAAGTCCGACAACGAATCGACGTTTCCGATCACTCATCTATCCAGCGTATTTGCTGCGCCGTCGTCGAGCCGTAAAACGTTGTAACACTTCCGTCACGCCTGCGGTGGCGTGTAAAACGCATGTAACATCAGGCGCTCGCGGCCGCGGCGAGAGCCGAGCGTCACAGCCGGGGCACGACATCTCGCCACGGCTCACCGCCCGGCTCACTGATGCGAAACCCGATCACCTTGCCGGCGGTGTCCCGTTCGAAGCGCAGCAGCTGGCCCGGCGACCGGCTCAGCGCGAAGGTGTCGTGACTGTGCTCCAGCAACTCACCGCGGATGCCCCGGTTGCCGTCGACGTAGTAGAGGCCGCCGTTGTCGACGACGATCTCTCGCTTTGCGTCGTACCGTCCCGTGAAGTCGCCGAACGCGCGGGAGGACGCGATGCGTCCCCTGACGTCCCGCGTCCACTGCAGGGCCGACGCGGTCAACTCTGCCTCGAGCGCGTTTCTATGAGCGTCGTCCCCAGCTCGGTCGATCAGCTGGCCCAGTGCCGACATGTGGGCGAACGCCACCGCGTCGGAAGCCGGAACGTTGATGTCGGGGGGCACGCCGATTCCCTCGAAGCCGCCGTCGAACTTCGGGTGGACCGGTTTCATGTCCGGGATGAACGCCTCGAATCCGTGGCCGAGATCAGCCATGCCGCTGCGTGAACCGAGGCCGGCGCCGGCGGTCTGTTCGCCGACGAGCAGCGCCTTCTCGTGGTACTTGAGGTCGAAGGAAAGTTCCTCGCAGGCGGAGCCGGTGGTGCTGGCCGTCACGACGTAGGCCGGCTTGCCGGCGAAACTCGGTGCGCCCTTCGGGAGCCGTTCGGTGTGGACCGGATCGCGTTCGCCGTCGCGGGACTCCATGTACAGCAACAATTGAGGCTTCTCGAACAGGTAACTTGCCAGGGCGGCGGGCATGCCGATGCCGCCGCCGGGGCAGCTGCGCACGTCGATGATCAGCGCCTCGGCGTCTGCGAGCTCGCGGAAGGCGCCGTGAAGGGCCTCGACCGGCGGCATCAGCCGGTTCACCGTGAGTAGCCCGACGTTGCCGGACAGCATCTCCGCGCCGAACGCGGACATGGCGCCTGGCGAATCCGACGGGCCGCCGCGCCGGACGACCCTGCGCCCCGGGTTGTCGCCGGGTGGCATGACCCGCAGATGCTTGTCGCGGCTCGCCTCCCACAGCGCTTCGGTGAGGGCGCGCGCCAGGTCTGCAGGTTGTGATGCTGCGGCAAAAGCTCCCGCCGTGGCCTGTCGCTCGATCTCGTCGGCGACGCGAGCGCCCTTGTCGGCCAGCACGTAGCGAGTGCGCAGGGAGTGCACCAGCGCGGCGATGATCTGCTTCTTCTGCTCGGTCGTCAGTTCGCCGGCGGTGTCGCCGGCCATGTGGGCGCCACTCACCCCATCGGTGCTATCCACCGCGAGGGCCGCGGAGGCGGGGAGGATCGTGACCAGCAGGGCCAACAGGGCAAAGAGGGCCGGGACGCGGATACGTTCGTTCATGGGTAGCTCCTTCGTCCGGGGCACAAATTGCAGGAACCGTGCCACGGCGCATTGCACGATTCAAGCGGGTTCGCCGCGGCCGGTCCCTGTCGCCTGAACGCTGGGCTACCCGATGTGCGTTCGGCTACCCCAAATGGGACGTACCCGCGCAGCGACTCAGCTGCGGGCGACCCTGCGAGAGGCGACCTTGTAGCGGATCAGGTCCCGCAGGAAGGTCGGCTGAGATGCGAAGTAGCGGACGAGCATCCCCTTGTGGGTCATGGTTCCGAGATCGGCGAGCCACCGCAGCACATCGGTGAACTCCTGGATCTGCTTTGGCGACAGCAGTCCCAGCCCCCAGTGAGCCCCGACGACATTCGTGTAGCCCGAGTCGAGCACCCTGCGGATGCCCGTCTGGAATCGCGGGAGATCGCTCCACATCATCGGCATGTAGGCCAGGCAGCCGATGCGATCGATCAGTCCGAAGGCGAAGTAGTACAGCCGGCCCACGAACGTTCCGCCTTCGTGGGTCGACAGGTTCGCGGCGATGATGTCCTGAACCACCAGGAGCCCCGACGGTCGGTGGAGCAGGAGGACTTCTTCGAGCTCCGAGCCGTCTACGAGGATCTCTTCGATCTCGTCCGGCAGGACTGGTCGCCCGTCGGCCAGGATGCCGTCGAAACGCAGGTGCGCTGCAGGAGGATGGGTCAGGTGCCCCCGGCTACCGAACACCCTGGCTCGCGGGAAGCTCGCGGCCGACGCTTCCACGTGCTTGCTATGGGCCTTGCCCTGAACCGCCAGTGCCACGACGTCTCCCAGCGCATCGATCTCCTCTCGCACGGGCGGTCGGTAGGGTTGGGGATTGACGATGACCAGCCGGCCCGCCTCGGTCCGGATGATCGTCGAGGTCGACTGGGATCGAAGGGAGCAACCGCGCATCGGTTCGTAGGCCGACACCCGCCACACGCGATCGGGAACGGTGTTGACCAGCTTCTGCTGGGGAACCTCGCCGGACCACTCGGCGTCCGTCGGCAGGAGGAAGTCGAGCGGGTGGCCACCGCTTGCGAGTTCGCGCGCCCTGGCCAGTGCCTCATCCGCGGCCGGATCATCCTCGGCCCGGAGCCGGTAGGCGTCGAGCAGATGGCTGGCCGGGGTGTTCGGATACCGTCGCACCAGCTCCTGACTCTGCCGCGGAACGTCGACGTGGATCAGGTCGGACTGGGTGATGCCCCAGGCGATGCGTTGGGCCAGGGCGAAGAACCTTCGCGGAGGCCCTCCGAGAGCGTCGCGCAGGGTTTCCTCAGCGGTTCGATCCAGGCCTGTGAACACGATAGAGGTCGTCACCCGGAGATCCTCCGTCAGGGCTCGAACCGGTCGAGCCGGTTCGTCGTATAACCGAATTGATACATGTAACTGGCACTGTACTCGTCCTTCAGCTCCTGCGTGATCTCGATCGCCGTTTTTCCGTGCCAGTGCTCGGGATAGAAGAACGACGACGGAAACACCGTCGTTGGAACATGGTTGTTCTCGAGTACGTGAAGCACGAGCGGCCCGACCGTTATCCAGGCACCGGTCTCCTGGGAATGTTTCAGGTTCTCTCGCTGCGCGTTGATGATCAACAGGAGTGCCGGGTGATTGCGCGACGCGGCAACGACTCCGCTTGCCGGATAGTCCGTCGTCGGTTCTTGGCCCAGAAAGAACAGCGTGTCGGGGCATCGTTCCAGGAGCGGTGACAGCGACCTGGTCTCGAGCCAGATCGAGTCTGCGTCGATATAGACGCCGCCATGGCGATAGAGCACCTCGTACCTGACAACGTCCGATTTCCCGTTGTAGGTTGGCTCCTCGAAATAGGAGCCGGGCCTGAGCATGTCGATCTCTGCGAGGTTCTCCTCGGTCCAGAGCATGTGTGTCCAGTCCGGATGCTGGTCGATGTACTGTTTTCGCCAGGTGTCGATCCAGCGCGCCGGGGGCTTGTTGGGACCCAACCAGATCTGGTGGATGATCTTCGGGATGCCCTCGGAGTGATCCCGCAGATATCTGTCAAGAACGCCGCAGAACTCCTTCCTGCCATGCCCCGACAGCAGCAGGTCTTCCTTCCTGAGTTCGTACTTCTTGCGGGGGAGTGCTCGAATGCGAAGGCCGAGGATCGCTTGCTCTTCCTTGTTCGTGATGAGCTGCGGACGGCTGGCGCCTCTGCCAGGCGGTCGGTGAATGGCCCGTGCTGCGTGGTATCGACATCGGCTGGGCAGGCTCCTCAGCTGCCGCCAGGCCCGTCGACACCAGGTCCGCGAGAACACCGTCATGCAGGTAGATCCTCCTCTGATCCTGCCGGCACTCTACTCCAGTCGCCGCGACGCCTCCGCATTGCCCGGGTCCAACCGGAGCAGTTGTTTCAGGGCCTCCCGCGCTTCCTGCCGCCGTCCCGTCGCGTGATAAGCCTCGCTCAGCGCGAGCCAGGTGTCGACGTCCTCCGGATCCATCTGCGCGGCCCGGCGCAGGTAGGCCAGCCCACGTTCCGGTTGACCGATCGCCAGCAGCAGCCGACCGGAGGCGGACTGCGGTCCGCTCTCGAAGGGAAAGGCCATCGCCAGGTTCAGGGCGATCTTCACGGCCTCATCCTGTCGGTCGATCTGTTGATAGTGCTCGAGTGCCTGCTGCATGGCTTCCAACCAGCTGATGTCGCCGAAGACCCAGTCCTGGGCGATGCGTTCCGCTTCGTTGCGCGGCGCCTCGATGTCGACCGGCTGCTTCTCCTGCTGAAAGGGCCAGTCCGATTTCAGGAACTGCAGGCGGTAGTCACCGCCGAGGGCGTCGACCTCGGTCACCGGGATCTCCCGCCAGGCAGTCTCGCGGTCGGGACCCGCCGTCCAGCGCGACGGTTCGACGGTCGCCGTCAACGCTTCGAAGTAGGCATCGGCGAGCAGGAAATAGCCGCGGAGATTCGGGTGCAGATGCTCCAGCATCAGCTCGTCGCCCACGATCCCGTCGGGCGAGAACCGGGCCAGTGCGCTCTCGATATCGACGAGAGTCGCCCCGTGGGCCGCCGCCGTTTCGGCGATCACCCGATTCATGATCGACGGGGCACGAAAGCGTAGCCCATCGAGATCTCGCGCCCAGTCAAAGGCGCGACGGGCGTCTGCCGGCCTCCCGGCTTGCAGCAGTTCGCGACCCAGCCGGAAGAACTGCGTCGCGTCGTTGGCCTCGGCCGATCCGGCCGGATCCAGTTCGCGCAGGGCTGCCAGGCTCGTCGTGTCACCCGGCGCACCGATGAACGGTGCGTGCCCGGATTCATTCGAAACCAGCGTGCCGATCAAGACGGGGACACCGGCTCGTTCGTAGGTATCCAGCAGTGTCTCGAGGTTGCGGGAGAACTGGTCCACGCCGGACCGGAACGTCTGCGAACCGAAGGGGATGGCCTGGTCCCCGGCAATCTGCGCCATCAGGGTGCCGCCGCGCCGCTCTCGAGGTGGCGCAGCGATCATCGCGCCATATGCGTGCTGCATGGCCCGAAAGAGATGAGAGCGGCGCATCGCCAACCACATTCGCGTTACCGTGGGTGCATGACTCCCACCGAGGGCAGAGCCCACGCCCAGCACGCCGAGATACTCGTTGTGCCCCGCGTAGATCAGCACCGCGTCTGGCTCGATGGCGATGATTTCTTGTGCGAAGTCCAGCAGCGCATACGAGTTCACGGCCGACATGGCCGTGGGGATCACTTCGATTGTTCGTTCCGGAGCGATGCGTCTGAGCCGCTGCTCCAGCATCCCCGCCAGCGAGGCCCATTTACCGTAGGGGAAACCGGCCGCGCTGGAACCACCCTGCACCACAACGCGAAACAGATCATCGCTCTTGTCTCGCTGGAAATAGGTGGTGTCGATGCTGACCTGGGGCGCGCGGGACGGATGGATGAAGAAGCGATTCACCACGGCCCCGTTGGGGCGCAGGTAACCAGGCGGACCGTCCACGAACAAGGGCTCCATCGGGGCGAGATCCAGCAGCCGAGCGGCGCCTTCCAGTGATGCGAAGAACAGCAGTGGGAGCGCGAGCGCGATCACGCGGAAAACGCGCTTGCGTCGATCCGTACTGTTCTGACCGGCCGGATCGTTCATGGCAACAGTGTGCCACCGTTTCCCACACTTTCGCCTCCCCGGTGATCAACAGCCCGAGGGGAGTCCCGCCGTGTCCTGTGCGCGGATCGGTGCGCAATCCTTTTCGGTTGCCACACCTCCCGAACCGTCGTAAACAACACAAACCATCCCCGCACGCCGGCCCGCGGGCACGGAAGGAGTGCGCACCCCGTGAACGGCAAGAAAATCCTTGCAGCCGGTGCTTGCCTGGCCCCTGGAGTGCTGTTCCTGCTGCTGGCCTTCTCGCCGGGCTGGGGGCAACGGATGCCGCCGCAGCCGGCCGATCACCCGCGTGTACGGGCGGCGGAAACGGGCCCCGGTCTCGAAAGCGTCCGACGGCTGCGCGACGATACCGAGGCGCTCCACCGCTCGATTCTCGATGGCGCCGATGCGATAGCCCTCCGCACGAAGGCCCCGGTAACGGAGCTCGGCCACCCGACCCGCAAGTCGGCGCGACCCGTGGGTGTCACTCTCGGTCCACCGTTCACGACCTGTGACGGCCAGCTCGACATTCCGGTCGCCGAGTGCCAGGCGCTCGTGGCGGTCTACGAGGCGACCGATGGCGTCAACTGGAAGGACAACACCGGCTGGCTCGCCACGAACAAGCCGTGTGACTGGTTCGGCGTCACGTGCGAGGCGGGTTCGGTCACCGAGTTGCGACTGGCGACGGAGTACTGTTACTCCTCCGACCCTTCGTCGTGCGAGAAGGAGGGCAACTGGCTCAACGGAGTATTGCCGCCCGAGATCGGAGACCTGGCTGCACTGCGCGTTCTCGACCTGTCCGAAGCGTTCGACCCGTACGAAGGTACCGGCCTCTCTCGACCTCTGCCCGAGGAACTGGGCAACCTGACTCAGCTCGAAGAGCTCATGCTCGGCGGTAGTCGAGGGTTGACGGGACCGGTGCCCGCGCTACTCGGCGGCCTGGCAAACCTGCGACGGCTCGAAGCTTCCTGGGTCGATTGGAACGGTCCGATCCCGTCGGAGTGGAACGCGCTGGGGAGCCTCGAAGAACTGGACCTGTCGTGGAACCGGATTCAAGGACCTCTTCCGGACATGAGCGGCTGGTCTGCCCTGCGAACGTTGCAACTCACAGGCAACCGGCTGGGCGGTGCGCGACTCGATCCGATCGGCGCATTGACGCAACTGGAAACGTTGCTGGCCGGTAGGAGCCAGCTCGAAGGTCCGATTCCGCCCTCACTCGGCAACCTCGCCAACCTTCGGATCGTCGAACTCGATGGCAATCAGCTTTCCGGTCCGATCCCCGCGGAGCTGGGCAATCTGTCGAACCTGATTCAGCTGTCTCTCGGATCCAATTCGCTCGAAGGACCGCTGCCACCCGAGCTGGGCAACCTCTCCGCGCTCGAGATTCTGCACTTGCAGGAGAATCAGTTCTCGGGTCCGATCCCACCCGAACTGGGTAACCTCGACAGCGTGATCTCGATCGAGCTGTACCGCAACAACCTGTCGGGGGCCATTCCACCTGAGCTGGGGAATCTTCCGGCGGTGCAGGTACTGCGACTCTTCGACAACCAGCTGTCGGGGCCGATTCCGGCAGAGCTCGGCAACCTTTCATCGCTTACAAGCCTGTGGATCCGGGACAACCAGCTCGAAGGGCCGATTCCCGCAGCGTTGGCCGACCTCAGCAACCTGGAGTCGCTGGTACTGGCCGGGGGCCAGTTGTCCGGTCCCATCCCGCCGGCGTTCGGAACCCTGTCCAACCTCCAGTACGTAGACCTTAGCCGCAACCAGCTGACCGGCGGAATTCCACCGGGGCTGGGCGACCTGGCCGAGCTACGCATCCTGGATCTGTCCCAGAACCGGCTGGGTGGTGAGATCCCAGCGAGCCTGGGCGGCATCGGGCGACTCGTGCAACTGTGGCTGGGTTCGAACCAGTTCACGGGATCGATCCCGGTCGAGTTCGGCAACCTGCGGTCCTTGAACTTCCTGTCGCTGCACGACAACGCGTTGACCGGCACGATCCCGCCGGAGCTGGAGCGCGCGACCCTGGTATCGCTCTCCCTCGGACGCAATCAGCTCGAGGGTTCGATCCCGGCTGCGCTGGCCGAGTGGCCACTGCAGCACCTGTTGCTGTCCGACAACCGGCTGACCGGTGAGATCCCGGCGGGCTTCGGGGCGCTGAATACGCTGCGGTCCTTCGAGGTCGACGGCAACCAGTTGACCGGAGAGCTGCCCCCTGACCTGGGCCAGGCTCGGTCGTTGCGGACGCTGCTGGTCGGTGGCAACCCCTTGCACGGCACGATCCCGGAAGCTTGGTCGAATTTCTCGTCCCTGCAGCTCTTCTACGTCGGTGACAGCGATCTCGGCGGCCCGATCCCGACGTGGCTCGCCGACAACCCGCTCCAGGAGCTCGTCATGCGGAACGCGAGCTTCACCGGAGGCATTCCGCCGGAACTGGGCGACATCCGGTCGAAGTCGCTGATCCTCGATCTCTCCGACAACCCCGAGCTGGGAGGCGGCATTCCTCCGTCCCTAGGGGACCTCGATCAGATGACGGCTCTGGGCTTGAACCACTGCGGCCTGACCGGACCGATTCCAGCCGAGCTGGGCAACCTCGATGCCCTCGAGTCCTTCGTCGCGTTCGGGAATCAACTCGATGGCCCCCTTCCGCCGGAGCTGGGGAACCTTGCGAACCTGAAGACCCTCAGCTTGCGAGACAACCTGCTGAGCGGGAGCCTTCCGCCGGAGCTGGGGAACCTGCTCTCCGCGGCGGTCGTCCGGCTGGAACGGAACCGATTCTCCGGTCCGATCCCGGCGGAGTTCGGCGACCTGGGCGGCGGCTCGCTCGTCGAGCAGCTCACCCTCAACGACAACCAGCTCACGATGCAGGTGCCGTTCGACGTCGCCTCCCTCGGGGCTCAGATCGACGCTTTCGGAACCGTCTGCGATCTGACCGGCAACGATGGTTCCCTGTACCTGCCGGGCACGGCGGAGTACGCGAACCTGACCGTTCCGCCGGGCGGACCGATCTGCGGCGTGCCGCTACTGTCCGACGTTCAGATGATCCAGTTCCTGTGGGCGGCGGTCGAGGAACTGGTCGCCGCGGGCGGTTTGCCACCCGCAGAGGGGCAGTCGCTTGTCGAGCGGCTCGAGTCCGTGCAGTTTCGACTCGAACGAGGCGATGTTCGTGGCGCTGTGCGCATGGTGAGGAGTTTCATCCGCCACGTGAAGCGCTTCGAACGGGAAGGGAAGATCGCCGCATCCGACGCAGCGCACCTGATCGCCCTGGCGAGGCAGTCGATCGAGGTCATCGTGCCGTCTGTCGACGGGGACGACGACGATGACGACGACGATGACGATTTCGTCGAGATGTTGTTCGAGTAACGGAGACCTACGCAGCCGGATGGATGGGTCTCTCACCGGTGGCGAGACCGATCAGAGGAAGCGCTTGAACTCGGTGTAGGCGCCGGACGTGCGCACCGTCAGCTTCACGGGCGCGTCGGTACGGTTCCGCCAGAACCAGCCGTGAAAGCCGTCGAAGGCGGCGGTCAGCACGCCATCGGCCTCCGGGACGCCGCGCCCTTTCTCGTAGCTGATCTTCTGGCCCTCGCCGCTTCCGTGGAGATCGAAGTTGAGCAGGTCTCCGTGGGCCGTCCACTCGAACTCGGCCTCGTCGCCCTTCCTCATCGCCAGCTTGATCTCGGTTCCCTGCCCCGGCGCCAGGTCGATCGTGAACTCGTCGCTGCGTGTCGGGAGTGCGCTCTCGGCGGCCGCCGGCTCCGGCGGCGGCTCTGGCTTCGGCTCCGACGCGGACGCAGACGCGGGCGCGGAGGTGGGCGTGTCAGGGTCTGTCGGGCCGGCGGGGACCGCATCTTCGGCATCGGCCGTGGCCTCCGCGGCGAGTTGTGCCTTGATCTCGCCCATCTGCGTCAGGCCGAGCAAGCCGCCGACCCCCGTCGGGTCGATCCCGTACTCGGCAGGAAGGACGATCGTGGCCAGGATCACACCAGCGGCGACGAGCGCGATGGCGGTAGAGCGCAAGAGCGTCCTTGCGGAGGGTAGCTCGTCTTGGGTGGGGCGCTGCCCGTTGTACATGCCGAGGTTCTCCCTGTTACGGTTATGAGACGAGGTACCCCGTGAGCTGGTAGCCGATCAGCACGAACCCGGCCGTCATCAGCAGCACATTGGCGATGTAGGCGTGCTTCCAGAAACTGTTCGTTCTGCGCCAGTACCCCATCGCGATCAGAATCGTGCCGAGGGCCAGGAGCTGCCCGGCTTCTACCCCCACATTGAAGGCCAGCAGGTTCGCGAGCAGGCCGTCCGGCGCGACGTCGTACTCGAGCACCTTCGTGGCCAGGCCCAGACCGTGGAACAGCCCGAAGACGAGCGTGGCCCATCGCGTATCGGGTTGCCAGCCGAACCAGCGCTGGTAGGCGCCGAGGTTATCGAGCGCCTTGTAGACGATCGACAGTCCGATGATCGCATCGATGATGTAGGCGTTGACGTTCCAGCCGAGGACGACTCCCAGCAGCATGGTCGTCGAGTGCCCGACGGCGAAGAGCGTCACGTACAGGCCGATGTCTTTGAGCTTGTACAGAAAGAAGATGACGCCGAGCAGGAACAGGACGTGGTCGTAGCCGGTGACCATGTGCTTCGCGCCAAGGTAGGCGAACGAGGCCAGATGGGCGCCCGAGATCTCCTGGATGTAGCCGGCGTCACCCTTGGTCACGCCGTGGGCGGAGGCGATACCGACCGTAGTCAGGAACAGGACGAGCGCGAGGCACGCCTTCCCCGTGGTAGCGGTGCGCCGGTTCCCCGGCAGAGAAGGCGATTGCTTGGCTGTCTCCACGCAGTGAGTGTAGTGCCGTATGGAAAGGCCAGGCAAGACCGCGGTCACTCGTCTCGTCGAAGGCGATGGCGAACCAGGACCTGGGCGAGATTAGCGATTGCCTCCTGGGTCTCCTACCTGGCGTCAGAACCCATCGAGCCAGTCGGTAGCGTGATCCCAGAGTGACTTCTTCTTCGAGCTGAAGAACCCCATGTGGCCGATCCCGCTGTATCCGAACCGGCCCGGCTCGAGGAAGATCAACTCCGACTCGATCTTCGAATACACCTCGATCATCTCGCGAACGTTCGCCTCCGTGGCGATCGGGTCGTCCGTTGCCGCGAGCCAGCGGGAGGGGATTGCCAGCGAATCGTAGTGATGGTCGTGGATGAACGTGCCGAAGTCCACCTTGATGTAGCCCTCCCCGTTGCACCACCTGGCCCACTCTTCCCCGACGCGCCTCGGGAGAGGCTCGCCCATTCCGACCCACTGGGACTTGGTGTGGCCGAACAGGCGATTGCTCAGCGGGATCAAGACATTCATGAAGAAGTGGGCGTTGATCCGGAACGGATACCTCATGTTGCTCAGGTTCCCGGAAGAGCAGGCGACGTTGAACATCGAGGTCAGCTCGGCACCGTTCTGCATCAAGCCGGCCAGCTGCCCTCCGGCACTGTGTCCGACCAGGTGATAGCGGCAGTCCGGGAACACATCTTTCAGCGTTTCGAGAACGGCGGTCATGTCCAGGCACCCCCAGGAGGACAGGGATGCGGTGGAGTCGCGGACGGGACCACGCAGGGATTCGGCGATCCCACGGTTGTCGTAGCACAGGACGCCGTAGCCCTGCTCCGCCAGAAAGGAGGCGAACGCGTGATAGAAACGTTTCTTGATTCCGGTTGCCGGGGCGACCATGACGGCCGCCCGGGGCGCGCTCGGCCGATAGACGGCCCCGGCCAGACGGAAGCCGTCCTCGCAGGCGATCTGAATCGGTTGCGGCGCACTCATGAATCTGCGACCGATCTCCTCGTTCCGGGAGCATCCAGTGGACCGACGCATTTTCGCACGACTGCCCGGAGCTCCGGCCGCTGCCCTGAGAGGCTGTCAGGAGGCGTTGCGGTTGCTTTCCGACGAAAGCAGCCGCAGCAACTGGCCGACGTGGCAATGCTGCTCGAGGGGGTGGCGCAACGGAAAGTCGCGGCAGATCTCGTAGTGGTTCCGCCGACCGTCACGTTCCCGGGTCAGGGCACCCTCGGTTTCCAGATCGCTGACGATTCGATGCGCCGCCCGCTCGGTGATGCCGACCTGCTCGGCGATCTCGCGCAGGGTCAGATCGGGGTCGTTCGCGATGCAGAGCAACACGTGGGCGTGATTGGTCAGGAAGGTCCAGTGCGGAAGCATGATTCGACGATTCTACCGCACTTGCCATTTTGATTCAAGAATGATAAAACATGAATTACATGTCAATAATCATCAGGCAGGAAACGTTCGATCGACGATCCGGAGGACCCCGTGAGTTTCAATAAGGTTGTGAACGAGTCATTCCCCGGGGCCATGGACGAGGCAGATTTCGTGCGCGAGAGCCACGAGGCACTCGGGCCCCTCGGGTTCAGATCCGACTCTGCGATTGCCTGTCTTGCGATCTGTCGCGATGAGATCTGCCAGTCGCTGGCGCTTCACGTCGACCGGGTCTGGGGGCAGCCCTTCAACCTGGCCGGGCTTGCTGGGATGATTTTCGCGGGCAAGACCGGCTTCGGCGCGGCTCAGTCCCACTCCCCGAACGGCGACCAGCGGGAGCGCTACATCTTCTTCGCCGCCCCGCACATCGCCATCGGCAGCGGTGGCGAACCGGGACTGTGTGAGCGAGTACACCGCAGCGGACCGTCGTCGGCGTGCGGAGCACTCGTCGCACTGCTCGGAGAGATCGGCAAGGGCCAGCTGGGTCCGACCGATGACCATGACGACGTGGAGCTGGGTCTCATCCGCCAGCGGCTCGGGAGCCGCCTTGTCGGGACTGCCGGAGCGGACGGCAAACCCCACGACCTGCTGTCCCTGACCGCTGCGGCCCACGACGTGATCCGCGAAGACCTGGAGCGCGTCGTGGCCGTCACCGTCGATCCGGCCAAGGCCGATCATGCGGTGGTCACCGGTATCCAGATTCACGGCCCTGGCGGCAGGAACTACATCCAGCCTCGCGTCGGCTACGCCGTCGTCGGCGGCACACGACAGGTACTCACGTTCGCCCAGGAGAGCCCGGCATGACATTGAAGGAACGCTTCTTCAGCAACGTGCGCGGCGACCTGTTCGGCGGTGTCACCGCCGGCATCGTCGCCCTTCCGCTGGCCCTGGGCTTCGGCGTCGCCTCCGGCCTCGAAAACGGTGCGGCGGCCGGCATGTACGGCGCGATCGCGGTCGGCCTGCTCGCCGCACTGTTCGGCGGTACGCCTTCGCAGATCTCGGGCCCGACAGGCCCGATGACCGTCGTCGTCGCCGGTCTGATCGGTAGCCTCACCGGCGACCCACGATGGATCTTCGTCGCCGTGATCCTCGCGGGTGCAATCCAGATCCTGCTCGGTTTGCTACGGATCGGCCGCTACATCAACTACATTCCATACCCGGTGGTCTCGGGATTCATGAGCGGCATCGGGGTGATCATCATCGTCCTGCAGATGGCCCAGCTCGTCGGCCACGCTCCCGCCCCAGGCACAGTCGAAGCACTCCGTCGCATCCCCGAAGACTTCACCAACGTGAACTTCTTCGCGTTGTTTCTCGGCCTCGCGACCATCGCCATCATCTACCTCAGCCCGCGGCTGACCAAGGTGATCCCGGGTACGCTGGTCGGATTGATCGTGATGACGGTGGTCTCGATGCTGATCCCGATGGACGTGCAGCGAATCGGCGCCATCCCTCGCGGGCTGCCGAGCATCGATCTTCCCGCCTTCGACATCAGTCAGCTCAAGCTCGTCATCGTCCCGGCGATCCTGCTCGCCATCGTCGGTAGCCTGGACTCGCTGTTGACCTCGCTCGTCGCCGATGCGATGACCAAGACGCGCCACGAAAGCGAACGCGAGTTGATCGGCCAGGGGATGGGCAACATCCTGGCCGGCATGATCGGCGGCCTGCCTGGCGCCGGCGCCACGATGCGCACGGTGGTCAACGTCAAGTCCGGTGGGCGGATGCACCTCTCCGGCGTGATCCACTCGGTGCTGCTGCTGTCGATCTTGCTGGTGCTTGCGCCGCTGGCCGAGGCGATCCCGATGGCCGTGCTCGCCGGCATCCTGATCACCGTCGGCATCGGGATCATCGACCTCAAGGGACTCAAGCACCTGTTCCGCGTCCCGCGCGGCGACGCGGCCGTGATGGTGACCGTTCTCGTTATCACGGTATTCGTCGACCTGATGTGGGCCGTCGGCATCGGCATGGTGATGGCGGCAATGATCCTGCTGAAGCGGTTGAGCGACATCGATCCGGCGACGCACTCGCCGCTCAAGGACATCGCCGCGCATCGCCCCTGGATTCCGGCTCTCGAGGCCCCGGCGGAGACGATGCACGGAATCTTCGTTGTCGAGATGCACGGCTCGCTGTTCTTCGGGAACGCCGGTCCGCTGCAACGCAAGATCGAAGGTGCGGACATGAAGGGCGCCAAGGCGATCGTGCTGCACATGGGCGATGTCCGCTACATCGATCAGTCCGGCGTGTACGTGCTCGGCGACCTGATGCAGGACCTGACGAAGCGCGGAATCGCGGTCTACGTGGCGGAGCTCGAAGAGGAGCCGCGCGAGCTGCTCGGGAAGCTGGGCGTCGTACCGGGTGTCGTGCCCGCCGACCACGTGTTCGACAATGCCGATGAAGCGGTGCGCGTCGCCGCCACTCCGAAGCTGACGGACCGTGAAGCGAGCTGACTGACGGATCGCCAACCCGGAGCTGAAATCATTCGGGCCACGGCGTCCGGCGCTTGAGCGCCGTGCCGCCGTGGCCCGAGTTCGTTTCAGGACCGGTTGGTGCCGCGCGGGATCAGAATGAGATGTCCCACTGCAGCCGGGCGCGCCAGCCTTCGTCCTGGCTGCCTCCCGGCAGGGTCGACTTCAGCCTGGTGGCGTCGATCGTCAGTTTGTTGTCGTGCCCGGCGAAGAACCAGTTGGCGGCAAACGTCAGCTCGCGATCGGCCGGCACCTGGATCCCGTCGCCGGAGTCGACGCGGGCGGTGCGAATCGCGAACTCAAGCGGCTCGGGGAACTTCTCGAAGGACTCGTGGAAGAAATAGCCGGCCTGGACGTAGTAGCCGTCGAGGTCGGTGACGATGGCGGTCACCCGGTCGTCGATCTCCTTGAAGTGGTACTCGCCCTGGAACGAGAAGCCGCGGTGCTGGTAGGCCAGTTCGGCCATCCACTGTTCGAGGCCGTAGCGCTTCGAGTCGGGGTTCGCCGGGGTTTCGAATCCATCGAGCTGGCCACCGCCGCTCGATGAGAAGCGTGTGAAGCGGCCATCGTTCTTGGCCGCGGCGAACGCGACGGATCCGGCGGGCTTGTCTCTGCGCTTGACGTCGGACTGCTCAAAGCCGAGGTCACGCTTGAGAAAGTTCCACTGCCAGCGGCCGACATACATCGGCGACCGGTCGTCTTCCAGATCACCACCACGCCCGGTGCCGGTGTAGATGCCGAAGTTGTACTTCGAGTCCGCACGGCTCCCTGCGAACAGGCGGCCCTGCAGGTTCATCCCGGACTGCCGGTCGATCGTGAACGGGTTGTTGACGATCGAGCGGTCGACGAACTGCTGCTTGCCGGAAGAGTCGACACGTTCGCGGTTGTACGGCACCTTGAACTGACCGAACCGGGCTCCGACCTGCTCGCTCTTCTGAACTTGCAGCTCCAGCGTCAACATCACGCTGGCCGCGATTCCGTACTCGAGGTAGTAGCTGAGCCACGGTTTGTAAGCGTGGCCATCCAGCTTCAGGCGCGCACGGCGGATCTGGAACCCCGTTTCCTCCTCGACGCCGTCTTCTTCGCCGACCAGGTCGCTGCTGGAGACGTCGGTGAGACGCATCTGGCCCCGCCAGCGAATGCGCGCTTTGAAGTTGCCGTCCTCGGTTTCGACGATCAGGCCCTTCTTGTAGGTGGCCTTGATCTTGTTGCTCGATTTCTTCTCGTCGTTCTCGTCGGGCGACGCTTTTGAGTCATCTGCCTGCTCTTCGGCTTCGGTTGCTCCTGGTGCCGCGGCGGGCTCGGCCGCGTCAGCGGGCGCGGTGTCTTCACCACTCCCGATCGAACTGCCACTGTCGTTGGGGGCTGAAGCCGGCGATGCCGCAGGTTCAGCCCGGGCAAGGCCGGTCAGGCCGGTGAGCGCGATCATCAGAGCGATCGCCAGAAACCGCGAAGCGGCGGAAGCGGTTGCGAGACGTTTCGGCATGGTTGGAGTCCTCTCCGTTGAGTTGCGTTTCGGTTGAGATCCGGCGTCGTTCATGTGACAGGGTGAGGATCAGAAGCCTGTTATATGGGTGTTAGGTCCGGGTAAGATCCCACGCTACAGCCGAGTTTCAAGGGAATCGCGCCGATTTCGCGCATGCTCGGCCGGCGTTTGCGGGCCACGCACGTGCAAGGACACAGCCGGCCGGTGTGCCGGCTGCGAGGGGCAGCAAGGGGGTCACGACGACTCGACCAGGCGCCCCGGAGGCGTCAGTACCGCGCGGGCTCGCCCTCGGCAGGCGTGGAAGCCTCGATGAACTCGCGGATGTGCTGATTGGACCGGGAGAGGTCTTCCCGGCGCAGGTACATCATGTGCCCGCTCTCGTAGCCTTCGAAGCGCAGGCGCTCCTTCAGGCGCGCGCTGCGGTCCAGATTCCACAGCACGTACTTCGCGGTGAAGTAGTCCGTCGCCCCGTCGTAGTAACCGGACTGGATCATCACGTGCAGGAACGGGTTCTGGGCCATCGCCCGCCGCAGCTCCTCGCTGACGTCGTGATCGCGCCCCTCCCAGGGACGCACCGGACCGAACAGGTTGTACTGCAGATCGGTCCGGAACCCGAGGACATCGCGCAGGTAGTGATTGATCGCCGGGGCGAACGCATGGTTCCACGAGGTCAGTTCGGGAGGGTAGTCGTACGTCTCGCCGGCGTTCTTGCGATCGATCCCGCGGTACCGCGAGTCGAGGCGGCCGATCGTGAAGCCCTCGTCCCGGAGCAGCTCCTTCCAGAAGGCGGAGGCGGGAACGGCGAGGTTGTGATCGAGGACGAACCGGGTCGACAGTCCGGCGTACCGCGCGACCCCCTGGGCGATCTCCTCCCGCTTCGCCTCCTCGAGAAAGCCGCCGCGGGAAAGCGCGGGCAGGTACTCGTCCAGGGTGAAGCGTTCGACCTCGGCCAGCAGATCCTGCAGGCCGAGTCGTTGCAGTTCGGGGGCGAGCTGGCCGTGGTAGTGCGCGGCCGCCGCGTAGTACGGCAACTTCAGCACCGCCGAGCGCGGCGCCGGCCCCTCGGGGGTCATGCCCAGCCCGGTCGGCGAGACGAGGATCACGCCGTTCAGGTACATCCAGTGGCGCTCCTGCAGTTGCGCCGCCAGCCCTGAAACCCGGGTCGTTCCGTAGCTCTCGCCGATCAGGTACTTGGGAGAGCGCCAGCGCTCGTGCCGCGAGACGAAGACATCGATCCAGTTCGCCAGGTAGGCGATGTCCGCTTCCACGCCGAAGAACGCCTCGCGGTCGACCTCGTCGTCGAGCACTCGCGAGAATCCGGTGTTGACCGGATTCACGTAGACGATGTCGGCGACGTCGAGAATCGAGTGCGGGTTGTCCCGAACGCCATAGGGCTGAACCGGGTACCCCTCGTCGTCGATCAGCAGTTGCTTGGGGCTGGTGTATCCGAGGTGCATCCAGAGCGAACCCGAGCCCGGGCCGCCGTTGAACGAAACGAACAGGGGCCGCCGCGTGGTGTCCTCGACGTCGGTACGCTCGTAGTAGGTGTAGTGCAGCGCCGCGATCGTCCGGCCATCCTCACCGTAGACCGGCTGGGTGCCGGTCGTCGCCTGGTACGGCACGCGGCTCCCGCGAATCTTCACCTCACCCGGGACCGTGATCGCCGTGTCGGCGGGGAGGATGCGTCGCGGCAGCTCCGACCTGTCGGAGGGAGACTCGGGTTTCCCGTCGGCCGGCTGTTCGGCTTCGTCGGCAACGGCGAGGGTCGCGACGCCGAGGGCCGCGACGGTGAGGGCAGCCAGGAGAGCAGGGGCAACCCTGCGGGTCGCGCGGAGACGGGCCGGAAACAGCATGATGGGCACCCTTGTTTCGCAGTGGAAATCGCCGGCCACGGCAGCGTTCGCCGACGCGGCCGAATGCTACCACGAACCTCGAGACGGCCGGTGACGCTGCTATTCTTGGGCCATGATCAAGGCCGTACTGTTCGACAACGACGGTGTGCTGGTCGACACCGAGAGCCTGTACTTCGAGGCGGGCCGCGTGACCCTGGCCGAGGTTGGCGTCGACCTGACCCTCGAGACCTACCAGGCGGTCTCGCTGCGCCAGGGGCGTAGCGTGATGGAGCTCGCAAGCGGCGCGCGGGCTCACCCCGGCCGGGATCCGTGCGTTGCGCGATACACGCGATCGCAGGTACGCACAGAGCCTCGAGCGCGGCGTGCACGTGAACGCCGGAGCCCGGGAGGCCGTCGCGGGGTTGCGAGAGGCCGGAAAGCGACTGGCGATCGTGACGACTTGCCCCGGAAGACACTTCGAGATCCAGCACCGTCAGACCGGGCTTCTCGAAGCGTTCGAGTTCGCCCTGGTCCGGGAGGACTACCCGCGGTCGAAACCATTTCCGGACCCGTACGCCACCGCAGTCAGAAGGCTTGGAATCGATCCTTCCGCCTGTGTGGCGATCGAGGACACCCAGCGCGGCGTCGACGCGGCGACGGCGGCCGGGGTCCGTTGCTTTGCCTGCAGGTCACCGCTGACCGCAGGGACGACGTTCGAAGGAGCGGTCGGCGTGCTGGATTCGGTCGCCGAGTTGCCCGGGGCGGTACAGCGTCTGGAGGC
>CALNYP010000089.1:0-3074 GCA_942490715.1 uncultured bacterium
CGCCTGGTCGATCGCCTGGCCGGCAGAGAGCCGCCGTAGACCGCCGCGGCACCCTCGTCGGCGATCTGTCGCAGGCTGGCCGCCAGGTCGCGCTGCACCAGCGTGTCGCCGGACTGCAGCGGCTCACCGTCACGCCCGTAGAACTCACGGGCGGCCTCGGGGAACTCCGGGAAGCCGACCTCGATCCAGCGCGCGCCGCGATCGTCGAGAACGAAACCGTTCTCGGCCGCCGCGATCGCCGGGGCGAACAGGCTGGGCCAGGGCCGGCTGCCGAAGCGCTCGGACATCGCCTGCCAGGCGTTGACGGCCCCGGGCGTCGAGACCGCCTTGGCGTTGCGGCGGTTCTCCAGGTAACCCGGCGTCGGCGCTCGGTACAGATCGGCATCGACGGCCAGGGGGATCTTCCCGCTGGCGTCGAGGTAGTGCGCCTCGCCGGCGCCGGCGTCGAAGACGAGGATCGTGCCGTAGCCGCCGATCCCGGACATCATCGGTTCGACGACGTTCAGGGTCGATGCGATCGCCACCGCCGCGTCGAAGGCGTTTCCGCCTTCGCGCAGGATCGAGAGCCCGGCCTCGGTCGCGAGGGGGTGGGCCGAGGCGACCATCCCCCGGGTGCCGGCCGACGGCTGCCCGTCGGCGGCGGGTGAGGGTGCGTGATCCGAGGTCGCCGGCCCGCAAGCAGGCAGGCCGGACAGCGCAAGCAGGAGGAGACCGGCGAGGAACGCCCGCGGGGTCACCGCTACTTCATGCCGCAGACAAGCAGCTTGCCGCCTTCCTCGAAACCGACTTCCATCTTGCCGGAACGGACGGTGATGACCTTGCCCGGGCCGAACTTCTTGTGGTTGATGAAGTCGCCGGCTTCGAACATGCCGTTCAGGGTGTACGGCTTGGCTCCCGCGGCCTCGTCACCGGTCAGGACCACGGCGCCCTTCTTGCGGCGGCGGCTGACCTTCTTGGGTTTGGTGCCGTCGCCCTTGGGCCGGCGAAACAGGTGGCTGGACTCACAGGTGGCAGTGCACCTTGTGAATGTTGCCGTCGGACTTCAGCGTTTCGATCGCATGCTGACGATCGATCTTGCATTTCGTGCAATACGCCTCGATCTCGGCGCCAACCTTGTAGTTCTTCCCAGCCATTCTTCGCCCTCGAACTCACCACGTTCTCGAATAGCGCCCCCTGCCGGAGTGAGTCGGCCTGGGCGTCTTGACCGCGCCTAGAGTATCAGAATTGGCGAAAGAGGGTCGGATAGCGGGGCTTCAGGGGCTTCCCGGTGGCCCGGAAGCCCTCCGACGGGTACGCTACGGGGCATCCATGAGCCATTCGAGTCCAGCCACGCCCGGCGGCGCGTCCCTCGCCATGCTGCCGACGGCGTCGACCGGCCGGGCGAAGCTGCCCTTGCCGATGACCGCCGAGGAGGTATCCCGGCGGGGCTGGGATGCCGTCGACGTCGTCTTCGTCACCGGCGACGCCTACATCGATCATCCGAGCTTCGCGCATGGCGATCCTGGGGCGCGTGCTGGAGGCGGCCGGATTTCGAGTTGGCATCGTCAGCCAGCCGGACTGGCGATCGTGCGAGGACTGGAAGCGGTTCGGCCGGCCGCGGCTGTTCTTCGCGATCAGCGCCGGCAACATGGACTCGATGATCAACCACTACACGGCCAACAAGAAGGTGCGCAACGACGACGCCTACTCGCCGGGAGGCAGGATCGGCATGCGCCCGGACCGGGCGACGCTGGCCTACTGCCAGCGGGCCCGCGAGGCCTACCGTGGTGTGCCGGTGATCGCCGGCGGCGTCGAGGCCTCCCTGCGGCGGCTGGCCCACTACGACTACTGGAGCGACAAGGTCCGCCGCTCGATCCTGCTCGACTGCAAGGCCGACCTGGTCGCGTTCGGTATGGGCGAGGAGAGCATCCTCGAGATCGCCCGCCGCTTGCAGGCCGGCGAGACCGTGCGCGACCTGCGCGACATGCGCGGCGTGGCCTACGCGCTCGGCGCGTCGGAGCGACGCCCCGGACGATGCGATGGAGATTGCCGAGCTACGAAGAGGTCGTCGCCGACAAGCCGGCCTTCGCCGAAGCGACGCGGATCATCCACAACGAGACGAACCCGTACAACGCCAGGCGATTGGTCCAGCGCCACGGCAAGCAGTCGATCGTCGCCAACCCTCCGTCGCTGCCGATCTCGTCGACGGCGATGGATCGCGATCTACGACCTGCCGTACACACGTCGGCCGCATCCCAGTCTACACCGAGCCGATCCCCGCCTTCGAGATGATCAAGGACTCGGTCACGATCATGCGCGGCTGCTTCGGCGGCTGCACGTTCTGTTCGATCACCACCCACCAGGGCCGCATCATCCAGTCGCGCAGCAAGGAGTCGATCCTGGGCGAGGTGAAACGAGATGGCGGCCGACCCGGAGTTCAAGGGCACGGTCAGCGACATCGGCGGACCGACCGCCAACATGTACGAGATGCGCTGTACCCGGCCGGAGGTCGAGGCGGTCTGCCGGCGGCAGTCGTGCGTGCATCCGACGATCTGCAAGCTGCTGGGCACCGATCACGGGCCGCTGATCCAGTTGATGAAGCGAGGCCCGCGAGGTGCGACGGGCGTCAACAAGGTGCTGGTCGCCAGCGGCATCCGCATGGACCTGGCCCGCCGTTCGCCGGAGTACATGCGCGACCTGACCCGGCATCACGTCGGCGGGCTGCTCAAGGTGGCTCCCGAACACACCGACCCGACGGTGCTGGCGCGGATGCGCAAGCCGAGCAACGACGACTTCGAGCGCTTCGCCGAGACGTTCGAGGACGAATCGAAGAAGGCCGGCAAGAAGCAGTACATCGTGCCCTACTTCATCGCCAGCCACCCGGGAAGCGATCTGCACTCGATGATCGACCTGGCCGTCTTCCTCAAGCGCAACGGCTACCGGCCCGACCAGGTGCAGGACTTCATCCCGGCGCCGTTCGACGTCGCCACGGCGATGTACTACACCGGCATCGACCCGTTCACCCGGAAGCCGGTCTTCGTCGCCAAGCATCTGCGCGACCGCAAGCTGCAGCGGGCGCTGATGCAGTTCTTCAA
>CALNYP010000090.1:0-3875 GCA_942490715.1 uncultured bacterium
GGCGGGCCGTCGGCCGGGATGATGGTCGGTCGCCCGGGAACGACCAGCGGGTCTCCCGGATAGATCCAGTGACTGTCGAGAATGTAGCGGTTCTCGTCCCAGACCTGCGGCCACAGGTAGGGGTCGCCGAGCCACTGCTCGGACAGGTCCCAGAGCGTGTCGCCTTTCTGGATGATGTAGGCGCCTTCCGCGGCGGCCGGCGGATCCCAGGGGGTCCAGTGGTCGCCGACGAGCTTCAGATCAGCGGGGGGGGCTGACGGCGACTGCCCCATCGTCAGGGAAGCGGTCGCCAGGAAGGCGATCAGAGCCGCGATCGTTGCCGCGGTCCGGCCAGCGTTTCTCATCGAATTCTCCTGCAGCACGAGTCGGGATTCGATACCCGGGGACGCCCACACCGGATCGGTGCACCGTCACACGTAGCCCACGGCGGCAAATATAAATCAGAAGACCCGGAATTCAACCAGCGGCGTCGGTCGGCTTACGCGGAATAGAAAATCAGCGTGGAATGCCCATAACGGGCCTCTCGGTAGCGTTCGAGCCCCGCCGGGGTCGGGAGCGGCGGCTCACCGGGCCGGGCCGGCCGCTCCAGGACCAGAACTCCCCCGCTGGCGACGATCTCCGCCCCGGAGAGCGCCTCGAGCATCCGCCCCGCCTCTGCCCCCGCGTAGGGCGGATCGGCGAGTACGAGGTCGTAGGGGCCGCCTACCGGGCCCCGGTCCAGCAGCACGGCGACCGGCCCGGAATGGACCCGGCAGATCCGCCCCAGATCGAGGGCGGCGATGTTCCGCTCCAGGGCCCCGACGACCTTGCGATCGGACTCGACGAACGACACCGAGGCCGCTCCCCGGCTGGCCGCTTCGAAGCCCAGGGCGCCGGTCCCGGCGTAGAGGTCGAGCACCCGGGCCCCGGCGACCCGGTCACCGAGAATGCTGAACAGCGCCTCCCGGACCCGGGCGCCTGTCGGCCGGACCTCGGCTCCCCGTGGGACGTCGATCCGGCGGCCCTTCAACTCTCCGGCGACGATCCGTGGCACGAGCGGGCCGGTCGGCTACTCGCCCTGGCTGGCGGACTGGGCGTCGACGGTCAACCCCTCGGCGCCGGCCTCGCGGATCACGTCCATCAGCCGGACGACTTTTCCGTGCTCGGTTCGCCGGTCGGCCCGCAGGACGACGTTCTTCTGGTCGTTGTTTTCGAGTGCCGCTCGCAGGCGTTCGGTCAGCACGTCGGCCTCGACGATCTCGCCCTCGAATTCGAGCTGCCCCTCGGCATCCAGCGACACGATCAGCGTCTTGTTCTCCCGGGGGGTCGACGAGGACGAGCTAGGGAGCTGCAGTTGCAGACCACCGGACTCGAGAAAGGTCGTCGAGACGGCGAAGAAGATCACCAGCAGGAAGACGACGTCGACCAGCGGGGCGATGTCGATCCCGATGTTGGCCTTCTTCTGCTGATCGAAGCGCATCGGATCAGTCCCGGGTCGCGGCGGTGTTCATGTCCGGAAGGGTCTGGGTCACGCTGACGTCGGTCGGACCGCCGGGTTCGTAGAACGCCCGCAGCACCCGCAGCGAGTCCCGCTCGAGACCGGTGACGATCGCATCGGCCTTGCCCTGGAAGTAGTTGTAGGCGACCAGGGACGGGATGGCGATCAACAGGCCGGTCGCCGTCGTGATCAAGGCCTGGGAGATACCGTTGGCCAGCTGGGCCGCCTGGCCCGCGCCGGATTGAGCGATCGTCTCGAAGACGTCGATCATGCCGGTCACCGTGCCCAGCAGGCCGAGGAGCGGCGAGATGCCGACGATCGTCCCCAGGGCGCCCAGGTAGCGGTGCAAGCGCTTCGACTCGTGACGGCCGGCGTCCTCGACCGCTTCCTTGGCCTGGCTCGATCGTTCTCCGCGAGCGGCCAGCTGGAGTCCGGCACTGACGATGTTGGTGAAGATGCCCGGGTTCTCGCCGCAGAGCTTGACCGCCTTGTCGGCCCGGCTTCCCTCGGCGAGCCCCATCACGCGCTCGACGATCGCCGGGTTGAGCACCTTCGTTTCACGCAGGTTGATCAACCTCTCGACGATGATCGCCAGGCTGATCAGCGAACAGATCGCCAGCGGCCACATGATCGGACCACCGGCGCGGAAGACCTCGAGCAAGGACATGAAATCTGGACTCCGCTCACCCGCCGGCGAGCGGCGGTCTCAGGCACGTTTTCGCATCGGTCCGGAGCTTCGCGACGCTGCGTTTCTCCGAAGATTGACGATACTACATGCGTCCCGGGGACGCTGGGATCGGGGTGTCCAAGCCGGAGACCCGGCCGGGCCTCAACTCGAGGAGGAACCGCCGCCGGCAGATCCGCCGGAACTGCTGCCGCCCGCGCCGCCGCCGGAACCCGAGGATCGGCGCCGCCGCGCTCCACCAGCGGTCCCGCCACCGCCGCCGGTCCCGCCACCGCCGCCGGAGCCTCGCCGGCTCCCGCCGGGCTTTCCACGGCCGCCACCGGAGCCGCCGCGACCACCCGCGGAACCGCCACCGCCGGAGCCTCCTCGGCCGCCGCCGGGCTTTCCGCGCCCGCCGCCCGGTCGTCCGCGGCCGCCGGCACCACCGGGGCCCCGCCGCCCCCCGCTGCTCCGACGCGGCGCCTCGCCCCGGGCCTTGTAACGGAAGTCCTCGAGTTCACGGCGCTCGACCGGCATGCCGAGCAAGCGCTCGATGTCGCCGGCCCGCCGTTCGTCGAGAGCGGACACGAACGTGATCGCCTTGCCGCTGCGCTTGGCGCGGCCGGTTCGGCCGATGCGATGGACGTAGTCCTCGGCGTGCATCGGCACGTCGTAGTTGATCACCAGATCGATGTCGGTGATGTCCAGGCCGCGAGCGGCGACGTCGGTCGCCACCAGCAGATTGCACTCCCCGCTACGGAAGGCATCGAGGGCGCGTTCGCGATTTGCCTGAGACAGCAGACTCGACAGCGATACGACCTCGTGCCGGCGACGGCGCAGGACCGTCGCGACCTCGGAGGTCTTCTCCCGGGTCGCGGTGAAGATCAGCGCCTTGCCCGGCTTCTCCTGCGCCATGACCTCGATCAGCAACGCATCCTTCTGATCGTCGCGCACCGGGTAGAACGCGTGGTCGACGGTGTCGGTAACACGGGTACCCGTGTGCATCTTCACGACTTCCGGGTGGAACATGTAGCGTTCGGAGAGATTGCGGATCTCATCGGGGAACGTCGCCGAGAACAGCGCGGTCTGTCGGCTCATCGGTGTCTTGCGCAGGATCGCATCGACGTCGTTGATGAAACCCATGTCGAGCATGCGATCCGCCTCGTCGAGGACGAGGGTGCGCAGCTTGCGCAGGTTGAGCCAGGCCGAGCTGACGAAGTCGAGGAGTCGGCCCGGAGTGCCGACGACAACATCGCAGCCCTCGGCCAGCATTCGCTTCTGTTCACCGGTCGAGGTGCCGCCGTAGGCCAGCACGGTCCGGACGCCGAGGTGCGCCCCGAACTTGTCGGTCTCCCGGGCGACCTGGATCGCCAGCTCCCGGGTCGGACAGATCACGAGCCCCTGGGGATCGGTCCGCTCCCCTTCCAGGTGCTGCAGGATCGGCAGCATGAAGGCGAGGGTCTTGCCGGTGCCGGTCTGGGCGACGCCGATCAGATCGCCACCGCCCATCAGGATCGGAATCGCCTTTTCCTGGATCGGAGTCGGTTGATCGTAGCCTGCGTCGTCGAGGGCCTGCTGCAACTCGGCGCGGAGCTGGAAGTCCTTGAAAGACTTTGACATGGACGGCGGACTGTAGCACATGAGCCGGAACCGCTCCTAGTCGTGCCCGGCCACCGCTCCCTCGGCCAGCCGCCGGATCTCGGCGTCATCCAGCAAACGGTCCGACTGCTTCGC